>JAQYWK010000001.1 GCA_030145055.1 Desulfovibrio sp.
AAACTCTCAGAGACGCTGTGCCGTTAAGGCGTTGCTGACCCGAGAAAGAGGTTCTATGTAAAACACGCTCCCACGTCAATGGGTTTCTGCGTTATTGTGGTTATCTGTTGAGATTTGTTTGGTAAATGGTGCCGAGAGAGATGTAGAAAGGTTCGAGGTTGAGATGTTATCCATATATATATGGAATTACTAGCCAGACCCACACGGAGAGCAGAACGGCCCCGCACATGTTCAGCACCATTCCTAAGGTCAGCATAGTACTTAGTGAGACTCTTCGCATCTCACCGAAGGCTAGGCTATTACATGGTGTGGCTATAGGAGTCATGAATGCGCATGTCGATCCTATCGAAACTAGTATCATTAACGCCATAGGGTTAATGCCGTATGTACTCGCCGTATGAACCACCACCGCAAAGAAGGCTGTTGAGACCACCGTGTTGCTTAGTACCTCCGTAAGCATGATCACGACTACGGCCGTTACCAGATAGAGTAAATAGCCACCTTGTTCGTCGATTGGCAGCACGTTTAGCACCTTTGCAAACAAGTCCGCACCGTATTTATCAATTCTAAACAACATTACTATAGAGATCACTACGGCAAGAACTGCAAGGATCATTAGCCCCCGTTTAGGCACGCCCTCAACTAAACTCTTTAAGTTCATCAACGGCCCTTCACTCGCCCCTTCATCAATGCCAAACGACAGTTTGCTGAATATCGTAAATAAGAAAACTATTGTGAATACAATCGCTATTGCAGGCTCTACCTCAATATAGGAATCGCTGAATTCCCTGATAATAGATGTTGCCATCCAGAAGAAGATGAACAGCCCGAAAACTTGTATCCCCTGCTTTTGCTTTAAGGTTACTTGTTCAGGTTTATTGATAAGCTTTGCTGGAATCCTATTACTTTCTTTTGGAATGGCCACCTTGAGAACGATCCACGCCAGCAGTAAAAACAACACGACAACAGGCAGCGCCCACATAAACCAATTGAAGAAGGTTATCTGTCCTCGCCCCTCTACATTGAATAGATCCAGCGCCCCTAGCAAAAGTAGATTCGCAGGACTTCCTATCAATGAGCCCATGCCGCCAATATTTGCCCCATATATAATAGATAGAGTGAGTGGAGTGGTCATGGACTTTAGTTCTCCATCGAGTTTGCGGATAACGGGGATCATTGCCAGTACCGTCACAGCATTGGGGATAAACATAGACATCCCTGCCGATACAAAAATTAGCGAAAGTAATAACCAGTCTACCCTGCCGCGACTGAACCGGACAGCCTTAGCCGAAAAATATTCAGGTAGACCGACGCATGCAATCACCCGGTACAAAATGTATCCGGTTGCGAAGAGCAGCAAAAGCGGCAAACGGTCATATATATATGATAGAGAGGTCATGCCCGAATAGTACCTTTTTTATTTTCAGTTCGTAAACTAAAGTTTGATCGTTTTAACGCACTGGCAACGCTTAATATTTTTGCAACTTAGCTTCCCGTCCTCTTAAGCTTGGACTTTTATGCATTTCAAACTTATTGACGATCATACCTTATGTAAATATTAACCCATCAATTGCTCCTAAGTACTAAAGTTTAATTCCACGTTCATATCATCAGGAACTTATATATGTCAGAATTTGTCCATTTACATGTTCACACCGAATACAGTCTTCTAGACGGAGCGATCCGCATTAAAGACTTATGCCAGCGGGCTAAAGACCTCGGTATGCCTGCGGTTAGTATTACAGATCACGGAACCATGTTCGGAGCCGTAGCCTTTTATATGACTGCGCTCGATATGGGGATCAAGCCGATTATCGGTTGTGAAGTATATGTGGCCCCCGGCGACATTGATGATGAAAATGCCCACAAGAGCAAGGACCACAGGCATCGCTACCACTTAGTCCTCCTGGCCAAGAATCAGCAGGGCTACAAGAATATTATTAAACTCGTATCACTCGGATATCTGGAAGGGTTCCACTACAAGCCGCGTGTAAGTAAGTATCTGCTCAATAAATATAGCGAGGGAGTCATCTGCCTTTCCGCTTGTCTTGCCGGAGAAGTATGTAAATCCCTCATGAATGAAGGGATAGACGCGGGCGTTGAAATGGCGCGCACCTACTCTAAAATGTTCCCTGACAATTTTTATATTGAAGTACAGGCCAACGGCCTTGCTATTCAAGAAGATGCCAACAAGCTACTTATTGAATGTGCAGAGCGCACAGGGTTGCCACTTGTTGCCACCAACGACTGCCATTACCTCACTAAAGATGATTACGAAGCGCATGATCTACTGCTCTGCATCCAGACTCAGACCACCGTTGATGCTGAAAAACGAATGCGCATGGACACGGATGAGCTTTATTTCAAAACACCCGAAGAGATTGAACAATATTTTGCTCATGTTCCCGAAGCGGTAGCCAATACTCAGCGCATTGCTGAAATGTGTAACCTCGAAATCGAACTTGGTAACTACTACTTCCCAGATTATCAACTGTCTGAAGGCATGACCATCAATACGGAGTTTGAGCACCTCTGCCGGGAAGGGCTGAAGAGACGCATAGCCAATGTTCCATATGATATTGAAGAGAAAAAGTATTGGGACAGGCTTGATTATGAGCTTGGAATTATTATTGAAATGGGTTTCCCTGCCTATTTCCTTATTGTTCAGGATTTCATAAACTGGGCTAAGGACAATAAAATCCCTGTTGGCCCGGGACGTGGTTCAGCTGCAGGCTCAATCGTTGCGTGGGCACTGCGCATCACCAACATTGATCCACTTCCGTATGATCTTCTTTTTGAAAGATTCCTGAATGTTGAACGTATCTCCATGCCTGATATCGACGTCGACTTTTGTGAGCGCAGAAGACTTGAGGTTGTTAAATACTGTTCGGATAAATACGGCTGGGACCACGTAGCCCAGATCACCACCTTCGGAACCATGAAGGCCAAAGCAGTAATTAAAGACGTAGGCCGCGCGCTTGGAATGGACTTTGCCCAGACCAATAAAATCGCAAAATTTATTCCTGATGACCCTGCCCTACTGGCTAAAATGCTCGGTGTTAAGAAAGCCAAGATCAATGTTGCCAATGCTGTAGCTGCTATCCCAGAGTTACAGAATATGGTGGATTTTGATCCCAAAGTCGAAAAGCTGATTGATATCGCCAAACGACTCGAGGGCATGTCTCGCCACGCATCAACTCATGCGGCGGGTGTTGTTATCTCTGACAAACCGATGATGGAATACCTTCCACTCTATCGCGGTAAAAAGGGTGAGGTTGTAACACAGTACGACATGAAAAAGGTCGAAAAAGTCGGCCTGATCAAGTTTGACTTTCTTGGTCTCCGAACAATGACCGTTGTAGAAGACTGTCTTGACGTCATTCGCGGACAGGGCAAAGAAGCGCCCGATCTCGACAACCTGATTCTTGACGACCCCGCCACTTACGATATTTTTTGCAAAGGCGACACAGACGGGATCTTTCAGGTTGAATCATCGGGAATGCGCAAATATTTGCGTATGCTTAAGCCTAACTGCTTTGAAGATATTATCGCGATGCTCGCGCTATATCGTCCTGGCCCACTCGGGTCCGGTATGGTTGATGAGTTCATTAAGCGTAAACACGGTGAGATAGAAGTATCCTATCTGTGGCCGACACTTGAAGACAGCCTGTCCCCTACTTATGGGGTTATTGTTTATCAGGAGCAGGTTATGGCGGCGGCTATGATAATCGCCAACTTTTCACTTGGTGAAGGTGACTTGCTCCGTCGTGCAATGGGTAAAAAAGACCCAGACGAGATGGCCAATCAGCGGGTAAGATTCCTTGAAGGTGCTAAAGAAAATGAAATTCCGGCTACAACAGCCAACGCGATATTTGACCTTATGGAAGAATTTGCGGCTTACGGTTTCAATAAATCTCACTCAGCCGCTTACGCCCTCATTTCATATTATACAGCCTTCCTGAAAGCACATTTTCCGGTAGAATTCATGGCAGCTCTGATGAGTACTGAAATGAATAACACCGAAAAAATCATCATGTACATCAATGCCTGTCGCGACATGGAAGTAACTGTACGCCAGCCGGACATTAACCTTGGTAAGGCCAGATTCTCCGTACATGAAGGCGATATCCTTTACGGTATGGCAGGAATCAAAAATGTCGGAGAAGAGGCTATTGATGAAATCGTTATCGAACGCGAAAAAGATGGACCATTTGCAAGCCTCATAGATTTCTGCTCCAGAGTAAATCTGCGACGCGTAACCAAAAGGGTCATCGAATATTTGATCAGAGCTGGTGCGATGGATTCTTTGAAAATTTCCCGTGCAGGACTGATGGCGGGTCTCGATAAATCTGTCGCTTACGGCCAGAAGCAAACAAAAGATAAAGAATCCGGCATGATCAATATGCTAGACATGCTTGGCAGCTCAGATGAGGCAGAAAGTGAGCCGATCCCCCTAAGCTTTGACGAGTTTAATACCGAAGAGTGGGATGACACAGAGAAATTGAAGCTTGAAAAAGAAGCTCTAGGATTCTTTTTAACAAGTCACCCTCTTCTCGCATATCGTCATGAAATGAAAAGGCTGGGCCTTGTTACAATTGATGAGTGCAAGCAAATGTCCAACGGAGCGCAAGTCAGGCTCGGCATAATTATTCCTACTTATAAGGAATACGTCACCAAAAAAGGTGACAAAATGGCCTTCTGTCAAATGGAAGATATGACTGGTTCCGGAGAATTGACCATGCTTCCCAATACCTTTGCTGTTGCCGAACAATTTTTATCGCAAGATCAGCCCCTCCTTATAAAGGGGAAGATTGACCTGCGTGATCAGGAAGACGGCGATAATGACGCGCCTAAGCAAGCAAAAGTTCTAGCGGAGGAAGTATCACTTCTATCCGCCGCACAGGCTGGATGCCAAGAAGCTGTTCCTCTCCCGATCAACTGCAAGCTATGTTCGGACGAAGGAATTAAGGAACTGAAAGCAATTTTAGGAGGTTACCCCGGTTCAGCGCCGGTAACGCTCCAGTTGTACTTAGAAGAATCTGTCTGTTCACTTAGACTCGGTCCTTCATACACAATCAGGCCTAACGGTGATTTCTGGAAAGAATTCAATGAATGGCGTAAAAGGGCAGCAGCATAAAAGCCGCCTAAAAAAGCATAATACATACCATTGACGACTTACGGTCATAACCGCTAAGCAACTCACTTCGTTTATACCAAAGATAAGACAGCAGGAGAATATAATGGGCAAGGGTAAGTGGAGACTTAAAGTCAAAAAAGATTTTGCAGCAGCTCACCAGCTAAGAAATTACGGCGGTAAATGTGAAAACATGCACGGCCATAATTTCGGGGTAGAAGTCGAGATTGAAGGAAGCCACCTCGATTCCAAAGTAGAAATACTTATGGATTTCAAAGTGCTGAAAAATGAGTTAGGCGCAGTCCTTGAAACCCTGGACCACAAGCACCTCAACTCTATCGATTACTTTGAACATAGAAATCCATCGTCTGAAAACATTGCGCACTACATATATAATGAGATGAAAAAAAGAATACAGACTGACGGAATCAGGCTTGTTTATGCCTCTGTTTCTGAAAAAGACTCTTCTGTAGCGACCTACAGCGAGGATTAAGTTCATGCGGCTAGTCATTCAGAGAACAAGCAAAGCGAAGGTTGAAGTTGCGGATCGCACCGTAGGCGAAATCGGCCCCGGAATACTAGTCCTGGTAGGTTTCGGTAAAGGAGACACCGAAGACCTTCCTTCTTCAAAAGCATGGGACACCCTCATTAATAAAATGATCGGTCTCAGAATATTCGAAGATGACGACGGGCGCATGAATCTGGCACTTGATGACTTTAAAGGTGACATTCTGCTAGTTTCACAATTTACCCTGTATGCATCTTGCCGCAAAGGGCGCAGGCCATCCTTTACAGGGGCGGCTCAGCCCGATTTAGCCAAAGACTTATTTGATAAATTTACTGAGGCAGTTAGGACAAAAGCTCCCGGAAAAGTGGAAACCGGCGAATTCGGTGCGATGATGAATATAGATTTTGTAAACTCGGGTCCCGTTACGATAATCCTTGATTCTGAAGATTTCGCTTAAAATTCAGCTTAACAGCTGTCTTCTTTTGCTAAAAAGAACGGATTAGGATATTAATTTAATCACTCGTATAAACAGTACGTTGCAACACTTGACCGGAAGACAAATTCCGCTCAAAAAGGACATCCGGAGCATTCATGCATAAATTTGTGCTGGAAGCAGTTCCAAACCCTGAAGAGAGTAGAGAAATTGCCAGACAGGCGATTCTCATACTTAAAAATTTCATTTCAGACGAGAACATACTTCACGACATTGACTTAGTCTTGACGGAAGCGTGCTCGAACGTTGCCAGACATGCTTACGACAATAGAGCTGACTGCAATAGACTTGAATTGAACATAACCGTAGTTCCCCCTGAATATATCGTCCTTGAAATTGCGGACTGGGGCAGAGGTCTATGTTCTGAATCAATAGATTTTACAATGCCTTCACCAGAAGCTGTTGGCGGAAGAGGCATGTTTATTATGTCTAAACTTATGGATAATTTTGAGCTTATCAAAGAAGATAACAAAAATATTATCAAGTTAACTCGCAAGGTACAGGAAGACCAATGGCTGACGAAAGAATAATTATATCAGACGGAATTCTCACGTTACAGTGCGGGGAAGAAATAACGATAGAAACTATCCACGAATTCAAGGAAGAGGTTGAGGAAAAAAGTAACTCTTCCGAGATAACTACTGTCATAGCCAATCTATCCGAAGCCCGTTTTCTAGATAGCTCTGGAATCGGATTCCTCGTTTCTCTCAACTCGCGATTGAAAAGAAATGATAAAAGAATGTTTCTCCTACGCCCTAGCGAACATATATGTAAAACACTTGAACTCGTACGACTTATTTCCTTCTTTACGATTATTCAAGATGAACGTGAAATTGTGTAGTTTAAACGCTCTCTTCCGGAGATTTTTATGCCCTGCCTAAAGCACTATTTTAATCCAGATTTTGACTACCAGAACCTAAAGCCCACTCAAAAACAAGATGGCAGCACCGATTTCTATAATATAGGCTATGTTCAAAGTGTCGTTATTGGGCAGGTTTTAGCGGAATGGAAAGATGAAGAAAACGGGGTCTGTGCAAATGGATACAGGCATTATCCGGAAAAAATTTTTCCGAAAGGACCACATACAAGAATTAATCCTGATGATCCAAATCAGTTGATTGCAACGAAGAACGGATATGTTTTTTACAATGCAGATCAGCAGATCATGGTTAAAGAACTACTCAATATTCGCGGAGATGTTGGCCTCTCGACCGGAAATATTTTTTTCATAGGCGACCTTGTAGTTCATGGATCAGTAAAGTCTGCTCTAGAAATAAAGGCCTACAATATTAATATAAAGGGAGTTATCGAGCAGGCTACAATTAAAGCCGGCGGATTTTTGAAATGCGATGGAGGCATCAAAGGTAACAGCATAGCGCATATTGAATCAAAAGGTAGTCTCCGCGCCAGCTTTTGCGAAAATGCAACATTGATCAGCGGTAAAAATATTATCATTGATAAAAGCTGCATGCATAGTACCGTCTATTGCGAAGGTAAATTTGCGATTAAAGACCGACTATCCGGTGGGCCTTGCTATAGCAATCAATATATATATGTCGGAGGACAGTTAGGAGGTGGCCTTAGTATCCCTGCTCAATTGATTGTAGGATACAGCCCAAAGGTTTTGCTACAAATAAATAAAATTTCAAAGCAGATTGCCAAGCTACGGATTCGCATAGAACATTTCGAGAAAGACAAGCTAGATGGAGACTCGAGTACAGCTAGCAGCGCCGACAATATCGAAAAATGCGAAGTTAAGATCAAATTTCTTAATCATAAGAAAAAACACCTATGGAACGAACTTGAACAAACAAGTAAACTGGAATCATGTAGAATTATGTGTTCCGGAGTTGTCAAGCCAGGTGTTGAGATTAGCATTGGCCAGGCTTTTTTACAGGTTAATGAGCCCCTAGAAGATGTTTTCTTCTACTATGAAAACCATGAAATTAAAGTGGGATCTCCCGCGCTAAAGAAATAGAATACTTATGGATATCGCAACTCTGATTGGTATTGTCGGTGGATTTGGACTTATTATAGCAACAATTTTCATGGGTGGAAATGCTGCGGGGTTTATTGACGCACCATCCGCTGTAGTTGTTTTCGGAGGAACATTTGCTTCAGCTTTTATTATGTTCCCCATGGCAGTAGTGCTTAAAGCATTCAAAATTGCCCTGAAAGGGTTCTTTGCAAAAGCCAGAGACCCGAAAGCGATCGTTGATCAAATTGTTGCTCTTGCCGAAACAGCAAGAAAGGAAAGCCTTGTTGCTCTTGAAAAAGTTGCAATTGATGATGAATACCTGAAAAAAGGCGTTATCTTAGTTGCCGATGGAACGGATGGAGACCTTGTTCGTGCCATTATGGAAATTGAAATTGATTTCATGAAAAAGAGACACTACCAAGGTCAGGACGTTATGAAAGGCATGGGCTCAATGGCCCCTGCGTTTGGAATGATCGGAACTCTTATCGGTCTTGTTAACATGCTCTCTAATCTCAGTGATCCTGACGCAATTGGGCCAGCTATGGCAGTCGCATTGCTCACAACTCTTTACGGCTCAATACTAGCCAACGTCGTATTCCTTCCACTCGCCAAAAAGCTTCAAGAACGTTCAAATGAAGAAGCCCTATATATGGAAATTATGGTTGAGGGAGTAGTTGCGATTCAAAAAGGGGAGCACCCTTCAATTGTAAAAGAAAAGCTCCAAGCATTCATCGCCCCGGCAATGCGCGAAGCTGTAGCATAGCAACACTCTGCCATGGCAAAAATAGTAATACTCACGCCGAAAGATAATAGCCCTCCGGCAGAAGAAGGACTACCACCGTGGATGGCGACCTTCGCTGACATGGTTACTCTTTTGCTGTGTTTTTTCGTACTGTTGCTATCTTTTGCGTCTAATGATGCAGAAAAATTCAAAGAACTTCTAGGCTCGGTTAGGAACGCTTTCGGTGTTAAAATGGAGCGAAAAGAAGCAGACCACTTAGTTCTTACACCCTCGGATTTACAGCGCAAAGAAGTAAAAATGGACAGCAACGAAAAACGGTTGCTAGGCCTTGTCCTGCGTATTAAAGCTCTTCTCGATGAAGACAACGCAACCCGTAAATCCTCAGGAGTGAATGCCGATCACGACGGCGTAACCATGAGCACCGACAGCGCATCTCTATTCCAACCAGGTTCAGCAAAGTTAAAACCAGGCGCAAACAAAACACTTAATAAAGTTATCAGCATACTTAAAGAAAACAACTACAATCTTGTGGTGAGAGGGCATACGGACACCTCTGAAACGCGCTCAGCCAAGTATCCATCAAATTGGGAACTTTCCTCAGCCAGAGCAGCAAGCGCACTGCGCTACATAACGGAACATGGTGGAATTTCGACAAAAAGACTCAAGGCTGTAGGATATGCCGATACTCAGCCGTTAGTAAAAAATGATACCGTGGCCAATAAAAGAAAGAACCGCAGAATAGAGTTTTTCTACCATAAACCAGCACGCGACTCATGGTAAAAGCTTAAAAATGGCCGATAAATACGTAGCAAAGACTATAGAAGACGAAAGCGGACTAAAGGATGTTTGCGTTTCATATGATGATAAAATCAAACACATGTGGGGTAAATACGGAGCCCGCAATGAAGAGATTATTGCTGCCAAAGCTGATCCGCAAAAGTTACAACTGCTGATAGGTTCGGGCATTGGAGTTGCAGCAGAATCAATATTACAAACAGGCAACCCCCTGCTAATTCTTGACTGTGAAGAGCCAATTCTAACGGCCACAGATTTAAAGAACAAATTTAAGACCCACCAAAATCTTCACTGGATAGATACTTCTTCGCCAGAAAAAGCAGTGCGGCACATTTGGGAGCTGAAAAAACAATTCCAACTTGAGATAGATATTCTGACCATCCCATTTTACTTAAGACTCTCTCCTTTTTACGCAGAAACGATCAGAAAAATTTCCAGCAGCTCAGAGCAGAAACAGCAGATACAAACATGGCCCAAGTTTCAATCGGTAAAACCTAGAATACTCCTCTTAACAAGCCAATATTTTCTTATGGGTGAAATTGTCTCAGCCTGTGAGAGACAATCCATTCCGCACATGTTCATTAACATGGACGCAAAAGAAATGGATCTGAACTTGTTCGTGTCTAGAATTTCATCAGCAATGAATATTTTTCGGCCAGACTTTGTACTCACTGTAAACCATCTCGGAGTTGATCAGGAAGGAATATTACACTCTATACTCCATAAATACGGAGTGCCGCTTGCTTCGTGGTTTGTAGATAATCCGCTATTACTACTGCCCCTATACAAGGCACAGGCCAGCGCAAATACGACTATATTCACATGGGACGCAGACCGCATGGAATCCCTAAAAGAGATGGGATACGATAATATTTTTCACCTGCCGCTCGGCACGGATCAAACTAGATTTACCCCGGGCAAAGGATGCTCCAATCCGGCATGGTCACGAGACATTTCATTTGTCGGCAACTCAATGGTACACAAGACTGCGCGGCGACTTGAAGCAGCACAACCATCAGGAGAGTTGGAATTACGCTGGAAAGAGATTGCACATAAATTTGGACAAAAGTCTGAGCCATCCGTGACTAATTTTTTGAAAACAGATTTTCCAGAACTACTGCCGCACTATGAAAACTTGACTTCTCCATACCGCAAGCTCGCATTTGAAACACTCATAATCTGGCAAGCAACACTTGAATACCGCCTATCATGTGTTAAAAAAACGCTTGAATATGGACCACTAATCGTGGGAGATAGCGGCTGGAATACGCTACTAAAAGACGAAGAGAACTGGGATTATCATTCCGAGCTATCGTATTACGAAGATCTGCCGCACTTTTACCCATGCTCTAAAATAAATTTCAACTGTACCAGCCAGCAAATGAAAGGTGCAGTGAATCAAAGGGTATTCGATGTGCCAGCCTGCAACGGTTTTATCCTAACTGACCATCGCTACCAAATGGAAAATCTGTTCGAACCTGGCAAAGAAATTGCGGTCTATTATGACATAGATGAAATACCTGACCTAATCGCAAAATATACCGCTGACTCAGAGTCTCGAACGGCAATAATTAAGGCCGCCCGCAAGCGAATTTTGGCGGAGCATACTTACGACAGCCGAATCATGGCATTAATAAAATGTATGCAAGCAACATATGCATAAGTAAATACTCAGACAAAAAGCCCCTTTAGAATATTTCTAAAGGGGCTTTCTAATATTCAAAAAACTTTTAACCAAAAACAAATATGCTTTCCGACCGGGAAGCAGCTTACTAGCCTCAGGAAAACCCGCTGGGACCACATCCTTCAATAGGAGGAGCGTATGATCCGCTGCCACTACTTGCGCTAGCCGATTTACAGCAAGCCGATAAAAGCTTCACAGTATCCGGACTTTTGCAATCCGCGCATTTAGGTGACTCAGTACTCGAAGCGGATACAAGCTCTTCAAAAACTTGTCCGCATTCGTTACATTTATACTCATAAATAGGCATAAACTAATCGTCCTTACGACCGAGAATATCTTTATCAGACTGCGAACCGCAGTCTTTTGAAGGTCCTCACGGACTAATGCCGAGCTTAGGAAGAACGACTTTGAGCAGCACAAATACTGCTGCGCATACAGCAACTAGTGATAAAATATCCATCATAACAAACCCCACAAAGTATTATTAAGTTCATTTGAAAAGTAATGTTTCGATCGGATAAGTCAATGCTAATCTAGCAAACGAATTTTAAATAATAATAGTAAGATTAGTAAGTAAGATTCACGTAAAACGAGAAGGATGATCCTTTGCCAAGTTGACTTTCGACAAATATCTCCCCTCCCATCATATTCACGAGTTTTTTAGAAATTGGTAGCCCTAGCCCGGTACCGCCATATTTACGAGAAGTAGAGGAGTCAGCCTGAGTAAAACTTTCAAACATAGTATTTAGTTTATCTTCCGCAATTCCTATTCCGGTATCAGATACACTAAAAATAATTTGCTCAGAATCATTTTGAAAAACATTGATCTCTACAACTCCGGATCCTGTGAATTTAATAGCATTGCTGATCAAGTTAGTTAAGACCTGCCGAAGTCTGGTAGGATCTCCCGCAACCTTGGCCGGTACAGACTCTAAAACATTGCAATTAAGTGTAAGCCCTTTCTTTTCAGCCTCAACAGTAAGAACAGAAACCACTCTATGAACCATTTCCTGAAGTAAAAATTCATGCTTCTCAATTTCAAGATGGCCAGCTTCAATCTTCGATATTTCAAGAACATCGTTAATAATTTCAAGAAGAGCTTCGCCCGCAGTTCCAGTTAAATCTAAAAAGTATTGCTGCTCCGTATCAAGTTTCGTTTCCTTCAGAAGCTCAACCATACCTAGAATAGAATGCATGGGGGTTCTTATCTCGTGGCTCATATTTGCTAGAAATTCACTTTTAACTCTATTCGCAATTTCAGCACGTTCCTTTTCTTTTTGTACCAAAAGCAATGTATCATTGATAGATTTTGAAAGATCGGTCAGTTCATCGTTTCCGCTCAAAATCACCTGAAAATTAAGATCATCTGTAGTTGGTCCACCAGCAAGCTGTGATTTAAGTTTTTCGATCCGAGAAACAAAAACCAAGTTAACAAAGAAATTAGTTAAAACGCCTGCGATAAGTAAGGTTCCTGCAAATAAAACCAAGAAAACTCGAGTCATGGACATACCTACGGCATAAACCCCCTGTTCCATACTTAAGTCAACCTGAACAATCGGAATTCCAAGAGCATCTTTTAGGACTTTACTCCCAACCAAAGCGGTGTGTGTCGACATTGCAGATTCAAAAAAAACACCTTCATCAGCACGATTTGATATTTCGGTAAAAGAGAGATTCATGCGAAGGTCCTTGCCAAGCAATTCGATATCTTTATCTCCGTAAAAACGGCCCATAATTAGAGTACCACGTGGAGAACCTTCACCAAGACTATTTATTATCTTCTGAGCGGAAAGCATCACGATTGAATGGGAGAACCTAAGAAGACCTTCTTTACCATTCAAATCTGTCGCCTCTACAAGCATTGTTCCGGCACAACCTTTTGTGGAAAAACATTTGGAAATACGACCAATATCATCAGCTGAATATGATTCAAAGATATTACCTTCATTATCAATGAACAACACAAAATCAATGTCTAAGGTGGTCAGCAGATCCGGCACAAGATTCGAATTAATGAAATACGGATTGTGATCTTCCATGAAAATATAAGCATCATCCCACCAAGCGGAGTCTCTGCAAACACGGCTGAGCCCTTCTGATGTTTTGGAAAGAGAATATAAAGCGCGGTCAAAATTTTCTTCGATTAATGATTTCTCAATTTTATATGAACTATGAGCCATGAACTGAGAGATTCCAACCCAAGCGCCTGTAAGCATAGCAGAGCAAAGAAGGAAAACACCGATGATGGTCTTAGTTTTCAAGCAAACTCTCATTAACAACCTCTTTTACATGAATTTATTTATACCTTATTGTTACTCGTTAAACAAAAAAAAAGAAACCGGATTTTACCTCGGTTTCTTTTTTTAAGATTAATATGGCGTTAATAATTATTAAATAACATCCCACGTAGGGCCTTGCGGAGTATCTTTTACTTCTACCCCTAGCTTAGCAAGCTCATCCCTAAGTCTATCGGACTCTGCAAAATCTTTGTTCTTACGTGCATCCTGACGCGCAGCAACAAACTCATCGACCTTAGCAACTTCAATACCTTTACGTTCAAGCATGCAAAGTTTTAGTTCTGATAAAAAGTCAGACGGGGTCTGAGTAAATATACCCAAAACTTCGCCCCACTTCTTCATATCCGCTAAAATGCGAATCCAAGCGTCGCGCCCACCTTCGCTTTTGCGCCAAGCTTTTTCTTCAGCAATACGCCCAGCCAGTCTAATCAGGTTAAATATATGCCCCATAGCACCGGCGGTGTTAACATCATCTTCCATCGCCGCGTCCCAACCTTTCTCAGCGTCATCAAGTTCAGCAAGAACTTCCTCTGGAAGGGGGGCTTTAGACCACTTTGCTTTTCCAAGTGATTCTTCCATCTGCTCCATCGCTGTATAAACTCGGCGGATGCCCTTTTCAGCATCTTCAAGAGCCTCAAAAGAAAAATCAAGCGGGCTGCGGTAATGCATTGTTAACAAGAAGTAACGTAATGTTTCAGGCAAAAACTTAGCTATAATATCTCTAATAGTAAAAAAGTTACCAAGTGATTTAGACATTTTTTCAGAGTTAATCTGAACAAAACCATTATGAACCCAAAAACGGGCCATAGGTTTTCCAGTGGCAGCTTCGCTTTGAGCAATTTCATTTTCATGATGAGGAAAGCTCAAATCCTGCCCGCCCCCATGAATATCAAATGGCAGAGACAAATATTTTTCACTCATGGCTGAACATTCAAGATGCCAGCCGGGGCGTCCCTGTCCCCACGGGCTTTCCCATGAAGGCTCACCGGGCTTAGCGGCTTTCCAAAGAGCGAAATCAAGTGGATCTTCTTTCTCTTCACCCGGTTTGATACGTGCTCCGGACTGAAGATCTTCGATATTTCTACCAGAAAGTTTTCCATACCCTTCAAAAGAGCGAACCTTAAAATAGACATCTCCAGAAGGAGTCGAGTAAGCATGCCCTTTATCAATAAGGATCTGAGTCAAAGTTAGCATTTCAGGAATATGCTCTGTACACTTAGGCTCAATATCCGCCCGTAAAATATTAAGTCTATCCATATCAACGTAAAATTCGCCAATAAATTTTTCTGCAAGATCGGCAGCAGAAACACCGGATTCATTTGCGCGATTGATAATTTTATCATCAATATCGGTAAAGTTGCGGACAAATGTCACATCATACCCTTTGTATCTAAGGTAACGCACCAAAACATCAAAAACAACAGATGAGCGAGCATGCCCAATATGGCAAAGATCATAAGCAGTGATACCACATGCATACAAACCAACCTTATTCCCATCTTTGGGAACAAATTCCTGTTTCTTGCGTTCAAGTGTATTATAGAGGCGCATGGCAACTCCTTTCTCGATTTCTTAATCTAATATTATAATTTATAAGACTTTATCATTTATACATTCTAATTAAAGTCACAAACAATTAGCAGTACTAATTCAACGGAGAAGCCTTGGCTTCGGCTGTTACCCCATATAAACTGAGCAATTCTTCAAAACTATTTCCCATGAACAGATAGAGCAATGGAACCGGATCTGTCGGCGCGACTTTCACCTGTATATTATCAGGGTTCGCAATAAACTCCATCAGTTCACCATAAAAATCTTCAGCATAACCATTTCCGGCACTTCGGGATTCCTGCATTTTAAGCTGTAGATTTTCAAGAATTCCTTCTAGATAAGCTTCTGCCGTCATCTTTGCTGAAAACGCAGAGAATTCAATCATCCGAGAGATCAAGGAATTGTCGTGTAAAACAACCCCTCCATCCAAAACTTTAACTCCGATTAAACCGCTTAACCCCGGACTGTCCAGCTTAACATCACTTAGATCAAAACCAATATTAAGCTTACAGGTATCGCTACCTTCAAAATCAAGCTTACGGACGTACATTCGTTTAGCTTCATCTTCATATAGGTAGTCGGCAGACAGGTCAAAACGTAGGTCCTTGTAACCCATCTTGCTGAAATCACGCGAGAGTGTTCCTAAATTCAAAAAATCGACGGGAACGTTTATCCCTTTCACATCTCCCTCGAAATAGTGCGGGATAGCATGCTTATCATCAAATCTTTTTACCACAACAAAATCAGCGGAGCACGAACCACCAACCACAAAGTCGAGCTTAACGTTCCAAACCAGAATATGTTGATTCAGTGGATTGACCAAAGCGTGGTCAAACGATATTTCAACTACGCCAGAATATTTTTCAGTAAATTCTTTAACTTTTTTCTGAGAATAACCCTGTAAAACAAAATATCCACCAACTCCGGCAATTATAATCACCAAGAGAAATGCAACAAACCACTTCAAAAAGAAACTACCGCGCTTACCACTCATGATTAACCTTTCTTAATTCTCTTAAGTCCAGTCACCGCAGCGACAGCTTTAATTCCTTTCTTTTCACCAGTAAAGCCGAGCCTCTCTTCTGTGGTAGCTTTCACATTAATCTGTGATTTATCAAGCCCCATAATAGCGGCAATATTCTTTTGAATAAGATTTCTGTGCGGTGAAAGTTTCGGAACCTGCGCAATAACAGTTAAATCCACGTGAACAATCTCGACTCCAGCTTCTTCGGCCTGAGACAAAACTTCCGTAACGATTATGCCACTTGCCATATTCTCACAGGCCGCACTCGTATCAGGAAAATGAAACCCGATATCCCCGCCACCGAAAAGACCTAGAATAGCATCCGCTAGGGCGTGCAAAAGAACATCACCATCGGAATGAGCTATAACTTGCGGCGCCCCGGCAATAGGTACACCGCCCAAAATCATTGGACGACCGGGACCATATTTATGAACGTCATATCCCCATCCGACACATGGGATAGGCTGAACGTGTTCTTCGATACGTTTTAAATCTTCTGGATTTGTGATCTTCACGTTAGTTTCCTCTCCGGCGCAAATGTGAACCTTTACTTTTGATGAATCAATTCCCACGATATTATTTGCACCCTCGACAGCCCCGCGCAATTCACTTCCGAGCATTTCTACCATGGAAGCATCATCAGTTACGTCCCACCCTTTCTCGTCCGCCATTTTATGAGCAGCGAGTAAAATAGGAAGATAAAACCCCTGCGGAGTCTGCACAGCGCGAAGATTTGATCTAACCAAAGTTTGTTTGACGGTATCACCATCAACTTCTTTGATCGTATCAGTAACTTCAATAGCCGGAATGACTGCTGGAATTCCATTGTCTAAAGTATCAATAATATTTGTAACGAGAGGTCCGGAGGCGAAAGGGCGCGCGGAATCGTGAACGAGGGTATGTGTGCATTTAGTAGGTAAAACGCTAAGCCCGTTAAAAACTGAATCCTGCCTGCGCACTCCGCCAGCTACAACCTTAAAAGGAAGTCCAAGCGAATCTGTGCCATCAAGATCAGCAACAACTGTTTTCATTTCTTCCACCTGATCGGGCGGAAAAACGAAAACAATCCCTGAAATTTTGGGAGTATGTGAAAAGGTAATTGCGGAATGCCAGAAAAGCGGAAAGCCTTTCCATAAAAGAAACTGTTTTTTTACCCCGCCGACAGATGCGGCAAGGCGTGTACCACTGCCTGCGGCTAAGATAACAGCCCAGACTTCGGAGGATGTGCTCATAGAATATCCCTGCAACCGCACTCCTCCCGCGACCGCAGGAAAAACAAAATCATGGCCGGGGAAGAGTTAAAATAATAAAGATGGAGTCGGACTATAAGCCGGGTCTTGTACTCGATTAAAATCAAGTGACCATCATTCCTCTAGGATGCACGTTACCGTACACCTCAAGCAACCTACCCGAAAGTATCGGCCGGGCCGGCCTCAAGCACTTTCCTATTTGGTCTTGCTCCGGACGGGGTTTACCTAGCCGGACATGTCACCATGCCCGCTGGTGGGCTCTTACTCCACCGTTTCACCCTTACTCCAGTGACGAATCACCGGGGCGGTCTATTTTCTGTGGCACTTTTCCCGGAATCGCTTCCGCTGGGAGTTACCCAGCGCCCTGCCCTACGGAGCCCGGACTTTCCTCCCCGATATAAATATCGCGGCGATGATCCGTCCAACTCCATCAAAAAAAGAAGGGAGCATAAACTCCCCTCAACTTTACTTAACTATCAAATTATCTTTATTCCGCTTTAGGCTCTTCAGCTTTAGGCGGATCGACTACTACTTCTGGTGCAGTTTCAGGTGCAACTACAGGAGCTTCCGCTTTAGCTACGTCCTTTTTAACTGCGGCCTTTTTCTTAGGAGCGGCTTTTTTAGCTGCAGCCTTTTTAGGAGCTGCTTTTTTAGCTGCGGCCTTCTTCTTAGGAGCTTTTTTAGGCTTAACTGGTTCTGGCTCAGGCTCTACTTCAACCCAGTAAGTCAAACGCTGACAGTTAGGACAGCTGATAATCTGCTTTCCTTCCTGTAGGCTATTGTAGACCTGTGGAGGAATCATGATATTACAACCGGTACAAACTGCTTCCATAACGGGAACAATAACCGGATGAGCAAGGCGTGAGCGGATAAATTCATATCTGCCGAGAATAGGAGCAGGAACAACTAGTCCACACTTTCCTCTCTGCCTGTTCAGCTTATCAAGCTTAGTCTGAGCGCTTGAAAGCTTAGCTTTAAGTCCAACGCGTTTCTCTTCAAGCTCAAGGTTAAGAGCTTCGATCTTCTCGTTGGTTTCCACAAGCATTTCGTTCTGACGAGTAGTTTCTTCAAGAACGGTAATTTTTTCTTCTTCGCGAAGTCTATTGAGCTTTTCGAGGCTATCCATTTCACGCATCATTGCATGATATTCTTTAGTGGTGCCTACAAGCATCAGCTTGCTTTTGCTCTTTTTGACTTTTACGCCATCTTCTTCAATTTCAAATTCAAGCTTTTTCTGCTGCCCTTTAAGAAGTACAAGTTTCTCTTCAAGCTGCTCTTTACGCTTTTCAAGCGAAGTATGGCGAGATTCTAACTCTGCCACATCTTTGGGAGCCTGGTCGATTTCTACTTCAAGGAGAAGAATGTCGTCATCAACCTTCTGCAAAACTTTAAGCTGTTCAACTTGTTTTTCATACATTATGGGGTCCCCTTTTGCGAATGATTTCTACAAATCTACGCCGCATCGATGTTCGGAAACTTATTAACCGGCTATGCCGATCTGTCCCGTAATAAAAACACAATCAAGTTCCGTAAGGCCTATACGAAACCCGTAATTTCTCTGTCGCTATAGCAGTCCCACTTAGGACTTCAGAACACCTTTCCCTCGCAAATGATATGCAAAGGGATTGCGTCCAATAAAAAATCTTACTTCAATCTCGCCTTTCGACTCTTGCTCAAGAACAACAGCAAAGCGGCGCATCATCTCTTCTTCAAGAGAAAAATGCCCCACATCGAGGACGGCTCCAACGCTTTCCTGCGCCGGATGATACTTAACATCGCCAGTGATAAAGACATCCGCGCCCTGCGCAAAAGCTTTATTCATAAACGACGAACCTGAACCGGGACACATAGCTACTCTACTGACGGTTTCGGGTTCCGAACCGCAAAGCACGATAACTCCGCAACCAGTAGTCTGAGCCACCTGCTCCACGAAAACTTCGTATGACATAGCATACTCGAGATCACCAATACAGCCATACCCCAGCGTTTCACCGGAATCATTCTCTGCAACAGGATCAAGCACCCGCAGACTTCTAAGCCCAAGCTCGCGCCCAAGCCATGAAACAACACCGCCAAACTGCACATCTAGTGAAGTATGTGCTGCGCACAGTGTTGCATCTGCGCATAAAATCTGTTTCATCACATCACGAAACCAATTAAGTTCAGCAGGTAGCTTCGGTTCAATAGTCAAAGGATGATGAGTCAGAATCATTTCTGCACCCCAATCCAAAGCACTGGACACAACCTGCGGCAGAGGATCGAGAGCCACTGCTACTTTTTTGACTTCTCTCTCAGGTCCGGCAATCTGCACACCACAGTTATCCCATGATGCCGCAAAGCGTGAGGGTGCAAGCGTTTCAATAAGACTGATTACATTCGATGTTTTCATAAAATCACCGTATACTCTCGCCGTTACTAACAATTTGCACTTTCAGGATGAAAGGATCTCTCAACTACACTTACTATAAAATATCAATTTCAGAGAAAAGAAGATGCTCCCGAGGGGCTACCCCCTGGGAGCACAGAATCTTTCTTGAATAGAAAGTCGTAAAATTATGAACTGTTTTGAAGAAGCATCCATATGATATTTTAATGGTGGGCCAACCAGGATTCGAACCTGGGACCATCCGGTTATGAGCCGGGGGCTCTACCAACTGAGCTATTGGCCCTTTATTTCAAGAGAGGCGAGCTAAATAGCCCAACTAAGACAACCTTGTCAAGCGTTCAAATAAAATCATTCTAAAAATTACTAAGAAAATTACTACCACAACTGCCGAAATATTTAAACAAGATACTTGCGTGGAAAATTCTATTCAATCTCATTATCCCTGATAAAGCGGATCACAGAAGTCGTCGAATATCCGGGAAGCAAGGGAAGACTAAGCACAACGCCGCCGCGCTCTTCCACAATGTCGCGTCCGACAATATTATCAACGGTCCAGTCTCCGCCTTTAACGAGCACATCCGGCTGAACTTTGCTGATTAATTCAAGCGGAGTATCTTCATCAAAAAATATTACATAATCAATGCTGGCAAGTCCTGCCAACACAAAAGCTCTCTGTTTTTGAGAAACCACAGGCCTCTTTTCGCCCTTGATTGACCGCACAGATTTATCGCTATTCAGCCCGAGAACAAGAATATCACCCTGCTCTTTTGCACGCGCTAAAAGATCGACATGTCCAGCATGAAGAATATCAAAACACCCGTTGGTAAAAACTATTTTACCATTTATACCTGCGCCGGATCTTACCTTTTCAAATTCATCAGCTAGGAGTATCTTCGGACTAGCTAATTCAGTATTTAATGTTTCGGGCAAAGCAATGTCTCCGGTTCTAGTCTAATAAAGAAATTTCAAACATCCATAGATGCAAGGCAGATACTAATCAGCTTCCCGAACTTGGCAAGGAGAAATTCCCTGTGAATCCCAAAAATAAAATAACTTTTTTCATACTGGCAGCACTTCCGTTCTACCTTAACGACTTTTCAAACATATTCGTGAAAGACGAAGTCACATGGCTCGCTCTTGATTATTCACTAAAATTGATCCCGCTTACTTTTTTACTATGCATGATCAAAGCGGGCAATCTCAGCTTTAAAGACCTTGGCTTAACCGCCCTTTCGCCAAACCGATTCATTTTCTGGACCCTTTTTATCACGACTCTAGGACTTTGCCTCGATGAACCGGGCTTTTCGATATGGGGAAAAATTCTACCATCCATCAACCTCGGCTCCATCCCAATCGGACAGGAGTCTCCATACTACGTGCTTGATATGACCGTGGGCTTAGCGCTTGTTGCCATAGCCGAAGAAGTCATATTCAGAGGGCTGGCCTTCACTGCGCTAAAGGAGAAAGGATACTCACCCTCATCCGTATTCATCATATCTGGTATAGCCTTCGGGTTGATTCACTGGTCTGCCGGGCCTGTTGCGATAGTAACAACAGCCATCACAGGGGCGGGGCTCATGGTCTGCATGTGGAAAACAAGGTCGATTCTTCCGACCATCATTGCCCATTATATAATTAACTATCTGTCATTTTCAGGACTGGCAGCACAATTCTGGGAGATATAAATGTATAAAATCATCTTTGTGACAATTCTTACTTTATTAATGACTACACAAACGGGACTATGCGAAAATTTATGTGATCAAATATACAACCAAGATCTTTACCATCTCTGCTCTGACGAGCCAGAGCTGATCAAAAACGGAGATATGCGCAATCTTGCTCTGGGCCAATGCAATTTAATAGAGAATGAAAATATGTATTACTACTGCAAAGGGGATAATGAACAGATTATTGATAGGAATTGGCGAGCACTTGCAGACGGCAATTGTCACCTGATTTCAGGGGATCAGGGATTGTATTATTATTGTAAGAAGATGGTTGGCAAAAAAACCCGATAATGGCCAAAGCCATTACCGGGGTAATCAAATTCAATTTTACTTTAAATCTATGTTTGAAAACTAAACTTTAGGCTTCAAATTCTCAGATGATCCAAGAACGATCAGCTCTACCCAGTCGAGGGCAAATGCTAGACAAGCTTCTTCATCGCTGAGGATCGCGGCCTGTCTTTCTTCGGAGACATCAAGTCTTACGAATACGTTCATGTCTTTAACGAAATTCACGAAATTATCTACCTGATAAAGCGCGAGGAAAACCATGTTCAGTTTCTTCTCGTCAAGCACAATTCCGGCTTTACGTGCACGAGTCATAATACGCATGTAGCGGTCGTTTACTTCGTTGTACTCTTCAAGCCCCTGATCTTTCAGCCATTCACCGGAAGACCATTCTTTCTTTTCTTCAAAACCGCGACAGTGTTGTTCCTGCACAACGAAGAACTGCTCAATCATTCCGCCTTCGCTATCCATCTGTGAAGCTCTACCAAGTGGGTAAGTACGGCAAGCACCCGGCCTATTTTCATAAACGGAACAACCTTCGTCACGGACAAACGGACAGCTGCGCTTTGAATTATCAAGCATGCGGAGCTTTGCCATTGGGAAACCTACACCTGACGTGCTAGAAACATCAGCGTGATTATGAATGAACTTCTTGCTGTCGTGACCAAGCCCTTTGCGGAGCCTAAGTACATCGTAAGGAGTGAGCATCAGGTGCAAATCTCCGCAACAGGCATTGAAACATTTAACGCCAGGATGACAGGAAAACGCAAAAGTTTTTCCTTCTTCAAGTTCAGGCAAACTATTCAAAAATTCTTCGGTGGTATCTTTTCTGGACATTATTTCTCCATATATTTTTCCGGCAATCAGCTTGTAAAAACACCCTTTTCTGCCAGATATTTAAGCTTTTTCTCAATATCTTGCTGAAGAAGCCTTTCTTCGTCAGCCATAATACTTAAAATTTCACTGCGCGGATGCATCGCCTGCATTTTATACTTATTTCCCAGAGCATTGCCTTCCTGAGAAACAGAAACACGGCTAGCCGCGCCAGTATTTTTTCGGTGCAATATCCGCAAATGACCTTGATACACAGCGAACTCACCTTTGAGGCAATTTCGCAAATCGTGCTCCATATCGTCATACTGAGACGGAGAAAGGAACAGGGAAAAGCCTCCGTTGTCAAGGAGCTTCTCAGTTCTAAACATATGACAGCACCCTGTCACAGACGCACAGGGACGTATGTAATCGAAAAATCCGCCATCAAGCAGCTGATGATGCAAATCGGAAACTTTAAACGGATTAGGGGCAAGTTTACTTAAATCTACTTCCGGCCCATCACCCTCTTCCCCCGTAGGCTGAATCAGATGCAGATCAACGGACTGCATTACTGCGGGGGAAATATGGTCCACCACTTTACAGCCCCAAGCTCCGGCATCAGGGTACGCTTCTACCGCCGCTCCGAAACGCAAAAGCCAATCAGGATCAACTTCCACATCATCATCAAGGTAAATTGCAAAGTCGCTCGCTTTCACTTCCGGCTCATTCATCAGCCAGTTACGAGCCGCCGCCGCGCCGACATTCACTGGCAGATCAATGCGGACCATCTGTTCACCGAATTCAGCCTGCCAGCGATCAACCACTTCTGAAGTGCTATCGCTTGAACCATTATCAAGCATGAAAATTTTAGCATCCCCTAATTCGGAACGGTGCAGAGAGCCGAGTGTCGCATCCAGCTCTTCATCTTTATTAAAAGAATATAAAAGAATCGCGACCTTTCCATCCAGCGGAACAAATTTATCATCAAGCCCAACCGCGAGGTCGTAGAGGCGCAGAGTTTCCGAGCTTCTCCACGGCTGAATCATAACAGAGCCGGAAAGTAGACTGATCGCCAGATCCTTATCACCGAGCGTGAGCACAATCGATGCAGCCAAGTGCGAAAAGTTTTCGATACCGAAAGGCTCAGACGCAATCCGTAAAAGCTTAAATGCTTCGAGTGGATCTCCATCCATAAAAGTGAAGAACGCTTTTGAAGCGTTAACTGCTGGCATAAGATCTGCGCCAAATTCTGCGGAAAGCACTTGGATACCGAATTCAAAATCTGAATTGGCGCCCGCATAAATGAGGCCCTGCTGAACCCAGAATAAATTAGACGGTTCCTTCTCAATGGAGGACAAAATATATGAGCGAATTTTAAGATTATCGCGCTTGGCTATAATCCGTAAAAAATATGTGAGATTGGCGGGACAATTCCAGTTTTCAGCAACAGCGGTAATGCACTGCGCAACAGGGGCAGGAAAAAGAGGAAGAAGAGCTTCAATATTTAAAAGCTGCTGCGCGCTATTGCCATCAAGCGGATTTGCCGCATATGCGGAAAGTAATATTTCCACAGCAAGCTGAGGATCAGATTCCAGACAGTTAATGCCAATCTCAAATAGATGCTTCCCGCCTACGGAACCTTGCAGTAGCCGTGAACGGGCGGACATATCCATTTCAGACCAATATTTTTCCATGGGAGAGCTATTCATTATTTACGTACCATTCCTCGCTTATTAAGAACTGCACGGACAATCTTTCATAAAGACAACACAGCCTTACGGTTTCGTAAAAGCGAGATCATATGTAGCACGCATCGGAGAAGTGTCCAACTCGTTACTGACCGGATCTAATCGTCCAAAACACCGTCAATTCCAAGCGGCCCTCTTTTGGGGGCATCCTTTGTGAGAGAACTATAAACGCCAAGTAGCGCGCGTGACTTTGAAGAACTGCTCATGAGATTACGGACAATTTTACGGTTCAGCCTGCCCATATTTTTGCGCAGATCACCATCATCGATCAGCTTTTTAATCGAAGCAGAAATCGCGGAAACATCTTCAACGGGACAAAGAAACCCGTTCAGACCGTCACGAATTAGTTCAGAAGTTCCGCCTGCATCAGTACAAACCGTTGCAAGCCCCGCATCGAAAGCTTCGATAAGGGTATTTGGCATGGATTCCTGACGAGAACTCATCACGTAAATATGCGAAGTGGCAAGTATGCGCACAGCCTCATCATGACTAACATAGCCAGGGCACTCTATACGTTCAAGCGTAGACGGAGAAACGATGTCCTTATATGCGGAAAGATCTTCTAGCCCGACAGCAATAAACGAGACTCCCTCGCAAGGATCTTGCGAGAGCAAATTAGCCACAGCCTTGATGAAAACGTCAGGCCCTTTTGCGTAGCCCGAATTACCCACATAAGTCACAGTTGTTGCAACTGCACGGCGAGGCTTGCGACCGCCTGCGGCAAAGGAATTATAAACAACGTGCGCGCGCTTGGCCGGAACACCATGTTTCAAAAGAACATCACGGCATTTTTCGGAATTACAAATGTATCCGTTACCGATGAGCGAAAAGAGCGGAGCCAGAGGATTAGGTTTGTAGATCACGCCTCTGTTAAAAAATAGTTTGAAATTCTTCCCGCTGAGCAGAGAGATCCCCTTCGCAATGCATGAGATTTTAACGGCGCGGTTGTGATAAGTATGAACCACGTCGATTTTTTTTTCGGCAACAAGATTGGCAAGGAAATTTGCAGCGGTTAGAATATTTTTGAAATCGTCCAGCACGACAACTTCTACGCCTGCCTTCTCCAGTTCAGGAATAAGACCGGACTCGGGAGGCAGAACAGCTGTAACTTCTATTCCAGTCGCGCGCATAGCTTTAGCGCTATTAATAAGCTGCCTGCTACCGCCGGACAATTTACCGGTGTCGGTTATGTATAGAACACGCCCGATGTCGTTTTTCTTGCTGAAAAACTTGAAACACGCCGTGGCAGAAGCTTCATTGCCATACATAAGCAAGCGTTTGCGAATCCACGCTGCGTCTTTACTCGAACCAACGCCTATACGGTTAATGTGCATAGGATCAGTTCCAATCATATTTGCGGAACGCTCAAGGGTGAATGTGCCGGAAAAACCACATAAGGACGCTTCCTGCATAGAGATGGAATCGAAATGACCCCAAGGCCAGCAGAAGAATTGACGTTTTGCCCCATTAATTTTTTTAATCTTTTGCAAACATTCAGTGAAATCTTTGCGGCAGAATTCTCTTCTTTCTTCGTCAGTGCGCCTTTTAAAAAGCACACGCCCTTTTTTAAATATGGGCCAGAACCCATTATACGCGAACGCACTGCCATTTTCATAAACGGGAAGTTTCGAATTGAATCTGCGATAGATGCCCCATGTAGACCAGTGGGAATCGGAAGAATAGTTGCCACGTGAGCGAAAATCTTTGAAACAGCCCTGATGGTTGCGTGTATGCGCATAAACTTCCATCCCTTTGTCATGGACAAGAGATTTAAGTTCAGCTTCATTCATAAATTGTGATGTATCTTTTTCGGACAAAGCTTTGATAAAAGCTTCACGCATGGGCAGAACTTCAGGAACATCGGATTTTGAGCGGATATTTCCCTCGCCAATAAAATCACTGATCGCAAAGAATACACCTTTCATCCCACGCTCTTCAAGCATAGGCACAACAGTCAGCCAATTGCTGATGTGACAGTCGTCAAAAGTAAGGACCACGTACTTCTTATCAAGCTTACGTCGTCCCATGCATATGTCATATAGATGATTAGCCGAGATGGTTTGAAATCCCATTTCAGCAATAACATCTAAATGTGCTCCGAATGTTTCAGGGGAATGCCCGTCTTCTTCGCAGACGGCGTGATAACAAAAAACAGGAATACTCTTACCAAACATTAGCCTTCTCCGGACGCTTCAATTCAGAATCCTTCCCCTTACACAAAAAGCACAAGGGGAAGTAAATCAATTACATCTGCAGTCGGAAAGTGTCCGTAGACAGTTTCCGTTCAAGGCGTCTTGCCACGATGCTCATCATGTAGCAACAAATAAAATACAACGCTGCCACTGTAGTATAGATCTCAAAAGGATAAATCATCAGCCTGTTATTGAGCCCCTGAGCCACAAATGTAAGCTCGAGAACGCCGATAACGAAGGCCAGCGATGAATCTTTGAAGATTGCGATAAACTGCCCGACAATGGCAGGAAGCATCTGCTTAAGAGCTTGCGGAAGAATAATTTTACGCATGGCCTGTAAGTATGTCAGCCCGGTACTTACGGCTGCTTCAAGCTGTCCCGGAGGAATATTCTGAATACCACTTCGTACGATTTCAGCAAGATATGCACCGGTAAACACAGTCAGAGCAATGGTTGCACTCCAGAATACATTTAGGAATGCGCCAGTTAAAATCGGGATAAAGAAGTAAATCCAGAAAATAACCATGATCAGCGGGTTACCGCGAATCAATTCAATATATAAAGTACTTGGAATAAAGAACAATTTGTTCTTGGAAGTTCTACCAACACCTACGATGAGGCCGATAAAGAAACTGACCGAGATCGCGATAACAGACATAAGGATGGAGAAAGACAAACCACCGAGCCCCCATAAAACCTCATTCGGACCACCTTGTGGGAAGCGCCAGTAGATCATCGTGCCAATATTGTCCCAGATAACCTGAAAGTTAAATCTGGAAAGACCAACTCCGGCCATAACAATCAAGAACAGTAAAAATGCGAGAAATGTTCCTTTCCATGCTAAAGAGAAAACCTTCACAACCTTAGCAAGCAAAACTTTTCTAGCGGCCTGTGCACTTGTAAGGCTGAAACCTTCAGTGCGTCTGCGGAAACAATTTCTGCTAAGCATAGAAAGTAGTGCAAGAGGAGCAATGAAAGGCCAGAAAAAGACATCAGCAAGCACATGCCCTATGGTTCTATTCTTTTTAGGAATAATCTGGAGTTTAAGATTCACCAGATTAAGTATTCCGGCAATGATCAAGGAAAGTGAAAGATATACAACTGTAGCGGCAGTGGTTGCTTCAAACCCCTTAAAGGTAAGGGACTCAATCTGCTGAGATGCCCAGCAAAGCTCTGCAACACCGACAACCATGGCGAGTGAAGAGTTCTTCATGTTGTTCAAGAACTCACTTCCGAGAGGTGGAATAATCGCTCTGAAAGCAAGAGGTAGAACAATTTTACTAAGTGCTTGGAACGGCGTGAGGCCGGATGAATAAGCAGCTTCAAGAAGTCCCTTCGGAATAGATTGAATCCCCGCACGAATAACCTCGGCCATAAATGCGCTGGTGTAGACACCAAGCCCTACGGTGGCAGAGATCATTTCGTAGTTGTAATCGAAAAGTTTGTAGCGCAACTCCTCCGGCAGGGCCATGGGGAGTGCAAAGTACCAAAAGAAAAGTTGGATCAGGAGCGGTGTATTTCTGAAAAATTCTACATAACAAGAAGCAAAATAATTAATTGGCTTAAACTGAGACAAGCGCCCAAGACCGAATAAAACCCCTAGTCCAAGTGCAATAACAGAACTGATCAGGGAAATCGTGATGGTATTTCCAAGCCCGGTGATAAGCATATCACCCAGCACAATTCCATAGGACGCGTCTTTTACATAAAGAACAGTCCAGTCAAACTTATAGCCGAAGTCAAAAACCCAGCCGAAATAATATACGAGCAGAGCAGTTACAGCTGCAAGGCAGAAATACTGTACCCATGCTTTTTCAAGATAATGGTTAATCATTGCTGAATTTTCTCATTGATTCAATTTTATTAAAAAATGACGGGATCGACAATATATGTCGATCCCGTCTGATCTCGCTATTACGTGAGACTGATGAACCTGCTAAGGCCAGAGTTCAATCTTTTCAGTCATTGGGAAGTAGTACTTAGTATCAGGACCATACCATTTGTCGTAGATCTTCTGGTAAGTTCCATCTACCCACATGTCCTGGATTGCAAAGTTAACTGCATCACGCCATTTGGAATCATCCTGAGGAAGACCGATACCGTAAGGCTCGTTGGAGAAGAAATCACCTACAAGCTCAAATTTACCGGGAATCTGTGCAGCGTAACCAAGAAGGATTGTAGAATCAGTGGACCATGCATCAACACGTCCCATCTGGAGGGCCTGAAAACACTCAGATTCTTTCTGGAAGGAAATAACTTTCGGTGCAGGATCGCCAAGTTTCTTAAGAGCAGCTATAACGTTCAGCTCAGAAGTTGTACCCTGCATAGTAGCAACTCTTTTGCCTACGAAGTCTTTAAGAGAAGAGAACTTGCCTTTAGGAGCAAGCATTTTCTGTCCGTCGAAGAAGTAAGTGATAGAAAAGTCAATGGACTCATCACGTGAACGTTTGTGAGTCATGTTGGAAACTGACATATCAATACGGCCCTGCTGCAAGAACCCGATACGAGTTTTGTTGCTGACAGGTACTTTATCAAGTTTAACGCCGAGTTTTTTAGCAATTGCTGCTGCGATATCTACGTCAAATCCAACCCATTCTTTCTTTTCATTGTAGAAAGCACCGGGGATGGAGTCAGTCATGATACCAGTACGGACAACTTTGTCCTTCATTACTTTATCATAAGTTGCGCCAGCAAAAGCGGATGCTGCGAAAGCCATAACCAAAGAAGCCGCGAGAGCCAAAGTCACTAATCTTTTCATCGTTTCCTCCTGCTTGAAAACATAAAGAACAAAGATATAAAAATAGCGGTTACCACCAAATGGAAACCGCTTTCATCTAATGTGAGAGAATTTTGCTGAGGAAGAGTTTTGAACGCTCATGCTGCGGATTGTTAAAGAACTCATCCGGAGTATTTTCTTCAATTAGAGACCCTTCGTCCATAAAGATGACCCTATCGGCAACTTCACGGGCAAAACCCATTTCGTGTGTAACACAGATCATGGTCATCCCTTCACGGGCAAGAGCCTTCATTACGTCCAACACTTCATTGATCATTTCAGGATCAAGCGCGGAAGTCGGCTCATCGAAAAGCATGATATTTGGACGCATGGCAAGGCCGCGCGCAATGGCGACACGCTGCTGCTGTCCACCGGAAAGCTGTGAGGGGTAATCGTGAGCTTTGTCAGGTATATTAACCTTGGAAAGCAATTCCATTCCCAGCTCTTCGGCATCCCTGTGTTTCATATTGCGGACCATTGTCGGGGCCAACATTATGTTTTCCAGAACTGTCATGTGCGGATACAGGTTGAACGACTGAAAAACGAATCCGATCTCTGCGCGAAGCAAAGGCAGGTTCACTCTCGGGCCGTTAACATCAATCCCTTCTACAATTATCTCGCCTTCCTGAATTGGCTCAAGACGATTAATGCAACGGATCATGGTACTTTTACCTGAACCGGAAGGGCCACAGACCACAACCACCTCACCCTGCTTAATATGAATATCAAGATCGCGGAGGGCGTGGTAATCACCGTAATATTTATTGACGTTGTTAAACTTTATCACTTTTGTATCAACCCGTTAAAAAATTTGTTCTGAACCTAAGCATGTCGATTTATCAAATGGACAAATTTTCAGCAAGTATTCACTTATTTTAATTTAAAGCCCTTTTTTTAGTTTTTTGCAGAATTTATAAGCGCTAAATTCCCCATTACGCGAAAATGTGCCCACTTTTTAAGGCAATCCATCAATTGTTATGCAAAAGATGATTCCGTTAACCGAAATTTAATTCAATTTATTTACGTTTTCATCAGAATACTACGGTTTTATCAACAAGTTAGAGGAAAGAGATTAAATATTAACTTAACTTAACATTTAATCTTTCAGATCAAATATGGCTATTTAGAAGGGTCAAAACGACATCAATACCACTTCTAATACCCCATCAAACATAATTTTAACCGCTTTTATCAAATTCATTATTATATTGCAGTTGAAAAGGTTGCCACTTACAGCTATGAAATCAAACATGCCTGATAATACTTTACTATTCATAGCCGAACCACAATCCGTGACTTCTGTCTTTTCGCCACTAAAAGAAGCAGGATTTCAGGCTGGCCTCGCCGACAACCTTGCTGGCGCCATAAATTTTATTAAGAAATCTAAACCGTGTCTGATTTTTACCAGACCAATTATGCAAGGATATTCAGCTCAAGCTCTGCTAGCTGAAGCTGTTAATATAGAAAATTTTCCGCCTGTAGTTATTTTTTCCCGTAACGGGTCTGCTGACGAAGCTCAAAAATTTCTTGAGCTTGGAGCCAGAGACTATTGGCTTGAGCCTCTTTCATGGGACAAGATTCAATTAATGCTCCCTGAAAAGCATCACCCGGACCAGCCTATCCCTAAAGAAGTAGCTTCTGCGTCCCCTTCAGAAGGAACACAGGGACGGTATCAGGTCATCGGTAATCATCCGGCAATGCTGAGGGTCCTCGGCCTTGCTAAACAAGTTGCCAAATCCAAAGCTACGGTTCTTATTTCCGGAGAATCTGGAACAGGTAAAGAGATGTTTGCCAGATTCCTGCATCATCATTCAGACAGGAACGCCAAAGCCTTCGTTGCTATCAACTGTGCAGCTCTTCCCGAACATCTTCTTGAATCTGAACTTTTCGGACACGAAAAAGGATCATTCACAGGTGCAATCAGCCGGAAGTTAGGTAAATTTGAACTCGCCAGCGGCGGAACAATTCTGCTCGATGAAATCACCGAAATGGAACTAGGCCTTCAGGCTAAGCTTTTACGAGTATTGCAAGAAGGTGAGATTGACCGTGTTGGCGGAGTTGAAACCGTTAAGGTTGATGTAAGAGTGCTGGCGACGACCAACCGAAATATCGATGGGGCAGTTAAAGACGGTACGTTCAGACAGGATTTATTTTACAGACTAAACGTCATCCCGTTAAAATTGCCTGCCCTCGGTCAGCGCGGTGACGATATCATGCTCCTCGCACAATTTTTCGTCGAAAAATATTCCAGTGAATATAATTTACCGCCCCTCGCATTTTCCGATGAAGCCAAAGCATGGCTTCTCGGGTACGAATGGCCCGGTAATGTTCGCGAACTGCAAAACCTCATGGAAAGAGCAGTTCTCCTCGCAGGCGCAGGGCCGATTGAATCCAAACATTTCCTAAATGATCCTGAAGCATGGATGCCGGATGAACAATTCCAACCCGCAGATCCATCAGGCGCGCCATTATCCCCAACAGGTTCCGCCCCAAGCTCCGACACCGCACCGATCAGCGGGACAGCGCCAGCACCGAATACAAGCTTCGATGTCATGCCTATTTCAGAGATGGAAAAACATCTTATTGTAAAAAGCCTCGATAAAACCAGCGGCAACAGAACCAAGGCCGCAGATTTGCTCGGAATCTCAGTGCGGACCTTGCGCAACAAGCTTAACGAATACAAGAAGCAAGGACTTGATTTGTAAGTATTTGGTTTACAGTTAAATTAGAAAACGCCCTTTTGATTGCTCAAAGGGGCGTTTTATTTTTGGAATTATTGCGCTTCGTTTTTATGAAGGGGGTAGGTTTTAGCTCTCAGCCGTAATGACTTCTAACCCGCCCATGTATGGGCGGAGAGCTTCCGGTATTACTATTGATCCATCTTTTTGCTGATAGTTTTCAACTACGGCAACAAAAGTACGACCTACTGCTAGGCCAGACCCGTTAAGTGTGTGCACGAATTGTGCTTTCTTAGCGTCTTTGGACTTGAATTTAATATTTGCCCTACGCGCCTGAAAGTCCCCGCAGTTTGAAACAGATGAGATTTCACGGTACAGATCCTGACCAGGAAGCCAAACTTCCAGATCATAAGTCTTCTTTGATCCAAATCCCATATCGCCAGTGCAAAGAGTAATTACCCTGTAATGAATATTGAGTCTCTTAAGGATTTCTTCTGCGTGAGAAGTCATCAGCTCAAGATCATCAAAAGATGTATCAGGATGAGCAAATCTTACCATTTCCACTTTATGGAACTGATGCAGACGAATTAAACCTTTTGTATCTTTACCATATGATCCAGCTTCTGAACGAAAACATGGAGTCGCGGCACAATACGCAACTGAAAGCTCACTTTCATCAAGGACTTCATCTCTGTGAAGGTTCGTCAGCGGAACTTCTGCTGTTGGAATCAGGAAATATTCTGAATTCTCAAGCTTAAACAAGTCTTCTGCAAACTTCGGCAACTGTCCTGTTCCATATAAAGAATCGCGGTTAACGATATATGGTGGAATTATCTCAGTATAGCCGTGCTCTGTAGTCTGAATATCGAGCATGAATGAAGTCAACGCTCTTTCAAGCTTTGCGCCCCATTTACGCAGAACAGCAAAACGGGCCCCTGTGAGTTTAGCTGCGCGTTCAAAATCAACGCCGCCAAGTTCAACAGCAAGATCCCAGTGTTCGCGTGGTTCAAAGTCCATCACAGGCTTTTCGCCCCAAACCCTTGTGACAGGGTTATCAGCTTCACTTGAGCCGAGTGGTACGGAATCATCTGGAATATTAGGAACAGATACGAGCCAGTCATGTTCTGCGGCTTCAATATCTTTTAAATCTTCATCAAGAGCCTTGATCTTACCTGAAAGCTCACCCATACGGGCAATAATTTCATCAGCATTTCCGCCTTCGCGTTTGATCTTAGCAATATTTTCAGACGTAGCGTTTCGTTCAGCCTTCAGCACTTCAACTTCCTGAAGAAGTTCTCTGCGCTGTCCGTCAAGCTTCTCAAAATCCTTAACATCCAGCTTTGAATTTCTTTTCTTAAAGCTTTCACGGACTACGTCCAAATTATTACGAACAAATTTTAAATCGAGCATTTAGTTCTCCTCATATAAATCATTGCCTATGCTTTAACCAATGTCGGCCCACTAATAAAGGGGATTTTTAATCAAATCCCAGCAAAGACTGTTAAAGATCATCAATTCCCATCATTTTATTGGAATGAACGCACCAAATATTTACGCAAAGTCCAACAAAGAAAAGTAAGCACATCATGCTCCCATACCAGCATGCGACAAGCACAAAAACTAAGCCGGAAATAAGCCCAAATGCCTGCAACCCCTTTTTCCATCCCCACAAAGAAGCAAGCCACGCCCGCTCTGACTCAAGTATTTTTTCAACTATAGCAAAGGGGGGCGTGGGCTCTGGAAGAATTCTTAGTGAGCCGATGAAACCAACAGCCGCAACCAAAAATATAAATAGAGAATGTTCCCATAGTGCTAATAAAAATACGCAAAATGACAACATCTCCAGAATCCAGTTCCAATGGCTTTGATGGCGCTCCCAATAAAAATCTTTATATTTTCTTAATTTCATCAATCTAATTCACACCAATTTTAAAATAAAATAACAGACACCAATCTCAGTTAAGTATGCCCTATCACTTTCCATAGCAAGTTTACGGTAAGGACAGTTCCTGACTAATTATCATTTCCTTTTCAATCTGTATTTTTTATGCCATATTTTAACATGAGGACAGCAAGCAGCATTCAGAAGGTTAAGAATCTAAACTGCCTATATTTATAGGATACTTTTTAAATAGAGCCTTTGTGATTTTTACAATACAGACCCGACACCATTCACGTTGTTAAGCATAAACGAGAGAGCCTTAAAAGATGCGCTACCTAGCACTACTTATCATCTTAAACTTTCTGTTCATAGCTCCTGCTGTTGCGGCTCCTACAAGTATGACATTTACTACGGGTGACGCCCGAAGTGATGGCAGAACCAAAGCAATGGAAGAACTACTTACAGTATGTTTCAAACGGCTGGGTATACAAATTGAAGTAATACCGATGCCATCTGAAAGATCTCTTTATAATGCAAATGCTGGAACTCAAGACGGAAATTTTCTGCGCACTGACGGCATTTCTAAATCATATCCGAACCTTATCAAGGTTCCAGAACCTTTCTTCGTAAACACAATTGTAGCATTTTCCCACAATAAAAATATCAAAATTAACGGATGGGAAAGCCTACTTCCTTACCGCGTGGCATGGGTTAACGGTTGGAAAAATTGTGAACGAGAGCTAAGCACAGCAAAATCTGTTAGCCGGATCAGGAGTGAAAAAGCACTTTTTTTATTTCTTGAGAAAAAGAGAGCTGATGTGGGTGTTTTTGGACTGCATACAGGAACCGCAGTGCTCAATAAATTAAACATAACCTCTGTCTACCCGCTATCACCACCAATAGTTGTGAGTAATTTATACCTCTACGTTAATAAGAAACATGAATCTATGATCCCTCAAATAGTCAAAACTATTCAAGAAATGAAACTCGAAGGGACATTTGAAAATGTGATCAACAAGCACAAGCCAATACCTCCAATCAAATAGCGAGATTGCCCTCTTTCCCTCTTTAAATACTGTTCAAATCAGTATAGAGTTACGAAATGAAAAATATCGTACCTCAAATCGGGACTCTTCTTGTCCAAAAAAAATGGACCATGGCAACTGCCGAGTCATGCACAGGCGGCTTAGTGTCCGCAACTCTGACAGATTTCTCAGGTAGTTCTGCATGGTTCTCAGGGGCCATAGTCGCATATTCTAATGATGTTAAAATGTCTCTTCTTCACGTTCCAGAACTTATCATAATTGAACACGGAGCCGTCAGCGAACCTACAGTCAGAGCCATGGCCGAGGGCGTATGCAAGACGGTCGGTGTTGATGTGGGACTCTCTTTGTCAGGAGTTGCAGGACCTACGGGCGGTACACCTGAAAAGCCTGTAGGTACTGTTTGGATGGGCTGGCATGTTGGCGGAACTACATATTCAGAAAAATTTCTATTCTCCGGTGACCGGATGAGCGTAAAGCAGCAAAGCCTGCAAACTATATTAGAACGGTTATTAAACATCCTCCAAAAAAGCTAAGTCGGTAACTATACATGACAAGAATTTTCTCCTTTGTACTGTTGTTTATTTTGATACCATCCATATGTTTCGCTTACACATCCAACAATCTCTATAAGCAGCTCGACCTGTACGGGCGGGCCCACGAAAGAGAAATTGGATTTATGGATGATTTCGACAAGACATGGACAGAAGTTCAAAATGCGACAGGTCCTTTAACCATTGACGGTGACGTGCTTGCTTACTGGCAGGGATACTCCGGTGCGACCATCGACGGTGATGACAAAGACAGTAAAAATTATCTCGGATTTAAAGCCAGACTACGCGTTAACTGGGACCCTACTGAAAACGGTCATGTATTCATACAAATGCAGGGCGGACGAGCCGACACTTATAACAATCCTGCACGACGCGGAATGGTTGCAACGCCTCTTAACTCACTTGGCTCAAGAACCACTGCAGGCGGTCAGGCTTCAATTTCAGATGTCTTATATACCCACCATTTCGCGAAGGACAAATATTACGTAACTCTAGGTTGGTCTGAACCCGAATCCTTTATTGATGAGAACCGCTTTGCCGGTAACGGACGAACCCAGTTCACAAATACCATATTTAATAACGAGCCAATTTTTGACACTGTGGACGAAAACCATCCCATTATTGCCTTTGGATTCAGCCCGTCTAAAATATTTAAGATGACACTTCTAGCACAATCGACTAGCAAGTCTGTTCTGGAAAGAAGCGAACAGAAACAGGGATTTGAAAACCTAACCGATGATCCTTTCTTAGCGGCGCAGCTTACGTACTCGCCTTCCTTCATCGACCTTCCGGGCAGTTACCGAATTTTTGGTTGGACAAACACGTACACCCAGCCACGCCTTGATGGAAGCGGAGAATCCGCAAACTGGGGATTCGCCTTTAACATGGACCAGAATCTTACCGAAGATTTCGGAGTCTTTGCGAGAGTGGGAAGAGGCAACGGAGCGGTGAACAACATCACCTGGAGTTGGTCCATCGGCACGAACTGGCAGGGCTGTATTCCCGGTAGAGATGATGACGTTTGGGGAGTCGCGGCAGGTGGAGTTCAAGGCAACAAGCACACCGCCAATAAGGATATGGAGCTACACTATGAAACCTTCTATGAAATTAAATTAGGTACCAATTTTTCCATCGTTCCAGATTTAACTTATGTCTCGAATTCTATGACAAACAATGGTAATGATGACATTGTGTTCGGAATGTTGAAATTTTTCTTTTCTTTTTCCACACCCTGATCGTAACTACTTTAACAGGTTGGTATTACATGCAAAATATACGAACATTTATTGCACACCCAGTTCCAGAAGAATGGAAAAACGTACTCTTAGAAAGTGCTGAGCTGTTAAATGAAGGACTGCAATCCAAAGTTGCATGGGTAAAGCCTGAAAACATGCATTTCACGCTGAAATTCTCCGGAGACATTCCAGAGGACGCTATCTCGCGCATAGACCCAGTGCTGAAGGCAATTCAGTTTGACCCATTTGAAATAAGCACAGGGCCGAGCGGCTACTTCCCTTCCCCTACAAAACCACGAGTTATTTGGGTAGGACTCGCCTGTGGTTCCAAAGAAATATGTGACAATGCTCTTGCTATTGATAGTGCACTTACATCCTTAGGATTTGCAAAAAACACCAAACCTTACCACGCCCATCTAACTCTCGGCAGAGTAAAAAAGCTGGCAAAAGATGACTGGGCGGCATTATCAGATAAAATAAATAATCTGCCTCTTCCGACGAGCACTATCAGTGAGTTCGCTCTATATCAAAGTGAGCTGACACCTACCGGTCCAATTTACACCAAACTGAAAACATACACGGGTCGTCCATATTAATTTATAGCATCGACTTTTCTACAAAAATAAAAGCTCACATATTTGCGTATGTGAGCTTTTTAATTTTGAATTTCGCTTATCTTACGAATTCAGCTTTACATGATAGTAATTTCTACCGCGCTGGATTTTCATGAGCACGTTACCGTTCAAACGATACCGCAAAAATGAATCAAGGAAATCCTGCTGTGAATTAATCTGGCGATTTCCAATCTGATGAATCTTGTCACCGGGCTTGAGGCCGAGTTTCGCAGCAGGGCTATTCGGTTTTACGTCTGAAACAAGCATTGCACGACCACGGCTATCCTTCTCTACGGCTATGCCCCATTTGGACCACGTAAAATTTTTCACCTGCTGGGGTTGTAGAGATTCAGGGCGAACTTTGATTTTTATTTTCTTATTTCTGTGCAAAACCTCAAGAACGACATCACTACCCCGAGTCTGCGAGCGCAAAATCGAAACATAGCCATCCTTATCCTCAATCTCTATACCGTTCATGGAAAGAATCACGTCACCCGGAGCAAGTCCCGCTTTCTCAGCAGGCATGCCTCGATAAATGTCGCTCACAAGCAACCCAGACACACGGGGAAGCCCGAAATAATTAGCAGAACTTTGATCTAGATCCTGACCACTAAGCCCAAGCCAGACAGGCGAAACCTTGCCGGAAGCCAAAAGTTCCCTGACCACCCGCTTCGCTCTATTGATAGGAATGGCAAATCCAATGCCTTCCGCACGGGCCTGCATGGCGGTGTTAATACCAATCAACTCGCCCATAATATTTAGTAATGGCCCACCACTATTCCCGGGATTGATCGCAGCATCAGTTTGAATAAAATCCGTGAATGAACCATCATTTGATTTCACTGTCCGTTTCAAAGCGGAAACCACTCCAGTTGTAACGGTATGCGTGTACCCAAAAGGATTACCAATCGCGATAACAGTTTCCCCGATGTAAATATCGGACGAATCTCCCATCTTAACCTGCGGCAATCCCCTTGCACCTTTTATTTTCAAAACAGCCAAATCGAAATCGGCATCTGATCCTATGATTTCGGCTTCGAAATCTTCGCCATTAATCATTCTGACTTTAATTTCACTACCACCCGCGAGTACATGAGCGTTGGTAAGCACAAGTCCCTTACTACCGTTAATGATAACACCCGACCCAGTACTTGTTGAACGAAACTTACGTTTCTGCATACCGGACCCGCCATCAAAAAACTGATCGAAAGGATCTCCGCCCCTGAACAACTGGGCAAAGGGTGAAACTCCGCGCTCAACAATTCGCGTGACGGTAATATTAACAACTGCGGCCGAAGTGTTCTGCACCGCCCGAACAACAGGGGTAATCCGCAAGTCATCGCTTCCGGCACTAAGTGCAGGCAAAACAGACACTGCGAGAACAACTAAAACACAAAAGAACTGTGATATATTTCTAATGACTAAATTCATAATTAACTAGGACTAAAGATTACGGGACATCTCCATCAACCGCGCGATGCGCTCTTCGGTCGAAGGATGTGTACTGAACCATTTTGACATGCTCGAACCACTGAATGGGTTGACTATAAACATGTTCTCGGTTGCGGGATTTGCGTCCATAGGAATATTGCGAACTGTAGCATCCAACTTGTAAAGGGCCGAAGCAAGAGCTCTGGGGTCATGAGAGATTCTCGCACCTGTGGAATCAGCCAGATATTCTCTTGAACGCGAAATTGCCATTTGAATTACAGATGCGGCAATGGGCGCGATAATAGCTAGCGCGATTGCGGCTATCGGGCTTGGCCCATCCTCATCATCACTGCCGAATCCGAAAATAGTTGCCCACTGCAACATATTTGCAATCATCATAATTGCCCCGGCAAGTACCGCCGCAACGGACTGAATCAAGATATCGCGATTAGCAATATGCCCGATCTCATGAGCAATAACTCCGCGTAGTTCTTCTGGAGTAAGAATGCGCATAATGCCGCTTGTGATCGCAACAACTGCGTTCTCAGGATTCCTGCCTGTGGCAAAAGCATTAGGAGAATCTTGATCAATCACATAAAGTCTCGGAGCCGGAACGCCCGCAGTAGCGGCTAGTTCCTGAACCATTTCGAAAACATACGGAGCATCGCTATGTGAAAGCTGTCTAGCTTTGTACATTTTAAGTACAATCTTATCAGAGTACCAATAACTTCCTACATTCATGAACAGAGTAATACCAAAGGCAATAATAATCCCTGTACGTCCGCCAAGCATTCCACCAAGAAAAATAATAATAGCGCTAAGAGAAGCGAGTAGGAAAAATGTTTTAATCTGACTGGTCATAGAATAAATCCCTCACTGAGTTTATATAAACATAGCCGCAGCATAGTTCATTCTCGATATGCAGCGCCAAAATCCACAAAAGTAAATACCGCGCTGAAAAACGCGGTATTTAAAAGATATTTATTAATACCAAACCGTCAAGAGCAGAAAACCAATCTAATTATCCTTCTACGATATCCAAAGGAAGCTTAATAATAAAAGCTGTTCCTTCGCCATTTGCACTAGAGCATAAGATCGAACCGCCAAGGCGGCTTGTCACTAAATTGTAGACAATACTCATGCCGAGGCCGGTTCCACCTCTTCCTCTGCGCGTGGTAAAGAACGGCTCAAAGATTTTTGAGACATTTTCACTGCTCATTCCTTTACCATCGTCACTGTAGTGTACTTGCACAGAGTCCTCTGTAACCTCAACCCGTATGGATATATTTCCAGCCTCAATTCCATCGAATCCGTGTATCAGGGAATTGATTATTAAATTCGAAAAAATCTGCATAAATGCACCGGGCCATGTGTTTAACACAAGATCTTCAGGACAGAATACATTAATTTTATGCTGGGTTCTTTTGTATTTCGAGCGCAAACTAAGCAATATTTCATTTAGATAATCGTGCAAATTAATTTTACGTCTATGGCCGGAAGTCTGGTCAACAGCAACCTGTTTAAAGTTACCTATCAACTCAGCCGCCCTGTGCAAATTAACCATGCTGGAGGAAGTCGCCTCCTGAGCAATAGACAAAAATTTATCCAAATCAGACTTGCGCAGCTCACCCTTACTGATTTTATCCACAAGTCCGTTCAAGCGCTCTTCCATGTAGCTGATACTTGTTACGCTAATACCAATAGGAGTGTTAATCTCATGCGCAACTCCGGCAACAAGATCACCAAGTGCAGCCATCTTTTCAGATTGAATCAACTGATTTTGAGCATTTTCCAACCTAACAAGCGAATCACTAAGCTCATGGGTTCTCTCTTCAACCTTATCTTCAAGCTCGGCATTCAAGTCTCGCAACTGGTCCTGAACCATTTTTAGCTCAGTAATATCACGCCCTTCAGCAATCAAGTAAAGTATATTGCCCTCCACTCCAAATGCAGGCTTCAGCGAGAAATCTATAAAGCGAACTTCTCCTTTAGCGGGATGGGTAGCAATCTGTCTGCGAATAGTCTGACCGTCAGCAGCACGTTTGATCCCGTCCTGAAGCATTGGGATTAAAGCCTTGGGTTCCTGCCACCATGGACCTTCCCAGAACGGCTTTCCGAGCACTTCCTCGCCTATAACACTCTTAAGAGCAAGTGCAGCAGTATTAACCTCAAGAAGAATTCCATCAGTAGAGAGTACGCCCATAAATTGCATGGACTGATCAAACACTCCCTTGAACATTGCTTCGCTCAAGGCAAGCTGTTCCTCAGCTTTTTTCAAGGCGGTAATATCATGCCCCTCGATTATCAAAAAGAGGACTTCGCCCCCCCCATTCAAGACAGGTTTAATGGAAAAATCTACAGTGATTTTATGTCCTAATCTATCAAAATGAGTAGCCACATCATGGCTAATTTCACCATACGAAGATTTTTTAATATACTCTTTCAGTCTTGTCTGAAGAACTACAGAGTGATTCCACCACGGCGTATCCCAACAATATTCTCCAACAACTTCATCAGCAGTAACTTGAACAAGATCCAATGCGGTCTGGTTAACCATCCAAAGCACACCCTCAGGGCTAAGAACTCCCACCATCTGAAAACTATTTTTAAATACTCCCTCAAAAAGAGCCTCACTCTCTTCAAGCAACTCGCCGGCTTTTCTACTTTGGACTATTGAGTATACTGACAGAAGTAAAAGCACTGCGAGTATAGCCAAAGTGAACATGACCAGCTTTCGATTCTCTGCTTTAACCTCAGCATCAACATCCTCCAGATAAAGCCCTGTCCCGATTATCCAACCCCATGGTTCAAATCTCTTAACAAATGAAATTTTTTCATACTCAGTACCCGGCTTATCTTTCCACTGCCAATAATATGTCACATAACCTTCGCCATTTTTTTCCGTAACATCTCTCATCTTTTCAAAGAGACGATTACCTTTCAAATCTACGAAGTTTTTTAAATCTTTCCCGTCAAGCTCTGGCCGATAAGGATGCATAACCATTTGCGGCGTATAATCTGTAATCCAGAAATAGTCCTTATTTTCAGATCCGAAGCGCAGTGAATACAAAATTTCAGCGCCCTTCTTCTTAGCCGCTTTAGTTGAAATAAGCCCTTCTCTCTCCTGTGAACGAATATGCGCCAGCATGGATGTTGCAACCTGCGTCATATTTCGCATAGAAGCCTTCTTCTGCTCTATCATTGCTTCACGCACTGCGGGCATGTGCACCAAAAACAAAACAATACAAAAAAGTAGCATGGAAGTAACAGTAGGAATGGCAATTCTGAGCCATACAGGGATACCTTTCCCTGGATCTCTACCATTTTTCAAAAGCGCCATTACTTCCTCCAAGCTAAAAAACATATCAATAAAATTTCAATTCCAATTATAGTCTACACTAAATTCTTGATCTTATACAAGCAACAAGACGGACTCAACAGAATACATTTTTAGGAAACGGAATTGGTGCAACCTCCTGTTAAAAGGCCTTTTCAACACTGTAAAAGAATGACTTTCATCATATTAAATGATAGTTGTAATAGCTCGCTTTAGTAAACTTGCAAAATAATTTAATTTCTCTCCGGAGCCCCCTATGCCTGACTCTCAAAATAGCCCTACTGAAATCGGTATCATTACCGGCTTAATAGGAGAAGCTTACGCTGAATCTGATTCTGGTTCACGTGTTCTTGAACCAGGCAGCCCTATATTTCAAGGAGAACAGCTCGTTACAGGCCCTGAGGGCAATATCGAAGTAAAGTTTATAGATGACACACTTCTATCTCAAGGTGGCAATTCCCGCATCACTCTTGATGACTACGTTTATGATACAAGCGACACCTCGGCATCCGAGCTTCTGCTGGACATTACAGAAGGAACATTTCGCGTAGTTACAGGCAAGATAGCCGAACAAAATCCTGAAAGATTTAAAGTCGGTTCCCCGCTTGCCACCATCGGTATTCGCGGCACAATTACTGTCCATGAAGTTCAGCCAGGCGACTCCGAAAAACCTGGGTTTGAAAAACATGGGGTTGAAGAAATTCACAGCGGTAAAGCTCTTATAGTTCAAAGTAATATTGATGGTACAATTCGCCAGATAGCAAGCCCGCTCGGCATGGTTGATGTTTCGCCATCCGGAGCACTTGGCCCAGTACGCCCTCTTTCCCCGCAGGAATTTAACACTTTCCGAGAAATAGCCCCTGCAAACATACGAGCTGAACAAGAAATTATCCAAGAACGCCAAGAAGAGGTGGGTGAAGACACCCCCGATGATGAAGCTCAGGATGATGCACCAGAAGAAGGTGAAGGCGAAGAGCTTCCCGAAGATATTGATCCTGGTGGCAGCGAGCTTAAAGGGGGCGAAGGGGACCCAAATGAATTTCAAAGAATACCACTAGGACAAGGGGAAGCCCCCCCTGAGAACGGCCAATCAGTCAGAGAGATTGAGGGCTTTCATGGTTCGGAAAGAATTTCGGAATTTGCGAGACCATCCAGAAGAACTTTTGACGAACTAGATCCAAAACTAGATCTAAAAACAGGTCTAAAACCAGATCCAAAATCAGATCTAAAACCAGATCCTGAGCCAGATCCTGTAGTCTCATACAACACCATCACAGGTGACGCTGGCGCAAACACCCTCACAGGAACTTCCGCTGCGGATAAAATCCTCGGACTCGGTGGAGATGATGAACTGAAAGGGATGGACGGCGACGACTCACTTAGCGGTGGAGACGGAGCAGATACGCTTAGCGGTGGCAAAGGAGCCGACATCCTTGACGGTGGCACTTCCGCAAGTGATATAGATTTCGCATCATACAAAGGTGCCGGCGGTTCCGTAACTGTAAACCTCGCGACCAATGCAGCAACAGGCGCAGACGGTAGCGATGTCTTAACCAACATAGAAGGCATCATCGGTTCCAACTATAATGACATCCTCACAGGCGACGAGAACGCCAACTGGCTTGAAGGATTAAACGGAAACGATTCTATATACGGTGGAGGCGGTACGGACTGGGTACAATACTCACAAGCAGGAGATTCCGTAACAGTTGACCTAAGCCTTCACACTGCGACTGGAGCAGCAGGCAACGACCACATCGAGGGTATCGAAAATGTTATCGGCTCCAACTATAATGACAACCTCACAGGTGACGACACCGACAACTGGTTTGAAGGATTAAACGGGAACGATAATATCTACGGATTGGACGGTTCCGATGGAGTGTCGTACGAACATGCAGAAGGTTCCGTAACAGTTAGCCTGAATGATGGTGGCGGTACCGCTTACGGTACAGCAGGCAACGACTACCTTGATAGCATCGAAAATGTTATCGGCTCCAAAGGTGCAGACAACATTACTGGGTCAGATGCGAATAACACCCTCTATGGTGGTAGAGGCAATGATATTATCAACGGATTGGACGGAAATGACACCATTTATGGAGAAGGTGGGGATGATGTTCTCGTTGGCGGCAACGGAGTGAACTCTATCGATGGTGGTAGTGGAGTGGACAGCGTTTCTTACATCCATTCAACGGCTGGTGTCACAATAGATGTAGCAGCTAAATCAGCTATTCATTGTGGCGGCACAGACACAATTTTGAATATCGAAAGTTTTATCGGTTCCAACCACAATGACACCATGACTGGTGGCACAGGCAACGAACAATTCTTCGGCGGAAAAGGAAACAACGTGATTGACGGCGGAGACGGAACTGACATTGTTTCTTTTGCTAGCTCTACTACAGGTGTAGCATTCACAGTTAACAACGTCGGCCCCCTGACCACTATCACCCATAGTGACGGTTTTGACGTCATCTCGAACATTGAAGGGTTCATAGGCTCAGAAAAAGCGACTGTAAGCGATAATATGACTGGTAGCGACTCAGTTGCTGAAACATTTTTTGGCACCCTAGGCGACGACACCTACGATGGAAAGGGCATTGGCGAGAGTGGTGGAGTAGATACTCTCAGCTATGAACTAGTGTCTAGCATAATGGATATTTCAATGAGTGACGGTGGAGCTTCTGCCACAACCGGAACTACTTTTAACGACACTTTTTCGAACATTGAAAAGATCATAGGTTCAGCTCTTGATGATAACATTCAGGGTAATAACAATGAAAGTTTTGAAACCATTCAAGGGGGTAAGGGAGCTGACACTATCACCCTTGATAATGCGAGCACAACCCTCAGCTACGTATCTTTAGCCGACGGTGGAGATACTATCTCTAACTTCGACGCAACCACTGATGATTTTCATTTCAGCGGTAGTGATTTTGACCCTGCCGCAAGAACAGCAGATTTTGGTACAGTCATTGGAGCGTACAATGGTAGCTCAGACTTATTCGGTGGAGACACAAATGCTCATTTTGTATACGACGCAGAATGCAATATATTGTGGTATGACTCCAATGGAGACGATGTCGGTGGTGCTACTAAAATAGCAACCATTAGCTCCGGTGATGATGTTACTGCCGCTGACATCACATTCTAATGATCATTGAAGCTCACCAAACCGCATACAAATTAAAGAAAAAGCCCCTCAGAAATAAATCTGAGGGGCTTTTTAATTAACAATTACTATCTAACTCTATCTATTATCGAATCCATCATCCATATACTGGCTTTCAATCATATTCTTACAGTTAACAATCTCTAGCTTTATATTCCTCAGCTCGATCAGCGCATTTCTCTGCTTATCAATAGCTGCATCGAGTCTATTTCTGAGACCCACCTCTTCAATTTGGAAAGCCTTAATCTGATCTGTATGCCACGACGTAATCATATTGTTTATGATCAACGCAAGAATCATGATTCCGCCGGAAAGAACTAAAAATAGGATCATACCTCATCCCTCATATCACCGAGCTCTTCCTTTAGTTCTTCAAGCTGCTCCAGTTCAAGTGCAATATCTTCCTGAATCTGTCTCGTTCCAATCACAAGCCTCTTCACGCGAAATTCAACCTGATCACGAAAGTTATCAAGCTGCATTTTACGTCTGGATATATGCCCACTCACATTCATGAAGCGTCCATAAATAATCATAAAGATTATAAATCCTAAGACAAGTACTGAAATCGAATACATCTATAAAAATCCTAGCTTTTAAAAATATGATAAGACACTAACAAAACATGAACACCTTTTTAATCACTTGTTTTCTTAAGCAACTTTTTAAGCTGAACATCGTTAGTAAAAACGGTTAAAGCTTCACCGATTATAACACGCGCATCCTCGTCCATGCCTACTTTTAAAAATATTGCACCAATGTTTCGGGCAACAGCAGGTGAGGATTTATGAATATCTCCATCAATATTAATGGCTCTCTTGAACGCCTGAGCACACTTAGCATACTCTTTACCATCAGTATAAGCCAACCCTATATTATAATATAAGCCAGCTTCTTTGGGAGCAACCCTAAGAGCTTCTTTATAATTAGAAACTGCATTTTCCCATTTACCTTGCTTGCGCATAGCAATCCCGAGCCGGTTATAGGTCTCAAGATCCTCGGAACTAAGACTTCCGGACTTTACCACGAGAAGTTTAGTATAGTACTTTTCAGCCATCGAAGGGGAAACCTCGAACAATGACTCAGCAATCCCGCTCATAACCTGAGAAAGATAGCTATGCGCTTCTTTAACCGCACACTTACATGCCAGATCAAAGAAAACCTCTGCGTCATCAAGCTCATCGCGCTCCAGATGCACGCGTCCTATCTCACATTTTCGTTCAGTATTTAAAGGACTGATTCGGTCGAGCTTCTTCAAATAAAATAAGTACTGTTCGTCATCACTGTCTTTATAAAACTCAGCTAACTTCTTAATAGGCTCCATGAAAACAGTAGACTGCTCATGCGCCTGCATATAAGATTTCAGAGCTTCATCTCGACTACCAAGCCCGCTAAGAGCATCTCCTATCAACATCAGAGCTGCAGGACTGCCAGGCTTAATCTCTAAAATCTTTTCACCCACAAGCATTACTTTTTCAAGCTCTCCCTTTCGGAGTAGCTCCTTACCCACCTGTACCAGCTGATTCAACTTACCCTGCGGCTTAATCGTGAAAGCCAATTTTTGAACTAAACTATCGACTGAAACAGGCTTGGTAATAATGTTGCTTGCGCCAATTTCATGCAAAAGAATTAGCTCTTCTTCGCTTATCTCACCAGTCAAAACAACCATTTTTACATCAGGAAAAAGCTTTCTGATATTCAGAATAAAATCAGCAGAAGGTTTACCTTTTAAAAGCCTTTCCACAAAGACAATAACAGGACCACCTTCACCAACTTTTTCTTTAACTTCGCGCATCGCCGGAGCCTGGTCCTGAAAAACCGACAGGCAATCTCTTCGAATTGCCAGAATTTTATATAAAGTTCCTCGAAGAAGCTTATAAAAACCGGGCTCATCGCTTAAAAGAACTATATATCCCGAACGGCCTTCAAAGTACTCGCGAACAATCTGATCGTAATGAGTTGCCACAAACCCCTCTCTTTCTTATCGAAACAGCCAAATATATTTCAGAAGCACTAATCATCAATTATCTACCAGCCAAACTGATACTGTTCACCATCTAAGCCACAGTATGGTCTAACTCTATAAAGAGAGGTTCGCACGAAATGAGCGAGATGCACAAGTGCTACTTTCTTGATTTTAGAGATAAAAACGAATTTAAACCGATTATTTAAATAAAAATACTTAAATAGAATCAGCAGGATGCAATAAACATCCCCAACTCGAATAAGGGAGTTTGAGAGAGTAGACCCCAACGAATAAGGTCCGCACAATTCAATACGAAAGAATAAAACCATCCCCTCCAAATGAACCGGAAGGTATAATGCCCAGCGAACCAAGTATTTCCTTAAGCAGCGGCTTATCTATTTCAGGTCCTTCAATAAAAGGGACATCCCCTTCAATGTTACATAGAGCCTTCAAAACAGTGACGCTGTCTTCGAATCCACCGAGCCTATCCACAAGACCAAGTTCTTTTGCTTCACGTCCGGACATAGCCCTACCGTCAGCAATTTTTTCTACATCTTTGCGGTCAAGCTTACGGGCCGCGGCAACGTCATCTACAAACATATTATGCATGTCCATAATTAAGTGTTGAAGATATTTGCGTTGCTCTTCTGTCAACGCCGAAAACGGAGACCCTGCACCCTTTAGATTTCCACTGGTAATCATGATCGGTTTAATGCCGATCTTGTCCATGAGCTGTTTGAAACTTGCGTACTCAGCTTTAACCCCGATACTGCCAGTGATCGAACCCGAGTTGGCAACAATCTGAGTGGCCGGGGCCGCAGCGTAATAGCCTCCTGAAGCCGCAACCGTTCCAAATGAAGCAACGATAGGCTTAACTTCCGCAAACCGCTTTACCGCAAGGTATAGTTCTTGTGACGGCGCAATGGTGCCGCCCGGAGAATTAATCCGTAAAAGAACGCCCTTAACGGATTCGTCTCTACGTAATTCACGTAAAAACTTAACCGTGGGTAAAGAGTCTGTAATAGTTCCCTGTATATTAACCACACCGATCATATCTGATCCCAGCATGCGGTCTGCTTTCCCATTAAAAAAGGCTGTGATCCCCCATAGGAGAATCACAGCCATTAAAAGCAGGCTAAATCCGAATATAAACGGATGCCTTACAGAGAAACTATGCCTAGGATTCGTCATCCTCAGACTCAGCAGCTTTCGCTTCGGTTGCATCTTCAAGCTTCTGCCTGAGGAGTTCACCCAAAGTGTTGCCGGAATCAGCAGGACCAGAACGGAATTCTTTTGGCTTGCTCTTGTCGCCATCTTCTTTCAGCTGTTTGATGGACAGACCTAGTCTGCGTTCATCAGCGCTAACGTGGATGACTTTGGCCTGAATAGTAACGCCTTCTTTAAACATCTCAGAAGGATTCTTGATCTTCTTATGAGAGATTTCAGAAACGTGAACCAAACCTTCGATACCTTCTTCAACCTCAACAAAGAGACCGAAGTCAGTGATATTGGTGATAAGTCCTTCAAGGGTACAGCCGACTGGGTACTTAGAAGGTACCTGAGACCATGGGTCATCGGAGAGCTGCTTTACGCCGAGGGTGAACTTTTCGTTTTCTTTATCAACAGTGAGGACTTTCGCCTGAACGGCATCGCCAACGCTGTAAACTTCTGAAGGGTGACGTACTTTTCTTGTCCAGGAGATATCAGAAACATGAATGAGTCCGTCAATACCGTCTTCGATACCGATGAACACACCAAATTCAGTGATATTCTTAATCTGACCTTCGAGAACTGTTCCTTCAGGGAACTTCTCTGCAACAACGTCCCAAGGATTAGGCTTAACTTGCTTCATACCAAGAGAGATGCGTTTTTTGTCAGGATCAACACCCAAAACAATAACGTCAACTTCGTCACCAACACGAACCATCTGTGAAGGATGACGGAGTTTGCGGGTCCAGGACATTTCAGAGATGTGAACAAGTCCTTCAACACCAGCTTCAAGCTCAACGAAAGCACCGTAATCAGCTAGGTTTGTAACCTTGCCAGAGAACTTGGAACCTTCAGGGTACTTGCCGGAGATGTCTTCCCATGGATCAGGAACGAGCTGTTTGAGTCCAAGAGAGACTTTCTGTCCTTCCTGGTCAAAATTAAGTACTTTAAGCTCTAGTTCATCACCAAGTGCGACCATTTCTTTAGGATGCTTAATGCGCTTCCAAGACATGTCGGTAATATGGAGAAGTCCGTCTAGACCGCCGAGATCGATGAACACACCGTATTCAGTGATGTTCTTAACCTTACCGACAATTGTCTGCTCTTCTTCAAGAGTTTCGAGCAATTTGGAACGCATTTCATTACGCTGTTCTTCGAGAAGAACACGTCTTGAAACGATTACGTTGCTACGACGACGGTTAATCTTAAGGATCTTAAATTCGTATGTCTGATCTACCAGTGCGTCCATATCTGGAACTGGGCGAAGATCGACGTGTGAGCCAGGTAGGAATGCTTCAACACCGTCGAGATCGACTGTGTAACCACCTTTAATGCGGCGTACGATTCTACCTTCAACAATGCCTTCACTTTCCTGCATTTCTTCGAGTTTGTCGAAGAGCTGCATGCGTTTAGCTTTGTCGCGAGAAAGATGGATAGTTCCTTCGTTTTCGTTTTTGTTTGAAACATAAACGTCAACTTTGTCACCGACCTTTACGGTCATTTCGCCATCAACATCCAAGAATTCAGAAGCAGCAATCTGTCCTTCAGATTTGAAGTTAACATCAATAAGAACGAAGTCCTTATCAACCTTAACAACTTCACCTAGTACAATACTACCTTCGTCCAAGTTTCCGAAATCGGCATTTAGATAATCTTCAAGGGCAGCCTCGAAGTCCATATCCATTTCCATTTCAGAGTTCATTTCATTATTTTCCATAATTAACCTCCAACAACAATGTCCCCGGACAATTTTTGGCATAGTATAATGGGGGAAGTACATTGAAATCAATTCGAGCATGCGTTCCGAGGCAGCCGATACACAAATTGACCATTGACAGTTAAGTCATACTTCATCCCTATGCCCTGAAAGGGTATCTTAAGTTTCAAGTCCAATTATCAACAACGTTTTGTTCGCTGCTGGCAACTATTACAGACTTTTCCTCTTAAGATTAAGAGAACTGCTTCTATCTTAAAATTTAATATATGTAAACCAAATTAAGACTTAGTTCAAATTCAAAAGGCGAATAGTTAAGCAAAAAAACTCCTTTACAAAACCACCTTGTCATAAATTATATTTTAAATACGACCTTTAACATTTTTAACCATCCTCTTTATCAGTATATATCTGACCCATCTTTTGAAATTCAATTTGACAAGCGTAATAATATTAGAAACTATCTACTAATAATGAAATGTGCACATTAGGATCATGATTTAGATTTTAAAGGACTTATCGAGGTATCATGAAAACAGGATCTGAAGCTGAACTTTTCTCAAGCGCGTTTACTTTCGCATCTATAGGCATGGCTTTAGTTTCAACCAATGGAAGCTGGCTTAAAGTAAACTCAGCTCTTTGCAAAATACTCGGCTATACAGAAGCAGAGCTTATGTCCAAGACATTTCAAGACATAACTCATCCAGACGACCTTGATGAAGACCTAGACCGTGTACAGCAAATGCTCGATGGCTACATCGACACATACCAAATGGAAAAAAGATACTTCCATAAAGACGGACACATCATTCATGTTCTACTGAGTGTATCCCTTGTCCACAACGAAGACGGCACACCCAAATTTTTCATTTCTCAACTTCAAGATATAACAAGAAGAAAACAGCTTGAAGAAGAACTTACCCTGTTCGCAAAAGAAGATTTCCTAACCAAGATTGCCAATAGAAGACATTTCATCGACAATGCCACAAGAGAAATGGTTCGCGGAAAGAGATTTAACGAGCCTCAGGCACTACTCATGATCGATATCGATTACTTCAAACAAGTAAACGATACTTACGGACACGACGTCGGCGATGAAGCTCTTAAAGCCATGGCTGACTGCTGCAAAGAAGGATTAAGAGCCGTTGATGTTTTAGGCCGTTTAGGCGGTGAAGAATTCGGAGTATTATTAATTAACACTCTCCCGGACCTTGCCCATCAAGTTGCTGAGCGCATACGTAAAGATATCGAAAAAATGGTTGTTCAGACGAGTAAAGGACCTGTTTCTTTTACTGTAAGTATAGGACTCACGAATTTCAAAGGCAGCAGCAAAACACTTGAAGCACGTATGAAGCTTGCAGATAAAGCTCTCTACAGCGCGAAGAAAGCCGGACGCAATAAAGTCAAAATTATTAACGACATTGCAGATGAGTGCGTTAAAACAGACAATGGCGACACGCCTTTTGAGTGCTTAACTTGGAAGAAAGAATACGAATGCGGTAATAACACTATTGATAGCCAGCATAGACACCTCTTCAATCTCGCAAATGAACTTCTTTCGGCAATCATAACAGGATTGCCTGACCAAGAAGTTGAAGCAATGAGCAAGAAATTAATCACTCATACAATCATTCACTTCCGTGACGAAGACGCCATATATCGCCAGACAGAATTCCCACTTGCAGATGAACATAACAAAATTCACAATTCATTAATTAAAGAAATGCGTGAGCAAATTGCAAGATTTCAAGAGGACAACTCAACGGTTAATGAGTTGTTTGATTTTATGACCGTAAAAGTTGTCGAAGATCACATGATGAATGAAGATAGAAAGTTCTTTCCATACTTGCCAGAACATAAGAAGAAGCCGGATTAAATCCGACCTTCCTTATTCATCAAATTAAATAAACTTTACACCAGAGAATAATTATCCAAGCAGTCATGCTTAACATTTATACCCTGAGTAATGAAAATCACTGATTCGGCGATGTTCGTCGCTTGATCCGCCACTCGCTCAAGATGATTGGATGCCATAATTAAATGAACGCCCCTTTCTACAAGCCGTGTTTCATGAACCATATCTTCAATCAGTCCCTTCAAAATTCTCACGTTCAAGCTATCGGCACTGTTATCCATGCCGCATACTTTTCCCGCAAGAACAGGATCTTCATCCGCAAAAGCTTTTACGGCCTTAGCTACCATTTCGTTCGCAATATCCGTCATCTGCTCAAGCATTTTATTATAAGGCAATGCCGGACGTGTGCTCAAAAACACTGCGCGTTGCGCCAAATTGACAGCTTCATCGCCAATTCTTTCAAGATTACTACTTATACGCATAGCTCCGACAATGAACCGCAAGTCTCCTGCCATAGGCTGATCCAAAGCTAATAGTCCGATATTAAATTTATCAAGTTCACATTCGAGCTCGTTGATTTTTATATCATTCATTATGACTTCTTCCGCCAGTTCCACATTATTCTCAAGCATAGCTTTAACCGCATTATGTAACGCGCCCTCAGCCATACTCGACATGCGTAAAATCTGAACCTTCAAATCATCCATTTTTTTGGTAAAATGCCCACGCTGCTCCATACTATATCTCCTACACTAACTTTAAATTCAAACAAATTAGACCTCACCGAGATGCAACCTTATATATTTAACCGAAACGTCCGGTGATATAATCTTCAGTCTGCTTGTTCTTGGGTTTGGTGAACATCGCCTCGGTTTGCCCTGTTTCAATCAACCGCCCCATGTAAAAAAAAGCAGTTTGATCAGAAACCCTTGCTGCTTGCTGCATGCTGTGAGTTACAATAATTATCGTAAACTTCTTCTTCAATTCATGGATCAAATCTTCAATCTTTTGTGTCGCAATAGGATCCAGAGCAGAAGCAGGTTCATCCATAAGTAAAATCTCAGGCTCGACAGCGAGAGCTCTTGCAATACAAAGCCTCTGTTGCTGCCCACCGGAAAGGCTGAGAGCTGAAGCATGAAGTCTATCTTTGACCTCATCCCAAAGAGCACTGCCCTTTAAGCTCTCTTCCACCTTTACCGCCAGATACTCTTTATCTTTGATACCGTTTACACGCAGTCCGTAAGCAACATTTTCAAATATGGACTTCGGGAAGGGGTTCGGTTTTTGAAAAACCATGCCCACACGGCGTCTCAAAGTAACAACATCTAGTCCCTGAGCATATATATCTTCATTATCAAGAGTGAGATCACCCTCAACCTTCGTACCAGGAATAAGATCATTCATTCTATTTAAACAGCGTAAGAAAGTACTTTTGCCACAACCGGAAGGACCGATAAGAGCGGTAACTCTATTCTCCGCAAAATCCATGGAAATCCCTTCAAGAGCTTTGAAGTCTCCATAGTAAAAATCTAGATTTCGGGAAGCGATTTTAACAACTTGCCCCATTGGACACTCTCCATAAGTATTTACGTAATAAAAAAATCGCAATGCTGGCCAAATGTGAATCTTATGTGACAGCGCGATAAGAAGTAACTAGCCGCCATGGGTTACAGCCCAATGACTCGTTTGTTACATTTCAGTTACGCAGGGATTATGGAGAGAAAATAAAGAAGAAAGGCAGGAGAAATAAGAATGAATGACCAAGACGATTAACAAATGCCTAGGGGCTGCTAAGTGCTAAGCAACCCAAAAAGAATCAAACTAAAGCTTTATTTTAAGCTCTAAACCGTCAGCAGTTTTTTTAATTTCAGGGGCAATTCTGGTAGCAACACCGCTCTTATTGATGTACAAAACCAGTCTCAATCTATCAGCCTGTTCCCCAAGAACGATTTTTTCGACAGAACAGTTTTTCAACCGATAAATTGATTTCGCGTAATTCTTCCACTGTCCACGAACATCTATAACTAATTTCCTAGGACTACTTACATTAAACCAAGTAACCCGCTCAGCTTGCTGAGAAAGGGATAGCTTCAAAGTAACATATTCATTGGTGCAATCAACCTTAAGATCGCTAATTTTACCAGCTGCTCTTTTAGCCTTAACGACCTTTGCCGGACTTTCAGTAACAGCTACCGCCGCAACTTTTTTCACTTCTGAAACTTTCATAGACAGAGAACTTCCAGAATCGGAGACGTTTGCTACAGTAGAATTCCCTGCGGCAACGACCGGCACATAATCAGTGGTAGAGTTCGTAGAGGCTTCAGCAATCACAACTTCATCTTCTGATGAAGAAAGAGGCAAAACAATATTACTCACGGGCTTTCTAACCACAGAACTTGAGGTTTCGTTCGTGACAGCACCGAATTCAGCAATATAAGAATCAAAAGTCCCCATATAGTACAAAGCGTAAGCTGCTGAACTGAGTAGAACCATAAAAATCATAAATATCGTAATAGAGCGTAAAGACATCATTATCCTTTTAAGTTTCAATGCTTAATTTAATTGCCAAAAAGCAATGTATGTAATTTTTGCACCGAAAGCAAAGCTAAACACCCCACTATCTTGACTCACACAGAGATTCAGGGTTCAATCACGACGTGAATAAAAATACCCACCATATCCGTCTACTATGCACGGTCGTAATACTGTTGCTACTTACGCCCCTTCTTCTGGGCGCAGACAGCGGATGTGGCACTTCCAGCCCGTATAATCATGTGCTTGTCATCAGTGACGTACATTTCGATCCCTTTGACGATCCTACTATTTTTAATGATTTGGTAATTGCAAATGCCGCAGACTGGAATCCGATATTTGCAAAATCCACCGCTACGGACCTACCTGAGTATGGATCAGAAACAAACTACCCGCTATTGTCAAAAGCTCTGAACTCAGCGACATCTATGCATAATAGTCCTTCGCTGATCATCTTCCCAGGGGATATTCTGCGGCACAACTTCAACACAACTTTCAATGGATTGTTCGGTGCCGGTGTAACTTCTCGCGACCGCAACACCTTTATTCTCAAGACAATAAAATTTTTCATTCTACAAGTGCGGGAGCGCTATCCTAGCACACCAGTACTATTTACCCTTGGCAATAATGACTCCTATCTGGGAGACTACCTACTCGAAACAGAGGGAGAATTTCTTTCAGACACAGCTGATATCTTCTACAGTGACTTCCTCAAATCTCAGGCTGACCACAGTGCATATTCAACCACATATAAAGCAGGAGGATATTACACAGCAACGTTCGGAAGAGACGACATAATATTCATCAACCTCACATCCATCCTTTTCTCCAAAGATCGTCCCGCCCCGATACCTGGAGATTCGGCCTACATACAACTCGACTGGCTAGAATCACAACTACTTGCGGCTAGACAGGCGGGGAAAAGAGCCTTTATCATAACCCACATTCCTCCGGGAACAGATATATACGGTACGGTAAAGCAGTTCATGGCACCCACAGGTAAGATATCTGACGTAGCCCCTATGTGGCACGCGGACTATCAAACACGCTTCATGAGCATCGCCGACACCTATGCAGATGTGCTTGAAGTAGTCTTCAACGGGCACACACACCTTGACGAATTCAGACTCATATTTGACACAACGCGCACCCGCAATGGTGATCCGGTGCTGACCTGCCAATCCATAAGTCCAGTATTCCGCAATAATCCCGGATATAAACTGTTCACGCTAAACGCCACCAACTGGGAATTGGTAGATTATGAAACCTACACCCTTGATCTAACCGATCAAAATGCTGATTTTAAATTAGCATACAGCTTCCAAAATCAATATGAAGTGGGCGCGCCAACTTCACAGGGCATGACGGATCTATTCACAAAGTTTGGCGTCAGCTCAGCAGCAAAAGACGATTACATAGCAAGCTACTACTCAGGTAGCCCGCACAACGCCATCAACGACACAAGCTGGCCTTCATACCGTATGGGCGCAGGCTACATTCGGCCAGCTCTATACAAAGCGGCAGTAAATGCGAGTATACCTTAATCCTCTTCGCCATTCATAGGATGAACGCCCCAGATACTTGTGGCATAATCCATGATGGCTCTATCACTGGAAAAATGACCTGATCCAGCAGTGTTCAAAATAGACTTTTTAATCCATTCTTTACGGTCCAGCCAAACTTTTTCAAGCGCATCTTGCTCATTAATATATGCCCTATAGTCAGCTAAAGTCATATACTGGTCGCCACCTTCAAACAGAGAATCCAGAATAGGAGCGAAAAGCCCGCGATCACCTTCTGAGAAAGTGCCATCACCAAGCAAGTGCAGGACCTCAGCCAGTTCCTGATCTCCCGCAACAACATCACCGGGGGAATAACCATCGCGTTTGCTTCTTTCAACCTCATCGGAGTCCATACCGAATATAAATATATTCTCCCTACCGACTTCTTCCATAATCTCAATATTAGCACCGTCCAAAGTTCCTATGGTCAAGGCGCCATTAAGAGCAAATTTCATATTACCAGTTCCGGAAGCTTCAGTTCCTGCCAATGATATCTGTTCAGAAACATCCGTGGCAGGGATAATGAATTCAGCCTGCGAAACACGATAGTTCGGCAAAAATGCAATACGTAGCCTATGGTTGACAGCACTATCAGAATTAATCACAGCCCCTACGGAGTTAATTAAACGAATAATGCGTTTAGCAAGAAAATATCCGGGCGCGGCCTTACCTGCAAAAATCTTAAGGCGCGGAACCTTAACACTAGAAGGATCTTTCTTGAGACGGCAATACAACGTAATAGCATGTAATACGTTCAGCACCTGTCGCTTATATTCATGAATTCGCTTAACCTGAACGTCATACATCCAGTCCGCAGGAAGATATAAACCGTACTCTTGGCGTGCATACTCAACTAGCCGTTTCTTCGCCTGCAAGCGGCACTCGTACCATTTATCCTGAAACGGACCGTCCTCTGCCAGCGATTCAAGCTTACGAAGCTGCGACAAATCTGTAACCCAGCCCGGGCCAATTTTATCTGTGATCAACGCAGAAAGAGGAGTATTACACTGCTTGAGCCATCTGCGCGGAGTAATTCCGTTAGTCACGGAAGTGAATCTATTGGGGAACATCTCTACGAAATCGAAAAAGATATTCTTCCTTATAAGCTCACCGTGCAATGTGGACACACCATTAACGGTAAAGCTTCCCACAACTGCGAGCCACGCCATGCGAACTTGAGGAAATTCTCCATCCTCAATAATAGACATGCGCGACAGCCTGTCTCCGTCATCGGGGAAATGGCTTTTAACATCGTCGAGAAAACGCCTGTTAATTTCGAAAATGATTGAGACGTGACGAGGAAGAACCTTGCGCATCATTTCAAGAGACCATTTTTCGAGAGCCTCAGGCATTACGGTATGATTCGTATAAGCAAAAGTACGCCTGCAAATTCTCCATGCATGATCCCAATTAAGAAAATGTTCATCAATCAGTATTCTCATCAGCTCTGGAATTGCGATCGCAGGGTGCGTCTCATTAAGATGAACCACCGCCCTGTTCGGCAGCTCTGAAAAATCGAGTTTTAATTTTTCAAATCGACGCAGCATATCCTGAATAGTCGCGGACACGAAAAAATACTGTTGTACAAGTCTAAGCTCACGCCCTTCGCTTAACCGGTCACTAGGGTAAAGGACTTTGGAGATGGTTTCGGTTTTAACGGCATCTTCCATTGAACGGATATAATCACCGCTATTAAATAAATCGAGGTTGAACCGTCTTGCAGGCTGAGCCTCCCAAAGTCTCATATTAATGACATTCCCATTTTTATAGCCGGGAATCAGCATATCTACAGGCATAGCCATAACTTTTGCCCTATCGGCCCATCGATGTCTTACAGATCCATCATCGTGGGTGTACTGCTCTTCTTTACCGTAAAGTCCTATAGTAAATACAAACCCTCTTCTACGGAATTCCCATGGATTACCGACATGAAGCCAGTCATCCGGCAGCTCGACTTGTTCTCCATTTTCTATGGCCTGCTTAAAAATTCCGTATTCATAACGGATCCCGTAGCCATATCCAGAAATACCAAGCGTAGCCATTGAATCTAAGAAACATGAAGCTAATCTGCCTAAGCCACCATTACCGAGTCCGGCATCAGCTTCAGCGCTTTCCACCTCTTCCAATGTTACACCAAATGTCTCGAGAGCCTCTGAGGTTTCCTTCTCAATACCAAGGTTTAAGGCATTGCTCGTAAGCGACTTACCAACCAGAAATTCGAGTGAAAGATAGTAAACACTTTTTGCGCTACTACTATAATAAGATCTCTGTGTTTTTATCCAATTACCCACCAGCTGATCACGTAATGAATATGCCAAGGATTGATAAAGTGAATGCTTATCGGTCCTTCCGTAATCTCTGCCTAGATCTGAAAGGTGATGTTGGCAAATACTGTCAACCAGTGATTCGGAGGTGAGCGCTCCGATGTCCTTTAAAACTTTGTCAAAATCCTTAGTAGGCATGATGTAATCTCTCCAGTTTCAATGTAATATATTCCTGGCAACATATTTTACTAAAAATCACACTATAAACTTGGATATCACAAGCCGAATTAATTTTCCAAAGAAACATCATTTTATTACGCACTTTTTTAACATTCCACTTCACCTTTATATCCATGTGATGCTACAATTTAATATATAAAATATAACTAAGACATCTACAGCACCCCTCTTACGAAGCAGTGCAAATATAAATCATTTAAAACAGAGCACATCCATAACAAACAGTGGGGAGGTAAAATGGAATATCATTTAAAGGCAGCTCTAGAAATTGTTAAAGCTCAAGCAAGTGTGCGGACTATGGCAGAAGACGAGATAACCTCTATGGTTCGAACTCTTTCAGCCGGAATAAAGACAATAAGTGAAGGTTTGCTGGAAGATTTATCTGCAAGCCCGGTTGCTCCGGTCGACCCCAAAAAAGCTATCAGAGAAAAAACCATCATTTGCCTTGAATCAGGCAAACCTTTTAAAGTCCTTACCAAACGGCACCTCGCTAAGTTCGACATAACCCCTGACGAATACCGGGAAAAATGGGGTTATGCGAAGAAAACACCGCTAGTATGTAAATCTCTCCAACGCGAACGCCGCAAGAAAATGAAAGAAATGAAATTATGGGAAAAGCGTAAAAAGAAAGAAGATTAAACTTTATCAGGATCTGTGAATTTATCAGGTTATATAAATTTTAAAAGCCCGAATTTGTATCTGCGTAAACAGTACAAACTCGGGCTTTTCTTATTACTTTTCTCACCTACTTTAAACCAAACTAGCTACCAAGCATCTGACGGAGGCTGGTAATAGTATTCAACCCTGCGATTAAGAGCTCTGTTTCGATTAGATGTGTTAGGGACCAAAGGTTTCGTCCCCGCGTACCCCACAGCTTTAAGTCTAGTCGGAGAGACTCCGGATTTTTCTAATATATATCTCAAGCAAGATGCAGCGCGCGCCGCGGAAAGTTCCCAGTTCGATGCATATACATTATTCTTGGTTGCACGATCATCTGTATGACCTCTAACAACAAGATTAAAATTTTTAGTTTTCATTAAGCTCGAAATTTTATTGAGCACTCTGTGAATTCGAGGATCAAGAATTGCAGTTCCCGGCTTAAATATCGCACGGGAAGGAACACGTACAAGAACCCCTTGCTGATCAGAATTAACGGACATAAGTTTGGACACTTTACCGGCGTTAATAAATGCTCTGATATCTAGCTCTAAAGCTGCCATTTCTTTCTTCGCAGCCTTTTTTTCAGAACTGGCTGAAAAAGGGCTTTCAGAATAAGCAACCTTACGTCCACTTTTATCCATGGTCTGGACACCGAAAGCATCTGTCATTGACCCTTTCAGTTTCTCAAAGTTAGCAACATCCTGATTTGCAAACGACAAGAGAAGTACAAAAAAGCAAAGCAAAAGAGTAACCATATCCGCAAATGTCGCCATCCACGGAGGAAGTCCCTCTTCAGCAGGAGGGGCAACAGGAGCCTTCCCCATTATATATATAATTTCTTCGTCTTTCTTAGCCACAACCTATCTCCGTAGATTCAATAAAGGAACACATAACAAGCATCCTTAATAACCACGAACATGCTGCACTGTAAATCCATAGAGTTCAAATCTTCCGCCATTTATAATCACCGAACAGCTGTCAAGCATTCACCGAAAGACGCCTCCTGCAACTGAGCAGGCTCTCCTATAGGCAATTTTACGATTAAACGTGACCAACTACCGGGTTTGGAATGAGCCTCCATAATACCCTTGTGCTGATCAGCAACAACAAAATATGAAACTGAAAGTCCCAACCCGCTTCCCTGTCCCGCTTTTTTCGTTGAATAAAATGGTTCGAAAATTCTCTTAAGCACATCTTCCTCCATGCCAAGGCCGTTATCTTCAACCTCAACGACAGCAAATTCACCTTCCTTTCGCACGCGAAGAATAAATTTCGGGTGATCCCCGCGATACTCTTTAATCATCATGTACTGAGCACCGTTCTTAAGTAAATTAAAGAAAACCTGTTGAATATCACTACTTTCACAATAGACTTCTGGAACGTCTGCATCATACTCGCGAACAATTTCTATCTTTCGGAAATCGTAATGCCGTTTAAAATCATAGTCATTTGCGGCAAGTTCCAAAGTCTCATCCAACATCGAAGCGAGGTTGTGCTTTCCGAAATTATCATCCGCTTTGCGACTGAAGCGGGCCATATTACCAACTATTTTGGCAGCCCGGTTACTTGAAGAATAAATTCCATCAAGCATCCTCGGAACATCTCTTTTCTCTAGATACTCTCTCACCTTATTAAGTGAAACATCACACTCCGAAGCAACGGCCTTATTCTTTTCAAGCTCACCGAAAACGCGATTATTGATGTTTTGAGCGTGCCCGAGAATTGCCGCAAGAGGATTGTTGATCTCATGAGCCATTCCTGCAGCCAAGCCGCCGACCGACATCATCTTTTCATTCTGGATCATTGACTGTTCCATTTTAATAAGCTCAGTCACATCATCAATCAGAATTACTGCTCCCTCCACTCCATTCGCTATTAAAGGAAATATTGTTACATCCTCATAACAGACTCCAGTCACCGAATGGCGCATTTTCCGCTGTTCCCGCCTGACTTTTTTTGTTTTGATGCTTTCAATGATTCCAAGCATATCCTCTTCCATCTGCGGAAAAACCTGAGTCAACATCTTTCCCCGCACAACTTCAGCCGAAAGCCCTGTAGCCTCTGAGGCAGTTTTATTCCACAGAGTAACATTGCCATCCCCATCAACCCCCACGAGAACAGACGGCATTGAATCTACGATATTCGAAAGATAATTGCGAAGTTTTCCTAGCTCAGACTCCTGCCTATTACGTTCAGTCAAATCTCTAAAAACAAGAACAACGCCTGTTATCTCTCCATCATCACCAATAATGGGAGATGCTGAATCCGCTATTTGATACTTTTGCCCATTTCTTGAAACCAATACGGCATGACTCGGAAAGCTCTGACTCTCCTTTCGACGTAGAACTTTTTCGACAGGACTTACGCAAACAACTCCAGTCTTAGAGTCGACAACCTTAACAACCTCTGAAAGGCGAAGCCCCTCAGCATCTGCAAAAGGCCACCCAGTCATCACCTCCGCAATAGGATTCATGCGAACAACAACCCCTTTCGAGTCTGTTGAAATCACGGCCTCTCCGATTGAATCAAATGTGGTACTAAGATTTTTCTCACTTTGCCGTGCATATCTTTCTGAAAGTTCAAGCTTAGCATACATCAAAGAACAAAAGCTTCCGCTGAGCACCAAAACACATGTAAACATCAATCTTACGAAAAGATCATGAGGATCTTCTGTTGGTAAAAAAAACGATAAAAATGATTTCCCAGCCGGATTAAACCACAGGAACTCAATAAAAGAGTCACTCATCCAAAGCGCAACAGCAATGAACGCAAAAACAGCCAACATATCTTTCCCTGAAAATTCAGATCTCTTGGTCATTCCGGCCTCCGGCTTTCAGCCCAGATCAAGTAAGGGAGTGCAAATAGTAATGTCCCCAGCGAATGAGCCATGGTCCATCTAACTATGGAAGAAAGAGCCATATCTGTAGAAAGCTCTCCAAAAAGAAGCATACTCCCTACTCCGCCTAGAGAAGCAACAAAGGGAACGAATACACACCCGATCAAAAACACTACAATAAAATCGCTAAAGCTCTTTATCTTCAGTTCGCTGGAAATCCTTTTCTTAATAAGAACAGCCCCTAAAATTGGGGCGAGAGTGTTCATAATTGATACACTTGCGGCAAGATTTAACGAGACTCCCAAAGTGACACTATCTGCCAACACAACCCCGACAGCAATGCCGACCGCGACCAACCAACCACGGTATAGCGCGGCAATCAAGGCAAGAGCCGCAGCAGGCCATATTGGCATAGGCATAATCCCAACGCTGCTGAAAAGTAACCAGTTCAAATATGTAATGAACCAGTATCCAAGCGCAACAGCTCCATTTTCATAAGCAAATTTATTGAATCCTGCCATACCGCAAACTCCGGCAAATACTGATTTTGCAAAGACAAATAATCTTACATCAATTTTATACAACTGGCACCGAAATAATATATAAACATTCGAGTCTTCATTCCTGAAAAATCAGCACCAAAAGCATTACGCTACACCATGCGGAAAAAGACAAAGCAATGATTAGAAAATTAAAAACGATGCCTTATTTGTTACACATTTTGCTCACAAAAATATATTAAAATTTAAAAATACATAAAAAAAAGGGTGAAAGCTAAAGCCTCCACCCCGTAATTCCGCATCCTCTGAACGAGGCGCGGAAAAGATTTATATTAAGTTCAATTATGCAAGAGCTTCATCTCGAGTAATTGTGTCTATCCCCAAAGCTTCACCGACGGCAGCACAAGTAAGTTTACCATTCATAGTATTCAAGCCCAGCTTCAATGATTCATTAGCACGCAGAGCATCAACACCCTTATCTGCTAACAGAATAGCATATGCTAATGTCTGATTTACTAGAGCGAAAGTAGAGGTCCTTGGAACCGCGCCAGGCATATTTGCCACGCCGTAATGAATTACACCATCTACAACATAGGTAGGGTCAGTGTGTGTCGTCGCCTTAATGGTCTCAACACAACCACCCTGATCAACAGCTACATCAACAATAACGGAACCTTCCTTCATAGTGGAAAGCATATCACGTGTAACTAAATTAGGAGCCTTTGCGCCGGGGATAAGCACCGCGCCAATGACAAGGTCAGCCTGCATTACTGCAGCGCGAATATTAGGCTCGGTAGAAGTCATTGTAGTAACTCTGCCGTTGAAAATATCATCCAGATACTGAAGGCGTGAGTGGCTTACATCAAAAATAGTAACTCTAGCACCCATACCTGATGCGATTTTAGCGGCGTTAGTTCCAACAACACCACCACCAAGAATCATTACGTTTGCAGGAGCAACACCGGGAACACCACCAAGAAGAACACCGCGTCCGCCTTTAGGCTTCTCAAGGTGTAAAGCACCCTCTTGCGCTGCCATTCTACCAGCAACTTCACTCATTGGTGTAAGCAATGGAAGTGAACGGTCAGGTAGCTGAACTGTTTCATAAGCAACACCGATTGTTCCGCTTTTCAGAAGCGCCTTAGTCAGAGCTTCGTCAGCCGCAAGGTGAAGATACGTGAAAAGAAGAAGGTCATCGCGGAGATACTTATACTCGGATGCAATAGGCTCTTTAACTTTTATTACCATTTCCGAAGCCCATGCTTCATCAACAGTAACCATTTTAGCTCCGGCAGCAACATACTCTTCATCTGAAAGTCCACTACCGATGCCGGCACTGTTTTCAACAACGACAGTATGACCACGGCGGACAAGAGTTTCTACTGCACCAGGAGTCATAGAGACTCTGTTTTCCATTGTTTTAATTTCTCTTGGAATACCTATAAGCATTTCATAGCTCCTTCAAGTATAAGTTATGATAAAATATCATATATTCTGACCCAATGCGCGCATGCACCAATAAGAATTTTAACTAGCGTAAAAAATAATATTCAATAAAGGCCGAAATCTCTTCGAGCTTTATTGATGCACTATTTCTGTGTAGACTCATTATCCGGCGATGCAAAGACCTAAACTTCAAAAAAGCTTTTCTTAATGACTTACTATCTACATCGGCTAAGAGTTTTTTGGCAATGCAGAAACAAGAATAATGTACATTTTCAAAAAGCTTTAAAGACTTTTATTCTAAAAATTAACATTTTTCAGAACAAAAAACCTGAAATATACAAATTGTCCGTACAGGATTTAGCAAAATGACAATATCACCAAATTTCACACCAAGAATACTTGTCATTGACGATGAACCTTTCAACCTTGAATTCTTAGAATTAGTTTTGCGCCAGCGCGGGTATAAAGTCAGTTTAGCAAACAACGGAAAAATGGGCATGAAGCTGGCGGAAGACCTACAACCAGACCTTATTCTCCTCGATATAATGATGCCTGGAGAAACTGGATTTGAATGTGCAACCATTCTGAGGCTTTCTCCAGAAACATCTGAAATTCCGATAATTTTTTTAACAGCCATAGACGACGCAAAAAGTTCGCTCAAAGGATTTGATGCAGGAGCTGTGGATTTCATCACGAAGCCTTTTGAGTACAGAGAAGTTCTTAACAGAATTAGACTTCACTTGAGAGTCGCACAAAACGATAAAGTTATGATGCGCTACAACTCACAAATTTTAAGGGACATAACACCTCCTAACAACGAAGCCACGCCGCTACGAGACAAGTACTGTTTTACTTTTCCGGCAGAACCAGAAGAATCAGCATCATATCTATATGAAAGCGTCACACTTTCGAATAACTCCGAAAGCCACCTGCTACTTAATTTCACCTCCCCTCAACTAGACAAAGAAGCAGCAAATATTATTCGCGCAACTTTATCACTATACTCCGGGCCACTCTATAGACCATCAGAAACCTTTCGAAATATCGGGGTGGCACTTATTAAGTACCTTAAATCAAAGGGGGAGAATCCCATTATAATTGATGGAATTCATGTGCACGTGGACCGTGGAACAGATACAATGACACTGGTAAATGCGGGATCGCTTCCGGCAATACTTATGCAGGACAAGGATGTGGCTACTTTTATAGAGCCGCAAAGCGGAGCTATTGGAGATCTCGGGAAAGGACTTCTGCCCTGCGCATCTTTTGAAATAAAAAAAGGGGACAGGCTCTTTATATATAGTAGAGAAATGCTTGCTTCCTTCAAATCGAAAGGGGAGGGCATTAAACAACTACAAAAAGCCTGCGAGCTTTCCGCTGATAAGAATCTGGAAGAAACATGTCAATCAGTAGGAAACGCGCTACGAGAAGAGGCGTCACTGCCGGATGGTATACTGATTGCTATCGAGGCTTGACCCTTTTAACGAAAAAAGCCCCGACACAAAATGCGTCAGGGCTATTAATAGATTCTCTATATAAAATAATGTTATTTAACAGCTTCGGCCGGGTTTTTGGCTCCCTTCCATGCAAAAATACCACCGGGATACCTTTTCACGTTGGTGTAACCGAGCTTCTTAGCCCATGCCGCTCCGTTATGACTGCGTGTGCATTTAACGAATCCGCAATAAATGATAATTTCTTTATTTTTGTCAGGACCGAGTAATTCAACAAACTGCTCTTCAGTTTTACCATCAGTTTCCTTCACGTCCCACTCCACCATATCCTGAATAGGGAAAAGGAACTGCTTAGCTCCGGGGATATGTTCTTTTTTGAAACTTGCTTCGTACGGCATGGTGTCAACAACGAGCACTTCGGTGTTGCTGTCTAAAACTTTCTTCAGTTCAGCAGTTGAAATCACATCGTAATTCCCTCGCTGAACCTCACGCGTAAGCTTGATGGCACCAGTTTCTTTTTCAACTTCCTGCTCAAACTTATCGTTACCAAGACAGCCAACCATCATAAACATAAGCGCACTTAAAACAGCAATCGGTAATAAACTTTTTATAAATTTCATTATAACTCCCCAAAAATTATGATTTTGAAAAAACAGCAAAAAGAGGTCTTGGGCTATAGCTATTAGCCACCCTTAACCAGTAAAGAGAAACGCAACCCGCAAGCAAAACTAAATCTCTAAAAAAGGCTTCGCGCAATGAATGATAGGCTTCAGCCTCTGGATCCCCGGGAGCAAAACATCCACAATCAACATCAAGCCCCATATTAATCCCGTGTGCCAGAACACCCATGAAAACAAGCAGCAGTAATGAATAAATAGAAAGTGAACCTTTCACATCCCATACCAAGGCCGCAGCAATGACAATTTCGACAACAGGCAGAACAATAGCAGCAACAAAAGTCAAAGAATCAGGCAGCAAGCCGTACCCGCCAATAACCGTGGCAAATCCTTGAGTATCAAAAAGCTTTGATTGCCCTGCATAAAAGAATACAGCGGCAAGGATCAACCTGATAACCAGATATGCCCACCCAGCCACCAAATCTCTAATGCCTTGCGTTTTCGCCATTCTAGCTCCCCTTAATACCAAAAAAGAAATGTAATTAAGTAGTGTTACACACACTGATTGATTAAGATCAAATAGTTATATTAAATCCAATCAACCTCAGACTATAGACAAAACCAATATCACCCATTTGTCGCCAAAATACCCTTTGCAAAAAGACAGTGTTCCGGCTTATAATTAAAAGGTTACATCATAAATATTATAGGATAAAAATACATGACAAATTCAAACGAAGACCAACCCACGGGCGAAGATTTAACGAATGACTATGCCCACCAAGAACCTGATAAAGTGGTCGAGCCAGATGAAGCTCTTAAAGAGATCGCAATAGATCAACTTCCCAATTCAATAAAAGATGCCTTAGGAAAAACTGGATGGGACAGTCTTACACCTGTTCAAGCGAAATCCCTTCCGTATCAACTTGATAGAATTGACCTGATGGTTCAGGCGAGAACAGGTAGCGGAAAAACAGGCGCATTTGTCCTGCCAATGCTGGAAAAACTTAACCCGAAACTGAACCGCACGCAGGCTTTAGTGCTTGTTCCTACTCGCGAGCTAGCCAGTCAGGTTGAGCGTGAAGCGAAAATAATTTTCGAAGGATCAGGACTAAGAGTCCTCTCCGTATATGGTGGTGTCGGCTACGGCAGACAAAAGGACAAACTCGAAGAAGGAGCTCACCTAGTTGTGGGAACCCCGGGCAGAATACTTGATCACCTGATGAGAAGAACCTTCTCTCTAAACGATATTAGAACTCTCATCTTTGATGAAGCGGATCGCATGCTCTCCATCGGTTTTTACCCGGACATGCAACAGGTAAAATCATACCTGCCCCGCCGTCCGGTCAGCACATACATGTTCTCGGCAACTTTCCCTGAGCACGTACTGCGCCTATCAAAAGAGTTCATGAACAATCCACAGCTTCTCAGCCTGAGCAGCAAAAATGTACATGTAACTCAAATCGAACACGCATATTACGAAGTTCCTGCCATGGGACGCGAAAGACAGCTAATGAGAGTGTTGGAGATGGAAAACCCAACCTCCGCCATCATTTTCTGTAATACCAAAGCGAACGTAAATTTCGTTACAGCTGTCCTGAATAATTTCGGATTCAATGCTGGAGAAATTTCCTCCGACCTTTCGCAGAACAAACGCGAAACAATTCTTGGCGACCTCAGATCCGGAAAGATCAAATTTCTCGTGGCAACGGATATTGCCGGACGTGGAATTGACGTGCCGGACCTCTCTCACGTTATTTTGTATGAACCACCTGAAGATAAAGAATCTTACATCCACAGAGCTGGTCGCACAGGAAGAGCCGGATCATCAGGCATCGCGATTTCTCTTGTAGATGTAATCCAAAAGTTGGAACTTCAAAGAATTGCCACCACGTACAACATCAACTTTGATTGCCGCACATTGCCGGACGACAAAGAAGTTCTTGCTACTATAAATGAAAGACTCACCACAATTCTGGAAGCGAAGTACCGTACAAAAACCATCCTTGAAAAAGAGCGCATCAGCCGTTACAAGGGTTTGGTCCAACAGCTTGCAGATGATGATGAGCAGACTATTTTAGTGGGCATGCTTATGGATGAGCTTTACCAAAATTCACTCCACGCACGCCCTCCGCAGCCACCATCTGAAGGTCAGAGTGGCGATAATAGACCCCGTAACAATCAGCCGCAACACGGTGGCAGACCCAAAAGTCAATCAGGTGGGCATTCCCGCGGAAGAAAACCACAGGGCGGTAGTTCCAGCGGAAACCGTAGATATTAACAAAAAATATTCGGAGAATTGAATATGAAATTGCTTTCAAGTCAGGTGGAAGGATATATTGAACGCTCTTCTTGGATTCGTAAAATGTTCGAAACAGGAATTGAGCTTAAAAAAGAATTCGGCGCAGACGCAGTATGTGACTTCTCACTAGGAAATCCCGATGTGCCAGCGCCTGCAGCAATTGCTGAAGGATTAAGAGAACTTGCAGGGTGCGCAGGCGAACCCTTCGCATTCGGTTACATGCCTAACTTCGGTTACCCAAGCTTACGGGAAAAACTCGCTAAGACGGTATCGGAAGAACAGGGCGTCCCCGTTGAAGGAAGCGATATAATCGTTACCTGTGGAGCGGCTGGAGCAATTAATGCTCTTTACCGCGCCATTCTAGAGCCGGGCGACGAGATATTATGTCCCGCGCCATTCTTTGTAGAGTATGGATTCTATGCTCAGAACTCCGGAGGAGAGCTGGTAACTGTTCCTTCGAAGCCACTGACATTTGAGCTTGATCTGGACGCAATTGAAAAAGCTATCACGGATAAAACCCGTGTAATGCTAATCAATTCGCCGAACAATCCAACAGGGGTTGTCTACACAAAAGACGAACTTGTTAAGCTCACAGACATTCTCAAAAAAGCAAATGCAGGCCGCGAAAGACCAATTTTTCTGGTTGCAGACGAGCCATACAGATTCTTAGCATTCGATGGAGTTGAAGTACCGTCCATTCTCCCGCTGTACCCGTACAGCGTAGTGGTCAGTTCCTTCTCAAAGAACCTCTCGCTTGCAGGAGAAAGAGTAGGCTACGCACTAGTCAATCCAGAAATGCCGGAAAAAGCAGTGCTCCTATCAGGACTTGTACTTACAAACCGCATTCTAGGATTTGTAAACGCACCTGCTGTAGGACAGAAACTTTTAGAAAAAGCTCTCGGCTCACAGGTAGATAAAAATATTTACCTTGAAAGACGCGATGCAATGGCAAAAGTTCTGGACGCAGCCGGATATTCATACACACTCCCTAAGGGTGCATTCTACTTCTTCCCGGAAGCACCGGGCGGAGACGATGTAAAATTCTGCGCTACTCTACAAGAAGAAAAGATTCTGGCAGTACCAGGAACAGGCTTTGGCTTCCCCGGCTACTTCAGACTGGCCTTCTGCGTGGGCGTAGAAGTTATCAACCGTTCTGATAAGGGATTCGAAAAAGCTATCGCTCCATTCAAATAGATCCGTAAGGATCAACAGGTCTCGTAACGAGACATTGATACAAATTTAAAAAAGGGAAACCGTGCTGGTTTCCCTTTTTTATGATCTATACCAAAACATTTGACATTATACCCAACACCACCTAGAAGCACATTTCCCCGCGCATACCACACCCTGACACTATCCCTTCATGCCCCCCCTATACTGCGCAATATGAACCATCGGTGTTCAAAAGTAAGCCTATTATACAAGCACCTTGCAGGATTTACGAACACCTGTGGAAAACTATAAAGAACTAATGTTCCTAACTCTCCCCAATATCATCAAAAATTAATCCAATCAGGCACAAGTATACTCGAATTTCCAAGATCCTGCTCTAACACCTGAAAATCAGGCTCTACCTGTTTGACTAGTTGCCAATATTTACCGGAATGATTAAGATGCACGGTGTGACATAGCTCATGAATCAGAACATAGCGCACCAGCCTGTAGGGTAAAAACATAAGCTTCATATTTAAATTTATATTGCCGTTGGATGAACAGCTTCCCCATCTCTTCCGCTGCGAACGGATGAATAATCTTTTGTATGGCATACCAAGTTCTTTCGAAACTTTTGCCAACTCGGCAGATAAAAACGGGCGAGCCTGTCCGCGAACAAACTTAGTTAAAGCCGCAATATCTTCCTGCACAGTCCAATCTGCACCACTAAGCATAAGCTTATCGACATTTTTGCGAACTCGTAAACCCAGCTTCCGGGTCCGAGTTCTACGGATAAAAATCTCCGTTTCTGATGCAGTAAAGATTATACTATCCGGCAATATCAATTTAGGAGGAGTCAGAGAAAAGCCTTTCTCTTCAAGTTGCTTGGTCGCAGACAATATCCACTCGCGCCTTTTTTCCAAAAAGCCCGGCACCTTAGATTTGCTCACGCCTTTGGGCAAAACAACCTCTAATCCTTTGTTTGGGATAAGCTTGATTATTACATTTTTTGCGCGCGCGCTGACACGCACAGAATATGGTGGAGGAAAATCAGCCATTACAACCTTAAACCTTGGTTAAAAACACTTATTTAATTGGACCAAAGTTTTGCTTGTATTGCAAATCCTTCAAGCCTAGTATCCGCACTTCGCATCAGGAAAGAATCCCAAACCCACCCAGCAAGGACCCTCACGTGACCAAGCCCGCAATCAATTCCCGCAAGATGTATATTTTTCTACTCGTTCTGACCATAGCTACGGCTATAGGATTTCAAGGCTGGAGAACACTTCTGAACAACTTCGCAGTCGATGTCGCAGGACTGAATGGCGGAGAATTTGGCGCATTGGGTTCAATCAGAGAAATCCCGGGTTTCCTAGCATTATTCGTAATTTATTTTCTCTTGATCATTAAAGAGCACAAACTAGCAGCTCTCTCTGTTATCGTAATGGGATTGGGGATCGCAATCACGGGATTTTTACCGACCTTTATGGGAATTGCTCTCACAACAATAATTATGTCTTTCGGATTTCATTACTACGAAACGTTGAACCAATCTCTGACCCTGCAATATTTTGGATTCAGGGAAGCCCCGATTGTCATGGGCAGACTAAAAAGCTTAGGTGCAGCCGCCAATATAGGTACGGGATTATTAATTTTTACTTTGGCCAGTATTCTAGACTATAAAGTAATGTTTGTACTAGTTGGAACCATTTCGGTGCTTGGCGGGATATATTGCTTCTTTCAAGACCCATCATCAAAAGAAATACCACTCCAACACAAAAAAATGGTCCTTAAGACAAAATACTGGCTCTTTTACGCTCTGACCTTCATGGCCGGTGCACGCAGACAGATTTTTGTCGCTTTTGCAGTGTTTTTGCTGGTAAAAAAATTCAACTACTCTGTGCAAGATATCACGATTTTGTTTGTGCTTAATAACATTATCAACTACTTCGCAAATCCAATAATAGCTAAAGCTGTTAATAAATATGGCGAAAGAAAAGTTCTCAGTTTTGAATATTCCAGTCTAGTTCTAATTTTCACCGCTTATGCATTCACCGACAGCCCTATTGTCGGCGGAATTCTCTACATTCTGGACAACCTTTGCTTCAATTTTGCCATGGCAATCCGTACCTTTTTCCAAAAAATTGCGGACAAAAAGGACATTGCTCCTAGCATGGCGGTAGGATTCACTATCAATCACATTGCCGCCGTAGTCATTCCCGTATTGGCAGGAATCGCATGGATGCAGGACTACCGCATAGTATTCCTCGGAGCCGCGGCGCTATCTGCAGTTTCATTAATTCTCGTCCAGTTTATTGATCGCGAACTTAAGATGAAGATGCAATCTCAATAGATAATTGCACCATACTCTTTCACACTTTTTTCACATCAACTTGGTTAAATATACTCCCATTGAAGGAGAGAAATCAGAAATAACTTAATATCTCTGACAACTTCTTTGCGTCCAATACTTGCTCGCTTTTTTCATAATGAGGAAGTAATATGATTAACATATTTTCAACTATTTTCATTATCTCAAACTTAAAAAAGAGAACGGAATATGGCTGCTTTAAAAATTCTCGTTATCGAAGATCATCAGGATCTTGCTGAAAATATATGCGAGTATCTGGAATCAAACGGACATATTATTGATCACGCTGGCGATGGAGTTGTCGGGCTTCACTTGGCTGTCACCGAAAAATATGATGCCATCGTTTTGGATGTTATGTTGCCGGGAATTGACGGAGTACAAGTCTGTAGTAAAATCCGAAAAGCTATCATTTCCCAACCCGCAATTTTAATGCTGACCGCCCGCGATACCTTGCAAGACAAACTGTCAGGCTTTGATGCAGGTGTTGATGATTACCTAGTTAAGCCGTTTGCTCTTGAGGAGCTTAACGCAAGACTCACCGCAATCGCCACTCGTGGCAAAGGTACTCGCGATCCACTCTTACGAGTAAATGAGCTTGTCATGGAAACAGGAAAAAGATCTGTCAGCAGAGACGGAACTCACATCACACTTAACAAGGTTTGCTACAATATTCTAAAAATCCTAATGGAAGAATATCCCAACGTTATATCCCGTAAAGATATGGAATTTTCTATCTGGGGAGATCATCCTCCGGGAAGCGATTCTCTTCGAAGCCACATATATAAATTGCGATGTAAAATTGATAAAAATTTCCCCTATCCGATGATTCAAACTATCCATGGCATAGGCTTTAAACTGGCAGGTAAAAATGAAGCTGAATAGCCTGCGCTTTAGATCCATTGCATCTTACAGTCTCTCAGCGGTACTCCTTCTAGCCTTCTACGGATGGGCGCTATACGGAACAGTCAGAATAACTGAGGATGAAGTAATCAACAGAATTCTCGCCCTTGAAGCTGACTCTTACTTCGAAAAATATACACAGGACAAAAATACACAACTACCATCCTTAAGAAATCTTCAAAGCTTTACAAGTGATGAGAATTTGCCGGGCGAATTTTATGACCTCCTTAAGTCCCGCAAAGATGGAATATATGAAACCAGTGGTCCCTCGGGAATATCTGGACCATCCAGCCACAATATACTTATCCGATCACTCCCCGATGGACCTAAGCGACTATTTTTAATTTATGATTCAAGTGCAGCTATTTCTCAAACAGATTGTGTTTTAAGTTCGATCGTAATTTTCTTTATCGTATTTATTGTTACCGCCATATTCGGAATAATTTTGTCCTACATAATTGGAACAATAATATTTAGACCGCTAAATTCTCTCACTGAGCGGCTTGAACATTATGGACCAGAGAGCATCGAGCAAGATTTACCGGAAGCCAAACGCGGAGACGAAATAGGAATACTTGCATCAAACATTCAATCTTCTTTCAACCGGGTTCAAGAATTCATCAAGCGCGAACAAGAATTCACAAGAGATGCAAGTCATGAGCTTCGTACTCCTCTAAGCGTAATTAAAGGTGCAGCGGAGTTACTTCAGTTATCTCCCCATGCTTCGGATAAGGCGATAAAAAAGCCACTTTCCAGAATTGAAAGATCTGTAAATAATATGGAAAACACGATTAGCACCTTACTTTGGCTTGCTCGTGAACAAGATTTAACCAAAGAATTTGAGCCGTTTAATTTATCACAGGCTATTAATAAAACAGTCCAAAATCTGAATCCACTTATTGAACATAAAAAAATCATGCTCCAGATGGAGCTTGATACTGAAACAAACATAGTAGCACCGGAACAAGCCTTCCATATTGTTTTTTCGAACATACTTAACAACGCCATTAACTTTTCCGGAGGCGGAACAATCGGCATAAAAACTAATAAGTCGCACTTAACAGTATGGGATACTGGCACAGGAATTTCCAAAGAATTACTTAACGAGGCAGCACAACCTTTTGTGAAAAGCGCCGATAGTTCAGGATTCGGTCTTGGATTATCCATAGTTCAACGGCTATGCACTCGCTTTGACTGGGGATTTAGCATCCGCAGGAGAAACGAGGACGGAACAATTGTCTCAATAGAGTTTAAAACTACGCCACATCCTTCCGCTTAGAACCAACCTCATCTTTATACTTCTAAACTTGAAATAGAGTAATTTATAGTATACATATTTCACATATAAATTACATTTTTTTCACAGGCATGGCTTTAATTTCAAACCTCATGACAAAAAACATACTTAACCCGAACTTGGAGGAATTTTAAATCCATGCGCCAATTTAAAATATTAATACTTACACTTCTAACTTTTTGCCTTGCTGTAAGCGTCGGAGCAGAGGAAAAAAAGAGTTCTACCCCCATCTCGATAAAAGCTTCAGGATCTTATATCAGCGAATCTGATTTTAGTGATTCAAAAGCCGCTGTATCAGTTATCGGCGGCAAAATTGATCTCAAAGCAGCCGGCGTTTCATTCAGTTATGAAGGCAAGAATTATTCATGGGAGAACGTCGACAAGCTGGACTTCGGGAATGGGGTTGATGACCCGTGGGACACATTGCACAGAGTAACACTAGGCTATTCTCACCGAGGCAAAATAAATAAGAACTGGTTTTACGGAGCTGGCATAACAGGAACATCTGCCTTTGAAGAAGAGATGAGTAATTCTTTCGGTGGAGCCATTCGCGGAAATATCGGATATATTTTTAACGAAAACTGGAAAGCCCTTATCGGAGCCCGAGTATTTGTTAATAGTATACGAACATCAGCAATGCCTTTTCTGAGCGTTATGTATGAAGACTATGAGGAAGATGGATCCGGTCTATTCGTCACAATTGGCGCGCCTTCAACCGAAGCAGGGTATGCATTTACAAACACTGCAAAAGTTAGATTCAAGTTCGGTGTAGACGGCAAAACATATCGGTTAAAAGATAGTAGTACTGTTGCATCTAAGGGGTATATCGCGACAAGCAGCATGATGACAGGAGCATATTTTGACTGGAAACCTTTCAAAGCTTTTTCGCTTTCAGTCGGTCCTGAATATTACTTTGCGAGAGAGATGAAAACATACGATGAACACGGAAATCGTTTTGGTGGAGTCAGTAAACAAGATGCAGCACTCGGCGGAAGTCTAACTTTCGGATATAAATTTTAATGAGAGACTAACGCTAACAAGTTTCACATTCCGTTAAAAAAAAAGGGCCGCTCATCATAAGTGGCCCTTTTCAATTCAAAGTATTCAGTAAACGTCAACTGTTCTTTCCAAACTTGCGGCGAATAATCCCAACAAGACCAAGGCCACCACCCATTAGCAGGACTGCGGCAGAAATAGGAGTTGGTGCCGTGTCAGAAACCCTAGTCACCGTAACAGCACTTAAATCTATTCGACTACTCTCTCCATTCGCTCCAAAGGCGATTTCATAAAGCTGGGAGATCTGAGTTCCAACCTGAATATCACCCAAACCGGAGGTCCAACTATTCACATACAGATTAGAATCTTCATTCCCTGTTTGTAAATAAATAGACCTACCAAAGTCGCGTCCCCAGTTATACTGTTCAGCACCCGCACCGTTCAGAACACCTTGATACAGCGAGGTATAAACAGCTCCGGGAATTGAATAAGTTCCGCCTCTCACATCAGTGAAAGTACCACCTGTTTCCGTATCAACTGCAACTACATACTTAAGAGTATCTCCAATCTTAACTCCGGATGATCCAATCACCCCTCCACGGTCAAAGAGGGAATTAACTGTGCCTTCCAAAGTAAAATAAACAGAAGAGGCAGAAGCATATGCAGGAACTAACAAAACAGCCAATAAAACTAACACTCTTATAAAGTTATTCATAATATGATTCTCCAAATTATTCTCTAAATTCTTAACCTTAATGTTAAATATGCAAACCCTTAAGCCAAGTCAAATACATTAGTGTATTTAAAAAAAAACATCGTAATTGTAACAAAGTAGATGCTTAAAAAAAACATTAAGTGGACAATTTGATTAACATACAAAGATTGACTCAACATCCCTTTACAAATCACAAAAAATCAAAGAAATTGATTTATTAAGGAAAACTTTTCGCCATCCCCCACTTTTGTTTATAATGCACAAGGATTTTATATGAAACTTAATCAGAAAAAAGTAGAAAACGCCACTATAGTTAGAATGGAAGGACGTCTGGACGCCCTAACGTCACCAAATTTCGAAGATGCAGTCTGTAAACTGATTAAGGATGGAGAGATCAAACTCGTATTTGATTTAGGTGACTTAGAATACATTTCAAGTGCAGGGCTAAGAGCAATCCTATCCACAGCTAAAAGACTTAAAGCAGAAGACGGCACGATTGCCTTCGCAAATATAACCGGTATGATAAGCGAAGTCTTCGAAATATCTGGATTCGGATCAATGTTCAATATTTACGGGTCCGCACTAACAGCTGCCAATAAAATTTCATAACAAAAAAGGGTTTACTATGGTCCGCCTTCTTTTTTCAATTTTAGCATTTACTATTCTTTTGCCAAGCCCGACTTATGCAAAGACTAAATCAGAGCCGGAAAATAAGCTTAAAAAAGAAATCAAAGAAGTATTACGAGCAAACCCTGAGCTAATTCTTGATGCATTCAAAGGGCAGGAAGATAAACTTTATGACCTTATGCAAATCGGGCTTGAAAAAAAGAACCAAGACAAAATACGCAGCAGACAGATTGCACAGTTAAATAAGCCTAATATCCCCGCGACCATCCCTAACCGCCCTGCATGGGGAGCCACAAGCGGCGACATTTCCATCTTTGCATACGCTGATTTTCAATCCGCAAGCTGTTCAAAAGCCGACGTTACCATCCAAAAACTGCTCAAATCTGACCCAAAAGTGAGCTACCACTATAGACATAACCCGCAAGGTTTTCACAAAATGTCACGCCCGGCAGCCTTATATTATGAGGCAATAGCATTACAAAACAGCCAAAAAGCAGTTACTTTTAACAAACTATTATTCACAAAAAGATCCAAAATAAAAAAACGGGGACAAAAAGAACTTGATGCTCTCGCTCAGAAAATAGGAGCCGACATGGCTCGGCTTCATACAGATATCACCTCACCTGAAGTTATAGAAACCGTAAATAGAGACATCAAAGAAGCAAAATCTTTCGGCTTTACCGCATCCCCTGTCTTTGTTGTTAATGGTGTAACCATTACCGGAGCGGCCCCTATTGAAGAATTCCAAGAAATAATAAAACTGATACGTGAGCATAATTCCAAATAATGGAGCTTTTTGCTCGACACTACAATTTTATAATATATTTAAACCATATACCCCGCTAATTCTCATTTGAAAAAGTCATTACACAAATGGCGAGGAAGTAATTGCTATAACACTTCAGTAGGATTAAGACATTTCTGTCAATCGAGGATAAAACGAATAATGAGTTCACTAAAACCCGATATACCACATGTATTCCTTCATACGGGGGATGCTTTCATTGGAGTAAATCCTACAATCGTTTCAACGGTATTGGGGTCCTGCGTTGCAATATCTATGTTTTGCCCAAAACTGAAGCAAGGATGCATCTGCCACGCCTTTCTCCCATCAAGAAATGAAATAAGTCCCGACAAAAAAATTTCGCTGCAGATTTGTCGATATGTAGACACAGCTGTGGACTACTTGCTAGAGTGCATGCTCCGAATCGGCGCAAAGAAAAACAACCTGGAAGTTAAGCTTTTCGGTGGTTCTCAAGGTTTGACCACAAACCGTGTTCGCGCCCCGCAATACATGGCAGTAGGCGATAGAAACATCATTATGGCAAAAAAATGTCTTAAAGAAAAAGGGCTAACCCCAATAGCTACAGATGTTGGTGGAAATGTTGGAAGAAAAATTTTGTATGCAACTCACACGGGAGATATCTGGTTAAAAAGGCTTGATAGGCAAACCTTTGACCTAGATGATATACCCCCACAACCAAAGCGGCGACAGCAGAAAAAACAAGAAACTTCCCTTAAAGTTAAAAAGGTTAAAAGCAGGCTAAAATGAAAAAGTTATATAAACTGTTATCTCTTGTTATATTTTCACTCATATTACTCGCGCCATCCACTTCCGCCAGAGCAAGTGAAACAATTTACCAATATTCCACAATAGATTCACTACTACTTGGCATTTATGACGGAGATCTGACCGTAAAGGAACTAAAATCACATGGTGACTTCGGGATAGGCACATTTAACGGCCTTAACGGTGAAATGGTTTTTCTAGATAATGAAGTTTATCAAGTAAAGGTAGATGGCAAAGCAACTCCCGTCGAAGATTCTACAAGAATCCCATTTGTAGCCGCCCTCACTTTTAAAACAGATTCCATTCTAAAAATTGATTCAGCGTCCTCTCTGGATGATCTTAACAATAAAGTTACTAAAGCTCTTCCTTCTGAGAACATTTTCTTTGCTATACGCATAGACGGAAGATTTAATATGATAAGAACAAGAAGCGTTCCCGGACAGCAGAAGCCGTACCCTCCGCTTATAGAAGTTGTAAAAGAACAAAGCATTTTTAAATTCACCGAAATTGAAGGTTCCCTCATAGGGATTAAAAGTCCCGCTTATGTCAAAGGGATAGGTGTCCCGGGTTTCCACTGGCACTTTATAACTAAAGACCGAACTGCAGGCGGACATGTTCTCGGCTGCAAGTTTAAAAATGTAGTTGCAAAAGTTGGATCTTACAGCAACTTTTTACTACAGCTCCCCAAAACCAAAAATTTCTTAGAAGCCGACCTTAGTAACGATAAAGAAAAAGAATTAAAAAAAGTAGAAAAAGATTCAATTAAAGATTAATAAGGATAGATCTCTATCCCATTCTCGGGAAATAAGTTTTTCTTTTAATTTTGGGGGAATGCCATGAGTAACAAAATAGAAGTAAAAGTTGATGAAGACCTTGAAGACATCATGCCTCGATATCTCGAAATAAGGCATAAAGAATTAGTCGAGCTTGAAACCGCTGTTCAAGAAAAGGATTTCGATCAAATCAGAATGCTGGGCCATAAGTTAAAAGGGACTGGAGCCGCATACGGCTTTGATGAACTATCACGACTCGGCAATATCATTGAAGATCAGGCTGTTGAAAAACTCATGGAAAACGTACCTGAAAGCACAGCCTTAGTGCGTAACTATCTGGAAAATATAGAAATTGAATATGTTGAAATGGATTAATTTTCAGTACTAACAATTTTTCGGCCTATAAAAAAATCTCCATACACACTTCGAATAGAAGGTGTACGGAGATTTTTGTTTTAAGATCTTTCTCGTAACAAAAAGCTACGCAATAAACTGTCCCGTGACCGAATTAGGATTTTCAATGATCTCTTCCGGAGTTCCCATGGCAACAATCTGCCCGCCGGATTCACCTCCGCCCGGACCTAAGTCGAAAACGTAGTCCGCAGCACGAATGACATCGGTATTGTGCTCAATAACAATGACAGTTGCCCCCTTCTCTACCAACTGTTGTAAAACCTTAATGAGCTTGCCTACTTCATGCATGTGAAGTCCAGTGGTCGGCTCATCTAGGATATACAGAGTTCCTGGCAAGCGCCTTTTACCAAGCTCGCGTGAAATTTTAATGCGTTGAGCCTCACCGCCGGAAAGAGTCGTACCCGGCTGACCAAGTTGTAAATATTCAAGCCCAACCTGCTCCAAAACCGCAAGCCTGCGATTAAGTGTCGGGTGATTTTCAAAGAAAGCCTTCGCCTGACGAACCGTCATATGAAGTACATCAGAAATATTGCGCCCTTTGTAATCCACCTCTAAAGTCTGGCTGTTGTAACGCTTACCCTTGCAGACATCACAGGTGACATAGACATCGGGCAGAAAATGCATCTCAACCCGAATTTGACCATCCCCCTTACACGCCTCACAGCGTCCGCCACGCACATTGAAACTAAACCGACCGGGCTTGTAGCCGCGCTTCTTAGATTCCTTAGTTGCTGCAAAAATATTTCTAATATCGTCAAAAATCTTAGTATAGGTCGCAGGATTTGAACGGGGAGTTCGCCCGATTGGAGATTGGTCGATGGAAATTACTTTTTCGATCTTATCAATACCTTCAATACCGGCAATTTTACCCGGTTGATCAACTTTTACACCGCGCGAAAGGGCTAAATGCTTATACATGGAATCCACGACAAGCGAGCTTTTCCCAGAACCGGACACGCCAGTAAAGCAACAAAGAATTCCAAGCGGAATATCTACATCTAAATTCTTCAGATTATGAGTGTTAACCCCGCGAAGCTTTATCCAGTCTGTAGGAACACGCCGTTTTTCTGGCTTATCAAGGGAAAGTTCACCGCGCAGATATTTAGCGGTGAGCGACTGAGATTTTCCGAGCAAATCTTCAACACTACCCTGATAAACGATCTCGCCACCCAGCATTCCTGAACCGGGACCAAGCTCAATGACATGATCCGCATTTCGAATTGTGGCCTCGTCATGTTCAACCACAAGCACGGTATTTCCGCGCGACTGAAGCGAACGCAATGTAGCCAGCAATCTTTCATTATCGCGAGGATGCAATCCGATAGAAGGTTCATCAAGCACATACGTTACGCCAACAAGGCCAGAACCAAGCTGTCCGGCAAGACGGATGCGCTGAGCTTCACCGCCTGAAAGAGTCGCCATATTACGTCCGAGATTGAGATAATCAAGCCCGACATTAACCATAAAACCGATGCGATGAATCAGCTCTTTAAGGAGCGGTTCTGCAATTAAGGAATCATGTCCTTTGAATTCGAGAGTCTCAATCCAAGTCAAAGCTCTTTGAATAGACATAGAACAGAAATCGGAAATACTTTCGCCTTCCACCTTAACAGCCAGCGATTCCGGGCGAAGACGCGCACCATTACAGGCCGGACAGAACGTATTCTGCCTGAAACGCGAAAGTTCATCACGCCAAATGCGCCCCAAATCCCTACCAGCTTCGAGCTGATTAACAATACCTTCCCAATCAAGCGCCTTATCTCCATAAAAAAGTGCCTTATGCGCTTCTTCGGAAAATTCACTAAGGGGCGTGTCGATTTTAAATCCGTGCTTTTTACCAAGCGCGCGAAACTCAGGCTCATAGCGGCCAAACATTTGTGGAGATTTCCAAGGAATTACCGCGCCAGATTTTAAGGACAGCCCCTTATTAGGTGCAAGTAGATCCGGTTCGTAATATTCAACACTCCCAAGACCGGAACAAGTAGGACAGGCACCTTGCGGACTGTTGAAGGAAAAAAGCTGAGGAGACAAACGCGGCATACTGATCTTACAAGTTGAACAGGTAGACATGGTGGAAAGGTAGATATCCTCACCGCCCACAATAGAAATTATAATGGCTTCATCACCATAGCGGAGCGCAAGTTCAAGCGAATCGCCAAGCCTTTTTTTGATATCACCTTTGATAACCAGACGGTCGACAACGAGGTCAATGGTGTGTTTGCGATTCTTTACAAGCTCAGGAACATCGTCAATGGAAGTCATTTCTCCGTTGACTCTTACGCGTACAAAACCCTCGCGCTTAAGCTTCGCAAAAAGATCTTTATGGGTGCCTTTCTGGTGGTCAACCATAGGCGCGAGAAGCATGAATTTAGTACCTTCATCAAGCGACATAATGCGATCTAAAATCTCATCAGAAGTCTGCGCTTCAATAGGTTTGCCACATTTGGGGCAATGAAATTTCCCAAGACGCGCATAGAATACGCGTAAAAAATCATAAATCTCTGTAACAGTTCCAACCGTTGAACGAGGATTTCGTGAAGTAGATCCCTGCTCAAGTGAAATAGCGGGAGATAGACCCTCGATTTTATCAACCTTAGGTTTATCAAGCTGAGGCAGAAACTGCCGCGCATAGGCTGAAAGAGACTCCACATAACGCCGTTGCCCCTCAGCATAAACAATGTCGAAGGAGAGCGTCGATTTACCTGAACCGGAAGGGCCGCAAACAACCACAAGTTGATCACGGGGAATATCAAGATATAAATCTTTAAGATTATGGTGCTTTGCGCCTTCAATATGAATCGTTTTGTTTTGCATATATTTCTCACTGTTCCTGCACAATAACAGGAAGCAAACTTTCAAATTTTCAGATGTTTTTATTGCCTTAATGGCGAGTGGAAAGGATAAGCATTTTCATACCGATGGCAACCAAAATAGGAATCATTCTCAAATAATACCTAATAGTACTTAACTCAGTATCATTTCTTAGTGAGTAATAAAGTTAGCTCAAAGAAATGAACCACTAATAATTATGGGTGAGTCAGGATATTATCCTCAATAAATTTTTCAAGAAAAGGATGAATAGAGTAAAACATCAAACCCTTATCATTTCTATTTTCATAAAGAGGAGCCTTAGTACGAGACAAAATCTCAATGGAATCAACAGCTCTCTGAGTTAATTCCCACCTGACTACCTGCCTAACTTCATTAATTGTGGCACACTTCTTAGCTTCTTCATCATAATTATAGACACCGACAAGCCCCCCGCTGTCCACACTCTCCTCAACAAGATGAGTCGTTGCTGCAACGGGAAAGCCTAAAAGTAGCGAATATTCAATAGTTGATCTTCCCCGAACAAACGGAAGAAGCGCCCAATGATCATTAATCAACCCATTTTTAAGACTGCTAATCACATTATTTTTTATAATGAAACCAAACTTATGAAAGCCAATATCCAGATTTTCCTTTTCAAGAATTTTACCTATTTCAGGATCATCATATGCAAAATTTAGCCTATTGAATTTAAACTTTACCTTCTTATACATACAAAATATCTTAAATAGTAATCTGTTAGTCAGCACGAAATTTACGATTTTATCAGGATGAAAAGGAATAAAATAACATCGCACGTCAAATCCTTTTTCTATCAAGTCTGCCCTTATTCGCTTGAAAAAAGTGGGACTTCCAAAAAGGGCTACGCGCTGAGAACTATCCACCTCTTCATTTCTCACTAAACTGAGTTTATTCTCAAAGTTGCGCAAATGACTTACCACTTCTTTCCGCTCACAAAGCGGAAAAGTGTGATGACTACCATGGTCAAGATTACTAAAAAAAACATCTTGCAACAAAAGCATGTACTTCTCAAAACTGGCAGGGTCATCATAGAAAAATAAAAACTCATTGAAGTAGCGGACATCATTCGAATAAAAATATCCAATTGCCAAAAATATAAGAATCCGTTCATCATGTGAACTGGAAAACTCAGTCTTACGCTTAAAGTGGATCTTAAACAGCAATTCATCGAATATTCTGAAATCTTCTTTAAACGAAGTAACAACTCTCTCCCAATCAAGCTCATCGCTCTCAATAAGGTATGAGAAGTCCAGCGGACCGCAACCTTCTGCGCCAGTATCAAAATTATGGATAAAGGCTCGAGCCTTCGCAATACCGTCCGCCTGACCGCGTAAATGTTCTTTACTTATGGACATTTTTACACCGCGCTAAGTTTGGGTTTTCCTGCAATTCTCTATTATATCCACTCAAGTCACCAAACTCAGCTTCTGATTCATGCTTCTCAGCTATATATGCAATGAAACGCTCTATATCTTCATAATAATTAGAATATTGCTTGGTATGGCTTTCGATCAGAACAGGAATCCGCTCGAGTTCATAGCCCCGCAATCTTTCAATAACCTCATCAAAGGATTTCTTAAGATATGAAAATGGCTGACTGCCAATTTTAAGATGAGTCCGGTACGGACGCAATCCCAAAGAAATATCATTTTTGCCGGACAAAGGTTTCAACCTCTTAATCTCAGCAGGAACAGGTCTGCCATTAGTTAATGAGAGTCCACGCTTGCAACGCATTCCCCCTAAAATATGATTAAGTACGTACCTTGAAAAGGTCAATAAATCGGGAGAGTAAGATTGCAATGGTATTACCACAGGGCAATTATGCTCATCAAAAATTTTTGTAATATCTTTCCGTGATCCATAGTAAGGAAGATCTTTTTCTTCCATACCGGAATAATCAACGGACTGTCCTTCAATTTTCATCCCGTCGCGCATACCCATTATAATCTTTATTCCAGCCTTATCGAGCACGGACAGGATATGTTCAGAAGGCTGTAGTCCCCACGATCCAGCTTTAAAAGCGCACACCTTGTACGCGGGGTGATCTGGGCGCAAAAGGTTTTCCAGATATTGAACACCTTCGTTGACCAGTTCGATCTGCTCCTCGGGTAGAAGACGACCAATGTTCCAGACATCAGTCACATGGTGAAATCCATCTTTGTATACAGAATTCACCCATTGCGAGTGCAAATGAAGCTGAACATCAAAACCCCTTTCCGCCATAAGCAGAACAGTTTCATCCCAAAGTTTAGACTGCATTCTAACTTCAGTATGATCGAGATTCTTCTTCATGGTAAGTTGATGCGCAACATCAACCATGAAAGTTAGTTTCGCTCCATACTTATCAGCAATATTCATGAGTGATAAAGCTGGCAAATATTGCAATTCCGCAACATTGCCTAAACCGTTACCCATCACTTCAAAGTCATCCTCTATAAGGACTAAAAATTTCTTTTTCATATGATAATGCTTTATAAATCTGATACTTTTGGATCAGGCAAGTAGCTGCAAGCGGGCTTCGCCACGCCGTCCTTATCGGTGCAGGTGGAAAATTCCTCCTCAACAACCTCAAGCCCGTTTTCTTCAATCTCTTTAATGAAAATTTCTACGAGTTCAGAATCAAGGGACGGACCTGCCAGCTTTCTAATAATACCAAAAGCTTTATCAAGAGGCATGGCCTCCTGATACGTGCGAGTGGTGGTGAGCGCATCAAAAACATCTGAGATGCTTAGAATTCGCGCTCCCATAGGAATTTCCTCTCCTTTGAGTGCATTCGGATAGCCTGTGCCATCCAGCCGTTCATGGTGGCTCCGCACATAATCCAATGCTGGACCGAGAAATTTAAGCCCCCGAAGCATTCGAAAGCCGGATTCAGGGTGCTGCCTGATTTCAGCAAGCATCTCATCATCTACACGAACATCCTCATTAAAAAAGAGCTTATCACTAAAACCGATCTTACCTATATCATGGAGAATTCCGGCAAGCCCGACCGTCCAGACATCTTCCTCGGAAAACGATGCACTGAGCGCTAGCCGATGCGCATAACGACCGACCCGCTCACCATGTCCGCGAGTATATTTATCGCGCAGACTAAGCCCGCGCGCAGTTGCCTTCACAGTATTAACAATATTACTCTTCAGATCGTCGTACGCCTGCTCAAGAGCGAATTCTCTTGCCTCAATCTTAACCATCATCATACCGACAGATTCAGCAACTTCACGAACATAAGGATCATAACCGTCTTTAGTCAGTTCCATAATATCGTTGGAATAATTACCCCCAGAAATATCCTGAATACAAGCCAAAAGCTCAGTTAGGCCGTCCATGTATGATTCCCGCCGTTGAAGTTTATGATATAATTATTATTGCGAACAACTAATTTAACGTAATTTTTACTGCTATCGAATTCAACATCAATATCCACATTTATGCGGCATGTACGGATGCCTCAGTTGGCGGATAACCAAAATGTCTCTTAAATTCCCGACTGAACTGGGAAGCACTTTCGTACCCGACCATATGCGCTGTTTCGCTCGCCTGCAATTTCTGACTCACCATAAACTGGCGCGCCTTTTCAAGCCGGATTCTTTTCAAATACTGTACGGGAGAATATGAAGTAACAGACTTAAAATGCTCATGAAAAGTACGCACACTCATATTCGCTTTTTCTGCAAGATGCGGAACATCAATAGATTCTGAATAATTGCTATGAATAACACGTAAGGAGCTGGCAACCTTAGCATATGAACTTTCACCACGAGCCGCCGATGCGAGGATATGCCCATGCTCACCGAGCAATGTGCGGAAGAATATTTCGCGCAGGGTTTGTGGCCCTAGGATATTCGCTTCTTCCTTATTCTGGAGATTTTTTAATAGCCTGACGAGAGTCTCGACCATTTTTTCATTAAATGATTCCAGATAAATTCCGGATTTAAAATCTGCATCTCCTTCCAAATCAACAGATCCGCCAATGCCGGAATCAACAATTTCCTGAACCATTGCATAATCAATTGAAATAGTAATTCCGAGAACAGGCTTATCATCCACAGCCAGAACTTCGCATTCAAAAGGCGCGATAACTGGGACAACAAGGAAATGGCCAGAATCGTAACGAATAGTCCGATCGCTTAGATGTCCAATCTTTTTACCCTGTGCCACGAAGCAAAGACATTGATCGTAAATCAACGGGGTTCGAGGACAATGCTTATCTATACGGAATAAAGTTACTTTATCCAGGAAAGTGCTTGTACACCCTTCTAGAGGGGTCATTTCGCCCAATATATTTATCAGTTCATTCATCATAAAAGTATCCTTAATACTGCATATAATGGTACACGGCATAAATAGCAAAAACCAATTAAAAAACTTAAGCCGCACAATTAGGCACACCTGCCGCACAATCAGGTATTCGTATTTCATTAGATTGTCGCCATAGTGTACTCAATTCAAACTTAAAACGGAGAACACAATGAACAGTTCATTTAATTATTTCATTCCAACAAATATTATATTCGGTGCTGGACGCGTAAAAGAACTAGCTACGGTAACTCTACCCGGAACTAAAGCCCTCATAGTCATCAGTTCCGGTACATCCATGAAAAGATTCGGCTATCTCGATAAAGTAGTCGATGCGCTGAAAGCACAGAATGTTGAGTCTGTAATCTTTAATAAGATTCTACCCAACCCGATTGTAGATCACGTTAAAGAAGGCGCACAGGTGGCACGGGATAACGGTTGTGATTTCATTGTCGGCCTAGGCGGCGGTAGCTCTATTGATGCAGCAAAAAGCATCGCGATCATGGTTCACAATCCCGGCGAATATTGGGACTACATCGGCGGCGGAACAGGAAAAGGAATGCCTGTCACTGAAAAAATACTGCCCATCATTGCCATTCCGACCACTGCGGGAACCGGTACAGAAGCTGATCCGTGGACCGTTATCACCAACATGGAAACTCAGGAAAAAATTGGATTCGGTCTTCCAGAAACTTTCCCTGTAATTTCTATAGTAGATCCTGAGCTGATGCTAAGTGTGCCAGCACACCTGACTGCATACCAAGGCATGGATGCTTTCTTCCACGCCGCCGAAGGTTACCTTGCCAACGTTCATCAACCAGCAAGCGACCTGTTCGCTCTGGATTCCGTTAAGTTGATCACAGAGAATCTTGCTACCGCAGTAAAAGACGGCTCAAACATGGAAGCCCGCACCGCGTTAGCATGGGCCAGCACTCAGTCTGGAATGGTTGAATCAACCTCCAGTTGCATATCACAGCACTCAATGGAACACGCACTGAGCGCGTTTGACCCATCTGTGACGCATGGAGCAGGTCTGATAATGCTAAGTGTTTCCTACTTCTCATTCATGGCGAAGAAAGTTCCGGAAAGGTTCCCTGCTCTAGCGCAGGCAATGGGTGTAGATGTCAGCAAACTTCCAGAAAGTGAACGCCCAATGGCATTCATCACTGCGCTAAAACAGCTTATCAAAGATATTGATTGTGATGGGCTTAATCTTAATGATTTCAAACTTGATAAATCACAGGCTGGCGCACTCGCAGATAACGCTATGACCGCCATGGGATTCTTGTTCACTCTTGATCCTTACCAGATGAATAAGGATGAGGTTGTTGGGATTTTTGAGAGTGCTTTTGATGCATAGACCGCCTGCGGGGTCAAGTTAGACACAAAAAGCCGTACAAAGTTATATTTTGTACGGCTTTTTTAATGTATAAAAATTTTCGATCGGATCATATTAGCAGTCAGGGCTTTGATGTAAAAATTCAAAGGACCGTTAAGTGAATCCAATGTCAAAGAGTCCTTCTTTGGCGCGCAGTGGATCGACAAAGCAAAACCGTGCAGGTAATCCACAAGTAAGTCCAAGCTGTTCTTCATGTCATCCTCTGGCAGACCAAGCGGGGCGACAATCGTATTAAATCTGGCAATAAAGACTTGGGCAGGTCCTTTGACCGACATAGACAAAAAAGTTTCAAGCAAGCCAGAATAATTTTTCAACAAATCTAGATAGCTACTGCACAAGAATCTCAACTGCTCCTCCCAAGTATCCTCAGACTGCGGAATGTATATTCCTTCCATAAGGCGAACTGTCACCCCTTCAAGCAATGCAGATTTGCTAGGAAAATAGTGATATATAGCCATGGGATCCACATCGAGCTTTCTAGCAATCTTTCGAATGCTTGGAACCTTGCCGGAGCCTTGAAGAAGTTCATTGGCGCAACTAAGGAGAATCTCCTTCGACAACTTTGCCTGATCTGACCTCGGGCGCCCTCTCTTTTTATCAATATTTTCCATCTTGACTCCGGCAATTTAAATACATATTCTACACTGTAGAAATAGTGCCAAAAGCTATTCAAAAAATCAAGCTAATAAATCGCTATTTTGCAATAATCGCAGTTAAAAAAAGGGGTAATTATGTCAAACAAAGTTTTCGTTGGAACAAGTCTAGATGGATATATAGCTGACCGCAATGGAGAGCTTGGTTTTCTTGAAACTGTCCCGAACCCTGATAAGGATGATCTTGGCTTTGTCGCATTCATGAACAGTATAGATGCACTTCTTATGGGCCGAAAGACATTGGATATGGTCCTTGGATTTGATATGCCTTGGCCATACCTCAAGAAGGTTTTCGTCTTGAGTTCAACCATGAAAAATGTCCCAGAACACTTAGACGGGAAAGTTGAAATAGTGTCCGGTACAATTATAGACGTGGTGAAAGAGTTAAACCAACGTGGGTTCAACGATTTATACATTGATGGGGGCAAGCTCATTCAAAGCTTTCTAGCCGAAGACATGATTGACGAACTGATAGTTACCCAAATCCCGATACTACTCGGTGGTGGCACCTATTTGTACGGAATACTGCCGAAACATCTGCAATTCGAATTAGTAAAAAGCGAAGTATTGCTAAAAGCCCTTGTCCAGTCTCATTATGAACGCATAAGATATTTTATTTAAAAGGCAAGCAACCCGTCCGATCCACAAAGTTAATAGGATCATCCAAACAGTAACCATAAACATCAATATCCCCGCCAGCTAAACCAATCGGGTCGGGAGTTATGAACCGCCCGATGTTAGGAGCGTATTCACGATAGCAAGAGTGGGTGAGTGATGAATTAAAACCATCGGATGGATGGGAAGCGGGGATTTAATGAATCATATATAGTTTATAAACTTAATTTCTATGTGTGCAACAAACATCCTAATTGAAAATCAGTGCTAAGCAAGTAATGTCAGACTATTTCATCAAAGATGGCTCTACTGTGCAAATAATGAACCCAGAATATTTACTTAAAGCGGTCAGCGGATTGACTGCTTCAATAACCAGAACTAAATCATCTCCAGCTTCTGGAAATGGCAATTTAAATCGTAATAGCACCGCAGAAAGTGGGCCATCGGGGGAAGCACTGTAATATCCTGTTTTAGAAGGAGAACGAGTCACTCCTTTCTCTAAAACTTTTCCTTTGGATGTAAATTTATAATTTAAAGTGCCTTTTTCAGAATAAAATGGCCTTATATCATCTGTAGGTATTGATAGTCGAAGATCATACTCGGCTTTGTATTTGAAGGTAATTGGTATAGACAGTCGTTCACCTTTTTTGGACGCATCAAAATGGCCTTCAAAAATGTGTTTATAGTATCGATCTCCCATAAAATTTGCCTGAAATACATTGGAATTATATATATAAATGGCAAGTATGAAACCTAAGACTACATAGATGGCAGCTAAAATTTTCATATATCCTCATGTAGAGAGGAGAGGACTTGGAGTCCTCCCCTTTTTTAATTGTTACTTCTTCTCTTTTTTTTGAATGTTTTCACACTCATTAGCATGATCTTCAGTAAAGTTCTGACAGCTATTACCCACTACTCTATATCTTTCTGGCGTATATTTTCCAGATTTCTTAATATTTTTTTCAGCCTGTCGTGCGATTTTGTCGTCAAAGTGTTTTCCTATCGGAGTAGATTTACCCACTTCATCATGTGTAACGCCTTCATTAGAAAATCCTGAATTAGTCTTTTCATCCTTAGTTTCATCGGCATTATCGTATTTTATAAACTCATGCTTGAGTTTAATATTGTTGTCGTCAAGAAGTTGATCAAATTTCTTAGGAAAAGCCTTTGCAAGGCGGCCAAGATTTGTTGTTGTGTGTAAAACTTTTTTAAGAATTTTACCACTTGGTTCATCTAAGAATTCAAGTCCTTTCAATCGTCTTTCATGAACCTGTGCTAGCCCAACTCGATCATGAAAATTAATCGGATCATCCAGACAATATCCATATATATCACCGTCTCTCCCCGCCAAACCGATGGGATCGGGAGTAATAAACCTGCCGATACTAGGATCGTATTCACGATATCCAAAGTGAATAAAACCAGTATCTTTATCGTGCAAACCAGCGGCAAAACCTAAGTACAAATCATGATCGGGATTGCTATTCTGAATCCTTCTACCGAACGAACCATATAGAACGTCCTGTAAACTATTCCCTAACATGTCGGCAACAGTAAAAATACTACCTAGCTGATCAGTGGCGAGCAAGTAAACGTCTTCGCCCTTCTGCATGGCAATAGGATCGCCATCCTCATTGTACTGAAAATGGGTCGTGCCTGTCGAATCCTCAACCGCTGCTAGAGTAGTCAAATCAGTCCACTGATAACGCTGGTAAAGCTTGTCATTGATCAGCTTTTGAGTGCGCAATCCGTTTTCATCAAAACGATATTCGATGAGCGTTCCGTTCGGCAATATTACTTCACAGAGCTGTCCTGTTGTTAAGTAGTTGTAACGAGTAATCTGCCCAGACTCGTTTTTCTCAACTAAATCGCCATCGCCATTGTAACGGTATGTTGTGGTTCCCGCCTGAACAAGCTGTCCAATCTGGTTGTAGGTGTAGTTGCTAAGTTTTCCGCCCGTAACATGAGATTGAATACGCTGTCCCTGATTGTTGTATGCATACACTTCAACAGCCTTGCCGGAGTAGTAGGTCGTAGTGAGCCTACCTTCGGAATCGTACTTATACTTGAGTTCATGCTGACTTGCCGTAGACTCGAACCCTTTGTCTACGATTCTCCCCGTTTCATCGCGCTCAGTCGATAGTGCCGCAAAGACTTCATTTGTTTCTGGTGACGCAAATTTTACAAGCTGGTCCTTTGCTCCACGCAGATCAACTGAATCACGCTGCATTTCATCATGAATGAACTGCCCAGTACTGGATTGCGGGCCAGAATTATGTCGATTTTGCTGACCCTGCCGACTCTGCTGGCTCTGCGGACATTGCTGTCTCATAAGCTGTTCAAGCTCAGAGTAAACTTCTTGCCCGTAGCTTGTTTTAGCCAAACCTTGCGTAAGTGGATGGCCGGGGTTTTCGGACATGAAATTGGCATGTGCGAATCTTTTTATTTTCTTGTACTGATCGCGATGCTGTTCGTAGTTTCGCTTCTGCTGACCCCATCTGCTTTTGATTTCAGGCTTCATCATTGATGGGTACATGCGGTCAGAATGTGAAAACTCCGACTGGTCGAATCTTGGCTCTTCGAACCTTGCTCCATTTGTGCGGGAAACCAGCTCATACATGTTCTCAAGCTGCATTTCAGGCGGTTCGTTCTTGCCGTACATCCGTAGTGATAAAGACAAATCATCCCATTTCTTTTCCTGCAAAACATAATTCGCTAATCCTGACATAGTTTAGATCTCCATGTTAAAGTTTTTTGAAGGTTGGCTAAACAAGAATTGTTTAGCTCTTTTTTCCTCCATCCAAACTCCAGGATAATCGACAAGCCGGACCCGAAACAGCCGAGTCAGGTCCGGCTGTGAAAAATTATGGAACAAAGTGCGAGAAAACAAAAAATTCCCCTCCCTTGATTCAACAAGAGAGGGGGATTCCAAATTCTATATTCCAAATAAAAAGCTAATCTATCTCACTTACGCAACATGCTCCCGAAAAGCCTGAACAGTATTTATAAGCAACTGCGCGATAGTCATAGGCCCAACTCCGCCGGGAACTGGAGTCATTGCGCTAGCAACGTCTTCAAGTCCCGCATAATCACAATCACCAACCAAACCTTCGTCTGTGCGGTTAATACCTACATCAATAACTACTGCGCCGGGCTTCACCATATCTCTGGTGATAAACTTCGGCATGCCGATAGCGGCGAATACGAAATCTGCGCTTTTAACTTCTTCTGCTAAATTTGCGGTGCGTGAATGACACACGGTCACGGTGGCGTTTGCGAAATCGCCGTACTGCATCAGCATCATGGCTAGTGGCTTACCTACGATATTGGAACGCCCTACTACTACGGCTTTTTTGCCGGTAGTCGGTAGATTGTAACGCTCTAATAAGGTCATGATTCCAGCAGGTGTGCAGGAACGGAAACCAGGCAATCCTAGCATTAGTTTACCGACATTCATTGGGTGAAAGCCGTCAACATCTTTAGCAGGATCGATGAGTTCGAGACAGCGCTGGCTGTTAAGTCCTTTTGGTAGAGGAAGCTGAAGCAGGATTCCATCAACGGAATCGTCACCGTTAAGCTTATTGATCAGGTCTTCAAGTTCCTGCTGAGAAACTCCGCCATCAATGTGATGTGCGAAAGAAATGATTCCTGATTTTTCACAGGCAATTTTCTTATTGCGAACATAAACTTCTGATGCTGGATCTTCTCCGACAAGAATGACGGCCAAACCGGGCGCTCTGCCATATTGTTCTTTCAGGGAATCAACTTCAATCTTAAGCTCGCCGCGAATGGTGAGCGCTGTTTCTTTTCCGTTCAATATATTCATAGTGCTTTCTCCGTGCTGAGTTGTTTTAGACACAGCCTTCATATAATACAAAGGGCCGGAACGCAATTGCGCTCCGGCCCCGTGAATAATCTTATAAACAGCAGTTCGTCTTAGCTTTCTGGGAAGAATGCTTCGCGAAGAGCTGGTCCGAAGTAAATGCCTTCGTCTTCAAGATCTTCTTCAATGCGGAGAAGCTGATTGTACTTAGCAAGTCTGTCACTACGGCACAAAGAACCGGACTTAATCTGTCCAGTGTTTAGACCTACAGCGAGATCAGCAATGAAGTGATCGCTAGTTTCACCAGAACGATGAGAAACAACGGTAGTGTAACCGGCCTGCTTAGCAAGCTCAATGGTATCGAGAGTTTCAGTAACAGTACCAATCTGGTTAAGTTTAATCAGAATGGAGTTACAAACAGCACGCTCGATGCCTTCTGCAAGGATTTCAGGGTTGGTAACGAATATATCGTCACCTACAATCTGAATGCGCTCGCCGAGTACTTCGGTGTGACGTTCCCAGCCTTCCCAGTCGCCTTCTGCAAGTCCATCTTCGATGGAGATAAGCGGGAAGCGGTCGCAGAAATCTGAGTAGAATTCAGTAAGTTCATCAGAAGTGAACTCTTTGCCTTCGCCTTTAAGCACGTACTTACCGTCTTTGTAGAATTCGGAAGCAGCAGCGTCAATTGCAAGAGCGATATCACGGCCTGGAGTGTATCCAGCCTTTTCGATTGCTTTGATGATGTATTCAAAAGCTTCAGCGTGGGAATCAAGATCCGGCGCGAACCCACCCTCATCACCAACAGCGGTATTGTGACCGTCTGCAGCAAGAATGGATTTAAGCGCGTGGAAAGTTTCTGAACCCATGCGAAGAGCTTCTGCGAAAGTTTCAGCTCCAAGAGGCACAATCATGAATTCCTGAATATCAAGATTGTTCGGTGCATGCTCTCCACCGTTGATGATATTCATCAATGGAACAGGCAGAAGTTTAGCATTTACGCCGCCAAGGTACTGATAGAGTGGAATCCCTAGCAGATTTGCAGCAGCTCTTGCTACAGCCATGGAAACGCCCAGCATTGCATTCGCGCCGAGTCTTTCTTTGTTCTCAGTTCCGTCAAGATCAATAAGGAAATTATCAATAGAAACCTGACGAAGAGCATCCTGTCCAACAAGTGCTTCTGCAATTTCTTCACGAACGTTAGCAACAGCTACCTGTACGCCTTTGCCGCCGTAACGGTTTTCATCTCCATCACGAAGTTCAAGAGCTTCGCGAACACCAGTAGATGCACCGGAAGGAACAGCAGCACGGCCAGTTGCGCCGGATTCAAGAACCACTTCAACTTCAATTGTGGGGTTACCTCTGGAATCAAGAATTTCTCTAGCCCAGACAGCTACGATAGTGCTCATGCTTTTCTCCTTAAAAATTGATAAAACTTTCTAGTTGCGCCCATTATTCTTTCACGCCAAACCATGCCATGCGAAGCCCATCCAAAAGGAGTGTGGGTTCCACGCGGTTAATAGCCTGACAAACTTCAGCGATCTTTGTAGCAAAGCCGCCAGTGGCAATGAGTTCGACCTCACCGCCCAAAGTACCACTTAATCTTTCACTCAGCCCTTCAACCATGGCGGCAAATCCGAAAATAAGCCCCTGATTCAGACTGTCTGCGGTGCTTTTACCGGGCCGTATGACCGTGGTTTCAAGCTCAAGAGTAATATGTGGAAGCTTTGCTGTGCCAGAGGAAAGCGCCTTTGTAGACGACAATACTCCGGGACAAATCAAGCCACCCATATATGCATTGCCAACGACACAATCAAATGTTGTCGCCGTACCGAAATCAACTACTATCAAATTCTCACTATCACTAATAAGCCGTCCCGAAAAGGCCGTAACAAGCCGATCCGCGCCAACTTCCCATGGCCGTTCATAGTTATTCTCAATACTCAATTTAATATCATCAGGTGCAAAGCTAAGCTCGCAGGAAAAAAACCTTTTAACGGCAGACTTCAAAATCGGATTCATGGGTGGCACAACAGAAGAAACGGCCCCTCCGATAATATCTTCAGGAGAATACCCGGCAACCCGGCATATCTCTAAGAGCCTGAGCCCCCAGGAATCTGCTGTCCCCCCGGGATCGGTTGGCAAAACGAAAGATGGCCCAATTTCCGAGCGCGTCGAAAACCCGATCTTAGTGTTAGTATTTCCAACGTCGAAAAGTAAAATAACTTCAGCTTTCAAAAAAAACTCCAAACTTGGACAAAAATTATATAATAAGCCAGCCTGACAGCCGTTCCCAAAACAGTTGTTGCACCATTAAGATGTATTAGTCCTTACCACATTACTGAAAAACTAAAAACATATAGCTGCAACTTAATTGCAACAGCTTCAAACATTAGTAGTGAATAGCTTAACTGCGCGTACTTCATTCCCGTGCAGGAATCAATAAGAGATCTCTTAACAACCTGCGTTATAAGCAATTCTGCCTATCCACAATTTCAGACTTAGAGATTCTCATTAAGGCTTATTGATAGAGTATATTGACTTGAGTACAAATAAAAACTAACTAAAAGGGATCATTTAAATCTTATCCAATTCAATACTACAAGCATTGCGGAGCACAACCGTGACGGACAAAAAGCTACTCTCCATTGCAGAAATATCCCGTTTACTAGAAGTCCCGGAATCGACTCTTCATTATTGGAAAAACCGTTTCGCTCAGTACCTTCCAAGTACAGGCCGAAACCGACAGAAAAGATTCAAGCCAGAAGCGGTTGAAATGTTTTCGCTCATAGCAGCCATGCTTAAGCAGGGACACACGGCTGAAGATGTAATGGCTGAGCTATCTAAGAAATATCCAGTAAATGTCGCCATCGAACAGGTTATGCCAGAAGGGCCAGAACAAGCCGTTCCCATGCAGAGTGCAACAGTAGGCATTGAGCCTGCAGTTCAAATTGCTGCGGCAATGGGAGCAGAAATAGCAAAGTCTATTAATGAAGGATTGAAAGGACTATTTTCCAGTCTTCCTCAAGCGTCCATAGGTGTCGACGCTGCCATGTCTGAGGAAATCAGGTGCGGCATTGAGAAGACAACTAAAGATTTAAATGAACAGGGCGAGAACATTCAAACCCTCAAATCAGAGAACACCGAACTCAAAGACAAGCTATCTATAATGGAAGCAGAACTCGTAAGACTGCGCAAAGATAGACGAGAACTTGAAAAGTACCTTCTTGACAAGCTGAAAGCCGTAACTAAATAGCTTACTAGCAAGCCACAATTACGCCGGAATCACGGCGAAGGCTTCCCCTTTATTTACACCATATATTACCTTCCGGTTGTTACTATGACAGCCGGAGGGAATTTAATTTTTTGGAGAAAAACTGATGACTGAACAGACAGAAAAGTTTGAATTTAAAGCTGAGATTAATCAGCTTCTCGACATCCTCGTACACTCCCTCTACACCAACCGCGAAATTTTCATGAGAGAGCTAGTATCAAATGCATCTGATGCTCTTGATAAAATGCGTTTTGAAACAACCCGCGATCCCGAACTTGATGACGACATCGAACAGCAGATCAGCATTTCCTATAATGAAGAAGCTAAGTCTATCACAATTGCTGACACCGGAATAGGCATGACAAAAGAAGAAGTCATGGCAAATATCGGAACAATCGCACACTCCGGTTCTGCTGAGTTCATCAAGCAGGCAGTTGAATCCAAAGAAAATCTGGATAGCCTCATCGGACGTTTCGGAGTTGGATTCTACTCCGCTTACATGGTTTCCGACAAAGTTGTTGTCCGCACAAAATCTTTCAAAAAAGACGCCCCTGCAATCCAGTGGACTTCTGACGGTAAGACGAACTACGAACTAACCATTCTTGATGAAGAAATGACTCATGGAACATCCGTTGAGATCTTCCTCAAAGATGACATGGTTGAGCGTTTCGGTTCCGAAGATAAGCTTAAAGGAATCGTTTCCAAGCATTCAAATTTTGTTTCTTTCCCCATCCTGATTCAGGACGAAAGAATCAACACCGTAACAGCTCTCTGGCGTGAACCTAAGTTCCAGATCAAACAGGAACAGTACGAAGAATTCTACAAATTCCTCACCTACGATTCACAGCCACCGATCAGCACTCTTCATTTTTCCGTAGATGCTCCGGTTCAGTTCAACAGCCTCCTCTTCGTTCCTGAAAAAGATCTCGATATCTTCGGCATGGATCGCGACAACTGGGGAATTGACCTTTACGTCCGCAGAGTACTCATCGAGCGCCAGAACAAGAATTTGCTCCCTGAATACCTCAGCTTCATTAAAGGTGTAGTTGATACTGAAGATCTGCCGCTGAACATTTCCCGTGAGACACTACAGGACAACCTGCTCATCGGCAAAATCCGCTCAACAATGACCAAACAGGTTCTCGGACAGCTTGAAAAAATCGCAACAGATGATCCAGAAACATATGCAAAATTCTGGAAAGCGCACGCTAAGATTTTCAAAGCAGGTCATCAGGATTTCCTGAACAAAGATAAATACGCAAATCTTCTCCGCTTTGATTCATCTAAAGCTGAAGCCGATACTCTCGTATCATTTGATGATTACATCGAGCGCGTAAAAGAAGACCAGAAAGAGATTTACTATGCATTCGTTGCCAGCCGTGAAGCTGCCAACTTGAACCCGCATCTTGAAATCTTCCGCAATAAAGACATCGAAGTTATGTACCTTTACGAACCAATTGATGAGTTCGTCATGGAAGGACTTCGTGAGCACAAAGAGTTCAAGCTTATAGCAGCTGAATATGCAGACCTCGAGAATCTCGATAAGTTTGAATCTGCTAAAAAAGAAAACGAAGCTACTCCGCTAAATGAAGAAGAAACAAAAGACATGGACGCTCTAGCTGCTAAGATGAAAGAAGTTCTTGGCGATGAAGTAGCTGAAGTTATCATTTCCGAAAGACTCAGCGACAGCCCATGCCGCCTGATCAGTCCTTCTGGCGGAATGACATCCTCCATGGAAAAGATCATGAAAGTCATGCACAAGGATACTTCAATCCCGACCAAGACTATGGAAATCAATGCAGATCATCCTCTTCTCCGTTCAATGCTGAACATTTTCAAAGTCAACGCCGACGACGAGTTCATTGAGCTATCTTCCAGACAGTTGCTCGAATCAGCTCTTTTACTTGAAGGATACTTAAACGATCCTCACGCGCTTGTAGGCAGAATCCAGAATCTGCTAACCAAAGCAGGCGGTTGGTACGCAGAGCTGGAAAAGAAAAGCTAGCTTTTATTACACAATCACAAACTAAAAAACCCCGTTTGCACAACAGCAAACGGGGTTTTTTAGTTACACGGCAAACATTATTTGTGATATTATCCATGATTCCAACAATCAACATTGAATAAAAACTGCTACTGCGTTATTATTATAATTACTTGTAGTAAGTAATTGAAGAATAACACAGCTTACGCTCTAAGATGGTATTGTATTTTTTAAAACTAAGAGGTCTTAAATGGATTTTAAAGACTACGCGGACCGTTTTGAGCTTGATAAAGCATTAGAAAGATTTTGCGGCGACAAAGAATTATTGTGTGAAGCTATTGCCATATATAAAGAAGAAGCAAAAAAACACCTCGAAACAATTGAAACTCTCCTGCAAACAGGTGATTTACAAAAGGCTTCGCTTCATGCCCACACCCTAAAAGGTGAATCAGGAACAGTCGGAGCCAAAGCCGCACAATTTGCTAGTGATAAATTAGAAAAAGCAACTAAAAACAATGAACTAAAAGCCTCACAAGAGCTTTATAGAAAAGTCACTGAAGAAGCGAATTTGGCCTTCAAATGTCTGCCTGAAACAATAGAGCAAATTTAATAGAATGATACCGGGGCTTATGATTATTAATTTATTAACGGACGTAAAGAAGTAGTGATGAAAAAAATTCTTATCATTGATGACGATCCCAAGATGCGGGACCTGCTCAAACACTATTTGAAGAAAGAGCCTGCAACGATCCTCTCCGCCCCGGATGGAGAAGACGGAATGCTGTTATTTACAGACCATGATATTGACCTTGTCATTATAGATATTTTCATGCCCAATAAGGATGGAATTCAAACAATTATAGAGATTAAGCAGAAAAAAGCAGACAGCAAAATATTAGTCATTTCTGGTGGCGGAGAACAGACCGGGCTTGAATATATTAAACAGGCCAAAGCTCTAGGTGCAAAAGAAGCACTGGTTAAACCATTCACTAAAATTGACTTTCTGAAAACTGTTAATAATATGTTAGGCTAACGCACCTATTTATATGAACTCAAGGCTTACCTGCGCGAACACGCAAGGCCCAGACCAAGACCTACAAAAGATGTCCCAAGGACCTTATTCATATACCTGCCGACGAAAGATTCTTTAATAATGCCCGTGACCTTTTCTCCGCCAGTTGCATAAATCATCATACAGCCGAATGCGATAAGCGTTAGTAGCCCTAAGAGCATTGCAAAGTGTTGAATCCCAGCATGCTGGACACTGATAAACTGCGGAAAAAGTGCGCTGAAAAAAACAATCGCTTTAGGATTACCAGCGGCAACCCAAAATCCCTGCATGAATAATTTTCCAAAAGAAACAACTTCCTCGTCTACGTCTTTTTGAGCGTTAATCTTGAACTCGCCAGAAAGAATCATTCCGACTCCTATCCAGACAAGGTAAGCCGCCCCTGCATATTTAACCACCATAAATGCCGTTTCTGACGCCGCTAAAAGAGCGCCAAGTCCTGCGATGGAAATTACAGCCTGTAAAAAGGAAGCCGCGCTATTCCCAAGGGCAGTCGCCATGGTTTTCTTGGCTCCAAATCTCATACCGTGCGACAAAGCAAGTATCATGCTCGGCCCGGGAATTATCGAAGCAAGAAAAACTGTGACCACATACATAGCCCAAAACTCTAATGGCATACCTAACCCCTCAGTTAATATAAAAAAACCGAGCTTGATAAAAAATCAAACCCGGTTTTTATTAATTCTAAATAAAACTGAAATGGTTTGTACTATTTCAGCGATGCAGATTCGAGTTCAGCCGCAGCTTTTTCTACCGCGTCAACAAATCCCTGTCTGGCTTCGAGAATCTTAGCGCCAATATTATCATCATGAAGAGCTAAAATCTGAGCTGCCATCCATGCTGCGTTTTTAGCGCCAACCTTATCAAGAGCAAGAGTTCCTACTGGAAATCCTGGAGGCATCTGAACTGTCGCTAGAAGCGCGTCCATTCCGCCTAGAGCTGAACCGCAGATCGGCACGCCGAGTACAGGCTTAACCGTTTTAGCAGCAACAGCACCCGCAAGGTGAGCTGCAAGTCCGGCGGCGCAGATGAAAATCTGGCAACCTTTAGCTTCTAAATCCTTCACAAGATTAGCAGTCCTTTCAGGAGTGCGATGTGCGGATGAAACGGTGAAAACATGTGGAATATCTAATTTGGTGAGCAAATCAGAACAAGGCTGCATTGTGTCCCTGTCTGAAATTGATCCCATAAAAATGGCTACTTTTGCTGCGCTCATTATTTAAGTCCTTTATTCCCGATATCGCGACGGAAGTACGCGTCCTTAAAGGAAAGTTTTTCTACAGCTTCGTAAGCTTTCGCCTGAGCAACAGAGAGGTCGCTTCCTAGAGCGGTTACGCCCAGTACACGGCCTCCGTTAGTAAGGGTTTTCCCGTCCTGATATGTTGTACCAGCTTGGAAAACCTTAACGCCCTCAATCTTCTCAGCTTCTTCAAAGCCAGTAATTTCCATGCCCTTTTCATAGGGTCCAGGGTAACCGCCAGCTGCCATAACAACGCACATGGTTGTCTCTGACTTAAGCTTAACGTCCACCTCAGAAATTCTACCTTCAACACAAGCAAGCATGATTTCGGCAAGATCACTATCAAGACGCATAAGTAGCGGCTGACATTCAGGATCACCGAAACGCACATTATATTCTAGAACTGAAGGGCCATCAGGTGTGTACATAAGTCCGGCGTAAAGGATACCTACAAAAGGCTCTCCTCTATCTGCCAAAAGCTTAAGCACAGGTTTGATACACAGTTCAGCTGTTTCTTCGTATTTTTCGGGAGGCAAAATCGGAGCAGGGCTATATGCCCCCATGCCGCCAGTATTTGGTCCTGTATCACCTTCACCCACCGCTTTGTGATCCTGAGCGGAAGGAAGGAGCGCGTAATCTTCACCTGAGCAGAATGCGAGGAAAGAAGCTTCTTCACCTTGAAGCGCTTCTTCAACAACAACTCTTTCTCCGGCAGATCCAAAATCTTTCTTGATCATCATGGATTCGAGGGTTTCGATTGCTTCTTCAACTGTTGAAGCAACTACAACACCCTTACCAGCCGCAAGTCCGTCAGCTTTGATAACAATCGGAGCGCCTTTGCTTTCAACGAAAGCTTTAGCTCTAGCGAATTCATCAAAGACCTGAAATGGCGCAGTAGGTACACCTGAATCACGCATAACCATCTTGGAGAAAGCCTTACTTCCTTCAAGATTTGCGGAATATGCTCCGGGCCCGAAACATGGAATTCCCTCTTTCGTCAGAGCTTCCTTTATACCTAAAACGAGAGGTAATTCAGGCCCTGCGACAACGAGGTCAATTTTATTTTCTTTAGCAAATTTAACCAGACCGGGTAAATCATCGTCTTTGATAGGAACGTTTGTGCCTTCAAGACGAGTGCCCCCGTTTCCTGGTGCAATAAAAATTTCAGAAACCTTCGGGCTCTGCCCAAGTTTCCAAGATAGAGCGTGTTCCCTTCCACCTGAACCGACTATAAGTACTTTCATGATTTTCCTCTCCGCTGATTAAGCTAAGCCTGACTTAGATAAATATCGCGATTTTGGCAAGAAAAGCATCACAATCTGGAAAAATTATTAAGAGCCGGAAACTGCAAACTCTAGAGCTCCGACAAGCTCTTTCAAATGTTCGCGATCTTCAATCTTTCCCCAACCTGAATTTTCCACATGGAAAACATCAAAAACGCTGTTTCCAGTTGTGGTAATTCTCGCCATACGCAAATCAATATTCATACGCGAAAACGTTGTTGCAATGTCATATAGAATCCCTGAACGATCCTGCGTTTTCACTTCAAAAATTGTACAAGATTCACTAGAATTATTATCAACTGAAATCTGTGTTGGAACATTCGCAGAGTTTGCCTTAGCGAAAAGTGAATTTCTTTTTTTATGCAAACGATAATCAAGCGAGAGCCTGCCTGTCATGGTATACAGAATGGACCGCTCCACGCGCGCCCACAAATCCTCAGGAGCAGATTCGGCTGGAGGGGTTTTTACAGTAAAAATATTCACCGCAGTTCCATCGCTCCATGAGAAGATATCCGCGGACAAAATGTTGATTGAATGGAGGGCTAGCACGCCCGTTTGAGAAGCGAATAGAAAATTCTGATCGCGCGAAATAATTACCAGCCTTGTCCGTCCATCTTCAATTTCCGCAACATCGACAATGTTAAGTCCCTTACCGCCCTTCCCGCGAGGCTTGCGAATAAGATCCTTTTCATATGCAACATTAAACTTCCGAACCAGCCCCATGTGCGAAACTATTTCGTTAGCCTCTTCACTTAATATATACCTGTCCGGCATAGCGCCGATCATTGCGTCAGCAAGCTCACTGTCCATTATATCAGAGGCTAGAACTTTAACATTTACACGGGTAGCGGATATTTTCTGGGTGCTATCAACTTCAAGTAAATCACCTTCGGTAAGAACGTGATCCAGCCCGTTATATAGTTCCCGTAGCAAAGACTCACTCCACGAATTCCAGACGCGCGGCCCTGTTGCCATTGAATCCGCCATGGAAAGAATAAAGAGAAGGCGAAGGCGCCGAGGATTTCCAATCTTGCGCCCAATCTCAAGGAGCGAATCGACATCACTTAAATCAATGCGGCGCGCCGCTTTTACCATCAGCAGATGGGAACGAATCAGGAAAAGGATATCTTCTATAAATTCAGCGGAGAAATCTGTCTGCGCAAGGATATTTGCACTGATTTCTGCGCCCCGTTCACTATGCTCTCTACCGCCTTTTCCAATGTCATGGAAAAAGGCGGCTAAGACCAGAATATCGAGATCACTACCAGTTAAAAACTTATCTTCAAGCTTAGCCGTCAACTCACGCTCAACCCCATCTGGGGTTTCAAATTCTTCTCTGAAAATATCGCAACATTTATGGACGGTGAGCAGAGAATGCCTGCCCGGCGGATACTTATGATAACCGTCGTAGGGAACAAGAGCGGCCAATTTTGAAAAAGCAGGAATAAAAGATCCTATCAAGCCGCTATCAAGCATTTCAAGTGATGCTCTCCAGCCAAATGGACCTTCAAAAATTTTGATCAAGCTACCTAGAGCACCGCCAATGGAAATATCCGAGATATCATCAAGAGCGGCAACAGCGCGGCGGGTATCGCGGGTCAGAGGATCGCCGCTATTAGATTTTGTTTCGAACAAATCTAGAGCGGACTTCAAAGTGACAGACCCATCTGAACTAATGAAATTTAGCGAATTACGAAGGAAAGTTTCCCTGTATAATGAATTGCCAAGAGACCTCACGCGAACCATTGCCGCATGCAGTTCATTTAACAAATCCTGACCGCGTTTTGCTGGAGAATATCCCTTCACGCCGCAAAGTGACGCGACATCGGCAAGCCGCTCAATATCCAAACGATCCACCTTACGGCCTGAGACTAAATGCAACGCGGAGCGCACCCTTATTAAAAGAGCTTCATCCTTAAGCAGATCATCAAGGTCATCATCACTCAGCGGGAAGTAATCCCCATTAATACTCGCGCACCAGTGTACAAACTGAACGTCCCGAAGTGTGCCCCATCCATTCTTAAGATCAGGATCGAGAACAACGGAATCCATGCCGACACCAATGGCGCTACGGTTAGCCCATATTGTCTTGCAAAAAGAATCACCCGCGACAGGAATCACCTTATCTTTAAATTTGGTGGAAAGAGTCGCGAAAGGAATCTCACTGCCCGCAATAAGACGTAAATCAAGCAGTGATCCAAGGACCTTGAAATCGTCCTTCGCAAGCTTGATATTCTCCGGAACACTGCGGACGCCGTGACCAACTTCAAATTTTAAATCCCATAAAGGATGAAAAAGAAAAGCTGCCAAATCTTCCAAGTTCAGTTTTTTCGGAGAGTCCACCAGTAGCAGGACATCCAGATCGGAAAAAGGAGAGAGTTTTCCCCGCCCATAACCACCGACAGCAACGACGGAAATACCACCGAAGCTAGGTAGTAGTCCTTCGGTTACAGCCTCTTCCAACCTTGATATGAAATAATCATCAACAAGAAGAGACATGCGCTGGGAAAAATCCTGCGGCATGCTCTTAGAGCATGCCGCAAGAAGAATTTCTCGCCCTGCATGAAGAGATTCAACCGAGGTTAGCGGGGTAGACGAAACAGTCATTAGATTGCGTCAGGTCCCGTTTCACCTGTGCGTATGCGGACAACTTCTTCAACAGGTGTAACGAATATCTTTCCATCACCGACTTTACCGGTCAGTGCAGAATTACGAACTGCCTCAAGCACTTCAGGCACTCTTTCAGCTTCAACGACTATTTCTATTTTAGTTTTGGCGATAAAATCAACCTGATATTCTGCACCGCGGTACACTTCTTTATGTCCACCCTGACGTCCAAAACCTTTTACTTCAGTTACAGTCATTCCTCTCAAACCCAAATCAGCGATAGCTTCTTTTACATCGTCAATCTTGAAAGGCCTTACGATAATTTCTATTTTTTTCATTATATTAACCTCTTAAATAATTATTAGAGCTGATATCCAGCTTCACTGTGTTCTGCAACGTCAAGACCTATTATCTCTTCATCTTCCGTCACGCGAAGTCCAACTGTAGCATCAATTACTTTAAGAAGAATCCAGCTGACAACAAAACAGTAGCCCCATGTGCAAATTACTGACTCAAGCTGAATCCAAAGCTGTTCAGGATTTCCATAGAAAAGACCTTCAGCGCCTACACTTGCAAAAAGACCTGTAGCAAGTGCGCCCCATGTTCCACCAAGACCGTGAATACCGACAACATCAAGTGAATCATCATATTTAAATTTTGATTTAAGCAGGATACCACCATAACAAATGATACCGCCACCGAAACCGATAAGAATAGCAGCCATAGGTGTTACAAACCCGGCAGCAGGAGTAATCGCGACCAACCCTGCAACAGCTCCGGATGCAGCACCAAGAGTTGTAGGCTTACCACCGTGAATACCTTCAACAAGAAGCCATCCGAGAAGTCCGGCTGCTGCTGCAAGGTGAGTTGTTACGAATGCATTTGCAGCAACACCATTAGCAGCAAGAGCGCTACCTGCGTTGAAACCGAACCACCCAAACCATAAGATACCTGCTCCGAGTAGAGTCATAGGCAGGTTATGAGGAATGAAAGACTGTTTCCCGTATCCTTTACGTTTTCCGATTACCAGACAAGCGGCAAGAGCTGCTGCGCCGGAACTCATATGAACAACCGCTCCGCCAGCAAAGTCAAGCGCTCCTCTTTCACCCATCCATCCGCCACCCCATACCCAATGGCACATAGGTGCGTACACAACGATTATCCACAAGCTTGAAAATATTAGCAGTGATTTAAATTTCATACGCTCAGCAAAAGCCCCTGTGATAAGGGCAGGAGTGATTACAGCAAACATACCCTGGAATACCATAAAGAGAAGGTGCGGAAGATTGTCAGCGGGACTGTTAAGTGTATCCATGCCGACACCATCAAGAGCAAAAAAGTTCATTCCACCAATGAAGCCGCCAATATCATCTCCAAAGGCCAGTGTGTAGCCAATGACTGCCCAGATGATTGAAACAAGCCCGAGCATAACAAAACTCTGCATGATAGTTCCAAGCACGTTTTTACTGCGTGCCATGCCGGCATAAAAAAGGGCAAGGCCCGGAGTCATAAACATAACTAGGGCTGAACAAATAAGTATAAACGAGGTATCTGCTGCATTCATTTTCAATCCTCCCATCCATCAAACTTTTACTGTTTTTTACATTTGTGTCTTTTTAGCCAAAAGAAACATCCACTTTTTTGCAATTTTGCAAAAATATCCTTAAAAATGTACACATACGGATACTATCAAGCATACTTCGTGCCATTAATCGCACTTTAAAGTTGGGCAGCACGAATAAAATCGGCAATTATACATAATTGATATTATGACAGAGTATAAATAAGTATAAAAAGCTGATTTATACATTCAAGGAAAGAAGATAGGTATTGAGGTTTAGCAATCCGCAACAAATTAGACCAAAAAACAAGCTATATAAACGAGAGCCTCTCACAAGCCACACAGACTTACGAACACATACGACTACTCAATAAGACTGTGATCACAGGAGCAAAACCCTTATAATTAAAGCAAAGAGGCAACTTATTAATCATGCGCGAATCAAACCCATCAAAGATTGGCTTGATTTACAATTTTGCAATACACATAATTTTGTATTTATATCATTATATATTGCTTTATCCCCAAAAGACCTAATTTAACGTCCCGAGATACCACTCAGCACAACTTAATACATTGACAATATGGATAAAGATCCCCAACTATAGACCTAATTGAAATCTAATCTCATTAGTACGGAGAGCAAAATGCACACACGGAAATTACAATATATAATAATGATAGCAATCCTGCTCTGCGCATCAATATCGCAGGCAGCACCGCTACAGGTTACCGTCTCAATTATTCCACAGGAATATTTCGTAAGCAAAATAGGGGGAGATCTGGTCGATGTGAACGTAATGGTAAAACCGGGAAGCAGCCCTGCCATATACGAACCACAGCCAAGGCAAATGGCGAAACTGAGCAAAGCTGAAATATATTTCGCCATAGGTGTTCCATTTGAACAAGCATGGTTACCTAGATTCGAAGCAGCTAATCCCAAACTAAATGTAATAAACCTTGCCGAATCTGTAACCAGACACCCCATGCAAACACACCTACATGACACCGGAGAACATCACGAAGATGAAGCCAACCACGCAAAAGAGCGCGACAACAGCAAGCAAAGTGACAACTTTCTGGCCGATCCGCATATATGGCTTTCTCCGCCTCTCGTCAGAGTTATCAGCATGCAGATCAGAGATTCTCTAATTGATGCTGACCCACAAAATAGCGACATCTACAGAGCTAATTACTATAGTTTTGCAGAAGAAATAGATAAACTGGACAAAGAATTAATTGAAATTTTCAAGACAAGCGAGAAACGCATAAGTTTTATGACCTACCACCCTTCATGGGGATATTTCGCACGAGCTTATGGACTGAACCAAATCCCTATAGAACTAGAAGGCAAAGAGCCAAGTCCGAAGCAGATGACCAAGATTATCGACTTCGCAAGAGCAGAGTCGGTATCCGCAATATTTATCCAGCCTCAGTTTTCACGCAAAAGCGCACAGACAATCGCATCATCAGTGAACGCAAAAGTTCTCATCGCCGACCCACTAGCTGGCAACTGGGCAGAAAATCTCAGAAAAACAGCAGAGACTTTCCGCCAAAACTCACGTTAAGGAGCGAAGAACTTGAATTTAAAAAAGGGATAAAAGGAAGAGGGGAAGAAACGGAAAAAGAATACTGATTTTTAAGCTACCTAAAAAGACTCGAAGCCATGCGTAAAAAATGAGCAAGTTTAAAGCTTACATCCTGTGAGCAGCCCGCTCATCTCAAAAACAACAACATCGAGCCTCTTTAAATAACCCGACCAAAAAGATGGTCGAAAAACTACACAGGATCAACTAAAAGCTAAGTATTGCGAGCACGGCCATAACGAAAGCTACAGGAGCACGAAAAAGAGACGAACCTTTAGCGAATATAGGAGTCTCAGCCGCGATCTTTGTGCGCAGCTCTTTAAATCCTTTATTCAACTCACGACTTTCGACAGTTCTACCCAGTCTTGCCTGACGAGACTGATCCCGAAGATCTGCCATATCCTGTTTATGAAAAGATATAAGACTATCAGTACTAACCATGAGATTCGCTCCATCTTAATATTATAAAATATACTAACCATATTTTTTAAGGTATTGTGAACCGGGAAACCCGAAGGGGTCGGGGAGGTGGAGTGGGTCTCCCGGTCCATACTTGACTAACAAGCTAATTCTAATAAAGCACCATTCGTGCCAAAACATCTCCAATGCTGAAAACCACCCACAAACACTGACATTAAGCCACTTCTTCTATTCTAGACAAACTATCACGCCAACCACCGCATGTTGACTTGTCAAAATTATCTCGATATATCGTAATTATCTCCAAATAACAAATCCGAACAATAACAAAACACACATAATTATGACACTATCCATCGCCGACTATAAAGCTCTATCTCAAGAACTTGATCCACGAAAACTACAGAAAACTATTCTCTCGCTACTTCTGAAACTTCAGAATGTTGAGCGAGGATCACTTTGGATTGAGCAAAATGGTATGTACGAGTGCGTCGAAGCGCTAGGACATCAAAGCGAAGAACTTAAGGGAGTTAAGCTCTCCCCTAACAAAAAATCAATTGTTGGCTGGGTAATTCAAAACGGCAAAATGACCACGGCCAAAGCCGGAGCAGACGCCAGACACAACAGTCAATTTGAAGATAAATTTAAGATTAAAAGTAAGCACATACTGTGCTTCCCTCTTTTACTGAAAGGAAAGGAAGTTTACGGAGCAGTTCAAGTAATTGACACGAGTTCAGACGGAGACAACTTAAACCTCGCACCAGATTATTTGAATATGCTACAGGAAATGGTCGATATAAGCTCTCTTGCTCTGCGCAATTCACTTGAATTTCAAAAACAACAACGCAAATATGCGCAACTGCGCAGAACACTAAGCAGTCTTCGGGGCAAAAACTCAATTGTCGGCAAAAGTTCGTCAATTAAGAAAGCCCTCAAACTCGTCACAAACTATGCGGCAACAAACTATCCCGTTCTTGTCTACGGAGAATCAGGTACCGGTAAGGAGCTATTTGCCGAAGAAATTCACGCGCAAAGCTCGCGGGCAAACAAGCCTTTTCTAACTCAGAACTGTAGCGCAATCCCTGAAAATCTTCTTGAAAGCGAACTTTTCGGATATGTAAAGGGAGCTTTCACCGGTGCGAATACAAATAAATTAGGGCTATTTGAGGCCGCTGAAGGGGGAACAGTCTTTCTAGATGAAATCGGAGATATGGACATAAACCTTCAAGCAAAAGTTCTGAGAGTTTTGCAAGAAAGCGAAATCAAACCACTTGGCGGAACTGAAACAAAAAAAATAGATATTCGCATTATTTCAGCAACCAACCGAAAACTTGAAGAGGAAGTCCGCTCATGCCGCTTCAGAGAAGACTTATATTACAGATTAAATGTTCTTCCACTAAATCTTCCATGCCTGAATGAGAGAAAGGAAGACATTCCGCTACTCACTGAATATTTTTTAGCAAGAGAAGCCTCCTACAGCCATATGCTGCCCAAAAAGCTTGACCCCAAAGCTATGATTGCTATGAAAACTCACAAATGGCCTGGCAATATCCGAGAACTAGAAAACTCAGTTAAACAATTCCAAGCTTTAGTTTCCGGCGACACAATTTATGTTTCGGATCTGCCACGACACATTGGCTTTCCCATCGCAACAGCCGAAAACAATATCCCTCTTCCTGAAAAATCGGGAATTAACGGATTGAAGTCCGAAGACCGAGTTCCTGAAGATCTTACTACTTTTACATGGGAAGAGATGGAAGCGTCATACGTCATGAAACTTCTAGAAAAATATAAATGGAATGTAAGTCAGGCCGCGCGCGCCGCAGGAGTAAACAGATCTACATTCGATTCGAGAATGAAAAAGTTAGGAATCAGCAAGCAGGCGGGTTAAGCGTCCCTTCTAATCCCTTTATCCTCTTATATTATAAAATGCAGTCCGCTCACCTGATGCTTCATACCGTTTGCAGTAAAACATCTGGACGACAGAGCTTTTGAAGTGCTAATTATACGGAGGATTTAAACTCCAAAAATTCAAATTTTCCCATTCCAGCAAGTGATACCCTTTAGCGCAGTTTAAATAGTTATAGTTATGGCTGATATTTTGAACTTCCCATACTTATTCATGGGAGAATTTCCACTTCAAGGATTTATCTGATGCTCCTTCTTGGAATAGATGTAGGCGGAACTCATACTGACGCGGTGGCCTTAGGCCCAAAAGGAATTGAGGCTCAAGTCAAGGTTGCGACTAACCATGATGACCTGCTTTCCTCCATTAAAAGCGCACTGAGCGAAATAGTGCAGAATACCGACGCTTCCAGCATTAAACAGCTCAATCTAAGCACAACTCTTTCGACAAACGCGATTGTTGAAGGCAGATTCGAAGATGTGGGTGTAATTGTTTCTGCCGGACCAGGATTGGATCCGCACTCTTTTATGCTGTGCAAAGACTTTCACGTAATCCCTGGATCGCTTGATCATCGAGGCTCTGAAACCAAACAGCTCAATAATTTATCCCTTGAAGAAGCTATTTCATCCTGCCGAAAATCTGGGGTTAAAGTATATGCGGCTGTAACAAAATTTTCCCCCCGCAATCCTGCTCATGAGAAAGAAATGGAGCTTGCAATTGGAGACAATGCTGACTTCATAACTCTGGGACACCAGATTACAGGGCGCCTAAATTTCCCGAGACGTATAGCAACAGCCTTTTATAACTGCGCGGTTTGGCGGGTTTTTAATAAATTTGCTGACGCAATTTCCGGGACCCTTGAAGAAATGGGCCTTGGCCATATTAAGGTCAACATTCTAAAGGCTGATGGCGGAACCATGCCCCTGCCGCTATCAAGAAAAGTTCCGGTGCAATCCATTTTTTCTGGACCGGCTGCAAGTGTAATGGGCATTATCGCACTTTGCAAAATCACCCATGATTCCATCATTTACGACATTGGCGGAACAACTACCGACATTGCCATTTTTGTGGGCGGAACCCCGCTAATCGAACAGGAAGGAATCAATATCGGTTCCCATCCGACTCTTGTGCGTGCGCTGAAGGTCCACTCCATCGGGGTTGGTGGAGACTCTGCCATTTCCATTCTTGAAGGAATAGTGCGTGTAGGTCCGACCAGAGTAGGTCCCTCCATCGCGTTCGGAGGAGAAATTCCAACACTCACAGATGCGCTAATCTGGAAAGATTCCTGTGACTGCGGAAACATTGGTAAATCCAAAGCAGGATTTGCTGCATTCGCGTCCAAAATAGACATGGAACCTGATGAACTGGCTGACAAGGCAATTGAGAATGCAATTGATAAAATTCACGATTCCACCCGTGAACTCGTCGAAGAAATCAATCAACAGCCCGTTTACACCATCCATGAACTATTAGAGAATAGACGCATTATACCCAGAAAAATTTATATAATGGGTGGCCCTGCCAAAGCAATGAAGATGGACATATTCCGCAAGTTCAGGCTTTCAACGGAAGTTCCTGAAAATTACGATGTTGCAAATGCTATCGGCGCGGCTTTGACCAGAACTACGACTGAAATTGAGCTTTTTGCCGACACCGAACGTGGAGTAATGTTTATCCCTTCCCTCGGTTACAGAGAAAATGTTCCCCGTACCTACAACCTCGAAGCGGCTGAAAAAGATGCAATGAACCATCTACTTGCCCATCTTGGAGAAATGAGGGTGGCAGCAGATGGTGACAATGCGCTGATTACAGCATCATCTTCGTTCAATATGGTTAACGGATCCACGACTGTCGGTAGAAATATCAGAGTTAAATGCCAGATCAAACCCGGCGTGGTCCGGACATATTCATAATACGGAGTCCTTATGCTCAAGGCTGAAAACAGTCTGGGAATCATATTTTTCCCCGCCTACGACTGGGCGATATCTCCTACCCATCCTGAAAGAGAGGAAAGGCTCCTGTACACGCAGGATCAACTTCGAGAGGAAGGCCTTTTTGATATCGAAGGGATCCGCGAATATAAGCCCGAAGTAGCTGAAACCGAGGACATCGAAAGAGTCCATTTCTGCTTCCCGGAAGCAGAAGCCATTGCGACGCGCTCACATTATATTTCCACAGGCGGAGCCATCAAGGCCGCTGAACTTGTAATGCAAGGTGAACGGGACCGAGCCTTTGCTCTAGTGCGTCCCCCCGGACATCATGCAATGAAAACGGTTCTGGGATCACGCGGCTTTTGCGCCATTAATGTTGAAGCTATTATGTGTGAACATATCCGCGAAAAGTACGGGCAAAAACGTATTGCCATAATAGATACGGATTGCCATCACGGAGACGGCACACAGGATGTATACTGGCACGACCCAGATACGCTCTTCATTTCCATGCATCAGGACGGGAGAACTATCTACCCAGGAACAGGCTTTCCAAAGGATGCAGGTGGCCCGAAAGCTTTGGGAAGGAACATCAATATTCCATTGCCCCCCGGCACATCTGATGCCGGATTTATGATGGTAATGGAACGCATTGTCATGCCCATACTTGAAGATTTCAAACCAGATTTAATCATCAATTCTGCGGGACAGGATAATCATTTCACTGACCCCATCACCAATATGAATTTCTCAGCACAAGGCTATGCGGCTCTTACTAAAATGTTGAAACCTGACATTGCCGTACTCGAAGGAGGGTATGCAATTCAGGGAGCACTCCCTTATGTGAATCTGGGAATCAGCCTTGCCTTAGCAGGAGTTGATTATTCCCATGTCTGTGAACCGGGATGGAACCCGGAGACATTGAAAGAATCCGACGAAATTATGAAATATATTGCAACTCTTTGCGAGAGTATTCCCAATATTTACTTTAATCCTCCGGCGAAAAGTAACGAAGGAATCATAAATGGAGACTGGTCCGTAAGGCATCGAAACATTTTCTATGACACAGAAGGATTTACGGAATCACAAACTGAATCCTTACTATTATGCAACGAATGCCGAGGACTGCTGAAAGTACAAACGCAGAAAGAAAATGGACCAATGGGATTTGGAATTGAAATACCGATCGGGGCATGCGATAAGTGCCGAAACACCGGATATTCAATTTTAGAAGAAGCGCAGGTAAAAAGTAAGTACCGCTACATGCAGATGATTAATCGCAGAGAAAAAGAATATATGCGCTACGGATTTTGAAATAAGAAACGGAAAATCCTCAGGAGTTGAGGTTTAAGTTCAGATTAAAACAAATAAAGGGGATTCTTTAGAAAGAACCCCCTTTTTATATAAAAACTTATCGCATTTCCTTAATAATATCTGAAAGCGTACCCGCAAGTTGAGACAACTTAGAGATAGCTTCTGTAGATTCAATCATTGCCTGCTCTGTCTCGCCGGATATACGGTTCACTTCAGCAGTAGACTGGTTAATCTCTTCACTCGCAGCAGATTGTTGTTCTGCCGCAGCTGCAATTGACCGCACACGGTCCGCTGTGGATTCTGAAACAGACACAATTTCCGCTAAAGCCTCACCAGATTGCCCCGCCATTTCGGTACTTTTTTCAACGGAAAGAACCGTGACTTCCATAGCTTGGACGTTCTCTTTGGCGCCCTTCTGAATACCGGAAACAGCCACTTGAACTTCCGCTGTAGCCTGCACTGTTTTTTCAGCGAGCTTACGCACCTCATCAGCAACAACTGCAAATCCGCGCCCTGCTTCTCCAGCCCGCGCAGCCTCAATTGCGGCGTTTAGAGCCAGCAAGTTAGTCTGATCTGCGATGTCTTCGATGACTCCAAGCACTTTGCCAATTCCCTCAGAATGCTTATCAAGCTCTTCCATCGATTCTTTCAAAGAGACAGTCTGTGCGGCAACTTCATCAATTGCATCAACAACATTAGTGACGATCTCGGCTCCGCGCTCAGCACTTTCTCGGGCATGATCAGCATCATTTGCAGCATCCTGAGCATGGCGCGCAACCTCTAAAACGGTAGCATTCATCTCTTCCATTGCAGTGGCGGTTTCAGTGGAACGTTCAACCTGCACAACAGCTCCGCGCCTGGCCTCGGAAACCAAACCTTCAAGCTGACTGGCAGCATCACCTAAATCATGTGAAACAACGCCAGCCTTCTTGGCCGCGTCCGCAATGCGCTCATTCTGGCTGAGAATATGAGCCTCACGTTGCTTAAGCTCGGTGGTGACTACATATAAACAACACCCACCAATCACTTTTCCTTGCACGTCATGCAGCGGGAAAAGATTCGCTAAAATATTAATATCACTTCCATCAGAATGCTTAAACACAGCTTCACGATTCATGGCACTAACATCATCATCCATGCATGTTCCGATGAGAGATTTACGATCATCATTATAAAAAATCTGAGAAATCATACGCCCATAGAATGATTCAGGATCAGCTGAAGATCCTACCATTTCTAGGCATTGACGATTAAGAAATGTTATTTTCTCACCCTCGGCAACAATACAACAAGGCATGGGAAGACCTTCAAGAATACTCATGCTAAAACCAAGGCGTTGCTTATAGCTCTCCGCCAGTTCAGCCACCGCAGTCTGTAAGTCACTAAGCCCAGAAGAAGTGCACTTCTCAGCCCCTGAATAATCGCCCTCAAGAATGCGTGATGTATAGGAGGTAATACTGGAGACTGGTTTCTTAATATATGTATTAAACATACAGATCAGAGCAACTCCCAAAAGAGCAAACAGCGAAATCATAAAAAAAGATAGAGATTTGGACACCCATGGCTCATTACCAAACTTTAAGACGAGCAAGGCACTCCCAGAGCAGCCCACAAAAAGAACACCTGAATAAATCCAAATTGCTGTACGTAAATACTTTTTGACATCATCAATCATAACAGTTCCCCTTGAAAAGTCGTTAAACCTATTTCTGAGACTGTATATAAATTTCCAAGTGCACAACATTCGCAATAATAAAAAATGTTGCCTCAAAAAATAAAACAGACTTCAGTAATTATGTTGTTAGACCCCAAGTCAAAACACCTTTTTGCCATCAGGCAAATCTACCCCGCTCTTTTTAACTAACTGCTTTGCAAATAGAAGTCGATACGTTTTTATAACGCAAAGAACAAAACACACGCTAAAAAAAATAAGCCCGCAAAGAATTCCTTATAAAAGAAGGGACCTTTACGGGCTATTACATAACTTATAAATAGGCCAACAAATTAGAACCGTAATAAACTACTTTTCTGGAAGATTCTTTATAAAAATATCCTGCTGTGGGAATGGGAATTCAATGCCATTAGCGTTAAATGAATCCCAAATTGCAAGCATCGTATCTGATTTAACTCTTCCAGTTCCTTTTTCAGGATCGTTAATCCAAATTCTAAGCTCGAAATCAACAGAACTGGCACCGTATCCAGTCATCCTGCATGCTGGCGCGGGGCTTTCAAGAATACCTGAAACAGTCTTTGCTGCGGCCTCACTCAAAGCCATCGCCTTGCGAACATCCGAAGAGTATGCAATTCCAAATGGAATTCTGAGCCGAACCGAGCTGTCACCATATGTCCAGTTAATAACCTGTCCAGTAATGAGAGAATCATTCGGTATGAGATATTCCTTCTTATCGAAAGTCTCCATCGAAATAAAACGAGCATTCAAAGATTTAATCTTCCCGCGTGCATTCCCAACTTCAATAATATCACCCGGTTTGATAGACCGCTCAAGTAGCAAGATTACACCACAGACGAGATTAGAAATAACCTTCTGCAAACCGAAACCAACACCAACACCAACAGCCCCTGAAAATATTGTTAGCCCTGTAAAATCTACTCCAATTCCTTTAAGACCTAGATAAATAGCTAGTGTCATAAGACCTAATTTAGACCCTTTAGACAAAAGTACTTGTAAGGAAGGCGATAAAGTTTTTGACTGTTCAATTTTAGATTGAGCAATTTTATTCACAAAACTTGCAACCTGAATCAAAGCAATAAGAAGTATTATTCCTTTAAAAAGAACAAGTATGGACAAATTCTTTTGATTATATACAAATCCAACAGTATCTAAAAAAGCTACCGTTTTACCTAGCATTCCGAATACATTTAGAGCAGCCATCGTCCATGCTGTCGCAGAAATAAATTTTGCCCAAAACTGATTCATTACCAAACTTGATGCAATTTTAATTAGTACCCAAGCAGCAGTCAGAGAGCCTGCAATGATCAGTAGGTCAGGCCGATACTCTTTTGGAAACATGATATAAACTGACAACTTGAAAAGTAAAACAGTAAAGATGAGCCACATTTGTTCCAGAACAGTTTTGATAAATAAACTGTCACGAACAACTATCGGCAACTTTCCTTTAATACCGGATTCAATCTTAGGGGTGACTTTTTTATGAAATAATCTGCCTAATATGAAGATCAAAGGAATAAGTAGAAGTTCTTCCGCCCCGCTGACGGAGAAAAAATCTCTTACTACAGATTCTTTAAAATTAACAATCCACTTTAATAAATCTACCCTAAAAAACTTTTCAATGACAGAAATATCCATAAACGAAACCCCGCAATGCGTTTAGAGAGCTAATAAAGTTCCTACAAACAACAATACTGAGATAACACCGTTAAGAGCAAAAAAGGCCATATTTACTCGGCTCATATCGTCAGCAGAAATAACTTGGTGTTCATAAACCAAGATCGCTGCTACGATAGCAGTTGTGGTGAAATATATCCAGCCAAGTCCGGCGGCAATACCTGCTAATAAAAAGAAAATGCCGGTATTGATGTGACAAAAGGTTGAAATAGTGAGCGCCTTTTCAATGCCAAGACAGGCAGGAATAGAAAACAACTCACGACCCCGGTCAAATTTTCTATCCTGAGTAGCATATAAAATGTCAAATCCAGCAACCCAGAAAAGAACGCCGAAGAAAAATAAAATGGCAGGTAAGGTAAACTGAGGGTCAACGCATAGCCAGCCAGCCAACGGCGCGAGTCCTAAAACAGAACCAAGCACGAAGTGGCAAAGCATCGTAAATCGTTTAGTTAAAGAATAAAAAGCGGACCACGCAAGAGCAAAATAGGAAAGCTCATGGCAAAGTTCATTCATATTGTAACATGCAACAATGAAAATGGCTGCGCAAACCACGATAAACCAAAACGTGAACATGGCTGAAAGTTCACCTGTAACTAACTGGCGGGAGCGGGTTCTAGGATTTTCGCTATCAATATTAATGTCTACGAGCCGGTTAAATGCCATCGCAAACGACCTGACTGCAACCATTGCAACCGTCAGCAAGAGAAAAGGAGTAAGCTCCGGCCAACCGTCAGAGGCAAGGAAAAGCCCCATATATGCGAAGGGCAAAGCAAAAATAGAATGTTCAATTTTAATCATCCGGCAAACAAGAACCGTATTATCCCATAAAGATTTCAGACGACTATTTAGTAATTCCAGCACAATTCCACTCCTTTATATAAATCTTCAACTTTATATTCAAAATCTCTCAACCATAACAGCACCAATAATAACAAATACGACTCCTGCGATACGCATGGGAGAAGCTTCTCGAACGGCATAGCCTATGAGGCCGTAGTGGTCCAGAAAAAGAGACGCCGCCATTTGCCCAGCGACCATCCAGCACATCATTGTTCCTGCGCCGAGCACAGGCGCAACAATTACAGCCGAAGCCACAAAAAAAGCACCCATAAAACCACCCGTCCACATCCACCAAGGCCCTTTAATGACCACAGATGCTGATGGAACAGGAATCCGCATAACCACAGCATAAGCCATCAAAGCTAACGTGCCGACTGCAAAGGAAATTGTAGCAGCAAGAATAGGATCACCGACAAAACCCTTCAAGCGGAGATTAACGCCAGCCTGAGTTGGAGCTAAACCTCCAAAAATCATCGCTATAGATATAAAAAACAAACGCATGAAATCTCCTACCATGTGAACCATAAGTAAAATTGAACAAGCAATTCATAGAACACGTTTCTCTCATTGTATTGCAAGGTCAAGCGAGTGCATATAAAATGAAAACCCGGAAAGCCTAAACTTACCGGGTTTTCAACAAACTACTTAAATATCTAAACTACTTCCTGATCACAAGACCGTAGTTCTTTTTGCCCTTACGGATAAGCATTGCTTCTCCGCCAATAAAATCACCTTCAACTGGAGCGTAGTCATAATCATCAACGCGCTCATTATTAATGTAGAGCCCACCAGCTTTAATATCTTTGCGGGCCTGACCTTTAGACTTTGACAGCCCCAGATCCATAAGAATCTGAGCCAGATCAGGAATATCTGCACTATCATATTCAACGCCCGGAGCTGCTTCCATCGCTTCGCGCAATGTGGCAGAATCAACGGACTTAATATCTCCGCCGCCAAAGAGAGCAATTGTTGCAGCTTCAACTTTTGCAAGCTCTTCCTTACCATGAATCATAATCGTTGTTTCTTCGGCAAGACGCTTATGAGCGATGCGTTTGTATGGAGCCTCTTCGTGCGCTTTTTCAAGCTCAGTGATTTCTTCCTCAGTGAGGAAGGTGAAAAACTTCAAGAAATTAATGACATCTCTATCATCTGAATTAATCCAGAACTGATAAAATGCGTAAGGTGAAGTCATTTCAGCGTTTAGGAAAATAGCGCCTTTTTCACTTTTACCGAATTTCTTTCCAGAAGCAGTGGTAATAAGCGGGAAGGTAAGCGCAAACCCTTCGCCAGCAGCTTTGCGACGAATAAGTTCACAACCGGCAGTAATATTGCCCCATTGGTCACCGCCACCAATCTGAAGTTGGCACTCTTTCTCTTTATATAAATGGTAAAAATCGTATCCCTGAAGAAGCATGTAACTGAATTCTGTGTAGGAGATACCCACATCTTCACGACCAAAACGGCCTTTTACAGATTCTTTTGCGAGCATCCAGTTCACAGTGAAATGCTTACCTACATCGCGAAGCATATCGAGGAATGAAATTTCTTTGATCCAATCGTAGTTGTTAACAACTTCAGCTTTTCTACCTGTATTGTGCTCACAAAACCCTTCAATCTGGGATTTGATATTTGCAGCCTGAGCTTCAATCTGCTCAACACTTACAAACTCGCGTTCTTTATCCTTACCACTTGGATCGCCAACTCTTCCAGTTGCTCCACCAAGAAGAAATAATGGATTGTGTCCCGCTTTTTTCATGCGAACGAGGCAAAGAAGAGGTACGAGATTACCAATGTGCAGGCTGTCGGCTGTTGGATCAAAACCGCAATACATGTATCTTCCCGGTGTAGAAAGATAGTCACGCACTTTATCTTCGTCAGAAACCTGATGAATTAACCCACGCCATTTTAGATCATCATAAATATTCATTTTTACCTCGTTAATATTTTCATAATTGCCCTACCGAAGAGCAAATTTCAGCATACTTAGAACTTGGAATTTAAAACCTAGAACCTAGCAGTCATGCATATAATCTGACTTCCAAGTTTCAATTGAAATAGTTTTACCTGTGGTTTCATCCACATCAAGAATAACGCCCTGCAATTGAACAGGACCACCTGCGACCCGCCACTTTTGCGGCAATCCCGTAACGAATCTCTTGATAACAGGATCCGCTGCAAGTCCAAGACACGAATCTATAGGCCCGCACATTCCTGCATCGGTAATATAACCGCAACCATCAGCTAAGATGCGGGCATCATTAGTCTGAACATGGGTATGTGTGCCTAAAACGGCAGAAACTCTGCCATCAAGATACCGGCTTAGACACTGCTTTTCAGATGTTGCCTCAGCGTGGAAATCTACTATTCTAACTTTGATCTCTTCTGGAATTTCTTCAAGAATTTTATCTGCACCGCGAAAAGGACATTCGCACGCGGTCATAAAAGTGCGGCCCTGAAGATTTATAATAGCAACAGATAATCCTTCATAGATCTCAAAGGATGTCCACCCTCTCCCGGGCGACCCTTCCGCAACATTGGCGGGACGTACAATGCGATCGCATGCACTGAGGTAAGAATATATATCTTTGAATTTCCATATATGATTGCCGGAAGTAAGCACGTCAATTCCAGAACCGAGAATCTCTTTAGCATTCTTAACCGAAAGACCGACTCCGGAGGACGCATTTTCTCCATTGGCCACAATAAGATCAAGACTGAGCTTCTCACGAAGGTCAGTCATTTTTTTTGCAACACCTTTTCTACCGGGTCTGCCGAATATGTCGCCGAGAAATAGAATCCGCACTGTGTTCACCTAGCGGTCAAAATGGAATTTGTGGAGGAGAGAAAAGCGGGAGGGAAGGTCGGCCCAAAGGGACAGACCCTCCGGGCCGCTATAAACTCATTTATTTAGCATAACCTACGGAACGACGTTCGCGAATTACGGTTACACGAATCTGACCTGGATAAGTCATGTTATTTTCAATCTTTGTAGCAATGTCTTTACAGAGCATATGGGTATTATCGTCGGTGACCTTTTCAGCATCGACCATAACCCGAATTTCACGACCAGCCTGAATGGCATAGGCCTTAGCAACTCCGTCAAAACCAGTTGCAACATTTTCCAATTCTTCAAGACGCTTCACATAGTTCTCGAGAAGCTCTTTTCTTGCGCCTGGACGAGCGCCGGAAAGACTATCAGCAGCCTGTACAAGCGTTGCTAAAATAGACTGAGGAGGAATGTCTTCGTGATGAGCCTGAATAGCGTGGATAATCTCTTTAGTTTCTCCATGCTTCTTAGCCAGATCGGCGCCGATCACAGCATGTGGACCTTCGATTTCATGGTCAACAGCCTTACCAATATCGTGAAGTAAACCAGCACGCTTAGCCGCCTTCTCATCCATGCCAAGCTCAGCAGCCATAATGCCGCAGAGGAAAGCCACTTCAAGAGAATGCTGAAGCACGTTCTGAGAATAACTTGTTCTGTACTGCAATTGTCCGAGAAGTTTTACAATCTCAGGGTGAATACCATGAACACCTACATCAAATGTAGCCTGCTCACCTATTTCACGAAGCTTGACGTCCATTTCCTGCTCAACTTTACCAACTACATCTTCGATGCGTGCAGGATGGATACGTCCATCATGTATAAGCCTTTCAAGCGCCTGCTTCGCAATTTCGCGGCGAAGAGGACTGTATGCTGAAAGAACTACTGTTTCAGGAGTGTCATCAATAATAAGGTCCACACCTGTAGCAGCTTCAAGCGCTCTAATGTTTCTACCTTCACGACCAATAATACGCCCTTTCATATCTTCCGATGGAAGCTGAACGGCTGTAACTGTCTGTTCGTTAATGTAGTCACCGGAATAACGCTGAATCGCGAGGGCCAGAATCTTACGGGCCTTGCGATTTCCTTCTTCTTTAGCTTCCATTTCAATGGCGCGAACCATTTTACCAGCTTCGTGACGAGTCCGGCTTTCTATTTCTGTCATGAGCTTTTCGCGAGCTTCTTCAACAGTAAGTCCTGAAACTTCCTGAAGTTTACGCTCATGCTCATCTTTTCTTCTTTCAAGTCCTTCGCGGAGATCTTCGAGCTTTTTCTCTTGCTTAATCATACGCTTTTCAAGAGCTACAACTTCTGACTCTTTGTTTGCGACTTTCTCAAGTTTTTTCTCAAGGCGCTCTTCTTTTTCTAAGAGACGGTCAGCCTGTTTTTTCAAACCGCGTTCCATTTCTTTAAATTCATTTTCTTGTTCTTTTTTAAGAGCATAGACTTCATCCTGTGCTTGAAGTCTAAGTTCCTTTTTCATTGCTTCGGCTTCTTTACGAGCCTCATGCACAATTCTATCAGCCAAACCCTGTGAATCAGCTATACGCTTAGAATTCACATAACGGTGCAGGGCATATCCGCCTGCGGCACCTAGGGCCATTCCAAATATTATCAGAAAAAAATCCCCAAACATGCCATTCTCCTTTTATGTTGACAGGCCCTCTAAGACCTGATTTTTCACTACCGATCAACTGACGATCAGAGGTAACAATCTTCAATGGAGAACAGAAAAGAGACGGAGGCTTAACATAGAGGAGTTGTGCGGATTAAACAGTTTTACAGCAATTAATTAGATCAATTACTATAAAAATGAGGTTCCCTGTGAAGGGACCCCGGAGATGCCGTGTTGCCGTATAAGTTAGAACCTGGTCTAACGTGGGCGCTGTACTTGAAATATTAGGCTTCCCGGTCAAGCCGGGCATGCTCACCACTCCAATGATACGTGCTCCCTTTCTAAATATATTGGTTCAGAAGCTATAGGACAATCACGAACTCCCCAGGGAAATATATCTATATCCAATTGTAACCACTTGTGCGATCACAAATCACTTCTCTAATAGCGCGTTAATCTTCTCTTCCATCAATTCGAGCTTATGGGTGTTTTCAAGGTAATCATCAGCAAGACTTAGAGCTAAACAAGTCAGCAGCTTTTCCCTGCTCACGTCTTTTCCGCCCCGAGTAAGTTCACTGAACCGGTCTTCAAGCACATCCTTTGCGGCTTCTATTCTTACTTTGTCCGCATCGGTCTTGAATGATATTTCAAGCCCGAGAACCGGTATCGTATAACGAGGCATATCTATATGACTACCATCACCCTCTGGATTTAATAAATCTAACTGTCAGCTACAAATTCACTATCTCATATATCTGACAAATTAACAAAACTCTTATTCGAGATTTCCTTCAACCTTGTTCAGAAGATTCTCAATGCGATTGCGAACTTCATCCTTACGCAGTTTCTCCTGATCAATTTCTTCTAAAAGAAATGCATTCTCTTCTTCGAGTTGCTTAATTTTAACCAGCATCTTATCGAAACGTTCTTCCAATTGAGCGATTATTTCCATTCTTCTAACCTAATACCTTATCTTTACAAAATCAAGACTTCTGAGAAGTCCGGGAAATGTTAACTTGCCTAGATCTAGCTACACCCAGATCACCGTCACTTACATCTTTAGTAATAGTAGATCCTGCTGCAATCAGCACGCCTTTTCCAACAGTTACTGGCGCGACCAAGGCAGTGTTACTACCAATGAAAGAGTTCTCACCAATAATGGTTTTGAACTTATTTTTTCCGTCATAATTGCAGGTAATTGTCCCTGCTCCTATATTTGTTCCTGCTCCGATTTCACTATCTCCGAGATAGGACAGATGACTGGCTTTCGCTCCTTTACCAAGAACAGCCTTTTTCACCTCAACAAAATTCCCAATCTTCGATCCTTCCTCAAGAATTGCACCTGGACGAAGACGTCCGTATGGCCCAACGCTGCACTGAGGCCCAACCTTTGCACCTTCGAGATGACTATAAGCCTTAATTTCTGCATCTTCAGAAACAATACTATCCAAAATTCTCACATGAGATTGCACAACGGTTCCGGTTGCAATTGTGGTTTCTCCATATAATTCACATGGACCAGTAAGTTCTACTCCAGGCTCAATATGAACACGTGGACCAATAACTACGGACTCCCAATTATGAATTATTACGCCAGAATGCAACCATTTTTCTGAAATTCTCATTCGAAGAATAGATTCTGCTTTTGCAAGCTCATACGGACTATTAATTCCCATAAGATCTACAGAATCGCCGCAATTAACGGCCGTTACCGCCAGATCACACTGCGCAGCAAGATCTACTAAGTCAGTAATGTAATACTCGCCACTCTTATTTTCATTAGTAAGCTTGCCGAGAAGCGCATCCGCAGCTGAAATTTTAAGACAGTAGATTCCGGCATTAACTTCGCCACCGACAGGACCATAAATGGATTCGTCGTAATCTTTTGCCTCAACAATTGCCGCGACCTGACCAGCTTTATTTCTAATCACGCGCCCAAACTGACAAGGATCTTCAGGGGTGATCGTTACAAAAGATAAATCAGCGCCATCTTCTTTGACAGCCTCAAGAAAATCGCCGACAGCCTTTGAGCTGATAAGCGGCGTGTCTCCGTTAATTACAAGACAGTATTCTAAACCGGATGCTTTAATCTGGTCCCAGCCCTGCTGTAAAGCATGCCCCGTACCAAGCTGCTCCTTTTGAAGAACAAACTTATCCTTCATTTCCGGATAAGCTTCTTCTACATATTCAGAGCCAAAACCAACTATCGTAAATATATCATCACCGATGGATGGACGCAGAGCATTGTATACATAATAGAGCATAGATTCACCCAAAAGCGTCTTAAGTACTTTAGGCTTCTCAGAATGCATCCGTGTTCCTTTTCCTCCTGCAAGGACAAGAGCACAAGCAAATGAATCGGGCATTATATTTTCTCCGTATTTGTTACTTGCAACGTGATATCAGTTTGCATTGAGAGAGTAAATGAACAAAGATTCAAAATTCAAAATAATTAACTAAAATTTTATACTAATAACTGATTAAGACTTTCACAAATCAATATTTATAACTATGCGTGTTTACAATGAAAGAAGTATCGAAAAGGAATCACTAACAAAAAAAAGGAGCAGACTGTTGAACAGTCTGCTCCTGAGTAGCCATGGGGCTTTTGAGGCTGAAACCAAACTCTTGCGAGTTTATGTTTCGTGCATACTAGGCTGCATCTTTACAGCTAAGGCGAGAGATTGCTCTGTGAAGAGCAGCCTGCGCGCGAGCAGCTTCGATACGATCCTTTGCTTTTTCCATACGGGCTTTCGCTTTATCCTGAGCTTTCTGAGCTCGAGCGATATCGATCTCAACGGCCTTTTCAGCAACTTCGGCTAAAATAGTCACTTTGTTGTTTCCGACTTCAGCAAAGCCGCCGGATACGAATACATAGTGAGTACGGTTACCATCATTATAATGAAGGTTACCAATTCCGAGAGCTGAAAGGAAGGGTATATGATTGGCCATTATACCAAACTCACCCTCAATCCCAGGTGCGCCGACGTAGTCGACTTCCTGAGAAAGGACCTTGCGATCAGGAGTAACGATTTCCAAGAGGAGCTTACTAGCCATAATCGCGTCCTATGCTATTTGTTTTTCTCTTTTTCGATGGCTTCTTCAATTCCGCCAACCATGTAGAAAGAGTTTTCAGCCATATCATCGTAATCGCCGTCAAGAATTCCGCGGAATGCTTTAACAGTCTCTTCGAGCTTTACGTAAACACCAGGAGTACCGGTGAAAACTTCAGCTACGTGGAAAGGCTGTGAAAGGAAACGCTGGATGCGACGAGCACGAGCAACAGTCTGCTTATCTTCATCTGACAATTCGTCCATTCCGAGAATGGCGATGATGTCCTGAAGATCTTTGTATTTCTGCAGAACCATCTGAACTTCACGAGCTGTAGAGTAATGCTCGGCGCCGAGAATATTCGGGTCGAGAATACGAGAAGTGGAGTCAAGAGGGTCAACAGCAGGGTAAATACCAAGCTCTGCAATCTGACGAGATAGAACGAGAGTTCCATCAAGATGCGAGAAGGTAGTAGCTGGAGCAGGGTCAGTAAGGTCATCCGCTGGTACATATACAGCCTGAACAGAGGTAATAGAACCTTTTGTTGTGGAAGTAATACGTTCCTGAAGACCACCAAGGTCAGTACCAAGAGTAGGCTGGTAACCAACAGCTGAAGGCATACGTCCTAGAAGTGCGGACACTTCGGAACCAGCCTGTGTGAAGCGGAAGATGTTATCAACAAACAGAAGTACGTCTTCACCTTCAACATCACGGAAGTACTCAGCGATGGTGAGAGCTGTTAGAGCAACACGAGCACGTGCTCCTGGAGGTTCATTCATCTGTCCATATACGAGAGCTGATTTCTCAAGAACACCAGCGTCTTTCATTTCATGATAGAGGTCATTACCTTCACGAGTACGCTCACCAACACCAGCGAAGCAAGATTTACCACCGTGCTGTTTCGCAATGTTGTTAATCATTTCCATAAGGATAACTGTTTTACCAACACCAGCTCCGCCGAAGAGACCCATTTTTCCGCCCTTAGGGAAAGGAACAAGAAGGTCAACAACTTTGATGCCAGTTTCTAGCAATTCAACTTTAGTTGAAAGCTCGGTAAATGCTGGAGCAGGACGGTGAATTGGCATTTCAATGTCAGTTGCGATCGGGCCAAGTTCATCCACTGGGCGACCAACAACGTTCAAGATACGACCAAGTACAGCGTCACCAACAGGTACAGTGATTGCGATACCTAGAGCGGTAACGTCCATTCCACGAACGAGACCTTCAGTCGCATCCATAGCAATGGTACGAACAACGTTATTACCGAGATGCTGTGCGACTTCACAAATGAGGTCAGGAGCGTCAGTGTTGTTCGGGTTGTCAATCTGTACTGCTGTCAGAATATTGGGCAACTGCCCTTCAGGGAATTCGACGTCAACAACCGCGCCGATAACCTGAGTAATTTTTCCTATAACTTTACTCATCCGAGTAACCCCCTAATATTATCATTTCAACGCTTCCGCGCCGCCGACAATGTCCATAAGATCCGCAGTAATAGCGGCCTGCCTTGTTTTATTGTAAAGCAAAGTTAACGCATCAGACATATCATCGCATGCCCTTGTTGCATTATCCATTGCGGCCATACGTGCAGCGTGTTCGCTGGTAGACGTATCAAGAAGGCCACGATAGACTTGTACTTTCACAAAGCGAGGTAGAAGTTCCGCAAGAAGCCCTTCAACAGAAGGTTCGTAGATGTATTCGCCTTTAGCTTCGGTATCAACATCAACTTCAGCAGCAACGTCCGCGGACATTGGCATAAGCTTCAGAGTTGTCGGAGGCTGGGAGCCAACACTTACAAACTTTCCGAAAACGAGGTAAACTTCATCAAGATCTTCTGCGAGGTAGGCATCAATAACCTTGTTGCCTACAGTGACCGCTAAGTTGAAGTCAAATGAGCCCATTTCGTCAGCGTATGCTTCAACGAGTTCGTACTCACTCTTCTTAACAGCTTCGCGGCCTTTCTTACCTACGCAGTAGAACTTTACAGTTAAACCTGCAGCCTTCTTTTCTGCGGCCAATTTCAAGGCCGAGTTTATCATATTGGTATTAAAACTACCGCAAAGTCCGCGATCGGAAGTTGCAAGCAAGATGCCTACAGACTTGATCTCTTCATGGACTTCGAGCAGAGGGTGAACATTAGAGTCTACCCCGGCTGCTAGATCAGCAAGCATTTCATAGAACTTGTCTGCGTAAGGGCGGAAGCGATCAATTCTAGATTGAGCTCCACGCAACTTAGCGGACGCGACCATGTTCATAGCTTTGGTGATCTGCTTAGTCTTTTTAATACTGACTATTTGATTCTGGACATCCTTAAGAGAAGCCATCAGTACCTCCCAGGATTAAGCTGTGAAACCTTTTTTAAACTCTTCAAGAGCGGCCTTCAGCTTGCCTTCGAGCTCATCATCAAGAGCCTTTTTAGTCTTAATGCCTTCCATGATTTCTGGCTTGGCACTAGCTACGAACTCGAGGAGCTCTTCTTCGAACTTACGAACGGCTGTTACAGGAATTTCGTCCATGTGGCCGCGAGTACCGGCGTACAAGGAGACAACCTGCTGAGCATCATTCATAGGCTGGAACTGAGGCTGCTTGAGAAGCTCAACCATGCGAGCACCACGATTCAGTTTCTGCTGAGTCGCTTTATCAAGGTCGGAACCGAAAGCAGCAAACGCTGCGAGTTCACGGTACTGAGCAAGGTCAAGACGGAGTGTACCGGCAACCTGCTTCATAGCCTTGGTCTGAGCTGCACCACCAACACGGGAAACGGACAGACCTACGTTAATAGCTGGACGAATACCGGAGTTGAACAAGTTAGGCTCAAGGTAAACCTGACCATCAGTAATGGAAATTACGTTAGTCGGGATATATGCGGAGACGTCACCAGCCTGAGTTTCAATGATAGGCAATGCTGTCAAAGAACCTGCACCAAGGCTGTCGTTTACTTTACAAGAACGCTCGAGAAGACGCGAATGTAAGTAGAAAACATCACCAGGGAACGCTTCACGACCTGGAGGACGACGAAGCAAGAGAGACATCTGTCTGTATGCAACAGCCTGCTTAGATAGATCATCATAACAGATAAGAGCGTGATTACCACCGTCACGGTAGTATTCAGCCATTGTAGCACCTGTGTATGCAGAAATGAACTGCAAAGGAGCTGGCTCTGATGCTGTAGCAGAAATGATTGTGGTATATTCCATTGCGCCGTGCTTACGGAGAATGTCAGCAACAAGTGCAACCGCTGCTTTCTTCTGTCCGATAGCTACGTAGAAACAATGAATTCCAGACTCTTTCTGAGCGAGGATAGCATCAAGACAAACCGCGGTCTTACCAACCTGACGGTCACCAATGATGAGTTCGCGCTGTCCACGTCCAACTGGAGTCATTGCGTCGATAGCCTTGAGGCCTGTGTACATTGGTTCATGTACGGACTTACGAGCGATGATACCAGGAGCTTTAAGCTCAACTGGGCGAGTTTCAGTAGAATCGATTGGTCCGAGTCCATCAATTGGCTGACCGAGTGGGTTGACTACGCGTCCCATAACAGCCGGTCCAACAGGAACGGAGAAAAGTTTACCAGTACGTTTTACTGGGTCACCTTCTTTAATTTCAGTATCGTCTCCGAGGAGAGCAACACCAACGTTATCTTCTTCAAGGTTGAGAACCATGCCCATGAGGCCGCCAGGAAACTCGAGGAGTTCCATAGCCATTGCGTTCTCAACACCGTGTACACGAGCGATACCATCACCAACTGAGAGGACGGTACCTGTTTCGCTCATTTCGACCTTAGACTCATAATTCTGAATCTGATCTTCAATGATTTTGCTGATTTCTTCCGCTTTAATCTGCATGGCCCTACACACCCCTTTTAATCTGTTCTTTCATCATTTGCAGCTGAGCGCGAATACTTGCATCAAGAACTTTGTCTCCAACCTGAAGAACGACTCCGCCAAGGATGTCATTGTTCATAGTAAACTCAAGTTCGAGTTTACATTTAAGTTGATCTTCGAGACGTTCTCTGATTTCAATCTGACGCTTATCAGTCAGCTTGATCGCAGTCACGAGTTTACCTCGGACGACACCTTGGATAGTATCTAGCATTCCTGAATAGTCACTTGCTATTTCAGGAAGGCAGTCAAGCCTACCCTTGTCGGCCAAAAGGTTGCAAAAGTTTTTAACCACAGGTCCTGCCGAAATCTTTTCCAGCAGTTTACCAAGTACGGCTTTCTTTTCTGCCGCACTGAAAACTGGATTCTGAAAGAGCCTCAGGGCCTCCGGGGAATCTTCCAGGATCTGGGATAAATCGGCTAGTGCCTTACCGTACGCCGCGAGATCTGCTTCTCCCTGCTTCTGGCCAACAGAGAACAGTGCCTTAGCATATCTGCGTGAGACTATGTTCCCGGTCAATTTAGCACCACCTTTGTTAAGTATTCATCCACAAGAGTCTCATGCTGAGCTTTGGTTAATTTGCTTTTAACAATCTTCTCAGCGGCTTCAATGACTTTATCAGCCATTTCTTCGCGCATTTCGTCGAGTGCTACAACAAATTCCTGCTCAGCGGAGACTTTCGCTTGAGCTTTTAACTGCTCAGCGCTTTGTTCTGCCTTCTGGATAATTGCAACTTTAATAGATTCGCCCTGGCTTCTGGCTTCAGAAAGGATAGCATCCTTTTCCTGTTCCAGATTTGCAATACTCTTTTCCACGTCCTGCAACTTCTTTTCTGCTGCGACCTTACGGTCTTTCAGATCCTGAAGTTCCTGCTTAATTCCAGCCTGGCGACCTTTAAAGAGTCCGGCAATTTTCTCGCCGGCAAACTTGTAAAGTATTCCAAGAACTAAAATCAAGTTAAGGACGCGCCAAGTAAAGTTCATCCAGGGAATCTCATGTTCCCCCGCTCCACCACTGGCAAAGGCTGCGCCTGCTGCCAATAATGCAGTAAGAGTGGCAATTGCCATGATCATGTGTTTCCGCTTCAAGGCTAACCCCCTTCGATATTGATTAGGCCTAGCCAAGAACCTTGGCTGTAACCTTCTGAGCAAAAGCTTCGATCTCACCATCAAGAACTTTCAAGGCTGCACCTTTTTCGGATGCAACTTCTGCACGGGCATCTTTCATGGTCGTCGCTGCGACCTTACCTGCGCTAGAAAGTAAAACCTGCTCTTCTTTGGCACCCTGTTCTTTAAAGTCGTTCCGGATTTCCATACCCTCTCTGCGAGTACCATCCAGAGCGGCTTCATAGTCTTTGACCTTCAAATCAGCCGATGTTGTAAAATTTTCAACATCAGAAAGCTGAGCACTCATAAGCTCAGAACGCTTTCTAATAATTTCACGAATCGGACGAAACATAAGAAGGTTGAGAACAAGAAGGGTGATGATGAAGTTTGCTAACTGGATAAAAAAGCTAATATCTAAATCAATCATGCCTGCTCCCGAAAAGGTTGTGAATTTTTGTCCAAAGTCAGTCGCCCTCTAGCTTTTATTCAAAGTCATGTCAACGGGTTTTTCATTTTGAACTGCTTACTCAAACCTATCCAAGCCCCGTAAATACTGGCTTGTTAAAAAATTAACTTATTTCTTCAGTTTCAGATGGAGTCGTCTCAGACCCGTTAGAACTCATAATAACACGCCCTTCCAAAACCGCTCCTTCTTCCACAACTAGAACCGGAGTAACCAGATTCCCTTGAAGGTTTGCAGTCTTGTGAAGAACAGCTTTATCACTCGCGTAAACTTCACCTGTAACTTTCCCGCTCAAAACGAGCTGACCAATCCTCAAAACACCTTCAACTTGAGCGTCCTTACCAACAACAAGAGTCCCTTCGGACTCAACTTCACCGCTGAAGTTACCGTCAATACGCACTGCGCCCTGAAAATTAAGCTTCCCTTGATAATCAGTTCCACTACCTAGAAAAGCATTTATTTCATCTCTTGCCATTTGTGCTCCTTTCCCCTCAGCGCCGGATTTTGAAAAACCAAACATTCGGCTTACCCCTGTTTAAATACGTAACGTCTCATGGAAACATTTAATACGAGTCCTACGAGACAAAAATTCACCACAGTGGCGCTGCCACCGTAGCTTATGAATGGTAGAGGGATGCCTACTACCGGCATTAATCCGAGCACCATACCCATATTGATAAGGATTTGCCAGAAGAAATAGAAGAACACGCCAGCCGCGAGATAACTTCCAAATAAATCCTTGGCATCCCTAGCAGTTACAACCATTTGATACAAAAAAACACAAAAGAGGCTTAAAAGAGACATTGCTCCGACAAACCCCCATTCTTCACCGAAAACAGCAATCGCAAAATCTGTGTGTTTTTCCGGCAAAAATCTTAATTGACTCTGAGTTCCGCCAAGAAAACCTTTACCCCAAACACGACCTGAACCAATTGCAATTTCAGATTGAATAATATGATAACCAGCCCCCAAAGGATCGCTGGCAGGGTCCATAAATGATACTACTCGGCGCTTCTGATAATCGTGCATAAAAAGCCATCCAATAGGGATAATACATGGAATTGCAACAGCCATAGTTTTAAAAACTGTGGATGTTAAACCTCTGTATAAAATCATCCCCCCCAGAATGAGCAATATATTCAACCCTGAACCAAGGTCAGGCTGTAAAATAACCATCCCGGCAGGCACAAGACCTACACCGACAACATATGCCAGTTTACTGAATCTTAAGGGCTCTGAATCTTGTGATAATATCCTTGCGCCAATAATTAATATGGTAATTTTAGCAAGTTCACTTGGCTGAAAATTAAAAAAACCTAAATCAAGCCAGCGACGAGCTCCATAAATTGTTTTCCCGGCAAACGGAACGGCCATCAGCAGAAGTACTGTCACAATAAACAGGGGCCAAGCAATTGTTTTCAAGTGCCTATAATCAAAGAGCATAAAAGTAATCATTCCACCAAAGCCCATTAATCCCCAAATAAGCTGCTTCTGATAAAATGAATTAACACTCATGCCGTCTTCCATACGGAATCCGCTTGCAGAATAAAGGTTCATTACCCCTACAAAAAACAACAAACCCGCAAGTCCGAGCAAAAACCAATTCATATGGATGAGTAATCGTCTGTCAATTGGCGACATTAGTCTCTCACCGCCTCGCCTTTCGGCTTTTTAACATAAAGCTGCTCATACAGAGCCTTTACAATCGGGCCTGCACCAGATCCGCCGTGAAGACCGTGTTCGACCATGCAGATAATCACATACCGTTCAGTTCCCTTTTCTGCGAAACTGGCCATCCACGCATGATCCCTATATTTATAGGGAATATCCTCGTCTTTCATTTTTTTCAGCTCATCTGTGAGCTTAACAACCTGAGCTGTCCCTGTTTTACCACCTACAACGATTCCTTTCATGCGCAGCCTTCGTGCAGTTCCGTGCGGCCCATCAACAGTTTCAATCATAGCTTTTCTAATTAACTGTAACTGTGCCTCACTCAAAGGCAAACGGCCTTGCTCTTCCGCAGGCTCTCCCGCCAAAAGTTGGGGCCTGAGCAATCTTCCCCCATTTATGATGGAAGAAACGAACCTAGCCACCTGTAAAGGAGATGTAAGGGCATAACCCTGCCCGATAGCAAGATTTAAATTCTCACCAGGATGCCAAATCTCACCGAAACGTTTCCGTTTCCATGCGCGAGTCGGAATAAGGCCGGAGTTTTCATGTGGTAGAGAAATCCCTGTCTTCTTTCCAAAACCAGCTTTAAAGGCAAATTCACTTATGCGATCAACTCCGAGCTTCATGCCGAGCTTATAGAAATAGACATCACAGGACTGAACCAGAGCCTGCTCCATATTTACATCGCCATGCCCATATTTTTTCCAGCAGCGAAAAACATATTTTCCGAGCTTAACAAAACCAGGGCAATAAACCGTTTCTTTAAGGTTAATTGCATTGTAATGGAGCCCTGCAGCAGCTACCGCCAGTTTAAAAACTGACCCCGGAGGGTAGACACTTTGAATAACTCTGTTCTGTAGAGGATGCATTGGATTATTCTGTAAAGCCGCCCAGTCTTTGCGACTGAAACCGGTCGTAAATAAATTATTGTCGTATGACGGAGCACTGACAAAAGCCAATATTTGGCCATTATCAGGGTTCATGACTACGACAGCGCCAGCCTTACCTTCCAGAAGCTTTCCACCAAGGGTTTGAAGCTCTATATCTATAGAAAGATCAATATCTTCACCTGCAACAGGCGGATTTAAAATTCTCTCTTTCAAACGTCTGCCCGTGGCATCAACCTCACCCTGCCTGCGTCCCTTTACGCCACGAAATCTCTTTTCGAGCATATATTCCAGGCCCTGCTTGCCAGTAAAATCACCAACAGCTAACCCATCGTCAGCTTCAAGCTCTTCTTCTGTGGACTCCGCAACGTAGCCCAGTACATGGGACAACAACGGACCCTGAAGATATTTGCGCCTAGACCGGACAACAACCTCAAGACCAGGCCAATGCAAAGCATTAGCCTCAATTATGGCAACCTGTTTAAAGGTCAAATTAGGTATGAGTATTAATGGCTCAAATGGCTTAACGCGTTTGCGGGACTTCTTGAAAACGTCTTTAAGTTTAGCAAGCTCCACGCCAGTCCACTCAGATACTGTGAGCATAGTAGCATCAAGATCTTTACAATCCTCGCGTACTAAACCGAGTGCGTAAGCGGGTTCGTTAAGAGCAAGCAGTTTGCCATCACGATCCCGGATCAATCCGCGAGGAGCATACAGCCGATCCTGTCTGAGCTGGTTATTTTTAGCCTGTTGTTCGAAATAATCGCCTTTATGGATTTGCAAAAACCAGAAGCGTAGCGCAAAAATAAAAAAAAGCAGGAGTATAAGCCCCTGTAATAACAGCAAGCCCGTTTTGGGGGGCTGCTGTGATTTTGAATCATGCAGAGAACTCATGCTTCAACCGTTCCGGATAGATATATTTGAGGAAAGCCCACTCAAGCGGGAATATAAGAAATTGCAGAACCCCTTCCAAAAAATAACGGTCAGCCGTCCACTGCATATCAGCAAGAACAGCCATCATACCTATAAGAAGAGGGTGTAATATACCAAGCCCGGCTCCGCAAAGAATTGCAAACATCAGGCTCTGTACATCAAAGAACATTGCTCCGCAGCGGTATAAAGCAACAATGGAAGAGTACCACAATATTGAATAGCCAAACGGAAGACCGCCAAGCCCTTCTTGTATAAGTGACCACACAATCAGCAGCCAAAAAAATAAAGTTTTCCTCTCAAGTTGAATACACAGCAAAAGGCCCGGAGCCAAAAAATCCACCCCGGGAACGAACCGTTGCGCCCATATTCCGGCAATGGTGAAAACTGTCCACCATGCGACAGACAACATATTAGTTTACTCCCGCAGATGTTGAGTTCGAAGTAGCGTTTCTATGGAGCAAAAGAATCTCTTCTGTATTTTCCATATCCACCAGCGGCACAGCTTCCACTTTTAAAAATAATGATATATCCGAGCGCTCTACAGATGTAACCTTCGCAACAGGAAGACCGGGAGGATAAAGCCCAGCAAGTCCCGATGTCACGAGAATTTCACCTTCTGAAACAGGCGCATTGAGCTTCATATATTTAACATTAAGAATTTCACCTTCGCCGGTTCCAGATAATAATCCAGTTGACCTGTGAAGCTGTCCTCGAACGGAAATTCTACTATTGAGGTCTGTGATCAGCATCGCCTTTGAAGCACTTAAGCCTGGTTGTACGACTCTGCCGACAATGCCGAGAGGTGTCAGGACAGGAGTATCAGGTAAAACACCCGAAACAGATCCTTTGCTAATAATAATTGAATCTAAAGCGGCAGAAGGACCCATTCTGTGAGCAATAACTCTAGCTCCATCGACATACCACCCTTCAACAGGTGAAAAATGGAGCAGCGCTTGAAGCCTGCCAGCTTCTTCGGCTTTCTCTCTAAGCGTCATAATTTCCAGACGCATCAGATCATTTTGCGAACTTAGCCGGTCGTTAGTCTGCTTTAGACCAACAAGATAAACATATCGGTCCAGGAAATCTACAGAGCGGTCATGTACCCACTCTCCGGGCCACAACGACCACTTAACAATTTCAAGTCCTGTATAATCAGCTAAACGGTCGAGCTGACCTGACCGCAGATTCCACGAGTAAAAGCTGAGGTAGATGAATAAGCCTAAAATGAGGGCTATAGCGGTATGCTTGAGCTTCAAACTAAATCCTCTAGCTTATTTAAATGGAGATTGTGCAAAACAAAAAAAAATGCGCCGACTGACACAACAAAGCATCTTTCTAAAAGCATAGTTTTACGAACAAATCTGTAAAACTATGCTTCTAGCAAAGAAAAATGCATTCTATGCAAATCCACCGCAAGGCAATAGAAGTTAATCGATTGTAACTTCTTTATAGATGTCTATTTCTTCAAGAGCCCTGCCAGAACCAATGACGACCGCATTAAGCGGGTTATCTACAACGGTAATAGGGAGGTGAGTTTCCTGACTGAGCAGTTGATCCAAGCCTTTAAGCAAAGCACCCCCGCCAGTCAGCACAATACCCCTATCAACGATATCCGCAGCAAGTTCAGGAGGAGTCTGCTCCAGGGCAACACGTACACCTTGAACAATACTATCCACCTGTTCAGAGATAGCTTTCCTGATTTCACCAGAGGTAATCAAAATATTCTGAGGTATTCCAGTCACAAGGTCACGACCTTTGACTTCCATTTCAATCTCTTCTTCAAGAGGAAATGCGGAACCAATTTTAATTTTAATACGCTCTGCAGTGCTTTCGCCGATAAGCATGGAATATTTACGCTTTACATGTTGCATGATTGATTCGTCCATCTTATCGCCACCGACTCTTACAGAGCGGGCGTAAACGATACCAGACAGAGAAATAACTGCAATTTCAGAAGTACCACCGCCGATATCAACTACCATATTAGAAGTAGGTTCGGTAATGGGGAGATTCGCTCCGATTGCGGCGGCCATGGGCTCTTCAATAAGATAAACCTCACGCGCACCAGCACTCTGAGCAGATTCTTTAACAGCTCTTTTCTCGACCTGAGTTATACCGGTAGGCACACAGATCATGATTCTGGGCCTTACCAGTCTGCGCCTGTTATGGACTTTTGAAATAAAATGACGCAACATAGCTTCAGTGACTTCAAAGTCAGCAATTACGCCGTCTTTCATAGGTCTGATAGCCACGATGTTACCGGGAGTACGGCCAAGCATTCTCTTGGCTTCCATCCCCACAGCGAGAACTTTACTTCCGCCGTGAACATCCTTTTTTACAGCCACAACCGATGGTTCGCTGAGCATTACGCCTTTACCCTTAACGTAGACCAGAGTATTTGCTGTACCAAGGTCAATAGCAAGGTCGCTAGAAAACGAGCCGAGTATCTTGTCAAATATAGATGCCATATTCTACTGGAAACTCCAAAAAAAATGTGATTCAAATAACGTCGCAACAGACGCATACTATTCCTGTATCGAAATATATTCCTTGGTATTAACTAGCAGAAGATATTACTACAGGCAACATATTAGACCAATTACGACAACCACTCGTCAAAAGGCATAACACACTGTATACACTAGCATAATCAGTAATTATTTTTAAAAGCAAACAGACTTCCTCATAAAAAGGAGCTTCGATGTATCGTTTTTACGGACTTGCCGCACGACTCAGGCAAAATTTCGGTCAGCGGGTTCAGAAAGTGCCTCTTGATTTTGGATTCTCATGTCCTAACCGCGATGGAAAAATATCCACCAAAGGGTGCATATTCTGCAACCCTCTAGGATCAGGGTCCGGCATGCATTCTCAATCAATGCCAGTTGATCAGCAATGGGATTTCTGGACTAAAAAATTTACACGACTATACAAGGCAAAACTTTTCCTAGCCTATTTACAATCATACTCCAACACCTATGGAACATTGGAGGAAATTAAGTGTGCGGTCGATAAAATCCGTAATCTTCAGGGATTAGCAGGAATATGCATTGGAACCCGTCCTGATTGCATTGATAGTGATAAACTTCAGCTCATTAAAGATTTGAACCTCAAAGAAACATGGATTGAACTTGGTTTGCAAAGCTCTAATGATGCAACCCTTGTCCGTATCAATAGAGGGCATGATGCAAAATGCTTTGCGGACGCAGTAAAACTGGCGGACTCTTTCGGAATAGAGGTTTGCGTCCACGTAATAGCGGGCCTCCCCGGTGAAACGAAAGAAGATTTCCTTGCTTCAATCGAATTCATTAATGCGTTACCAATTTCAGGCATTAAATTCCACAATCTTTATGTCAGTCACGGCACGCCGCTACAGGAAATGTATGACGCAGGTGAATTCATACCTTTTTCTATGGCGGAGTATCTCGATATGCTCGGAGCAGCAGTATCTATATTAAGACCCGACATTGTAATTCACAGGCTAAATGCAGACCCTGCACCGGGTGAACTAGTCGCACCAGACTGGATTGAACACAAAAGAAACGTTCAAAATGGTATTGATATGATGTTCGAAAACAATGACCTATGGCAGGGTTGCGCCAGAGAAGACGCTTCTGATGCGCCACCAAAATGGTATGCACCAAATCACATGCCGCCCGGTAGAGAAAGGAAAATATAACATGTTTCATACAGAGTTTATTGCCGCAGAAGAAATATGCATCCGGCTATTCTGGCAGGATGACAAGATCCGCAAAATTAAACTAAACTGGTCAGAAGGCCGTGAATCAGACTCTAAGCTCAGTCCTTATGGGCTTCAGATCCAGAGCGAACTTGTTAAATATGTACGCGGTGAAAAAGTTGAATGGCCGGTTCTACCGCTTGATTTTGCACAGCTAACCCCTTTTCGCCAGCAAGTTTTACAAGCCTTAACGAAAGAAATAGCCTGGGGAGTTGCTACCTCGTATAAAGAACTCAGCACACTTGCAGGGTCGCCTCGCGCTGCCAGAGCAGTAGGAACCACAATGTCTAACAATCCGTTTCCACTAATTATCCCATGCCACAGAGTACTTGCGGCTGGAGAAAAGATCGGAGGATTCAGCGGCTCAGGTATTCCAATGAAAGAATATCTTTTAAATCTTGAGAATATTTCATTTAAAAACAGTTAGATTTGCCCTTCACAAAGAACATTGAAAGCCCGCTGCAAAGACAATTACAGCGGGCTTTCATGCGAATATGAGAGGAGATGATAAAATTTATTTTACCATTTTCTTTTGCATTTTAGCCCTGATATAAATGGCAACCATATTCATACCTAAAACTAAAGAAATAAGTACAAGTGATGTTCCGTACTGGATGTGCCTTGTCTTTTCAATTTCTGTCCCGGCGGTCGCTAATACATATATATGATAGGGAAGAGCCATAACATCATCAAAAAGTGATGCGGGCATTTCAGGCGTAAAGAAAACAGCGGCGGTGAACATAATTGCTGCAGTTTCGCCCGCGGCTCTTGAGAGAGTCAATATAGCACCTGTCATCATACCCGGAAGAGCTGCGGGAAGAACCACCCTGTAGATGGTCTGCCATTTGGTTGCACCCAGCCCAAGCGATGCTTCGCGGTATGTCTGCGGAACTGAGCGAAGAGCTTCTTCTGACGCTCCGATAACAAGCGGAAGAGCTAGTGCTCCAAGAGTACAAACCCCCGCGAGAATACTCACGCCCATACCCATGACCGTAACAAAAAGTGACAGTCCAAAAAGACCAAACACAACCGAAGGTACTCCGGCAAGATTGTTAATGCCAAGCCTTAGAATTCTTACCAGCTTCGGAGATGTAGCGTATTCATTGAGATAAATCGCAGTTGCGATGCCCCAAGGCAGAGCAACCATAAGCGCGCCGTAACTAAGAACAATGGTCCCGACAATACAAGGTAAAATTCCGCCTTCAGTCATCGAATTTCTAGGATTCTCAGTGAGAAATTCCCAGCTCATAGCCGGAAGGCCGTAATAAAGAACAAATCCGCAAATAATCAGCAGAGCCAAACCGTTTATTGCAACAGCTCCCTTAAACAGCAAAAAAACTATCTTCTGAATTCTCTCGCGCATTGCGTAGTTACCGGAACCGCTGTGGCCCAAATGTTTACTAGCATTACCTTCAACCATAAGCATCGAATCTACCTGTTTTATAGTATCTGCAGAATTACTCATTATTCGCTCCGTTCCCTTTATTTTATTAACGTCTCTCACTACAGAGTTGCCGAACCGACTTGCTTATACTTATGAGAGACATGGTCAGCGATCAAGTTGAACACCATGGTGAATAAAAACAGCACCATACCAATGGCAAACAGTGCGTGGTAATGTTCACTATGAAACGGAGCTTCACCCATTTCCGCTGCAATCGAAGCTGGCATAGGTCTTACAGGATCGAAAATAGAACCCGGCAGCATTCCCGCGCCACCCGCTACCATCAAAACGACCATCGTTTCACCAATGGAACGAGCCATTCCGAGAATAATTCCTGTTGATATGCCAGACAATGAGGCCGGAACCATAACTTTATAAATGGACTGCCAGTGTGTTGCACCGAGGGCGAGTGACGCTTCTTTAAGCTCAGTTGGAACCGAATAAAGAGCGTCCTCTGAAATACTTGTAATTGTTGGAACAGCCATGAAAGCCAGCATTACAGAAGCGTTAAAAAGATTTAAGCCCACCGCGATATCAAATGTGTCCTGTAGAAAAGGAGCTACAACGACCATTCCGAAAAAACCGATAACAACAGAAGGTAAAGCGGCCAGCATTTCAACTGCGGGCTTCACAATGTCGCGAACTTTAGTAGGTGCAATTTCAGCAAGATAAATCGCGGTCATTACGCCGAGCGGAATGGCGATGAGGGATGATAATAATGTGACCGCGCCAGACCCTACAATCAAAGGCCAGATACCTAGAGCAGGCGGCTCATCAGTTGGGTACCATTCAAACCCGAAAATGAAATCTTTCACGGATACGAACTTAAACACTGGCATTCCTTCAACAAATAAGAACAGCATGATGGAAAATAAAACCAATATGGAAGTGAATGCTGTTACAAGGAAAAATGAATGGATCAACCGTTCAGTCGAGCGCCGACCTAGATTTAATGCTTTCAGAATTAAGATTATGGCCCCGCCAAGTCCAAGTATAACACTAAAAATATACCAACCGCTGGATCTTGATCCAATCATATTATGAACACTTTCGCTCACTGCCGCTAAAAGTGGACTGCTATCCTTAGCTTTGCTTTTGCTCATCACGTCTCTATCCGTGCGAACGTATGCATAAATGTCGTTCAGGTTATCAGTAAGCCCCTTAACCTTGGACTCTTTCTCAGCCTGTGAAAGTTTAGATTCACTGACGTCTTCAGCTATTTCATGAGCTGAAAGCATCATAACTTTCTTTAGCGCTCCGACCACACTCATGGAGTAATCGCCCCTTTGCGCGACTTTATCAGTGGCAGAAATAAAGATCTGTTCAGCTTCGGTTAACCCTGAAAGTTTGTAACCGTAACCCCCGCTGGCAATCGCAAGGATTATTAATAAAACACAGATGTTTCGAGACGTAATCACGAGCATTCCCCTGATATAAAGAAAATTAGTAACGCAATTTCAATTCACTATTAACATTTAGGCGGAGAAATCTTCGGGAGGAATGAACCTCCCGAAGATTTGTAATTAGGACTTATCGAGTATCAATTTGTACTATTTTACTGGAATGAAACCAGTGTCAGCGGCAAGCTGCTGACCTGCGGGGCTCATCATGTAGTCGATAAGAGCTTTAGCTTCGCCAGTAGGTTCGCCCGGTGTGTAGATATTAAGACCACGGGATATTGGGTAAGATTTGTCTTTTGCGGTCGCGATGGTTGCGGAAACACCCTGAACTTCGAGACCTTTCAGCTCTTTATTGAGGTATGCAAGACCGACATAACCGATTGCTTTTTTGTTTTTAGAAACAGCCTGTGCAACAGCACCGTTGGAAGCCTGTAAAAGTGCCCCCGGAAATACACGGTGTTTTTTGCCGTCTTTCTTCATGACTTTGCTCTTCCAGCAATCGTAGGTTCCAGAAGAAGTGTCGCGAGATATTACAACGATCTGAGAGTCTTCGCCGCCAACTTCTTTCCAGTTTTTAATTTTGCCAGTGTAAATCCCGAAGAGCTGATCTTTACTGAGACCTGAAACAGGATTGTTCGGGTTAACAACAGGGACGATACAATCGAGAGCAACAATGAACTGGGCCGGTACGCGTCCATTTTCTGTCGCTTTCTGAATTTCAGCTGATTTCATGTCGCGTGACATCATTGCGATATCAGTAGTGCCATCGATTAGAGCTTTTGCACCGTTACTTGATCCGCCACCTGAAATAGAAATTGAAGTTGATGGATTGGCTGCCATGAATGTTTCTGCGGCTTTCTGCATCAATGGAAGAACAGTTGTTGAACCTTTAACTTGTACTGACCCAGCGAACGCTGATCCTGTAACCGCCATGACCATAATAGTAACTAAAGCGATAATTCTAGATTTCATTTTCTTTTCTCCAAATTTAATTTTTATTCAGACACCAATTCACCAAGTCGTTTTCTTTTGTCGTTGAAGAAGGGTCTATACGAGCTTGGTTACAAACCTGTTACGGCCAAGAAAAAGCTGCGTTACATAACACTGGCATATTCATTGCTTCACACTATCCAATAATATTAAATTTAGACGGAGATATTTCTGTGAAGCGAAAGTATGCTATAATCGGCGCGGGTCCAACGGGACTTGGAGCTGCTAGACGACTGATGGAACTAGGCGAAAAAGACTTTATTGTGCTGGAAAAAAATTCCTATGCAGGTGGACTTGCGTCAAGTTTTACCGACGAAAAAGGGTTCACATGGGACATTGGCGGGCATGTTGTCTTTTCCCATTACGATTATTATGACGATCTTCTCACTGAAATTCTTTTGGACGAATATCTGGAACACCTTCGTGAATCGTGGGTGCGGTCCGTAAAATCATGGGTCCCATACCCTTTCCAGAATAATATAAGACACTTGCCCAACCAAGTTAAATGGGAATGTGTGCGCGGACTTCTCCCCGGCGTTCGCTCTGAAAACAGTCCTGCGAACTTTTACGAATGGATAAACAATACCTTCGGCGCGGGAATCGCAAAATATTTCATGCTCCCATATAACTATAAAGTATGGGCTACTTACCCTGAAATGATGTCATTTTCGTGGATTGGTGAACGTGTAAGCGTCATCGACCTTAAGACAGTGATCAAAAATATCATTCTCGAGCAAGATCAACTATCTTGGGGGCCTAACAATAAGTTTAGATTCCCTCTTAAAGGCGGAACGGGTTCTATATATAAGAAGCTGGCCGAAACGATCAGCAGTAATATTTTATACAACACTTCCGTTTCATCCATCGACCATAAGAATAAAATTCTCACTGATACCGACGGTAACACTTATGAATATGAATATTTGCTATCTACTGCACCTGTAGATATTTTAGTCAAAAAATGGCTAGATAAACCGTCTGAGGATCTCGTCAACGCTGCCAATATACTCAAACATAACAGCGTAATAGTGGCAGGTATTGGCTTATCAACATCAAAAGAAGATTCCCGTTGCTGGATGTACTTTCCTGATGATGATAGCCCATTTTACCGTGTGACAAACTTTCACAACTACTCGCCTAACAATACGCCTGTTCCGGGCGAAGGTCGCGCGCTTATGTGTGAAGTTTCATATTCTAATCATAAAAAGATTGATCATGATCAGGTGCTTAATGATGTTGAAGATGGCCTTGTAAACACTACCATGATCACTGAAAAAGATAGAAAAGATATAATTTCCCGATGGTCAATAAATGTTGATTACGGTTACCCTATCCCTTGCCTGCAACGCGATGAAGCGTTACAAATTCTACAACCTGCTCTTGAATCCATGAATATATTCTCCAGAGGCCGTTTCGGAGGCTGGAAATATGAAGTTTCAAACATGGACCATTCGGTAATGCAGGGCGTAGAATGGGCTGAAAGAATGATAAACGGTAAGCCCGAAACCACATACAGGATTAGTTAATCACATGACCATATCTGCCGCCACTTTCGAACAAAGGCGGGAAAGAGTCCGTAAATGTCTTAATGACCGTGGACTCCCTCCTCTATTGGTAAATTTTGCTGCCAACCGCTATTATCTCAGTGGGTTTGAGCTTCACGATCCGCAATGCAATGAAACAGCTGGCTGGGTTATCATTTGCCCTGATGGAAAAGATTTCCTTCTTACAGATCCCAGATACTTAGATGCTGCACGCAGATTATGGAACGAAGAAGATATATTTATCTATTCAGGCCGTAAGTTTGATGCACTCAAAGACTTTTTCAAGTCCAATTCTATTTCTGCGCTGGCCTACGACCCGAAGTCTGTAAATATTTTCGAGCACGAAAAACTAACTGAACTTTGCGAACTTAAGCCCGTATCCGGTTTGGTCGAAGATCTTAGGCTCATTAAAGATGCTGATGAAATTGCGTTGATGGAAACATCCTGCGCTCTTAATCATAAAGTATATGAGCTGATAGAGCCCAAACTTCAAGAAGGCCGCACCGAAGCTGAAATTTCATGGGAACTTGAACAGCTTTTCCGCAACAACGGCGCAACAGAACTATCATTTCCTTCCATAGTTGGGGTCGGCCCTAATGCAGCACTACCCCATGCAATTCCTGGCGAAACAAAACTTCGCGAAGGTGAGCTTGTTCTCATCGACATGGGTTGCAGGCTTGGCGACTACTGCTCAGACCAAACCAGAACGTTTTATATTGGCGACAATCCTTCGGATCGCTTTTTGACTGTACGCGATCAAGTTCAGGAAGCACAAATGGCTGCAATCAAAGTATTGCGCCCCGGACTTCCAATTAAGCACGCATACCACACTGCAAAAGCGGTCTTCGAAAAGTATGGTGTTGAAAAGTATTTCACCCACTCTCTAGGACATGGGATCGGGCTTGAAACACACGAACAGCCAAGTGTCAGTCCCATTGCAAAGGGAGAACTGAAACCGGGTATGGTTATAACTATTGAGCCTGGACTATACTACCCTGAATGGGGTGGGATTCGCTGGGAACACATGGTTCTTATCACCGAAGATGGCTATAAAATAATGTAATTTCAGCAGGGTTCTCCGGAACCCTGCTTTTGATACAAGCCCTAAACCTTATAATACTCCTTACGATTAAAATATGGCCCGTAAAAAAAGAAAACCACGCCCGCGCCCACTACCAGCACCACCTAGATTTTCTAGCCGCATTTATGTCCAAATTGCGCCGGCGGACATTGCTATTTTCAGATTCCTGCTTGAAGCAATGGACAACCTTTCCATGTTTACCGTCGCGGACAGATTCAAGGGAGTGCTGATGCTACGCTACAGCCCTCATCAGGAACGTGAATTCAACGAATTCATGGACTCCATTAAGGATGAAATAGATATCACATTCATCCCAAATCCTTCCACGACAGCTTGATTTAAACTCACTTATTTAAGCCTATCAACACCTGAAACTCTTCTTTAGTCAAAATATGAATTATATTTCATATTAGTTGACTATATGAATATGAATTATTATTCGTTTAAATAATAGATTTTCAGATCATGTTCATAAAAGTTGCACGACTAACGGAGAATCCCCAATGGCTAGAGATCCAATTCAAAGACGAAGTAAAGAAAAGAAACGTAAAATCATTGTTGCCGGCATGAAACTATTCTCAGAAAAAGGATTTCATAAAACGGGTATAGTTGAAATTGCAGAAGAGGCAGGAGTCTCGGTTGGATCTTTCTATGGGTACTTTCTAGATAAGAAAGATTTACTAATCCAAGTATCGCAAGCATACGGCAGTAACATTATAAGGGGGATTTATGGAAGAATCACAGAAGAAGCTCCGTTATCAGGTTCAAGTCATGAAATTGTAAAATATATAGTGGATTCAGCAAGACAAGCGCATACGCTTTCTACAGAATTACATAGAGAAATGCTGGCTCTCAAAAACAGAGAGCCGGAAATGGCAAAACTAGATAAAAGCATCACATGCTCGTTTCAGACAGGAGTTGAATCAATTCTTGAGAACTGTCGAGACAGAATAAAAATACAAGATATAAGGATTGCATCAAAGCTAGTAACAGGGGCCATTGAAGAGACAATGCACAGCTGTTTTTTAGAACATTCGGAAGAACCTAAGGACAGGATATTTGAAGAATTAATTGAGATGTGTACGGGATATCTATTTAAGCCCACTGAACTTAATTAGTAGAATTGGCCGAACAGCAGGAATGATCAGAGCGAGCTGTCTTGTTGAGAAGTTTGCCCGTCTCAACAAAATGGGAAACAAGGCAATCTTTAGTACAAATACTTATTTTGCAATCTGGAATACCACAATATGAGTGCAGCGCGTCATTAATTATTTTCTGAAATGATCCATCTTTTTTCATTTCAATCAATGTTAATGCCACCTTCTTTGCTAACGCCGCATGCTTCTTATGCATATAAGCATAAATTTTTTTTTCTTTTAATTTACCGACTTCTTTAATCCCTCTAAATCCCGGATGTTTTATTACAAGCCGCTGCCCATCAAGGCTCTCGAAAATTGCGTAGTCAATATATCCTTTGGCAAGCATTTTAAATAGACCAAGATCAGTATTTTGAGAAATAATATTCTCGGGCATTAAAACTTCACCCAAAAAGTTATTTGCATATTTCTTACCACGTATAAAACCCACTTTAGTTCCGACAAGCTGATTCCAGTCAGAAATTTCAACATCGGAATTATTGGAAAAAGCAGCGATATAAATGGATAAAAGGTTGCATTCTATACGTACAAGATTTGGATATTGTCCTTCGCTAACTTCGTGAAAATCAGAAACGCGGTGCAACTCTCCATCAAGTGAGCCGGAATTTGACATACGCAAAGCTCTGGGGCTTGGGTAACTTTTCGCATCAAATCCTACCCCATTTCTCTTAAAGGCCTCCTTAAGAAGAGGATAAATCATACACGATGAATAAGAGGACAGGGGGGAGCCCGCAGCAAAAAGCACTTCGCCCTGCGCGATTGCAGAACTGCTTACCGTGAAGAGAAAAATTATTATAAAGAGAGAAACAAGGCGGTACATAATATTATCCTATAAGAATACAAAAGACTTACTTAAAATCACACCATAAGTCGTATTTTTTAGAAGATATATTATAAATCGATTACTCGAACATCTGAAGTATCAATTTTTTCGCCAAGAAAAGGTCCCCCGACGGCAGCAAATCTTTGTGCAGAATCTGTAGCTAAAAAAGATATTTTCCCTTTAACATCACCTACGTTGCAAATTTGTGCCTCATTCAAAATATTTTTTACAGTCTTTGCGGTCGTCTCAGCAGAATCAACAAGTTTAATCGAGGATCCTGCAACATTTGCAATAGCCTCCCTAAGTACAGGAAAATGAGTGCAGCCTAAAACAAGAGTATCAGGTTTCACATCACCGAAGGCCGCAAATAAGGGCTTCAAATAGCGAGCAACAATAGCTTCAACCAATTCACCATCGACCCAACCTTCTTCCGCAAGGCCCACAAATAAGGGACAAGGATGAGCAATGATTTCAGCATCAGGGTGCATGCTGCATATTGTTCTCTGATAAACGCCGCCTTTTACAGTGCCTTCAGTAGCAATAACGGCTATTTTTCCGTTAATAGTTGTTGCACAAGCCGCCTCTGCACCGGGCTTAACAACACCAACAACAGGAAGTGGGCTATACTCAGAGGCTAAGGCGTCTAGTGAAACTGCAGATGCTGTATTACAGGCAACAACAAGCATCTTAATGCCTTCCTGAACTAGCGCACCGCCAGCTTGCAAAGCATACTTAATCACAGATTCTGGGCTTTTAGCCCCATATGGAACCCTTGCTGTATCGCCAAGATACAGGAAATTTTCATCGGGCAACAATTCACGCAGAGCACGAAGCACAGTTAACCCACCGACTCCGGAATCGAACACTCCTATAGGCAAATTACTCGTACGACTTAACAACCTTAAAACTCCAATAAATATAATTAGGATAGTAAAAACAAAATCAACAGCTGATCATCTAATCTGTAAAGATATACTTAGTAAAGAAGACATATGATATTTTCTTTTTTTATAGAGCAATAATCGAATTACAATGAGTTAGTTCGGTCTCAGGATTGCCTGAACACAAACCTACGTTTACTACCCTAAACTTCAATCTTGTTATTGTTGACAAAATCAAAAGGGTATTCAAATATATCAAATACATCAAAATAGTACTTAAATTTGCGGCTAATTATCCAGTAAGTCGATCAATCCTTAGGAATAGATATTTCATGAACACACAAAAAGAAAATTTTTATGGGGTTGGCCCCAAAATCATGAGACCCGCAGCGGCGTACGGCATAGTCGCTATATTAATAACACTTTTTAACCCAGAATTGTTTCTGATGAAGTTTCTACCGGGGGCTGTCTTCCATATTATAGGAGGCATCCTTCTTGGATTAGGGATCGCGTTTCTTTACATATCAAGCAGAGCTATGATGAAAGCAGTTACGCTTGGGCAACTCGAGATATCTGGAACTTTTGCTCTAGTCAGAAATCCGCTTTATTTTTCGTGGATATTTTTTGTTATTCCAGGAATTGCATTTGCATCTCAAGCGTGGTTGATTTTGGGAATGTCCGCATTAGCATATTTCAGGTTTAATAAATTTATATCACTGGAAGAAAAACCACTGGAAGAAGCTTTCGGTGATGAATTCATCACCTACAAAAAATCTGTCCCTTTAATTATACCACGCTTTAAAGATATTTTTTAGTGAATCCGCTTAAGCGTTCTCAACAAAAGTTATCCCTACTTCACAGCCCCGACAGGGCAAACATTTGAACACTGACCGCATGATATACATTCCGTAGACGTTACAGCCTTACCAAAACTAATTGCGCCCATAACATCAACATCCATCGGGCACATTTCATTGCATTTATTGCAACTGATACATTTATTGTGAGTAGGTCTCTTCCGGATGCGAGCTAAAGACGATGCAGGTTTCATTACAAGTGAGACCGGGCACAAAATTTTACAGAAAGCTCTCTTTTTCCTAAAAACAAACGCCAAAATTACAGCTGCCAGATAATAAATACCATTACCTACTAAAAACCATATCAGCTGACCTTCTTTACCATGAGCCGGATCAATTTGATGACGGACATAGTCATACCCTGTCCAAATGAAGATTAGTGGAACGAGAATAGATAAAAGTAAGACTGGGTATCGTAGCATAGTATATTTTTGCGGAATTGAGACATTTTCATTTATCGGGAGCCATTCTAAAAAAGCTGCTGTCCAACAAGCCCACCCGCAAAAACCTCGGCCCCAAATTAAAGGGCCACAAACTTTAGCAACTGCGTAATGAATGAGTACCCGAGTAAATATTCCCGAACTCAGAAAGAATGCACCGTAAAAAATAGTTTCTTCGAGTTGTAAATTTTCTCTTTGCAACAATCCGAGAAAGACTAAAAATATCGGAGAAATTGCAAGAATAGCGATTCTTCGCCCTATATCTTTTTTAGCTCCTTGAAATCTACTGCTAACTAATATTCCTACGGTGATACACCCACCAATATATGGAAATATCAGCAAAAAGCCCCACCATCCCACCGACGCATATAGGATTAAACCGACAAGTGTACCAATGAGCGCAGGAAGAAAAGAAGATAAGGACTGGTTCCTCAAAATAGAGCTATCCCTGCCTATCCATACTACGATAATTTATTGCTTCAGCAAGATGCGCAACTTTCAAAGTTTCATCCCCGCCAAGATCTGCAATAGTGCGTGCTATGCGAAGTATGCGAGTGTATGCTCTGGCTGAAAGCCCGAGGCTGCGCACTGCCTGCTCAAGGAATGCGTGTTCGGTCTCAGTGAGCTTGCAAAATTTCTCAAGTGAAGACCCTGAAAGTTCACTATTGGTCAGTATCTCAAGATCCTTATACCGCTCAGTTTGAACAGCTCTAACCCGCTCAATATTCCCGCGCATAGTTGCGGAATCAAGCCCCTTATTCCCGCGCAAATCTTTGTAATCGACTGCGGGAACCTCAATCTGTAAATCAATACGATCCAAAAGCGGCCCCGATAAACGGGAAGTATATCTTCGCACAGCCACTGGGGTGCAAGTACAGGCATGACGCTCATCTGTATAATATCCACACGGACAAGGATTCATAGCCGCAACGAGCATGAAATCCGCAGGGTAGGACAACGACATAGCGGCGCGCGAAATAGTAACCTCACCACCCTCAAGCGGCTGGCGAAGTACTTCAAGCACGTTCTTTTTAAATTCGGGTAGTTCATCCAAAAACAACACACCGCGATGTGCGAGTGAAACTTCACCGGGCTTAGGGTAAGCTCCGCCGCCGATCATTCCGGCATCTGATATAGTATGATGTGGTGAACGGAAAGGTCTAATAACCATCAAAGCTTTATCACGATCAAGCTGCCCTGAAACACTATATATTTTGGTGACTTCAAGAGCTTCCTCAAAAACAAGAGGAGGCAAAACAGTAGGAATCCTCTGAGCCAGCATAGTTTTACCGCTTCCGGGAGGTCCTATGAAAAGAATATTATGATTACCGGCCGCGCCTATTTCTATAGCACGCTTAGCGTACTCCTGTCCTTTTACTTCGGCAAAATCTAACCCGAAATTTTGGCGACCAGCCCACAATGTTTCTGTATCCACGGCTGTCGGCTCAAGGACTTCATCGCCAATCAAAAATTTCACTAGCTGAGAAAGAGAAGATACCCCGTAAACATCAAGCCCTTCAACAACAGCAGCCTCATGAGCATTGGCAGAACAGACAATAAGCCCCTTCGCCCCTTTCTTTCGAGCTTCAAGTGCTAAAGATAATATTCCATGAACAGGCTTCACTTCGCCGCTAAGTGATAGTTCTCCCGCAAGAAACCACCCTTCGAGTACACTCTGCTCCACAACGCCTGCTGCGCCAAGCAGTGAAACAGCAAGTGGTAGATCATATGCAGAGCCAGCTTTGCGAATATCAGCGGGGGCAAGGTTTACGGTGATTCGCGAAGGAGGTAACCGATAGCCGCTGTTTTTCAGGGCAGAGAAGACTCTTTCCTTACTCTCTTTAACCGCACCTTCGGCAAGGCCTACCATCGTAAAAGCGGGCATGCCCTGTCTGGCAAGATCAACTTCGAGATCGACTTTAAAGGCATCAATACCCATCAGGGCTGCACAGAAAACTTTAGCTATCAACGGTAGGCTCCTTAGAAATGAAGGTTTCACCTTGTTTATATAGCCATTACGATTTTGTAAAGATAAGGCTCTAAGTAATGCGGTTGTGCAGGTTTAAAATTAGCCAACACCGCTGGAAATTCGTGAGGACCTAGTCTTCAGTAGAGGGTTTATCGGCATCCTGCGCTTTACCACCCTCAGACTTCGCCCAATTATCTTTAACTTTATCTCTAAAATCTGATGGTTTATTTTTCTGCTCACTCAAAAATTTAGCAACCTTAAAATCAAAATCTAAAATGTGATCAAGCAGCCATACCGAAAGAAGTTTTTTATAATCATCAGATGTCAGATTTTCATGATGAAAGCGCGAATACTGGAGAGCTTTGACCTTTCTTTTGAGCTCTGTGTGACGCTGAATATGTTTAAGGCGCAGCGGGTAATGAATCTTTTCCATAAAAGCCTCTTCCGCATTGAAATGATAAATTGAATATTCTCGAAGTTTAGTAAGCAATATCGTAATAGTGTCCTCATTCTCACTCTTATTCAGGGCATCTAAAAGCATACTCATTATGCGTAAAAGTTCTTTATGATGCCCATCCAATTCCTCAATACCGAGGCTTAAAGACTCGTTCCATTCAATTTTTGCCACTTAAAAAACTCCTGATCATTTTTTAGAAACTACTACTTTATACCAATCAATTAAAATGCTCTTTGTTATTCAATAAACAGACAACACACTTATTACACGGCACAAAAATAAAACTCTCCAATCTCTCCTATTAACCACCTTACACTTAGAATATGCATGATTCATAAATGGGTGACAAGAAAACTATATTAAAAAAGAAAAGCCCGCCATAAATGGCGGGCTTTCAAATAATAAACAGAACTGTTCAGATCACTTAAATAATTTTAGTGAAGCAGCATTCCTAAGCGATCCCAGCGAACAGAATCAGGGCCGCCCCATGACCAATAAATGATCCAGGCCTTACCAAGGATATTATCACGCGGTACATTCCCCCAGAATCTTGAATCGTTTGAACCATCCCTATTATCTCCCATCACAAAAAACTCACCTTCGGGAATATGTCGCGGCGGCATATTATCACGCAAGGTAGAAACATGGGTATTATCAATAAATTGAGTATAAGGCTCTACAAGCAGATTACCGTTCACAAAAACTTTTTTGTTTTTAATCTCTACAGTATCACCGGGAACTCCAATTACTCTTTTGATGTAATCTTTACTCGGATCACCGGGGTATTTGAAAACAATAATATCTTTATACTCAGGCTTGCCCATTTCAACAATTACTTTGGTGGTAAATGGAATTTTCACACCATAAGTAAACTTATTAACCAACAGATGATCTCCGATCTGAAGAGTCTGCAACATGGAACCGGAAGGAATCTTAAACGCCTGAACAATAAAAGTCCTAATAAATAGGGCTAATAGAAGGGCTATCAACAACGCTTCAATATACTCTTTTACAGTGCTCTGCCATTTGGGATTCATACTAGTCGTCCTTATAAAGTTTCACAGGGATGACCCTGCGAAATAATCGTTTAAAATAAAAACTAATCGTCGCCAGCCTTAAGTACAACAAGGAAGGCTTCCTGCGGAATTTCAATATTACCCATCTTCTTCATACGCTTCTTACCTTCCTTCTGTTTTTCAAGAAGTTTGCGCTTACGGGAAATATCTCCACCGTAACACTTGGCAATAACGTTTTTCCTGAACGGGGCAACGCGTTCTTTAGCAATAATCTTTCTTGCAATTGCAGCCTGGATTACAACCTCAAACATCTGACGAGGAATAGCCCTTTTGAGCTTCAAGGCAAGGCTTCTACCATGAGTATAAGCTGAATCCTTATGAACAATTATGGAAAAGGCATCCACAGGTTCGGTATTAATCAAAATATCCAGCTTAACAAGGTTAGATACACGGTAATCAATAATTTCGTAATCAAGTGAAGCATAACCTTTTGTATGCGATTTCAATTTATCAAAGAAGTCGTACATAATTTCAGCAAAAGGAACCTCATACGTAATAATAACGCGTGAGGATGAGAGGTAACGCATGTCCTGCTGGATGCCGCGTTTCTCTTCGCAAAGTTTCAATACCGAGCCGACATAAGCATCAGGAACATGAATTTCCAAACGACAATATGGCTCAGAAAGAGATTCAAGCTCAGTTGCTTCCGGCATTTTACTAGGGTTATCAACTTCAATGACTTCGCCGCTGTTCAGCTTAGCCTGATAAATAACCGAAGGAGCCGTTGCAATCAGCTTAGCCTGAAATTCACGTTCAAGACGCTCCTGAATAATCTCCATGTGCAAAAGACCAAGGAAACCACAACGGAAACCAAATCCGAGCGCTGTCGAAGTCTCCGGCTCATATGAAAAGGCTGTATCATTAAGCTGAAGCTTTTCAAGGGAACCTTTAAGTAGCTCATATTCAGCGGGTTCCACAGGATACAGTCCACAGAAAACCATCGCCTTAACTTCCTGAAAACCCGGAAAAGGCTCTTCAACTGGATCTTCCGCAAGAGTGATTGTGTCACCGACAGGGGCATCAGTCAGCTCTTTCATGCTGGCACATAAAAACCCAACGTCTCCGGCACTGAGACTTTTCATATTCACAGCTTCAGGAGAATAAACACCTAAAGTCGTGACATCAAAAACCAGCTTTGAAGAGAAAATTTGGATCTTATCGCCCTTTTTAATTGTCCCATCCAAAACACGGAAAAGAACAACCACGCCCTGATATGAGTCATACCATGAGTCAAAAATAAGAGCTTTAAGCGGCTTATTCGGATCGCCTTCAGGCGGTGGAAGCTGGTTAACAACAGCCTCAAGCACAGTATCTACGTTAAGACCGGTCTTAGCACTGATCATCAAAGGATCAGAACAATCGAGGCCAATAATCTCTTCTATTTCACCGGCAACCCTATCACAATCAGCACTAGCCAAGTCTATCTTGTTAAGCACTGGAACGATTTCAAGGTCATGATCAAGAGCTAAAAATACGTTAGCAAGAGTCTGCGCTTCAACACCCTGAGTTGCGTCAACAACGAGTAAAGCTCCATCTGAAGCCGCGAGACTTCGTGAAACTTCGTAGCTAAAATCAACATGTCCGGGAGTATCAATCAGGTTGAGAATATAATCTTCACCGTTCTTTGATTTATAAGGAATGCGAACACTCTGAGCTTTAATGGTAATCCCGCGCTCACGCTCAAGATCCATCTTGTCTAGATATTGTGCTTTTTTATCACGATCCCCAACAAGACCAGTAATCTCAAGAATTCGATCAGCGAGTGTAGACTTACCATGGTCAATATGAGCTATGATACTGAAATTTCGTATGTTTTCTAATTTTGCCATATAATAAATGGTCGACGTTCATATCAATAGAACTGCCGGCTCCTTAAATTTAACGTTATGATTCGCCACAAAAATGTGGACCGAGGGAGATCTTATTACGGTATTTGTTGAATCCTGTCTAATGCGTAATGGGTCCAGATCAAACAAACCGCTATTATCATTGAGGTTAAATAATAAAAAAATATTCACCCTTCAGAACTATATATATATTTGTAAGATACTTTTTACAAAAAGAGTTGATTGACCCATCAAACTATAATACACAAAAAGATAGTATTTCCATAAAAGCCGTTACTCAGCGCTCTGTTTCTTAAACTTTGCCAAGCACACTTCCGGGAAGTGAGTGATTAAGCGCACCGGACTGCTGACTGTAAGCTGAAAGAGCTCTGCTAAGCATGCGGCTGGAATTACCGGGAACATATGTGGTGGAATCATCAGAGCGGGCCATTTGAGTTTGCGAAAGATATTTAGCAACATCTTGAACATGCTGTTCTTCGCTCTGAGCACGAGGATATGAATTTGAACGAAACGTTTGCGAGCTACTTTCGGCTTCACTTGGCTCAAACTCGAGGTCCTTTGCAATGAAGTTTACCCCAAGCTTACCTAAACTGAACCCGAAACTGCGCGTCTTTACGCGCGCCTGTACGCTTTCGGACGGATTTTCCGCATTTACAAGCTCATTTCGCCCGTTTTCAGCATATATATTTAAGCCTTGCGATGCTATACGCATACCGTACTCCACATTTGAAACCGATCCACGTTCACAAAAAAGCCCGACAGCCATCACTGGCAATCCGGCGTTCCTGCGGCTCTGCCGCATTCATCCATGAAGGATACGTGGGATTTTCGGCTTCCATCCGTGGAAGCATCTAAATTTTCTATCTGATCAACTGTTTTAAACATAATACGTTGAATCAGGTTTGGCAAGAGCAGCAAAAGACTTAGAACCTTGCTTTCCGGGGTCCAAAGATTTATCTTCCCAAAAACTTAAGCGATGTAGGAGACTATGAGCAACAAAATTCTTCAGAAAAAAGCTTTGATTCCAGGCCAGACAAGCCTGCTAGTTATCGACGCTCCACAAATTGCCAAAAAGGCAAAACCGGGAAATTTCGTAATTCTTCGTATCCATGACAAAGGGGAACGCGTTCCACTTACTATCGCTGATACGGACCCGGAGGCCGGAACTATCACTATTGTGTACCTCGTTGTAGGTAAAAGTTCGGCTCTTCTTGAAACATTAAAAGAAGGTGAGATCATCCTTGATGTCTGCGGACCTCTCGGAAAACCGACTCACATTGAAAAATGCGGCACAGTTATCTGTGTTGGCGGCGGAACCGGAATCGCAGCCATGCACCATATTGCTAAAGGCCACCATAAAGCGGGCAACCACGTCGTCGCCATTGTCGGCGCACGTAGTAAAGACCTGCTTCTTTTTTGTGACGAACTCGGCGGATTTTGTCCTGAACTCCTTATCGCAACTGATGATGGAAGTTCCGGCCATAAAGGATTCGTAACGGATGTTCTTCGTGACCGTCTTGAAAAAGACAAAGACGTTACGGAGGTTGTCGCCATCGGCCCTGTCCCCATGATGGAAGCTGTTGCGAAAGTAACCAAACCTTTTGGAGTCAGAACAGTTGTAAGTTTGAACTCTATCATGGTTGACGGCGTAGGTATGTGCGGAGCTTGCCGTTGTAATGTTGGTGGAGAAACCCGCTTTGCATGCGTAGACGGGCCAGAATTCGACGGACACAAAGTTGATTTCAACGAACTCAGAATGCGCCTCGCTCAGTATAAAAACCAAGAGAACGAATCAATGGATTTATTCAGGAGGGAGCATGGCAATTAAAAAGAAATTTAATCCAATCCGTACCCCAATGCCAGAACAGCCCGCTGATGTGCGCAACAAAAACTTCAAAGAAGTCGCGCTGGGTTACAGCCGCGAGCAGGCTATCGAAGAAGCAAACCGTTGCATTCAGTGTAAGGTTCCGCTCTGTCAGAAAGGTTGTCCTGTTGAAATCGACATCAAAAGCTTTGTAGGACATCTAGCAGCAGGAGATGTTCCTTCTGCATATAGAGTTCTGAAAGAAACCAATGCCTTGCCTGCTGTTTGTGGACGTGTCTGCCCGCAGGAAACACAGTGTGAAGGTTCCTGTATTCTAGGCAAAAAGCATGAGCCAGTCGCAATCGGACGTCTTGAAAGATTCGTAGCCGACACTTTTGACAGTGATTCCGCCTGTGAAATGATTACTGGTCATACAGCATGTAGCCTTCCGAATGATCAAGTAAAAGTGGCCTGCATCGGTTCCGGCCCATCCAGTCTAACTGTTGCCGGATATCTGGCGGCTAGAGGCGTACCGGTAACAATATATGAAGCTCTGCACGAAATCGGCGGAGTTCTTGTTTACGGTATTCCAGAATTCAGACTCCCTAAGGCCGTTGTTGCCCGCGAAGTAGGAGCACTATGGGCCAAAGGCGTTACCTTCATGCCCAACTGGGTCGGAGGTAAAACTATTACCATTCAAGATCTTATTGATGACGGATTCGACGCAGTATTCATCGGTGTTGGAGCGGGCCTTCCATGGTTCCTCAACATACCGGGAGAAAACCTCGTCGGTGTGTACTCCTCAAACGAGTACTTAACCCGCATCAACTTAGGCCGCGCATATGACTTCCCGAACTACGACACACCTGCCCCGAGACCGCGCAATGTTGCCGTCATCGGCGGCGGAAATGTTGCAATGGACGCAGCCCGCACAGCTCTTAGGCTTGGCGCGGAAAATGTGTACATCACTTACCGTCGTACTCAGGATGAAATGCCTGCCAGACTCGAAGAATTGCATCACGCAATCGAAGAAGGAGTTCAGCTTGAGCTTCTCACTTCCCCAATAGCCATTAACGGTGATGAAAACTCACATGTTAAATCTATGACTCTTCAGGTGATGGAACTTGGCGAGCCGGACGCGTCCGGTCGTCGTAGACCAGTTGCGGTTAAAGGCAAAACCAAAGAGCTTGAAGTCGATATGGTCATCTTAGCTGTAGGAACAGGGGCCAACCCGGTGCTTCTCGAAGCAACACCGGGCCTCAACCTAAGCAAGTCGGGCTACATTGACGCTAATCCTGAAACTGGTGAGACTTCAATCCCTAATGTCTTTGCCGGAGGCGACATCGTCGGCGGTTCAGCAACCGTTATTTCCGCAATGGGCGCAGGAAGAAAAGCTGCCAAGACTATTGCTGAGCGCTTGAAAGTAGAGCTCTAGCTATAATCGCAAAGTAATTCAAAAGCCCCCATCAGTTTTTATATAAATCTGATGGGGGCTTTTTTGCCTGCATAATAAAGTTGCCGTATTGCAAATCTTCAATTATTGAAGTCATAACTAACAGCACTAAACTCTGAAAATATAACTAACGACTTTTAGCAAGGTCAAATCATAGAAGATTCCCACCATGACTATGGACAAATTTGATTTCGATGCAACGCTCCTGACTGTAAATTTTGCTACCAGACTTCTTGCAATGGAGCTGGATAAAGACACCCTTCTAGACCGCACATTAGAAGCATTCTGTGATCTAGGGTCATGCAAAGACGCCGCCATAATGACCTATGATCGAAAAGGGGATTTGATTGTGGTAGCTGCATCTCTTGATCATGAAAGATCATTTCCAAATGAAACCGTTCCAATGACTAAGGCAATGGACGAGGCAGCCAAAAGCCGCGCCCCTGTGACCAGGCCGAAGCACGAGGGGTCCCTGTACCCACTTCCCGGAGACAGCTGTGAAGAATGCCCCGAAACCTGTCTATGCATTCCGTTGGTTGGATCGCGTGACCTCGTTAAAGGATTCGTTACGCTTTACCGTAAAAACGACAAGCCATGGTCCAATGCCGAACTGTTCCAACTAGGAATTGTTTCAACAGTTGCTGCAATATCATATGAAAACTCAGAATTATTCCGACAGACAATAGAAGACAGCCTCACCGGCTTATATATGCGTCGCTATCTCTTCATAAGACTAGAAGAGGAAACACAAAGAATTAAGCGTAGGGGCGGCGACCTTTCTGTCATAATGATTGATATCGATCATTTCAAACTGATCAACGACTCCTACGGACATGCCACAGGCGATGAAGCTCTCAAACAAGTAGCAGAAATTCTGCTCCAAAATTCCAGACGTGGCGCAGATATCGTTTGCAGGTACGGCGGAGAAGAGTTCGCAGTACTCATGCCAGGCTCGAAAAAAGAGGACGCCATGATAGTGGCTGAGCGCATGCGAATAGGTTGTGCTGAATCTAAGATTTTAACAACCGGTGGCGAAATTAAAGTTACCATAAGTGCCGGAGTCGCAAACTTGGATGAATGTGATTTGCTGGCAGGTGACGCAATGCTTAGAATCGCGGACAAACGGCTATATTATGCGAAAAAATCCGGACGTAACCAAGTTGTTTGCGACGGGTAAATTAAATACCAATAGGACACAATTAAAAGTCACCCATCGACAACCCTCCATACCACACCGCACGTCCCCAACCATATTTTATTCAAACGAATTATTTGAATCCAACGCAGAATAGAGTTATAGATCTCGATATCATGACCATTCACTCCATGGAGGGAGCGATGCACGACAATAAATACGCTCATGGCGGAAATATCAAAAAACTGGCAGAGAAAGCAGGATGCCCGTCAGACGAACTCCTTGATTTTTCGGCAAATATCAATCCACTCGGGCCGCCACCTTGGCTCCAGCAAGTTATCGTTAACGCTCTTGACGAAATTGACCGCTACCCCGATCCTGAAAGCGCAGAGCTGACCCTTGCCGCCTGCCAGAAATATAAAGTGTGGCCCAATGAATGTATCGCTGGAAACGGTGCGTCCGAGTTAATTAATACCATCACGCGCATTGGCGGATTCAAACGGGCTGTTATCCCTGTGCCCTGCTATGTTGACTATGAGCGCTCATGCGTTGTTGCCGGACTTAAAACCGAACAAATACCGCTCGATCCGCAAAATGGTTTCGCGCCGGATTTCGATACTTTATCATCATTTCTATCAGCCGCCCCAGCGCTGGTATTTCTCGCACAACCAAACAATCCCACTGGCACGGCCTTTGACCCCGAATCCTTAAAAAAAATTGCCCGCGAACACCCAGAATCACGTTTCATTGTAGATGAATCATTCGCCGACTTCGTTCCAGATCTAGACAGACTTGTGGGGCAACGCCCTCCAAACGTAATCACAATTCTTTCGCTCACAAAATTTTACGCCATACCGGGGTTAAGACTCGGGTTGGCATTTGCCACACCAGATATAATACTGGAGCTTAAAAATATTCTGCCCTGTTGGTCGGTAAATCTGCTGGCACAAAAGGTCGGGCTGAAATGTATTAATGATGATGAATACGCACGCAAAACAATAGAAACGACTACCCGTTTGCGAGAAGAATTGGTTCGGGAAATAGCAAAAATACCGGGCATCCGAACCCTGCCTGCGGAAGCAAATTTCATGCTCTGCCAGATTCAACGAGTTGGAATGAATGCCGACGCGCTCATCGACCATCTCATAAGTAACAATATTGCTGTGCGTCACTGCGACAATTTCGATGGTCTCGATTCCACATATTTCCGCATAGCCGTCCGCACCGAAGAAGAAAACCGTAAATTCATAGACGGCCTTCGCTCCTTCACAGGTATGGAAACCACTCCGCCCGAACCGAGGAAAACGCCAGCCCTGATGATTCAGGGTACTTGCTCCAATGCCGGAAAATCCATCCTAGCCGCAGCATTCTGTCGTATATTCCTACAAGATGGCTACAAAGTTGCACCCTTCAAAGCACAAAATATGTCCCTCAATTCCTTCGTCACAGAAGACGGCTTAGAAATGGGCCGCGCACAAGTGACCCAAGCCGCCGCCAGCAAGCAAGCGCCCAATGTCCGCATGAATCCAGTTCTATTAAAACCGAACAGCGACATAGGTTCACAGGTTATCGTCATGGGTAAACCTGTCGGCAACATGAAAGTTAAGGAATACGTTGAATACAAACCCACAGCCTTTGATGCCGTAAAATCGTCCTACGATTCTCTAAGCAATGAAAATGATATTATGGTGATTGAAGGGGCCGGATCGCCAGCTGAAATCAACCTGAAACAGCATGACATCGTCAACATGGCAATGGCGGAATACGCCGAGGCCAAGGTCATCATCACAGGCGATATTGATCGCGGCGGAGTATTCGCGGCACTTTCAGGAACCATGGATCTAATCGATGCCAGCGAGCGCAAAATGGTCTGCGGCTTCTTGCTGAACAAATTTAGAGGGGACGCTTCACTGCTCACCCCCGCCTTCGATTTTATGATGGACCACACGGGCAAACCTGTACTTGGAGTAATCCCACACATAAATAATTTGGGGTTGCCTGACGAAGATTCCGTTTCATTTAAAGATGACTTAAACAAATCCGGCAGCAAGGAAACGAGGAAAGATTCGGTAGATATCGTCTGCATAGATCTGCCACGCATCTCAAATTTCACGGACCTCGACGCGCTTAAAGGCGAACCGGACGTAAACTTAAGGATTGTAGATAATCCGAAAGATTTAGGAAATCCTGACGCGATAATTATACCCGGAAGTAAATCAACCCTCTCTGACCTAGCGCATCTGCGCGAAAACGGATTGGCTGAAGCGATTCTGAAGCACAAAGATAAAGCCGCAATTATAGGAATCTGCGGAGGATTCCAAATGCTAGGCCAATATATCAGCGACCCGAAAGGAATAGAATCCACAGAAGGGACCGCAAACGGACTAGGGTTACTACCGCTACAGACAACACTTGCGCCAGAAAAGACCTTGAGCCGTACAACGGGAATTCACGGGGTGAGCAAGATGGAAGTCAGCGGGTACGAAATTCATCACGGCAAAACCGAACCGCTACTGCCAACAGTGCGCGCCATCATAGTTCCACAAGGCGTAGAAGGGTCAGTGCCTATTTCAAAAGTGTTAGGATTCGGAATAAAATCTGGAATGATATGGGGAACGTATCTGCATGGTATCTTCGACGCAGACGGATTCAGAAGATGGTTCATTGATTCACTGCGCGAGAAAAGGGGATTGCCCAAGCTAGAAACGATCCAGACCACCTTCGGGATGGAAGATGCGCTGGACAGGTTAGCTAAAATCGTGCGGGAGAATGTTGATATGAAGGCTGTTTATGGGGCTTTGGGGTTGTAAAATCCTCACCCCAAAATCTTAAACTTCAACAATTTCAAAGCAAACAACGTATTCGTAACTAAATACCGCTTCCACATTCTGCGCGGTTCCTGAATCAAGCGATAGAACCATTCCAGTCCGTGCTTTTGCATGAACAATGGAGCACGCTTGGATTTTCCGGCAGCGATATCGAATGTGCCGCCCACGCCCATTACGAATTTTACCCCTAACTTTTCACGCCAGCGATTGATGAAATTTTCTTTTTTCGGTGAAGTTATCGCAACAAAAAGCATATTCGCACCAGACTTTGCAATATCATCCACCACAGCTTCTTCGTCATCCCAGAAATAGCCATGATGATAGCCTGCTATATCCAAGGCTGGAAATTTTACTCTAAGATTTGCAACGGCCTTTTCGACCACATCCGGCTTAGCGCCGAGAAAATAAACAGGCTCATGTTCCAGTTCCGCACGAGTCAGCAAAGCGTAAAAAAGATCAACTCCCGCCACACGTTCAGGCACATCATGTCCCAAAAACCGCGCTCCCCACACAATTCCCATACCATCAATACTAATGATATCGGAGTCTTCAACGGATTCACGAAGCGATTCATCGCGCTCCATATTAATAAGCTTAGCGGCGTTCACAACCACATGCTGAGTAAACAGTCCGAAATTTAAACGGCTGAAAATTTCATCCACGGTTTCGCTCATGGTCCATGCATGCATTCGCACAGACATAAACCATATTATATTTCCACCTTCGATCATGAGTTCCGCCAGTTTTGAACACTACAGCCCAAAGAAATCATACGCATTCTTCGCGCAGATAGCCCACAACTCATTAACATCCATACCTTTAAGCTCCGCAACTTTAGCAGCAGTAAATACTACATATGCAGGCTCGTTGCGTTTCCCGCGCCACGGTTCAGGAGTCAGGAACGGGCAATCAGTCTCAAACATCATCCGCTCAACCGGAATATATTTAGCCGCTTCCTGCGCCTCCACATTCTTTTTATATGTAACAGGACCGGGAATAGAAATATGCCAACCGTTATCCAAAATGCGCTTAGCAGTCGCAACACCCGACCCGAAACAATGCCATAGCAGAGGTTTATCGCGCCAGCCGAAATCTTCCAGCACATCCAAAGTTTTCTCATGCGCATCACGACTATGAATCACCACAGGAACATCAAGCTCCTCTGCAAGTCCAAGCTGAGTACGGAAAACATTCTCCTGCACATCATAAGGCACACGGTCCCAATAAAAATCCAACCCAATTTCACCAAGCGCTTTCAAACGGCTATCGGCTTTAAACGCCGTCCGCATCGCCTCGGTGTCAGAGTCAGTATATTTATCAGAATTATTAGGATGAACTCCAAGCACAAAAAAGACTTCAGGATGATCATCAAAAAGAGCGCGATTTTTCTCATAAGCCTGCGGCCCCAAAAAAACATTACCAATCTTAGCTATGCCACATTCTTTTGCCCGAGCTAAAACCTCCGGCAAATCATTAACTAAATCGTCTAAATCTAAATGGGCGTGAGTCTCAACGCCCGGAACATTAATTCCTATCGTCTGCGGTAATGGACGAATCTTTTTCTTTTTTTTGGTCATTATATAGGGATGCCTCCGGCAGCGGTATAGTTTTAAAATTTTTCCCAGATTTTGCTTACTGCTTGGGCTTGAACGTCTAGGGTGTAGGACTGAATGGTTTGCTGTCCAGCCGATAGTGCATTTTGTAGATTCGGCCCGCCTTCGCGCCATAAAGTGATTGCTTTTTCCAGATTAAGTGCTGCATCTAATACGTCTGCATCGGCGGACCAGAAACCGTTTCCGGACCATTCTACTTCGCGCAAGGGCCACCATGGTTTGAATATGGCTCCGTCTAATTGGCGCATGTAATCCCATCCTCCAAAACCTGAAAATCCCACGGGAATACATCCAGAGGCTAATGCTTCAAGAGGAGGCAACGGACATCCTTCTGGGAAGCCGGACACGAGAAATATGTGGCTTGTTCTTAGGGTCTGGGCAACACCTTCGGCATTCATCCCTGCTATTTCAACCCACCGTATATCGCAATTGGGATTGCGAGCTTCGAATATGGATTTAATTTGGGTGACTAACGCTTTGTTCTTGCGCGGCATATAAGCAATTCTGAGCGGCCCGTCATCCATGCATTTTGGCGGATAGAAGAGTTTTGTGTCAATTCCGGGCCTTAGTATGGGCGAGGTTTTGCCTAACGTCTGTTGCATAAACCATTCTACGGGGTCTGATACGGCTAAGAATGATACGGGCAAATTCTGCCATGACACGCCTGCCGGTAGAGAAGAAAAAAGGTAGGCCCAGTTTTGACAATAGACTACGCATTTGGCTCCGGCATTTAGACCGGGAGCGAGACTGTTTACCCACCCTTCCGGCACCAACCAGAGATCGTCCTTACTAAGACTTAGCTCATCCCAAAGAATGGGGTCTGGATCGTCAGCCTCTAGGGGAGGCATCCAACTTCCGGCCTCACGTAAGACTAGACGCACATTCTTTCCCTGACGCGCAAGGATAGATGCGATCTGGCAAAAAACGGTGATGCCACCAGTGGGCTTCCTGACAGGTGGTATAAAAATGTATGTATTCATAGTTTTTCCGTGCGCAAATGTAACTGCAAAAAACCGCTTTGGAAAGTCCGAACATTACTGTCGCAAGAATGATTATATATAAATTGTATCCATTTTTGCGCAAACTGAAAGGTGACTTCCAGATACAAGACATGTTACCTAGTTGGTGTGAAAAACGATAACACTTACCTTGTCAGCGGACTGCTCAATCAGCAATTCCTTTTACCGGACCTTCTAAATGAAGTCCCTGTAGGAATTGCCGTGCTTGATATTAATGGAAACATTGAGGTAGTCAATCGCACATGGCAAACAATAACGGGCGCAGAGCCAGATTCTATGGTCGGCCTGAAATGTATGCTCGCCCTTAGATGTGATTACTGCTTCAAGGGCTGCCCCGTTATGGCTAGCAAAGCTGACTTCAACCCCATCTCGGTCGATGCAGATATTATAGATCGCTCTCGCATCAAAATACCCATCAGACTGACAGTAGCCCCAATATTTTCAAAGGATAACAAACTTTCAGGTTTTGTGGAAACTATTCAGGATATCAGACAAGTTGCGGAACTGAGCAGCACAGCAAGCAAGGCTTATTCACTGGGAGGATTAATTGGCACCAGCTCCCAAATGGTCAAAGTTTTCAGCATGATCCCGAGTATTGCCGCAACAGATTCATCCGTTCTTATTACTGGCGAAACAGGTACAGGAAAGGACGTGTTAGCAGAAGCAGTGCACAACGCATCTGACCGCGCAGGATCTCCGTTCATTAAGGTTAACTGCGGCGCGCTACCGGAAACTTTGCTGGAATCTGAACTGTTCGGTCATGTTAAAGGGGCTTTTACCGGAGCACATGAAAATCGCCCGGGACGCATCAAATTAGCTCATAACGGTTCGTTCTTCCTGACAGAAATAGGCGACCTTCCGCTAAGCCTTCAAGTTAAGCTGCTATCCTTCTTAGATGATAAAGAGATACATCCGCTAGGTAGCTCAGTCGGTTTTAAAGCGGACGTGCGCGTCATTGTTGCCACTCATCGCAACTTGAAACAGATGGTTATAGACAAATCTTTCCGAGCTGATCTACTTTTCAGGCTTAACGTGGTTCACCTTCACTTACCGCCCCTCAGGGAACGAGGAGAAGATATCCTTCTGCTGAAAAACCACTTTCTAAAAGATTACTGCACAAAATTTAATAAAAAGATAAAGGGATTTACCAGGAAGACTGCTAAAATTATTTCTGCATATCATTTCCCCGGAAACGTTAGAGAACTTCGAAATATCGTTGAATATGCGGTAAACTTTTGCGACCGCGAATATATTGGAACAGAACACCTTCCTGCATATCTTACTGAGCAGGATATTTTACGTCCGGTTATGGAATCCGCAAAGACTTTGCCCGATCATGCACCCCAAAAAGAATACTCACCGGCTGAAAATTGGGACCACGCGGAAAAGAGGATGATCATGGATGCTCTTGTTAATAGTGGCGGCAGAAAAGGTGAGGCAGCGAAAAGACTGGGCTGGAGCAGGTCTACCTTCTGGCGCAAAATGAACAAACACTCCATCAATAGATAATCTCATGGAGAACCCCAATGGATAAAAAAATACTTATCCCACTATTTAACGATGACGTAGCACCCCGCTTTGACTTGGCTACGGATGTTCTTCTAGTCGAAATTAAATCCAACTCTGACTACTACGAACGGGTAATAGTTCTACCGCAAGCTTCTGCAGACGACCTATGCGCCCTTGCGACATCGGCCAATGCAGACGCTGTAATTTGCGGAGGAATCGGAGATGAGCATTATCAATACCTTACATGGAAAGAAATCACCGTCTTCGACGATGTTATCGGACCCGTAAAAAAGATTTTAGAAGCTCACAAAAATGCCGCATTGTCGGCTGGAATGAACTTTTACAACGCCTAATCCCCCTTCATAACCACCTATACATCCAATATTATTTTCGCACTAAGTTAGTTTTCGTTTCATTTTGTCTTATTTTGTCTCTGACTCTCTGTTTCAATTTGTCGCATATCGTATCACCAAAAAGAAAGTAAAACTCTTCCTCAACACCTAAGAAGCTGTTATGAATTGTTTTATTTCTTGTGGCACACTGAATGCTTATACAGAGCCAATGTTGCAAAGAACCGAATCTCCGGAGAAGCAACAAAACCAACAGTCGGCCAAATGAATATAATGATTGTTGAAAGCGACACAGAATTTCGCGAGCACCTCATTCAACGACTGAAAAGCGAAGGGCTTAAAGTCATTGGCTCAGGATCTCTCAGTGAAGCGGAAAATCTTGCAAAGAAATGTAAGGTAAACGCAATTGTACTGGGGCTATCCGGGTTTGGAAGAAGTTCTCTTGAGTTTATGAAAAAGATTTCGACAATTGTTCCTGGTTTAAAAGTTATTTTAATTAATCGGCACAACAAGATTCAGCTATCGATAGAAGCAATGAATCTGGGGGCATGTGCCGAAATTCAAGTACCGGTTGATATTGCAGTACTCACAAGAACATTGCGGAAAGCCTTCTGCGAAAAGACATAACTGTAAGAATTACTACCGAACAACTAATACAGGAGAGTTACGTGAATAATTTAAAAGTTAGTGATCTTATGATCCCGGTGGTTGAATACAGCCGGGTGAAAGAAGACACATCAGTACACTCAGCTATGCTGGAGCTGGTGAAAGAAAGTGAAGTCAAGAATCTTTCACATCCGCATCGCGATCTTCTGGTCGAAGATGCTAATGGTCAGGTTGTCGGGATGGTTACAATGCTTGATATTTTTAAGCACATGGAACCTTCCTACTTCAAACTTTTATCAAAAAACCCAAGTGGATTTCTGGATAAAAGTTACGTTCAAAAAGTTTTCAAAGATTTCAATCTCTGGTCTGAGCCACTAAAATCACTTTGTCATCGTATCGGCGGAATCAAAGTTAAAGACATAATGCACTCTCCAGAACAAGCTGAAATAGTTGCTGAAGACGACAACTTAGATAAGCCGCTGCACGCATACATCCTCGGTGTTCAGCAGCCCATATTAGTTAGAAAAGAAGGCAGAATCACAGGAGTTCTTCGCTTAGGAGATGTCTTTGAGAAAGTGCGTGATTCCATTCTCGCCTGTGAAATCGCAAATACGGAAAATATCAAGGAGTAATTAAGATATGAGCACTGCAACTCTATCACAACCAAATTCTTTTGATTTCAAAAGACTATTCTTCATGCTGCTCGGTGTAGCCTTATTTGCTATTGTCTACTATTGTCCGGCATGGCCCGATGCAATTGATCCGATGGGCGAGCATTTCGTTCTTTCCAAAGAAGCCAAAGGCGCTATCGGCGTTTTCCTCCTAGCTGGTACATGGTGGGTCTTCGAGGTTGTTCCAATCGGTGTAACTTCGCTTGCCATTGGCGTACTTCAGGCCATGTTCTTTATTCGCCCTGCTAAGGTCGCTTTTAAAGATTTCATGGACCCGTCAGTTCTATTTATCTTCGCTTCTATAATGATTGGACTTGTTTTCACCAAGACCGGACTTACCAAACGCCTTGCATATAAGATGTTAATGGTTGTCGGTGAAAAGACAAAAAACATTTATCTCGGAGTTTTCGTCGTTACCGCCCTGCTGACCCATATTATGGCTCACACTGCAGTAGCCGCGACCATATATCCTCTTCTCCTAGCTATTTACGGACTTTATGGAGAAGGAGATAAGCCGACTAAGTTTGGGAAAGGCCTCTTTATAGGCATGGCCTATGTCGCGGGTGCTGGTTCTATTGTCACCTTGCTTGGTGCTGCTCGCGGAGCTGTAGCCATCGGTTTCTTCCAGGAAATTCTTGGAAAGGATATCACCTTCTTCGAGCTTACCTACTATATGGCCCCCATCGGTTGGGCTATGGTATTCCTGCTTTGGGGATTCTTCATGATCGTCCTCAAGCCTGAAAAAGCAACCATTCCGGGCCTTCGTGAAAAAGCTAGAGAGCTTAATAAGCAAATGGGACCACTTAGCCGTGACGAAATTATGGCGGCTGTTCTTGTCGGTTCCATCATTGTAATAATGAGCCTTAGATCCTTCATTCCTGAGCTAAAGGCGATTGATAAAACTGCTTTGATTCTGGTCTCTTCCATATCGTTCTTTATCTTTAAAATTCTGGATATCGACGACCTTGAAGATATTCCTTGGAATATCATTCTCCTCTTCGCTGGAGCTATGTCTATCGGCTTCTGTCTATGGGAAACAGGCGCGGCTAAATGGATGGCTGTTAACTGGCTAACAATCTTTCAGAACTCTCACTGGTTCGTGTTTGTTATGTCCATTGCGTTCTTCGTCCTCATGATGACCAACTTCATTATGAACGTGGCCGCGATAGCCATCTCGTTACCTGTTGCTTTAGTTATCGCTCCGTACCTCGGAGTTGCCCCTGAAGTCATCCTTTTCGTAGCACTCGTTGTTGCAGGTATGCCATTCCTCCTTCTCGTCGGCGCAGCACCCAACGCCATTGCTTATGATTCAGGCCAATTCACAACTGGAGAATTCTTCTTATACGGAATTCCAGCTAGTATAATGCTGTTAGTAGTAACAGGGTTTGCAGTTCTGGTTGTCTGGCCAATAATGGGCATGCCTGTAACCTTGCCCGGTTAGTGATATCAAGGTATAGGGAGCAATCAAGATGAAGCCAAGGCGGCTTCGGCACACGCCGAGGCCGCCCGACTTATATCAACCTGTTCCGGTTTCCACCTACGACTTCCGGTACCCAAAAAGCGAGAAGGAAAAAATGAAACAGTTAAATAAGCTTATCGATCACATTGCACACCGCGTTAATATAAACCTGCGCGAACCCCTTGTAGATGTTAGACCTTACATTAAGGATCTAATCCCTAAAGATAGTTTTGCACTCTATTATGCATTCTACTCACTAACCGCCACGCACCCCCTGAAGTTTCACTTCAGACATTCAAGCATCGGAGGAACGTACTTTCTAGGTAAGTGTGTTGTCGACCATTCCATACTCTACAAAAGTGACATTCGCGGAGATGAACTCAAGCGAAAAGGCCATGTCGTCGAATGTAATGGGCACGTTATAAAACTACGAGACGATGAAGTCATTTATATCAGAGACAGCTTTCTTCTAAAAACGCTTGTACATAATAACTCTCACGACCCTGAAAATCTTGAAGTATTCAAGATCTCAAACACCGTATCTTTGCATTACGCAAACATTCACGGAACATCTGTCGAGGGCTGTTTCCTTGAGCCTTTCTCAACAGTAGATCTTTCTATCTGTCATGACTGTGCCATAGGAGCTTACTCTTATGTTCAGGCAGGAGAATTGTCGCACAAGCGCATCTTGCCGGGTCGTATATGGGTTAAATCTAGCGGAGCATTTGAGTTTAATTACCAATATCCTACAGAAATTCTTGAAAAGTACATCCGCTTAGAAGGCAGTAGACCTGCAGGCATATTTATTGATTTCTTTAACGAAAGAAAAGAAGATTTCATTCCTATATACTCCGCGGTTAACCCAGACAGCATGGTTGATGTTCCAGAAGGGGCCTCAGTTAGTCCTTATGCCGTTATCAAGGGAGAATGCAAAGTAGCCAAGAATGTTCTTGTCGCTCAGCGCGCTTACCTTGAAGATTCAGACCTCGGACCAGGCTCAAATGCACAGGAAAACTGTTACATTATTAACTCAATCTACGATGGTAATGATGTAACCGCCCACGGTGGTAAAGTTATTTACACCCACCTGCATAAGAATTGTTTTGTCGGATTCAACTCATTCTTAAACGGAAAGAAAGATCATAAGATAGAAATTGGCGAAGGATCTATCATTATGCCGCACACAATCATTGATGCGGAGGAGCCAATCAAAATACCTGACAATTGTTTAGTTTGGGGATATATCAGCGAGCAAGCCGACCTTGAGATGCACTCACTCCCTCTTTCTGACTTTGCTGCGCTCAAAGGACAGTTCCGCTTGGGAGAGCTGACATTTGAAGGTATCGGCGCAAAATTTGTCGAAGGCTTCAGGCACCGCATAGAGCATATTTTAGAATGCAATGGTGCTCTCTGGGATGGAACGAAAGAAACTGCGGGCCACGCCCAGCAGTCACAGGATATTTCTTTCAATATTCTCCAGCCATACCCTGAAGGAGATTTGAAAGGACTCTACCCAGAACTATCAATTGACCCGCTGGAACCTAGCGAACTTTAGGTCCACGCCAGTCTAAAGAACTATTAAATAATCAATGTAAAAGGAGCAACTCGTGCCCAAAACAATTTCGCAGGCAATGCAAAAAAACTTCCTGGGTAATTCGCCTGATTGGTATAAGTTAAGCATCATCGGCTTTCTTGTTCTTAACCCAATCCTTCTAGCCATTGCCGGCCCCTTCATAACAGGTTGGGTCTTAATTGCTGAATTCATTTTCACACTTGCAATGGCTCTAAAGTGTTATCCACTGCCAGCGAGTGGTTTGCTTGCCATCGAGGCCATTGCCTTGGGCATGGCTTCCCCGCAAACTGTTTACAACGAAACAGCGCATAACTTCCCGGTTATTCTCCTTTTGATGTTCATGGTTGCAGGCATTTACTTTATGCAGGACATGCTTCGGTATGCCTTCACAAAAATCCTCCTCCGCATCAAATCGAAAATTGTAATCTCATTGCTGTTCTGTTTCTCGGGAGCATTCCTGTCTGCGTTCCTTGACGCATTGACTGTTACAGCGGTTCTCATTGCAGTTGCATACGGATTTTACGCAGTTTACCATAAATTCGCATCAACAGGTTCCTGTTCTGTGACAGATGACAATCTCCTTAAAGGTGAATGTGTAAGTCATCTAGGCGAATTCAGAGGTTTCTTAAGAAACCTTATGATGCACGGTGCAGTCGGTACAGCACTTGGCGGAGTTTGTACCATCGTTGGTGAGCCTCAGAACCTGCTTATCGGTCATGTCATGAACTGGCAGTTTGTTGAGTTCTTCATGAGAACAGCTCCTGTCTCCATGCCAGTACTTGCTGTCGGGCTACTCACCTGTTTGATGCTTGAAGTCACAGGTATCTTTGGATACGGCTACAAACTTCCAGACAACGTTCGTGCCATTCTCGAAGAAGAAGACCGCAAGAACGATGCTAAAATGTCCCTAAAGAAGAAAGCTGCATTAATTATTCAGGCATGTGCAGCAATATTCTTGATCTTTGGTCTTGCTTTCCATGTTGCAGAAGTTGGTTTGATTGGTCTGGCTATCATCGTTGTTCTCACAGCTCTTAACGGAGTAACTGAAGAACATCGTATCGGTCATGCTTTTGAAGAAGCTCTCCCGTTCACCGCGCTGTTGGTTGTCTTTTTCGCCATTGTAGCGGTTATTCACGAGCAGCACCTCTTCACTCCAGTCATTCAGTACGTACTTGCTCTCGAAGGTAAAGTTCAGCTCGCAGCTTACTACATAGCAAACGGCGTGCTCTCCATGATTTCGGATAACGTATTTGTTGCGACAGTATACATTTCCGAAACCAAGGCCGCTTTCCTTAGCGGAGCAATCGACAAAGAACAGTTTGAACTGCTTGCAGTGGCAATCAACACAGGAACAAACATTCCTAGTGTCGCTACTCCGAACGGACAGGCCGCATTCTTGTTCCTACTTACTTCCGCAGTTGCGCCTCTCATCAGGCTCTCTTACGGAGAAATGGTTAAGCTTGCTTTCCCATACACCATAACAATGTCCCTGACGGGTCTTGCTGCAATTTGGTGGCTCTTGTAAATCGACTACGATTTGCAATGCTTTAAAAAATAAAGCCCCTGTCGAATTTTAATTCGACAGGGGCTTTTTTACGGTTCGGCTACTGCTACTAACTCTCTGTTTATTTGGAACAATCCAATCTCATTTCCACCAGATCTTCCTCATAGTTCTCACTAATTTCAAATCCAAATTTACGCGACAACCCTTGCATAGCCTTATTCTCAAATAAAGTCTGTCCGACAAGCCAGTGGGTACCACGTTCACGGGTATACCTGATAATTTTATGGAAAAGCATACTACCTAGTCCCGATCCCTTCAAATCAGATCTAATAACAATGGCAAATTCAGCTTCGGAGTTATCAGGCTTAGTTGAAGTCCTCACGACACCAAGTGTTTCCGGTTTCCCAGATTCACCTATTGCTGTGGCAATGAATGCCATTTCACGGTCATAATTAATCTGTGTGAACCGGGACATATCTTTATGATCAAAGTCTCTGCGCACAACTCCGAAGAAACGCATGCGCATATCTTCATCAGACACCCGTGCGAGGAAGGCATAATGTGCAGGCTCATCCTCAGGCCTGATTGGCCGCAGCGTAACCTGCCTGCTATCCTTAAGCACCACACACTCTTCAAGTTCTCGCGGATACGGCCTAATTGCCAATTCGGGGCAATTCTCACCGCATTCGGCAACTCTTATCTTTGCGCCCAAAGCAAGAACCCCTGTATCATCGGCATAGAGCGGATTAATATCAAGATTCACAATCTGCGGAATATCAATGAATAGCTGTGAAACCTGAATCAGAGTCAAACATAAATCTTCTATATCTACTGGTGGCTGCGTGGGCGTCCCAGAAAGAAGCCTGAAAATTCGCGTACGACTTATAAGCTCCCGCGCAAGGCTCATATTCAGAGGAACCATTGCTATAGCCTGATCTCGCACAACTTCACGGGTCATGCCACCGTGGCCGAAATGTATAATCGGTCCGAAAGTTGGATCAACCGATGCAGAAATAAACAATTCATGAGCTCTAGACCTTCTGCCCATTTTCTGCACAGTGAAACCTTCAATATAAGCATCAGGCCTCTGCCTGTTGACTCTGGTCAGCATAGTAGCTGCTGCTTCCCACACTTTTTCAGGGCTTTCCAGATCAAGCACAACTCCACCGACATCATAAGGCTGACTAATTTGCGGCGAACGTATTTTAAGAGCTACAGGACACCCTAGCTCATCTGCGGCGATAACCGCTTCACGAGCAGAAATAGCTATTTTAGTCTCGACAACAGGCAACCCATATGCAGCTAAAACTCTGTGAGATTCAGGGTCATTTAAATCCTCACGACCTTCGGAAAGAGCATTTCTAACAATATCACGAGCAGTTGTGGTGTCCGGGAAAAAATCGGAAGGCAAAGAATCGGGAGTCTCGGTTAGAAGCTCCTGATTTCGTTGATATTCAGCCATATACATAAATGCGCGTACAGCTTGGTCTGCACTATCGTATGTGGGAATGCCCGACTGAGAAAATACTCGTCTGGCCTTGCGGGATATCCCTGCCCCAAGCCATGAAGTAAGCACCATCCGCCTTATCTTTTTAAGACCAGCTGCAAGGGTTTCTGCGATTGCAACGCCTGAAAATCCAGCAAACGGCACATTCACGACAAGTACCGCGTCCACACCCTTATCTTTAACAAGTATTTTTACAGCATCTAGATATTTCTGACCCGGAGTATCAAAACCGATAATAACCGGATTACAGTTACCCCACACCCCGTCAAAAACATCATCTAACTTAGTTATAGTATCATCTGAAAGTTTTGCTAATTTACCGCCACGCCTGATGAGACCATCCGCAGCGGTAAGCCCTGCACTTGTACCATTTGCAATAATAGCAAGGCGATTACCCCGCACAGGCTGGCGAAGACTGGCAAGAGTCTGCGCCGCATCGAAAAGACCATCAATGGTCTGCACCCGAAGCATTCCAGCTCTGCGAAAAGCCACATCGAATACTTCGTCAGATCTAGCACTCATGGTTCCGCCGAGTTGCGAAAGTTCGTGTGTCACATGCTGAAGAGCCTGCCCGGGTCTGATAACCAAAACAGGCTTATTACGCGAGGCTGCGCGAGCGGCAGACATAAAGTCTCTAGCATCATTAATAGATTCAATATAAAGTAAAATAGAACGAGTCTGTGAATCAGAACCAAGATAATCTAAAATATCACCAAAGGTTAAATCAATCCGGCTTCCCATTGAAATAACATGCGAAAAGCCAATATCATTGGTGTGAGCCCAATCTAAAACGGTAGGGATAAAACTATCAGATTGAGAAACAAAAGCTATTTTTCCAGCCTTTGCAGGAAGCGGAGCGATACTGGCATTCAAATTTAATGAAGGTATGATAAAACCTAAACTTTTAGGACCCAGTATCCTCATCTGCGGAGAATTTGCAGCTGTCATCAGCTCACGGCTCAGCTTTATTTTATCATCTTTAGACATTTTGCTGAATCCGGGGCCAATCAAAGTGGAAGCTTTAACACCCCGAGCACTAAGTTTCGCCAAGAGTTCAGGACACTCTTCAAGCGGACGGCAGATAATTGCAAGATCGGGGACTTTCGGAAGTGCATCTACATCCTTATAGGTAAGAACTCCCGAAATAGCTTCAGCGTTGACACTTACGGGCATGACAGGACCAAGAAATCCTCCCCCCATAAGGTTTCGCATGAGAATATTGCCGGGATTATCAGGCTCGTTAGTCGCACCGATAACGGCTATGGATCTAGGCTGAAACAAGAACTCCAGATTAACAACACTCATGAAAGCCTCTTTTTAAAATTCAGGTAATGAAAACAATCTCTATCTCGTTATACCTGTGTATTGAAACCATTATCAAGCAGAAAACTACCTTAAGCAATAATTAGTAGCAGAAAACAATCAGGATTGAAATTGACAGTACAGCACTATCCAACTGAGTAGAAACAGTATATATTTAATCGAAGTGTACAAACAAGAACAAGACAGGAAGTTCCAGAGTGAAAATATGAGTGAAAAATCCATCGAACACCTGATGACTGAAGATAGAACTTTTGACCCTCCACTGAGTATGCAAGATCAGGCGTTTATCAGCGGCATAAAAGAATATGACGAAGCATACCTGAAAGCTGCGAAGGATCCTGAAAAATTCTGGGCAGAAAGAGCGCGGGAACTGCTTCACTGGAACCGTGACTTTCGCACACCCCTTATTGCCGACCCGGAAAAGCATGAATATAAATGGTTCGAAGGCGGACGACTTAATGCCTCATACAACTGCCTCGACCGCCACCTGACCGAAGGACGCAGAAACAAAGCCGCTCTCATATGGCAGGGTGAAGCTGAAGAAGATGTTACAGTCTTCACCTATCAAATGCTGCACCGTGAAGTTTGCAGATTTGCGAATGTCCTGAAAAAAATGGGCATCAGTAAAGGTGACCGCATAGCAATATACCTCCCCATGATTCCAGAGCTCGTAATAGCAATGCTCGCATGCGCTAGAATCGGAGCGGTAAATTCTGTTGTTTTTGCTGGTTTTTCAGCAATAAGCCTGCAAAATCGTATTTTAGATTGTGACGCCAAAGTTCTCATCACTGCAGATGGAGTCTTCAGAGGTGGAAAAACTATTCCCCTGAAAAAAAATGTGGATGAGGCTTTATTCTCCTGCCCGTCCATTGAACAAGTCATTGTTGTTAAAAGAACTGAATCTGAAATAGATTTTATCGAAGGACGAGACACCTGGTGGCACGAAGAAATGGCTGCCAAAGATATCCCCGACTTTTGCGATCCTGTCTCGCTGAAATCCGGCGAACCTCTTTTCATACTTTATACATCAGGAAGCACTGGAAAACCTAAAGGGATTGTCCACTCGGTAGGTGGATATATGACCAGCGTGGCGCACACCTCCCAATGGGTCTTCGACATTAAAGATGATGATGTCCACTGGTGTACCGCTGATCTCGGCTGGGTGACAGGACACAGCTATACTGTATACGGTCCTCTGGCTCTTGGCGCAACAACCCTTATGTTTGAGGGTGTTCCAACATACCCAAGACCTGACAGATTTTGGAAAATTGTGAACAAATTCGGCGTAAATATTTTCTATACGACTCCTACAGCCATCAGAGCGCTTATGCGCGAAGGCGAACAGTGGACTGACAAATATGACCTGTCTTCACTGCGGATACTCGGAACGGTCGGAGAAACCATCAATCCTGAAGTATGGATGTGGTATCACCAGCACGTAGGCAAGGGTAAAATACCTCTGCTCGATACATGGTGGCAGACTGAAACAAGTGGTATTTTGATATCTCCACTACCATACGCTACCAAACTAAAACCCGGATCAGCCGCAAAACCTTTGCCCGGAATAAACGTGGCGGTAGTTCGCAGTGACGGGACTCCCGCAGATGTTAACGAAGGCGGCCACCTCGTCATAACAAACCCATGGCCGGGAATGCTTAAAACCATCCACGGCGATGCCGAAAGATGTCACAAAACCTACTTCGAACGATTCCCCGGCATGTACGAAACTGGCGACGGTGCCCGAATAGACGAGGACGGATACGTATGGATAATGGGCAGACTTGATGATGTCATCAACGTATCCGGTCACAGGCTGAGCACCTCAGAAATCGAGTCAGCCCTCGTAGCGCACCCAGATGTAACGGAAGCGGCAGTAGTCGGAGTACCCCATGAGGCTAAAGGGCAGTCAATTTACGCATACGTGACTTTACGCTCCGGCCTGAATGAAGACGATGAAATGGGCGATTTATTGCGAGAATGGATTCGTAAAGAGATTGGGCCGATTGCTATTCCAGAAGCAATTCAATTCTCAGAAGGACTGCCCAAGACCCGTTCAGGGAAAATAATGCGTAGGATACTGCGTCAAATAGCCTCTGGAAAAAATGAGTTTGGAGACACCTCAACACTCTCAAATTCTTCGGTAATCACAGACCTAATCGAAGGTCAAAAAATTCTTTTTGAATAAAACAACGATAAATTAATATGACAAATGAACAACACAAAATAAATTCATGCCTTGAGCTTATCAAGAACAACAATATCCTGGTTCTCGCCACTCAAGGGGAACCAGGTCCTCACACCTCACTTATGGTATATGCCAGTTCTAAAGACCGAACTGAAATTTTTATGGTCACTAGTAAGCGCAGTCATAAGTGGTTAAATATTAAAAATAATCCTACCGTGAGCCTGCTTATTGATGACCGGGACGACAAGCTTAAAACTCGTCGTGGTGAAATAAAAGCCCTGACGATTACGGGGAGCTTTATTCCTGTTTCCGGAGCAACTCAGCGAGAGCAAATTTTAGATTCAATCGCTAAAGTAAACCCAGCCATAACTGATTTCTTTTCCGGACCTGAGTGCGAAATAATAAGAATAAAAGCAACTTCGTTTCTATTACTTGATGGACCGGAAAAAGCCTTCAACTTTAAACTTTAGAAAGATACAACTCATAAAAATTTCGAACACAATAAGAAGCTGTCCTAGCCGTATTTATTTGCTACACTGAATAAAGGATTCTTTAAAATAAAATATTATTTTAGGGGTCTCATAATATTCTTGAGAATTAGGAACGCACCTATGTTTAAATCAATGAGAGTAATCATACTCCTTTTTGTAGCCGGGCTGGTAATTACCACGACAGCTGGTATTACTTACTTTGCGCAGCGGGAATTAACCAATTCCGCTTATCAGTCTGAATATGATACTGCGCAGGCTCTCATTGATTCAACTCTGCTTAATGTCTCAAACGAATACCAAAGTTTACTTTTTTTTGAAAAAGCCTCCATAGAAAGACGGAAAAAAGAACTTCAGGATATAGTAGATATTGCATATGGCTCCATCCTACTGAACTATAAAAGATATAAAGAAGGCCACATTTCTGAGCGAGAGGCTAAAGATCTAAGTTTAGAACTTCTCAAAAATATCCGCTACGACAATGGAGTCGGATATATCTGGGTCAATGACACGAGGAAACCTGTACCCAAAATGATTATGCACCCAACTAGGCCAGAGTTGGATGGCAAAATCATGGACAGCCCGAGCTTTAACTTACTGAAAAAAGGTGAAAAGAACCTGCTTGTTGCCATTCGCGAGCTGGCTGAAAAAGATGGATCGGGATATATAGAATACTTATGGCCCAAGCCGACAGCAGATGGCCTTACGGAGAACCAGCATAAACTATCGTACGTACAACTTTTTAAAGAATGGGGCTGGATATTAGGATCCGGCGTTTATATGGACGATCTGGAAGAAGATATTCGCAAAAGATTTGATGCAATACTGCATGAACTACAAACTTCTTTTGCTCAAATCAGAATTGGTGAAAGCGGCTACATATTCATCTTTACAGGCAAGCAAGAATTGATAGTTCATCCTACATATGTAGGCAATACAACTTCAACACTACGAAACCCGCAAACGGGAAGATTGATCGGCGACGAGCTTATTGAATCTGTGAACACTACTGGAGTGCATGAATATCTGTGGGACAAACCACCAAATCACACTGGTGATTTTAGATTTAAAAAACGCACCTACGTCAAACATTTTGCCCCCTTGGATTGGTACATATGTTCTTCAATTTATGTAGATGAACTTGAACAACCCGGAAAAGCTCTAAGAAACAAAACTATTCTCTTTTCTCTAGGAGTTCTTGCCATTGCGCTTGCCTTTGCAGCAATTCTTTCAAGAATAATTGCGTACCCTCTTCTAAAATTAACTGAAGCAAGCCAAGCTATTGGAAAAGACGGATTGCCTGCTACACAGATTCCAGTGAGTGGCCCTACAGAGACCAGACGCCTTGGCTACGTTATAAAACAAATGCTCGAATCCATCCGAAACGGTATGGAAGAACTCTCAGCCTCCAACACACAGCTTGAAAAAGAAGTCAATGACCACGCCATCGCAAAAGTGGAACTTCTTAAGCTTCGCAATCATCTAAATAGTATTATTGATTCCATGCCGTCTATTCTTGTCGGAATTGACAATGTTGGAAGAATAAATCTTTGGAACGCCAGCGCAACCAAAGCAACAGGACTCGCCGCAGATCAAGCGCGTGGTCAAATGCTTAAATTTCTTTTCCCTGAATTAACAAATGAAATAGACAGTGCAACAAAGGTCATTAAGACAGGAAAAACTGATGTGATAGCTCGTGTTCCGCGAAAAATAAACGGACAAACACATTATGAGAACATCACGGTTTATCCCTTAACAAGCGAGGGACAAGAAGGAGCAGTTATCAGAATTGATGACATTACTGATAGCGTTCGTATCGAAGAAATGATGATTCAAACTGAAAAAATGATGTCCATCGGCGGACTAGCAGCCGGGATGGCTCACGAAATAAACAACCCCCTTGGCGGGATTCTGCAGGGCGCACAAAACATTGAAAGGCGTCTTTCTCCTAAACTTAAAAAGAACGTTGAAATTGCTGACAAATATAACCTTTCTCTAGAAAGCATCAATGCCTACATGCAAGAACGAAAGATTTTTACGATGCTAAGAGGAATACGCGATGCAGCAGAGAGATCTGCTAAAATTATTGCGAATATGCTGAATTTCAGCCGGAAAACGGATGCTCACCGGACGTCTTGCAAACTAGATAAACTGGTAGAGGGTGCTATCTCTTTAGCAAAACAAGATTATGACCTGAAAAAAACATATGACTTCAAACAAATTGATATAAAAACTAATTATACTCCAAATCTGCCGCATGTAATCTGCGTACAGACTGAGGTGGAACAGGTTCTACTCAATCTTTTAGGAAATGCAGCTCAGGCAATGAGTAGCATCGAAAATCCCGAAAATCCGCCCCAAATAACAATTAATGTTAAACAAGAAAATGAATTCATAGTAACTGAAGTATGTGATAATGGCCCTGGGATAGACAAAGAAACGCGCAAAAGAGTTTTTGAGCCATTCTTTACAACAAAACCTGAAGGAGTCGGAACAGGCTTAGGTTTATCAGTCTCATATTTCATTATTACACAGAACCATGGCGGTAATTTTACGGTAGAGTCTACACCCGGAAAAGGTGCCAAATTTATATTTAAACTGCCAATCAACATTTAAGACTCCCACGCAAAAACAACAAAAAAGCCGAGTAAAATAATTACTCGGCTTTTGAAATTTATATCTACTGACAACTAATCTATATCATCACAGTAACAACTGTCCCTTCATCTTCAGTACAAAACATCTTAATCTCTCCGTTATGAATCCCAGCGATAAGACTAGCTGAATATGTGCCAAGGCCAGTCCCACCTTTCTTGCCGGATGTTGCATATTTTTCAAAGAAGTTTTTACGCATTGGTTCAGGAACTGTTCCGTAATTGTGAATTATAATGGAGTTCTTATCCCCGCCCTCAAGGCCGATCGATACAGGCTTTCCTTCCGGTGTGGCCTCAAACGCATTCTTAATAAGATTTGCTAACATGGAGAACAAAAGTAGTTCCTCACCTCTGACAACAAAAGACTCAGCACCTGTGAATTTCTCTTTATTCACGAAAATTTGCAAAATAGAATGCTTTGCCTTGATTATGTTCATGAGATCTAAGTCAATACGCTGTAAGAGAGGAATAATATTAACTTCAGTCGGATCAAGAGTGTAAGTACCTGATTCCATTTTGTATAAATCATAAGACCTGTTAATAAGCCCAAGCATGCGATAGCCGGAATCTTGAATAGCTTTAACCATTTCAATTTTTTCGGGATCATCCTCTTCAACCAAGAGCAGGTGAGGCAAATTAATCACGGCATTCAGAGGAGTCTTAAGATCATGATGGGTAATTCTGTCTATATCTTCTCTCAAAACCATCGCCTTCTGATGGTTCACAACATCTATTAGTGTAGATGCTATAGAGCTGCAAAAATGCTCAAGAAAATCAGTGCCCATTTCTGGGTGAAAGCGACTTACAGAAGGATCATAAATTGACAAAAGGCCGATCATTTCATCTGGATTATATTTATCCATAAGCCCGAAAGCAAAACACGACCCTCCTTTCTCTGGCCCCATATCAGGATCACCGAAAAAGACATCAGGCCGCATCATTCTGGAGATTGGGCCTATAAATATTCTGTTGCCGTCGCTTTTAAGAGTAGCATCAATGAACCTCGTACACCCTTTCAAGAAAAATGTAGGTAAACCAGAGTCAGGCAATCCCGCAAAAAGCTTACGATCTAAAACTACAGAAACCTTTGTCACCCCTAGTTCATCAGCAATATCATCAAGCATGTCAGGCAACTCTGCAAGATTCTTAAGAGTATTGACATGATCCAATGCTCGGCAGAACTTACGGAACAATTCAAAATCTGAATTATAGGAACTAAGCGCCTGCGTTAACCGAACCTCGAGCTTTTCAGCTTTATATTCACTTTCTGAACGTTCGTCTTCGGCGGCAAGAAGTCTGTCTTCCTGGCGAAGAAACATATCCCTTACGAAGACATAGTTTTCAAAAATAGACTGCGCCAAAGTTCCGGCTTTTTTAACTTCACCCTGTTCTGATAACTGCTTAAGAACATCCAGCTGCTCTCCGAACTTTCTAAGTGTAGGCAAATCATTCATACGTTTTCCTCAAACTATTGAAAAATAAAGAACTCAAACCTTAAGCTGTATATGCAAGCAGAGCCGCCATTTCCGTCAAGACGACTGCTCCGCCCAAAAAATCTCCGTTAGCACCAGCTACGCTTCTAGCAAGCCTATATAAAAACAATATGAAAATACCCGCAAAGATATAACTTAACAACTGCATATTAATATCAACTAGAATAAAACCTGTAACGATCGTGGCAAGAAAAGCACAAATCAGAGATAAATTATCTGCGCCATTCATAAAAAGAATACCTTGTCCGGCTCTCGCAAAGGGCTTGCCCACCCTACACATGGTAGCACACCCCAGTCTACCTAATACAAAAACCCAAACAGCAGAACCATACGCACCTGCTTCATAAATATAATAAAAGCAGACGACCTGCCCCATCAGTAAAAGAGCTACAGCGAGAATACCAAAAACACCGGAGCAGCTATCCTTGATGATGCGCCAAAATTTCTCGGGATCAGGATAAGGTCCAGCCCCATCTGTAATATCGGCTATGCCATCAAAATGAAGCCCGCGTGTAAGATACACCGACGCAGCAACGGTTAGCCAGGCTTGTACCCAGAATTTACCGGCAAACAAGCCAAGGTAAAAAGGGAGCACAATCAAACAGCCAAGCACAAGCCCGCAAAGAGGCATCCACTTAACAGTGCGTCCCAAATCATCAGCTTCAATATCAAGCACAGGCCCGATTCGAGTCATAAAACCAAGCGTAATAAAAAAATCTCTCATATTAAATAATAACCCTTAAAAAAATCGTAAACAGAAACCAAACATCACACAAACTAAACACTCCACTTCAAACGAAGTGAATCTCCAGCTTTAAATCTAAGTTTTTCTGCCGCAGATCCCTGATACAAAGCAAGCTCGTAAAAACCTTGGCTCCCAGCTATCAGGCCGACGGCACCAGACTGCAACTCCGCGTAACAGGATACACGCCTAACGCAACCGGGGTCTGTTTCAATCCCTCTAGGCGACAAGCAATCTACCTCCGAAGAAACTGTCCGTCCTGGCATAGACATTCTTTCGGGCATGATCTGACTGTCCGGAATATTCAATACCAGATTTCCAAACCTGTCACAGTGCAAGACAACAGCGTCAACGCCACTCTCCATCCATAACGGTTTTTTAAGCCCAGTTCTGACAACGTCACGCAGTGTCAATTTCGGGCCAAGCAAACTTAGTGATGTTCCACAAGCAATTTCAGCAGCGAGAGGCGCAAAAACATCGCGCCCGTGAAAGGTAGAAGAACACATAACACTATATGGAGTCTCACTTAAATCGGTCACTATCATAGAACCGCAAGAGTGAGCTTCAGCAAGTTCTATAATACCGTTATCGGGAGCAATAACTATATGGCTACCAAGTTCAACCCCGATTATTCTGCGCCCACTCCCAACTCCCGGATCAACAACAGCAACAAATACGGTGTTTGCTGGAAAATATTTAAGAGCAGCACCAAGGAAAAAAGAGCCTTGCGAAATACAAAAAGGATCAATCCCATGGCTAACATCTATAATCTTAGAATTCGGAGCTTTCGCTGCAAGAATTCCCTTCATTTGCCCTACGTAAGGGTCATCAAGTCCGAAATCAGTTAAAAGTGCAATAGTTCTACTCATAAACTCACCTTGGTACGGAAAAACCTTTTCCCATAACGCTGAAGGTTGATTCAATTATTACAAACGCTGCCGGATCAATATTAAAAATAGTTGCTTCAAGCCTTTTAAGTCTGAAAGAATCAACAACAGTCATAACTACGGTCCGCTCTTGCCCGGTGTAACCACCGCGAGCATTTAATAAAGTAGTTCCGCGTCCATGTCTGGCCATAATCGCACCCGAAACATCTTCAGGAAAGGATGTAATAATTAAGACCATTTTACGCTGATTAAACAAGGCCTGCACTGCATCAGTGCCTGCGGAAGCAATATAAATCATGGCGAGTGAATAGAGCACTTCATTTATATTGAGCCAGAGCAACCCTACTCCAAGAACAAGTACATTAAAGCCCAAAGAAAACTGCCCGACCTTTATACCGAGTTTATCTTTAGCCAGTATCTGGAGAATCCCGATACCGCCAGTTGACCCTAGAGAGCGAAGCGAAATGCCCGAACCAAGACCGAGAACAACACCTCCAGCGAGCACTGCCAGCCATTTATCGTTAAACCCCACTGTCCACGGTAAAATTTCTATAAATACACTAAGTGTTATCATCCCGTATAAACTGTATAAAAAAAATGATCGACTTATAAAAAACCAACCGATGACAAACACAGGGATATTCAGCACGAAAATCCACACACCTGGAGACAGAGCAGGATAAACATAATATGCTAACAACCCTAGTCCTGAGATTCCACTAGGCAAAAACGCATTGGCAATGATTACCCCCTTGATGGCAAGGGCTGTAATAAATGAACCAACCGTGAGCATTCCGATGTTCCATGGAATGGAATAACTCCATCTTTGAAAACGATTTACGACTGGGTCCAAAGAAGCTTCTCCCTTCATTATGTAAAATATTTAATGTAACAAAACAATCTGCACATGAGATTTACATTTTTCACGCAAATATGAAAGCGACTTAAGTGCCAATCTACCGCCCACAGCCCCTTTTATGCACTTGGAAGGTACGCCGAAAGATGATAAGCCGTTCTTCATATCTAGATAAGGAGATTTTTAATCCAAAATGAAAGCTAAACTTCATCTTCAAAACGTCCTCGGTTCTATTCTTGAAAGCAAAGGTTGGGAATGGCCTGAAAAAGCTACCCTTGAGCCTCCACGAGATAAAAAATTCGGTGACATGTCCGCGAATATTGCCATGATGCTCTCAAAGCAGGCAAAAATGAACCCGCGTGCTATCGCTGAAGAAATAAAGGGCCAGTTGGACAGTGACCCATATATTGAAAAAGTTGACATTGCTGGCCCCGGCTTCCTGAACTTCACCTTTTCCAATTCCTTCTGGCAGAACATGATTCCTGAAGTTATCGCAAAAGGTGATGATTATGGACGTTCCGAAATGGGCAAAGGCAAAAAAGTTCAGGTTGAATACGTTTCAGCCAACCCGACAGGACCTCTGCATATCGGACATGGACGCGGAGCCGCGCTCGGCGACTGTCTTGTTCGTATCCTTGAGTTCACAGGGCACGAAGTTGAAGCGGAATACTACGTCAACGACGCAGGCCGCCAGATGCTTATCCTTGGTAATTCCATATGGGTAAGACTCCAGCAGAACGAAGGGCGCGACATTGTCGATCCTGAAGATTTCTATAAAGGTGATTACATCACCGACATCGCAAAAGAAGTGCTAGAGCTGAATCCGGGTATCCTTGAAATGAAAGAAGCAGATTCAGTAGCCATTTGCCGCGAATACGGGATGAACCAGATTCTTGAAGGCATCAAGAAAGACCTTGCGGCTTTCGATGTTCGTCACGATGTATGGTTTTCCGAAAAGAGCCTTGTTGAGACGGGCAAAGTTGATGAAACTTTTGCTGATCTTAAAGCTCGCGGTATGGCTTACGAAAAAGATGGAGCACTTTGGTTCAAGTCTACCGACCTCGGTGATGACAAAGACCGTGTACTACGCAAATCTAACGGAGATCTGACCTACTTTGCATCAGATATCTCCTACCATGACAATAAATACAAACGCGGATTCGACACAGTAGTAGACATCTGGGGTGCAGACCATCACGGCTACATTCCACGCATGCAGGCTGCTGTAGAAGCTCTCGGCAAAAAGGGACAGCTTGACGTTATCCTCGTACAGCTTGTTAACTTGCTACGCGGCGGCGAACAGATAGCAATGTCTACCCGCGCCGGGAAATTTGAGACTCTTGAAGACGTCGTCAACGAAGTTGGCCGCGATGCTTCACGTTTCATGTTTCTGTCTCGCAAAAGCGACAGTCACCTCGACTTTGACCTCGATCTGGTCAAACAGAAAACCATGGAAAACCCAGTCTATTACGTTCAGTACGCACACGCACGCATCTGTTCCGTAATCCAAAAGGCGGCTGAAGCGGGCATCGAAGTTGAAGCTTCAACGCCTGAACTTCTAAGCTTACTAGGCAACCCTGAAGAGCTAAATCTAATCAAGCTTATGGATCAGTTTAATGACGTGGTAGAAAGTGCCGGCGAATATATGACCCCGCACACCATCAGTTATTACTTAAGAGATCTTGCCAGTGCGTTACATAGATTTTATTCTATGCACCACATTCTTTCCGCAGAAAAAGAAATTATTGCAGCAAGATTAATCCTGCTTAAAGCGGTTGGTAAAACTCTTGAAAACGGCCTCGCACTGCTTGGTGTTTCCGCTCCCAAAAAAATGTAATAAGGCCCGTGCCTGATATAATAATGGAGTGAGCTAATGGCTGTACGCAAAAAAAAGTCTGGAACAGGTTCTGATCATGAAAAGACCTATACCTTCACATTTACTTTGCCAGAGGCGATTGGTCTTAGCGCTGGATGTGTAGCAGCCTTATGTGCGTTCTTTGTGCTCGGAATTTTGCTAGGGAGAGGATATCAGCCTGAAAAGGATGTACCCAAGCTGGCAATGATGATGCCACATCAAAGCTCCAATGCATCAGGAGAAGTTAAAGGCGGAATACTGAAACCTGAAGAATTACAGTATATGGATCAGCTTAAAATCAAACCTATATCCGGTGCAAGATCGGACAAAAAGGTTGTTGAGAAAAAGCCTAAAGTCGAAATCAAAACTGCTGCCAACACAGCGCAAAAGACGGCTGCGGTCAAAACAGTTGTAACCGAATCCGTTAAACCGGAAGTTGCAACTAAAGACACCGAACCGGAAGCGCTGGTAGAAATAGACAATCCTGACGAAGTCAAGCCTCCTGTATACGACTACTTGTATCAGGCTGCTTCCTTCGGATCCGAAGACAAAGCGGAAGAATTCAAAGGCAAGCTACTTGCTGATGGGCTGAATGCTTCGGTTGAGCCGGGAAAAAGCGGTGCAAAAACTTGGTACAGAGTTTTTGTAAGACACTTAGGGTCTGCTGAAAGTACACAGTCCATGAGAGCCGTTCTGACAAAATATGGAATCAAAAAGCCTCTGCTGAAAAGCAAAAAGGCTGTTGAATAATTCCAGACTACGCAGTTGATGAAGAAGTATAAAACCCCGCTTGAAACTTAATTTCAAGCGGGGTTATTTTTTAAAACGATACCCGACACCGCGCACGGTTTCGATGTAATCAGCGTAAGGGCCTAGCTTCTGACGCAGTCTGCGAATATGTGTGTCTACTGTTCTCGAATACCCCTCAAAATGAGTATCCCATACGGTATCTAGAAGATGATCACGGGTGCGGACCTTTCCTTCGTACTGTAATAAATCAGAAAACAATTTGAACTCTGTCGCAGTTAAAGGAACAAGTTCTCCATCACACTCCAAAGTATGCGCTTCGAAATCAACAGAAAGACCTTCTCGGCTCCACTTAAGCGTGCGCTTCGGTTCAACGTCTGAACTGCGCCTGAGCACTGCCTTGATCCGAAGTACCAATTCACGTGGGCTGAACGGCTTAACAATATAATCATCCACGCCAAGTTCAAGACCGACAACCCTGTCGACCTCTTCACCCTTAGCGGTAAGCATCACGACCGGAATATGCTGGGTTTGAGTTTCCTGCTTAAGTCTGCGGCAGACCTCAAGACCGTCGATTCCAGGAAGCATGATATCCAGCAAAATAAGATCAGGAACCTCACTTTTAGCCAGAGCAAGCCCCTTAAGACCATCCATTGCCGTAACAACTTCAAAGCCGGATGAAGTCAAATTATATTTCAGTAACTCTATAGTATCATGATGATCTTCAACCACCAATATTTTATCAATTGACACAATGATCTCCTTTTGAAACGGACCATACCTGTCACAACAGTCACAATTACGGCAGAATTGTTACAGCTATGTTAATTCTATATTATTTCTTATCTGTCGGATCATTAGTTTCAGTATCAACAGTGTCGAAACTCTCGTTCGACTCTACAGCCTTGAACCCATCAACAGCTCCTGTCAGGCTCTGCACAGTATAGTTCAAGCTGGCTATAGTCTTTTTAAAATCTTCAATAGAGCTTGAGGTGCCCACAGCTGATTCATTTAAGTCAGACATCGCTTCATTAATCTGTTCAGCACTGTCCGCCTGATCTCCCATTGCATGTGAAACTTCAGCAAACTTAGGCTTAAGAACCCTGACTCTATCAGTAATCAAAGCAAGATCTGAGCTCATTTTTTCGACCTCATCAACACTTGCTCTAACTTCATGGTTAAATTTTTCCATTTCAATAACGCCGGAACTTACCGCCGTTTGCATATCACGAACCATAAGCTCGATATCTTCTGCCGCAATGACAGTCTGGTCCGCCAGCCTTCTAATTTCACGGGCTACAACCGAAAAGCCCTGTCCGAACTGGCCAGCTTTTTCAGCTTCAATGGCGGCATTCAGCGATAGCAGATTCGTATGATCTGCAATACGGGCAATAGTCGTTACGATATTATTAATTTTATTAGCTTTTTCATTAATAGCACCAAGCCGCGATGAAACATTATCCGTAGAATGGACGAGCTTAATTAAAGACTGTTCACGTTCGGAGATATTACCTTGCAGCACTTCTGCGAGATTAGCTGATTCAGAAGCACTTTCTGCGACATCTTCCATTACATCGACCAAATCTCTTGAAGTTTTACGAATTAGCCTGCTTGTTGCGGTAACTTCATTTGTGGATGCGGCCTGACTGGATACTGCCAAATCAATATGCCCGACAGTTGCGCTAATTTTTCTACCCGCAACCGAAACATTATCACCTGAATCACGGACTTCAGTCACCAAACCAGATAGCCCACCAATCATTATTTCGAAAGATTCTAAAAGATTGCCTATCTCATTTCCAGACTTAAGGATCCTTTTAGCGAAGAATTTACCGCTTGAGTTATGCCTCATTTTACGGACAGCTTCATCCGCGCTTTCTAGATCACCCTCCGCAATATATTTCGCAATTCCGGTAATTCTGGAAATAGGGCTGAAAATCAGATTAAGCCCGAAAAGTAGAAAAGCTAAAGCAATCGCAATGAAAATAACGCCCACAAAAACAACTGACCCTAGGGTCTGATTTGCAATCATATCCATGGCAGCCAACGGCACGGATGCTATCTGCGCGCACTCCACAGCTCCCGGAGTTCTAAAATATCCACTATCATTTGCAACTTTATACCTATCTTTCATAGACTGCGGGGCCTCCTCCGGCGTGCCATGACAAACCATGCAGGAAGGTTTATTCTTTTCACCTTCTGCAACAACGTAAAACTTTACTCCATTAACAGTTCTAACACCCTCAAGGAATGCCCTTTTACCTTGCGCGGAAAGACTTTCCAGCTCCTCAATAATAAGAGCCTCATCTTCAGTCGCCATATTGTGGGGGTTTCTTGGCTTAATAGAGGCAGTTTTATAGACTAGTTCATGCTTAAACTGATCAGGAATGCGACTAAAAACTCCATTCGCAGTAAACGAAGTGGATTGCAACTCCGGTACAAACTGATCTTTCGGCAGAACTTCAGTCGCCTTCGGCCTGATAACGGCTCCGGTATGTTTGCGAACTGCCATCATTGAATGCAGCATGATTTCGGCCTTACCCCGATACTCCTGCATAAGAGTGCCCCGGGTATAATTTGAAATCAATAATAGAACGAGCATGGTTATTACCAAGCAAAATACTACACATCCAACTATGAACTGCTTGCGGATATTCATCTTTAATCCTTTTGATAACTCAAAATGAAACGACTCAAAATATAGCGACTATTCAAAAATAAACTCGACCATAGAAAAATCATCATCATACTCTTCGGCGCCCTGCAATTCTCTAGTGTGATCGATAAGCATATCAATGGGTTTGCCGAGCGGACCATCTGTCGAAATCATGAAGTTCGTATATTCTTCAAATGCCCACATTTTACCATCAGACACTTTTTTCAGCTCGTACACGCCGTCACTGTAGAGGAAGAAACGCGCGCCCGGCTTAACTACGATAGAATCGCTGGTGTATTCCATATCCGGCATCCCGCCGACAATCATGCCAGCTGTCCGTAATTCGGAAACCTCTCCATCATTAATAAGTAAGGCTGGAGGATGGCCACCGCTGGAGAATGTCAAAGTGCGTTCAGACTTTTTATAAACTCCGTACCACATGGTGAAATACAAATTATTCTGCTGATCCATCTGAAATGATTCATTAAGAGCGAACAATACTTCATCCGGCTTAAGAAAATCAGTATCAGGCAGCGTCTGTGAACGAAGGACATTCATTGCAGAAACGGAAAGCAGTGCTGACCCGACACCATGATCACAAACATCCAGCAGATACATGGCAAAATGATCGTCATCTAGCCAGTGGTAACCGAAGGAATCACCACCAAGTGACGCAGAAGGTATAAATCTCCAGTCAGCCTGAATTTCCCCTTCTGTTATAGGAAGAGGAAGCAAGGACGTAACATAATCAGCGGCAACAGCCAGCTCTTTACGCATTTCGTCTCTACTTGCAAGGAGCTGTTTATAAGCTTCATTTCTCTGGAGCAAGTTGATGTAACCTTTTGAGTGATATCTGATACGCGCTAGCAGCTCGATTCTATCGGGCAGTTTCACCAAGTAGTCATTGGCTCCCAAAGCGAAGGCTTCCGCTTTAGTTGCGGCCTCTTCTTTGGTGGAAAGTACAATAAGCGGAATATCTTTAAGTTTCGAATTTGCCCGCATAAATTTAACCATAGTCATGCCGTCAATTTCAGGCATAACTAGATCTTGCAAAATAACGGTCGGCTGCAATTCTTCAGCAGTAGGAATTGCCGTCATGGGATCACTCACAAAATGAAAATCTATGTCCTCTTCATCGGCAAGCATTCTGCGTACTGCTTCACCAACCATTGGCTGATCATCAATTAACAGTACACTTATTTTATGTGTGGTAAGTAGCTCTTCATTTAATACAGAAGTTGTCATTTTGTAGTCCCCTTTTTTTTACTTGAAATGCCTGATCAATGCCGGCGCCATTTTATCAATAGAAATTACTTTTTTAGCCGCATCTAATTTAACGGCGGCTCCCGGCATACCCCAGACAACACTACTTTCCTTATCTTGCGCAATCGTCAGCCACTTCTTGTCTTTTAATTCAAGCAACCCCTTCGCACCATCTGCACCCATTCCGGTTAAAAGAACCGCAGCCGAGCCCTCAGGAATACCCGCGCAGCAAAGACTGCTGAAAAATACATCAACGGATGGAACATACAGATTTTCGCCCGGACCATCTGTGAGCTGAACAACGCCACCCGGACCCAAAAGCATATGCCTATTGCCAGGCGCAAGAAGAACTGTACCCGGTCTTATGACATCGCCACGCTTGGCAAGGCTAACCTTCAGCTTTGTCTGTCCGTCAAGCCAATTGGCAAGGTTCTCTGAAAAACTTCCATCAACATGCTGGATAATAGCAATCGCAGCAGAAAAATCTTCGGGCAAAGCTCCAAGAATAGTTGCAAGAGCCGTCGGCCCGCCCGTAGAACTGCCGATAGCCAGAAGTTTAGGAATTCGGCCCGTCGGTGATAATGTAACAGGAATTGGAGATTTTTCCGTATCAACAGATTGCAATCTTCTGATAAGTGATATTTTAGCTACAAGATCTTTCGCGCCGTCAAGATCACCGTTAACTCCAATTTCAGGGGTCGTCACAACATCAAGCGCGCCCGCCCCCATTGCTTCGAAAACTTTGGAAGCGTTAGCTTCAATGCTCGCAGTAACAACTAAAATAGAACACGGGCACTTCTTCATGATGCGGCGAGTCGACTCTGCTCCGTCCATAACGGGCATAATCAGATCCATCAACACAACATCAGGAACATCTTTGCAGCACTTAGTAACCGCGTCATCCCCGTTAAAAGCAATCCATGCAACTTGAAATCCAGCAGCCTGAACGACCCTTTTAAGAACCTCAACGGCCATATGCATGTCATTGACTATGCCTATTCTCATTTAATGACCCCGCCAATCAGATCTTCCACTGCGGTGAGCAGAGTTTCATCATGAAAGCTGCTTTTAGTCAGATAGTAATCGGCTCCAGCTTCAAGTCCGCGCAACTTATCTTCCTCCCGATCTTTATATGATACCATCATGACAGGAATCGACTTATAATCAGGATTTGATTTTATTTTCCTAGTAAGCTCAAGTCCGTTCATCCGCGGCATATCAACATCAGTGACAACAAGGTCGTAATCACCGGATACGACAGCATTAAAACCGTCCATGCCATCCACCGCTGTATCAACTTCGTATCCATGATTAGCTAAAAGCTTACGTTCTACCTCGCGAACGGTAAGGGAATCATCAACAACAAGAATCCGCTGTACAGGCCCCGCATTAACAGCATCCATACCAACCTTAGTGAGCCTTCCGCCCGAAAGTAGATTATCAATGGAGCGTACAAGATCCTCGGCATCTAAAATTAGGACGGGTGAGCCATCAGGCATTAGCGCGACGGAATTAATATCTGGAACTTTACCAAAACGACTATCTAGAGGCCTAACAACAAGATCCTGTTCACCCATAAAATCGTCAACTACAAGTCCATATTTATTCATACGATCGCTGATAACAACGACCTTGATATTCTCATCGTCTTTTTTAGTAACCGCTGTACCGAGGATTTGCGAAGCAGGAACAAGTCCCACATTTGCATTGTCGAGCGACACATATTGCCTATCTTCAACAAGCTTAAGTTGATCTGGAAAGATGGAAGCAATACGGCTGATACGGCTGAGCGGCACTGCATACGGTTCACCTGAAATTTCAACAAGCAGAGTTCGAATAACAGAAAGCGTGAGGGGTAGCTGCATGGAAAAAGACATCCCTTCGCCCGGTTCAGAATCGGCTCTTACAGTTCCGCCAACCTCTTGAACCATAGAATGAACTACATCCAGACCGACTCCGCGACCCGAAATTTCAGTAACCTTACCCGCTGTTGAGAACCCGGGAAGAAACAAAAATTCCATAAGCTCGGCACGACTCATTTCTGCGGCCATTCTACCGGGAGCAAGCTTCTTTTCGACCACTTTAGCCCTGATACGCTCGGGATCCATTCCCTTTCCATCATCACGAACTTCGATAAAAAGCATACCCGCCCGATGACCGGCAATTACTTTGATCGTTCCTTTTGAAGGCTTACCAGCGGCAATCCGTTCGGGTCCCATTTCAATGCCGTGATCGACAGAATTTCGAATAATATGATTAAGTGGAGCTTCAAGCCGCTCAAGAATATCTCTATCAACAGCAGTAGCTTCACCTTCGACTATAAAATCAACTTCCTTTCCGAGTGATTTGGCGAGGTCGCGCACCAGACGAGGAAAACCTCTACCCCCATCGGAAAAAGGACGCATACGGCTGGCAATAACTTCATTATAAAGTCTACCGGAAATATTGTCAGAGCGTCTGTGATAAACATCAAATTCACTGGCATGTTCCGAGAGCATCTTTTGATTCTCGGTCAGTTCAGCTTTGATCTCATTAATTACAAACTCTAAAGGTTCGCCATTACCGATCCTTTCCACAGCAGATTCAACATCCTTCATTAAAGATCTTTGCCCAGCTTTAAGCCTTAGCATTGCCGCAGCGAAAATACCCAGACGCCCGGATTCCACAAGGCTTTCACCTGCAAGAGCCATCAGCCTGTTAAGATTTTCCGCTGAAACCCTGACAACCGCTTCACTGGTTTTAGAAACTTTTTTTACAGGAGAGTTAACTCTTTTCAGAGCAGATAGAGTCGCTTTTTCGTGAGAAGATTCGGCCACAGCAGCTGCATCCGCACCGGAAGATTGTGATTCTATCGCGTCAGCAGCATTAATTTCCGCCAGCACTTTTCTTACTACATCCAAATCACCACGTAGCCCTTTTTCCAGTAAATCCATCTCAGGCTTTTTAGAAGATAAAAAGTCCTGAATTAAGTCGGTATCGAGCTGAGAGCATTCATCATAAATATCAGTTGAAGCAAGGAGCAGATCTATTTGCTCAGTCACGAGCTTAACTTCGCCTTTCTGACAGGCCACAAGCAAATCTTCCATCGCATGTGCAAGGTCAACAGCGTCCATCAACCCGACAATTCGAGCAGCACCTTTCATGGAATGAGCAGCGCGCATAAGCGGCTCTACCTTATCAGCAGATTGATTCTTTTCAAGCTCAAGGAGGCCGGCGGTCAAAGATTGTGAATGGGACTCTGCCTCCATACGAAATAGGTCGAGCATAGAAAGATCAGCTAAGGAAACCTCAGCCTTCGGGGCCGGCAGAGCTTCTACTTTAGGAGATACAGCAGAATCATCTTCTACATCCATCTGAACTTCAGTCTGCATCTCACTTTGTACGTCAGCCACATGCTCAGTTTGATCTTGGAAAATTTCAGCTTTGGGATCTTCAGTCTTAGCGGGAACGGCTCCCTCTGAGGAAACAGGTTTAGCCAAATCATCAGCGGCGCTTTGTATGGCATTCGCATTAGCAAACAGCCATTCTTCAAGCTCACTTGCGTCCATTTGGGCCATATCGGAAAAGAAATCTGTCGCGGCAAGTAGTCTATCTATGTCCTGTGATACTAGCACCCTCTCACCCTTACGACATGCCTCAAGGACATCTTCCATCGCATGAGATATTCCGACAACTCCGGTAAGTCCAACAATACGCCCCGCACCTTTCAGCGAGTGGGCCGCACGCATTAGAGGCTCCACATTTTCGGGAGACTGATTCTTTTCGAGTTCAAGTAGACCAGAAGTTAAGGACTGCGAATGAGATTCTGCCTCCATACGAAAAAGATCGAGCATGGAAGAATCAGCAAGTGAAATATTGACACTAGCAGGGGTAGGTTTCGGTTCAGGCTTGGGAGCAGGTTTTGACTCTGGCGCTGGCGCAACAGCTGTCTCACTATCAAATTTAGCCAAAATATCGGTTCGAAGCGCGCTATTATCATCAAGCCACTTGTCCATTCCCTCAACTTCAACAGCGGCAAGGTCCGCCAAAAATTTTGTAGCTAAAAAAAGCACATCAACAATTTCAGTTGAGGCCGCAGTTTCGCCAGACTTGCATAACTCGAGGACTTTTTCGATTGCTTCGGCAACGCCTATCGCATCTGTTAGGCTGACAATACGCGCCGCCCCCCTAAGAGACTGAGCTGCACGCAAAAGAGGCTCTACCAGTTCAGGGGACGAGTCTTTAACGAGGCCCGGTAAACCTGAAAATAGCACCTTGGTGTGGTTTTCACCCTCCATGCGGAAAAGCTCAAGCATGGAAAGATCGCCCATATCGCGCGTCACGTTATATTCTCCCTGTCAGACTGTACAAAATTTCCGCCATTACTTTATGATGCGATTAAAAGCTTCAAACAATAGTTCTTCGTCCAGCAAAGAGACTCGCTTATCACCTAGTTCAAACAGCCCCTTAGTATACGCAGCCGGAGCCTTGGAAACTGTCGCGGGAGCATCAAGCAACGCATCAACAAAATAGTGATGCACACCTAAAACTTCATCCGCCTCAAAAATCCAGCGACCATACCCTCTGTCTACACACACAAACCGATTATAAACTCTAAATCCTTTTTCCTCTTCCGTAAGGTATTCTTCATCAAGTCCCAAAAGCTTTCGAACCGAAACAACAGGAACTATCTGTCCATGAATACTGGACAATCCCTTTAAATATTTATCATTTTTATGAGGAACAGGTCTAATCTTTCCAAGCTCTAGAATTGACACAAAAACATGCGATGTAAGAGCAAGCCATTCTTTTGATATTCTGAAAACGACAACCCCTGCGGTCTCTCTGACCTCTTCCTCTTTACTGATTGAAACCGCCTCTGCGTTTTCAGCCAGATAACCTTCAGGAGGTTCGCGATCCAAAAGACTTAATCCGGCCCGTGTGAAACGCGGACAATTATAGCAATGACTCCACTTTACAAGTTCAGGACAGGATCTATCGCCAGCATATCCTATTTCATTCCAACATGTTTCAAGCATTATCAGGCCTCATTTTATTTTCGGCCCGCTGGACCCTGTTACGAAGAAGTGCGGCCTTTCGCTTATCTCCTCTGGTTTCAACCAGCAAAGAAAGATGTATTAGTGAATCCAGATGCTTAGGATTAAGGTAAATAGCTTTATCATAACATTCTTCTGCTTTAGCAGGATTCCCCTGTGCCTCATAAAGCAAGCCGCATAAATGCAACATATCCGGCTGGGGACCAGCAGATAAAAGTCTTTCTTCACACAAAATCAATGCCCTTGCAGTCTCACCTCTATCAGCTAGAACCTCAATATCTTTTAATGAAAACTCTTGCTTTACAGCAACTTGGGGCACAGATTTTTTAACCACACGAGACTTAGCAGGATATCTTTTTATCGCCGCAGGGTTGGAAACTTTATTACGAACAGAATGCACCAGACACGCAGAACGTCCGCACTCAGAAGAACCACCAACCCTTTCTATAGCCACAAGCTTAGAAGTTTTATTCTCAGCAGCTCCGGCTCCGTTCTTTTTGAAAGCAAATACTCCCGGCCTTCTAACTGGGCTGAAATATTTATTAAAAATAGGCAGCGCCTCAGCATGCCCTACAAAAAGAAGTCCACCTGTTTTTAACTTTTCACTAAACAGCCTGACCAGGCACTCGCGAGAATTATCATCGAGATAAATTATCAAGTTCCGGCAAAAAATCGCGTCATATTGCCCAAGCGGAAGGCATCCTTCGACAATGTTACCCGGATAGAAATTTACCATCTTCCTTACTCTTTCAGTTAGAATTCGCCCCTGCTCTTTCTTTTCGAAACAACTCTCGGCATAAGATGGAATCTCGGACCTAAATGAATTCTCAGTATAAACGCCTTTTTTAGCCTTATCTAACGCACGCACGCTGATATCTACGGCATCAACTTTAATACGATTTTTCGGCAGCCCCGCCCCCATGAGAGCCATGGCTACGGAGTATGGTTCCTCACCCGTGGAGCACGGAGCACTTAGAACTTTAAACGTATTATTGCGGCAACTTACAGCCGTTTCCGAAAGTAATTCAAAAGGTTTTGCATCTCTAAAAAACCACGTTTCCGGCACAACAACTTCTTCGATAAGTTCTGAAACTTCCCGTTCATCATTTCGCAATACATTCAAATACTCAGCTTCATCACAGCCAAGCTCGCGCATCCTGACCTGTAAAGCATGCTTCACCCCTGATCTTCCCAGAGAATCAGGAGCAAGACCCATCGCCTTTTTGAGGATTTTCTTAAACGGCTCGAGATTCATCATTTATCCATCAACCTGAACCATATCTTCTTTCGGAAAAAGGACCATCCGCAACTCATCTGAAAGCAGTTTCCCGGGTTCAATCAACTGAAGCATACCCCCATCGACTCTTGCCACTTTTCCAAGCCATGGAGCATCCGGAATTTCAAGGCCTGATGATTCAAAATCTGAATCAACAATACTGATTGTTTCGGTTATATTTTCTGCAAGCAATCCAAGGAATTTCTCCCCGCGCGGTTCACTGGAATCAAGATCTGCAAGATCCAAAATAATTACCCGAGTACTCATCATGGACTTACACGGCGCATCTGTCGCGAGCATGGACAAATCTACAACCGGAGTGATTGTCCCCCGATAATTGAAAATACCCTTCACATACTCAGGTGAACGGGGCAATTCCTTATAGATAGCGGGAGGTACAACCTCCGCGACCAGCATTGCTTTAAGTGCATATGAATATTCAGCTATTCTAAACGTAAGGACTAACATTATTCACTCACCTTAAAGCGGGTAACTTCACTACGCAGCCCTTGAACCGCTTCATTCAACTGTGTAGCAGCCCGGTTAAACTCACCTAGAGCTTCTGAAGTATGTGTCGCGGTATCTGAAAGCTGAACCATAGCATCACTGATCTGCTCAGCCCCTTGGGCCTGTGCGGACATTCCATCGTTGACCTGTTCAATTCTAGGGTTGAGGTCTCTAACCCCTCTCATAATACCATCAAGCTTTTTACCCAGCTTTGAAGCCTTGTCGGCGCCGTGGCGGACATCCGAAGCAAAACTGTCCATCTCAACAACCCCGGAATCAACAGCCACTCGCATATTCCCGATCATGTTTTCAATTTCAAGGGCCGCAACAGAGGTCTGATCTGCAAGCCTTCTAATTTCCCCGGCAACAACAGAAAATCCCTGTCCAAATTTACCAGCCTTCTCTGCCTCAATTGCGGCGTTCAGGGAAAGTAAATTGGTACGGTCTGCAACCTTAGTAATGGTACTGACAATTCCCTCAATGGAATTAGCCTTATCATTAATACATGACAATTTGTCCGTGATGCTCGAGGTGGAATCACTCAGCTCTTCCATAATCCTAATCATAGTCTTGAGCCCGTCCTGCCCATCCTGAGCAAGAGAGGCCATGCTTGAGGCAGAATCATTAACAACCCCCATCGTCACGGCAAGCTCTCCAGAATTAGCAGAAATCTCGGAGCTAGTTGCGCTGATTTGGTTAGTCGCCGCCGCCTGCTGACCGACTGTTGCACCTAGCTGATGTGCTGATGCTGCAATTTCAGTAGAGGAAGTCGTCACCTGAATACCAGAACGCTGAACCTGCCCGATAAGAGAACTAAGGCTGTCCACCATGTCTCTAACCGAAAGGAAGAGCAGTCCGGTCTCATCAAGATTTTCTTGCTTATGAACATTTCGAACGGCTTTGCGGGCATTAGGGCAAACCTTCTCAACCATTTTAATTGATTTTTTAGCATCAAAAATATTACCGCTTGCAATCATTTTTGCAATGCCAACCATATGACTTATGGGGTTAGCAATAAGCCCGCTTACATAGAACGAAACGATAAGAGTGATGACAAACAACACGAACCCGGCTAAACCGAGCCATTTCCCAAGCTCAGCCATTGTTCCGGTCAATCGCGCTTTAACCCCGTTATATTCATCAAGATATACACCGGAACCAATCACCCAGCCCCATGGTTCGAAATAAGTATAAACAGAAAGTTTCATCCGCCCTGCCTCATCAGGCGCAAGCTTCCACTCATATTCTTTGCTAATCAGCTTGCCCTCGCCAACACGGATAGCTTTCACAATAATTTGAAAAATAAGATCTTTATTAGCATCCGTCACCTGAGATGCTTTTTCCGCTTTCAAATTATTTGAGCGCGACATGATATATTTTCCGCGATTCACACCTTTTGTGCCAAGAACCCATACAAAGCCGGATTTATTAATTGATGTTTTAAGTATCGAATCATGAAGATTTTCCGAGATATCATCCTGCATATAAACTGCAAACATACCAACTATAAGCCCACTTCCATCTCTAAGCGGATGGAAAGCGACATATCTTATCCCGTCATCCCCATCTTCATGCTCATAAACGGTCCCCCCTGCAAGAACGCCATCAATAACGGAATTTCTTTGCCCTTTATTATCCAGCGAATAAAACATCACACCAGGGGCCATCTTTTCATTTCCGACAGTAGTAGAATCGACGACAACCATATCGCCTTCAATATTAACGCGCTGATATATAGTGCCATATGCCCCAGAAATGCTGAACGCTTCGGCTAACAGCGGGAGGGGGTTATTTTTGCGTTTAGCAGAAGTCATACTATAATTCCCAATCATTAAGATCGGCAAACCAAGAGTAGCCTTATCTGAACGAGAATTTATAGTGGTCCATACAGACTCTTTTTCCAAAACCCTGATTTCCCCACCATCCTCAAAAAGTGTATTAAATACCATTAAAGCCCGTTCAGTTTCGAGCGTAAGCAGCTCATTCGCACTCTGACACTGCTCATATAGATCACTAGTCACCTGCGAAATATGAGATTTGATAAGAGCACGAATTTCCGTGGCAACTGAATCAGCAAGCCGTGTTTCAAGCACACTGGTAAGTACGAGCATCACAACAATAGGAACAATTGCCGCACCGCAGGCAATGGTCATTATCTTTCGTCTTAAAGAAAAACGCATCAGGGAATTCCCGTACTTCTGCCTGAAAGGAGCTGACAGAGAGTTATTATTACAGATTTCTAGAATATTTTGTAACTATACCAAAACTACTAAACCGAGGCTATACCTGCAAACCCTTTCTATTTATTTTATATTATTAAATCAACGCCAGAGATTATCCAACATTTATCCAGAAATACTGTTTATCCCCATAAAGAGTTCATACTTTTTAACCGATAATTAAATTATGAACACGTGAGGCGTTCCCACGTAGTTGGATGTCCCCACTCATGGAGGAGTGTATGTATTATCACGGATTCGATAGTAAGACCGTATCTGCCAAGAAGTACTGGACCAGTAAAGACGATGAGCTTGTGTCATCACTCTTTGCAAAAATCATTAACAAGACAGTGACCAGTTGCGGTGAAGAGCCTGAGAGCGATCAACTAGTAGATCAAATGGTCAACAATCTTTTTGATTTGTGCTTTTACATCAATAAAGACGTTCACGACTGCTGATTTAAAAGCATCTTTTCGATCAGCACAAAAAAACCCCGGCTGTCTTATGACAACCGGGGTTTTTTGTACGCTTAACTTCTCCTTTTAAGGAGCGTAGGACACTAAAGCTATTAGCTTACCTGAGCAAGCCTTGGAGCATTCTTAGCTTTTTCTTCATCAGCTCTCTTACGCAGGTAATGTACCATTGTGAGAATAGCAGTGATAGCTTCAAATCCTTCCTGTTCAACAGAACTGACCAAATCTGCTTTTGGATCAGACTGCAAAGCTGTTTTCAACGCTTTAGAGTATCTTCCGAAGCCGTCCATAAGATCAAGAGCCATATAATTAGCTTCATCTGGATCTCCAGGATTAATATCCATAGGGACGAGAACGTAACCCATGATATTAGCGAGTCTGGTCAAAGGACGAATGCTACCAGTTGATCTCATAATAGGGATCAACTCTTCAACACCGACCTTTGCACCCTTATCTTCAGGATTAATTTCACGAAGAAGAGTCGGGTAAGGCTTGCTTATTTCCGTTGCAACGTCACGAGCAGGTTTATCATTCTTAAGAACAACATCCTGTAAAAGCTTAGTAAGTTCACTATTTACCATTCTATTTCTCCTCACTTTAATTATAATGTATTAAGTAGTACCTGTAAGGTTCAGTCCAAATCCCTGCCAATTGAGTATACATTCGGCAGAGTTAAAATAAACCGCATCCATAGATACTTACGACTAATTAACAAAAAAACGACATCCACTTTTTCCTGATAAACAAGACTTATTCCTGCCTAACAAGAAATCCCATTATCATATTAATCACAACAGTCGCGCAAATAAGGCTATACAGCGAATAGTTAACTGTTGCAAGCATAGATTTCATCTATTTATAATTTTATCCCAATTTAGTATGGAATTATGATAAAAAAAAAGGCCAGAGCATATACGCAAAGGCCTTTTATGTTTAATAAAGAATGATTTAAAAATCAATATCAAGTGATTCTAAAAATAGTTCACCAGAAAAAGTAAGCTCAGCCCCTCCCTGGAGGAAAACACTTTCACCTTCGATTATAACTTTAAGAATTTCACCACCAGAAGTTCTTATACGAACGGCGGCATCAGTAAGACCAAGTCTACTCAAAGCAACTTGAACTGCGCTTACGCCTGTCCCACAGGCATAGGTTTCATCTTCAACGCCGCGTTCGTAGGTTCGAACAATAAGACTGTCATTATCGTCTATCTGTACGAAATTAACATTACTGCCCGCAGGAGCGAAATTATTATGATACCTAAACGCGCTACCCAGCTTTTTAATGTCGATGGTTTCAACATCCGCGACCTGCACAACGACGTGAGGAACTCCGGTGTTGGCAAAGTGGTACTCATATGTCTCGCCATCAATTTCAAGAGATTGTTTAAGCTTAACATCTACAGGATCGGTTAGCTGAACTTTGACCTCTTCTTGAAGCGGAAAGACCTGAACCTTTATGGGTCCAGCATCTGATCCAAAGACGTGCTGTTCCCCGGCAATACCGAGGGCATGTGCCAGCCGGCCAACGCAGCGGGAAGCATTGCCGCACATTTCAGCCCGTGAGCCATCGGAATTATAAAACTGCCATATGAAATCTAAACCAGAGCCTTCGGGTGCATTTTCAATAAAAAACAACCCATCAGCATAAACGCCAAAGGCGCGCTGACATATCTTTTTAGCCCATTCACTCATTTTCGAAACAGGCACACCAAGTTCGCGATTATCAATTACAACAAAATCATTACCGCAACCCTGCATTTTATAAAAAGGAATGCTTTTCCCGAACATCTGGCTCATATGGATTCTCCTGAATTATGTTTGATCGAACCTTCATTATTAATCTCATAACCAACTTCGTCAACCCTACGAATAACGCGCCCTAGTCAGGACAACGAATCCTACGAGCCAAGTACAAGAACGGTGTATCCATCACTGCTACAATTACTTTAAACAAATAGGTAGTAAAAAATATTTCCAGCCAGACTTCGAAGGGAAAAAGTCCCCACAAAGCAATTACGCAGAACACGCCGGAATCAAGAAGCTGACTCACTAGCGTGCTGGCATTATTTCTAAGCCATAAGTGACGATTACCGAACTTGTCTTTAAGTTTATGAAAAACATATACATCATGAAGCTGGGAAACAAGGTATGCGCATAAGCTACCCAGAGCGATGCGTGGCAAAAATCCGAAAATCACCTCAAGGTGTGGCTGAGCAAAATCATCGGCAGAGGGTGTAAATAGCAATGCCAACTGCATATAAACAACGGCCATTACAAGAATAAGAAACCCCAAATAAACGGCTTTTTTAGCCTCTTTCTTACCATGAAATTCACTCAGCATATCTGTGGATAGAAACACACTGGCGTATAGAATATTTCCAAGGGTGGTTGTCATCCCGAAAAGCTCAATAGTTTTAAGAACCTGAATATTACAGAGTATAAGGTTAAAAACTATCAAACCGAGCAATCCGGTTTTACCGAAAAATTTATAAACGACCAAAACAAGACTCAAATCAAGTAAAGCAAAGCCAATCCAAAGTAATTCATTCATCAGTTTGATTCTCCTTCAGCAGCGACATTGAAAACAGTCAAAGCGCTATCCGTTGAAATAATTAACGCATCCTGCAGTACTACTACTGCGGACACACATATATATGATACTAAAAACCACTACATTAAAAACAATGCTGGAATTGGTGGCTCTTGCACCATTCTGGGTTTAGGTCAAGCTTACACAAGCTAATGAACAAGCCACAAATCACACCTTTCATAAAACATTTCTAAATATTAAATTAATAACCTCGAATAGTTACCACTCTGATCTAACGAGGCAAATACATATCTAAGCATCCAATACCCTTTTTATATCTTTTTCCCATGCCGGACCTGAATCGGCTGATTCAGGTCCGGCCTAAACGCTATTCTCTCCATATCAATTTTATGCTGAGCAATCCCGAATTGGAGTTGGTCAAAGATCTACACAACACTCCATACGGTAAAGAATTAATGTCCGCAGTAGCGAGAAATCAACGAAGACGCCCAGAGTCAGGTACTGGAGAATCCATCCATGATGAACTTGAACGGGATTCTGTGGATATGAAAGCAGCTCCGCAGTTTCAGGCTAAGTCGTTCATGATTCCGGGGACGGAAGAAAAATTTGCAGACCTTGATATCGAAAGAGACGATAACGGCAGGATCATTAAGCGGTCGTTTGATGTTTATCCTATAAAAATAGAATACAGGTATGAGTATGATAGTGAAGGCAGACTTAAAAATGTTTATTGTGAACGCAACACCACCGAGGATTATCGTTACGGTGAATATGGCGAAGAAGGTGATCCCGTCGGTATGACTTACCAAGACAAGGAGTATCTTTTCGCCACTGATCAAGTCGGAACAATATTTATGGTTGCGGATGATCAGGGTCGTGAGCTAAAATGCGTTATATATGATTCGTTTGGTAATCTACTTGTCGATACAAATAAAAAGTTAGACACCTGTGTAGGATTCGCAGCGGGTCTTGCAGATAAAGATACGGGCTTAATACACTTCGGATATCGCGACTACGATCCCCGCATCGGCAGTTTCATAACACCCGACCCAATCGGTTTAGCTGGCGGGGATGTGGATATTTATGGGTATTGCCTTGATGATCCTATTAATTTTGTGGATAGGACAGGGCTGGCTGCTAAAAGTGAAACAGAACTTAAAAAACAAAAAAAAGCGGTGCGACAATTCGCACCGCTTTAAGCAGAAAACCCAACAGCACCTCTAGCATTCGGAAAACCTGAAAACTATACTATCCTTAGACGCGCTACAGGAGCGTTAACGACAACCCTGTTGCGCCCAAGTTCCTTCGCCTTATAAAGAGCCTCATCGGCCTTGAGAACTAATTCTGAATCCTTTTCGAGACTGCCTGGGCGTACAGATGAGACGCCGATGCTGGCAGTGACCTTAAAATCAACGGCCTGATATGTCATTGTACAGGATTCTATCTTCGCTCTGATTCGCTCAGCAAGCATTTCAGCCTGCACTGCATTGGTGTGAGGAAGCAGAATTACAAATTCTTCCCCGCCATAACGAGCTATGAAATCGGTTGTTCTAAATGTTTCTTCAAACATTCTGGCAACAGTTTCAAGGACCATATCGCCCGCGATATGTCCGTAAGTATCATTAACATTCTTGAAGTGATCGAGATCAATCATAAGTAATGATAGATCCATACAATGTCTCTGATGCCGTCTTAGCTCTTCAGCCATACGTTCATCGAAGCTGCGACGGTTAAACACTCTGGTAAGTCCATCTCGATCTGCACGGCTCTTAATCTTTGTGAACATCAAAGCGTTATTAAGCGCTAATGACAAATGATTCACTGCAGCGTTGAGAGTGTTAACCTGATCCTTTGCAAGCCTCACAGACTTATCGCAAAGCATAATCAGACAACCGAACTTCTCTCCGCGTGAAATAAGCGGTAATGCGAGAACTCTTCCGCCTGTAGGCCCGTAGCACATGGCTGCGTCCCCGGCAGGAACAGTTTCAGAAAGATTGTAACCGGCGACTTCTGTGCCGCTCAGTTCCTTTACATTTTCAATCATAAACTCAGTCCATTCACCCTGAATTTCAGGAATGAGTCCCGGATTGAGAAAAATTTCAGCTTCAGCCTGCTTTTCTGTTGAGGCAACATCCCAGAAAACACCCTGAACAGAAAGGACTGGAAGAAGAAGCTTTAAATCTTCAGCCGCCTGTCCAAGAATATCACCTACTTCCAAACGCTCAGTGGCATTCGAAAGAACAGTATTCAGGAACATCAACTGTTCAGTCTTACGGGAAAGTAGTTCACGTTCCATTATGATCTCTTCGGTCATCCTGTAAAGATCACCATAAAGACCAGCCACTTCCTTCGCTCTGAAAAGTGCATCCTGAACTTTGGAACTGGTAAGTGGTGAACTCACAACCGCGAGGAATCCATCTTCGAGAACGGACTCAAGATCAACATTCTTCTCATTTTCATCCTGTATAAGGATGCGCTGTGTAGATTCCTGCTTACGGTAGGTTGCGCGACGTGCTTCGGAAAGTTCATTCCAAACCCTGAGCGGAATCCATGTAGCGGAAGGCTTTTCCGGATGACGGAGTTCCTTGGCACCGGGAAGTGATCTTTCCGAGAAATTTCTTAAGAAAAATCCGGGCCCCAGTGAATCCTCAATCTTATCGGCTTCTATAGTGTTTAGACCGAACCCCCAAAGTAGCTCTGGTCTGTCTCCCCTATTCATATCAAGTCTCCTTGTGCAATCAACGTACTGTTAAAAAAGGTTTTCTAACTCCATCAATGCAAAATAAAGACCAAATGATTTTGGCAATTAAAAAAGTCGCCACTACAGTAGCTTTCAGCGCGGAGAGCACACTGAAACACACTCAACAAAACCTCATCTTTTAGGCTGCTTACGAACTCACTACAAATATAAATACATTCGTGTTATAATCTTTAGATGAGATAAACACAGGGATTGCGACCCTACCCGAAGAGGGCAAATAAGGTAGAGAGTGCCAGATTTTCGTCACAACACAGATTGTGATGGCAATAAAATCCTTTGACAAGACAGGCCCAAATATGGCTTGAAATATATATGAAAACTCAAAGAATATGGGGAACTTTGGACCCCTTTTATGAAACAGGGCCAATACTTGGAAGAAAAGTCGCAAACATTGGATTTTTAAACGGATTGCTGACCGAGGACCCTTTTGATGAATATCATTTCTTTCTCAGCGGTGGAAACAGCCGTGAGGGGTTAACTGGGTTTATCTCCAGCAACTTTCCAGAATTATTAGAGAAGGACAAAGTCAAAATTTTGGACAGACGCGATTTACCGGACTATATCAGTAAACATGAGTACTTTTGTTTTCACCAGTCCGATTGCATAGTCTACCCGCCACATTTGGCGCGCGTCAGAAATAAGTTTGCCAAAAACATCTTCCCCATCACCGGCACTACCCACTCTTTGAGTTATAGCAACTACGGCTCCGCCTTCCTTAATCATATATGGAAGGGAACCACCGCCCGAGACTGCATAGTTGCAACGTCTACTCCTGGCACTCAGGTTGTGGAAAAATATTTTCAGCATCTACGTGAAGGATTTGAGTTGGATGAAGATAAATTTCCTTCCCCCCAAATCAAAAAAATTCCTTTAGGGATAAATCCTGCAGAACTTGTTCCCCCAACCCCGCAGCAGAAAGCTGAAGCGATAGAAAATCTCGGCTTAAACACTCCTGAGAACCGCGTTAACATCTTAGTTTTTGGACGCATCGCTCATTACTCTAAGATGGACATTCTACCTCTCATGCGCGCTATGCAACGTCTGTTTTCCGCAGGAATTGCGCGCGAAGATGTAAGAGTTATCCTTGCGGGATGGATGGATGATGGAGATGATTTCCCCAACACACTTAAGCAACTCAGCCGCAATATGGGCCTTGAATTATCCATTTTTGAATGTCCAACAGATCATCAAAAACTAGATCTCTACCGAGGTTCAGATATTTTCGTCTCAATTTCAGACAATCCACAGGAAACGTTCGGACTGACCATCCTTGAGGCCGGAGCAATGGGCTTACCAATAGTAGCATCAGACTACGACGGCTATAAAGATTTGGTAGTTCATAATGAAACAGGATTTTTAATTGAAACAATCGGCGCGGCGGAAACTCCTGTTGTAGATCTTATGGCGCCGCTATGCTTTGACAATCAATACCACCTGCTCCTTGCTCAGCAGACAGCAGTTAGCACTCCGAAGCTCGCCAAAGGACTTGAAACGCTCATTAAGGATCGGAAGCTCAGAGAGTCCATGGGTAAATCAGGAGCGGCAAGAGTACGAGACAAATTTACGTGGCGGGAAGTAATCCTTCAACACATAGCGCTATGGGAAGAGCTTAGCACCACCCCTGTAGAAACTGAGGGACTTGCAGACATCCTTCATCCGGCACAGGTAAGGTTCGGCGAATTGTTCTCACATTACCCGACATCCGCAATCAGCGCGGAAACGATGGTTGTAACGGGCGCCACAGGTCTTGCAATATATCAAGATAAAGAATTCCCTCTTATATATAAAGGCGTTGAAAGATCACTTAAACAAGAAGTTATTAAAAAAATGGCATTCTTTGCCCGCAAACCAATTACTACGTCACATCTAATCGCTAAAATACAGTCCATGGCTAAGGAGCTGACCACACGAGAAGCTGAATTTCATATTTTATGGGCATTGAAACATGATATTCTGGAAAAGGCATGCTAGATGCGGACAATCATCCACCACACAGCATTAAAGAAGAGCGGAGGAGCAACACGAGTCGCTCTAATCATACATGAAGGACTAAAAGCGGCCGGATATAATACTCTACACTCATTTGAAGCTTCTGAAGATCCAGGCGACCAACTTATTTCGCCTGCGCAAGCCGCAAAAAAAATTCCAGCTGATTCCATAGTTCATTTTCACTCCTCGGCTAATCCTACTGAATTTCTTGGAGCGTTACCGGAACAGATAAAAATCATTATTACCATGCATGATTCGCAATTAATTACTGGAGGATGTACGCACCCTCTTGATTGCACTCACTTTGAAAATAAATGTAAAAACCCCTGCCCGCGGGGGTTTGCTGACTCCGAAAGCATTCGCAGGGCAAGCATAGATCTTATCCTGAAGCGAAAAGCTTTTTTGATATCCCCGTCCAAATGGCTGGCAAATCGAGCCAAAATGGCAGACCCTAATTTATCTATTAAAATTATACCGAATGGAATTCCTTGGCCTGAAAGAATCGGAAATAAGAAGCTTAGCAGAGAAAAAATAGGACTGCACCCGACAGCGAGGGTCGTTCTTTTTATTGCTCATGGAGGCGCAAATGCAGCTTACAAATCTGGGCCGGATTGGAAAAGGTATTGGGCAGGTATAAAAAAAAGTGTTCCTGAGGCTATAGGATTTGCCATAGGCGGTGATAAGAATTTACGGGAGGGCGACTTTATTACAATCCCTTATGTAGACAGGGAGACCCTAAGTGAATTTATGACCGCCGCAGATGTACTTGCATACCCGACTCTTGCAGATAATCATCCACTAGTCACTCTTGAAGCTATGTCCAAAGGACTTGCCTCAGTGAGCTACTCTGTAGGAGGAGTACCAGAGCAAATTACTGATGGAATAAATGGTATTCTAGTCACACCTTTCAATGAAGATAGTTTTATTACTAAGATTTCCTCACTACTGCTTAAGCAGAGACGTGCACGGGAACTTGGTGAGATTGCATTTCAAACGGGTAAAAAGAGATTTAATTCATCAATAATGATAAATAACTACAAAAAAAAGTATAACCAACTAGACCAAGTTTAGCATATTGTGTTATTTTTTTGATTAGATTAGCAATATAGACCTTAATTAGGTTGACAACTTTGCCGTTTCTACTTGATTTAAAGGTCTAGGTTTCATTATAATATTTAAAAAGACCTTTCACAAACATAGTTTTCAGGCTAATCTTACACGGAATAATATAAATCCGTTTATTTGCAAGATGACTTCACATATTTTTCCGGGGAGGATTAAAAATGTCCCAAACGAATATTCTTCTTGAATCAGGCACTAATGAGCTTGAAATCGTTGAATTTTTCATCGATGAGTCCGACAGTGTAAAGGGGTCAACTACAAGACGGAACTTCTACGGTATCAACGTCGCTAAAGTTGTTGAAATCATTAGACTACCGGTACTTACGGATATGCCTGATGCATCAAACGATGCCGTATTGGGAGCTTTTGACCTCAGATCCGAAATTATTCCTCTGATAGATCTTAGCAGCCGGGTAGGTAAAAACAGAGTAGAAGAAGAGGCTCCTAAAGTCATCGTTACGGAATTTAATAAAATTTCAACGGCTTTTCTAGTTTCCGGCGTAACAAGAATTCACCGCATCAGTTGGGAAGATGTAGAGGCTCCAAGTAAACAGGTCTCCTCACTTACTGCTAATTCAATAACCGGCGTGGTTAAGCTTGAAGGACGTATTGTTTTCCTGCTTGATCTAGAAAAAATAGTCGCAGACCTTAACCCCGGTATGGACCTAACAGAAGCTCCTGATGCTACTTTAGTCGCTAAAATTGAAAAGCAGCAGCTTAAAGCCATTATTGCAGATGACTCCACTATGATCCGCCGCATGATCGGACAAATGCTCGAGGATGCCGGCTTCAAAGTTACAAGAGCCCACAATGGTAAATCAGCTTGGGACAAGATTACTGAAATGCGCAAAAGAGCCAAGGCAGAAGGAAAAACCATTGATGACTATCTCGATATTGTTGTTACAGATATCGAAATGCCAGTCATGGACGGTCATAACCTTACCAAAAGAATCAAAGAAGATCCTGAATTAAGACATCTTCCGGTTCTCCTCTGTTCTTCTATCATCACAGACACACTCTTCCACAAGGGAGTAACGGTCGGTGCTGATGACCAGATTTCAAAAGCGGAAATAAACCAGCTGGCAGAAAGGGTGTTCGCGCTTATTGAAAAAAAACACGCTGAAAACGCCTAAAGAGATTTAGTTTCTGTTTTTAAACATAAACCCCCTTTGGCGCATGCGTCAAAGGGGTTTTTTTTATGAGGATAAAATCATGCCTTACGTTAATATCCGCATCACGAAAGACGGCGCTACCAGCGAACAAAAAGCTACACTTATTAAAGGTGTCACCGACCTGTTAGTCGAGACTCTTGGGAAAAACCCCGCGACAACAGTGGTTACAATTGACGAAGTTGAAACTGAGAATTGGGGTATCGGCGGCGTTCCTGTTTCAGAACTTCGTAAACAAGCTAAAAAAAAGTAGCTCGGTTTAAAGTCAGACCACTTAATCCAGATAACCTAACCTAAATTACTTGATCCAGATTACGGAAACTTGTCGTCCAGATTTTCTCTCACGCCTGTATGAGAAGAATGTGTCATTCATACAATAAGTACACATGTCTATCCCAAAAATATTCCGAGACTTAAGACCTGCGCCTGCCAGCTGATCATGAGTCAGCGTCCATAAATCTACGGTCTTTGTCTCGTCATCAAAGTAGCTTTCATATCCCGGTTCAAAATCTGAGCTGAAATTCACAAATTCTGATAAAGCCGGACTTAGACTAGGACCGCGCACCGCCAAAAGATCTTCTGGAGAACATCTGTAATAAGTACAGATGCGAGCAACGCTTTTGCCCGGATAGTTAAGAGAATTCCCCCTCCAGCCATTGTGCAAAGCTGCTATAAAATCCCCGCTTTTATGCGCAATCAATATGGGCTGACAGTCAGCAGTTTTTATAACCAGACCATGGCCACGAAGCGCAGTAGTAAAACCGTCACCCTCAAGTTCAGAAACCTCTTCCGCTAATTGCGGCTGAGGCTCAAAATGTAAAATATCACCATGAACCTGCATACATTCATGCCAATGAGTCACCTCAAGAGAAGTGGCAAGAGCCGTTCTATTAGCACGAACAGTAAACGGATCATCGCCTACATCAAAAGAAATATTACCTCGGTCAAAAGGAGGTTTGCACACTCCTCCGACTCTGGTTGTAAAAGCACATGAAATATTTTCAATTCCCGGAAATGCAAATGGGATATACTCTATTTTGGACATATAATTTCCTTGTCTGTACAGATGGAATGCACGGGTTTATCCCAGTCTTCAGTTATAATTTCATCAATTATTTGAAATGAATAGCAAGTTCCAACAGCTAAGAATCCCACTTTTTGAGGACGAGCAAGAAAGCGGTCATAATACCCACCGCCAAATCCTATTCGGAACCCGTTCCTATCAAAGCCAACTCCCGGAATTATCACAATATCAGGCGAGACTGCATCTGGAAATTCACAGCGGGATCGACAGGGTTCTTTTATCCCAAATGATCCGTGCAAAAGATCCTCCTCCGCACGCACAACTCCGAAATCCATGATTCCAGGTTCATCCCGCCTACAACATGGCATAAAGACTTTCTTCCCTTTGTCCCATGCATCGCGCAAAAGCGGCCTGACATCCACTTCATTTTTAATGGGCCAATAAAGCAGGACCTCCTGCGCATCCCGCCACTTTTCAAGAGACTGCACGCGAGAAACAATAGCGCGGCTCATGCCCTTAACATCCGAGGCGGAAAGCTCTCCCCTACGCCTAATAAGACCTTGTCTAATTTCACTCTTATCCAAATCTATCACCCTGATTTATCGCAATTAACTGCGACATATCTAATAAGTACGTTAATATCTGTAATCCACTAAAATCACATGATGTAAACTTAACCACTGTGCAAAGAACTTATCAACCCCTATACCACATGATCCACCGGATATCTGGGTAACAGCAGGATTGGTTTTTGACCTCATTAATGCTATTAAATTTGTCCGCGAACCGACGATTACGCGCGACAATATTTTACCTATTTTTTAAGTTGAGATTATATAATTAAACAGAGGGAGACGATATGAGTGATAACAATATGCACTGGATCGCTTTCGGGGACATTCACCAAAGCCTAAACTTCGTTTCATTAATTCCTGATTTATCCGAAGCAGATGGGGTCATCATCACCGGAGATTTGACTAACCATTCCCCTCAAGGCGCCATAGAAAAAGTTTGGAATTCTATTTATGACAAAAATACAAATATCCTTGCGCAGGCCGGAAATATGGATCGCAACAACGTAACCGCCTTTCTTGTAAATAAAAAAGCCAATCTTCACCTTGAAGTTAGAGAACTTGCGGAAGGAATAAAAATTATGGGAGTAGGTTTCTCCATCCCGACACCTTTCGGAACTCCCAGTGAAGTAAGCGAAGAGCAGCTTGCAAAATGGCTGGAGGAAACTTTTGAAAAAGTCGGAGATTATGATCAGCTGATCCTTGCAGTACATGACTCACCATACAATACAAAACTGGACATCATTTCAAACGGAATGCATGTTGGCAGCCGTGCAGTTCGCGCATTCATTGAGAAGGTACAACCGGATATCGTTTTGAGCGGGCACATTCATGAGTCACGTGGTGAAGATACTATAGGTAAATCACGAATTTTTAATCCGGGTATGGCCTCAGGCGGTGGATATGTATCCATCACATTGAAAGAGGGTAAACTTAATTCAGCCCTTAAAGGTAATTAGTTTTTATGAGTAAGTTACGATTTATATGGGTGGGCAAACTAAAAGAACCTTTCTTTAGAGATGCGGCCGCTCACTACTCTAAAAAACTTGGCAGATTTCATAAACTTGATGAGACGATTTTAAAAGATGCCCCCGGAAAACTTCCGCCTGAAGACAAAGTTCTGCGCGAAGGAAAATCCATCATTACCAAAATACGCCCTTCGGATATGGTCATATGTCTGGACGAAACAGGCATAGAACTTACCTCCGTCCAGCTATCCAAAAAACTGCAAATCTGGACAGAAGACCCGAACCTGACCCCATGTTTCATAATAGGCGGCCCTTTCGGGCTATCTGATGAAGTGAAAAATGTGGCTCACGTCAAACTTTCGCTCAGTAAAATGACCTTACCGCATGAGCTTGCGCGTACGATGTTGCTTGAACAACTATATCGCGCCGCATCTATTTTGCGAGGTTCTCCCTATCATCATGTGTAAGTATTTCTATACAGATAATACCTATTTAAATTAAACGTAAAAAGAAAAAGGATACGTTATGATCAAACCAGAATATCTCGAAAAGCTCGAAAACTACATGACTTCCGGCGACATGCAGTTTGAATTTGATAATGGAACAGAAGAGAAACGCTTTGAAATTTTAGACTTCCTTGAAAAGCTTATGGATGTCGCTGAAATAGCAGACGAACACGCCACTAAGCTTATATTCAAGGGCGATATGATGGGTCAGGTTGCTGAGGATAACGACCAGAGATAGTGCATTCTCTTTCCAGCTTTATACTCAATTGAAGACTCCAACTCGAAACCAAGAGATTTTATTTTCCCCTCTTTCGGAGCACAATTGTTTGATAAAACTATCACCCTACCATTTTCAGCAAGCATCGGCTTCACGAATGGCAGGAGTTCTTTCCAAGGCATAAAAGCTTTGCTTAGGATAATATCTGCGGGGAAAATATCGTTTGGTAAAGCTTCTGCTCTGCCGTGGAAAACTTCGGTTCTTGGCAACTTCATCACCTGAAGTGCTGTGCGCATAAATATTGTGCGTTTCTGACGAGATTCCACGAGGTGATAATTCCCGCTCTGCCATACAGTTCTTAGCGGTATACCCGGAAGTCCGGCTCCTGCGCCAAGGTCGAGCGTAGTCGGATTCTTAGGCAGGTCGAGCGAATTTAGGAAATCCGCCAGATACAAGCTATCTATTATCAGTGAATGAAATATCTCTTCCCACCCCTTAGGGCCGACAAGATTCATTGCCTTATTCCACTTCACGAGCAGAGTCAGATAATACGCAAGAACTCGCGCCTGATCAGATGCGGCCTTAAAACCATCTTCAAGACAGGTGTTATCTTCAAGCCTTCTCTTAGCCTTGATCGATGCACCTAAGATCTCAGAACCGCTAACATTATGTGATACCATTTAATTCTCCTCGTTGATGTCCGCAGACTGCACACAATAACCTCACTTGGCAACCTCTGATTTTCCATAAAAACGTCTGTAAACTGAGCGCATTGAAATTAAAACGCCTATCACGCAGAGTATTGAAAGAGTAACCAAGGAAGAGTGCATAACTCTCATATACGGAACCGCTGATTCCTGAGAAACTATCATGTCCCCCATGAACATGGAGAGGAAAATAGCAATAATCACCATGCTTGTAACCATTCCTATTGTCCTAAGAGCACCGGTTATAGCCGAAGCAAATCCGAACCGAGACGGAGGCACGCTACTCATGAGAATGATCATATTAGGGGCAGAAAATAGAGCAAAACCTATGCCTAACACTACAAACATTGCATACAAATATGCTAATGAAGTTTCAGGCCCAACACAGGCTCCCATTATTGATCCAGCTGTGCAAACTATCATGCCTGACATGGCAATGATGCGGGGATAAAAGCTATCAGCAAGCCGGCCGCAAAGAGGAGATAAAACGGCCTGAACAATTGGCTGAACAACAAGTACAGTTCCTACTTCATGCGGTGTCATTGCCTTCACACTCTGCAAGTAAAGACTGAACAAAAATACAATTCCGAAAGTACCAGCATAACTTATGTATTGAACAAGAGCGGCATCGGAAAAATCTTTTCTCTCTTTGAATAGCGTCAATTCTACAAGCGGGAATTCTGCTCTTCCCTGCATGAATATAAATAGAGCAAAGCCGACAAGACCGGACAAAAGCAGAGCCACTCCAGGCCATCCGGCACTAAGATTTGTTCCACCAAAGACCAGTGCGGCGACCGATAAAATCACTACAAAACTACCAGAGTAATCAAACTTCTCATCCGAAGTGCAAAACTTTTCTTTCAGATTTAAAAAAGCAACAATATAACTTACTCCGAGAGGAATAGTTCCAAGGAAGAAAAGCCAGCGCCATCCCATATGAGTCGTTACCAAGCCCCCTAAATAGGGTCCAACAGACAGACCAATATATACTGCAGCAACGGCAAGGCCCATAGCTCTTCCTCTTTCCTTTGGAGGAACAGAGTCTGTAAGCAAAGCCATATTTGTTGCGATTGCAAGTGCACCGGAAATACCCTGTGCTAAGCGTAGAAAAATAAACGTATCGATATCCTGTGAAAACCCGATAAGAAGCGTGAATATGGCATATAAAAGCACACCAAGCCTGAACACAGGCTGCCTGCCGTGCATATCTGAATATCGCCCGAACGGGAGTAAAAGCGCCGCAACTCCGCCAATATATATTGATTCAACAAGACTTAAATCAAGGCCCGAAGCACCAAATTCGCGGCCGATTGCAGGAAGAGCAACCCCAACAGCCGAAAACATAAACGGCATTGTAAACTGGGTTACAGAAACAGCTATAATTACGGCTCTTTTTTTTGAATCATCTATCATTAAACACCTCTATATAACCATTCACAGCTAGAGTATATCCCACACAGAAGGAAGACCTAAGGTTTCGCGCCCAGTATCAATCATCCGACGCAAGAGACTCATCAACTGTACTTTTTCGTCTTCACTCAGTTCCGACATCATTAATTGATTTGCCGCTTGCAGTGCTTCACGAAGATCTTCTTGAATCTCTTGTGCTTTTTCCGTTGGGTAAACTAATTTTTCGCGGCGATTTTCAGGGTTCTCTTCTCTGTATAAAAGCTTGAGGTCAACCAGCTTTGCTATGGTTCGGGCTGTTGCAGCTTTATCCACACTTACAACTTGTGAAATTTGATCTTGATTTCGTCCCGGATGCCTCAAAGCCTGCATTATAAAACCTATCTGTCCGTAAGTTATCCCAATTTCATTAAGCTTCTCAGCAAGAATTGCCTTATGTAGACGTACCATCTGTGCATTCATATATCCAAAAGATGCATGCTTATTCACAATATCCCCTTTTAATTGCTGAGCTTTGAGACCAAACAACCATTGACTAGTCAACTGTTGACATAACAACTATCACTGGAACATGTTAAACGTCAACGATAGTTGTTAACTTATTTTGCCTTTATGTTGCTTATGCACTTTAAAATTTGTAAGAAGTGCTCAAGAGAATTAAATGTTTTTTGATCCCTTAAAATATAGAGCAATATAATTGAATTACCCTGAACCGAAAATATCCCGTAGCAAAGCGATCCTCTCAACCATTGGTAAAAGCCTTCTTGCGGCTGGTTTAATTTTTTGGCTCATTAAATCTGGCAGCATTAGCTTAGAGTACCTAAGCGTACCCTTTAGCAAGACCCCTGCACTGATTGCAGGGAGCTTAGCAACTCTCGTTGCCATGTCGCTTGGAGCAATCCGATATAAAGAGTTATTACGAGGCGCGGGATCGCCTCTCGGCTTATTTAGCTGCGTTAAAATAACCTCAATTATGTATTTCTTTTCACAGTGCGTTCTTGGCCCGGCAAGTGGAGATTTCGCAAGGTACTTCTATACAGTAAAAGAAACTGAAAGAGGTGCTCATGCCGGAGCCGCTATTCTAGCTGACCGCATTATCGGAACCATGGGCTTAATAGGCTTATGCGGACTTGGGATGATTTTAAACTGGTCACTTGTTGAATCTTCAAGTGAACTTCGTTCAATCGCGATTCCAATACTTGGACTTCTCTGCGGACTGTGGATGTCTCTTTTTATGGGAGGTATTTCGCTCATTAAAGGAAGAACTATCTCTCTTTTGCTAGGTATGCCCTTTTATATATTCAGCTTTTATCTCTGTATCGGCGAACAGAGTTCCTTTTTGGCTGAAAAAATTGAACCAATTCTTTTTGCAGCATCAACATGCTCGATACTTTCAGCTCTAGTAGCACCAGAATTTTTGGAAAATGGAATCATCTTTAAAAAGCTCTTTAGCAACTCAAAAATAGGATCACGTATAGGCGAACTAATTTCAGCGCTACTCGTCTATCGTAACTGCCCATTACTATTACTAAAAATTATTCTCATAACAGCAGTTCAACACATGCTTTATGTCTTAGCTTTGTTCATTTTTTCGCAAACGCAAAACCTTCCTGCAATACCAACATTTGCTGAAGTTTTTTTTAGCGCGCCATTTTCATTTTTAGCAGGAATAATCCCTTCTCCTGCTGCAGGCCTCGGCATTAACGAAGCGGCCTTTGAAACATTGTTATCCTTAGTTTCAAACGGTGCTATAACCGCAGGAGCGTCTATCTACTTGATGATGAGACTGTGGATGACCCTTTTCAGCTTATTGGGATTACCATTTATACTTCGCAATAAAAGGAAAAAGGTTGCAGGCTAAAGACTCATATGGTCTGATCTTACTATATATCAAGTATAGATGTTAAATTTATTTATCCAACTTACGAACCAAGAATTATAATATATGGCTACCATCCTAATAATTGATGATGATCCACACATTAGTGAATTACTATGCTTACTTGCCGATCACTTAGGGCATAATGGTGAGTCTGCCCTGACACTTAAAGACGGCCTCGCATTAGCAAGGGAAGAACGTTTTGATGTTGTTTTTCTTGATGTGATTCTTCCTGACGGAAATGGACTTGATGCCCTGCCGGAACTTCAACAGCTGGCGAACAGTCCCGAGGTTGTTATCATTACCGGCAAAGGCAACGCCATCGGAGCTGAGCTAGCCATTAAATCTGGAGCATGGGATTATATAAGCAAACCAGCTTCAACCGATCAGTACTTGCTCCATATGCAAAGAGTAATGCAATACAGATCGGAAAAACAAGCCTCACATCCTAAACTCGGCCATCACAATATTGTTGGACGTTCAAAAGCCATTACCAGATGTTTGGATCTTGCTGCTAAGGTGGCAGAAAGCCACATTAGCGTGTCGTTATTCGGAGAAACTGGAACAGGGAAAGGACTATTTGCAAAAGCGGTTCACGACAACAGCCTAAGAAGAAAAGGACCTTTCATAGCAGTTGACTGCGCGACAATTCCTGAGAACTTAGTTGAAAGCACCCTCTTTGGCTCTAAAGATCAAACCGTCACGGGGAAAAATTATATCTCGGACGGGCTTATTGCTAAAGCGGATGGGGGAACACTTTTTTTAGATGAAGTTGGCGAGCTATCTTTAGCTCTTCAGAAATCTTTCTTGAGAGTGCTGCAAGAGCACACGTTTCGTCCAGTAGGATCCCATAACGAAGTTAAAAGTGACTTCAGACTTGTCACCTCTACGAACCTAGATTTGGATGCATTGGTTAAGACAGGAAGGTTCAGACAGGATCTCCTATACCGCTTGCAAGCCTATACTATAGAACTTCCTTCACTTAGACAGAGAAGAGAAGATATTCCCGAACTCACAAGATATTTTTTCAACAAGCTCAGTATTGATTCTGAGGCAACGCCGATTTCAATCTCAGACGATTTTATGAAATCTCTTGCAGCCCACACATGGCCAGGAAATATTCGTGAACTTTTTAATGTTCTCGAACAAGTTTTTACGAACAACTTAGAGTCCAGTGAATTTATTCCAATTCACCTTCCAGTGCGGATCCGCGTTGCAGCCGCACAGCATTCTATGGTCCTGCAACCATTAAACAAAACGTTTTTAACCGTCATTCAGGGCAATAAGTCTAACAATAAAAAGACATTACCCAAAACGATAGGTCTACCCCGCGCCGAGTTGCTGGATACCAACGAGTTCCCTGAGCTTAAAACATACAGAGAACAGGTGCTAGAACAGGCCGAGAAATTATATTTGGAAAGCCTTTTTTCGCATTGCAAAGGAAATATAACCCAAGCAGCCAATATTTCAGGCCTTTCAAATTCACGGGTTTACGCTTTGCTAAAAAAATACAATATAAAGAAAATTTATTTCACACCATAAACAGACTTCATTCCCAAAAGAAAAGATCCTTCAAAGCATTTGTTCTGAAGGATCTTTTTTATGAAATCATTAATTACGAAATGGAATCGTTAATCTGCGGAACTGATATTAAATGCTACTGAATAAAAATGGTGCGTAAAATCAACATACTCAACTGTAACTTCTTTTGGCACTTGAATTCTAGCCTGCGCAAAGTTTACAATCCCCTTAATGCCGCCATCAACAAGATAGTTAGCGGCTCTCTGAGCTCTTTCAGGAGGAGTGGTGATAATTCCGACCTCTAGACCGAACTCATCTACCCGGCCTTTTAACTGGCGAGTACATACAACTTCTAGACCAGAAACTATTTCACCGATTTTATACGGATCACAGTCGAAAGCGGCTCGTATGGAAAAGCCTCTCAATGCAAATTCTTTGTGCCTAAGTAGAGCGCGACCAAGGTTACCAACACCGACTAAAGCGCAGCCCCAGACCCGATCAACACCAAGTGAATGTTTGATGGATGAAATCAGCTCGTGAACGTAGTAACCTACGCCACGCACACCGAATTCTCCGAAATATGCTAGATCTTTTCGTATTTGAGAAGGGTTCACGGAACAGGCGCGAGCAAGTTTTTCTGAAGAAATGACTTCAACACCGTCACGTTTTAATCCACTAAGAACTTGGATGTAAACTGCGAGGCGCTTAATAGTAGCTTTAGGGATATTCTGGGTTTTCACGATATGTACCTGTTTTCCATGTCCCGCCCAGCCATGAAAAATAAAAGATTGGAAGTAAAAGCGCTAACAACGACCGCTGAGAAACAGTTTCTGAAAGACTGAATATAGTGAGTTAACTTATAAGTCAAATTACACAATCATCCAGAATTCCATCAAAAAAACTTATGCATCAAAACAAGCTATAGTTAGTACCCCAAAATTTATCCCATAAATTCCGTATCTATATTTTGCTTGTAATCTGCTTTACTTCTTCTCACATACGTAAATGTATGTGAAAAAATGAACAATTAATGAGAAAAAAAGGAGGTCCGAAGACCTCCTTTAAATATTTCCAAATCCTAAAAACTAACCGATAAGTGGGTTAGCGAAAAGAAGGATGAGGTTAACAACGAGAGCGTAAATAGCGAGTGATTCGATGAATGCAAGACCAAGAATCAAAGTAACTGTGATTTTACCACCAGCTTCTGGGTTACGTGCAGTTCCTTCACAAGCAGCTTTAAGACCAAGACCCTGTCCGATACCACAACCAGCAGCAGCAATAGCCATACCGATAGCAGTAGCAGTTGCAGTTGCAGCAGCAACTTCAGGAGCAACGCCAGCAGCGAATGCAGCGCTTGCTGCGAGAACGAGAGCCATTGTGTTTACAACAACGAGTAGTGCTTTACGCATAATAAAAAACCTCCAAAAAAGTACGTTTATTTAAGTAGTCGTTAGACCATTTCCCCAATATAAGTGCTCACTAATTTCTAATGAGCGTGTTCCAGAGAGCCCTTCAAGTAAATCATGGTAAGCATGAAGAAGATGAATGCCTGGATTACCTTAGCGAGCATGAACAAGAAGTACATGGGCAAGGTAGAGAAAACAGGAGCAAGCATGAATAAGAGCACGAGAACAATTTCTTCACCGCGGATGTTACCGAACAAACGTAGAGTAAGTGAAAGCGGACGAGAAATGTGCGAAACTATCTCGATGATAAACATCAGAGGAGCAAGCGCTGGAACCGGCCCAAAGAAATGCTTGATGTATCCAGCACCGTGCTGCTTGATACCAATGTAGTTGTAGTAAAGGAAAGTACAAACAGCCATTGCCGCATTGGTGTTGATGTTCGCTGTAGGAGCATCACAACCTGGAACAAGGCCTAAAAGGTTCATAACAAGAATGTATACAAACAAAGTACACATGAAAGGAAATACTGTGCGTCCACCCTCACCGATGTTCGCAACAACAAAGTCTTCAAGTCCGCCGACAATTATCTCGACTAGATTTTGAAGCCCCCCCGGAACCAGACTAAGTTTTCTGGAAACGAGAAATCCGATAGTAAACAGAATAAGCATTGCTACCCATGTATACCATACATGGATGGGAATGTGAGTTCCCAAAGCATTGTTCAACTCTGTCATAAAAATTAATGGATGTGGTAATCCTGCAGCCATGATCCTTATGCCTCCTTCGCTTTTTGCCGAAATCCGGCAACGCCCCAAAATATTGCATTCACCACTACGGTACTAAGCCCGGCCAAAAGCGCAGCGATTGAACACTGCCCCCAAACAATAAGTCCGTATATGACCAGCCCGGATAATAACATCCGACCGTAGAAACGAATCAGCAGGGAAACAACAGCCCCCCTGCGCATATACGCCAGATGCTGACCAAATTTAGCCAGCGACCAGAAATTGAACGTAGCCAGAACCGCTCCGGCTGCCAAAGCCAGTGCCCATGGGGCAAACCCGAAGGCTATAGCAGCGAAAAGACATGTTCCTGTAACAAGGTACAGCTGATTGCGTACCAAATTACGTACGTCCGGATGAGTAAAGCCTCGCCTGTGGAGGAATGATTCAACCTTCTTATTAATCGTCATTGTTAACTCCAGGACCTTTCCCCTGATCCTTTCGTTGGATTTTTTGCACCTCATCAAACACATTCTTGAATCCTGCGCCAATCCCAACGAGCAAGAAAATAAGAAGAAACCAAGGCTTCGTTCCCAACCATTTATCGAGATACCACCCGATAGCCATCCCAACAAAAGTAGAACAAACAAGATGAGTTCCGATTGTCGCGGCATTGCCGAGAAGATCAATAGCCTCTTTGTTTCCTTTAAAAAACACTTATGCCTACTTTTTTCCAAAACTTGAGATGTATTGTGATCACAAACAAACATTGCGCAAACCTTCACAAGTGAAAATTGACTAGCACACACATTTGACTAGAGTCAACGAATTCTTTGTCAGAACTGCTATTTTTTAAAATAATTTTTAACTGTAATAATTAAGGTTTTGCCCGCCAAACCGACCATTTATACGACGAGCTCTTAAAGCAGCGCACATTAATGTGCTTAGTTCCTTGACATTTTTTCGGAGATTCCGTTTTAGCCTTGTCTAAAATTTCACATACTATCCAATCAAGCCAAGTGACAATTCTCCCGTAACCAAGTAAACGTATTTATATGAGCTCTTGCTCAAGATATGAACATAAAGGAAAAATATAAATATGACTGCAAAACAACTATCCCCTTCCAAGCTTAGATCTAAACTGGATCCTTCAAAAATTCAGTTCGAAGATAGCTCTGCAATATCCACAAGTACCGGTGCGTATGATCCCTTTCAGCCCAGAGCCTTACAAGCTTTCCGCATGGCACTCGCCATATCCGGAAGTTGTCACAACGTGTATCTTTCGGGTGAATCAAATCTTGGCCGGAGTTATTTCGCGCGTGAATATTTCGAATTGAGAGCTGCAAAACAGCCTGTCCCACCAGATCAGCTTTATCTGCACAATTTTTCAGATCAAGAGAAACCACTCGCGATGTCATTGCCGACAGGCAAAGGAAAGGAGTTCAAAACCGCATTATCTGATGCCGTTTCGAATATTAAAGAGAAACTTCCTTCGTGGTTTGAGCGCGAGCCTCACCTCAAAGCGCATGAACGCATATCCCGCACCTTCCAAGATGAACGTGATGATTTGTTTTCAGACATGGAAGAGCTAGCGAAAGACAATGGATTTAACCTTGAAGTAGATGATCACGAAGGACTCACTTTAATTCCGCTTATTGAAGGTAGAATTCTAAGTGATGAAGAATTCGAGCGCCTCGATCCCGATTTACGCAAAACGCTTCGTAATTCAGCAGATGACCTACTCGCAGAAGTCACTACAATCCTACGTCAAATAAGCAAAAGCGAAGAAGGATTCCGCAAAGATGAGCGTAAACTTCATCAGGATTCCGCCAAAGAGCTTTTAGAAGATTTGCTTGCAGACCTTCATAAAGGTTTCGACCAATTCGAAAAAATTAAAGATTACTTGAAGGCAGCTGAAGAAGAACTACTCGATAATATTGACCTTTTCATGGCGAAAGAAGCCGCCCCTGTGGTGCTCCCTGCTGGGCTTCATATCCCAGAATCATCTCCGACGGATGAACTGTTCGCCCGTTTTGAAGTAAACCTGCTGGTCGACAACAGTGAAACTAAAGGTGCACCAGTAGTTATTGCAGACCACCCCACAGCGTTCAATCTACTAGGAAGCATCGACCGCGAATCAGAAATGGGGGCTTTGTACACCGATTTCACATTAATTCGCGCAGGAGCCATTCATAAGGCAAATCACGGTTACCTTATCATGTACGCTGAAGATATCCTTACCACCCCTTCATCATGGGAAGGGCTGCTAAGAGCATTACGCACAGGCCAGGCCAAGATCGAAGATCCGGGCGATGGCGAACAGATCAGAACCAAAACACTCGAGCCGGAACCAATTCCGCTAGAGATTACCGTTATTCTGATTGGCTCCGAAGAAACATACGAACTTTTGCTCTATAATGACGAAAGATTCGGTAAATATTTCAAATTGAAAGCCCACATGCAGATGACCGCTGAGCGAAACGCTGCGAATATCCGCCGTTTTGTAGAAGTCCTCGGAAAAGTTATTCAGGACACGGAGCTTCTTCCCTTCGGCAGAGAATCACTTGCCGGAATTGTGGACTACTCCAGCAGGATCGCGGAAGATCAAAAAAGGCTTTCACTGCGAATTCCGTTCATGAAAGAGATGATGGTAGAAGCTTCTGCCCTTGCCCGTCTAGACGGCAAGAAATCAGTTGATCTGACCTCTCTAGATGAAGCTATCGCCATGCGCGATTACCGCTCCAATCTTTATGAAGATGAATTCATGACCGAATATGACCGAGAAGTTATCAAAGTTGCAACATCAGGTGAGGCCGTTGGTAGAGCCAACGGATTGTCTGTCACCATGTTTGGTGATTATGAATTCGGCCTGCCACACCAGATCGCATGTACTGTCGGTGTAGGACATGGCGGAATTCTTGACCTTGAGCGTGAAGCCCGCATGGGTGGCCCTATCCATACGAAAGGTATGATGATCATTAAAAGTTACCTTGTCGGACTTTTTGCTCAGAATAAGCCCATTGTAATGACTGGTAGCCTCTGTTTCGAGCAGAGCTACGCAGGCATTGAAGGTGATTCTGCTTCAGGGGCAGAGCTGGCAACACTGCTTTCCGCACTTTCTGGTGTTCCAATCCAATTCAAATACGCCTTAACTGGAGCAGTAAGCCAATCTGGATCGATCATGGCTGTCGGTGGTGTTAACCGTAAAATCGAAGGATTTTATGAAGTTTGTCGCCGCAGAGGTTTAAACGGTGAGCAGGGTGTACTAATTCCTGCCGATAATGTTGTGAACCTGATGCTCAGACATGAAGTGGTTGAAGCTGTGGAGCAAGGCAAATTCCACATTTACCCAATTAAGACCATTGAAGAAGCGCTTTCAATTCTGACGGGCGTAAAAATCGGTAAAATTAATGGAAGCAGAAAATTCCCCTTGGGATCGCTCTACCGTAAAGCCGATGACAGACTCGCAGAGCTGGCTGAAATTGCCCGCGTTTCTGAATGTAGAAATATATAAATATTTAACAGAATAGGAATACGCTATGTCCAAATCATGGATACAGGCGAAAATGCCGGAATTTATCCGCGACACATTCAGAGACTTCTGCCTTGCCGGAAGCGCTCTTGAGGAACAGTTCGAGACTTTCGACCGGGAACGCAGCGTCAGCTTTGAAATTCTGAACGACCTGATAGGCACAGCCATGAACAAAGGGCTGCTCTGGAGACTCAAGGATACCGCTCACCTACTTTTTCAGAATACTCCCGGTGATCCGTTATCCGGTAGATTTCTTGATTGGGGGCTGGGATATATATTTCATGAAGCATATAAACTAAGAGAAGACGCATACCAGAACTTAAACTACGCCCCCCTTTTTTCCAACCTGCGGGGTAAAGATATAGCTCTGCCTGAATCCTCAATCGGTCAAGATTTTGTTCAAGTCGTGGAACAAACCGAAGAAAGTATGGAACGTGAAATAAGCCGAATCAGGTTTATCATGTCCAGATGCAGAAAACTTTTACCTTTATTTTTAAAAGATCATAAAGAAAATACTCTATTAGGTCGTCTTATTTACTCACAGAATCATCTTATCCGGGAAGTTTTCCGCGATGAATACGATTTTTTGATTGACACAATATACGCGGAAGAACCTGAAATGCTTTATGTTTTTGCCTCAACGAGCCTCAGAAAGGGTGGATGGATGGCAAAAGCTATCGAGGCAACTAATCAAGCATACAAACTGAACCCTAAAAATCCTAGGGTGTTGCAAGAAAAAGAAATAGTTGATAACTGGTCAAAAAGAGTTAAAGTATAACTTATTGAATTCAATTGGGTACCCCGTTCAAATTTCTTTTACTGTAGAGGAGGCCTCTAAATGAAAAAACTTATTTTGCTTGCGGTTGTCATCAGCCTCATGTCCGCATTTGGTTGTGCAAAGAAAACTGCACCTCAAGAAGAAGTTGTAGTTGTTGAAGAGACTGAAGTTGTTGTCATCGAGGACGTCGTTGTTCCTCCGACCCCAATGGAAATTTACGAAAACGAGTACAGAACCCTTCCTACTTCCCACGTTGTAGCTAAAGGCGAATGTCTCTGGTGGATTGCTGAATACCAGCAGATTTACAATGATCCTTTCATGTGGCCCCTTATCTATAAGGCAAACAGAGAGCAGATCAAAAACCCTGACCTGATTTATGCAGGACAGAGTCTTGACGTTCCCCGCGTAGGTTACAGCCTTGACGAAGTTAAGGATGCACGCAAAGAAGCTGGAGCATCATGGAAGGATCTCGATCCTCAGCAGAATGCTGTTGTTCCCGGCGAAATGAAAGCAGCTCTCGGCTACTTGTAGAAATACATAGCCCTTAAACTGCCTTTTAAAACCCGATTTCCGTCTACGGAAATCGGGTTTTTTCATGTCCAACATATAAAATCAAATAAACTTGAACCCCACCACAAAAATAAGCTATATTGAAATATATAACTAAACAGAACCGTCCTTTCAGGTTTGCCCAACTTCTTTATCCATCTCTGGCAGGATAATGATGAACTTTATTGCATGGCTTAAAACAGGATTCGGAAAACTTGTGCTAGCCACAGCAGGTTTGCTCCTGCTCAGCACATTTGGATTTTATTGGCTTGAGTTAAATGAAGGCTCAAACAGTGGAATTTCCAATGCTTTCTGGTGGTCCATAGTTACACTCACAACTGTAGGCTACGGCGACCTTGTTCCCGCAACTGTTCCCGGCAGAATCCTCGGTGCGTTAGTTATGATCTCCGGCATTGGCCTTGTCACGTCGCTAACAGGTAATATGGCTTCCATGCTGGTTGAGCAGAAAGCTAAAAAACGCAAGGGGCTTTTAACCGTGAAAATCAGCGATCATGTCATAATACTGGGATGGAATGACTACGCTTACGGGCTGGTTGAATCATTATTAAAGCAAACTTTGCTAAAGACGTTTAACCTCGTCATCGTTTGTGAAGTCGCAGAAGAGCAACGCGACGAGATAGCCTTTAAACTGGAACTCGGAGACAAACTACATTTCGTCCACGGCTCCATCTGCAAGGCCAATGTCATCGCAAGAGCTAATCCAGAATTTGCGAAAACAGTTTATGTTCTTTGTCAGGATAATCTAGAAAGTAAAGAAGCTGACCAACAAGCTATATACGCCGTCCTTGCATTGCGAACTATGTCGCCAAAAGTGCCCATTTATGCAGAAATAGCGAAGTACGAAAATAAAGAACATCTGCGCAGGGCCGGCGCCAATGAAATCCTTGTGCGGGGTGAAATTTCAGCGCGCATGATGGGAATGATGGGGATTAATCCATCAATACTATCCTTCTTCCGCAATCTTCTCGGAATCGGTAATTCCGGAAGACTTACTTTCAAACCATGCTCAGAGAAAGATAAGCTCAAAACTTGGGGCGAATTATGCTTGAAAACCCGACAATCAGAAGGAACGCTTCCCGTAGCTGCATGTAAGCTAGGTAAGAACATATCTTTGCAAGATGTTATGGATGAGAGCTCCGCGCTAGATCAATTCATAATGGAGCTTTTCGAAAATTCGGGGCATCCTACCGCGCTGGGATTGCAAGGGCCGGAAGTAAAAATGAATCCGCCAGACAGTGAGCCTATGGCGCTGTACGATGCTCTTTTGATCATCAGCGCTGAAGGAGAATCTGACCATGACTGACACATGGAAATCCATACCAATATTTGACGGGTTAAGCGATGAGGAGCTGTCTCACGTCCGCGAAATTTTTATCGAAGTAGCGGTTAGGTCCGGCACTGACATCATTTCAGAGGGAGAAGAAGGGGATGAGATGTTCATCCTGATTGACGGTAAGGTAAAAATTTCAAAAGCGATGCTCATTAAAGGAATGAGTCTCCCTCTAACCGAGGTAAAAAATCCGCGCAAAGTTCTTGCCAATTTAGACAATACAAACTTTCCTGTTTTTGGCGAAATAGCACTTATTGATAATGATCAAAGATCCGCAACGGTCACAGTAATCGAAGATTCAGACTTTTTGATCACAAACAGAGATAAATTTTTTGGTCTGATCCAAAAACACCCAGTAACAGGCAACAAACTTCTTCTGAAAATAGGGAAGCGTTTATCTGCAACGGTAAGAAGGAATAATGGAGAGCTGGTTAAGCTCACCACTGCTCTAGCCCTCGCCCTATCCCGCTCCCCCTAACTACTGGACTTAAATAAGCTGAGCAATTATGAGACGTATACCTCTGTCCTGATTCATACATATGAACAGCACAAAGAAAATATCTTCTTTTCATATCTGGAGGGATACGTGAATAAAATAATTATCTTCATTTCCATGGTTCTACTTCTCGCTACAACCGGTTGCGGAAAAACAGTCATTCATTCATCGCGCCCTGTTTCACAGCCTAAAATGGCACAGCAAGACACTCCAAACAGAATAAAGCCCGTACTGAAAATAGACCCATATACTATTGATGGCAGAACCTACGTTCCCCATCTCAGTGCGAAAGGGTACAAAGCCGAAGGATTGGCTTCATGGTACGGTGACGATTTCCATGGCAGAACCACCGCAAATGGTGAAACGTACGATATGTACGCAATGACAGCCGCACATAGAACTCTACCGATGGGAACCATGGTGGAAGTTACTGAGCGCGTAACTGGCAACAAAGTAATCGTGCGCATCAATGACCGCGGACCATTTGCCGACCCTGACATGAGAATTATAGATCTGTCATACACAGCCGCAAACAAACTTGGTATTGCAACTAAGGGCATAACCCGCGTTGAACTTCGCACCATTGATGATGTAAACGTCGAGCCAGTCACAGCTTCCGAAATAGTCGCTGCAACGGCCGCACCTGAAACATACGCAGTAGTTGCGGAGACAGTCAGAGCTGAGCCGGAAGTTGAAGAGACAATGATTTCTGAGACTGAGGCCACTCAGTATGATTATTTCGTTCAAGTGGGTTCATTCAGTGAACCTGAACGAGCAGAAGCCATCCTGGAATCTCTTCGCAGAAGTGGATACAGCGAATCAAGAATGGAAGAAGTAAGTGTGAATGGCGCTAAGTACTTAAGAGTCCAAGCAGGAACTTTCAGTTCCCTTATAGCGGCAGAAGAAGCTGTCAACGATCTCGGAACAGAGTTCCCAGACACCTTCATTGTAGCAGAATAAAAAAAAGCAACAAATTAAGGGGCCCGAAAATTAATTCGGGACCCTTATTTAATTGCATAAGGCATGCTAAAGCAAAACATGCATTTAAAACAAGACCAGACGGTCTAATCTAGAAAACCGAGCTGTTATTAATTAAGCTCTGATCTGAACTTTCTAGAAAGTCTGAATACAACTACTTTGCGCGCTGGCAATGTAATTGATTCATTTGTCTGAGGGTTGCGTCCCTTTCTTGCATTTTTATCATAAGCTTCAAATTTACCAAAGCCACTGACAAGCATAGCATGGTCACTTTTGATGGCCTGTTTCATGATGTCCAGAATGCTTTCGACTAAATCTTTGATTTCCGCTCTATTTCTGTCGGTTTTCTCATAGATGTAATCAACTACACTGGCTTTAGTAAGAGTATTCCCGTTAGGCATGTCCTCTCCTCCGGTATCCCCGGCCCTGCGGTCAGGGGCGGCGGTTTTTAAGTTATCCACCAGAGCTTAAAGCTCTGCGACTATACTTGCTAAAACATTATCTCAAGAATAAATTAACCATCAATTTATTTATGTTATCATCTTTTCTATCTTTTGGGCAAGAGCAAGAGCCTCATCCATATCATTGTACTCCATCTGGTCCCAATGCTTCAATCCATCCTCCGCGAAACGAGGGATTATATGAAAGTGGGCATGAAATACAAGCTGGCCGGCGGCTTCATTATTATTCATAAGCAGATTCATTCCGTCTGCTCCAGTTGCTTTGACAATTGCACTTCCTGCCAATTGCGCAGCTGTAATAATGTCCTTGCCGAGTTCTGCTGGCATATCCCATATATTCTCATAATGAGCTTTAGGTATAACCAGCGCATGTCCCTTATTCACGGGACCGATATCTAAAAAACTGAGTACATTTTCTGTTTCATAAATCTTGAAGCACGGAATATCTCCCGCTACAATTTTACAAAAAATACAATCTTGATTGTTCATAATAAATAAGGTTCAAATACTTATGTTGCGTGTTGCGATAAATAATCTTAAATGTGGTTCAAGCAGCCTTTTGTGATAGTTTTACTAGATATTTACCTAACCATTTTTTTTTAATCAAGCTAATTTATTAAATAAACCCGTGGTTGGTGATTTTATTTACAAGGAATCCCGTTAAATATGAGCTCCCTCATCTTCAAACATCCAGAGCCAAGTAGGCCGAAAACCCGCATCTGGCCTATATTTATGCCATTTATGGGTTGCCCTTCGCGCTGTGTATATTGCTCGCAGGAAAAACAAACAGGAAGCACCGCGAAAGCCTTAAACCAAATATATCAGAATTTTAAAGAGAATATTCCCGCTTTTTTCGCAGATTCCAGCCGTCAGCCACTCGAAGTTGCGTTTTTCGGGGGAACTTTTACAGCACTACCCATGGAATGGCAGGTCCGCCTCATAGCCCTAGCGCAACAATTCAAAGACAGAGGATTCGTCACAAAGATAAGATGTTCCACCAGGCCGGACTGCGTATCCTATGATCATTTAAACATGCTCAAGGATTCAGGGCTGGACATGGTCGAACTCGGCATTCAAAGTTTTTCCGCACGCACCTTAAAAAGATCGGCCCGCAATTATTCTCCTGAAACAGCTCACGCGGCTTGCGAAACAGTTAAACGCGCAGGGCTATCCTTAGGTATTCAGCTTTTACCGGGGTTACCTGGTTCCACAAAGGGCGAATTTCCTCGCGATGTAAGTAGCACTATCGAACTTATGCCCGACGCAGTACGAATTTACCCCTGCCTCACAGTTAAAGACACAGCTCTTGAGAAATTATTTAATGCGGGGAAATACCAGCCGTGGTCATTATCCAGAACCGAAGAAGAGCTTTCTTTTGCGCTTCTAAGATTTTGGAACCACAAAATCCAAGTTATCAGGCTTGGCGTTGCATCTGAGGAAGGATTTGAAGAAAATATTATCGCAGGTCCCGTTCATCCGGCTCTTGGACAGCTGATTCGCTCTAAAGCTCTATATCTTTTTATACGCTCACGACTTCCGCTACTAGACTCAAAGGTTACAAGAGTTGTGATTCCCTCAAAATATTCAGGCGAATTCTGGGGTCATAAAGGGGTTCTTAAAAATCTATACTCTCGCATAAATATCACACCTGAAATTGTTCGCTTCAGCAATGGACGACAATTCGAACTGCACTCCTGATTTTTATTTCGCTATAATCTATTTATTACTATCTATTTAGGAACGATTCCTGTTAGTAGTTTTATTAGTTAATTTGTTAATGCCTTTCTACCAACTATTCGTAACTAATTTACGAATAGGACCAGTAGTAAATAATAAACTTTCACAAATTACTCGCATAGGTTAATATATTCAAAAGTAACAGGAGACTATCATGAGCGCACTTTCAGCCGAAGAAAAATACCGCAATTTTATTCCCGAAGAGAGCCGTAAATATCTTGGCGAACTCTTCTCTGGATTCGATAAAGTCGTGACTATCGAAGTTTTTACTCAAAAAGGGCCACATGACGAATACAATGCATTTACGCTGAATTTTTGCCGCGCCCTTGATATTATCACTGATAAAATTGAACTATTTGAATACGCGCTCGACTCCGAGATGGCCCTAAAGCGCGGAGTAGACACCACTCCTACAGTCCTGATCTCACCGGACTTATATGACATCCGCTTTCTTGGAGCACCAGCAGGCGAAGAAGGCAGAGCTCTTATAGAGTCGCTGAATTTAGCTTCAAAAGGGGCAGACAACATTGCAGACACTACAAAAGAAATTTTAGGCAAACTTGATTCTGACAGACAGATCAAAATATTTTCCAGCCCTAGCTGTCCATACTGCCCGGGACAGGCAATCAACGCATTTAAAGCCGCAGTAGCCAACCCTGAGAAAGTTTCAGCATGGTGTATTTCCACAACAGAAAACTCGGAACTTGCAGAAGAATATAAAGTTGGTTCTGTCCCGCATACAGATTTCAACAATGAAATTTTCTTTATAGGCTTAGAAGCCGAACACAAATTCATGATGCAGTTGCTTTTCCTCAAAACACTGGATGATATCCTTGAAGAACAAAGTGCGAAAAGCGAAAAAAGTAATGAGGAAAAAGGTAAAACTGAAATGGACCTCGTAATTATCGGAGCCGGACCTGCCGGAATGAGTGCGGGTATTTACGCAAAAAGAAGCGGGCTGAGCTGTGTGGTTCTGGATAAACAAGGTGTTGGCGGACAAATAGCATTGACACCCAAGGTAGAAAATTATCCAGGTTTTCCCGGCATTAACGGTTTTGAACTTGTTGAAATTCTTAGCTCTCATGCGCGCGAATACACCGAAATTAAGCAATTCGCAGAAGTTCAGAGCATAAAATATGGCGAGCGCATTGAAATTGTAACCGACGAAAAAACCTACCTTGCAAAAGGGATATTGCTCGCAACGGGCGTTAAAGTCCGCATGCTTGGCGTTCCCGGAGAGGAAAAATTTTACGGACACGGCGTCAGCTACTGCGCCACCTGCGATGGGAACTTCTATCGCGGAGGAAAAGTTCTTATTATCGGCGGAGGAAACACCGCCCTAACTGATGCTCTCCATCTCAAACACCTAGGAGCCGACACTACGATAGTCCATCGCGGTGACTCATTCAGAGCCGAGCAGGTCTTACAGGATTCAATTAAACGCGAAGGGATTAAAATCATTTGGAATTCTGTTGTCTCTGAAGTTTTAGGCGAGGATCAAGTAGTAGCAGCGCGCATCAAAAACACCACAGATAATACTGAATCTGACTTAGAAACAGATGGTATTTTCGTAGCCATCGGTCAGACTCCGAACACCGTTCTTGCCGAAAAACTAGGCGTAGAATTGCACGCGGACGGATTCATCAAAGTCGATATCACGCAAAGAACCAACGTTGAGAGAGTCTACGCTGCAGGTGACGTAACTGGCGGAGTACGGCAGATTATCACCGCAACAGGCCAAGGCGCAGCCGCGGCACTAACAGCGTTTGAAGATTTCAACCGCTTCTACACCGATGAAGCAAAAATAGCTAAAAACATTTGGTAATTATATTTGCCAAACGGGTTTTCCAGCTAGTGCGCAAGCATGTCTTCGCGCACAGCTAGGAAGGTGGAAATGGTCCTTCCGAGAGACACAGGGGCTTGATACATAAGCCAGTGGGCCGCATTTTTAAAACGGACCAGCCATGCACCTTGAATTTTTTGAACAAGTTCAAGGCTAAGTGTTTCTGGCAAAATATCATCCTGCATTCCTGAAATAATTAGTGTGTCATTTGGTAACACTTCGATCCGGTCGCATGTTCCGGGCCAGTCAATCATAGCCTCTCCTTGCGCTTTGATGATTTCTACGCTTGGAGATATTTTAGAGCGTGGCAATTTGGAAAAAGCATCAGGGTGCTTATCCAACCATGCTTTCGGGAAAAAATGAGTAAGCAGTTCCTTCGTATCCATAGCCAGCAGTTCTTTCGTGATTTTTGATACAGGCTCATTATCACACGCTGTGCCCATCAATATTAGCTTATTTACCTTTTCAGGAAAATTTAAAGCCAACTCCTGTGCGATAAGACTACCCATGGACCAGCCGAAGACATGAGCTTTCTCATAACCAAGCGCACTTAATAGTCCCGCGCTGTATCCAGCCATACTGGTGATAGTTATCTTGTCACTTCCGGCAGTGGAGCCGCCCATGCCCGGATTATCAAACATGATAACCTGATTATGTTTTGCCAGCTCACGAACCATATCCACATCCCATATATCCATTGTTCCCGCAAAACCCATTATCAGAAGCAAGGGTTCACCTTCACCAACCACGCGGTAAGCAAGTTCAGCGTCCGCAACCTGTACTAGAGAATAAGGTAACGCGCCAACATTCGGTGCACTGCAAAGATTGTTTTTCAACCCGCATCCGGCAACACACAATAGAAGGATAAAGAGAGCTGGCAAGAATAAACGGCGACCCATAACAACTCCTGATAGATATGAATAAATGTGAGTAAGTGTGGATAAAATAATATAGCTATACGATTTTTGAATTAAACAAACATTAACGCGTACGAATAGTTTTGAAAAGAGATCAGAATAATTTATAAATAGCGCCTTGCCGTAAAGCTTAGGAGAATTAAGCAACAACGACAAGACGCTATTAATATTAACTAAATTTTATCTCCATCGACCTCCGAAGACTGTCCACCCTTTTCAAGATCGTCACGCTCTTCGGTTTCATTCTCTTCGGCGCCATCATCTACATTGCCTTCATTACCCTCGCCCGATTCACGATTTGGACTTTCTTCATCGTCCTCCGAAACAACTTCTGTATCACTATCTTCACTGCTGTCACCATCCACAGCGTCAGCATCAGGGTTCCCATCATCAGCCATATCAGAATCTGCATCGTCGTCAGCATCATCAGAACCACTGCACTCAGTACCGTCCGCGCTAGCTCGTTTATTTTCATCAAAATAATCATCGATAACCTCGTTGCGTATTCCTGTGATGCTGAATACCTCACCCTTCTGTAAATAATACTGCACCCGATGGAGCAGATCGCGAACGGCGGAACCATGGTCTTCCGTATCACTTCCAGCCAGCTTAGCTGCGTCCGCAATATCGCGCAGGCTGTTCATGATAAGCTTTGCCTGCGGGGCATCTCTCATACTGAACAAACCGATGAGCATAGCCGCGTCAGTAACCCCAAGGCCCGCAGCAATCATTGTATATATCTGATATTCAACTACAATTTGGCGGGAGGTTATTCCATTTACTGCCGTAAGAAATGGACCATCTCCACCAACTCTATCTTTTCTTTCAAGAATCTTCCGCCAGACTTGACGGAAAAGTAAGGGCAGCCCTGAATCGGTAATAATTTCAGGATTTAATTTCCCCTCACTGTACTGCTGAAAAAGAGCACGGTTTAATCCGTTCAGTTTGTCGTCTTCCGCCTTTTTGCGCATAGCAGCCTGCTGAACTTTATCTGCACGAATCATATCTCGAAGTTCTTCCTGCATAACAGGATCGACAATAGCTTTAATATTCTCTTCCACCTCCTCGTCACCAAGCATACGTAGCGCAGCGAACTCCTGCTTCAAGTTCTGATTCCAAGCAAACGGATTCAACTTTGTCACGAGCTGAGCATACGCTTCCTCCGAGAATCGCTCCTTCCAACTAGCCGCCACAATCAAAGCAGAAATAGGATCATTCGCGCCGATAGCTTCAATTGCACCGGCAAACATAGCCTGCTTTGCACTACCAAGGCGCTGCCGCAGAACCGCTGGGTCACTTCCGAGATAAAGCCGCATAACTGCGCCTTCGAGCAATCTTTCGCCATGTTCTAAAGAAGCGCGATCGGGACTCATATTGACCGAACGCAACACGGAATCAATAGTGTCGCGGGCAGTCTTATCTTTCCAGTTTTGGTATTCCTGACTCTGATGCTGTGCTACAATGTTAATTGCTGTTTTTCTGCGTGAATTCAAAATACCCATGAGCCGCTCACAGGCTTCATCATCTGGTAATTGATCCAACAATTTTCCGCCCTCTTCCGCGAAATAATCATTAACCTCACGGGTAGCAGTCTGCGCCGCACCTTCCAGCCGTTGCATTACTCCCGTTTCAGGAGAATTCAAAATCTCCTGTAGACCAATTTCAAAAGTGTTGTAGGCATCAAGCACCCGCAAATCGCGCTCCTCATCCTGCCTATCATGAGCACGTTTCAAAAGCTCAGGAGCTATCTCCTTATTGCCAAGTAGCAATTCCACCTCAGGACTCACTTTCTTCTGTCCATTCGTTCCTCCGAGAACAATCCCCGGACCCGGATTCGACTCCCCTGCAAATTTTCCAAAACCACCTGCTGAAACTTTCGGCATCTCTTACATCCTTGTTTACATTAAATTTATTGAAAAAATTCATCTGTTGAAAAACAAGGATACTTCGAAAGCCGGACCCGAAACAGCCGAGTCAGGTCCAGGCAGGAAAAAAATGTGGAAAAAGGCAAAAAAAATGCCCCGACCGAAGTCGGGGCTGATAGAATTAGTTCGTATTGATTATCTTAATTTTCATGTTTTAACTCACTCAGGAGTATTCGAAGACCCCATTTGCAATTGCGCCTTCGCAACGCCTTCTTGAATCTTTTCGAAATCACCGCTCGATACAGAGTAAAACGCTGCATATTTTTTGTTTTTCAGTGTCAAAATCGAAAATTGATCAGTGCCACCCGTATAAAAAACTTTTCTCATATCTAAACACTTAACTTCTTTAATTTCTTTAAATAAAAAATGTTTATTTATAAAAGCAAAATTAATGACAAATCTGTCTTCTCCAACTGATTTTAGAATAAAATTCCAGCACAACACATAAATACCCACACCAAGAATTACTACTACAAAAAGTACATAGATATAAAAACCTTTAGCTAAGGCAAGTAAAGATGCTGCGGACATAATTAAAAAAATAAAAAATAAAAAATAATTCTTAATCTTGAAAAAAATCATAAATACACATTCCTTAGATAAAGTTGCAGAGTGTCGGATAAAGCTCTGACACTCTGCAACAACATATTAAAATACCTTTAAATCATTTACTACAAAACTAATATAATTAAAGTTATTCCACATATCCTCTAAAATCCCAAAGTCGGATCAAATTGACCGAGAACAGCAGAGTGGCTTTTTTCGGCGGTTGTTTCAATAGGTTGAATCAATTTACCTAATGCCCCTCTTTTGACAGATAATCCAAGAGTCGCAGACGTTGAATGACTTTCCCCATTAATACCCTTAGACATTCCGGCTGAAGGACCAAAGTAAGGTATCGAAACAGTTGTCCCTGCAGAATTACCTACTCCTTCGAAATCCTCCGCTGTTTTCGCATTAGACTTCTCTAGGGAAACATCGCCGCCTACACCTATAACATTTGACATCCCGTATTCAACATCACCAACAAGAACAGCGTTATCTTTATCAATAACATGAACTCCAAGTCCCGCGCCTGCTTTAAAACCGAATAATGAAAGACTTACTCCAACTCTAGCCCCGTATGTATCCTCCACATCTCCATCAGCCAGCCTCTTCGCGTCCCTCTCTGAAGCTCTTCTGATCGCTGCGGCTTGTTCCCCCGGAGAGACTGGCACCATGGTTCCCTTTTGAGAACACATCATAATAGGTTTACCTTCCCCATTAAGAGCTATCTCAGGCGGAGTTACATCAAAAGAGGTTAGGTTTTCAGTCCCAGCAGTACTAGGACTACCCGTGCTGGCAACTACAGGCTTACCCTTAAAATCATCCTGCCCTGTAGTACTACGAGTAGCTGCATTTCTCAGAGCGTTCAACTCATTATTAGGACCACCCTCAGAGTCAACTTCCGGTTCGCGCGATTCTCCTACCCTAGTTTGCGCGGACACGGAATTTACCTTTTTACCATCATTTTCTTCCACTCTACTTTCCCCTGCAAATTTTCCAAAACCACCTGCTGAAACTTTCGGCATCTCTTACATCCCTGTTTACATTAAATTTATTGAAAAAATTCATCTGTTGAAAAACAAGGATACTTTGAAAGCCGGACCCGAAACAGCCGAGTCAGGTCCGGGAAAGAAAAAAATGTGGAAAAAGGCAAAAAAATAGCCCCGACCGAGGTCGAGGCTGAGATATTAGATGGAATTGTCAGAAGCTGTATTCAAAGCCTCTCGCGCAAGCTCCATAAACCGCTCCATAGGCGGTGAGCACCATTTCTCCACATGAGTAATCATCATTATCATGGTTTCCATCGGGGCTGGCTCCCATTCTAGTTTGACCAGTTTACCCTCCGCAAGATGGCGCGCCACTACTCTTTCAGGGCAAAGAGCTATACCAGTTCCTCGGAGAAGACAGTTGCGCTGCCCTTTCCCACTTGAAAATATCAACGGCATTGTCCGCACATTCTCCATTTCGAGCGACCGCCCGAATGCTCTCCGATAGCTTCAATCAACTCGCAGATGCAAAACTGTCTGCCCCTGCAAGTCTGCCGACAAAATATTTTCTTTTGCAGCAAGAGGATGAGAAGGGGCAGACGTCAACACCAACCGTTCAGGTTTAAGGGCTTCAACTGTAACATTCTTGAAATTTACAGAATCAGTCATCAGGAAAGCCATGTCGATTCGTCCGGTATTTAACTCTTCTCTTAACCGGGCATCGTCACAATTAATGAACTCGAGACGCACTTTGGGATACTCATCATGAAAAAGCTCGACGACTTCGGGCATATATTCGGAAGCGATGGTCTCGGGCATTCTAATGGTAAGAGTGCCTGAAAAATCTCCGCTCCCAGACAATTCTCCCCGTATTTCATCAGTCATCTGCTCCATTCGTCGCGCATAGCCCAGCAGTTTTTCTCCGGCTTCAGTCAACAAAATTCTTCTACCGATGCGATCAAACAACCTAATTCCGAGATCCTCTTCCAAAAGCTTAATCTGAGCCGAAACCGAAGACTGCGCCAGATGCAAATCTTCCGCTGCGCGAGTAAAATTTAGCTTCTCAGCAACAGCCCGAAAAGTTTTCAGTTGCCGTATTTCCATATTTCCTCCATCGCCTGTGGCGATTATTACAATCGAAAACAATCGTTGGACGCGATTCAAATATACAATCAATAGTATATACAGATCAATTAACAAATGGAGATTTATTATGTCAAATTGCGGAATGAACAAATGTTTAGCGGCTAAAAAAGCCGGAGAATACTTTGGAGATCAGTTTCACTGCGCAGAAGCGGTGACACGTGCGGCCCTTGAATCCATAGGCAAGGCCCCGGATGAACTTGTGGCATGCTCCACTGCATTCGGCGGAGGATTTGGAAAAAGCTTTCAAGAAACCTGCGGAGCACTCAGCGGTGCTACACTTGTAATAGGCCACCTCTACGGCAGACGTGAACCAGGTGAGAGCTGGGAATATCCTGCCTCACTAGCAGCTATGGTCAGAGATGCATTCGTGGAGGAACATGGAACAACCAAATGTATTTCCCTGCGCGAAAAATTTGGCCCCGAAGCCCAAATGAGCGAATGTCGTAAAATCGTCAGTTCAGTGACTAAGGAACTACTTGATGTGATTGAGCAGAAATAAAATCAATATGTTCAGTATTGAACAAAATCCCGTTGAAGCGCAAACTTCAACGGGATTTTTAATAAACAAATTAAGTATAAATTACTTTTCTACAATCCACACTTCGCCATGTAATCAATCAAGTCAGCAACGCGGCAGGAGTAACCCCACTCGTTGTCATACCATGCATATACTTTGGCAAGATTTCCGCCCTGAACCACTGTGAAATCAGCTTCCACGATTCCAGAATGCGGATCTGCGAGATAATCAGATGAAACAAGAGGCTGTTCGGAATAACCGAGAATACCTTTAAGCTCACCTTCTGCCGCACTTTTAAGAACAGCTTTCAGCTCTTCACTGGTGGTGTCCCTGCCTAGCACGGCAACAAAATCGACCAGCGATACTGTCGGTGTCGGCACACGCACGGAGTAACCTTCAAATTTGCCTTTCATCTCAGGGATAACGAGCGCAACCGCTTTTGCCGCACCTGTAGATGTTGGAATCATATTACAAGCAGCCGCACGCGCACGCCTTAAATCTTTATGCGGCTGATCGAGAATACGCTGATCATTCGTGTACGCATGAATGGTGGTCATAACCCCTTTTTCAATGCCAAACGTCTCATGCATAACCTTTACGATTGGCGCAAGGCAGTTGGTTGTGCAGGATGCATTTGAAATAATATCGTGCTTAGCAGGATCGTAATCTTTATGATTAACCCCCATAACAACTGTAATATCTTCTTCGGACGCAGGAGCCGAAATAATAACCTTTTTAGCTCCGCCCTCAAGATGCTGAGCAGCTTTCGGACCTGTTCTGAAAATACCAGTACATTCTACAACAACATCAACGCCGCACTCTCCCCAAGGAATTCTGCGCGGATCACGCTCTGCAAAGTTTTTAACAGTGAAATCTTCGCCAACCTGCATAATGTTGCCATCAGTGGTTATTTCAGGCGGAAATTTACCGTAATTTGTATCTCTAGAACATAGATGCGCGTTGGTTTCAATATCGAATAAATCGTTTACGGCAACGACTTCAATGTTATCGCGATGCCTTTCCCATATGGTTTTAAGAACCTGACGGCCAATTCGACCGAATCCATTTATTCCTACTTTTACTTTACTCATATTGCTATCCTCATGAAGGGAGCGGATCAATCATCGACCCGGTAAGTGTAATCATCAGCTAACTCACTTGCTCTTTTAAGGGCATGGAACATGCGTGCATTTTCCAGAGCAAGCCCTGAAAGATCAGCTACACATTTAAGAAAATCCAATTCCTCTTCTGAGAATTCACGCTTCTCACCTGAATATACCCTGAGCACTCCGATAACCTTCTCCCCGCGTGCGGTCAGCGGCAACACAACAAGAGACACAAGTCCCTCTTTTGCGGCCTCTTCCGGATACTGAAAGCGATCATCATTGCGGACATCAGCAATACTTAAAATTGCCCCCTTTAGAACTTCCTGATCAATACGACTTTTAGAAACCTCAACTGGTCCCTTTTTTTCATATCTTTCACTCAGCCCATATGAAGCATCTGCTAAAAGTACTTTGCCACTACGGTCGAGCAATCTGATGAAGCAGCCTTTAACATCCATTTCTTTGGCAACTTTCTCTGCTATCTGCGAAAGAACCTTTTTTGGTTGCAAGCTGGAATTAATAGCTCTGGTAATTTCATAAATCGCTTTGTAGAGTCTGGTTTTACCCATTTCTCAAACCTGCCTTGTTTTCAATTACTTAAAAATGACCGCCCCGATTAAAGGGCGGCGATCCTGAATTTAACAATTCTAAACTAATTATTCGCAGACTAACAGATCGCCAAGTGGATTGCATGCTAAAAAGAAAAAAGCTTCGCGAATTTCTCTGCGAAGCTTTTTATGCTTTAAATATCTTCCAAATCAATTCGAGTCATCAGCTCGACCAAGGTCTTCACCCCGAATCCCGTACCACCTGCCGTAAGGGTTGCTGTTTTAGCTTTGCGCCATGCAGGTCCGGCAATATCTAGGTGCGCCCAAGGCACTCCTTCGGGCACAAATTCTTTTAAGAACATTCCGGCATGAATTGTCCCACCCTCTCGCGATCCAACATTTTTCAGATCTGCGACATCGCTTTTAAGCTCCTCTTTATAGAGATCCCACAGCGGCATAGGCCAGAACCGTTCACCAACCCTCATGCCCGACTCAAGAATAAGATTCTCAAGCTTAGGTGAATTATCCATAACAGCTCCGACATTCCAGCCGAAAGCAACAACACACCCACCCGTAAGAGTCGCTAAATCAATTATAGCGGCAGGCTCAAATTTTGCGGAATAGGCAAGAGCGTCACAAAGCAGTAAGCGCCCCTCTGCATCGGTGTTTAAAATTTCAATAGTCTTACCAGAAAAAGAGGTCACAACCTCACCAGGCCTCGTTGCCAGCCCATCAGGCATATTGTCAGCACAGGGCAGAATCCCTACCACGGGTAAATCAGGAGCAAGCTCACCAAGAGCCTTAAAGAACCCAAAAACTGCGGCGGCCCCTGCCATATCGCATTTCATGTCTTCGATATGCCCAGTAGGTTTAAGAGAAATACCACCAGTATCGAACGTCACCCCTTTACCTACAAGCACAAGCGGCTTGTCGCCCTCGCGCCCTTTGGGGCAATATTCGAGGGTTATCAAACGAGGTTCATCATTACTGCCTCTAAATACGGACGCATACGCCCCCATACCTTTCTCAATGATTTCTTTACGCTTCATGGCCTTAAATTTAAAACCGTACTCTTTAGCAAGGGATTTGGCCTGATCAGCCAAGAAAACTGGATTCGCCAGATTGGGCGGTGCATTGACCAAGTCGCGGGTATAAGCAACTCCAGCGCCGATGGCCTGCCCTTTATGAATAGCATCGGTAAATGTTTCTGATGGCGCCTCTGTTGTCAGCAAACGAACAACCTCAGGCAGCGCTTTTTTATCATCCTTTTTAGTCTTGAACTCATCATAAGAATAAAGACCGCTCATAGCTGCGGTTACAAAATGCTCATGCATATCCTCGAGAACCAGCCCTTCGAAAGCAACCAGCGGCGCTCCGACAATCCTGAACTTTAGCTCCCGACATTTACAAAATGCGGCGGCTACAGCCTGATAAAACTTCTCTACTCCAAACTCAGCTTTATCTCCTAGTCCCACGAGCAAAACTCGCTGAATAGAAGTAGAAGAACCATAAATAACGGTAGAACTGCCAAGTTCACCGCTAAAATCACTAAGCCCCGGAGACCCCGCAAGCCAATCGGCCTCAGAAGACATCCAGCCTGAAAAACCCGGCAGATATTCTTCGACATCCTTAAATGCAAAGAAAATAACGGCATCAGCAGACCACGTAGACGCAGGCTCTACAACAATATTAAATTCCATATCAGCTCCAACATAAATTGAGTGAATAAGTTAACAACTTCGGCTTAATTTGGAGAAATCTGCTCCACAAAAGTAAAAGTCCCATTGGTGAATTTTATAATATCAACCGATTTATTCGGAACACGTATACCCTCAGGATAACTAATCTCACCAGTAACCCCTTTGAATCCAGTAGTAGAAGCCATCGCAGCGCGTACAGGCTCGGTCTCTGTGGTTCCTGCCCTGATCATAGCCTGTGCAAGCAGCATAACTGTGTCGTATCCAAGAGCCGCAAACCCGCTTTCAGGTGCTACTCCGAACATATTTTTATATTTTTTCACAAAACTACTAACTTCAGAAGCCGGATTATCATAGGCAACGTGGGTGGCAAAATAGATGGAATGGGCATACTCATCAGGTATGTCAGCTAGCCCTGGCGTATCAAATCCGTCACCGGAAACAATCGGCTGATCAAACCCTGCTTTGCGGACTTCAATCACATATTTAGGCGCATCAAACGGCAAAGAGGACATGAAAAGCACGTCCGGCTTGTCCGCTTCTTTCGGTAGTGGATACCCCTTGCTGTCAGCATTGTACCAGACTTCATTAACCACAGTTCCGCCATATTTACGATATCTGCGCTTAAAATATTTAGACAGCGTTTTACAGAATTCACTGGAAACATCCGTTCCCACGAAACAGCGAGTAGTATTAAGCCTGCGCTTGGCAAACTTTCCAGCAGCACGAGCCTGCATATTATCGCCAAAAGCAGTCATAAAAAAGTTTTTACCGTACATGTAAGGCAGGTTCTGCATGGTTGCGCCTGCGGCTACAAAAAGAAGTCCTTTTGTCGTTACAGCAGGAGCCGCTGCCATCACATAATCCGCGTCATTTAGGCCGATAACAGCAACAACGCCATCTTCGTTTGCAAGATTACTCGCAGCCATGGCTGTTGTATCTAGATTGGACTGGCAATCTCCAACGATTAAACTAAGCTTCTTGCCCAGCACTCCGCCTTCACTGTTTATCACATCTCTAGCGAGTTCCATTCCGTGCAAACCAGGCTGATCAATCACAGCCATATTCCCAGTCAAACTGTAAAGTACGCCTACCTTGATGGTACCAGTTCCAGCCGAAGCAGAACCAGCACACATCCCCAAAACTATCAAACACATAAGTACTATTTTTTTCATTTTACCTCCAAATTCTACCAAACAAAACCGTACACAATCAAAATCCAACGCATAACTCTATACTACAAATCACACTTAATTTATATCTTATTTCTTTAGGCCGAGCTTGGCTTGCTGTGCCTCAAGAAAATTCTGAAATTTATTAATCTCTTCTTCTCGCTTCTTAGGAACAGTAGGAAATTCTGCCTCCTGACGATATCTTTTATCAGCGAGACCACGGCTTACCGCAGCTTCTGCTCCTAGTCCCTGCCACCCGGATGTATCCTGAGATAGTTTTTGAATATAACTTATACCCATGAAAGCGCGAGTGACTCTAGTGGTGTCGCGCAATCTACGCATATCTTTAAATTCAGCTTTTGCTGCAACTTGCCGGATTGATTTATCAAGTGAAACCATTTTTTCGGGCATTTTAAGCCTTTCAAAAACAGCTCCGTGATTATTAAGAATTTGCCCCCTATCCCCTGCGGTTGTGGGATCAATATAAAATCCGGCATAAAGACCGCTCTTATCAAAAACGGAAAGATCACAAGACAAGTCGACTCCAACCCCGCAAGTAAGACAAGTCACATCCCGGTGCCGCGGCATAACATCTCGGGCCCACCACTCGTCACTATTCATGGGATCGATAATAGTCCTCCCGTTCTCGGGAGCGAATTCACTAATAGGAGAGCGTTTTAAAGTTCCAGACATCAGTTCACTTACCTGCGTCCAAGCAGCAACTCCGAGAACTCCTTTGAAGTCTCGCCGACGTCTTCTGGAAAGCAAAAACAAACCTTTGTAAAGCTTGTCTAAAGTTGTGCCGCCTTCCTCGGAAGAGTTAAACATCACATATTCATTAAATCCGCCGCCAATGCTCAGATTAAAAGGAGTCCTGATTAAAACGGACCCGGTATCGTTTTGCGGAACTAAAAAATCAGCTAAATCATGCCCATCCGTAGGGAGCCAGCCCATAGTTCCACCGATGGTAATCATACCACCTAGAACCTTCATATAATCTTCGGGAGACTCACCTAATCCGCCCACACCTATAGAATATTCTGTCTGTGAAAATCTACGGGAAAACATACGGCTCTCGTTAACCCTTGAATACAAAACATCCGCCATGGAACCGATTACTTTAATCTCGGTTTGGCTATTATCGCCCGGAATAAAGCGAAAATCCCCTATGGGTGAATCCATTTTTTCTAAATTGTCCCAATTATCAAGAGCCTGACGCTCCCACTGCACAGACTGCAAGAAATTCATAGCATCACTTCGCGAACCGAAAATATCTAAAGAACGGGTCATGCCCGCAGTATCGAGCACATTTTTACAGTATGACTGCAATCCGCATATAGCTAATGCCCCTTTACGTTGGCGCAGTTTCTTTAGTGTTTTCACTATACTGCGTATTCCAGCACTACTTATATAGCGGACGCCTTCCATATCAAAAGCCATACACGCGAGTGATTCGTCCAAGAGAAGATCATCAAGAACCTTATCCAGTTCCGCCGAGCCATAAGCATCAATTCGTTCACCCATGCTGACGACAACGCTTTCCCCGTGTCTACGAACTTTAATATCCATTAATTCTTCTCCTGTTCAAAACCCATAACTCACATAATATTAAGTACAATTGCAAGAGTAACATTGTCATAACCCGTTCATCTTGTGAAGTTACTTCGAGAAAACCTGTACTATTTTTTCCTGCTCTGGTAATTATGATTATAAGAGGTCCCGCTATGAAAAAAATAGTAAATAAGCTCATCCCGAACTCTGCTACCGGGAAGTTCATCAAGCAAGCTCTTGAAAATAAAAATATGTCCATCAAAGATGTTCTTCATGGTTATATGTATATCCGCTGGCCCAAAGCATATATTGGCGCGGCATTGGGCGAAAACAATCTTGCACCCATTGCGGATTTTTTTGCAAGCCTTGTTGCATCCCCTGATAATAAAGAAAAAAGAGACCAGTTAAAAAAGGATTTTGCCGACTCATACCACGGTAAAATAATTACGACAGACGAAGCTATCAAACTCGTAAATATCGGACGCGAAGTTTCCGTGACCCTACCGGAAAGAGTCTTACCATATGAGACTGCAAGAGACATAATACTTAGTGAACCAGATCACATTGTCGCCCTTGAATGCCCCTGCCGAGCATCAAGAAAAAACCCATGCCAGCCATTGGATGTGTGCCTGATCGTGGGTGAACCCTTTGCATCATTTGTCATTCAAAATCATGGTAAAAAGGCGCACCGCATTACAATTGATGAAGCAGAAAGAACTCTTGAAGCGGAAAATGCGAGGGGACATGTTCACCACGCATTCTTTAAAGACGTAATGTTAGGTAGATTTTACGCTATCTGTAATTGTTGCCCATGCTGCTGCGGAGCAATGGAAGCCATGAGAAACGGCGTGCCGATGCTAGCCCCTTCAGGCTATATAGCCATTGTTGACCCGCATAAATGCATAGGATGCGGACAATGTATGGAATATTGCCCATTCGGCGCAATGTCGGTTCACAGCAAGCGCATGCATATAGATCCAGAGAAATGTATGGGGTGCGGAGTCTGCGTAAATAAATGCAGAAAAGATTCGTTGCACTTAGCGAGAAATAAGAAGCATCCTGAACCGCTTCTAGTTGAAAAGCTGATTAATCAATAATTACTGATCACAAAAAAAAGGCATTGAAATAATTTCAATGCCTTTTTTTTAAAATTTAAATTAGCCGTCCGGGTAAATTTTACGAAGCTCACGAATTTCTTCGATGTTATCAAAGAATAACTCGGTTAAGAAAGGATCAAACTGCTTCCCTTTCTGTTCTTCAAAATAGCCTCGTATCTTCTCAACTGACCAAGCTTTCTTATATACGCGGTCGCTGCCTAAGGCATCATACACATCCGCTATGCCAGTTATACGCCCGTAAATATTTATATCTTCACCGGCAAGACCTTGGGGGTACCCTTTACCATCCCAGCGCTCATGATGTTCATGAGCCACGATCGCCGCTGCCTTAATAATAGGTCTTTCAGAATGCTTTAAAATTTCATAACCAATAGTGGTATGAGTTTTGATAATATCAAATTCTTCTGAGGTCAGCTTACCTGGCTTATTCAGCACAGTATCAGGGATACCTATTTTACCAACATCATGCATTGGTGCGGCGAGTCTGAGCAGATTAGCTTTTTCTTCGCCTAGTCCAGCACGAAGAGCCAAAATACGAGTATATTCGGCAACCCTGCGAACATGCTTTGCAGTTTCATTTGAGCGAGTTTCTACAACCTCGCCAAGGGTCATAATGATCTCTTTCTGAGTCTCGATGACCTCAACCTGCAATTCCATAAGCGCATCTTGAGCTTCTTTTCTAACCTTGATTTCACTACGCAAATCTTCAGTGCGCCTCTGAACTTCAACTTCCAGATGCTCTTTATACTGCTTGTTTTCTTTGATCAGGCTGGCTCTTTCAAGTCCTTGAGTCAGAGCATGCTCAAGAATGCTGAGATCTACGACAGGCTTTGTAACAAAATCCCATGCTCCAAGGCGCACAGCTTTGATCGCATCCTGAATAAGCCCAGCACCTGAAACAACGAGGATAGGCATATCAGGTTTTTCTTCGCGCACAACTTTTAGAACTTCAAAGCCGTCAACTCGCGGCATATTCAAATCAACAAGAACGGCATCAGGTTCTTTTTCTCTAAAAATTTCAATACCTTCAGCCCCGTCTCCAGCATTTAGGATATTAAACCCAGAATCACTGAGATAGTCGCTAATTGTTTCGCGCACAAAAGCTTCATCATCAATAACCAGGATTGTTAATTCAGAATTATCCAACTTCTACCTCTACGACGTTTAGAGAAAATGAATACGAGTCCTAATGGGCAAGAAACTAATAACAAAAAAGGAAATCATTTAAAATGGGTAATCATCTAAAATTACTATTAAGACCCTAAAAAAAAAACGCCGAAAAGGATATTCCTTTTCGACGTTAAATCTAACTAACTTGCTGTTGAAGACTAAGCTTCAAAACGAACCATGGAAATAATGCTGATTGGATCAACTGGCACATCATCCATACCACCGTGGCTACGAGTGCGAACTTTCTTAATTTTTTCGATCGCTTCCATGCCTTCGATGACCTTACCGAATACACAATATCCCCAACCCTGAGGGTCTTTGGAAGAGTGATTCAAGAAACCATTGTCTTTCACGTTAATGAAAAACTGTGAAGATGCGGAATGTGGGTCCATGGTACGAGCCATTGCGAGTGTACCCACTTCATTCTTAAGACCATTATCTGCTTCATTTTCAACAGGAGCGTTTGACTTTTTTTCCTTCATGGAAAAATCAAATCCGCCACCCTGAACCATGAAATTATTGATAACTCTGTGAAAGATTGTTCCTGGGTAGAAATCTTCATCCACATATTTCAAAAAGTTAGCAACAGTTTTTGGAGCTTTATCTTCGTAAAGCTCAATCAAAACTTCGCCTTCAGGTGTTTCCATCATTACCATTGGATTAGCCATATCGTTATTCCTCCGATTTTTTATTTCTTGTCCCCTTAGGGGTCCTGTCGTCCTACACCAAAACAAAAAAGTACGCTACTCCTAGGGAGAGCAAGACAAGACTGGGTAACAAGACTTTTTTCCACATTGAAAACAAATCTACCTTAAAATACTCGCAGGTCAAAAGAAAACATATATGTATTGGAGATGCCATCAGTCCCGCAAAACCGGAAAACATGCAAAGCATAGCCCACGCAGGCAATTGTGATTGTATCCCCATGGTATCAACCAACCCCACAACAAGTGGCATTGCTGCGCCGACAAAGGCCAAGGTAATGCCTGAAATAAACCCAATTACGAAAGGAACAAATACAGCTGCAGCAATTAATGCAGCATCCCCGCCGGCTAAGCGGGCCAGCTCGTCAACAACTCCGCAAGCGCCTAAGATATCTTTAAATATAAACACGCACAAAATCAGAAAGATCATACTTAAAAATCTTTTTTGTCGTACTAAAAAGAGAATTACCGGAGCAGATCCAGAGTTGGCGAACGCTGCGCAAAGAACAGCCAAAAATAAAGCAAGTATAACCCCAACTTCAAACGCAATATCTGAAAATATTATGGATAATAAAACTTCAAAAAACAATGCCCCACAAATTGCTACAATTAACGGAAGTCCCTCTTTTACTACTTTAAAAACACCACCCGGCTGAATCTTCAAACTATCATGAACACCCTCTTCAAGAGGGAGTACGGACGGTCTTAAAAAAAAGAAATATCCAAGCAAAATACACGCAAGCGTGCCAGGCGCAGTATAACTGATAAATTTAAATATGGACATATTACATAAGGCCGCCCCAAGAATCATTCCTGGATAGAGAGGCCATGCGAGTTCCCAAACATGCCTGAACCAATAATTGATTACCGCCTTATTCTTATCTGAAACATCAAGCCCTTCCGCGGCTTCACGAATCATGGGAGCTGAGAAAATTGCGCCACCCGGCATAGGAAGTAGCCCGATCAATGCAGGAAAAAACACCAGACGCAAACGAGGACTCTTAAGATATCCCGTCAACGACTCCATTATCCGCCCGGCCTGTCCGGTCTTTTCAAGTAGCCCGCTAAGAAGCATAATCAATCCGACAATCAAAACCAAATAAATAGTTTTGTCATCCATAACCGCGTCTCTGGCCGCTAAATAGAGTTCAGCCATCTTCATTTTAGTTAGCATAGCTAAAACAAAACCACCGAAAAGAATTGAGAGTCCTACCCCAAGCTTAAACCTGATACCAAACAACATGCAGAGAAAAATAAAGATGATTTTTACTAGAGGCAGGAGATGGGCTAAAGAATCCATTGTAAATCTCCAGGGCTAAGGGATAAGGCTCAAGTTTTTCTGCGCAAGTTTATTGCCGGGATCAATTTCAAGAGCTTTGCGTAAGGTCGCGCGAGCATCAGAATAATTACCGCGCATGGCGTAAAGAATCCCCATATTAACCATGGAATCCACAAGGTGCGGATCAAGCTCAAGAGCTTTTTTGTAATCACGCAAAGCTTCATCTAATTTGCCCTGCTTATGATTGGCAACACCCCGATTAGCGTACGCGCTTGCATAGTTTGGATTAACCACCAAAGCTTGCCTGTATAGATTCATAGCACTGACTTGTTCGCCGCGCTTACTATAAATATTAGCAAGGTTTGTCATAGCCTTGTAATGTGAAGGATCAGCCTTAATTGCGGCTTTGAAATGTTTTGCGGCTTTAGCTGAATCCTTTTTGCGGTCCAGCAGATTCCCATAGTTGTAATGCATATGGTGATTATTCTCAGTCACAGAAAGCGCGCGCTCATATAATGAACCACTATCTTCCCAATATCCAGCCTGAGTATATGCCCCCGCGAGCAGAACCATAACAACAATTGCCCCCACGCCAACAGCGACTTTAGCAGGAATACGCCACACTTTAACCAAATGAGCAACCCCGAAACATATCGCAATATAAAGCCCGACAAACGGGATATAAGCATAACGGTCTGCCATGGACTGATCTCCGACCTGAATGAGTCCGATAACAGGAACAAGGGTTCCTAGGTACCAAAACCAACCAACCGCAACGAAAGGAGATTTTTTGATATATCTAACGCATAGGGCCGAAATGGCTATAATAAAAACTGCGGCAGAAATGGGTTTCCAAATGGCGATATCTTGCGGATAGGGATAAAACACCGCCAGATCAACGGGGAAAACCAGTTCGCGTAAATATGAAACCCATGATGTCAGCGCGTTCGCAGCTCTTAGCGCAAACGGGAACGACTCACTGGACTGCATAGCGCCGTCACCCTTCTGAGCCATAAAAGTCAGCACCGAGGAAAGCACGGATAGCAGTACTAGCGGTAATTTTTCGATAGCCAGCTTAATAAATTTTGCAACAGGATTCTTTTTAAGATCAATCCTGCCAAGGGGCCAGAAATCAAGGAGAAGTAGCGCGGCAGGCAAAGTTACAACCATAGGTTTGGCAAGAATTCCAAGTCCGGTAAAGAAAAAAGTAAGCGCGTAGCTACTCATATTTTTACTCTTCACCCAGTCCAGCCAGCTTATCATTCCAAGTAGCCAGAAAAGGGTGCAAAGCACGTCTTTACGTTCAGAAACCCACGCTACAGACTCAACATGCACGGGATGCACGGCAAAAAGGGCCGCAACAAAAAATGAAGGGAACAAGCCGCCCTCTTCGAGTCCTGCCGTAGCTTTGATCAGGAAAAAGAAAAGCAGTAGCACATTCACAAGGTGCAAAAATACATTCACCAAATGACGCGCACCGGCAGAGTCACCGAATAGCGAGGTGTCCAACATATGCGAAACAACTGTCAGCGGATGGTAATTGGAAAGTTGGAAAGAACTGAAAGCCCATACGACATTCTCAGCCGAAATGCCTTCCATAACTCTCTCATTATCAGTCACATAGCTCGTGTCATCGTAGGTAACCAGCTCGAAATCTCCGCACTGGGAATATACAATAAGCACAAGCGCAGTCAGAATAACTGCCGCAACCATACCTTTCTTGAAATCATTATCCGCTGCAAAACCAAGCATATGCGGTCCTATCTATCCTTACGAGGTTCAATTGACTTGAGAAATTCACACTTCATCCAACCAAGCTTATGCAGGGCTGTTTCACAGGAACACCTGACCACTCCAATCCCGTACTTAACGGAACGCTGAAAACTGATGGAAGAAGAATCATCCATGTAACGCGTAGGGCAAGTCACTTCGCCAATATCAAATCCGGCATAAATAACCTGACAGAGCATCTGGTTATCAAAAACAAAATCATCATCATTTTCGTTAAAAGGGATGCTTTCAAGCAGTTCGCGAGAAAAAGCGCGGTAGCCCGTGTGATATTCAGAAAGCTTATAGCCGACCATCACATTCTGGAAAAAGGTAAGAAAACGGTTTGCGATATATTTATAGAGAGGCATTCCGCCCTTACGCGCACCAGTTCCTAAAATGCGGGACCCGAGCATACAGTCAAAAACGCCGTTTGCAATGGGTGAAACCATGGCAGAAATGATCAGCGGTGTGTACTGGTAGTCAGGGTGAACCATGACAACAACATCCGCACCCATTTTAAGAGCAGTTTTGTAGCAAGTTTTTTGATTTCCGCCGTAACCAGTATTACAAGTATGAACTACGGTTTTAATGCCTAAGCTTTCAGCCTGCGTAACGGTATCATCGCGGCTGCAATCATCCACAAGCAAAATTTCATCAACAACATCAGCGGGCAATTCATCCAAGGTTTTCTTCAATGTAGACGCGGCGTTATAAGCAGGCATCACCATTACAACTTTTTTACCATTAACCATCAGTTTGTCATCTCCTGTACATAAAACGGCCTTGAGCATCCGAATATCTATTAATATTTAATTTCATAATTATAAAAGTCGTGTTTAACTTTCAGCGACTTACCACCAAAAGAGCGGGTCAATCAACAGCTATCACCACGGTTGCCTGCCAAGAATCTTTCTAGTATTCACTTTACGAAACTAATAGCTAACACCGATCAAAATTTTGCAGCATAAGGGAAAGTAAAATGGAAGAAGCAAAAATCAGAGAATATATCCACGCAATCATAATGAAAAAGTGCACTCACAACGAATCCGCAAGACAGGATGCAATCGGTGAGTTCATTACTTTAACCATGCCCAACATAGATGAAAAAGCGACTAGCAGCATTAAGAGCATGATCCCGACCATTGCGGAATTATACGATAAATGGGCAGTAATGTTCATAGACAGGCTTCTTGAAACCGTACCGAGAAACCAGATTGAAGAGCTATGTAGCGGCACAGTTGAAAACGATTCTGCACTTGTTCTCATATATATAATGTTCATGGAATCAGAGCGCATGGAAAAACAAGTAGCCGATGATATTTCTGAATATGCTCCCACTCAAGATGACGAGCAGGGAAATATTGCGAGCGATTATATCCGCGCAAAACTCTCGCAAATCGCAGCTGATCAGGAAAAGGATAAAAACGAAACCCCTATCCAGTAGCAAATGAATAACAGAGGTCCGGGAAGCAATAAGTTTCCCGGGCTCTTATCCTTTTGATTTTATTGCACTTAGAAAACGGGACCGCAAAGTTTCGCTCATAAGCCCTTTTTTCACGGGCGAAAGTTTTAAAAATCCACCCACAACAGCCCGCATAAAAGATTCACTCCGGCTGTTCGGGTTATCGAAAATAAGATTCTGCAACGTGCCCCGTTCAAGGGATTGCAAGATAACCCGTTCAAAACTATCTTCAGGATGAATGACTTTCTGCGTACGCTTGTCCATCTGTAAAGATCCGGTCTTGCACTTTAAAGCACATACCCCGCACCCAAGACAAAGCTTCGTATTTATCTCGGCATACTTCACACCCGCGTTTTCACATAGAGATATGGCATCAATTGGACAAGCTTTGACGCACAATCCACACCCATTGCAACTTTCAACATCACAACTTGCTATGAAAGATGAAGATACCAGCATCCCCGGATAGCCAGAATATTTTATGCCCTGCATCAAATTGCAACAGCATCCGCAGCAATGGCAGATGAATCCGGCATTCTGCTTAACGTTATCAGTTGAAAGCGTGAATCCCATATCTTTGGATCTAGCTAGAATATCTAACATTTCGCCACGCGGTATCTCGCGCGCAAATTTATTACGAATTAAAAACTGGGCTGCATCTCCCATGGAAGTGCACGTTTCGAGATCCACATCACAACCCTGCTTACCAAGGTGCATCTTTTCATGACGACAAGAACATAAACCTACGGCGAATAAATCCTGCTCCGCGATCAAAGCAGAAGCTTTTTCATAATCTAGAATTTCAACATGATCTACTTCGCGGATAGTTTCTTCATGGGGAATCGCGCGCATTACGGAAATTTGTTGCCCGTCACCAAAATTTGCATCAATGAAAGAACTATCCCCGAACATGTAGCTTTGAAATAGCTCTGCCCACTTTTTAGAATCAAGATTATCGCCTGTCCGCATCATGGTAAATTCGAAAAAACCAATCACGAAAGGACTTATCATATATTGATATTCGTCTTTCTCCCACATATCGCAGACCAACCCTTTGGAGCACATATTCTCAAGCATAGGCCGAAGTTTGCGACCGTCCATACCTGTAATCTCTGCTATGCGCGAAATAGAGGAAGGACGATAAGGCATGCGGACAATAAGATCTGCTTCCCCCGGAGAATAGAGCGATTTTAGCAGCTTATGCAACGGCTCAGACCAAGGCATACGAACCGTGGTATTATCGACCTTTTGGCCTAACTGCCGATAAATATCTTTACCAATAATATGTCCCATATCTAGAAAAACTCACTGATATACTTACCGGCAGTAAATATAATAATCAGTGTCAGCATCCATTTAATATACTTGGCAGGAAAAAACTTCTGACAGCGTGCTCCTAAATACATACCTGCCATACCACCAAGACCGAAAAGAATACCAAGTGTCCAATCTGGCGCAATGGACATACTCGGATAATACGGCGCAATTACCTGATAAAAGATTACTCCCGCAACAGAGGTTACGAAAGTACCCATGAGCGCGGCCCCGGCAACAGTATAAATAGGTAGCCCAAATAAAGTAACAAAAAATGGAGCTATAAACGATCCTCCGCCAATACCGTAAATTCCACCGACAACGCCCACAATCAAAGATAATGAGAGGAGACCGAGTGTCGAACAATCATAAACTTCGCCATAAAATTCATAGCTTATACGTGAAACAGAAAATTTCAAAACCTTAACGGTTGGAAGCTTTTCTCCGTTTATCTTTGCATTAGTTCGCTCTTTAACCATCTGCTGAAATTTTTCTTCTGCAGCTTTGCTTCCACCACTTTCCTTTTTGAGGATGCTGAACGCCAGTTTGACTCCGATCCAAAGCAACACGGCTGCAGCAAAAAGCTTAAACGCGGCAGGATCCGGCAACCACCGAACACGAACAATAGCCCCGACAAGCACGCCGGGCAATGTTCCGGCAGTAACAATGATAGCCAACGGCCACACCATGCGACCTTCACGGATGTACCGCAACACGCCGGAAGGAATGGCTACAATATTAAAAAGCTGATTTGTTCCTGAAACTGACGGGGAGGTGTAACCGAGAAATGACATCTGAAAAGGCATAAGTAAAAACGCGCCCGAAACGCCTCCCATTGAAGTGAAAAAGGAAACCACAAACGCCACAAGTGGTGGAATAAGAGGGTTTACTTCAACTCCGGAGACAGGAAAATACATAGGCTATATCTCACTTTAATTGGGGGCCGCAGTTCTCCAAGAAATTGCACCAATTTCCAATCTATCTCTGCTTATTAAATTCATCAAGCATACCAGTGAGCTTCCCTAGCAACTCTCCTCGTTCTTGAGCGACTTTTTTCCACTTCTTTTTTTCGCTTTTCAGAGCTTCAACAGTCTGGAGCAAGTCCTGAATTGTATTCGCCGGATATCCATGCTTCGCAAAATTACCTTTGCGAAGCTCTTCATCGTTTCTCTGGCGCAAGGCCCGTATTTGACTGGCAGATAATATCATATTTAATCAAAGGTTAAATTTTTACTGTTCACACATGCAAATTAACCTTGCACGGAAACTTCTGCAACCCCTTGCATAAAAAACATTTCATACACAATTTATCATAAAAAAAGGTCCGGAAGAGATACCCCTTCCGAACCTTACTATCATTAACTTTCTAACCCTAAAATAATTAGAGTTCCTTAACAATAACTCCGCCTGTCACGCCACACTCACAAGAAGAATGACCGTATTCTGCTCTTTCTCTGTACTCTTCCTGCTTGCCCTTATTCCAGCGGCTGACAGGACGGTAATAACCAACAATACGTGTGTAGACTTCCGCATCTTTACCGCAGGTTGGGCATTCGAAATGCTCACCATAAAGGTATCCGTGATCTTCACAGATTGAGAATGTCGGAGTTACTGAGATATAAGGTATCTTAGTATTCGTCATAGCTTTAATTATGAAATTGCGAAGAGCGGCAGTTTCGGAAACGGCTTCCCCGAGGAAGGTATGGAACACTGTTCCGCCGTTGTACAAAGTCTGCAACTTATCCTGATGCTCAAGAGCATAAACAACATCTTCTGTGGCGCCTACAGGCAGCAAAGTTGAGTTGGTGTAGTAAGGAACATCATCACCGGAAGTGTAAATATCCGCGTAAAGATTCTTATCGATCTTAGCTAGGCGGTAACATGTACCCTCGCCCGGAGTTGCCTCGAGGTTGTACAGATTATCTGTTTCTTCCTGAAATTCGACAACAAGCTCACGCAGATGATTCAGAACACGCTGCATAAGTCTTACGCCGCCGTCAGTGTCAATGCCCTTACCTAGCAGGTTGTGACATGCTTCATTACCACCGATAAGACCGATAGTGCTAAAGTGACCTTTAAACCCGTTCTTCAGGTAATGCTGTGAGAATGGGAACATTCCGCTTTCAAAGTTAGAGGAAACAAGTTTGCGTTTGAATTCAAGAGAATCCTTAGCAAGAGTCGCATACTCAGCAACAAGATCAAGGAAATCTTCTTCGCCCTGAGCAAGATAAGCAAGCTTAGGCAAATTCAAGGTAACAACACCGATGGAACCTGTCAGATCACCAGCACCGAAAAGACCACCTGTCTTTTTGCGGATTTCGCGAACATCCATCTGAAGACGACAACACATGGAGCGAACATCTTCAGGATTCAGATCAGAGTTGATGAAGTTCTGGAAATAAGGTGCGCCGTATTTAGCGGTCATTTCTAATAACAATTCACCAACTTCTGTTTCCCATGGGAAATCAGGAGTTACATTGTATGTAGGAATCGGAAAGGAGAAAATACGTCCGTCAGAATCACCTTCGAGCATTACTTCAACGAAAGCTTTGTTGATCATTTCCATCTCAACGGCGTAATCACCGTAAGTGGTATCCATGAACTTTCCGCCGATGATCACAGGCTCGCTAGCGATATGTTTCGGAGGAACCATATCAAAAGTAAAGTTTGTAAAAGGACTCTGTCCGCCCCAGCGGGAAGTGGTATTCAAATTGAAGATAAGCTTCTGAACAATCTGCTTAACTCGGGGATACTCAAGTCCATCATGTCTAACGAATGGAGCGAGATATGTATCTACGTTATTGAATGCCTGCGCACCCGCCCATTCATTCTGCAAAGTCCCAAGAAAGTTAACAATCTGCCCAGTAACGGAATCAAAATGTTTAGCGGGAGAAGAACAGCAACGTCCGGGGATACCGAAACCTTCAATCAAAAGATCACGCAAAGACCACCCAGCGCAGTATCCGGCAAGTCCGAAAGAAAGGTCATGGATGTGGAAATAGCCATGCTCATGAGCCTGTCTGATTTCCTCAGGATATTTTTCAAGGCAGTAACGAGCCTGAACTGCGCCGGACATGTGGAGCATCAATCCCTGAAAGGAATGGCCCATATTTGAGTTTTCGTTAACACGCCAGTCTGAACGGTCAAGATAGCTTTCAATAGTGCCTGTAATGTCGAGATAAGCTTCGTCCTGCTTACGCAGTTCACGTCTTTTCTCACGATATATAATGTAACGTTCCGCAACGGAATATAAACGACTTTCCATCAGTACTAACTGAACCATATCCTGAACAGTTTCCTGCTCTGGAACGTCCATGTCAGCAAGCTTCTTCTCAACTTTTTTACCTAAGCGCTTGCCGAGTAAAGGATCTTTAATTCCGCTAGCTTTAAGAGCTTTAAAAATTGCTTCAGAAATTCTTTCTGTAGACCAGGACTCAAGTCTTCCGTCACGTTTCAAAATTTGTTTTGGCATCAATACTACCTGTTAAGGGGTTGTCCGCACAAACCTTTGCCCACGTTGAAAAACTCTAGCGATATCGCAACAAAAAATTGCTGACATGCAAGGCTCCCGCATGGAGAATAAGGTATGAGCTTGTGGCGCAGGCGGCCCGGTAGGCGCATCCCGCAGGACTTTTTATGGGCCGAATGGCCTTAAGTATCAGAAATACAGGCGCATTCGGAAAATGGAAATGCCTGCAAAAAACAGACATGCTTCAGGCAGAGAGGCTGGCTTTTCTTCACCCTGAAAGGGATAAAGCATACAGCGGCAGAACCGCCCCGGAATCTAACCGGGTTCTCTTTTTAAGGTCCAAAAAAAATAGGACTCCTGAAGTGCAAAATCAACTTAGGGGAGTTTAACAAACCACCGTTTTTGGTCAAGACTTTCTAGACATTTTCTCAAAAGTTCTCTGAAAACCCTTGCAGGAGTAAGTGTAACAAGAAAGCGAACAAAAGTTTTCAACAGTTGTTCATATCTTGTTCATAACCATTTAAGAGACTGTTTTTATGATGTAAATATTCTATTTTGCGCCTCGATTAATCAAATAAATGTCACAGGAGATGTGATAACTTGAGGCTGTTTTACGATCAAAAAGCGGAATTCATTTTATCCAGACAGCTCAAAAGAGCCTCACGTTCTGGAACTGACAATTCAGCAGTTAACTCATCGATCAAACGAAGGTGAAGCCTGTCATGTTCCGCAAACATCACTTCCCCTGATTCGGTTAACTCTACTATAATAGAACGGCGGTCGCTTTCGTGCGGTTTGCGGCGCACAAATCCCTTATCTTCCAATCTATCCACCAAAACCGTTAGTGTCCCTGTAGTTATGCCCATACGTTGTGCGAGTTCTTTCATGCGCATGGGCTTATGGATACCAAGCACCTCAAGAGTGTGCATCTGGGGCAAAGTAATCCCTTTCCCGCGCACAATATCATGCTCCCATGAGGACAACTTCTCGTAAAATTCGATAACCGAATGATTGAGCTTACTTAAAATCGACACAGACGCTCCAATTTATATGATGGTTGTATAGCTGTATATTCCAAAGGCGATAGTCATGACTCCAGCAGTTCGCATTACAAGCGGCTCTACCCAGCCCTGCTCAAGTGTGCGGACAAATGCAGCCGCTTTATAAATAGCGTAAATAACTGCGGCAAGCGCTATCCCGGTCCCAATTGCATAACTCGCGAAAACGGCAGTACCCTTAAACACATTGCCCGAATCCAGAGCATACTTATACATAATTGCTACAGTCGGACATGGGACAATCATATTAAAGAACCCCACGGAAAATAGTCCCCAGAATGTAGCGCTTCGTATAGTTGATTTTGATTCAGAATGAGAACTTCCGCACTGGCAACCACAGCTATATGAAATCTGATGATGATCATGATCGTGACAATGGTTATGCCCGTGGTCGTGGTGGTGTTCATGATCGTGGTCATGATCATGGCTATGAAGAAGTTCAGGTTTTACAATTAAAATACCGCCCAGCACAATCAAAACACCCACTGTAATTATATCTACAATGTAGGTCATCGACGCTGGAATAGTTAAGGAAATAGATCCTAAAGTGAACCCTATACCAAGACAGGCAAGAGTAGTCCCCATAATAAAGGCTGCGGTCAAAGAAAACACGCGCCCGCCTTTTTTCTCGCCATAAATAAATGGAGCCAAAATCAACCACGAATGCCCACAAGGATTAATTCCATGAATCAGCCCTAGAAAAAGGCTGCTCTGCAATGCCACTAAAAATATAGTTTCAAATTCCATTACTTACTCCTAATTATTGTTTGATAGTCAAACAACTTGTCTTTCAAACTTCTTTGCACAAGATTAGTTTGATAGTCAAACAATATTTTAGAAAAAAACATTGAAAAAACGGAAAAAATAGCCCCCCCCTATACTTACATCGTATATAAGTATAGGGCTTTCCTAGGGGTAAAAATGAAAATATACAAATTGATTTTAAGTTTCACATTAGCAGCTATTTATACATGCACTTTATCAAGTTTTGCTTTTGCAGCTTGGACACCGGATGCACCTACAAAATTAGGTACGAATCTTTCTGGGATCGCCATGGATGCGACAGACGGCCTCGTTGCTGTAGGTGATGATGGCAAAGCCTATCATATGACAAAAGCTAAAATGGAGTCGACGACTGCAGCTGATGTGGACTGGGCTCCGGTTTACCCCCCTGCCTCAACAAATTTCGTAGGAGTCGCTCACGATGGAGCCGCTTTTTGGGCTGCAACTTCAAATGGAACAATCGTCACCAGTGCCAACGGTATTACTTGGACTGTCTCGCCGCTTTCAGCAGCAGCTCGCGCAGCTATCACAGGTAAAACAGTCGTTGGCATAGCCTGCCCTGAAGACGGCGGCGCTCCCGGAGATGTCGTAGTCGTAACCAATGACGGTGGAGTCGCTTACTATGACAGTAGTGACATAGCGTGGACCAGCGCAGGGGCGAACTTGGCTGGAGAAACAATTGCAACAAGCTCAAGTATCAAGGGAGTCCGCGCTCTGACCGGAACTAATGACGCATTTGTCGTTTTTGGTGGCGGAGGGGGGGCTAACTTGTACAATGTAGCAAGTGGTGGAGTTCTTACAGCTACCCTTACTGTTACAAACTGCCCCATAATTAATGATATTTCTGTCCAGTCAGCCGCATTGTGGTATGCAGTTGGCGATAGTGCAAAGGTTGTACGGGGAACGACTGGTTTAGGGGGGAGCGGGACTGAAGGCAGTGCGGCCCTCACCATATCAGGAACCGGAACCGTTCCAAATTTGTTATCTGTAAAGTACGACAACTCCAACACCTTCGGATATACTGTCGGAGCTGATGGCTCAGTATTCCGTATATCCGGAACAGTGGTTACTTTTAAAACTCAGGCTGTTTCATCTGCGAATCTTAATGGAGTTGAGCTAGTACAAGCAGGGGCTCTACGACGAGCATTTGCCATCGGTAATGACGGCGCATCCCTTTATGGTGGAGAAACTTTCTGGGCCGCAGTTTTAACTGGTACAACACAAGATGCTACAGATGCCCCACTGGACCCACAGTCAATTTTAGCTCTAAGTAGTACATATTATATTCCTAATGGAGTAGACAAAAAACTCTATTACTCCACAGCCCCTACAACTTCATGGACAGGGCTTGCTACCGCAAGTACACCAACAGTGGCTGAAGGAGCTATAATAGGTGCTACTGTTACGGCGGTTGATTATGTTGCAACCAAAGTGACTCCTGGCGCAGCTCTTGCCCAAGTTACAGTTTTTAAAAGTTCTGATGGATCAGCAGCATTAATTACTGCTGCTGTTGGTGTTAATTCTCCCGCCACTGCCGACTACCTTGCCACTCTTGTTAATGGCGGAACAACAAACCTCTATTTTGCAGGAGCAGCCGCAACTAAAGACGTTCAATTTATTGATATCACTTCTGTAACAGCAAGCAGTGTTCAGGCTGCAGCTAATGTTGTTGGTGCGGTAACCGGTCTTGCCGGGACAACAAACGGACTCTACATCATTGATGCAACAGTAGTTAAAGCAATGGCGGCAGGTGGAGGAACATTAGTGACTCTCCCTAATGCGGCAAATGACTGGGTTACCGCGTCTCAAATTGAAACAGCTGTGGCAACGGCACAGAAATTATTTCAAACATCTGATGGAAATCTAATTGTAATCGACGGTGCCCCCGGAGTCTTTCTCGTAGAAGATAGCAGCAATGCAGCGATTGCTACCGCCTTAACCGTAACAAATCTCAACTATCCAGTAGGAGCAGGTGCTCCAACATCAGTATCTGGCAGCTCTACTGATTTAGTAGTATCTACCGCTACCGATGTATGGCGTTATACTTCAACCGGCTGGGAAAAGTACGACAACCTTAGTGTAACCCTTCCTAAGTTGAATAATGTTGACGGGGTGGCCTCATCTGGTGCCAATGTGGTTGCCATGAATCAGGATGGAACAGCTACCAATAGGGGTATTGGTTATTCTACAGGGTCAACCTTCACGCCCGCGGCACCTGACACTCAGCCAGACGTAGGCAGCACCATCAATACAATATATAATGCCACCAGCACTGACATTTATGTCGGTGGGGATAATGGCCTTCTTTATAAAGGTGTTTACAGCTCCAGTACTACTTCCTTCACATGGACACGAGTTACCGAAGGAATCCTTGGTGCAAAAGCTGTAAATAAAATAACAGGATTTGGAACCACTGTTTTCGCCCTTATTAATGGCGGGACAGAAATGGTTATGTTTGATGGAAGTACATGGTCAGCGGTTACTAACAACCCTCCTGTAACTTACACCAACCTAAAAGCTGCTTCGGCGACAACGCTATACGCAACGGCTGCAAACGGAGTTAATTCCGTTTATAAAATTACGATGGTAGGCTCCACCGCAACTCATACTCCACAAGGACAAACATCTGGAACCATTACTGACCTGACAGCTATTGATGTTTCTGCAGATGGGCAAACTCTTTATGCAGTAGGTAGCAGCAACAATGCTTACAAACTGACATTACCAGCCACCAACAACTGGACTGTGACTAAAATAACCATGCCCGGAGTTGCGCCGGCAAGTATGTATGATGTCACTATTCAGGACGCGACTAAGATCTACATGGTAGGAGCTAGCGGCTACGCAGTCTCTTACGATGGAACTACAGCAAGCTTACTTACTGCACCAGCAGCTACTATTCTGAACTCTGTTTGGTCCTATGAAACCGATGTTTTTGCAGCCGATTCCAATGGACAAGTACATCAGTACAGCACGACTTCCAGCTCTTGGACTTCCGGGACAGCTTCAACCGGTAAAAACATTAAAGCTGTCACAGGCTCAGTCTCAAGTGGATTCTTAGTAGCAGGTGGGCAGGATGGAGTGCTTTCACGCACAACTATCAGTTCATCTGGCGGCGGCGAAGACTCATCAGAAGCTCAGCCTGGAGTCGGAGAAGACGCTGACTTAATTACTACAGCTTCAGCCACCACGCCAACCTCTACAACGCTAACAACAACGTATAATACACCAAGTATGACAGTTCTAGGCAAGCAACAGTCTTTCACAACGAAAGCTATCACAGCCGCCTCAACGCATAACTTCCTTTATACATTCACTCCTGCCACAAATATGGCTGTGAATGACTTGAAACTATACAAGCTGCTCTCGGCTACAAGTAGCAATATTCTATTCTCCCGCATGAACTCCGCTCCGGCGTCAGCAACTGACGGGGTATACTGGATAACGAATGCAGCTTCGACCGTTATAGTTTCCGGAGAAACTCTCACTGCAGGTACTGTTTATACTGTAAACTTCGGGATTAAAGATAATGGCAGTTATGACACAAGTGCAACCGCTGGGGTTATTCAAGATCCAGTAGTTCTTGGATCATCATCAAGTGGTTCCTCAGGGTGTATATTTAATCCGGCACAGGGAATCAGCATTGAATGGTTATTGATGTTCTTAGTTCCCTTTGTTGCTATTATTCGCACTCGTTTTAAAAGATAGGCCAACCAAATCATAAAACCTAATAAGCCCCCTCTTCGTATTACGAAGAGGGGGCTTATTTTTTTATACTCTTACCTCTATGACTCTCACTTCAACTGAACCCCATAAACCCTTTCAGCATTCTTATAAGCTATCTTTTCAGCCACATCACGCGGCAATTGCCCCAACACAACGCGCTGCAAGAAAACCATCACAAGATATTCTCTCCATAACTTTTTCATATGAGCGTCTGTGGCGACCAAAAGTTGATCCTGAAACTTAATAAGAAAATCTCGCCACTTAGGCTTTAACTTCAAACCTTCGAGCATAGAACTTCCAATTTTATCAATCTTATCGGGGTCCTGAAAATCATCCATCAAAATGGTTTTTTTGGATATAGTCATATAGACATTAGGATGGCGCTTGAGAAAATCGGTCACTTGCTCCACGGAACCAAAAGCCATATGCGGTATGATGAAAATTTGTTCGGGCCAGTCAGCATAAAGTTTATGAAAACGTGGGAAATCACGTTCAGGTGCATAAACTTCAAAATGTGTCATAAGCGGAGTCTTTGTTTCAGAAAGACGCTTTAGAAGCGTCTTCGTGCCTTGAAGAGATGGATCGGTATATCTCTCACCGGAAGTATAAGACTTACCAGAGCTTTTATCTCCGTGTGTATAAAGAATCTCGCCCACAAACTTATAATCGTGAGCATCAATTCCTTCTATGGTTGCATCATTATAAGCGTCACTCAAATCACGTTTATGACGAAAAAACTTAGGAGAACCAAGTACGATTAAGTCCGGATTCTTCTTTGCAAGCTTCAAAACAGCCTTTTCGTTCTGCCCTAGCCTCTTTCTACTTCGGGCAAACAGCGCAAGTTTATCAGTCTTTGCCTCACGTACAAGCGTAATAGCCGCTCCCATGTCCACAGTCTCATCAATCTGAGACATGGCATCAAAAAAAGGACCATCATAGTAAGCAACCCCTGAGGGGATACCCTGACCTACCTTATACATGCAACGGGCAAAAACCTTGTCCGCCTTTATCCATTTAGCCTTGTCGGTAGGAACTATGCCCGCTTCCAGCTGACCAAGCATTTTACTACCCAGCTTGCCTTCAATACAGTCGTACATCTCTGGACTAAGGTTTTGATATGCTTCAAAATCCACAGCCCAGCAATTTGAAGACATCAACAACACCGCAATAAACATAAATAGAACCATTTGCATAATTGAAACCCTGCTCATAAATAGTATTTTTGCACCAACTTACCACCTCGGCTTTGCCATCTTCATAGGCTGAACAATTTCATCAAACCGTTCCGCACTTATCAGCCCCATCTTAATGCAGGTATCCTTCAAGGTTCCACCATCCACAAAAGCCAGATGCGCGGCCTCGGCGGCTTTATCATAGCCAATTTCAGGGCTAAGTGCGGTTACAAGCATTAGCGAATTTTCAAGATAATATTTGATGCGGTCAAGATCAGGCTTAAGTCCGACAAGAGCATGTTCGGTAAAGCTATCGGCACTATCTGAAATAAGGTTAATTGAAGTAATCAAGTTAAATATCATCACGGGCTTGAACACATTCAGCTCAAAATTACCCTGCGAACCCGCAAATGCTACCGCTGAATCTAGCCCCATAACTTGCACCGCAACCATGGTCATAGCTTCGCATTGAGTAGGATTAATTTTACCCGGCATAATCGATGATCCCGGCTCATTTGCGGGCAAAATAAGTTCACCTATCCCGCAACGTGGGCCAGATGCCAGCCACCTTATATCATTTGCGATTTTCATAAGAGAGCATGCAATTCCGCGCACCGCGGCGCTTGTGGCTACCACCACATCATGGGCGGATAAGGCCGCAAAATAATTATCGGCAGGACAAAATTTAATTCCAGTCATATCGGAAAGATGCTCAATCGCAAGTTTCGCAAAACCGGGTGCGGCATTCAGCCCAGTCCCGACGGCTGTTCCTCCTAGGGCCAACTCACGCAATTCATCCGCCGTTTTATCAATCCGTTTGATTCCATCTTCAATCAAAGCGGCATAGCCTGAAAATTCATCACCAAGAGTCATGGGAACTGCGTCTTGCAAATGAGTGCGACCGATCTTAACAACGTCCTTCCAAAGCTCTGCCTTAGTTTGGAGTTCCATGACCATTTTCTCTAATGAGGGTAAAAGCTTACCTCTGACAGACAGCGCTGCAGCAATATGCATTGCAGCAGGAAAAGTATCATTAGAAGACTGAGACATATTAACATGATCATTGGGATGAATCGGATGTTTACTTCCCATTACGCCACCTGAAATCTCAATAGCGCGATTGGAAATAACCTCATTCACGTTCATATTTGTCTGCGTACCGCTACCAGTCTGCCATACATGGAGGGGAAAATGCTCATTAAACTTACCAGCAATAACCTCTTCAGCCGCATGAATAACGAGCTTACCTTCATCGGGAAGAAGCTTGCCGAGTTGCATGTTGCTAAGCGCCGCAGCTTTCTTGATCATAGCAAGAGCTCGCACAACCTCAAGGGGCATTATATCTGAACCTATACTGAAATTTTTCAATGATCTCTGGGTTTGCGCCCCCCAATACTTATCCATAGCGACATCAACCGAGCCCATACTATCGCTTTCTTTTCTTATTCCATTTTTCATTTTGTCCCCTTTTTTAACAGCACATATAATGAACTAACTGTTTTTATATCACAACTAATTCAAGATAGACATAAGAAGGGGGTATCAACAGCGACAGCCTGCCCCTTGACAGCTGGTACGACATGTGCATATTTTTATTATAATGGCACATTTTGCCCACATCTATAAAGGCGAACTAGGGACAAACTTACTACGGAGTCCGGGATGGAAAAGTGCAACCACAAAAAGCTTTTCAACGAGTATGAACTTTCATCGCTACTCACGAACAAAATAAAGGGTATTAAATCTCAGGTGGAATCCATCAACGAGAAAGTCTTTCTCCATACCCCTGCAGAAAAAATTGTATCCCGGTTAGTTCTGGAAAACTTACCGGACCAGTTGAAGCTGTATGAACACTTTATACGTGTGCGCCACCCTATGAAATGTACAACTGATAGCTCGGACAGCTATATTAAAAATACAAACGACCACCCCAATCATTGCCTGATAGATAGCATAAAGGTTCGCATTGAGATTCCTTTCTCTGGGGATGACAGCCTTTGGCTGTCACGACCTACCATTTTCAACGTAGATGGAGGACCGGATTTCTGCGTTAAAAATAGAAAAATAGCCAAAGAATACATCCAGACAATGTTTTCTGAGAATGATCAGATTAAATCAGAATTCTTACAAAACCTCAGCGAAATTAAAAGATATCTCAATTGGCAGGATATGGACATTCAACAATACAGAGAAGAACTTCGTAAAATAGTCGAAGAAACTGTCGCGAAGCGATTGGCCAAACTCAAGAAGCAGGAATCGCTCAGTACAAACCTTAACATAGATATGAAACCCAGAAACAGGTCGGCGGACTTTTGCCCGATCAACATACGTAAAAAAATATCTCATCCATATGACAACAATAACGAAAAAGAGACTGAGCCAAGTATATCCGAAGATGACTTTATCAATATAATCAGATTAGTCAGACATATTGGGCGAAGCTGTGAAAGAACCCCTCACGTATTTAGAGTACACAAGGAAAGAGAACTGCGCGACATCATAAGTTCGTCCTTAAACACTCAGTTCGAGGACTGTATGTCAAATGATCTTTTTGTGAAGGAAGGGAATACAGCAATATCCATTTCACAAAACGGAAAATGCGCTTTTCTGGGAACTTGCAAAATATGGAGTAGTGAGAACCAATTTCAAAAAACTATCGATCATTTCCTAGAATCTGATTTCTGGAACGACGGCAAAGCAACTCTAATCATATTTAACAAAACCATAAAAGATTTTCCTAAATTGCTAAGCGTTGCAAAGAAGATAATTATGAAACACCCCAAATTCATGTCATATGATAAAAAATTTGATGAAAATGAATGGAATTTCACCATGAGAACCATGAACGACAGTGCATGCAGAATAAATTTACAAGCAATGATCTTCAACCTCTACGCAGAGCAAACAAACGCACACCTACGCCTAACTGGGCAAGAAATGGATTTCTTCAAGTCTTAACATCAGTCTATAAACGACAGCTCTTATTCCCACGCTAACAGCCGTGGAACGATTTAAAGAAGCCGAAAATATGAAGCTGACCGGGGATCTTGTTAGTGAATGATTGAGTCACAAACAACCCAAGTTTAACTCCAAGTCCACTCACATTATTCTCCTAAATTGTGAACCTTCCCAGCCCCTTATATGCGTAGTATCAAGCTTAATATTTCAGAACGCCAATTAAACCACACTGCCATTTCTTACAATAAAGTCAATATATTCAAATTGTTATAATCACTTTCACGTGAATTAACGTGCAAACACTTTGACAATTCCCGCGCTCAAGATGATTAATTTCACTATTCATTTAGTATATGAACGCGAACGTTATATGCCTGAAATGATGCCCATAAAATCAGTCGCAATTTTTTTTGAAACATATTTTAAGCACTCATACTCAGCTATTTGCAGGAGCACATAATTGAAGAACCCAACCCGTTTATTCTTCTTCCTTCTTTTCGGCTTATTTAGTTTTTCGAATATATCCATTGCGGCATTGCCTGCGCACACGGAGACTGTCGCAAGTTCCGCTAAAAATTCTACCGCGACATCCGTAGACAAATCCGACTGGGATAAATTACCGCAAGATGCCGCGTCCAAGATTCAGCAAAATCTACACAAAGCTATGTGCGAATTTGAAACACTTGATAGCGGAACTGTCGTTGCATCCACAGTGGACGGAGACATGAGCCTCAGCACCGACACTAACGCTACACGCTTTAAAAGTGGCGACAGCTGGTTTTCACTTTCGCTCGATTCCGTAGGGCGCAAGGGTGCTATGAAAAAAGCCCTCTCCCCTACCCTTAACTCTGCTGGCGCAAAACTTAATCTTGTGCGCAAAGACCTAACCGAATGGTACGTCAACCACGGCAGCAACCTTGAGCACGGCCTTGTTATCAATAAAAAGCCCGCAGGTACGGGCCACCTTAATTTTTCATTTACCACTTCCGGTAACCTTGCCCCTGAGCAAAATGGAAAGGACATCTCCTTTGTTGGTGATAAAACTATAAACTACGGCGGCATCAAAGCATGGGACGTAGCAGGTAAGCAGCTTGTCTGCTCCATGTCAGTTGATCAGGGCCAACTTATTTGGGCTGTGGATGATAGCGAGGCGGCATATCCGGTTACTGTTGACCCTAAAATCATTCTTAAGAAAAAGATCTTAAGACCGGAGACTGCGCCTGATTTTGGCCGCAGCGTCGACATTTCCGAAGATTTTGCCATTGTGGGAGCTCCTTTCGGGGATGATAAAGGAACTGTATATATTTTTTCTAAAGATACAGGTTGGGGCTTAGTAAAAAAGATTACAGGGACTATTGACTACGCTAGATTTGGCTACGGCGTAGCCATTTCCAACGACCTTGCCATTGTGGGGGCTCCGTATGAAGGCAGCAGCAACAATGGAGCTGCATATATTTTTACAAAGAATACTAACTGGGACTCACCAAAAAGGATTACGGGAACAGAGGCGGGGGCTGATCTTTTTGGCTGGAGCGTATCCATTTCCAAAGATTTTGCCATTGTGGGGGCTCTTCAAGAGGATGATGACAGAGGAGCTGCATATATTTTTGCAAAGAATACGAACTGGGACTCACCAAAAAGGATTACAGCAACAGGGCAAAGGAAAGAGGATTCTTATTTTGGCGAGTGCGTATCCATTTCCAACGACCTTGCCATTGTAGGGGCCCCGGGTGAGGAGAATGACAGAGGAGCTGCATATCTTTTTACAAAGAATACAGACTGGAACTCAGCAAAAAGGATTACGGGAACAGGGGCGGGGGAGATACACTTTGGCAACAGCGTATCCATTTCCGACGACCTTGCCATTGTAGGAGCTTCTTATGAGGATAATGCTGCAGGAGCCGCATATATTTTTGCAAAGAATACTAACTGGGACTCACCAAAAAGGATTACAGCAACAGGACAAAGGAAAAATAATTCTTATTTTGGCAACAGCGTATCCATTTCCGACGACCTTGCCATTGTAGGGGCCAAGGGTGAGGAGAATGACAGAGGAGCTGCATATATTTTTTCTAAGAATACGGACTGGACCTTAGAAAAAAGAATTACGGGGCCGAGAGAAACTGGGGCTCAATTTGGCTACAGAGCATCCATTTCCGGCAACCTTGCCATCGTAGGGGCATATGGTGGCATAGGTAAGAGAACAAACGCAGCATATATTTATATATACGTAGATCCTACCAAAATAGTAGTGCCCGCACCAAACCAACCAGCTGTTAATTTACTGGAAATAGAGACCAATAGCAAAAAACCGAAAACCACTGCAGAGGTTAAATCTACATATAAAAACGTCCCGTTGAATTCTGTGCTGGACGAGAATGTGTATAAATTTACAGCCTCGGTAGCACCCGGTTCAGTTGCTTACTTCTGCTTTAACAGCTCCTGTTTAGGCGAACGCAAAGCCGAAGAAGTGGAGATGGTCAAGCTTTTTACGGATCAATCCAGTAAAAATTTTACTTACAGTATAAATAAATCTCCAGTTCGAGAAGGTTATTTTTGGATTACCGACGAAGGTAACAGCGGACAATATGTAGACCCCAAAATGATTCTTACCAAAGACAGAATATACACCATAAACTATTCCGTAAAAGATAATGGTGCATATGATCTTGATAGCACTCTTGGACAAATTTGCGACCCTGTTGTGCTCGGAACCTCATCTAGTGGAGGCAGCGATAAAACCGGCTGTGTAATGAATCCGAAGGCAGACTTCTCTATGGAACTGCTAGGACTATTGATCGTAGCTTTAGGTGGTATCTGTTTGCGAATGCGTCGTAAAATCAAATTTAAAAATTATTTCCCCTGCGCTTTTCTACTTCTTGTTTTGCTTTCCCCTACAATCAGCACGGCTTCCACGGTTGCATCCCCCACACATACAGCTAAAAATTCTACCGCGACATCCGCGAACAAATCCGGCTGGGATAAATTACCGCAAGATGCCGCGTCCAAGATTCAGAAGAATCTACACAAAGCAATGTGCAAATTTGAAACACTTGAAAGCGGAACTGTCGTCGCATCCACAGTGGGCGGAGACATGAGCCTCAGCACGAACACTAACGCGACCCGCTTTAAAAGTGGCGACAGCTGGTTTTCACTTTCACTCGATTCCGTGGGCCGTAAGGGCGCAATGAAAAAAGCCCCCTCCCCTACCCTTAACTCTGCTGGCGCAAAGCTTAATCTTGTGCGCAAAGATTTGACCGAATGGTACGTCAACCACGGCAGCAACCTTGAGCACGGCCTTGTTATCAATAAAAAGCCAGCAGGTACGGGCCACCTAATTTTTTCATTTACCACTTCCGGTAACCTTGCCCCTAAGCAAAATGGAAAGGACATCTCCTTTGTTGGTGATAAGACTATAAACTACGGCAGCATCAAAGCATGGGACGTGGCAGGCAAACAACTTGTGTGCTCCATGTCATGTGTGCTCCATGTCAGTTGATCAGGGGCAACTTATTTGGGCTGTAGATGATAGCGAGGCGGAATATCCGGTTACGGTTGTACAAAATTTCAAGGTAGATAAAAATAGCAAACAAGTAGGACTACTTTCATGAATATACAAGTTTTTAAAAAAAATCAGCACGCGATTAAGTTATATTCATTTGTGCTTGCCTCACTTATTATTTTAAGCCTTTCTACACAGGCCTATGCAGCTTCAGACGGCGCTTATAAGTGGACCTTTGATACTACCACAGGGCAATCTATACTCTCTGTACCAGCAATAGGCAGCGATGGAACGATTTATTTTGGATCTATCGATCTGAATCTATACTCTTTAAATCCAGATGGTAGCAAGAATTGGAATTTTCGTTCTCTTGACGGTTCAATTGTGGATACTCCTATTCTAATAGGAAATGATGGTGTTATTTATTATGGAGCTCAGAGTGAGTTTTATGCTTTAAATCCAAATGGTACCTATAAGTGGTCGTATAATGCTGGTTCTATAGGGAGCTCTACAATAGGCCATGATGGAACGATTTATTTGGGATCTTTTCCCTTTCTTTATGCTTTAAATCCAGATGGTACCGTTAAGTGGGATTATACTGTTGGCAGTACGGTCTATAATCTAGCAATCGGCAGTGACGGAACTATTTATTTTGGATCTGCTGATAACAAGCTTTATGCTTTAAATCCAAATGGTATCTATAAGTGGGATTATACTGCTGGCGATGATGTCAAAGATCTAGCAATCGGCAGTGACGGAACTATTTATTTTGGATCTGCTAACAAGCTTTATGCTTTAAATCCAGATGGTACCTATAAGTGGGATTATACTGCTGGCAGTACTGTCCATCATCCAGCAATCGGCAGTGACGGAACTATTTATTTTGGATCTGCTAACAAGCTTTATGCTTTAAATCCAGATGGTACCTATAAGTGGAATTATACTACTGGCGCTGGTATAGGGAGCTCTACAATAGGCCGCGACGGTACAATATATTTTGGATCTGCTGATAACAAGCTTTATGCTTTAAATCCAGATGGTACCGATAAGTGGGATTATACTGCAGGCGGTACTGTCTATCATCCAGCAATCGGCAGTGACGGAACTATTTATTTTGGAGACAGTAATGGTGTTTTTTATGCTTTAGTTGGTAGCTCTGGAGGGCTAGCAGAGAGCCCATGGCCTAAAGTTGGAAAGAATTTGCAAAATACAGGACGGAAGACTTTTAATGCGGTTGAAACAAGTGCGACTCAAGCTCCAGGAGTTGTAGCGACGGTCAATGCTGTGACTAGCAATGATTTAACAAATACTGAATTGAATACGAAATATTCTTCTGGAGACTTTGAACCAAAAAGCTCTGTAGAGTTATTCAATGCAAAAATTAATTCAAATGGAGCTTGTGGAACTTTTAAATTTAGATCTACGGCTATTCCGACAGGTATAGTTTCTGATTTAACTTTGATGAAATTTTATAATACCACTGGAAAATCACGAGAGTACAAAACTTACGCTGCTTCTGGGCCAGAATACACGATTGATGGAACATGGTGGCTCGCTGATGCGGATGAGAAGCATATGGGGCCAAGTGATCTGACATCACTTGGAAGTAATTATTTTGTTTATTTTGTAATTAAAGATAATGGTGACTTCGACGAAAATAGAGCTCTTGGTGAAATAACAGACCCTGTTGCGGTGGGGGTAAGCTCTGATAGTAGTTCTGATAGTGGCTCTGATAGTAGTTCTGATAGTAGTTCTGGTTGTGTCATGAATCCGAAGGCAGACTTTTCTATAGAGCTGCTAGGGCTGTTAATCGTAGCTTTGGGTGGTATCTATTTGCGACAAAGAAGGGCTATTTAATAAATTTCACAGGCAAACGGTCTTATCATGACAATTTTTTAAGCTGCTCAAGAGCCTTTTCAAGATCAGAACAAAGATCAGTACGATCAGGAATATTTGCCAAAACAAATTCTGTTGTCGCGTAAATAATTTTCCATCGAGGTCGAATTGGAAGAGTCTCTTCACTTAAATAACGGTCGAATGTCTGGGTGCGTGAGTAACCGTCTTTTTCCAGATAAACATTCCATAGCCCAGACTGGGCCGCCAACTCAGCCTTGCTCAATCCAGTGCCGGATTCCCAGCATTCGAGTGAAGTGCTCATGATCCATGCTGCAAGCTGACGTTTATTCCGTGGTTTTTCTTCCGAGCGTAGCACTATCGTATATATAAGATCATCTTCAAGGTCTAGAGGAGTCATAACAATTGAGGTGGACAGGTCGCGCCCAGAGGCTGTGCTTATCTGAGAATCACCTTGTTTGAATATCTTGTCCTTTCTTGTAGAGGACTGTGAAATATCCCGCAGAAATTTTTCGATTTCGGCACAGTTCTGTTCGCTTAAAATCTTTATCAACGGCTGCCCCACAATATCCTCAGCCCGACAACCTGTAAGCGTGCTAAATGCGCGATTGCAAAAAGTTATTTTACAATCACAATTAACGGCCAACATAGCTTCATTTACAGAATCCAACATTTTTGAAAGGCGTATCTGCGTCACAATCTGATTCTGCTCAGTTATTTTACTCTCTTTTAGTTCTCCCGATACTTTTTCAGCTTTCGATAAAGCCTCCGCAGACCTAACGGACACGTACAGTGAGTATGAAAGAATGAAAATAAATACTCCACAGAGAGCATAGTCCACAGAGCTGACAATATTAAGATCAAAAAGAATTTCATGAAACTCAGAAAACCCAAGGGCAATATAGCCAGGTGCCAAGAATAGAACTCCCTTTCTGCCCCGAAGAAGATCTTTAAAAAAGACCGCAAAAAAGTATAAGTAAGCGGTTCTTGTGATTAAGAAGTATGAAAAAGATACAGTAGAGAATGCACAGGGAGGAGTTGAAACAATAAATAGAATATAAATCCCGCCTATTATCCCATATATCCAATTAATAACATTTCCATATTTCTGCGGAAAAAGTGAGTGATAAAATATAAGCAGTAAAGGAATCGTAAAGCCACTGAGTAAAAGGCATAATTTTATATACCAACTCCAATCTATCGAGGCCAATGTAGTAAGCAGAAAAGCCGAAGGAGGATTGGAAATTGTTGCAATACACCAAACAAAACAAAAGAGACTGAAGTATAAATTTTCCCTAGAAGATCTCCGCATCAGGAATATAACCAAATGATAGAGCCCCATAATTAAAAGGGCTCCGCCGACAATGGCGCTAGAAATACGGCGGTAATTAATCAAATCCTGAATCTGATCGCGGGTTCCGATAAGAATGCTGGAGTTAATGCCCCCTTCTTTATTATGATAGTTAGATAGCTCCAGAACAATATCAACATACCTGCCCGCCTTGGGGAAGTTCGGCGTAAGCAAATGTTTTCGTGGAATTTCTAAATCAATATTACTTCCAAGAGTTCCCGAGTCAGCAACTATATGACCATCTACCCAAACGCGGCACACAGAAAGCATTCCGGAAATATACAAGGATTCCACACCTGATTCAGGTGCAAGATTAACTCGCAGATGATAGATTCCCTGCCCTTGTGCTGTCAGCGGAACACCTTGCACAGTATTTCCACGCCAGATTGAAGGAATAGGAAAGAAGTCTCTATCCGTATTGCGTAAAAGTAGGCTAGGCGAGTCTGAAGAATCTAGGGAATGCTGATAAAACTCCCATTCCCCATCAAGTGGAGCTGGGCCAAGCTGAGCAAAATCCCAGCCGGAGAGATCTAAATACCCTTTAACGGCTTTAAATTGGTTGTCACTAGCTGGTTGAACACATCCACTGAGTGAAAGTATGAATATTATTAAAAATAAACGAATAAAGTTCATCTTATAGGGTTTTAAAAGCTTAATCTATCACTCTGAATGTAAAGAGATATGGGTGACAGCTGAAACTTTACCTGTTTATTTATAACCATTAGAAGGAGTAGTAATATGTTGCAAAATAACTCCAATTTGTCAAAATAATCGTAAAAAATAATAATATGGCAAGCGGACCAAAAACCCACCCATAATTTGATTTACGCTTAGCTTCTTTACCGGAACCATACGACTGAGGAAAAGCGGAAAGCCCGTCAATATCCTTGCGCACAGTATCGGAATCAGCACACCACTATTTCATATAGCATATTGCTTGTTTATCAAAAGTTCTGTTATCATCTTAATTCTGGCTCATTACTAAAGCAGGAGACAGATGTGGAATTTTATTAGTATAGTGGAAAACAGTAGACCCATTCCTGATAGAATGTCAGTTGCAGATAGACAGCCCAGAACTAAACGAAAGCAATAAGACAACGTGGATTAATTTACAGTAAACAAAAATTCATCTTCTAATAAAGGAACGTATGTCTAAATTATTTGAACCTACCGCGATTAACAGGCTGAATATTAAAAACCGCTTTGTCAGATCTGCAACATACGAAGCTATGGCGGGACTTGATGGAAAAGTTCAAGATCAATTGCTGGGCTACATGGCAGATCTTGCTCAGGGCGGCGTAGGTTTGATTATCAGCGGGCATGCACATGTTGTGCTTGAAGGTCAGGCTGGTCCCAGACAGATGGGAATATACTCTGATGATATGATCGAAGGTTTGAAAAAGATGACCACGACCATCCATGAAAATGGAAGTCTAATTGCAGCGCAGCTTGCTCATGCAGGGAAAAAAGGCATTGGCTGTGACCGTTACCCCCCTCTAGGACCATCAGATGACTTTGAGGAAAAAGTTCTGGTAGCTTCCGCAATGACCGCCAAAGACATAGCCAGAACCGCAAAAGCATTTGGAGAAGCAGCAGCAAGAGCCGTCAAATCAGGTTTTGATGCTGTCCAAGTCCACTCAGCACACGGATATTTGCTTAGCCAATTTTTATCCCCACACTACAATAAACGCGCAGACGAATACGGCGGCACACTCGAAAACCGCGCAAGATTTCTGCTCCAAGTTTGTGACAAAGTTAGAGAATATGTCGGCGAGTCTTTTCCGGTATTAGTCAAGATTAATTCAGAGGATTTTATTAAAAACGGAATGACAGAAGAAGAGACAATCAAAGTATGCAGCATGCTTGAAGAGCACAAAGTAGATGCCATAGAGATCAGCGGTGGAACCTTTGAATCCGGCAAACTGATGCCATCAAGGCCCGGCACATCAAAATCAGAAGATCGCGAATTTTATTACGAAGAAACTGCCAAACTCTTAAAGAAAACAGTAAATATTCCACTAATTATCGTGGGCGGGTTCCTGTCTTTTAATGTTGCAGAAAAAGCTGTGAACTCGGGGCTGGCAGACTACATTGCGCTTTCAAGGCCACTAATCAGAGAACCAAATCTCATAAAAAGATGGGCAGAAGGTGACAGGGAAAAAGCTACATGCATTTCATGTAATAAATGTTTCGGAACTCTCTCAATGGAAGAGGGACTGCACTGCGCGGCTAAAAAGGATTAGAGTTCATTCATTAAATCTTGCCTTAACCACGGGTGTCTTGGGATTGTTCTTGGAAAAAATGACATAAGTGTTGTCTTGTATTAGCGGAGTTTCCGATGCGGCAAAGACTTCCTCTTCTCCTGGAAACAATCGGCTGACCAATGGAGGCCACTCGCCTACAGCAAAAACAATTTGCCCTGCGAAGACCTGCCCAATAGCTAAATGCATGAACAGCGCAGTAACTATTAAAACTTCTTTAAACATATTAAGTCTTTAAAAAAAAGTAACAATCTAACTTAATGATTGTTACTTTTCCATTATCACAGGGCGAATCTTGTTGCGAGTAAAAACCCAGGCGTACGGTTTTTACGTGGAGAGTATGGTATACGCACAGTAATTCTTACGAATTATATCCTGTAATCAAAGAGACTTATACCAAACATTCATAGATTCAAGGCTACCACTAATGTTAGTGTTATTTATCAAGCGTCCGCCATATTCATAGCCCCCCTTGGAGAACAATGAATTGATTCCGTAGGAACACCCGCGGGCTATAGTGAACAGACATTTAATGCCTGTCTCGTCGCAATCTTTTTCAAGAGCACGGAGCAAGGCTCCGGCAATGCCCATTGCGCGGAAATCAGGATTAACGGCAAAATCAGTCATCTCCGCGCTCAGGCCGTCCTTACTGACCTCTGCAGAGGCGGCTCCGACGAGTTGATCGCCCTCAAATACACCTATAAAGCGGGAACCCTCATCCATTTCCTGACGGACAAATTCAGGGTCAGTGATCGGAAATGGATAGGTTTCAAAGGTCTGTCCGTAAAGATTTGCAAGCAAGCAAGCATCTTCGGGAAGCAACCTACGCATATTCAAGCTGATGGGAAGGGTCGAGACGTTTCCCTTCCCGTGTTTGCTTTTAGCAACGGAAAGGACATTATCAAGTTCATCCATGTTACCTAGCTCTCTCCGCCAAGGATAGCGATACAGGCTAAGAAAAACACCATCTTCGCCGTCAAACATATTCGGAACTTCCGCTTCCTTTTCAAATCCGCGAGACAGAAAAGAAGCGGCATGCGATTCGGGAATTTTTGCAAAAATCTTAGACACGTCCTTACTCGCGGCAATATTTGTCAATTCATCAACAATGGTTAGCCCGTCTTCTGGTGCTAACAGCATCAGATAGATGCGGTCATTAAAAGGACCCACCTGGAGAATACTCTGCCCAATCTTAACGACGGAATCATGCAACATGAGAATTGCGCTCCATCCTTTCAGTATCTTCAGGAGTCAGGCTAAGAGTCTCATCCCAATCGGAAATAAGCTTTTGAACACCGATGGCCTTTTCTTCGGCATCATCTTCTTTGAGCTGGAGATTACAGTCGGTACAGTTCCTATCACAATAGTTACACTCGTAGGACTCAGGCTCAGTATATGTTGTGATAACACCTTCGTAATTTCGAAGCACAACTTTGTTACTAGCCCATGAAATTATATAGTTCGGCATGACCGGAATCTTACCACCGCCGCCCGGAGCATCAATAACATAAGTCGGCACGGCAAAGCCACTGGTATGCCCGCGCAAGCTTTCCATAATTTCAATGCCTTTTCCGACAGGTGTCCTGAAATGGCTTAGCCCTTCGGAAAGATCACACTGGTATAAGTAGTAAGGACGAACGCGACTCTTAACGAGCTTATGATTTAATGTTTTGATCAATCTAGGACAGTCATTAACACCTGCCAACAGTACACTTTGATTACCTAAAGGAATTCCTGCATCAGCAAGTTTGGTGAGAGCTCTTCTAGATGAATCGGTCACTTCGCGGGGATGATTAAAATGAGTATTGACCCACAGCGGATGATGTTTCTTAAGCATGTTCACCAGCTTATCGGTGATTCGGTACGGCAATACCACAGGCATGCGGGTTCCAATGCGCACAACTTCCACATGCTCAATCTCACGAATCTGAGTGAGAAGCCAATCAAGCTTCTCATCGGATAGCATAAGTGGGTCTCCACCAGAAAGAAGCACGTCGCGCACCTGCGGAGTGTTGCGAATATATTCTATTCCCTGCTCAAGCTGGGATTTGGAAGGGATTGAATCTTGATCGCCAACCTTGCGCTTACGGGTACAATGCCTGCAATACATGGAACAAAGATTACTTACATGGAAAAGTACTCTGTCCGGGTAACGGTGGGTAATTCCGGGAACAGGGCTATCTTCATCCTCATGTAACGGATCAGTCATATCACAACGTTCTATTACGAGCTCTTTAGGACTTGGGAATGACTGTAGGAAGACAGGATCATTTTTATAATCCTCCACATCAATCAGTGAAAGGTAATAAGGAGTTATGCCCAGAGGGAACTTTCTCAAGGTCAACTCATGCTTTTTTCTTTCGCGGTCACTGAATGTAATTCCAAGGGCTTTTTCAAAACTGGAAACAGTCTTGATGGTGTTACGAATATGCCACTTCCAATCGGTCCAATCCGACTTCGAAGATTCAAAATCAATAACACCAGCCAATTCTTCCTGTCGCTCTGTATAAACAGTCATAACGTCCTGTGAGTTTTTTATTTAAAAATCTGAAACAATAATCCCATTAAACGAGTCAACACAATACTAGAAAACAATTTTAAAAACTGTATCCCTAAGATTATTTTTTGAAAGTTATTCAAGGGTAATTGTACTAAGGCATTAAAAGACAAATCGCAGTTAGCCTTTAGAGAGACTATAAGAACAGAATGAAGATTCTTCTACAAGGTGACCGATGAGGTATGCAATGGGTATATGGCATACCCTATGAGTTAAGAGCTGACCTGATGTTTAAGATAGGAAATAAGAGAAATGCTATTGCCGCGCAGTCCAAGTTTACGACGAATATTTTTACGATGGGTACGAACCGTTTCAGGTGAGATCGCTAACAATTCCGCAATATGCTCGCTCCCCTTTCCTGCTTCAATATAGCGACATATTTCAACTTCGCGAGGGGACAACTGCAGCAGCAAATCTTCGAACTGATCCCCGCTTTCACCGGCCAGAGCGGAGAGACGCTCCTTAATAAACTTGCCAAAACTTCTACGCATCTGAGGGAGAGGCTCTTTAATCATTCTATCCAGTGCGGGACAGATTTGCTCACGAACCTGCTGAGAAAAATCTTCGTGCATATCACGCTTCTCTTCTTGCACAGATTCAATGACCGTACGCAAAGCCACATTCATCCCATCCACCTGCTCGCGCGTTTCTTCAAGCCCGGTCTCAAGACGTTGTATATCTGTCATGTCACGCAAAACCAGATGAAAAACATAATCGGACTGCAAGCGGACTTTGTGCAAAGTCAGCTCTACAAGGATTTCTTTACCGATACTATTTCTTGCTGTTAGCAACTCCTCAAAAGGGACCGGAAGTTCAGTGGTGCAATTCTCTAGATATTCCCTGACAGCAACAGAGGAAGCCGCACTGAAAATATTTAAACAACTATTGCCGGATAAAGTTGATCTCCGTCCGAAAGCCTTCTCTGAGGCAGGATTTGAAGTAAGTATTCTAAAGGAAGAATCGGTGAGTATTGTAGAGTCGTGCGCAACCTCAAATAGGGCGTTAAAAAGAGAAACACTGTCATCAAGAGCCGCGATATTATCCTCAATGCGCTCTTCATACGTTTCATGGAGTTCAACAAACGGGGCGTTGTTGGTAACCACAGCTACATACCCTTCTGAACAGTATGGACCACAAAGAGGAATAAGGCGAAACGAATAGCTCCCCTCCCCGTCTCCATAAGGTATTTCATGAACGTTTTCAGCTGGATATAATTTCAAAAAATCTTGAATATTTGAAACATCAACTCCCAGCATATTCCAGAGACTGCGCTCATAAAGAGGACCATCAAAGAATTCCATCGCAGGAGGATTAGCGGAGCAGATAAAACCTGCGCCGTCAGTAAATAGAATAAAATCCGAAAAAGATTCAAATACTTCTGAGATTTGCTCAGACAATCTATCTAAACTGCTATGATCATCTAAACTCAAGGAAACACCCCATCTGGTAAATCAAACTAATTTAAGTCGTCACTTCTTTCTTCGCTTATTACGAGTTTAGCAGGAACGACTTTGGTTAACAACTTTATTACTCGCACCCTAAAACATGCGTAACCTCGCTTTTCCAGGGTATATATCCTTACGAATATCAGACATGATTCCGCAACATGAGTTCTGCGGGATATGGATGCAGATAATGCTGCTTTTCCAAATACTCTTTTCCATACTTTCTTACATAGTGGTTGATCATGGTCATAGGGACAACAAGTGGAACAAGTTCTTTTTTATACTGCCCAATAAGTTCAAGCAATTCGACTTTTTCAGATGAGGTTAAATCCTTTTTAAAATACCCTACGGCATGAGAAAGGACATTTACATTTTTATTCACAGTGTGTTTGTAAGAAAGAGCTTTGAAAAGCATCTCAAAATATTGCTGAAATAGCTCATCAATCTTTGCCGTGCCGGCTTGAGCTACAAGTTTACCCATAGCACGATAGACAACCTCATTGTGGGCCATAATCAGCATCTTGTGTCGTGTGTGAAACTCTACAAGCTTACCAACCGTCCGCCCGTTTGCCATGGCTTCTCGCCAACGCTTTAGGGTAAACACACGTGATATGAAATTTTCTCTTAATCGAGGATCATGCAGGCGACCATCGTCTTCGAATGGTAAATGAGGAAAGTGATCCATAACCATACGTGCCCACATCCCATTACCTTCGAGTCGAGGCATACCCTTTTCATTATAAACTTTCACACGAGTCATTCCGCTTGAAGGAGAACCATACTTAAAAACATATCCGCAAAGACCTTGTTGTTCGAGTTGCTGCAGGCGCATAGCTCCCCACTTCTGCATTCGATCAGTCCAGTCTTCTCCAGACTTGCGGCCAACAAGCCGTGGAGCATTAAGGTCGCCAACAAGCCTGACAGCTTCACGAGGAATAGGCATACCCGTTTCAACTTCAGGGCAAACAGGGACCCACTCCACATATTTACCCAACGTATCGCGAAGAAAGCGATCAAGCTTTTGAGAGCCATCATATCTTACTTTATGCCCAAGGAGGCACTTAGCTATTCCTAGCTTGATTTTACCGTCCGTTTCATTTCCTTGCATAACCATAATACCACCTCAGCTGCTCCTGTTTGCAGAAATACTAACCGATAATACATCACAAATAAATGCTAGTTCCTTCCCTTAGAACACACATCAGTTAATTTTAATATGGGATTATACAAAACACCAACGTTAACTATTAATTTTAGGGAACTCACTATAGCAACGGCCCCACTGTATCCTATTTTCATAACCATAAACCTCATAACCATAAACCTCATAGTCATAAACCTCATAGTCATAATAAAAAACAGTACTTGCCAGACCTGTACAGCACGTCTAAATGTACTGAAGCAATTTCGCGCCATCAGCGGTGCACGTCACGCGATGCCTACAAACAAATATTGGCTAAATAAATTGAACGAAACCAGTTAGGGGTATTTTTTAATGAATCAATCTGAAGAGAATCAAAAACTGATACTCAATTACGTAAAAAAGAACTGCGCACGTACGGGACTACAGACACATCACATGCCGGAAGTAACTGAAGCAGTTGTTGGCGGCCTTACCAACCATTTGAATGTGTTGAAAAGACCCCTGTGCCCTTGCCAGTTCTATTCCGATAAAGAAGAAGCGGTGAAGGAACGTACTTGGCTCTGTCCTTGCGATGATATGAAACAATACAAATACTGCCACTGCCTGCTCTTTGTTAATTCAGAAGGAAATCCTATCACTGAATACCTTCCTAAAGATCATGATGGACTAACCACCTACGGCCTTGTTACTGATCCTGCTCCTGAAAAAGGACGTAAAGGACAACGCATACCTGCCGAAGCAAACACAGCTGAAAATGTTTCAGTAAGAGAAGCGGAAGTCTCACCCGCTGCTTAAGTAACATATTTGTTCAGATTGGCGACATTGCTCTTCCTGAGGCAATGCGCCAACCCGTTAATTTTTAGCAAAAAACATACAGCAATTTATAAGTAAACTTTAATATTTCCATAAAAACAGCCTCTTAAACGTTTATGAACACTAAAAACGACGACCTGTGGATAACTATCACCCACTTCTATGCCATCCCTACTCTCCCATGGGCTAAAGAGAATTACTCATGAAAAAGTCTATAAAGGCCTTGACCCAAAACGCTGATTTGTTAGACTCATTTCCGTTGATTTTGAACTTCAGGAGTCTGATTTTATTCAGACCGTGAAAAAGGTAACCCGGTTAGATTCCGGGGCGGTCCTGCCGCTGTAAACTTTATCCATAATAAGATGAAGAAAAGCCAGCTCCCATCCTGAAGCGTGTCTCCATTATGTAGACATTTACCATCTACCGAATGTGCCTATTTAAAGGTCATTCGGTCCAATAAAATCCTGCAGAACGAGCCTTCTGGGCCGCCTGCGACACAAGCTCATACCTTTTCTCCACATGGATCCTTGCATGTTCGCAATTTTAAAATTGCCATATCGCTAGCGTCTTGTACTGTGGACGAGGCTGGGCAGACAATCACTTCAAAGGATCTCTTTTAATGACCGAACAATCCGTTATCACCCGTGAATCCGCTAAGATGGCCCTTGAAGAACACACCCGTTTTCAAGAAACCGTTAGCTCCAAAAAATATCAAATCCGCGATCACAAAGGACGCCTTCAAGAGCACTCTTTTGCTGATGTTAAACACAGGCTTTGCCGTGAATATTTAAAACAATCCAAATTTGATAATAAGGAAAACGAACAGGTCTGTGAAATGCTCCAATCCGGACGTTTCATACCTGCAGGTTCCATTCTCTCCGGGCTAGGTAACGACTTTATAAAATGCTCCCTCAGCAACTGCTATTTAGCTAAGATCGAATCAGATTCCCTAGAAGGTATCTTTGAAGCTCAGAAGAAGCTTGCCCGTACCTATTCCTACCGTGGAGGTAGCGGAGTCGATATAACCATACTGCGTCCTTCGGGCGACCCTGTAAATAATGCAGCGGTCACGTCTTCAGGCGCAGTAAGCTTCATGCCACTTTTCAGTGAACTAACGAATACCATAGGGCAAAATGGCAGACGCGGCGCGCTAATGATATCTATGGATATTAGACACCCTGACACCCGTCGTTTCATCTGGTGCAAAAGCAAGCCTGAAGAAATCTTCGGAGTGGATTCCCTCACGGGTAAAACTCAGGATGTATTCGGGGCAAATATCAGCGTCAAAATCACCGATGCTTTCATGCAGGCAGTAGAAGATGATGCGGACTGGACCTTTACTTTCCCCGACAGAGCCAAAGTAACAGGTAAGATCTATGATACATCCAGATTACAGCTTCTACCCGAGGTCTATGAGGCCCTTGATCCGCGCGTAGGGGATCGTCTTGTAGCAGAAATAGTCTACAAAGTAATTGCAGTTGAGCCTAAAAAACATTTGATCAAGGTCCAGCCGCATCTCCCAGAAAACGATGAGCAGGCTGCTTTTTCTGACGAGACACTGACCTTCACCCTTACCAGACGCCGCAACGAAACATCCGACATATTCGACGACATAAAATCCGTATATAATGATCTCTGGGACGGAGATTACAGCCGCTGGGAAGAGCTGAACCTTCCTTTCAAAGCATATGACACTGTCAGCGCACGTTCACTGCTCGAAGAAATAAGTACTTCAGCATGGCAGTCCGGCGATCCTGGAATTTTGTATCAGGACACTACACAGCGCAATACTCCAGGCACATACATTGATCCTCTGCGCCTCAAGCCAATGTCCACCAATCCATGCGGCGAGCAAAGCCTCGGCTACTGGAACAATTGCCTGCTCGGAGCGATGGTTTTGTATCGCTATGTGACCAATCCATTTACCAAAGAAGCTAAATTCGATGTGGACCTATTCCACAACGACCTAGCACGGACAATGGCCTTTATGGACACTATGTCAGACCTTAACCAAGACAAGCATCCTCTTCAGAAACACCGCGACGCAGATAAGTACGGTAAGAGAATTGGCATAGAATTCACGGGACTAGGCGACATGCTGGCTATGATGGGCATGCGTTACGGCAGTGAAGAATCCATATCCTTTGTAAAAAATATTCTGCGCGATAAAGCAATAACCGAAATATCCATCAGTGCGGATATTGCCGGACGCTTAGGAGTTGTTGAGGCTTTAAAAGATCCAGCGGCCAGAACGCGTTTTCTGGAATGTCCGTACATAACAAATCTCGATCTGCCTAAAAAATTACAGACAAAGATCATGAAAAATGGACTTCGCCATACGGCCTTTAATACCGTTGGGCCTTCAGGTTCCATTTCCATCATGTCGGATAACTGTACCTCTGGAATCGAACCTGCGTTCCTTTTCAGTTACACCAGAGAAACCCGCCTTGAAGCTGGTAAAGTTTTTGAATTCATTCACATGCCTCCACTAAAATGGATGGTCGAAACCAATCAGGAAGAGTTGTTTGGAAAATATACAGCCACGCAGCTCAAAGAAAAACTGAATTACGTGCAGTCCGATGAACTCGATTACATGGACCGCATTCGTATGCAGTCTGCTATTCAGGAATACACAGACAGCTCAATTTCCTCGACCATCAACCTTTCCGAAGAGACTCCTAAGGAAACCATATTCCAGATTTACCTTGAAGCATGGAAACACAACCTCAAAGGTGTAACTGTCTTCCGTAATGGTTGTAAAAAAGGTGTACTGAGCAAGAAAGAAGATAAGAAAGAGACCAAACCGACCATGCGGGGCCAAAACCCGACCCTATTTGAAAGGGAACTTGGCGATATAGAACGGGCCGAGCGGCATAGAGTTACGTGGAAAGGATCTAAGATGTACATGATTGTATCCTTAGACGACGCCGGTAACCCAATTGAAATATTTGTTAAACTTCCTAAGGAAGCGGGAATGACCGGTTCAGGAATATACAACGAGCAGGTCTTTCAAGAGAAATACTCTCTATGGGAAACCATCACACGTTTAACTAGTATGTTACTGCGCGTAGGCATGCCCATCGACCGGATTCTGTCGCAACTTGATCGCTCCAGCTACAATATAATTGATGCATCTGCGATCATTTCCCGCATCCTGCGCCAATACATATCATTAGATATGGATGATCAGACCATCGTATCCAAAGGACTCGGAAGCCCTTGCCCTGAGTGCGGTCAAAATGCCTATGTCCCCGAAGGCGGATGCAAAATCTGCAAAGCGTGCGGATACACCACCTGCGGATAAACTAGTTTCTAAATATGAAGAAACATAATTTCTTCATCATCATTATACTATGATTTATATGCGAAAAGCCGGACGGTGATTTAATCACTGTCCGGCTTTTCGTTATTTGTGAGAACGGTAGAAATATGATTAAGAGTCAGTATCCGTTTCAGGTAACGGATTCGCAAGTGAATGTGCTATCATTGCATCAAGCAGATGTTCAGTATTTGCTGCCTCTTCGTCAGAACCCATCTCTTTTAATCCTGCAAACGCTTCTTGAACCATATTTAGTCCTTCTTCACGGCTACCTGAAACATAAAGAAGCTGCCCAAGAAGTTCGCCGATAGGGCAAATGTAGGACAAATCTCCAAGTTCCTTAACAAGTGAATAGGCCTCCACCAGCATGAGCAAAGCCTCTTCCTTATTATTTCTGGAAATTTCAACTTGTGCCATCTCAAAAAGAGTTTGGCCACGACCTTTAGAATCATTATTATCTTTGAATTCCTTAAGATGCTCTTTGAGCTGCTTAAGTGCTTCCTCAGCCTGATCATTTTGCGTAGAATTATTCGTAGACATTACTTATTATATCTCCATGTTTGAAATAATATTTAATTGAAGAGTTACTTTGGTCACTCTCAATAACTGTGTCAAATTTTAATTATCTTTCATAAAAATATAACTGAATCAATAAAAACTAGCACATCACAGTTAAATTCCACTTGACCGTTTAAATGGAATATTAGAAGCCACAGGCTCATCCGTTTTGTGCACGTCCACGCCGAATTTAGCCATACGCTTGCCTGAATCCGCATAGTGTTTTCGGATGGTCTTTTCAAGTATTGGCCCATCACCTGATTTCAAAGCATCAAGAATAGCGAGGTGCCGTTCATATACCTGCTGAGGAGAAAAGAGTTTGATCCAGTACTTGTAGAGCAAGAATTTTGAAATACCTTGGCAAGAATGACGGCACAAATCCAAGAGCAAATCATTATCAATACGCGAGAAGAGAACACTGTGGAAAGTACTATCAAGTTTAGTCAAAGAATCTAGGCTCTCGCCTGTTTCTGCAACTTGACGCATTTTCTGGATGATTTCTTCCAGTTTGTCGATGTCATGAGGGGTGTATAAATCTAGTGCTTCTGTTACAGCTGCAGCTTCGAGAACGCCCCCCGTGAAGTAGCTGTTAATGATTTGTTTAGACGTTAGAGCTGAGACATATTTGCCCTTTTGAGGTTCGGACTGGATCAACCCTTCTCTTGTCAACATCTGTAGAGCTTCACGAATGGGAGCGCGACTTATACCAAGCTTTTTAGCTAACAATACTTCTTTGACTTGATCACCGGGAGAGAGCTCTCCTTCAAGAAGAGACTGCTTGATATAGTCTGAGACCAGTTCACTATATGTGAGCTTCGTAATGCCCTTCAAGGGTTCTCCAGCTTCAAGATGGTCAATGGTGCCTGTGAATATATTAGTATTTATCAGTGTCATGAAAATTCAGTCAAGTCTTTGCTTGTTAATATACATGGTGAAAACGCGCAGTCAGATATGAGTCAATTGTATTCTGCCTTTGCCCTGACAGTTGCTTTGCATTCGTTTTTCTTACTCTTGTAATTCAGAATTGCAACGAAAAAAGTGGCACAACGATGCGGTTAATATAGTCGGATTATACATTGTACAGTATTTCGTCGCAACAAGAGATAAAAAACGATTTCCTACTGTTTATTCTGGAAAATCTTTTACATTATTGTCGAGCCATTGTGTGCAGTAGACGAAGGAGTTGGTGAGAAAAACCTGCTTCATTATCATACCAAGCCAATAAACGAAGCATTGTGCCATCTAAAATATAAGTCATTTCTTCGTCGACCACAGAGCCGTAGCTTGAGCCAGTAAAATCTGACGAGACTAGCGGTTCTGTGCAATACGCCATATGTTCATCTGCCGCCTCACGAAGAACGGTATGCACTTGCTCCGTTGTTGTAGGAGTTTTAAGTTCACAGACGAGATCGATAAGGGCAACACTCGCAACGGGAATACGAAGAGCCGATCCAGAGAGCTTCCCCTTCAATTCAGGAATGACCTTTTCGATGGTTTTATGTGTCCCCACAGGAGTTGGAACAATATTAATTGCACATGCCCTTCCGCGACGGATATCGGCATGACTTCCATCCAACACTCGCTGCCTCAACGTGTAGGGGTGAACGGTCGTCATGTTTCCATGAACAATACCGAATCCTTTTTCAATATGCTGAATAGGAAGGGCAAGACAGTTTGTCGTGCACGAACCATTAGAAATAATGGTGTGATCTTTTGTCATGAGATTATCATTAACACCCATAACAACGGTTATATCCGCATCCTCAGCCGGAGCAGCGATAACTACCCGCTTTGCCCCTCTTTGAATATGGCGTTCAGCAAATTCCCTTTTGGTGAATATGCCGGTTGATTCAATAACATAGTCGATGTCAGCGATGCTCCAATCCCATTCTTCTGCCGAAAGCTGTGAATATCGGACGGTTGAATTTCCAACCAACAACTGGTCTGAATCCAACAATTCTACTCCAGAGAAACTTCCGTGTATCGAGTCGTACTTTAAGAGATGGACAGCGTCGTTGATTGGCATAATGTCATTAACTGCTTTCAGTGACAAAAGTGGATCGTGGGCAAGAAGGCGTGCCAAATATCGACCAATTCTTCCGAACCCATTGATTGCTATGCGCAAAGCCATGGTTAAACTTCCTTGATTATTTTTTGCTGATTCTATGCATTATATGAGCTTTTGAGGTAATGTAGCTGCGTGAATGCATATAGAGAATTTAGCAACAGTTAATCAAGACAAAAGCTACTGACCTTCGATATTATATATTTTATCCATAAAAAAAACCGCTCCTGAATACTCGTAAATTAAGTATTTCAGAAGCGGTTTTAACTTTCGGTTTTATTACTCAGTAAAGATCTTTATTACTCGCCCACACCTCGTTAAGCGGATAAAAATGGTTGGCTATAATCGCGAAGCGATGGTCAACTGTTTTTATTCCGTTCAAACGACTTGTTAGGTGTTTTTAAATAGATAATTGATTTCTACATTAGAAACGCTATGAACTTCAATTAAAGTGAAGCCTTTATGTTGGATAGTACAAATTTTGATAGTCTTCCCATCTTCCCCCTCTTCTTTTACGTATACGCATGAAGCGTGCCTTCTACTTGATGGATTATACTCATTATCGCCAGTGAACTGATTTATCTTTCCATCTTTGATTATAGTAATCTGAGTTTCTTCTTGATCTTCACTTCTATCAAATAATACTGTTGCAAATTGCTGACTAGCACTCTCTTCAAAGTCAATATCTTCATAATCTAATTTTTTTAATATAGTCATTATTACCCTCTATCTATAAATTGAATTAACGTGACCTCTACCGGTCAAACCTAGAGAAATCTGGCCTTTTGACGTCACAAATAAGCAGCTTATTCAACCGTAACACTCTTAGCCAAATTCCTGGGCTGATCAACATCCTTACCTAAATAATCCGCAGTTTCGTATGCGAATAATTGCAAGGCAGGTAAGGCCATGAACGCATTTAAGGGGCCCCAGACTTCAGGTAAAATCCAGCGGTGTTCAACATCAAGCTCTACGCCTGGGTTAGTCAGCGCTATGATTTCTCCGCCTCTGGCCTGAACTTCTACTAGGTTGGATTTAACTTTAGGGAATAGTTCGTCTTTAAGCGCCATCGCGAAAGTCGGGAACTTAGGATCAATCAGCGCGATAGGACCGTGCTTCATTTCTCCGGCAGCGTAACCTTCTGCGTGGATATATGAAATTTCCTTAAGCTTCAAGGCTCCTTCCAAAGCAAGCGGGAAGTATTGTCCGCGCCCTAGGTAGAAAAAGCTGTTTGCTTCTGAATATTCGCGGGAAAGCTCTTTCGCTCTGGCGCGCATGGCAGGGAGTTCCGCATCAAGGATTGAAGGAAGATTGCGTAAATCCTGAACCGCGCGACTGTAGGTCTCTTCGTCAAGCACGCCTTTGCGTTTACCCCAGTATAAAGCCAACAAAAGTAGCGCGGTAAGCTGACTACACATGGCTTTGGTGGACGCTACACTGATCTCAGGTCCGGCCTGCGTGTACATGATGTAATCAGATTCACGGGCAACGCTTGAACCTACCACGTTGCAAAGTCCGAGGATTGGAAGACCCTTCTGCTTTGCGAGCTTAATGCCAGCCAAAGTGTCGGCGGTTTCGCCGGACTGACTGATGGCGAGTGCGAGAGATCCTTTGCTAAGCAGTGGATCGCGGTAACGGAATTCTGATGCAATCTCGACATCAACAGGAATTTTAGCCCACTGCTCGATGAGATATTTACCCCAAAGACCAGCGTGATATGAAGTCCCGCAAGCTATGATGTGAAGCCTTTCAGGTGGCTCCATAGCTGAAATTTCAGGTAGAACAACTTCACCGATATCAGTGGAAGAGTTTATATTGATGCGACCAGCAAGACAGTCTGAAATGACCTTCGGCTGTTCGAAAATTTCTTTGATCATAAAATGTTTATGTCCGCCCTTCTGCGCGGCCTGAACATCCCAGTTTATGGTCTGTACTTCTTTTTCAACGGGAGCCAGATTTTCAGCTCTGAAAACTTCCCATGAGGAGGATGTGATTTTTACAAGCTCACCATCTTCGATGAAAACTACTTTGCGGGTATAAGGAAGGAATGCAGGGATATCGGAAGCAACAAAGTTTTCACCGACACCTACTCCCATGACCATAGGACTTGAAACGCGCGCCGCGTATACAGTTCCCGGTTCATCAACCGCTACGAGAGCAATAGCGTAAGCCCCCTCAACCTGATTAAGTGCCCATGAGACAGCTTTAAGCATAGTATCATTATGCTTACGACCTTCTGCAATGAGGTTTACCAGTACTTCGGAGTCTGTATCTGAACGGAACTCGTACCCTTTGGTCACTAACTCAGCTTTGATTTCCTGATAATTCTCGATAATTCCATTGTGAATCATGGCAATATTTTTATCATGATCAAGATGCGGATGAGCATTCTTTTCGACAGGAACGCCGTGAGTGGCCCAGCGGGTATGCCCGACCCCAAATGTGGAATTGGTTACATTGATATGAGATAGCTTTTCATCGAGAGCGGCAAGCTTACCTTCTGCGCGAACAAGATCAATTTCCTTGTTCTGTACAGTTGCAACACCCGCAGAATCATATCCGCGATACTCAAGTCGTCTTAATCCTTCGACAATTAAAGGCACAGCGGGACGATGCCCTGCATATCCAATGATTCCACACATATATTAATAACTCCTGATTAATCTATTGCCCGAGCATTCTATAAAAACCTAGCCGCCGACTTTCTTCTGGAAATCAGGCCACTGAGCCATCAGCGCTCTTAAAGCCTTGCCCCTGTGCGAACGGGAATTCTTTGTTTCGCGGGTCATTTCAGCAGAAACACATCCAAGTTCTGGATCGAAAAATAATGGATCGTAACCAAAACCTTCAGCTCCGGAAAGCTCAAAGGCTATTCGGCCATCCCATTCTCCGCGACTTTGAATGCGAATATTATTCGGCGTAGCGGCAACCATCACACAGACAAATCTAGCTGTGCGCTTGGCTTCCTCAACTCCGTCTAACTCTTCGAGAAGCTTAAGGTTATTCTTTGCGGGAGTTGCATCCTCTCCGCTATATCTTGCGGAATATACGCCCGGACGGCCACCAAGAGCATCAACCTCAAGACCGGAATCATCCGCAACAGCAATAAGCCCTGTCAGGTTTGCAACGGTCTGCGCTTTGATTATGGAATTTTCCAGAAAGGTTTCGCCCGGCTCGGGAATTTCCCCGATTTCGGGATACTCATCAAGCCCTTTTACGGTAAGACCAAAATCTTTAAGAAGCTCTTTAAACTCAGCTATTTTGCCTTTGTTACTTGTGGCAAGAACTACTGTTTTCAAACCAGTCTCCCATGAAATATATTAAAAACTACAGATGAAATCATCCGCACCATTTCGTTCACCAAAATATGATGAGAGACTATTACTCGTTAGCTGCTTTTTACGCAACTGCCATAGCCGTAGGCAAAAGCAAAGAGACACTAGTCCCCTCACCCTCGCAGCTTACCAGCTCAATATCACCGCCAAAGTCTTCCATTATCTTTTTAACCATCGGTAATCCAAGCCCATTTCCATTTAATTTTGTAGAATAAAATGGATCAAACACCCGCACCCGCATTTCAGAAGGAATTCCCGGACCGTCATCACTAACTTTAAGCCAGACTCGTCCATCTTCAACTCCAGTTGAAACCTTAATGCGACCACCGTCAACCAAAGCTTCCATAGAATTTATTACCAGATTTATAAGGCACTGTTTTACTTGTTCCGGCACGCCTTGGCCTACAGGATTACGAGGGTCCAATTCCAACTCAATCTTAATACCCTTTTTCTCGCACTCATGTGAAAGTAGCTTTAAGGCTCCCTCAACCTCTTTATTCACATCAAACTCGACAATCTCTACGTCTTGAGCTCTCACAAAATTAAGTATATTTTTTAGTAGCTTATCCAGACGACTAGCCTCTTCAAAAATTATTTCAACCTTCTGATGCCCGTCATGATCGATACTTTTATTTTTCATTAGAACTTTTGCGAATCCACCCATAGCCACCAAAGGATTCCTAATCTCATGCGCTACATACGCGGCAAGCTCTCCGACAGTCGCCATACGCTCAGACTGCCGTAATCGTTGTTCCATTAAAGTTCTGTTTGTGATGTTCCGGCGCATTACAACAATCTGAACAACATTACCGCTTTGTTCGTCTGAAATAGGGTAAACATAAATTCTATAAAAACGCATTTTACCTTCAGAATCCGCCTCAGAAAGGAGAAATTCTTTGCGCTTGCCGGGAGTCATAGCCTCAACATCAACAACTCCATCTTTAATGGGGCATACTGTTGCAAGGGACTCATAATAAACTAAGGGATTCTTATACCTAATATCTCTGACATCTTCTCCAACCAAATCGGAAAAATGTTTATTACAATCCATAATCATTCCATTGGAGCCAATAATCAGAATATCTTCCGGCAACTGGTCAACAACACACTTAAACAGGGCCTGCGTCTGCATGAGATCTACCTTGCAAGCAATCCATAAACGGTCTGTAGCGTGAAGTTTCAGAAAAAATCTGGCGGCAGGAAGCTCTACAAGAGTAATGGATGCGGGCAAAGTACGTCGAAGTTTGCTTACGCGCGAACAATCGCCTGAAAGCTCGAAGACCATGGTTATTTCGGGATGCGCAGCAAGCATATCCTCAACCTGATCATATATTGGAATCTCAAAGTCAGTGGAAGGAAGCCCATTGCCATCAACAAGCACTCCGGCAATTAAATTTATATCCTCCACATCCCGTTTGCTGTCTTTCAGCAACTGAATAAGTGAAGTTATCACTATTGAGTTGCCTAAAATACCGATACAATCGCAATGATCTTCGCGCAGTAGGCTTTCAAACATACTTTCTCCATTTCTATCTAATATAGAGTCCGAGCCAAGAATAAACTATTTTCCTAAAAAAGCACAATCAGGATTCGCCTAATTTCCACCTTTGCAGATATAAAAGAATGGGGTAACCATTGCGACACAAGAGATCATGGGCGCTTCACCCCGTAATCTTTACAAATTAAATTTTCCCAAATGGAATAAAAATTATGCCCACAAAAAAAATAAAAGTTTTTACTATAAGCCTCGGTTGCCCGAAAAATAGAGTCGATACCGAAAGAATGCTCGGAGCGCTGGGCGACAACATGGTCGCGGCGGACACGCCTGAAAGTGCAAATCTTGTGCTGATCAATACCTGCGGATTCATTCAGCCTGCGGTTGAAGAATCGGTGCAATCCATACTGGAAGCCGCAGATGCCATCGCAGACATCAACCCGAAGCCTATTTTAGCCGTAGCTGGATGCCTCGTCAGCAGATACGGTAAATTAGAAAAAGAAATGCCTGAAGTTGACCTCTGGCTTTCTACATTCGACCTCGACACGTGGCCGAAGCTAGCTTCTGAAGCACTTAAAACCAAGCTCCCTGAAGAACATCAGCGCGCACTGAGCACCAGCCCCTCCTTTGCATACCTTAAAGTAAGCGAAGGCTGTTCTCACTCTTGTAATTTTTGCACAATTCCTTCAATTCGCGGCCCACAAGTCAGTTTCGATTCCGCCGGGTTAGTCACCGAAGCTAAGCAAATTCTAGAGCAGGGTGTGCCGGAGATAATCATCGTGGGTCAAGACTCTACAGCATATGGCGCTGATCTCAATAATCCCGATATAAATTTGCGCAGTCTCATCGAGCAGCTATTACCTCTCGAAGGTCTGGAATGGCTCAGATTGATGTACCTGTATCCAGCAGGGCTGACCGATTCCATGCTAGAATTTCTAGCTAAAGCGGATAAACCTCTTCTACCATATTTCGACGTGCCGATTCAGCATGCGCATCCTGAGATTCTTACAGCAATGGGCCGCCCGTTTGCACGTGACCCGCGCAAGGTAATCGACAGAATCCGCAAACATATTCCAGACGCAATACTACGCACCAGCATAATCGTCGGATATCCCGGTGAAACTGAAGAACATTTCAATACGCTTCTAGATTTCGTTAAAGAAACAAAATTCAATCACCTTGGAGTATTTGCATATCAAGCCGAGGAAGGCACTCCGGCTGGAGATATGGAACAGCTCCCCGAAGAACTGCGCGAAGAAAGACGCAGGATTATAATGGAAGTGCAAGCCGATATCAGCCGCGATTTCTTGGTTGAAAAAGTAGGCGAAAAGATTCAAGTTTTAGTGGAAGCACCAAGCGCTGAGTGGCCGGGATTATTTACCGGAAGAGTCTGGTTTCAAGCTCCGGAAGTAGACGGAATTACATACATCAGTGCACCAGAAGACGGTATTAAACTTGCGCCGGGCATGATGGTTGAAGCCGAAATAGACAACGTTACGGACTATGACCTTGTCACACTGGTAATACCGCAAGAAAAATAGATTATATTAATCGTTTGACTGGATATCTTTGAGTCAGTTACTCAACGCTAATCTAGGTGAATTAAGATAAATTAAGCAGATTTAAAGTTAAGTTAAAAATAAAATAGTAAATATGGATACCGCATCAGGAGAGTTATCATGTCTGAGTTTTCAAACGTAACAGTTACCAAAAAGGCCAACGTTTATTTTGACGGAAAAGTAACCAGCCGCAAGGTCTCCTTCGCGGACGGATCATTCAAAACTCTGGGCATTATGCTTCCCGGTGATTACGAATTCGGAACGGAAAAAGCGGAAGTTATGGAGATTATGCAGGGCAGCATGAAAGTGCTCCTTGCCGAAGCGAAAGACTGGCAGACAATATCAGCCGGTGAAAGTTTCGATGTCCCCGCCAACTCAAAATTCAAACTTGTCGTCGAAGAACTTGCGGACTACTGCTGTTCTTACATTGATTAATTTTACTTTATCTCGCGCATCAAATAAGCCCCTGACGGATATCCGTCAGGGGCTTTGTTTTTGGAAAATCCCCGCCAGCGAAACCAATAGGGTCGGGAGTGATGAATCTGCCGGTGGCAGGACCGTATTCGCGATATCCGAAGTGGATTAAGACACTTCTTTAAAGTTGTATGTAAGGTTTGTTTTACTATTCACCTATTAGGCGTGGTTAATTCTTTTCGGGATACAAAAATCTTAAAAACAAGATAGCAATTTGCAAGAAGTAATGCCGCACGAAGCACTCCCTCAGGTAAAGCCGAGCTCATTATACAAATTGCAAAATATATTGATAAAAAAAGAATGATAATAAAAAAAATTAACAGAGTAATCCAATAGTAGTATTTTTTCTTAAAATACAGCAGTAAACTGATACTTATTACATAAAATGCCACAGCATAAACAGGGATAATCTGCTTTTCATAGGGAACATGCATGCATACAACAAGTATAAAGTAGCTGAGGCATGGAATCATCAATAAAAACTTATTTATTGGAATATGTATTGGTTTAAATTTGGTAAATCCATAAATCATAATCACAACGGAAAAAGAAAATACCGATGTATTAAAAATTATATCATTGGCAAAGTTTTCACTAATATATAAAAGGGATATAAGAAATATACTTAAAAATATTGCCTGTATAGTTACTATAAATGAAAAAACTCTTCTGAACCAAATAGAAGAATCCATTCCATAAAAGTAACAAACGGTGGCTACTACATATGCAGTGATATGAATATAAATATCCCAAATAGGTGTATTTGAATTAGTTATTGCACTCATAATTGTATAATAAGTAAAGAACGAATACGATATAATACTTCCAATTTTCCACATATTATATTTCGGGGGCCTTATCGACCCCCATCTCTTTTTTTTAATCTTTTTTGAATGAGTTTATAATACTTCTACCTCACATTCCCATATGGCTTAAATCTTCACTTTCTCGACTTAGTAGTGCAGAGTATGAGGCAAAGCTGCCCATAGATGAGAGCTTTTCCTTCATATATTTATTAAGCTCTTTCTGTTCACGGGGATTCAACTTTCTAATCTTTGAAGTGTAGCCCTTCTTCTTATCTTCACTTTTTGATTTACTCTCTTCGGCATTATCTTGCTTGTCCTCATTATCTTCTTTTGAAGAAGACTCTTCGTCTTGATCCTCTTTGGAACGAGGTTTGTCGCCCTTCGCTCTTTTGTCATTCGCAGAGGAATCAGTGAATCTTTCAATCCTTGCGTTTTCAGTAAACTCCCCATAAACTTTTCTGCCATTAAATCCCTGTCCCCCCATCTTATCCAATGTCATTCCTGGAGTCGAGAATCCAGCTGAACGCCCTTCCCAATTAAGCCCCGTCCGATCCACAAAATTAATCGGATCATCCAAACAATAGCCATAAACATCCACATCCCCGCCAGCTAAACCGATTGGGTCGGGTGTTATGAATCTGCCGACGCGAGGATCGTATTCACGATATCCGAAGTGGACTAAACCAATGTCGTTAGATCTTGCCATAGGTAAGTTTCAACAATTTTACCGTTCACCGCCTTGAATGCCCGTTATCATCTCTCTCTCGATATCAAACTTAGCGAAACTTCATCCGTCCCCGGAATCATAAAAGGCTTCGACTGAAACTGCGGCACAGCGTCCATATCCACAGAATCCCGTTCAAGTTCATCATGGATGGATTCGCCCGTCCCTGATTAAGGACGTCTGCGCTGATTCCTCGCTACTTCGGACATCAATTCTTTACCATATGGCGTGTTGTGTAGATCCTTAACCAACTCCAATTCAGGGTTACTCAACATAAAATTGGTGTGGACCTGAATCAGCCGACTCAGGTCCGGCCTGAAATAAAGTCAAAAAAAATCCCCCGACACATGATGCGTCGGGGGATTTAATAAAAATTATATAAATTCGGAAATTACATATCGAGAATTTCAATTTCACGATTCTTAAAAGCAGGGTCCTTCATATATACAGCCATTGCTTTAGATCCACGATCAAAATTATGTACGATTTTGGCTACCAATTTTTTTCGCGTGCACTGCCGCATTTGCGGGGTGAACTTCATTCCCCCTTTGCTTTCTAAAATAACCTTATATTTTAGACTAGTATCATTTGTAATCAAGCCTTTATCGCCACTAATAGTTATTCCTTCTGTCACAATAACAAGCGTAGCTTTATCCACGACTTTCTTATTGTTTTGAAAACATCTGTTCAATTTATGTACTTCCGCGGTACTGAAATCCAAACTTTTATCCGAAAGACCTAGAAAAAATTTATATCCGGCATTCAGTGAAGGTTTTGATAAACCCCTATTGTTAACAAAGAAAAGGCCGGACCCAATTAAGGCGAATACTGCCAGACTGATTATAAAATATTTTACTTTCGGAGCCACTTTCTTAGGAACTTCTTTCGCCATGTAGACACCTGTTATATTGATAATTATTCCCTAGGAAACAGTTCCCTAAGATATCCTTAATAAAACAAGAGTCAACCAGAATTATATTCGCATTAACTCCCAGAGCGGCATCGCACAATTTTTACATCAGACTGTTCTTTTTTTTCATAAGCAGCGGAGGCTTCGACCGCAGCAGACCATGAACTGAAATCACCGAAACGGACGCAATACCAAGGCCTGCTATTAAAGGAAGGAACTGTCACAACATAAGCAGAATAGCCCAGCTTTGCCAGATTTCGCCTTACCTCGGCAGCAGATGATTCGCGCCGATTTGAACTAACTTGCACCGCGTAGCGCACTGGCTCAAGACCAGCTTTAATTTTAGTTGCTGATCCAGTGAATCTTTTTAACTGTGCAACTCTCCCTTTTGGCTTAAAAGTTTTTTTGCGAACATCAAAAAATTGCCAAGCAAGGGGGCCGTCAAGGGGTCTTGAATATATTAAATAGCTACCCTCTCCATCCGAAGAAAAATTAAAAATATCATCTTCCTGCACCTTCATTGTGGTGACAGTTTTACCAGACAGACGGTCAATAACTTTAAGCTGAACACCAGGGTAAATACCTCCCTCTTCCATAGCAAAGGAGATTGTTGAATTTGCGTAAAAAACCGCAACACCCTTAGGTGATTCTGGCTTAGTCAGAGGTTTCAACCCTGTATAAGCGGGAGATTCAGTACGAACAGGAAGCGGCAGACTCATCACAGGATCGCCGTAAAAAACCAAGTCGTAAACGGAGGATAAATCCTCTCCGCGGCGTAAATTCTGCGCGAACTGCGCCCGAGCCTCAGAAAGAGCATCCGCAATGCGGTACTTCCCGCTGAAATATGCCTTATGAAATTCAATCAGAACTTTAGTCGTGCCATCAAAATCTACATGGGAAATTCGACCGTCATCAAGTTCAGCACTGATTTTACCGGAGTTGCCGCTGCCAGTCATAGCAGCAAGTCCGGCCCCTCTTGAAAGTACTATAGCCTCAGCAGGACTTGGAAAAGTTGAATTCTGGGCAAAAGAAACATCGCGGTCAGGATTCAGAATCACGGGCAAACCGGGCTTGTAATCCAGCCCCAGAATTTCCGTAGTGGTCACAGTTCCGTTACCGATGCGGAATCCGTCTGAAACGGACTCAAGAGCCAACCATTGAACAGAGGCATCATCTTCCGCCAAGCTCTGCCTGAGCCTCGCAGGCTGACACCCTCCAGCGCCACCCAGATAACGAATAGCTTCCGGTCCGGCCATGCCTTCCTCTTGAAGGCTGAAAAATAGAAGCTCGGGATCGGAAAGGTAATTACCTGAAAAACCATCTCCACCTATAAATGATACAGGCCAAGCAGGACGAAAAGCACGATCCTCGTACCAACGTTCATACTTTTCAGCGACAATTTCGGCTTCGGAAACGTTGCTTGCCGGAATCCTGCCTACGGTGAGCATATTTTCGGGAGAATCAGCCACGCCGCCGTATCCGTAATCTGAAAAATGGACTGAGCCGGAATTTTGCGGTCTAAATTCTGTAATCGGAATAATGGACCTATTACCAAGCAAAAGCACAGACATGATCGAACCATCTTTGTTAAGCTCTGTAATTTTATTCTGAATAACTCTAGCAAGCTTAGTCTGCGACAAAGCGGTACCGTTACCAGCGCTGACCTTAAGAATGAGAGAGCCTACACCTTCATATTCTTTATGAAGGTATGAAAACATACGGGCAGCTCGCTCGAACTCTTCAGTGCAAACAATAATACTTTTCTTTTTCTCGGTAACTAGCGCAGAAGAAATCTTAACCGGAGCAAGTGGAACAGCTTCTACCCGTGGAGCGAAAACTTTCATTTTACATCCACCTAGGCAAAGTACAAAAAGCATCACCAAAAGCACGAAGAATATTCGGTTAATATTTCTCATCAACTTTCCGCTCTCCCAATCTCAATCTTTTTAAGAAGCTCATCCCAAACCCTTTCTACAGTAATATCCAGCATACATTTATGATGCTTTTTCGAACATTTTTTCCCGCCATGAAGACCGCAAGGCCTGCACTTAAGATCACTTTGAGATTCAAGTACTGTGGAATTTTCACCGCGCGGGAAAAATCCGAATCGGCGAACGGTAGGCCCGAAAAGAGCGACGAGAGGTACATTTTGAATCCAGGCAATATGCATTGGACCGGAATCATTAGTAAGATACGCATCCACATTTTTTATATAGGCCGCAAGCTCTGGAAGTGAAAGTTTACCGGAAAGATCTAAGACATCATCTTTTCTACCGGACTGTTCTGCGATGCGCGCGCATATATCTTCTTCACCAGGACCACCAAAGAGAACGACCTTGAATCCTGCGTCTACTGATTTCTTGATGGTTTCTGCAAAATTTTGTACCGGCCACTTCTTTGTTTCCCAAGTTGAACCGGGATGAATTCCAATTACTGGAGTTACTGAAATTTCATCGAAAAATTCTGTAGCCTTCTCTATTGCCGCTTCCGGCAAGTTAAGTTCAGCAACTGGAGCTAGACAGCCTATTCCAAGAGGCAAACCGAGAGTCATCAAACGCTCAACTTCCTCAAGTCGATCAAACTTACGTTTAACCCTGTTTGTGTAGGCAAACGAACTAAACCATGGTTCATCATACCCGACGCGGTCCTGAATCTTTGTTGCCCGGCTCACTAAAGCAGAACGAAAGCTAGTATGAGCAGAGATCCATAGATCGAACCCTTGCGCGCCAAGTTTCCGCCCAAAACTATAGGCCGCACCCAAACCTTTCTGTCCGCCACGCTTGTCAAAGCCATGAACCGCAGTCAGTTCCTTTTGCGCTTCAAATAAAGGTTCCACACCCTTTCGCACAAAAAGATGAATCTCAGCATCAGGGTAACGCAGAGACAGTGCTTTTATAAATGGCAAGGTGAGTACAGCATCTCCAAGAAATGCGGTTTGCCATAGAGCTATTTTTTTATAATTATCTTTCATTAAGAATGAGTATTAAAGTTTAATTTTTATCTTTTAATTGAAAATCATTTTACCGGAAAAAACACTGATGATCAGTACTATCGCGACTGCGATAAGAACAAGAACTTCAGGAAACGGAGTCATTCTACCGAGTTTCGCTCCCACCTGCTTCTCAATACTGAAAAATCTAAAAGCTGCCCCCACAAGAACGAGCATCCCGGAAAACAAAGCAAAAAGACTAAGCAATCCAAGATCCTTAGACATGAGAGGATTCGCATCAGGAAGAAAATGCCTCATATAAAGGCCTACTTTCTCCAGCACAAAACCAAATCCCAAAAGTCCAAGAGCGGTACGGCACCATGCAAGAAAAGTTCTCTCATTAGCAAGAAGTGTTCTGATAACAGCAAGGCTATTAGTATCGAGCGAAAGAGCTTCTTTTTCTTCACCTTTCATATAATAACTCCGTAATTGCTATTGTGTGATCTTGATCTGAAAGATATATCGCTATAGTCTGTAACGAGACGATGGGCAACAAGGTCGCCCTGCTAACCCTAAAGCCAGATACAGCAAAAAGGATATCTCATGAAATACATAATGTTTGAAGACTTTTCAGGTGATCCTCTTCCGATTATGTTCCCGAACCGTATCGCTTTTCTTGAATTTAGAGAACAAATTCCATACACCAATGTTCTTTCAGCTGGATATGTGCAGATCCGTGAGGATGGTATTGCCTGTCATGGAGAAAGTCGGGAATTAAACACAAGAATCAGGCCTGAAGATGCAGCAATCATCAGAGAAAAACTGGATGCACCTGAATCATAGAATGACTGTAATACGATTTGAACATAGTCCAGATAAAAAAGCGGCTCTGAAAACATTATGTATCAGAGCCGCTTACTATTTCAGCAGATGCAATATAAGAACAAGCGCCCTATATTAATCGTATTTAACTGCACTAATCTTCATGAGCTTATCCCATGTGTGAACAGCTTCAATCTGACGGACAGTTCCTGTTTTACCACGCATTACAAGTGAAGTTGTTTCCGCTCCGTACCCCAAGTAACGGACTCCGCGCAAAAATGTTCCACCGGAAATACCTGTAGCGGAAAAGAAGATATCATCACTCTTAACAAGGTCGTTAACAGTCATTATATCGCGCAGATCGTAACCCTTCTCTTCCATTGCACGAGTTTCGCTTTTATCCTGCGGATCAAATTTAGCGAACATTTCGCCGCCCATAATTCTGATCGCACACGCGGCAAGTACACCTTCAGGTGTTCCGCCAGTGCCCATCATCACATCAACAGGACAACGAGGATCGACAACCATGAGCGCTCCGGCAACATCACCATCGGTGTGTAGCTGAATTCTTGCTCCGGCATCGCGAATTTCCTGAATGAGACCATGATGACGTGGTTTTTCGAGAACGAAAACTACTAAATCATCAACATCTTTATTAAGAGCTTTTGCGATCTTCTGAAGGTTATCCTTAACAGGTGCGTTAATATCAACCATATTTCTCGCAGCAGTAGGAACAACCAATTTCTGCATGTAATAACTTGGACCGGGGTCAAGCATCATTCCTGTAGGAGCTACGCCTACAACTGAAATTGCATTGGGACGACCGTAAGCAAGGAGGTTGGTTCCTTCGACAGGATCAACAGCAACGTCCATACCCGGACCTTCGCCAACTCCAAGCCTTTCTCCGTTATATAGCATGGGAGCGTGATCTTTCTCGCCCTCACCGATAACAACAGTTCCGCTGATTTCGAGGCTGTTGAAGCTGAGACGCATTGCATCTACAGCAGCCTGATCACCTGCGTTTTTGTCACCACGGCCAAGCCATCTAGCAGAAGCCAGTGCGGCAGCTTCGGTTACCCGAACAAGATCAAGAGCTAAATTTCTCTGGGGAGCTTCCATTCGCCTATCTCCAAATGAGTGATTGTTTATTCAAATTCCGCCAATAATATTTATTGGGAATTACATAAAAAGTGGACTCAGTCCAGCATTCATAACACCCCTTCCAAAAGCAAAAAATCATCGTTCTAAATAACAAATTTAACATATATATATATACGAGGTTGATTTTTAGCCAATGCAAGTTTATTAAGAGAACATCTAAACTTTGTATAGAGACTTCCTTAACGCACCTTATAAAGCAGAACTTTCTGAAATAATTAACAAAAACAAATACCCACTAAGAAATAAAAATGCGCAAAATTTTCTTTCAAAATCTCGTGATGGCACTTTTCCTTGCAGGGCTTCTGGTTTCAGTTACCCCTGCCAGCGCATTCGGGGCGAGTACAAAAGACGAATTCACTATTGCGTGGAAACAATTTCATGCGCTGTCTAAAAATGCTAAAAAATCAAAATACCGTTCAGAGTGGGATAAAGTAGCTAAAAAATTTCGAAATGTTTTTAAAAAATCTCCACGCGGACAATATGCGCCTAAATCACTGTATTATTTAGGTAGAGCATACGAAGAATTAGGTAACCGCAGTGGATTGAAAAAAGATTTCAGAACTTCAGTTGATTATTACGGAAGAATGATTTCGAATTTCTCGTCACATGCATGGGCTGATGACAGTATATTCAGACGGGCCGAAATAAGATTAAAAAAATTAAAAGAAAAAGACCTCGCTTACTCAGACTATCTTAACATCGTGCATCGCTATTCCAAGTCTGACATGTATTCCAAAGCTCGAGCTAGGCTTGACTCCATGGACAGACAGGGAGCATCTCCCAAGCAGGCAAAGCGTAAAAAACCTTCTGGAACTATTGTTCCAGCATCCGCCCCGGAAGTAAAAAAATCATCCAAAAACCGCGCAAAACTTCTCTCTGTCCGCTACACTAGTAGTGACACATACACACGCGTTGTTTTGGATCTCGATGAGGAAGTTCGTTTTCGCTACCAGCTTTTGAACCCAAATCAGAGTGTTAGCCGTCCGCACAGATTATACATAGACCTTGAAAATACAATACTCGGTAATGACGTTCATAAGGACACCATAGTCGCCGATGGCATTTTAAAAGATATCAGATCAGGGCAACGTGATCCGCGCACAACTCGTGTGGTTCTAGATTTTAATTCCATGCAGGATTACAAAATCTTCCCGCTGGAAAATCCCTTCAGATTGGTTGTGGATGTTCAGGCACCGGAAAAAGGTAAAGTGGCCGTAAAGAATAGTCCCGCACGGAAAACTACAAGGAAAAACAGTTCTTCAAGCACAAAATATGTTCCACCCAAAAACAGCAAAGCTATGGCCGGAGACTTACTTGAACAGCTAGGACTAACTTTTAAAACAATCATGATTGATCCGGGTCACGGTGGTAAAGATCCCGGTGCAAACGCAAACGGCATAAAAGAAAAGAATATTAATCTTCGTTTTGCGAAAATTTTAGCAGCAAAGCTCAAAAAAGCTGGATTCAACGTTCTTTACACAAGAACAACGGATGTATTCATCCCTCTTGAAGAACGTACAGGTATGGCAAATATCAAAAAAGCAGATATGTTTATCTCGATTCATTGCAATGCTCATCGCAGTAAAAAGATTAACGGCCTTGAGACCTATACTCTTAACCTTGCACGTAACCGCAACGCAGTTCGCGTAGCTGCCCGTGAAAACGCTATTTCCGCAAAACGTATCAGCGACCTTCAAGTTATTTTAACAGACCTCATGCTGAACTCTAAGATGAAAGAAAGTAAAGACTTAGCTAATAATATCCATTCAAGGTCGTTAAAGAATATCCGCAGAAAATGGGCTGTAAAAGATCAGGGCGTCCGAGAAGCTCCATTCTATGTACTCATGGGAGCCAAAATGCCGTCTGTGCTTCTCGAACTTGGATACGTGACAAATAAAACCGAATCATCGAGACTCAAGTCCGACAAATATCTTGCATACATTGCAGACGGAATAGTAAAGGGAGTTCTGGAATACAAGAAACAGATCGAAAGGTATGCTAGCCTTTAAATATTAAGATTTTAATAACGCACAAATTGAGGTTCTAAGAATGATCAGTCTTAATATTCCAGGATTCGGACCGCTTAACATTGAACATCTCGTTTTAGACTACAATGGAACAATCGCCCTTGATGGAAATTTAATGCCCGGTATCGGTAAAACTCTTCAAGAATTATCTGTAGACATTGAAGTTCATGTACTCACAGCCGACACTTTCGGACAATGCGAAGAAAGTCTAGAAGGACTTCCCGTATCTATACACGTAATAAGCGGCCCTGCTGAAGATCAATCCAAACTCGACTACGTACGTTCACTTGGTGCTGAAAAGTGTGCCTGCGTAGGCAACGGACACAACGACGCCCTAATGCTAAAAGAAGCAGCTCTCGGTATCGCTATTTCAGGGCCGGAATGCCTATCTATGGCAGCAGCCAGATCCGCAGACATCTCGAGCGCAGAAATAGCTCACGCCTTAGGACTTTTCACGCACCCTATCAGGCTTATGACCACTCTCAGGTTCTAATTGTAGATCAGTTGTTAGTTTTAGTGCCCGAATAGGTAAAAGCTTTCTTGTCCATGGTATAGTAACTGCCACGGTCAATCCCAAAAGATTTACCGCAAGGACAAAATATTTTCCCATCCCTCTCCTCTAAGTTCCAGATTTTTTTAATCCTTTCCTTATGACAGCGGTGCACCTCACCCTTACCTATTTTATAATACTTCAGTAGCTTTCGCCTGCATGCGGCACATTTCAAAACAAGCATAAATATTCTTATACAAAGCGGGAAGAATCCGCTCCGGTAGTCTGCATTTTTGCGAGAACTGCAGTCACTTTCGACATAGCTGTATCCAGGTCGGTATCCCCTTCTCTCGTTACAGCAAAAGAAGCAGTCCCTTTGAACCTTTTACCAGCTTGCCCTACAGCAGTTTTAGAGAAACTAAGCTGTGCGGCAAGAAGATCATTCTTCAATACATCCGGATCCTCAGCTAAAATTAGAAATCCATCACCACAACGAGCGGAAAGCAACCAACCAAGAGACTGTTGTTCTAAATTAGCCGCAGCTTTTTTTAAAGCCGCAAACCCTGCGTCCCATCCAAATTTACCGTTTATATCAGCCATATTATCTACGTTAAATGCCGCTATAATCGGAGCTTTACCCTGCTTTGCAAGACTTTCAAAAAGATCACGTCCCTTCTCAAGGAAAACATTTAAATTACCAAATCCAGTCAGAGGGTCGCGGCTGTATGCATCTTTAATAGACGAAACGCGTTCCAAATCATTTAAATTATTGGTCACGCGCCATGAAAACTCTTCAACCTCAAATGGCTTTTTAAGGAAATCATTTGCGCCGCATTTGAGAAATTTAGCGGTGATAGCACCAGAATCGTGGGCAGAAACACCAAGTATTGCAAGCTGATCCCGGTAATGAGTTTTGCGGACTTTAGTTACGAGTTCAAAACCATCCATCTCAGGCATTTCATAATCAGTAAGAAGCAATTTAACATCTGGGTTCGCTTGAATTATTTTTAGAGCTTTTGCTCCATCGTCAGCACCGAATACAGTAAAATTGAGTCGCTCCAAAAGCTTGCACATGATCTTTCGAGCTGTGCCATTATCCTCAGCGACAACCACCTTAATATCACGGTTTGAATGAATCCGCCTGATCAAATCCACCATATCATCGAGGTCACTACGGTTTGATTTGTTGAAATAATCAAGCACATTTTTTTCGATAAATCTGTTGCGTATTTTTTCATCAAAAGATGAAGTCAAAACTATGCAAGGAATATGGCGAGAAAGGACATAATCGACAGCTTCGCCATCTGGTCCGCCTTTGATATTCAGATTGAGCACTGCAATAAAAATATCGCTATTGTTTTTCAATATATCTTCAACCTGATCAAAAGAAGAAGCTACTTCGACATCAAAAGGGGTGATGCTCTCGACATGTTCGGTTATAACTCGCGCCTGAGTCTGGCTACTTTCGACAACAAGGACGGTGTTTTTAATTGAGCTTTCAGCCATTCAATGTCTCCGGTTCGTATTAGTTAAAATTCCTATTATTAAGGCTAATTTTGATAAAAAAATACAAAATAGCAAGAAAAACTTTTACCCATCAATTATCTATTATTTCGCCTTCATATTCATCAAAAATATCATCTATGCTAACGTTCTCTCTTATTTCTATCTTTTCAGAGTCAGGAGTGGCTAGGGCCTCATTTATACTATTTCCTTCGGACAGATGCTCATCAAGAGACTCCGTCCCTGTGCTGTTGGTCCCTGCATTCTGAATCTCATCAACATTGGCAGCAACGACAGCAACGCCCACAGCGCCAGCCATAACCCACAGACACCCGCTAGAAAAGTAAGAAAATAAAAGAATGCATAAAGCTGTAATCAACGCTTTTTTCACGACTTTGGATTATCTCCAGATCGTCCGTAAGCATCTTCGAAGCGCGAGATATCATCTTCACCAAGATAGCTGCCTGTCTGAACCTCGATAAGCTCGAGATCAATTTTTCCGGGGTTAGTAAGCCTATGCTTCACCCCGATAGGAATATAAGTAGACTGATCCTCTCGGAGCATCGTTTCTTCTTCACCAATTAGCACGCTAGCTGTACCGCTTACAACAACCCAGTGCTCAGCCCTGTGATGATGCATCTGAAGCGAAAGTATACCACCGGGCTTAACGATTATCCGCTTAACCTGAAATCTAGCACTGGAATCAACAAGCTCATAGGATCCCCACGGCCGAAAGACTTTCCTATGAACGGAAGCCTCAGCTCTTCCGTCTCGGCTCAGCTTTTCAACCAGTTTTTTTACATCCTGAGTACAACTGCGATCCGCAACAAGAACAGCATCCTTGGTTTCGACCACCACCATATTATCGACTCCTACAACGCCGATAACTCTCCCGGATGAATACATAAAACTATTAGTAACACCCTCATCAAGGACATCTCCGATGATCACATTGCCATTCGCATCATCTGGCATCTCCCGCATCAGAGAATCCCACGAGCCAATATCTGACCAGCCACTATCTAAAGGAACGACAACTCGGTTTTTCACTTGTTCCATCACCGCATAATCAACTGATTTTGCGGGACATGAGAGAAAGCTTTCTTCATCCAACCTTACAAAATCTAAATCTGACTGCGCTTTTTCAACAGAATCGAGACATGCATCATATATATCAGACTCAAGCTCTTTAAGAGCGTCTAAAAACACGCTGGCCTTGAAAAGAAAGACTCCGCCATTCCAAAAATACTCACCGGAATCAAGATAGATTTGAGCGGTTTTAAAATCAGGCTTTTCCACAAAATCAGTAACAGGACAAACGCCCTGACCGGGGAAATAATCACCATGTTTAATATAGCCATAACCCGTTTCAGGAGAGATTGGGACTATTCCGAAAAGAACAAAATCGCCTTTGTTCGCATTTTCTACTCCGCGCTGGACTGCATCATAAAAAGCAACTGAATTCTGAAATATGTGATCAGACGGCATAACGAGCATAAGCCCGTCCGGATTTTGTGCCTGAACGCGAAACGCAGCCACGGCAATTGCCGGCGCAGAATTTCTTCCTTCAGGTTCAAGAAAAATTGTATCAGGAGAAACATCAATCTGGCGTAACTGTTCCGCCACCATAAACCTGTAACACTCATTACAAACAACAATTGGGTCGCCAGACTCCGCGACAGAGCACCCGCGCCTTACAGTCGTTTGCAATAGCGATCCATCACCCATGAAATCCAGCAATTGCTTGGGGTGTAGCTTACGTGAAAGCGGCCATAAACGAGTCCCGCTTCCCCCAGAAAGAATAACAGGTATAATCATCGTATCTCCCTACCTTCGACTATCCAAAAAAACTATACTCATACTACTAAAAAACAAACACAAAAGCATACTCGACAATTAACCCACAAAATACAAACTTTATCTAATAATCAAATCAACACTTAAAATACGATATTTATTAGCCTAGAATATTTTAAATTAATTTCAACAAAGCAAAAACAATACAAACTACTTAGCACCACTCTCCTGTGAAGTTAAGAAACTCATTCATTGTTATTACTTTTTTAACAAACGCTCGCAAAGATGAGAGCACTCACATTTTTCATTTAAAATAACTTTAATTCTATTCCGTAATTATTGTTATGCAAGAATTTGGCGTATACTCAGCATAATTCATACTCATTTTACATAATATTAAACATACTATAACTAGTATGATCCAAATATTGCACATATCTTGCTAAAAAAAATATTTAAATAATGTTAAAATAAATCCGCTAACACTTATTACCTTAAAACATTTCAAAACAACATCTATTATAAAGAGTAACAATAAAAAAGTGCAAATTCATCTAATACATTTGACAGTAATTACAATCTACCTTATTCCCTATATATCCAAGACGGCCATTAGTCTAAAAATAATCCCCATAGGAGACTCACATGGATGATTACCTTAAAGAAGCTTTGGAAATAGTCAAAGCACAGGCCAGCGTTAGAACCATGAATGAAGATGAAATAACTTCCATGGTCCGCAAGCTCTCTGCTGGTATTAAGGACATTGCTGAAAACGCTCTTCCAGCTAAGGAAGATTCTCCTGCATGCGATCCTAAGAAATCAATTAAAGAGAAATCAATCGTTTGTTGTGAATGCGGAAAAGCTTTTAAAATAATTACCAAAAAGCACCTTTTATCACATGACCTTACTCCGGACGAATACCGGGAAAAACACGGTCTCAAAAAGAAAACACCTCTTGTTTGTAAATCTTTACAGCGCGAACGTCGTAAAAAGATGAAAGAGATGCAGCTTTGGACAAAACGCGGTAAATAGCCCGTTTTTAAAAAATCCAGCTTAAAAAGAGCCATTCACGATTGTGGATGGCTCTTTCAAATGCTTCCCTCCGCGACTATTCTGTTATAGTATTCTTCTAAAGGACATTCACAAGCAACGTCTTAAAATATTCATTAGATTTAAAAAAAACTACAACATGAATAGAAGAACTTTTCTAAAAACCTTATGCACAGTAGCAACGGCAACCACACTCTATGGATTGCCGGAAATTGTTCATGCAGATGCACCCAGCCCCTCAGACAAAGACCTGAAAGACTACCTCCATAACATGGCCAACTTTGATATGGCCCATAGAGGAGACATAATCCTCAAAGGCAAACAACTTGCGATCCTTAAGTCCACTTTAAAAAAACTGCGCCAAACTCAACGCACGGTCGGGTTTGGAAATTTCGCTGTCATCAGTTTTGATGATGGACTTAGCTTTGCCCGCAGATATTCTTCCATTGGCGCATTCACCAAAGATGAAATAGAGTTCATGGATTATACTTTTCACTTTGACGCAGCTAATTACGGTTTTTTCGGAGAAAGACCGATATCAAACTTAACCAGCCGCGTATCAAAGAAAGATCTTATAAAAATACCGAGAAGTGGGAACTATCTATATCGCGGACAGCCACACGAGACGTACAAATCAATAAAACATCTTCTTGGAAAGAAAGTTTACCTGACATCGGGTGTGCGCGGCATCATGAAGCAGTTCATTTTATTTTATTCTAAGGCCGCCTCCAATAACGGAAACCTTTCACTTGCATCACGGTCACTCGCTCCCCCCGGGTACTCATTTCACGGAATAGGAGATTTCGATGTGGGCGAGACAGGGTTAGGATCTGCAAATTTCAGTGTAAGCTTTGCTAAAACTGAAACATGTGCGCGGCTACGTAAGCAAGGATATCTGAAACTTCGCTACCCCGAAGAGAATATGCTCGGAGTACGTTATGAACCTTGGCACATAAAAGTTAATGAAGTTAAATGATAACAGCACTTAGCTGCCGTACTAAAGATTATCTCAAATAATACGATATAATATATAGTACAAAAAACAGTCACACTTGCACCATTTCTAGAGGGTAAACGGTGGCTTTCATTTACTTTGTCGTATAAAGAAGTTAATTAATAGTGATTAGCAATTGTAAAACTCTAACACGGAACACATAAGAATGAGCAAAATCCTTCAACAGGATGAAGTCGATGCACTGCTCAGAGGTCTCTCCGGCGGAGAGGTTGAAGCTGAGCAAGATATACCGGATGATGATTCCGGCGTAGTTTCGTTCGACCTTGCGAATCAAGACCGCATTATCCGTGGTCGTATGCCAGTTCTTGAAATTGTTAATGATCGTTTCGCGCGCTTAGCAACCAATAATCTAGCCAATACCATGCGCAAAAGGGTCGATATTAACCCAATTTCTATCGACATGTCTAAATTCGGGGACTTTATGAGGTCCCTACCTGTACCGACTTCACTCTCTATTTTTAAAATGGATCCACTTCGCGGAAATGCCATTCTGGTCGTTGATTCACGCCTAGTCTTTGCACTTGTGGAAAGCTTTTTCGGAGGTTCCGGATCTCAGCCAAAGGTTGAGGGGCGTGACTTCACTCCAATCGAGCAGGCAATCGTAGACCGCGTTGTAAAAATTGCCCTTTCAAACCTCGAAGACTCATGGCGCCCGGTTCACGAAGTTCATCTAGAGCTTATCCGCTCTGAAGTTAACCCTCAGTTCGCGGCTATCGTTCCACCTTCAGATGTTGTTATCGTCATCACATTTGAAGTAGAACTGGAAAATGCAATCGGCTCACTTATCGTCTGCCTGCCATACTCTACTCTCGAGCCTATCCGTTCAAAACTCCATGCATCTTTCCAGTCCGAAAGACTCGAAATTGACCATGTCTGGGTAAGCAGATTTAAAGAAAGACTTCTTGAAACGCCTGTAGAACTGATGGTTCGTCTAGGCAGAACAAAAATCACAGGACGCCAGCTTGTAAACCTTCAAGAAGGAGATCTTCTACTTCTCGATACTGATGAAGAAGACAAACTCGAATGCGAAGTGGAAGGAATTCTTAAATATTACGGACTTCCTGGAAAAGTTAAGGCAAACCGCGCAATCCAAATCACTAGTGCCATTGAACCTAAAATGACCTAGGTATACTCCTACGTGTTGATGCCCTCTTGACTCTCATCCCGCCCATACCTACAATCAGTCAGTTATTTTAAAAATTGAATGTATTTTTAGGTATTTGTTTTCAATACTACTCGCAAATAAAAGGCTGAAATGACCAGCATCACAGGATTAGTCCTTACATATAATGGTGAAAGACTGCTAGATGAAGCTCTTGCCAGCCTATCATTCTGCTCTGAAATTCTACTCATAGACTCAGGCTCGTCTGACGCAACTCTTGATATAGCAAAAAAATACAATGCTAGAGTAATTCACAATGATTGGAATGGCGCTATCGAACAGCATAAGTTCGCGGTAAAACAGATCAAAACCCCATGGGTTGTTACGATTGATCAGGATGAAATAGTCTCTACTGAACTTAGAGATAGCATCGTGAAGAACCTCGAAAATCCGACCAATGATATAGACGGGTTCTACTGCCCGCGTAAATCATGGTATTTCAATCGGTTCATACTCCATAGTGGATGGTACCCTGACAAACTTTTCCGCATCTACAAGCCTGAAGGAATCAGCATAGGTGGCATCAGACCTCATGAAGAGCTTCGCCCGATAACGAAGGCCGGAGAACTAAAAGGGGATATAATTCATTACCCCTACGAAAATTTTAATCAGCACCTAGAAAAGATTAATTACTACACCCAAGATGCGGCCGAAGACCTTTATTCGCGTGGTAAACGAGGTTCTCTCGGCAGCGCTATAAGTCATGGAATAGGTAAATTTTTAAAACAATACATACTCAAGCAGGGTTTTCTAGATGGCCGTGCAGGGTTCATAATCGCTGTGCACGGCTTCTTTTACACCTTTCAAAAATATATCCGGCTTGCTGAACTAGAACTGAAGGATAAAAAATGATTAATGAAGATAAACCACATATTATCAATCTTCCAAAAATAGAAGATAATCGCGGCAACCTGACTTTCATTGAAAACAGCCGTCATATTCCCTTTGATATCAAAAGAGTTTATTATCTCTATGACGTCCCTGGCGGAGAGTCGCGCGGCGGGCACGCTCATAAAGAATTAAGGCAATACATCATTGCCGCATCAGGCAGCTTTGATGTAGTATTGGATGATGGAAAAACTAAAACAACGTTTTCACTTAATCGCTCATACTATGGCCTTTACGTTCCAAAAATGACTTGGCGTGAACTGGAAAATTTTTCATCTGGCTCTGTATGCCTTGTCCTAGCATCGGAATATTACGATCCGGCTGATTACTACTACACCTATGAAGACTTCATGAAGGCGGTAAGAACTAATGACTAAAATCAAATTTCTAGATGTAGGCTGGACCTACACAACCCTTGCAGCCAGGTTTGATGGCGCGGCAAAAAGAGTTTTCGAGTCAGGCTGGTATATCCTAGGTGATGAATTAAAAGCATTCGAAAATGAATTCGCATCGTATACCGGAGCCAAGCACTGCATTGGAACCGGCAACGGCCTGGATTCCTTAGAGCTAGCCCTACGAGCCGCAGGAGTCGGACCTGGCGACGATGTTATGGTTCCCTCAAACACATTCATTGCCACGTGGCTTGCCGTAACCCGCACAGGGGCAAACATAGTCCCCGTTGAGCCCATTGAGGCCACCTACAACATGGATCCTGCCAAACTTGAGCAGGCCATGACCAAAAACACTAAAGCAATCATTCCGGTTCATCTTTACGGTCAGCCCGCAGATATGGACCCAATAATGGCTTTTGCTGAAGCACATTCTCTATTCGTACTAACAGACGCGGCGCAAGCTCACGGCTCTTTCTATAAAGGAAGAATGAGCGGAACTTTAGGCCACGCTGCAGCTTTCAGTTTTTACCCCGGTAAAAATCTAGGAGCTTTCGGCGACGGTGGAGCAATCACGACGACCGACGAAACAATCGCCAATAAAATCCGCAATATCGGAAACTACGGTTCATCGGAAAAGTATGTCCACGACTCTTTAGGATTCAATAGCAGACTGGATGAAATGCAGGCAGCTTTCCTTCGAATCAAGCTTGAATTGCTCGATGACTGGAACTGGCGCAGAAGAAATATCGCAGATATTTACTTAAAAGGATTAAAAGATACTCCTTTAATTTTACCAGTAGTAGAAGAATGGGCACAACCAGTTTGGCACCTATTCGTAGTTCGCTGTAAAAGCAGAAACGCTTTAATAACTCACCTAAAAGAAAGCGGCATAGAAACGGGCATTCACTACCCAACGCCGCCACACAAACAGGGTGCATACAAACATATGTCCCACCTTTCACTGCCAATTAGTGAAGCAATTCACCGCGAAGTAGTATCCCTACCAATTGGGCCGCACATAACAGCAGGCCAAGCCGAATACGTAGTAAACGCAATCAAAGAATTCTACTAAACAGAACCAATTACGCAATTCACAAAAATACCATGTCAGCACTCCCCTGTTTAATCTGGTAGTATACCAGTAAATATGAAACTAGCAGGAGGCTAACATGGCTAAGTTAACAATATCATCAATTGGTAGGTTTGTGGAAGGCTTTCAAGGCCAACGCTTTTTCGTAGGAATTGACGTCCATAAGCGTAGTTTTAGCATTGCTCTACTTAGACCCGATGGAATGATCAAAGATTGGACAACTCCAGCCGAGGTTAAAGCTGTCACCAACAGACTCACTTCACTTAAAATTCACATAGCAACTGTATGCTATGAGTCTGGACCAACTGGCTTCGGCCTTGCGCGTAGCCTTCGACATGCAGGAATTAAAGTAATAGTTGCTGCTCCAAGTCGTATTCCTCGCCCTGTTGCGGCTACTAACAAAACCGACAGTCTTGATTGCAGAAAACTTGCAGAGTTTGCATCTTCAGGATTGATTCGGTCAATTGCAATTCCTAGTGAAAGGGAAGAAGCATTCCGTGCTTTATCGAGAAGACGCCATCAGCTTACGGATTCATTGCGTAGAGTGAAACAGCGAATCAGGTCTTTGCTGCTTGTTTTGGGAGTAACTGAGCCTGCGGGAATAGATCATTGGGGAAAAGCATCCGTGCTGGCTCTTGATACTTTGCATCTACCTGCCGGAGCAGCTGAAACACGAGATAGTCTTTTAGACGAGTTGAAATATACAATTCTAGCTCAAAAGAAAGTGGATTTGCAGTTAAAAGAACTCGCAGAGGAACAAGACGAGGTAATCCGTATTGCCGCAATGAGGTCCGTTCCTGGCGTCGGCAAAGTCGTTGCAACTACATTCGCAGCGGAAATTTTCAACCCAAAACGCTTTCGAAGAAGCGAAGAAGTTACAGCTTACCTTGGTCTGGCTCCGGTAATTCGGCAAAGTGGTGGGAGCAAAGGCAAAGCTTACCTTCGCCCTGTTGGTCAGCGGAGATTGCGAAGCCTGCTCATTGAAGCGGCTTGGATATGGAAACAAAAAGATGAATGGGCTTGTAACTTTTACAACAGAATTTTGGGCAAACATGGAGTGCCTCAAAAGGCAATTGCCGCGTTAGCCCGAAAATTGGCTGCTTTGCTTTGGAAGTTAAGTATTCCGAAAGCAACAGCCTAAGGGATCGCGGGGGCCTTTTGGGTTGCTTAGATAACGACACAAAAATGGCGATCCAAAATTGATTTGGTACCGAATCGGTACTTGGTGCCTCAGAGCACGAATAAGAAAAGGAATATCAATACTTACACCGTAGGGTGAGGGGCAACTACGGCCGACAAAAAGTTGTAATTATATTTTACGGGGTGCTTGACTTTGTGCCGCATAAGAAAAAGGTCCGATAGAGATAATCTCTACCGGACCTTTCTAATTGATTTTTTTTCACAAGACCCTGCCCGTCGGGGACAAAGCTACTTAATCTTAGTCAAAAACAACAGACGGATAGGATAACCAGGCTTGTTAGTCATTTCACTCTGAATAACGCGCACAGAATGGTAATCAAGTGTGCTGCAAAAGTGGCGGACGGCTACATCTTCTTCGTCCCCGCCGGGATGACCTGCATAAATGGCAATGCAGACAAGCCCCCCCACAGCTAAAAGATCCAATGAATATCTAAGGGCCTCCACGGTCGTGGAAGCCTTGGTAATAACGCTCTTATCACTGCCGGGTAAAAAGCCGAGATTGAACACTACAACGCTTACCTTGCCATGAAATTCTGGAGGAATGACCTTGAGCATATTTTCATGCCCAGTCTGAAATAATGTCCAGTTATCAGGCAAACACTCTTCGTCTAACTTCTCACGGGTTTGCTCAATGGCTTCGGGCTGTATGTCAAAGCCATAAACATGTCCCTCACTGCCAACCTGCTGAGCAAGGAACACAGTATCATACCCATTTCCGACTGTGGCATCAATAGCTACACAGCCAGGCTCAAGGACTTCAAGAAGCACGCATTTCGCATAAGATAGAATATTATTAAGAATCATAGAGTCTCTTTGGCAAGAAGTGAAAGAGAATGAAAAATTAGAAATTCAAATATTTAGAAAGATTACCAGATTTAGCGAACTGACGTTCCGTATTACCGAAAGTAGCGCTACCACTGATAGTATAAGTAGAATCTCGCAAACTGTCCCAGTTAAGGGTTGCAGATCCTTTCGCATTAGCAGGAATCGGCATTCCACTGCTAAATGAATTTAACTGAAATTGATTACCTGAGAGGACAGCATTAACACTGACATCTTCAGCAATAAGCCCACCGGGGATTTCAACCTGCGCTGATCTAAGAACAAGACTTCCTGACTTCGGTGGTGCTCCCCATTCAGGAAAACTCACATCAGAAGTAATCTTAACCTTACCGCCAAGCCCGTCCATCTTTATAATTCTAGCTAAATCAATCCCGCCACTCAAAGTGAGCGCCTTAGACTTGAAAACCTTAGCGGAAAGAACAGGCCCAGTTTTAACCCTTACTTCAAGTAAAGGAGAGAGCCCGGCATACACTCCAAGCTGAGGAATAGTTATGATCTGTCCCTTATTGGTGGTGACATAAACATTAGTCACTTCAAAAGAGAGCGGTCCGGCGCTGACAAAATCGCCCCACTGAATGGTCGCCGCAGATACTTTAGCATCAACCATTTTAAAGACCTGAGACCATACAACTTCCCACGGTAAAAACAAAAAAGCACCAAGAATCAATCCGCCCATAAACAGGAAGAAACGGCTTAAAACTCTTTTTATGGAGAATTTGGGTATAAATTTCATATGGCTGGCCTACCTGACAAGAATAATCTGCACATCTGCCAAATCTGGCGTGTCCAGCCTGTGGTTGATTGTAAAAGTAGAAACTCTTAGCCCGCCGCGCACATTAAAATCACGCATTAAGAATACAATTTCCGGAAGATTCAATGCCTCAAGGATAACCTGAACCCCTTGCCCTGTGTTACTACCAGCCTGAAGCGGACGGAGAGATGTAAGTCTGGTATCAAGCCCAAGATCGCGAATTACCTGCTGAGCCGCAGTCATAGGTTCGCGGTCCACAAGAGCGCCGCGTGAGGATTCTCCGGCTTTAAGTTGCTCAACTAAAGGTACGGTCTTGCTGTAGTTCTGCTTGCTTTGCATAGCAACGCGTCCAGCGCTAAGCTGACTTTCATGTAAACCGGACCATATCATAAAAAGCACAAGCGCCCATGCCGCGACAAGCGCAGCAAAGAAGAGCTTTTGCTTTTCAGCAGGCCAATCCTGCCAGATGAAAAATCTTTCCAGTTCCATAAAAAAGCTACCTTTTAAACACTATTCAAAAATATATAAATTCAATTTTTGCGAGCAGTTCCAACTAGCGATTGTACTCAGCTCTCAAACTGAAAATAATGCCATCGGGTGCATTTGTGGCCTGCTCCAGAACAAAGTGGTACTCTCCGCTCGAAGACAGCTTCTCCATCATGCCGTCAAGATCATCATATGAACTGATTTTCCCGCGTATGTTACCAGAATCTGCTCCAAGATTAATACTTTCAATCTCAATTCCTACAGGAGAACTATCACTCACAAACGAAAGTAAGCCAAGGACATCAACACCCTTGCTTCCACCGCCGCTTTTAAGTTGGTCAAGCTTGAAAAGAATTTTTCCGTATGGATCTGATCCCGGTGTAGGCCCGAGTGCGGTAACATATACTTCTTTTAATTTAACACGCCATTCAGCAGCAGCATCCTGACTTAATCCCCAACGGTGATACTGTCCAATTATAAATAATAAACCAATCAAAGTAGTTAAAATAGCTGCAATTATATAGGGCTTAAATTCAATAGAAACACTCTTGTCTACCACTGAACTTGTGCCTGAAATCAAATTGAGCCTAGCCCATTTGATTTTTTTATCTTCAAAAACCTTACAAGCTTTCTCAAGCGTCATGTCTTCGGGATTACCATCAAGTCCCAGCCTGTCATAACGGCTAGTAAATTCACCCTCACCCCCGTTAAAATATGTGAGCTCATCACCGGAGGCCAAAATCTGCATCCCTTCCTGCCCTTGCCAGCTCCAAACCGATAGCCCTTCAGCGACAGCAGCTCGCCAGCAGACAGTAAAGGCAGAAGTCAGCACGGTTGCCCTGCCCAGAACGTCCCGGTGGGTCTCCAAAAATCTATCCAGAAGGTCGTGAGAAGTGTAACCTAAAACAGCTCCGCCGGAAGGGCGCAACACTTTAAAACCAAAATTCTGGTCTGGAAATGAATAATTCATCTGCATAAGAGTCGCAGACTTCGCATGGCGAGACTTATTCACCCCTTTCGGTTTGAAGAAAAAGAAAAGAGGATCAGGCAATAGAGCAACCACCGGATATTTGTTCTTAGGATCAGGGCCTTCCGACTCGGAAAGGTTCTTACCATCAAACAACATCCACTGATGTTCTTGCTCTGAAAAAGTGAGTATATATACTAATTTTATTGAGGCCATCTATGGCTCTGTCCTATACCTGTAAGTAAGCAGTTTGTCTATTTATCGAAAAAGATAACTAATTTTGCCAAGCGTTCGTTTATTGCGTTGTTTCAAGGAAAGTTACCGACATATCGCTTTGATTAATCAGCTTCGGCAGCTTAGTCTCAAAAGCTTCAGGTCTAGATATAATATACCTCTTTACCACTCTACACCCGCTCACCTCAGCAGTAACAATCGCTTCAAAAAAACTTGATCTAACCGTTAACACAGTGAGCATCTCTCTATAAAGAGCAGAATCAGCCGCGATCCCCGCCACAGCAAGGACCTGACTCAAATCTGTAAATCCTCGAGTATCGCGCCAGTGAATAATACTATGAATTTTCCTCGTTAGCTTCGGGAAATAAGCAAGCAAAATTTCCTTTGAAGCAAAATTAATATTGAGGTTCTCATCACCCCACACAGTAAACGTATCATCTACCCATTGCCTATCAAAATCCTTCCAGCCACTTACAAGCAATATTTCTTCAGGAGCTTCCAATAAGTCCTGTGAAGGAGCGTAAGATGGATACTGTGATGCATAATAAAGTCTATCCATTTTGTCTAAAGCGGGATTAATGGGCTTACCGACCCACCCTCCTAAACTGCCAAGTAACCTCGGAACATCAACTCCGCTAGGAAGAAGGGTTCGCATTATAGATAAAACTTTCTTATTATCATTTAGCTTTGCAAGATTGTTTAAATTCATTTTAGAATTACAGGGGCGCACGAGATATGAAACATTGCCATCTTGCCACATTCCAGCCCATCGTTCAGTCGAAGTATCAGAAAAAGGCGTATTATCATCTCTAATTTTATCAAAAATCAAATTTAATACTTCTTCAGCAATGAAATGAGCATCATATTCACTACGCATCCTACTGGCTTCAATTGCCCCACGAGAACTTACTTCAATAGTCATAAGAGTCAGCCCCGAAAGGGCCATAAAAATAACCAGAACAAGGACCAGAACTACACCTTTTGAATTTTCTCTGTTCTTATTCAAAAGCATATGGAATCCTCTCAACAATCAAAGTGCGCTGCCCATCTTCAAATACCAAATTTAATCTTATGGCCTTTATTGAGCGTTTTAAATTAAGGGGCTTAGCCTTGAACTGAACAGCAGATATCCATGTGCCGTCTTTCCCATCCAAAACTTCTAAAGTCCAAGAAGAAACTCCACGCATCAACTGAAACGAGCTTGCATATGATAATTTATCAGAATCTTCATGTCGCCGAATCATGTTTCCTGATAAATCCCAGAAAACAATCACTGGAACAGCTCCATCTTCAAGAAAGTTATTGCTTGTAAGCAACTTAAATCCATCACCTCCCATCTCCAGGACACTACCTATAGCTCTGTTCTGCATATCTCTATGAAGAATACGCCTAAGCGTAAACATACGAGATGATAGTCCAACATTGCTGCGCACGACTTCATTATTTGTTATGGATTGTCCAAGAACCATAGCAACCATACTCATGAGCAAGCCGGACAGAACCAGCCCGACCAAAACCTCAATCAGTGAAAAGCCCGCTTCCCGTGATGTATGGCAATTTTTATTAATAAAAGAATAGGATCTCATCGGTTAGTCAAATTCCTGTGAGAAACGCGGTATACCTTCCACGACATCGTATACTCTCCGCTTCGCGTTTCTATTAAATAATTACCGATGCCAGTAGAAGAAATTGTCTCTAACCCCACCCTGAAATCGCCCTGAGGAGGTCCAGACCAGGGAATCCAGCCGGAAGAAACAACTGCCAGTCCATCAGGATATTTATGAGCTAGAATATCCTGAGAAAGATTCAACACATCCCATGAATCTTTAGAAATTTGTGCCATGAGAGCACTTTGACGCTGTACGCCAAGAAATGAGATGGACAAAGTTGCGGCGATAGTCAAAGCGACTATTATTTCTATGAGTGAAAATCCGTTTTTATCCTGCAAGCTACATCTCCAAAAACCTTACAGAGAGGGGGTCCAAACTAAGAGTAACACCACCTTCTAGCACAAGTCGAACCTCATCGCTAAAACCTTCAGGATAAATAAAGAAGTCCACGCCCTCTCCATCGAGGGGCTCTTCATTCAAATGTCCGCTGAGCACCGTGCCTGGAAGGGAGACTTGATCCTCTCCCCATTGCAAAAATCCTTCTTCAAAATCAATATATAATATCTGCTTTGAATCAGTATCAACTGCGGTATTCCGAGCCTTATAAACAAATGAATTGACCTGACTCAGAACGTCTGCGTCCCCGTCTCCCGCAAGATCAAGATTGGGCATGAGCGTAAACCAGCCCATGCCCACTATTACAAGCACAATCAGTAATTCAATGAATGTCATGCCGCTGGAGCGGTTTCGTTTTGAATGGTTAACCATTACGAGATCCTGAGAACTATAACCTATTCCCAACTGTTGATGTCCGCATCATAATCTTCGCCACCTTCCATTCCGTCAGCGCCAAGAGAAATAATCTCATAGCTGCGGTCGTCTTCGCCTGGACTTCTGTAAATATATTCATAACCCCAAGGATCAACTGGTGCTACAGCAGAATCAAGATATCCGCCTTTACGGTAGTTACGCGGCACAGGGCGTGTATCTGGCTTCTTTATCAAAGCGCTAAGACCCTGTTCAGTGGAAGGATACCGTCCGGTATCAAGCTTATAAAGCTTTAAAGCAGAACCTAAAGCCTTCATATCCATCTGAGCTTTAGTAACCCTTGCTTCATTTGGTCTATCCATAATTTTAGGAACAAGCATGGAAGCCAAAAGACCAAGAATAACAATAACAATCATAAGTTCGATAAGACTGAACCCGCGCTGAGCTTTCTTGCTCTCCAAAATCTGATTTTCCCTTTTTTCCATTTTCGCCTCTGCTAATATTTTGAAATTGAAACTATTAATTAATATCCCTGATATCTATTTTCCCGACTTCAAGTGGCTCCCATTTAAGCGGAGACTGACCTGAAAGACCTAAACGGCGAGGAAGCATGCCACGAGATTTGAAATAATCATCGGGCCGCGCCACCTTATCCCACCACAAAAAATATCCCTTACTTGGTATGAACCGACAATACAACCGTTGAAATTCACGCTGTGCAATGGGTTCTGCAAGAATAAAGGGACGTCCTCTTTCTGAAAAAGTAAAATCCCTACCAACGATAACTTTTTTCCAGTCAGCAAGATCCTGAACTCCTTCAAGAACCTCTCCAGTGACAGAAGAATAATATCGCATCTCACCATCAATGTCATTTACCCGGTAAGCTTTAGCTGATGCCGACCGAAAAACCTCAATAGAAACAGGTGCAAAAAAAACCTTGCGCGACAATCTCTTACGTGGAGAGCGATATGAAACAACACCATTTTTTAGGAAAAAGTTATTAGTATCTTCATGATAGGCCGAGCGTTTGCGCTGACCAACATCCCAACGGAACCTATTGCCGGATTCAGTGGTCATATCCAGATACGGTCCATCCGCCTTAACAAATTCAAAAGGACCACCCTGAATTTTGTTATTAAAAATCTGTGTTCCTTTTAAAGGAGACCACATATTAAGCTCACCCTTAACATCAACGGCCATTAAAAGCCCCTCTTCATCAGAAAAAGAAAGCATCAGCGGCTCATGCATAAACCTGAAAATCTGATTAAACGGGCCAGAAGATGGGCCAACCCAAAGCCTACGTCCTTTATCAATCATGGCAAGCCACGACCCTTTAGGGGAAATAGAAAATTTTTCAATGGTACTGTTTACATCTGCGGCCAAAATTCTAGAGCAAGTATCAACCCCAAAAACTTCAACAACGCCGTTATTGCCCGAAGTCGCAGCTAGAACCGAGGACCCGGGAAACCATGAAATGCCTGTGACAGGCTCAGCAGAAGTCTGCACTGCAGAGCAGCCAGTTACGCCATAAATTCGGATTAACCCATTTTGATGACCAGCAGCGAGAACTCCTCCCTTCTGAACGAGAACTGTAACATTCTCAGCTAGATGCACTATCTCATTACTTTCACTGAGCTGTACATAATAGCTCCCAGTCATATCTTCAGGAGGACGATTGTAAATACTGTCCAAAGAAGAATACTGCTGTTCGGCAGAGTATTGGACAAGCTCAGCAAGCGTTACAGGACGTTTTCCTACAAGCTGGAACACATCCAAATTATCATCTGCAATCAACAACGGGTCTCCAGTCTCAAGCCTCCCCTTACTGGCCCCCGTACATCCTGATATAAACCCTATAAAGGCCACTAATAGACAGAGATAAAAGACTTTTTTCATATTAAACCACCATTCCTTTAATTCAATTAAACAGCAAATGAAGCAGACCATCAATAACTAAGTATCGTAAATCAGTCGAATTTGCCTGAAATTAACGAATCGACTTAAGCCGCAACGGTTGATAACGTTTCTAAGATAGTGAATGTAAAAGTCAAGCTAGATCTAAAATTCCTTACTTGCTCATAAGGCAGTATTACGGCAAAAGAACCCATCAGGTTTACTAAAAAAAAGGATACCCTCCGGCTGTTCACATGAGAAGCAAAAAAAACAAATTAGAAATAAAGAGCAAACGATCCCTGTCAGGCCGTATCAAAGAGTTAAGCACTGTGTTGTTTGGTTCTATGAAAAGCGGAAGCTGGCGGCTACCCGTTCTGGCTGTTTTTTTTATCTTTGCATATATTGTTTTCGACATGATGGTGGACAGTCCAATTCGCCACTATATTTTTTGTATCGTCTTGGTTGTCTCATCCCTTTACTTCTCATGGCGTATCGGCGGCAGAGAAACAATGACGTATGTTGGTTTTTTTAATATCTTTTTTGCTTTTATATTTTCGCGCCTGCTTTACATGACAGGCAGTTTCTCATCAAAATTGTTTTTAAGCCGTTCTTTTATGATACTGTATGTCGTAGCCATCATCTTTATGTTCATCATGACTAAAAGGAAATCTCCGGCAGATACAGAAAAACAGAACCACGAAAAATCGATTCGAAATGAACAGCAAAAAAGAAGACAGCTTGAACTAATGGTTGCCACAGAGAAATTAACTGGCGATATGATTGTACAAGCGAATATGGTAAAAGATGAATTGATGGTACTCCAGAACTCATGGAAATCACAAATTCATACCATCGTTAATGATCTGCCAAAAGTAAAAGAACGCGAGCTTTACAACCAAATAGTGACTCCCTTTGAAGAGAGCATCGTTAAACATTTGAGAGGGCTTGAAAACAGACTCTCCTTTAAGCCGCAACTAATTGAACTAGATGAATTGGCAAAAGAACTCGAAATAAAGCTAGGCGACGATAAAAAACATTTTCAAAAAAGACTTGATGCTGCCTTTGATTTTAAAGGGTGGAGCGGCAGGGTAGAAGAAATTTTTATTGATAAGTATAAGACATGGGAAATCCTGCTTAACCTTTTAAGAAATAGCCAAACAGCCATGGAACTAAGGCAAATTGAGTTACTTAGACAAGGCAGTGAAGAGTTCAAAAATTATGTTCCCCGTCTTGCCATTATTGCCGACATCGACGGGAAAAATGCAAGAATAAGAGTGCTAGACACAGGCGGAGGCGTGCCGGACGACAGCCTGCCTGATCTTTTCAAAAGAGCTGTACCTTCGGCAAAAAGGCAAGGAAAAGCAATGGGTCAGGGCACTATGTTCGTTAAGTTTTTCGGAGACAATATGGGATTTGATATTTCGGCTCTAAACACTGACAAATTAGGCTCTAAAGGCCTTGAAGTGTGTATACTTATACCTCTCGGAACCTTCGGCCCGGCAGGGGCTATCCCCGCAGGAGAAACAGCATGACCCCGGTTCAGGAAAAACTATTTTTCGTATTAGCAGACGACGATCCGCGCTTGCACGAATACACGGTATCCATTCTAAAAGAATCTGGAATGCTCGAAAAACATGAATCATTTTATGATCCAGTTTCTTTTCTGGCCTTCTTAAAAGAATCCGAAGAAGAACCTGACGTTATTCTGCTCGACGTCCATTTCGAAGGATCAGGCCTAAGCGGCGTTGATATTCTTCCATTCATCCGCGAAGAATATCCATACATTCCCGTAATTCTACTGACGGGCATGGATGCAGAAGCAACGGACGAAGCACAGTCTGATGTTTTCACATATTTCATCCCCAAGCCAGTAACTGAAGCCCATCTCACAAGCATGCTTCACTTTTACCTTGGAAAAAGTAAAAAAAGTGCTGAGACAATCAATACGCTTATCGATGAGATGGAAGAAGTTAAAGGATATCACCACCTTCTAGAACAAGAAGTTGAAGAACTTCAGGACGAACAACGCAGACTTGAGCAGCTTACCAGAGAAGACAAATCTGGTAGCAGCACCAAAGGGTTTGAAAAAGTGTCCGAAATTCTCGAATCTCTACTGACAAAAAGTCAGCCGATGCCTAGCTTTGTTGCAGACCTTGAAAAAGTATACTCAACACAGTTCAAACTTTTCAAGAAAGTCATCGAAACTCTGATCCGTTTTGATGTACAGGATTCAGCCACTCCGGGCATGAATATTCATAAAGTCAAAGGGACTCAAAACGTATTTAGTGCAAGACTGTCACGAAAAGTGCGCCTTTTCTATTATAGCTCGGCCAAGAGCGTAAAGAAAAAGTTAATAAGATTAGATATTTATCACGACACCAAGGGTATGGACAAGTGGATTAAAAACAACTACCATTCTTACGCTGAAACAGATGATCAATACGAAAACTTATTAAAACGGTCTTAGCCTAGTTAATTCAATAAAATTAATTCGATATAAGTAAGACAAGATAATAGTAGGATATCCACTGAATATGGAGCTTAAAGCCACAAAATTTCCGGCATGGTTATGGCCGCTGACTTTCGGGTTAGCAGTTGCATACCTTGTTGCGTCATATATTCCGTTACCGACTCCAACCGCTCCTATTCTCGGAGAATCTTTCACATCTTCTGCAGCAGATAAGATCGCAAAAGAATCAGCTATTATTCTTGAGCGTAACATTCTAGGCCTCGATAATCCTGCAGAAATTCAGAAAAAAGCGACTGTAACACCTAGCACGTGGGCACTTGTGGGCATTATGACCGGAGAAGTGGATATGGCTGTCTTTAGAATTAAAGACGAAACAGTCATACTGCGCGAAGGAGATGAACATGAAGGCTGGACTCTTTATGAAATCAAGCCCCAATATGTTCTCTGGAAATTTGGACGGGAAGAAAAGAAAGTTGCTATGTGGGATCAAGTTCAAGCCCTGAAACTTGTTAGAGGCAAGACAAATAAACTCATCATAGATAAAACAGAAGCCTCTGCCGTACTTGAAGATCCTAACGCATTCCTCAGTCAGGCTCTCTTTAAACCGAACAACAAAAACGGTAAAACACAAGGTTTCCGCATCACAAATATTAAGCAGAATTCACTGCTCCGCAAACTGGGACTTGAAAACGGTGATGTTCTTATGCGCGTCAACGGTGAAATGATCACCGGACCCACCAAACTACTTCAAGTTTACGGTTCAATGGCTGGAGCTTCAGCAATCTACATAGACGTAGAACGCAAGGGCCAAATCCTCTCACTAGTTGTCGAACTCAAGTAGGAATTTAAGCAGGAATGCCGACTTACCAATATAGAGCCGTAACGAACGAAGGGAAAAAAAAGAAAGGATTTGTCGAGGCTTCCTCACAATCCAAAGCTTTTGCAACACTGCAAGGTAAGGGGCTCATGCCCTTGCGCCTTGAGCAGGTTAAATCAACTCAAAAAGATCCTTCTGCGACCAAATCATTTACCTCGTCACTCACGGTGGGTGGCAAAATCAGGCTCGGCGAGTCTTTTTATTACTTAGGCATTTTACTGCAAAGCGGTACAGCTCTTGCGCAGGCATTAGATATGATGTCCCGCATGACTTCCGGCTTTGCCAGCCGCATATGGATGGAAATCAGAGACGCGGTTCAGTCGGGTGAAAGTTTCTCGTCCTGTCTGGATAAATATCCCAAACTCTTCCCGCCAGTTTATGTCGGGATGGTACAAGTTGCAGAATCTGTAGGTAAGCTCGGAGATGTTCTAGAAAACATTGCTAAATACGAAGAAGAGCGAGCTGAAGTCAGCGGTAGACTTATGACTGCCATGGTTTATCCATGTGTAATTCTTATGATTGGACTAAGCGCTGTGTACTTTCTTCTTTCCGAAGTCCTGCCAAAAATTACCGGTATATTCCAAGCTTCGAAGGGCGAACTGCCTACTTCTACAAAGATTGTCGTGGCACTTGGAAATACGGTAGGCGACCTTGGTATTATGGCACTTATTATTCCGGCAGGCGTTATTTTCGGGTTTATAAGTGCGTATAAATCTATCCCTAAATTTCAAGAAAAAATTGACTCCATACTTTGGAAACTACCTCTCGTTCAAAAAAGTACCCTTGCCCGTTTTTCTGGTATTTTAGGATTTCAGCTTGATGCGGGAATACCCCTTGTTCAAGCAATGGAAAGTTCATCCAAAGCTGTAAAATCATCTTTTTTCAAAAAGAAAATTTCCGAGGCAAAAGAAGAAGTTGCCACAGGGCGAACCCTTAGCGCAGTCTTTGCCGAACAGAAAATTTATCCGGATATTTACATCCTCACCCTCACAGCAGGACAGAAATCAGGTCAGCTTGGTAAGTTTCTACAGCGCATGGGAACCATTTTTGAGCGCGATGTGGATAACTTTATGAAACGTGTTGTTGCACTTGCTGAACCGATGCTGCTCTTGTTTATCGGTATGCTCGTCGCTTTTATCGTTGTCGCAATTATGGGTCCGATCTTCGACCTGACGACCCTCGTAAAATAGGAATTTTGAATAATGACGGATAAACAACTGTCTGATTTCATTGAACGAGGCCGCGAGGTTCTCGCAATTGAAGAAAAAGGACTTGCGTCCATCAGAGAAAATTTGAGCCTAGGCTTTGCAAAAGCAGTCGAAATGCTAGCAGGCTGTACAGGCCGCGTAATTATCACGGGCTTAGGTAAATCCGGCCTTGTGGGGCGCAAAATAGCCGCCACTATGTCAAGCACCGGCACACCATCCTTTTTCCTGCACCCTGTTGAAGGGGCGCACGGTGATTTAGGAATGGTTCGCTCCGACGATGTGGTCATAGCCATATCCAACAGCGGCGAAACCGATGAGCTAAATTCCCTGCTCCCGGCAATCCGTTCCTTCGATACAAAGATCATTTCCATCACCGCAAACAGCGATTCCACCATGAGCGCTCTTTCTGATGTTGTGATTGAAGCAAAAGTACCATGCGAAGCGTGTTCTCACGGGTTGGCACCAACCGCTAGCACCACCGCAGCATTAGCTTTAGGCGATGCTCTTGCCGTCTGCCTTATGGATCACAAAGATTTCGACAGCATAGATTTCAAAAAGTTCCATCCCGGCGGAACGCTTGGACGCAGGCTGACCTTATGTATCAGCGAACTTATGCACACGGACAATATCCCTTCCGCGCTAGAGAACGACACATTGTCCGATGCTCTGAATATACTAGATAAAGGCAAACTCGGACTTGTTGCCCTCACCTCAAATGAAGGCAAGCTATCCGGCGTAATCACCGACGGAGATGTTCGTAGGCTAATCTGTTCTGACAAGTTAGATATTTCCGCCCCCGCTTCGAACGTTATGGCTAAAAACCCTTTACGGGTTACCCCTGACATGTCCGCAGCACAGGCCCTTGATTTAATGGAAGCCAAACAAATTACTGTCCTTCCCGTTGTCGGTGAAGACGGAAAAGTTTCCGGCATGATCCATCTACATGATCTGCTTGGTAAAGGCAGACTCAAATTCGCGGAAACTACAAGAGGGTAACCCTGCATGTGCGGTATCGCCGGACTTATTGATTTTTCCAAAAGCACCAATTCTGAACAGCTATGCCAAATAGCCAAGAACATGGGCTTTGCCCAAAACACAAGAGGGCCAGACGGTTCAGGCCAATGGGCCGATCCAGAATCAGGCATAGCACTTGATCATCGCCGTCTTGCTATCATCGACCTGACGGAAGAAGGCATTCAGCCCATGATCAGCAGATCCGGTAGATTTGTCACGTCCTATAACGGCGAAATATACAATTACCAGGATCTGCGTACTAAACTTGAAAAAGCAACGGAATTTCAAGGCTGGAGAGGCCATTCCGACACCGAAGTAATGCTTGAGGCTATCGAGCAATGGGGATTTGAAAAAGCCCTGAAATCCTTCAGTGGAATGTTTGCCATTGCCCTATGGGATCGTGACGAGAAAAAGCTATTTCTTGCACGCGACCGCATGGGTGAAAAACCACTCTACTATTCCACGCAAAACAATACATTCCTATTCGGCTCTGAACTCAAAGCCCTCATGGCATGCGAAAATTTTGAAAAAAAAGTAGACCGAAACTCGTTATCTTCATACCTGCGCTATCATTACGTTCCTGCGCCCCGCACAATTTTTAAAAGTGTCCATTGCCTCATGCCCGGCACATGGCTGTCCGTTTCCCAAGACGGAACCGTCTCAGATCCTGCAGAATACTGGTCACTACTAGACTCTGCACGCGAAGCAGAAAGCAAAATTTTCACAGCACCCGACACCGCAATAATCGAAACTCTCGAAGATCTGCTCCTAAAAGTAGTCGAGCGAGAAATGATATCAGACGTCCCGCTCGGCGCATTTCTCTCTGGCGGGATTGATTCCTCATTAATAGTCGCGCTGATGCAACAATGTGCATTATCTCCCGTAAAAACGTTCACAATCGGTTTTGATGATGAAGCGTACAACGAAGCTCACGACGCAAAACTAGTAGCCCAGCATATCGGAACCGAGCATACCGAGCTATACGTTTCACCAAAAGATGCACTTGAAATCATCCCTTCGATTTCACAAATATGGGATCAACCTTTCTCTGATGCCTCCCAAATCCCAACGCATCTAGTCTCGCGCATGACGCGCGAGCACGTAACAGTTGCTCTTTCAGGCGATGGTGGGGACGAACTTTTCGCAGGCTACAATCGCCATTTCAGAGGTTGTTCATTATGGAAGAAGCTTGAGCATATCCCAGTTTCATTACGCTCGATCATAGCAAAAGCAATTCTAGAAATATCTCCTACGGATTTGGATGAAATAATTGATGTGTTTAAGCCCATCATTCCCAAAAAACTGCACATGAGATTACCTGGTCAGAAGTTACACAAATTGGCAAATGTCATGGACGCTGAGTCAGCATCAGAATATTACACAGCCCTCACATCTAACTGGCTGAATCCTGAAACAATCGTAATGAGCGGCAGAGAAACCGTCAGCCCGTTCCAGAATTACTCTAGACAGCCAAGTACCAAAAACCTGACCGCGTGGATGCAATTTATGGACGCCGCAACCTATCTGCCGGACGATATCCTTACCAAGGTAGATCGCGCGGCAATGGCTGTAAGCCTCGAAACAAGAGCGCCTTTCCTTGATCACGAAATAGTAGAATTTTCACAGCGTTTGCCCATGCATCTCAGAATGCAAAATGGACAAGGCAAGCATGCACTCCGCGAAATCTTATACAAACACGTACCAAAGAATCTAATTGAGCGGCCCAAAATGGGATTCGGTATACCAATAGGCGACTGGCTTCGCGGACCTCTTCGCGAATGGGCAGAAGAATTATTGTCGCCAGAAAGAATCGCAGATGATGGATATTTCAACGGCCGAACTGTACAAAAAGCATGGCGCGAGCACCTAAGCGGAACCAAAGACAATCAACATCGAATCTGGAATATTTTGATGTTCCAATCATGGATGGATCACTGGGATATATCGTAGGGGTGGGTTGAAGATATGAAAGTTGCTGTTATTGGTGGGTATGGACCATCGCTTATAAATTTTCGAGGCTCTATGCTTTGCGCCATGAAGGATGCAGGGCATGAGGTTTATGGCATTGCGCCTGAAGATAGCCCCGATGTTCCGGCCCGTCTTGCCGCCATGGGTATTAATTATGTTCCCGCACCGATTCGCCGGACTGGAATGAATCCTGTACGCGATCTGGCTACTGTTTATTCTTTATTCAAGATTTTACGTAAAATTAAGCCTGATGCAGTGCTTTCATACACCATTAAGCCTGTAATTTATGGTTCTCTCGCGGCCAAGATGGCTGGAGTTCCTTCTATATTTTCAATGATTACGGGCCTTGGATATGCTTTTGGCGAAACCAGCGGCAAGCGCGCTATATTATTTCAGCTAGTTAAGGCTATGTACCGCTGTGGACTCGCAACCAATAACGGCGTAATGTTTCAAAATCCCGATGATCGAAATCTTTTTGTCGAGCTTGGCATAATTGGGCGTAACAAAAGAACTGTTATTACTAACGGTTCAGGGGTTGATCTCGGACACTTTTGCACTATGCCCATCAAGCGCGATGCGCCTGTCTTTTTATGCATTTCGAGACTACTAAAGGAAAAAGGTGTGCGCGAATTTGCTCAGGCTTCAATAGTTTTGAAGAAAAAATACCCCGAAGCACAGTTCAGACTTGTAGGGCCACACGATCCAGGACCAGATTCCATTAGTGAAAAGGTTATTGCAGAATGGAAAGCCGCCGGAGTAGATTGCGTAGGCCCTGTAGATGATGTGCGTGATGAACTTGAAAACTGCTCAGTATATGTACTACCATCATACAGAGAGGGAACTCCCCGCTCGGTGCTTGAAGCAATGTCCACCGGTAGAGCAATAGTCACAACAGATGCTCCAGGTTGCCGAGAAACTGTCATTGACGGTGAAAATGGTTTCATGGTTCCGGTTAAGGATGTTCCAGCCCTAAAAAGAGCCATGGAAAAATTCATAACTTCGCCAGAACTGATAACCACAATGGGTGGCAAGAGCTGCGACCTAGCCGCACATAAATATGATGTGAATAAGGTCAATACGACCATAATGAATGCAATGGGACTTTAATATATGACACTTAAGAGAGCCTTTGATCTAGCTGTAGCAATACCCGCCCTCATAATATTTTCCCCGATTTTAGTGATTGTCGCTATCGCTATTCACCGTAAAATGGGTGGCGGTATTTTCTTTTTGCAGAGAAGGCCGGGGTTACACGGCAAACCGTTCAATATCCTAAAGTTCAAGACCATGTCCGACGCCAAAGACATAGACGGAAATCTGCTACCAGACTCCGAAAGGCTGACCAAACTAGGCAGTTTCCTACGTTCATCATCACTCGATGAACTACCTGAATTGGTAAACGTAATTTTCGGCGACATGTCACTAGTAGGACCGCGCCCCTTACTTATGCAATACATCGAGCGCTACACTCCCGAGCAAGCACGCAGACATAACATCCCGCCCGGCATAACAGGCTGGGCGCAAGTTAACGGGCGCAACGCTATCTCATGGGCTGATAAATTCAAATTAGATGTTTGGTACGTAGACAACCACAACATTTCTTTAGACATCAAAATCCTTTTCATGACCGTCGCACGAGTTTTCAAGCGAGAAGGAATAAGCCAAGCCGGACACGCTACAGCTCAAGAATTCATGGGAAATAAAGATTAGTAATATGAAAAAAATAATTATCATAGGTGCAGGTGGGCACGGCCAAGTTGTTGCGGATGCTCTTTTGCTTATGGAAGGAGCCGAGCCTGTTGCATTTCTGGATGAAAACCCTGCGGTTATAGATAAAAAAGTTCTTGGTATCCCGGTTCCGGGCGGCAACTCTTCTTTAAGCGATATAGAACATGACGGCGTTGTCATTGCGCTTGGTAGCAACAGTCTTCGTAAGCGAATTTTTACAGAACTTACCGAGGCGGGTGAAACTTTGTTTACAGTTATTCATCCTTCGGCTGTTATTTCCCCTTCGGTGAAAATTGGCGCGGGCTGTATGATATTAGCGGGCGCGGTTATTAATACTGGTGCTGAAATTAAAGATAATACGATCATCAATACGAATAGTACGATTGAGCATCACAATGTGATCGGCCCACATTCGCATATTGGACCGGGCTCTACTCTAGGCGGCGAAGTGACTGTTGGAGAGGAATCAATGGTGGGTATTGGCGCGACTGTTCTTCCGCGTGTAAAAATAGGTAATAATGCAATGCTTGGTGCAGGCTCAACTGCCAACCGTAGAATAGCAGATGGCGTTACTGCAGCTGGAATGCCAGCAAAAAAACTTAAAATACAGCGGTAACATCGATATTTAGACAATCATTTCAGACACTTTAAACAGACGCACCTCACACTATACTAAACCACTGAAATATAATATCAGACCCTTTGGTGGTTTTTAATTTAATACTAAAAAGGAAGCTTGAAATTGTCCGCAAGCAGTAAGAATCGCATATATCTTTCCCCGCCGCACATGGGCGGAACCGAGCAGAATTTCGTCAAACAAGCCTTTGACAGTAACTTTATTGCGCCCCTTGGGCCGCAAGTTAATGGATTTGAGGAAGAGTTCTCTAAACTGTCAGGCCTTGCACACTGCGCGGCCCTTTCAAGCGGAACTGCGGCCATTCATCTTGCACTCAGAATTCTGGACGTTCAACCGGATGATGTGGTTATTGCTTCTTCGCTGACTTTTATAGGTAGCGTTACCTCTGTTAAATTCCTTGGGGCTGAACCATGCTTCATTGATGCTGACTATAAATCATGGAACATGGACCCTGATCTGCTCGCAGAAGCTGTTAATTATTATATCTCCATTGGCAAAAAGCCTAAAGCGGTGATTCCCACCGATCTGTATGGTCAGTGCGCTGATTATGATCGCATTTTAGAAATTTTGGAACCGCACGATATCCCTTTAATTGTTGATGCCGCGGAATCAGTGGGCGCGACTTATAAGGGCGAACATGCCGGAAAACGTGCGCTTATGGCGGCTTATTCCTTTAACGGCAACAAGATAATCACCACATCCGGCGGCGGCTTACTCGCCTCTGATAATAAAGAATATATCGACCGCGCCCGCTGGTTATCTCAGCAGGCAAAAGAACCATTACCGTATTATGAACACATTGAACTAGGGTATAATTACCGCATGAGTAACGTTTTGGCGGCGATTGGCCGCGGACAGCTCGAGGTCATTCAAGACAGGGTTACTCGCAAACGCGAAATTTTTGATTACTATAAGAATGAACTTGAAGGATGTGCCGGAATTTCATTCATGCCGGAAGCGGAGTATGGAAAATGCAACCGCTGGCTTACTGTAATTTTAGTAGATGAAGATCTATTTGGTGCTAATCCTGAACAAATAAGACTAGCCCTTGAAGATGAAAATATAGAATCACGTCCTGTATGGAAACCTATGCATATGCAGCCTCTCTTTGAAGACTGTAAAACTTTCGGTGGCAAAGTCGGCGAAGATCTATTTAAGCGTGGGCTGTGTTTGCCTTGCGGAACAGCCATGACGCAAGTTGACCTCGATAGAACAGTTGAAGCCATTAAAAAGTGCGGTAAATTATAGATGTTGCATAACCTGCGTAATGCCAATTTCTACTTTATGGTCCTTTTGGACATGTTTATTTTCGCCGTTGCGTTTTACGGAGCGTATCTCTTTCGCTTCGACTTTGACCTTCCTGCGTACGCTACCACACAGTTTTTAGAGATTCTAAAATATTCAGTAGTAATCAAAGTTTCTGTATTTTTCGGACTTGGATTATACAGAGGAATGTGGCGTTACACAGGACTTCGTGACCTGTGGCATATCCTTGAGGCAACTTTCCTGCAGTCACTTATCCTTGTTACTATCGTTCTATATAAATTTGGCTTCGGCGGGTTTTCCCGTGGAGTTTTCATCATAGATTGGATGTTGACCGTATTTATGATTAGTGGAGTCAGGGTTCTTATCCGCTCATTTTATTCCTACCGCGAGGGGAATGGTTCTAATTATCCTCCGGATTCATGCCCCGTAGCCGGTCACAACGCCCTTATCATAGGTGCTGGACGTGCAGGCGAAAAGGTAGTTCGCGAAATAATGGGAAGCGGCCATTTAAGATTCGCCCCAGTTGGCTTTATCGACAACGACCCGACCAAACGCGGCAGAACTATCCACGGCATTCCTGTACTTGGATCGCTTAATGACCTGCCTAATATTATTGAAAATAAATGCATAAATGAAATATTAATTGCGGTGGCGGAAGCTTCCGGTAAACAGATGCGCGAAATAATTGATAGCTGCAAAGAGACTGGCCTACCATACAAAATACTGCCCGGTATGGATGAGATTATCAATGGTAAGGTCGGCATCAAAGCTCTGCGCGATGTCAGCTATCAGGACCTTCTTGGCCGCTCACCTGTTCAGCTCGATACAACACGCATTAATCAGTATATTTCCGGCAAAACTGTGCTTGTCACAGGGTGCGGTGGGTCTATTGGTTCGGAGCTTGTTCGACAGGTTGTGCGCTTTGAACCAGCTAGACTTATTCTGGTTGATGCCAGTGAAGCCAATCTCTATTCCATTCAAATGGAACTGCATCACGAAATGAAATTTCATGAATATGTAACAGTGCTCGGCTCTGTTCAGAATTCAAAGCTTCTTGACCGCACGTTTGAAGAACACAAGCCACAGACAGTCTTTCATGCGGCTGCTTACAAGCATGTCCCTATGGTCGAACGCAACCCGTGGCAGGCTGTGAACAACAACATACTGGGTACCAAAAAGGTAATGACTGCGGCGGATAAGCACGGCGTAGACCGGTTCGTGATTGTTTCCACAGATAAAGCAGTAAGGCCAACAAACATAATGGGCGCATCCAAACGGGTGACCGAACTGCTCATGCGCCTTTTCCATAACTCCAAGACTACCTTTATGGCTGTCAGGTTTGGTAATGTTGTTGGATCATCTGGTTCTGTTGTTCCACTTTTCCGCAGGCAGATTGAAAAAGGCGGGCCTATCACCGTCACTCATCCAAACGTTACCCGCTACTTCATGTCAATATCCGAAGCGGCTCAGCTCATTTTGCAAGCTGGAGTGATGGCTAAGGGCGGAGAAATTTTCATCCTTGAAATGGGAATGCCTGTAAAAATTGCAGATATGGCCCGAGACTTAATCAAACTTTCCGGAAAAGAGCCTGACAAAGATATCGAGATCGTATTCACAGGTTTACGTGAAGGCGAAAAGCTATATGAAGAACTTATCACAGAAGGTGAGGACATCGTCCGAACTGAGCATGAAAAGATTATGGTTCTCAAAGCGGATGAAAAAGATGTTGTAGCCTATGCAACGGAATTAAGATCTTTGCTTCAAAACATGGGAGAAGCGGCAAACAACTTTGACGGAGATCAGGTTCGGGCACTGCTTCATGATGCTGTCGCTGAATTTGATGAAGAGGGTTGAGGACAAATTAAATGCTATTCAACTCACACGTTTTTATCCTATTCTTTCTCCCGCTTGTCTTTGCGCTCTATTTCACCCTTCGCGGATTCAAACTTCACCTTGCAGGTAAACTTTTTCTCGTCTGCGCTTCTTTCACCTTTTACGCATGGTGGAAAACTGAATATCTTTTTCTGCTGAGTGGAACCATTATTTGGAACTTTATCATGGCAGAGGCCATGCATAAGTGGCGAAGTAAGGGACTGCTTACTTTAGCCGTATGTGGAAATATATCCGTGCTCGGCTATTTCAAATACAAAAATTTCTTTTTCGATAACATTGCCGGACTAACAGGGGTGCCCTCTATAACTGAAAAAGTTATTATCCCGTTAGGAGTCAGCTTCTATACCTTCCAGCAAATTTCCTTTTTAGTTGATACTTATCGCGGAAAAGCTGCGCGATGTAACTTGCTGGATTACTCTCTTTTTGTTTCATTCTTCCCGCAGCTAGTAGCCGGACCAATCAGTTATCAGCATGAAATAACGCCTCAATTCAATTCTCACGAAGCCGGGAAATTGAATTACACAAACATAGGCCAAGGGTTCTTCCTTTTCAGTATGGGACTTTTCAAGAAAATCGTAATTGCCGACTCACTGGCTCCATATGTTGAAACTGGTTTCGACAAAGCTCTAGCTCTTCCATTCTGGGATTCATGGGCAACAAGCTTAGCATATACCTGCCAACTATATTTCGATTTTAGCGGATATACAGACATGGCTCTTGGTCTGGGGCTACTCTTCAACATTAAATTACCGAACAACTTTAACTCACCCTACAAATCTTCAAATATCCAAGATTTCTGGAGAAGATGGCATATTACCCTAGGACGCTTTGTCCGAGACTATATATATATTCCACTCGGAGGCAGCCGCAAAGGAAGCTATCAAACACTCGCAAATCTTTTCTCATCATTTTTGCTGATAGGACTATGGCACGGCGCGGGTTGGAACTTCGTTTTATGGGGCGGCCTACACGGCGTCGCAATGGTGATCCATAGAGTTTGGCAAAACACAGGCGGCAAACTCCCAAATTACGCAGGATGGATTCTAACCTTTCTATACGTTAATGCATGCTGGGTGCTATTTAGAGCCACAACTACCTATGACGCCATAAAGATATTCAAAGGCATGCTGGGCATGGTCAATATTGGATTTTCAACAGCCCTGACTCTAACAAATGATTTCATACTACTTGGCACATGCATCGGACTCATTGGGTTTACAGCCCTTTTCAAAAACTCTGTTGAAGCAGTTCATGACATGAAATTTTCTTTCAAAGAATCAGCGCTGGCATTAATCCTGTTTATGGTTTCCTTTGTAAAACTATACTCTCATCAAACCTTTCTCTACTTCGATTTCTAATATGACACAGCGCAATTGGACCATACGGACTCTTTCAACACTGGCTATTCTGGTAATCGGCTTAATTGTAGCAGTTAACTTCGTAATAGATCCCTATGGAGAATTTCGCTTAATTGAGGGCGACTACAACAAGTTTAAGCTGAAAGCTGAAAAGACGACCGCCTTACAAGTGGCTTCTAAGCTTTACGATGGTAAGTATGCGCTTGTATTTGGAAGCAGCAGAACAATGCTTCTTTCATCAGATATGATGAAAGAACCCATTTTAAATTTTAGTACTTCAATTTATAACAATCCCGGCGATATTCTTGCTCTGCTTAAGATGCTAGATGAAAAACAACTTTCCAATATCACTCACATATATTCTCTAGTTGATATTAATGGATTTCATTACACTAAAACGGCAGAGGAAATGACAAACAAAGTAACTCTTTTACTTGAAACCATACGCAATCTTGGTCCTAATAAATTCGAAGATGCATGGGACTGTATTGCTGTAAACACAAAGCAATACAACTCAACGGACTATCCCAAAAATATAGACTCCTATGGCTCCCTGCATAAAAAAGACACACCATATAATGCAAAAGAACCATTCTTTTCTAGCCACTTTGTAACTCCATACTTTTTAAAATCACTAAACGAATTGTCCTCTTTTTGCTCTACTAAGAAAATTAAAACAACCTTTTTTACTACCCCATGGCAACAACCTTTCAGCAGCGAACCGCAAGCTAAAATTTCAACTATTTTAAATCAAGCCTCCCAAGCTTGTGGGATACTTTTAAATTTTCAGCTACACCCAGACTTCACTGGAAACACTTCGCTTTTTTCAGATCCTTCACACTTAAATACACTAGGACTAAAGTCCTTTATAAAAAAGTTAAAATCATCCAAAGACAATTATATATCTACGGGAAAAACATACAGCCTAACAACCCAAGATTACAATCTAATATCGCAAAAAGAACTCATTCAGATTCTCAATAAAGGTACCCATAATTCTAACGCTATGTCCTTTATTCAAACTATTTGTGAAACTGGGCGCAAAGATCTAATAACTTGTTTGTATCGAAACATAGAAAAACTAAACCAAAGCAAAGCGCTCTATACTGGGAACTCATTTATTTTTGCAAAACCAGATAGACTAAAACCACTACTTGAAGAAGGCATTTTATTAGATCAGGAATATCTTGAAGAATCAGCCCTTCAAGACGCCGTTATGTCTGGCAACAAGGAAATGATCAGAAACGCGATCCTTTTTGGAGCTAAAATAAATCTTCCCAACTTATTTGGCGCCCCCCCCTTACTAACAGCGGCGATGTTCTCACCAGACGTTACTTTGATAAAAATGCTTCTTGACAATGGCGCCAACCCAAACTTTATCGCAAAAACAGCTAAGTCTACGGGGTATATAAATGAATCAACGTTCACTTTAGCCCTTAAGCACAAAAACAAAACTTTACACAACTTTTTAACGACGCATTACCCTGACAATATACTAGCCAAGCATTCGATATTGCTGAATAGTATTATAGATAATACTAATAACAGTACGGCATTCGATGAAGCCTTAGCCATTAACCAAAAATATTATGGGTCAAAAGACCCACTTGTGCATAGACTTCATTTAAATAAAGATAGAGCAGGTTACTTATCTAACGTAAATGGAACAAGAACTATTGTTATTGGAACGGAAGAATACATACTGACTCCCACAGAAGAGTTTCTATACAACACCATCACCATTGAAAATAAGATTATAGAATTACTAGAAAAAACTTTTTTATTTCAAACAAGAAGATTACTTTCATCCAACCCAAAAGATCAAGAAATCATGCAATCAATTGCCAACGATCTTAGCCGACTGCTAACTCTTTTAAGTAGGCATAATGCTATTTGGGTTCTCAACTAAAATTATCACCCAAAAATAATTACAGATCTGTAACAACAAACCTATATGTTGTTTACCGACAATCGCCCTACAGGAAATTGTTCTAAAAAGCAGAATTAGATAGTAAAAAATCAGGAAATCTGAGCGTAGCTTTTCATGGGGGCAGTGCTTCACTGTCCTGTTCAGAATTGATGTGCGGGAGTTTTCTAAATATATGGTGGGATTGAGTCTGTTTGCTGCGGCTGTTTAGATCAAGTTATATGTAGCGCTGTATTATTCTTCACAGGGTTATAATTAAGAAAAACTGTTCTTGTGGCAGTACTCATCCTAGAAAGCTCGCGACCTTCCCATGCAACAATACACTTTTCCTAGAATGCTGATTGTTTTTGATAGTCACCCTCCTAATACGAAAGGTGACTATGTCATGCAGAATAATTAATACAAGATGCAAGAGTTTAGACGTTTACCGATATGCCGCGATAACAAAAGGTAATTTTAGAGATTTCTGTCCCTCTTATCTCCACCTTGAATTAGTATCACTTATTAGCCACCATGCTACATACATAGGGACTTAGTCTTTTTTTCTTAGGTAAATTTCGATCAAACCGCCATTATCTTTCAAAAAAGGTATTTTACTGAACAAACTATCCGTAAATCTAATTAGTTTAAAAGCAGTCTCATCCGAAAATAAATTCACTAAATGAGGCGGCAGAAAAACGGTCGTATTTGTTTTCACAGTTTCACCTTTAAACCACCCTGACAACATCTCATCTGATATAAGAGATTCATCACCAGGCTCATCGTACCATGCGGGGCATATCTTTTGTAAAAGGTCGAATATTGAACGGAAAATAGTCGAGCTGTTCTCACTACCGAAAAAGATGCCTCCAGGCTTCAAGATACGGACTATATCAGAACAAACCTGCTGTAGGCCTGTAAGATGATGCAACACACCATATATCATTACAAAATCAGCAGACTTTGTTTTGAAAGGTATCCTGGTAGCATCTGAGACAAAGAAACATCTTTTATCCGTAGAAGACTTGCTCTCTTCACGTTGTCTCTCAACAGCTTGTTTAACCAGAGATTTAGAGATATCAAAAGCAAAAATATCCAGATTTTTATGATCCTTGATCTGATAAGAGGCCCGCCCTTGTGCACACCCGACTTCAACCATAATTCTCTGCGAATCTTCGGACTTAGCAATCATCTTGTTTTGCTTATCAAAAAATATCCTGTCAACACCCTTCCAAAATGGAGTTCTCTCGTACGAAGTATAGCTCTGTATGTCATTTTCTGCATACCAATCGAAATGCTGCTGTTGCTTAGACTGAGCCTCTTTGAGAGCCTCTTCAGGATTACTCTCATTGGATAGACCTAATTTTTCGAATTGTTCCAAATTCGAAGAATAAAACTTATCACGATCTTCAATATAAGCCAATTCTTTCGGAAGAAATTCAAGCACTCCGTCTTCAACAGGGAACCACCTTTTACATTTGCTGCAAACAACTACACCGGTATTATCTGCCCCCTCAAAACAATGATAATGAAGGGTTTCATCACGGCATTCTACACAAATAAGAATTTCAAGAAGCTTATTTAACATATTACCCTCTTTAATAGTTTGTTTTATAAATCTCATATGTGCCACCCTGCCAGTCTATAAGCCCTTCATAAGTAAGGGTGGAACCGACTTTCTCTTTCACAGCATCGAGTGAGCGTAACTGTGCTGGCCAGATTATATGATCCGCTTTTTGTTCAAACCCTTTATTCACATTAAGGATTCGCTCAAGCGGTAGAAAAGTACAATCTTCTGCTATAGCAGGGTAGACGATGCAAGGGGCGATAACCGTTTCGCCCTTAATTTTAGCTTTTAAATTTTCAATTCTAGTCACACGATAATTTGGAAGATTCAAATCAGCTATGAACAATTCATTTTTAAAAAAATCTACCCACAAGTAGGAAAACATGAACATAGCGCAGGCCACTAAACAACAAGATATCGCCTTCTTGTTGTTTGCAAAAGTGTAGACTAAAAAACCAATTCCAAATGAAAAGAAAAAGAACAGAGCTGAGAAATATTCAGGCCATTTAGAACGTATGAAAGCGAATATGCCTAAAGTTGAGAATATGCAAATTATAGAAAACTTTTTCCACGCTTTGTCATCCTGATAGTTTTTGGTAAAATAAAATAAACCGACAGCAGAAACCAAGTAAAAGAATACTAGTTTCTTCTGCACGAGAATCAGCTTCATATAGCGGATAACTTCCATATATGGGGGATAGTAGGAAGCCGTACTGTTTGAAGTAACTACGCCGTATATGATTTCTGCTAAACTGTTAGGATAAACAGCTATGAAGTAAAAGACCGCGGCACAGTACAAGCTGTATAAAACCCCGTGCCCGGCTCTCTTGAATAATGATTGCTTAGAAAGCAGCAAGAATAGCATAACGGCTATATAGGAAACTCCTCCAACAGGATGAGCGCAAATAGCAAGCGGTGATAATGCAATTGCTGTTAATGCATATGCTTTACTTTTATGGGCAAAAAAAGACAAATATAGACCGGCAAAAACAATCGCACACAGAGGTGCGTAAACAGATTCTCCACGAAGAACCACTGTGATATTTTCAGCAGAACTGAACAGTGCATAGCACATTGTAATCAGAGCTGCGATTAATTTGTCCTTAAAGAACTCTTCTCCAAATTTGTAAACATAAAATGTAGCAGCAAATGTAAGTAAAATAGAGTGTATTCTAAACACTCTATAGTCGTAGATGGGTGAATCAGAGATAAATAAAAACCATTTCATAAAAATTTTGACTTGAAAAACAACCAAATCAAGTATTGGACAAGTCAAATTTCCATCTGCAATAAAATTATTTACCAACATCATATTCCATCCTCCATCACTGTGGATGGGGCCGGACAGAGCCGCGAGAACTATATATATGAATATAAAAATACCAAAAAGTAATTCTGATTTATTTGTAGTCACGAATCCTCCTTAAAAAATCTGTATCAACTTAAAAGTGTCACTTATTTCGCACTATTATTTTATTTGCAAATACCCGTATACACAATTTTGAAGGAGAAACCGTCTATGTATTGATATTGCAAAGGAATGCAATTTGACATATAAATTTTATTTTATTTTAACGCCTTTTAACTCTTCGCGATCTAAGAGAAAACACAACTCAATGAATAGCAATAATCGTCGTAAAACAGTTAATGAACTGATCCGATTTGTTTTAGTCGGACTAGTCTCAACTCTCATATACTTCATTGCCAGCAACTTATTTTATTTTGTATTTAATTCCGGCTGGCTCGCAACCGGGGCCGCATGGGTGATCGGAACTATATGGAGTTACACAGGTCATATGGTTTTTACATATCGTGTTAAAGCAAATCACAAAAGAATGAGCTGGAGATTTTTGGTATTGTCTGTAGCCATGCTAGCCCACGCTCAAGTCTTAACCTATTTACTATACGATTTGCTAAGCATCAAATATTTTTATGTGACCATCGCCTGCGTAATAACGTCTCCTATGATTTCATACCCGTTGGGCAAGTATTTTGTCTTTGCTGGCGGATATGGAGAAAAACGTAATTCGGCAAAGCAAAGAACCACAGTCGTATAATTCCTTCAATCTGGACTCTTTACGACTTTTTATTAAGAACAGGAAGGTATTTGAGTGGAGCAATGGATGCAAACAAAGCGTTAAAAGCAACGTCATGCGTCCAGCACAGACATTTATTATTTCCCGTACGAATAAGCTCGCGCTGTTTTTTCATCTCCGCACTGTTCCAAACAGACATAAAACTAGCTTCATGTATATTCCCGACTGAACTCATACACACATTAGTTGTGCAATGTGCTGCGCTTCCGTTTGGATAGACCAAAAGCCTTAAGAATGGACTCCAACAGGCCACATCTTTAAGACGCGCGCCATTATACCAGAAATCAGGTATAGAACGATAGTACTTCTGCTTTAAAAAAGGATACCTTGTAGAGAGATTTTTCAGAATATTCCTGATCTCGTCTTCGGGAGGATAAAAACTCTCCTTTATGTCAGAGAGCTCTTTTCCATGAGGTCCGTTGGCTTGGCCTCCGGTTATGGGCTGGATACTGACATGATCTGCATAGCCGGAAAGAAAATCCAGAATACCTTCAATGCGCTTATAGTTTCCAGCGTGCAGAACTGTAGTTGTCTTCACTTGCGGAGTATCCCCGTGGCGAAGACTTTTGAGTTTTTCAATGCCTTTAAGGGCTGCCTCAAACACTCCAGAATGCCTACGCATATCGTCATGTTCTTCTGCTATATTAGAGTCGATACTAACAGTAATGTAATCTACACCTGAATCAATTATATCTGCGGCTTTCGCTGAAAGCAAAAGTCCATTGGTGACAATATAAACAATCAGACCATGCTGCTTTAAACGCCTGATGACAGGGAAAAGGCGATCATCAATGAGTGGTTCGCCTCCGGTAAAGCCTACAACTCTAGTTCCAGACTTCGCTATTTCATCTGCAAGTTCAAGACACTTCTCGAGGGACATGTTTGCAGCGTAGTTCCGCTTGATATCATGAGTAGAGCAGAATTTACAATTAAGATTACAATCAAAAGTGAGGTACCATGTCAGGAACAAAGGTCCATGATGATTATCTTTATTCAGCATCCTGCCGTATATAAGATTAGAGCACAGAGTGGGCAACATCTTTGTAATTGCGTCATAAGAAATTGCAGGCATTATTTTTTTTAGATACACTGTGTCGCCTCTATTTTGGAGAGTATTCAATTACAGAATCAATGATAACATCTGACGCGGCAACTGAGATCTGAGGATATATTGGCAAGAAAAGCACTCTGCTATGCGTTCGGTCTGCGTTCGGAGCAGAAAATTCAAAATGTTTAAATGCCTCTTCACTTGTTATCAAGCTCAAAAGAATGGGCGAGGAGTCAATATTCTGTTTCAATAGATGTTTTTTAAGTTCTTCAGGGTTTTCTACCAAAACAGGGAAAAGCCAAAATCCATTTTCTGCTTCTCTCCGTATTTTAGGCAGAATAATCGAACTTGATGATTCAAGTTTGTCATACATGGAAAGACCGATTTTCTTTCGAATCAATTCCCCGGATTTATACTTTTTAAGCATTTCAATCCCTAATCGGGCTTGAGCGTCACTGAATCTTGTAAAGAAAGATGAGGGTAACGATTGACGCAATGAAACCGACTTATTCGTCTTTTGATATTTCGAGAAGAAATCAGAATAATCAGAGAATTTTTTAAGAAGGGGCAAAACAATCTTAGAAAATATCAATCCGGAAAGGGCAACTTTAAATATTACGTTTTTAACCAAATCAACTAGTACTCCTATTTTGGCAGGAGAATTTTGATTTGCGGCTTGCTCTTTCAGCTTGGCAGCTAATTCCTTGTCAGAAGTAACTACAACACCACCATTAAAAGTAGAAACAGGCTTAAGTAGGCTCAAACTGAAAATAGCGGCTTTACCGAACGTTCCCACCGGCTTCCCATTGTCTTCGGTCAACAATGCCTGAGAGCAGTCTTCTAATAGAGTTATATTATTTTTATCAAGGATCTCTAGAATTTTTTCCATATCCATCGCGTAACCATACAAATATGTTAGCAATAAAACTTTTGTTTTGGGAGTGATCTTTTGCTTAAGGTCTTCGCAGTCGATATGAAAACTATCTGGTTCAAGATCTACCACAACAGGTTTGAGACCACACAAACGGATAATATTTATAAAATCTGCAATGTGCATGGGGGTTATCATTACCTCGCTACCCGGTTCGAGATCGAGAGCTTTAAGGGTATGATAAAAACCCATGCGAGCCTTACAAAAAGCAACCCCGTATTCTCTATTAAACTGGGCTGCAAATGAACTAGCAAATTTTTCAACAATGGGTGAGCATTTTTGTCTGTCATTCAGGGGGTTTAACAATCCTAAAAAAGTTTTGCCGAGGTCTAGGCAGCTAATTTGTATTTTCGCTCTAGGTATTATCATTCAATCTCCGTAAACGTCTTATTTATTCCAGATATGAAATTGCTGAAATACTGCGAGCTTTTACTGCTTCGCAGTGTGTTTTATTTCTCTTGAAAAATAGATAAACTCTCGGCCACCGTTAAGTTTTATGCATTCTGTGTCATAACCACATTTTCTATAAAACCCAATGGCGGCATTATCTTCGCTATATAGTGTTTTTACATATATTTTATGTATGCCGGACTTGTTAGAATGAGATTCAATATGCCTGAGCATGGCATTTCCAATCCCGGATCCGCGACTTTCCTTTGAAACAAAAATATAGACTATTTCTGGTACCAGCAAGGGTGATGATTTTTTAAATATTTCTCGGAAGAGATTTGCTAAGTACTCTCGCAGACTCTTTGTTGTCAACACCTTAAAGGCTACCTCAGCCAGCACGTTTAAAGCGATGCCTTTCAAAATACGGGAACTCATATCTTCCGGAGAATGTGTAAAAACAGCTACACATGAAATTTTGCCAACATCATTTTCATCTACAAAAATTATTTCACTATCCGAACCTGCAAAGACTGCATACATGCCCTTTAAAAATTTCTTACCCAAAATAGTTGGAATGTCATCGGGCAAAGAATTGCGATGCAATTCAGCAATGTCTTCTATTTGCTCAGAATCGGCTGTATTAAAAAATATTTTTATTGGCATTTAAGCGTGTCTACTTTCGGCAGCCTATAGCAATCCGAATCATCCAAAAGGTTCAAATGTTTCCGGAACCATACTACAATTTTTTGAGGAAAAGAGTATTCAATAAGAAGAGCCTGTGATCAACCTTACCTTGAATATGCTCATTTATCAGTTTGTCAGTATATGATGCATCAAGAAACGGCACATTTTTAGGAACTTGCAGCTTTCCGCTTTTAAACCATTTCCCCACGGGAGCACCAAATCCCTTTTTTTTCCTACTAACAATTTCATCCGGCAGAAGCTTAGCGGCAGCCTGTTTCAGAATATATTTCGTTGTCCCATTAAATTTGAGATTATAAGGAATCTTTCGGGTGAAGTTCACAAGATCTATATCAAGGTATGGGGATCTCAACTCAAGTGAAGACATCATGCTCATCCTGTCCGACTTAGTTAAAATTCTATCCTGCAGAAATAAGTCGATGTAGTATTGAGACATTTTATCTACAATGTTGTCTGCTTCACAATTATCCCAAGATTCAATAGCCTCGCTGTAGAGACCTTCAATATCTATTTCCTCACCAAACAATTTAGAAATTTGTGCTGGATCCAATGCACCATGCCATACCGCTCCCCAGTACTCTGGCGGATAGGAAAGGCCGGAAAGAGTCCGCTTAACTTTAAAATCGAAGCTGATATTATTGTGGGAAGTAGGAAGAAAAGAAGCCATAGCTCTGATAGCAGAATGTATAGGCCCCGGAACAAGCTTTGAATATAGTGAGGCATATTTCACTGCTTTGTACGGATCATAACCGCACAGCAGTTCATCTGCTCCATCACCAGTAAGGGCAACTTTTATATGACTAGCTGTTTCGTCGCAAAGCAATGCAGTCGGAAAATTTGAACTGTCAGCCATAGGCTCATCAAGGTGAGCAACTACTGACGAGATGTAATCGTGGTACTGATCAAAATCAAACACTCTGGAGTGATGAACTGTGTTGAAATGACTGGCAGCCAAGTCGGAATACACAGATTCATCAAAACTAGGGTCATCGAAACCGATTGAGAAAGTTCTTATTTCTTTTGAGCCATTATCAGATGCAAGCGCAGCGATAAATGAAGAGTCGATACCCCCGCTGAGGAGAACACCAACCGGCACATCAGCAATCATTCTACGTTTGACAGCATTGTGAAGGATATCTGTCATCTCTTCCGCAATCTCATCCACACTTGAAGTGAGAGGGGTCTTACTGACTGTGTATCGCCAGTATTTACGAACGTTCACCTTGCCGGATTTAATGTCAACCGAAAGGTTATCGCCTGCCCGCAACTTATAAATATTGTTGTAAATTGTAAGTGGAGCCGGAATAAAGCAGTATGCGTAATATTTTTGTAAGCTTATCTTTGATACCGAGGGGTTTATGGCAGAATGACTAATAAGAGAACTGAGCTCCGATGCAAAAACGAATGAGCTCCCTTGTGAGGTATAATACAGTGGTTTTTTACCAAACCTATCACGGCTTAAGAAAAGTTTCTCTTTCCTTTTGTCGTAAATACAGAAAGCCCACATCCCGTTGAACTTTGAGACAGCACTTTCACCCCATTCTCTATAGGCATTCAGTACCACTTCAGTGTCAGAATGAGAGCTCTTGAATTTATGACCGAGCTGTTCAAGCTCTGTGCGCAATTGGATGAAATTATAAATTTCACCATTGAAGACAATTGTCAGGTGACCATCGACGGACTCCATCGGCTGATCACCGGAATTCAAATCAAGAATTGAAAGCCTCTGATGTCCGAACCAGAGGTTTCTTTTTGCGTCATGGTACTCACCATGAGCATCCGGACCACGATACCGAAGAGCTTCGCTCATTGCGGTTATGTCTTCCCTACTTCCTTTTCCAAAAAAACCAGCAATCCCGCACATCAACAATCTCTCTTTTTGATAAGTTGGTAGGTCATCTTACCTTGGGACTCGTAGTATGTGCGTGTAAGGATTTCTGCGACCAGACCGAGCAGTATCGCTATAGTCCCGGTCATAAAACTGAAAGTAGATAGAAGCAGCAATGGAGTGACAATAAAAGAGACTCCATTTGCCAGTTTCAAATAGACCATGAAAGTAAATGCGAAGAAAGAAACCAGAAAGAAACACAGTCCACATCCACCGAAAAGATAAATCGGTTTTTGAGAGTGTTTCATTAAAAATTTAACCACAATTAAGTCTAAAAACACTTTAAATATGCGGTTGAGACCATATTTTGAAACCCCATGAATCCGCTCTCTGTGATTTACTGTAATTTCAGCAATTTCAGCCCCGTTCATTGCTGCGTATATCGGAATAAACCTATGCATTTCACCGTAAAGCCTAACTTGTTCAATTACTTCACGACGGTATGCTTTTAAAGTACAGCCGTAATCATGAAGATGTAAGCCGGATATCTTTGAAATGAGGAAATTTGCTGCTTTACTCGGAAGAGTTCTTGTAACAAGTGTATCTTTTCTGTCTTTACGCCAGCCCGAGCAGACATCGTACCCTTCGTCAAGCTTCGTCAAAAGAGCTTTAATATCACGTGGGTCATTTTGCAGATCGCAGTCAATAAAAACCAAAATATCCCCTACCGCATTATCAATCCCAGCCATTATTGCAGCTGTTTGTCCAAAATTTTTCCTCAAATGAAAGACTTTCACCGAGTCTATATCAGATAAACCTTCAAGCTTCTCATAGGTTCCATCTGTCGAACCGTCGTTAACAAAAATCATTTCATATTCGCAGCCAAGAGGGGCAAGGGATTCAACCAGCTCCGAATACATCGGAAGGATATTATCTTCTTCGTTATACGCAGGTATGATAACAGACAGTTTCATGATAATGAAATTCCTATGTCGTGAAAGTTGTGGCAAAATCTGGCATCTTCACGGAAGATTTTTTCCAGGCCAATTGTCTATACGGTCACTTCATTGACATCGTGACTTTAGATAAATAGATACTTAAATTTAGTTAGATTTAGCTACCTGACTCAGCCGTTTTTAGCAAGGGTATATGCAACGCCCCTCCTAGTCAGATGGACTATTTTAGACCGAGATTACTATCCTTTTTATATGGGAAAAAATGCCCCTGCTACAGGACCGCATCCTTAAGCAACTGACAATAGCGCATGTACCCATCATAGTTTAAATGAGCCCCATCAACGGTATACTTCTCAGGCAACTCTCCACTTTTTGGATCGACCATCTCACCGTAAAGATCAATAAAAACAACATTTTTATGTTTATTAGAGAGAGTTAGCAATTTTTCATTAACTTCAGCCAACTCACTATTTTTGCAGCGAATGAAATTAGAAGCTAGTTCCTCGTTAACAGGTAAAATACTGATCAGATACGTCTGAGTTCCTTCGGATATATTAGACAAAAAATATGACATGTCATTTAAATAAGCTTCTTCCTTTGCACTGGATATTCCTGCTTTGAAATTATTTATTCCAATCAATAAAAATATCTTTTCTGGATTCTTTTGTGCGACAGAAACAAACCAATCCCTAAGATCCTTAGTTGTCTCGCCACCAATTCCGCGATTCTTAAACCTGCAATCCTGCATATACTCAGCCCACCTGCCATATTCGGTGATGCTGTCCCCGATCATAAAAAAGTCATCAGACGTGGTCTGTGTATTTAGAAATGACTCAATCTTGATTTTTCTAAATTTAATATTTGCAGAATCAACAGATTCCCCTTTGACAACTTGTTTATACTTTGCCTTTAAATATTGAACACCACCACGTTGATGAACAAAAAGGATCAAGCCCATAATCATTAACACATTGATAAACAATAATAGATAATACTTACTTCTTATAGAAAACATAAACATATCACTTTTTAAAAGTCACTTTAGGATACAGAATAAACAATAAGCCACCACCAAACAATTCCTGAAAGCGTAGATATTTTTCTGGTTCTAAATATTATCCCACCACACACACCGGTCCGACCAAAAAACACAAAAATAAATCGCGCGGATTCAATTTGTTCGGCTTTACACCAGAAAACTATCAAACACAGTAGAAGACAGTAAAGGGACGCAAAGCTACCTAAACAAGCTCTCCACTATCCTTTAGTAATGGCTTTAACATACCATTCTATGCTTTTATTCAATCCTTCCGAAAAAGGAGTTAATTTGAAGGTAATAAGCTTGCTTAACTTTTCACTACTTGCGTTATGGCAAAACACATCAGAATTTCTTGCAGGTTTTTGTATGATTTTTCCTTTATAGTTCATAGCATCGGCCATTGTTTCAACAACTTCTTTTATGGTTATTTGATTGTGAGTTGAAATATTGACAGATTCTCCTCTATGAAGTTTTTCATACACACTAATAATTGCATCTACAGTGTCGTGTACGTATATAAAATCACGACTCTGAGAGCCTGTTCCATGTATTTCTAAAGCAATATCGTTTAAAATCCTAAAAGCCGTTAAAGGGATGACTCCGGCCATTTCTCCCTTGAAATTTTGGCGTGGACCGTAGTTGTTGAATGGACGTATGATGAACGCATCTAAATCGTACATTCTAACGTATGTTTCAACGGCAAGATCTGCTGCCGCTTTTCCTGCAGCATAAAGAGTCGTTGGGTTACGTGGATGATTTTCATCCATAGGTTCATAGACTGCAGTACCGTATACTTCTGACGTGGAGAAGTGACAAAGAGTTGAGAATGCTTTTTTCCGTTGGAGTTCAAGCAAATTAAGAATTACTTTGGTATTTGTTTCAAATGAATTTGATGGATTCATGAAAGAATAATTTAGAGCTTTTGTAGCGCAGTTGAAAACAATATCAATGTTATGACGCTCGAAAATATATTCAAGTGAGCTCGCAAACTCAGCATCATCCTTATAAAGGACGGCACCACGGGAAATTGCATCAGATAAGTTTTCTTCGCTTCCAAGAAAGAGGTTGTCTATAACAACAACCTCTTTTGCTTCCATATCAAGCAAGCGATCAACAAGATGGCTACCAATAAAACCAGCTCCACCTGTGACTAATATTGTACTTCCTTTGATGTATGGGCGCATTACATCTACCTTTTGCATTTACAATTGTTACCGCATTCGACAATTTTCAAAGCTAACGCAAGTGATTCAAGGCCGTCTTCACCAGTAACGAGAGGCGTGTCATTGTTACGGCAGCAGCCTAAAAATGCTTCTATTTCTAGGCGTAAAGGCTCTTTCTTTTCAACTCTGAAGCTCGTGTAATCTCCTTCGGATACCCCAAACTTTGTTGAAAACCATTCACTTTTAGTTTCATTTTGTTCTGCCGCATAATTCGAGTGAAAGGAAAGAGTTTGATTTAAATAATCAACTGTAAACATACCGTTTTCACCTGTAACGGCGACTTTACGGACCTTTGTAGGGGTTACCCAGTTTACGTCTAAAACTCCAAGAATTCCATTATTGAATCGCAGTAAGCCAAAAACAATATCTTCATGAACAGTATTCATTACTTTTGAAACTTCAGCAGTCATTGTTGCGACTTCTGACTGAGAAAGGTTTCTCATCGTATCTAATTCATGAGTAGCTAAATCGCTTGCGACTCCAACATCAGTTATTCTACCAGGGTATGGAGATTGTCTACGTGAATGAATAGTAAAAATTTTCCCTAGTTGACCGTCAGAAAGTCTCTCTTTGAGCTGCTGTATTGCAGGATTAAATCTCTCAATATGACCCACCTGAAGAACTTTGTTAAGGCGTTTTGCTTCAGCAATCATGACCTTTGCTTCTTCAACTGTTTTTGCAATAGGTTTTTCTACCAAAACATGAATCCCTGCGTTTAAACAGTCCATGGTTGCTTGCATGTGCAAGAAAGTTGGTAAAGCAATTGTTACAGCATCAGGTTTTTCTTTTTCAATCAGTTCAAGGTAATCAGAGTATGCTCTGCCGCCATACAATGCGCATAATTTAGTTGTCTGTTCGACATTTGGGTCTGCTATACCAACCAACTCGCAATTAGGTATATCTGAGTATAGACGGACATGATTCTGTCCCATGGATCCGGTTCCAATTACTGCAACTTTCATAATGTAATTCCTTTTAAGTTCTTTGTTAGGATAAGTCTGGACAAGCTTGAAGCGTTGTTGATGTGTTACATTTGGAGCAAGTAACTATCTCATCTTCTTCTATATTTTTGCGACTAGGAAATTTATTACCACATGGGCAAACAAACCCTTTAATTCTTGCTGGGTTTCCATAAACAATGGCATAGTCAGGTACATCGCGCGTTACAACACTCCCTGCGCCAACAATCGCCCATTTACCGATGGTTGTATTACATACTATGATTGAACCTGCGCCAATACCGGCACCTGTCTTTACTCTGGTTTCATAGCACTTCCAATCTCGGTAATCTTGAAGTTCTCCATTCATTTTTACTGCCCGCGGAAACATATCGTTTGTAAAGCAGACAGAAGGGCCAATAAAAACGCCATCTTCTATTGTAACCCCTCGAAAAATATTAGCATAATTTTGGACTTTGACTCTGTTGCCTACTATGGCTCCAAAATCGATAAAAACTCCTTTGCCAATGATGCATTCAGATCCTATTTTTGCTTGAGAGCGAACTTGTACATGTTGCCATATGTATGTTTTATCGCCGACAAGAGCCTCTGCATCAATGTCTGCTGTTGGATGTATGTAACTCATGTTGTTTTTTCCTTTATAGCGTGGTGTTTTTTTTGTGAATAAGCGTTTTTGAGCCATCCATAATCTTTTATTCTCTTTCCCGTAAGCAATGCCACATAAAATAAAATTTTATCATAAACGATATGTGGCCTATGTTGTCTGTTTACCCAAAGATGTGACTCTTGAGCTTTTTTTCCTAAAAAATCATCCGCAATACAGTTGTTTATTTGCCTGTAAATTTCTTCTTCTGACCAACAATTTATAACTGGAGGTATGTCCCCCCCATATTGGAGGCGAGAGCAGTTTTCTTCAATATATGTCATGACAGGTCGGCCAGAAGCCATTGCCTCTACTGCGATTCCTCCTAATCCCCCAACGTCGAATTGATCTACGACAACGTGGCATTTCAGAAAAGCATCAAAAAGCTCATCCCGTGTAAGAGCTTGTTTCCATATAAATCTTTCTTTGATACCTGAGTCTTCGACCATCTTAAGAGCCAGATCACGATCAGGGCCTCTATATAAAAGTATACACTCTGCATCGAGTCCATTCTTTACAGCTCGAATAAAGGCCTTTATAAATCGATCATTCCCTTTTGATGAGTTACGGTTTTCATCAGGATCAGAAACGCGCCAATCCAAGTGAGATGGATGGAAAAATATTATTTTATCGTTACTTTCAGGTAGTGGAAGTTTCTTTTCCGGAAGCCGAAAGGCGGGAAAAGGCATGAAATAAACATTCGGAATTTTATATTTCAAAATATTTTTTAGGCCATGCGGATATTCAACTAACCAATTCAATGTAGAAAATCTCAAATGGATTCTATATAAAAATCCTTTTAGACTTCTTTCTCCTAATAATTCAGTGATGTCAGAGCCTGTTGATATATTTACAATAGGCGGAAACATTGGAAGAAATCGTAGTGGATACACTTTTTTTAGTGGGCCAAGCACTGCACCTGTAAAACTGAACAAAATTCGACACGAGCAGGCTTTGACAAAAAAGTCTAAGCTACCTTTTGAAGTATATACATCGAACTCTGAGCTTCCGTTTTGTGAATAAGTATCAGCCGCGGAAAGATCTTTATCATTCCATTTGCGAAAAACTAAAACCTTTGCACCAAGCTTTGAAAGGGATGTTGCCGTATTAATGTCCACAGAACAAATATTTCCAATAATTCCTATATCATACTGCTTTGCACTCATTGAAATTACCCTTGTCTGCTTCTAATAATTTTTGCTGGAACTCCGGCAATAATTGAAAATTCAGGAAAACTTTTTGTTACAACTGAATTAGCCCCGACGATACACCCTTTGCGCAGGGTAACTCCCGCCATAACCATTGCGCCAATTCCTATATTTACATCAGTATCAATAATGATTGGATCGAAAATAATTTTTTGAAAAGATGTAGGAATATCCAGTCTGTCGTTTTCATGCCTGCACGGGTGTATCTTTACCTGCGGCCCTATCCCGACGCAATCGCCGATTGTCAGCCCTCCAGCTCCCATTACAAAACATTGCTGGCCTATCCAGACATTGTTACCAATGATGGTTTCCGTAGCGTAGTATCCTTTCAGAATTGTATCGTGCCCAATGTAGACGTTGTCACCTAGTACAATATTTTCGGGATGAAATATGCGTACTCCATCTTCAATAATCACATTGGTTCCGCATCCCTTTAAGAGGGATAAATCTGGTGTTCCCGGACCTTCACTTTTGAATTTTTTTGGTGTGAACTTAAGACTCATAACAATCTCTATCTAGCGAAAGGTTAATTCCTGAGGCTAGCGAAACCTTATTTTCAGTTCCGCAAGAGCAGTAGTAGTTCAACGATTTATTCGTATTAAATTCAAATTTAGGGGCGACACCTAAGGCTGCACCAATTAAGTCCGCGAGCTCTTTAATTGTGACGATTTCGCTACCGCCAAGATTGTACATTTCTTTATCAGGACGATCTATAAAATTCAAAACATTGTCCACCAAATCACCTATATATATAGGATTTATCTTGGGCCGTCCTTCATGACCATTAAGCGAAATACGTTCACCGTGGACTATCTTGCGTGCTAACTCCGGAATAAGCCTTGGTGGTTGCTGAGAGGGGCCATACGGAAAAAAAAGACGGAGTATTGTTGTTTTACACTCAGCTCGTGTTCGAATTATATTTTCTGAAAGAAATCTGCTCATCGCGTATAAATTAGCAGGGTTGACGCGACTGTTTTCAGTTAAAGCCTGCTCTGCAGGGGCGTACACGGCTCCGCTTGAAACATAGATAATGTGCTGAATGTTTTTGCGGTTGCTGATTATAAATTCTATGAGGTCATAAGTAGCCTGAACGGATTCTTTCCAGTACCGATCTTCCGGGTGCTCAGGTCCAGCAGGACCTGCAGAATGAACAAGCACGCTAGTCTCATCAGGGATGGACGAATAGGTTTCTTTATTGCCGAGATCAAATTTTGGACGTGAAAGGCCAGTAACGTTTTTCCCGTCTTCAAGAAGGCGAGTTTCAATGGCCGAGCCTACAAAGCCTGTTCTTCCAAGTATGGTTATCATATCTTTGGGTAATTCTGTTCTTTCATTATCGGTTTTAAGGCGGATATATATTTCATATATCCGGAGTAGGTGAGGTGAGCCCCATCAACGGTAAATTCTGGATTCAGCTGTCCTGTCTTGTCGTCTAGCATGTGGAAAAAAACATTCGCGTATTCAATGTGGCTGAACTTCGTTGTCAGCTCTTCAATACGGGTATTGATTTCAAGTAAATCCTTATTCCTACAGTATATAAATCCCGTGGACATGGGCTCGTTTATAGGAAGAATACTTACGATGTATCCTTTTGTGAGAGAAGCTGTTTGTTCGCAAAAATAATTAAGATCATCTATGTACTTTTCAGCTAGCTCGTGAGTCACTCCAGCTTTGAAACTGTTGATACCAACTAAGAGAACGAAAGATTCAGGTTTTTTTTGCACTAATGGTAAGAACCATTCTTTCAAGTTGGAACTAGTCTCTCCTCCAAGTCCTCGATTCTTGAACCGTTCATCCCCCATATATTCAGCCCACCTTCCATATTCTGTGATACTGTCTCCAATCATAAAAATATCGGTTTTATGTGATGGAGCCTTTAGGAAGGATTCTATTACATTTTGCCTAAGCAAAAGTGTCGCAGCATGGATGTTTTCGCCCTGCTTTATCTGTTTATATTTAGCTTTCAAATACTTAAGCCCCCCTCGCGAATAAACGAAAAAGACTAAAAAAAGCAGCATTAAAAAGTTAAAAAAAACCAGCGAGTAAAATTCTATTTCCATTTTAAATCCCTATATATCCACATTGGTCAAGGTAAATACTCTGTTCTTTACTTATCATATCCAAATATATCTTCGAATTCATTTTCTACACATAGAAAGCAATGCAGGCTTTAGCAGTTGTACTTCTATTATCGAGTCGTAAACTTCTCAATACTTAAAAATAGCTCCGCTCCAACTGAGTCCAATGCCGAAGCCGAAAGTTAAAATCTTATCCCCTCTTTTGAGTTTTCCTGCTCCTTCTGCTCGTTTGAGGGCTATAGGAATGGAGGACGATGTTGTGTTGCCTACTTCCTCGAGGTCTATAATGACTTTTTCTTCAGGAATTTTCAGTTTTTTACTTATTGATTCAAGTACATACCTGCTTGCTTGATGAAAAATGAAAAGGTCAATGTCATCTATAATCATATTTGCTTTGTCAATTAGCTTCATTATTTCTGTGGGAATGGTTCCCAGAGTAAATAAAAAAACTCCATATCCATCCATTTCAAAACTGGGGCGAGAGATCGGATGGTTTCTCGCTTCACCAGTTGTCACACTCACTCCCGAATTTTCGCAAATGATGGCCTTGCTTCTGCCGCCATCTGTTCCAAAATGAAATATTGGGCTTTCTTCCGGTTTATCGATCAACGTAGCACTCGCTCCGTCCGAAAAAAGGAGATATGCTTTTTTGTTTTCCGGGTTGATAATTTTGGAATAGTTATCAACCGTAACAAGTAGCACTCTTTTAGAAATGCCTGAGACAAGATAGCTATAAGCTGTAGCCAGTCCATACACATACCCGCTGCAACCAAGGTTAAGATCAAAGCATTTCGTTGCAATGGGTAACCCCAGTTTATCCTGAAGTATAGCTGAACAATGGGGAAGTAGGTTGTCTGGTGTCTGCGTGCAAACTATGATTGTGTCCGGCAGATCTTCTACACCATTGATCGTTTTGGATGCGGCTTTGTATGCCATATCCAACGTAGTTTCATCTGCTCCAGCATGATGAAGGATTCGCACGCCTGTTTTGGGCAGAGTATCAGTAATATTCCAGTCCGGATTTTCCTTATCAAGCGTGAAGCAGTCAACTGTGTTTTCCGGAAGGTAATATTCAACTCGTTTGACGAGATTAGCCATCAATCAATCCATGCGCGCTAAGAGTATCAACTATGGACTGAGCAGAAAGAGCAATAGCCAGTTCAGCAATATTTGCAGCTTTACCGTCAGTCGCCTGATCTATTTTCATTAGAATCTGCAACTGCGCAAGGCTGTCCCACGGCTCAAGGTTCTGAGAGGAGTCGGTGATTAAAACTGGTTCTTTTTGATCTAGCGCTTCCTGAATTAATGTCAAAATTTGTTCTTTATTCATCGTGATTATCCTTATTTTATGGGTTTTACAGCTTCGTAAATTTGTGTTTCCCAGATGTACATGCCAAATTTATAGTCAACTATTATATCTTTTGTTTCTATGGCTTTTTCCAAAACATCTTTATGCTTTGCAGCCAGATCAAGAGGGAATTGAAAAACTTGTTTATTTACAAGTTTTACCTCTTCAAAAATTTCTTCCGCAACATCAATAATTTTAGGATAATTTGAAAGCGTAAGTATAGGAAAGATCAGCCTTCCGCCCTCTTTAAGGTGCTTAGTGCTATTGCATATTATCTGTGTTGTCAGCTCTGTCCCATCACTTCCGGATTCGCAACTAATTGATGTTCCGAACCAAGGTGAAATTTTGGCAATAGATTCAGCTATGCCAGAAACGTCATCAATAATAAGATCAAAGCTCTTATCTTCCCAAGGATCAAGCATGGAACCGGCTTTGCCTGTTATTTCAATGTCATATTTCTTGAAGTTTTCGATAGCATTGTTAACTGCTGATTCGGAAATATCTGAAGCGTATACTGGTCCACTAAACCCTAATCGCTTCAAGGCAAGACTTACAATTCCACAACCGCACCCCAGATCTAAAAGTGAAGAATCGTAAAGCTCTTTTTGCTCTTTAAGATAGTCAATAATCAGTTTAGACGTTTCAGTTGGGAAGAATGACCCATCATGAACATCCACAATAGTATCTTCATATTCAAAACTTTTCATAACAGTCCCCCGTCTATAATTATTTCAGAACCATTTAAATAGTTCGATTTCATAATATGCTCTATGGCGAAATAAATATCTTCACAGGATCCGAATTTTTTTGAAGGTATTCGTTCCAAAATATTTTTCTGTCTCTCTCCGTCAAGAGAGTGAATAAGCCCCGTATCAAAATATCCTAATACAAGAGAATTGGCTGTGATGCCGAATCGTCCATATTCATGTGCCAGAGATCGGGTCATGGCAATTACTGCGGCCTTGCTTGCCGAGTAGGCAGAAGCTCCTACAACGCAGCTTTGGGCTACGACTGAGGACACATTAATAATTCTTCCCCATCCCACCCGCATCATAACAGGGATCGCTGTTTGCAATATCTTAACCCCGCCAGTGAGGTTAATATTGATCACTGCGTCCCATTCTTCCGCCGCGTAACTCATAAAAAGTTTATCAATGGAAATAGAGGATAGGTTTATAAGTGTAATTTTGCCGTCGAGTTTCGCAACTTGTTTACAAAAAGACTCGACAGAAGATTTGTTCTGTAAATCTAATTCAGCACAACTGAAGTTGTCATGGTCTTTGAATTCAGCAAGCTTCTTTTTATTTCTGGTTGTACCGAGCACATGATCTTTTTCAAGAAGCAATGGGAGCAGTTGTTTCCCAATATCGCTAGATGCTCCAATTAGAAGTATCATTATTTGCTCTCCTTAACGGGGTAGAGAATACCATCTGTCCTATTGAAGAATGCCAGAAGAACGAGCGGCTTTATTATCTTTTGCAATATGAAGTTTTTAATTTTGCTAGGTTCTGTGTGCCAATATTTTTTTGTTTTCACAAGATCATGCATTGCTAAAAGCTGCTGAGGAAGATCAATCGTATAAAAATCCAGTTCCTTCCCGAAAAAATGTTTTTGAGGCTGAGCATCTGTTCCAGTAAAAACATCATAATTTGAAATGTATGCGGCAAAAGTGTCTGTATCTTTGAAAGGGATATGACTTTCTTTTCCATCAAGAAAGAGCCTACACATTATAGGAGTTGCAAGGTCATGAAACCCCGGTACATTCTTAGGAACAAATTGTTCGATGTAATGCAGGGTTAGTGAGGTAGGATAAACTCCGATAGAAATTTCTTTTGCGTTAAGTTCATACAGTTTCGCAAATGGAGATTTCGAAGCGTAGCAATCCTGAGATTTGTGATGTTCTGATATAATCCACTGCGCATTTTTACCGAATGCACTTACGGAGTGCGTTGGGTGAATACTTCTAACAACTCCCTTAGACCGTCTGAACAATTCATTAACCAGACTTAGTTGGTCCGTACTTTTGTCAGGATCGAAAAGCGGGTTTTCAGCAAGAAAGAGTATTGGGCTTTTGTTAAATGTATATGATGACATCACCAAAGTACCATTTGATTCGAAGTAGTTCATAATCTCTTTGAGGAAAGCTTGTGGACCACCTTCAAACCCAGCCGCAGCCGAGAGAGACACTCTTACAAAAGCGGTATCGGAACGTTTAATTCCTGCCTCATCAAGCTGCCTAGATATTTCGGAGATTGGAATGATGCCGGGCGTATATTCTGAATTGTAGCCTATCTTTTTTTTGTACTCCATAGCTTTACGAGCGTTATCCTTTCTGACAGACGCATATTTATTATAAGCAGCTAGAGCTAAGTTTCGGTATACTTTTAAAAACATTAATATCTCGGCTTTGTGTAATTTGTTCTTTAGTTCGTTAAGAAAAACTGAACGTGTTGTCAACGTCAATAGTAGGTATTCGTGTTCAGCTTTTACACAATATCCCGATATAAAACAGTTTTTATATTTTTTATATATCCTATCATCCGGCTCATTTTGTTGTTTTTAATAACATCATATGGATCAAAATAATGCGTCAGAAAAAGGCTATGTTCGGAAATGACTTGGATTGTATCTGCGAATTCTTGTACGAACCTGTCGTCATCACCGAGAAAAGGGTTATTTTTACGGAGCATATTCCATGAATCGAAAATTGCCAGCGGAAAGTGCAGACTACATCCTGTGGGAATTTCGATAATTCCATGTGTGTGCTCTGATGGTGCACCGAAACCTTTGTATCCGCAGGCAGCTGTTGAACTGCTATATTTGTAACCAAGCTCAGCAAGTATAGGGTATACACTTTCGGTGTGAAGGTTCCCGTAGTGAGGTGTTCTGAACCCGACACTCTCGACTCCAAGAACTCTGTGATAAACTTCATGGGCCTTTTCAATTTCGTCTTTTTGCGCTGCGTATGAAAGTTTGTTGAAATATCTATTCGGTGCCCAGTGTGGATTATCTGGATGCGTATAGGAATGGTTGATGATCTCGTGTCCCTCATCCACAGCTCTTTTGTGAATGTCAGGATACTTTTCAACAAATTTACCGATCACAGCCATTCCGGCTCTAACATTATTCTTTTTTAATAAATCAAGAAGCGTGGGAAAAGCTTCAATATCTTTTTCAAAATCAAAATCAAAGGTTAATGCATACGCACCTTCCCCTAACGGGTTTCTCTGTTGAAGCATAAACTTTAAAAAGTAATCTTCGGGTGAGACTCTATGAATTAGCTCTCTGGCAACTCGGGCAATATACCTATTGAAAACAGGGCGAACCATGAATTGAGGGTACATTATATACCTGTTCCATTAAAATAAATATTATTGCGCATCCTGCAACTCCGCTTGTATTTCTTCGTACCTGCGGAAATAGAAGTTGCTATGTTTGATCATGTGTTGTGCTAGCCTTATGCCAGAATCAACCTTTTCTTGTGTTATTTCAGGAGTATATTCTACTTTGAAGTCCACACTGGATCGATAGACAGCAAGCAAAACGTCTCTTTGCTGACTTTCCCTAATTTTATTGTCAGAAAGCTTATCTAGTATTTCAACAGGACTTGATAGGTTAGGAATATATTCTGGGTGTGAATACCATGCGTCGCCGAGTGTAAATGCAGGGACTCCGTACATCATAGCCTCAAGACCTACTGACCCATTGATCGTCAAAATAGCCTGGGCATTACGTATGAGTTCTTTTCCTGGATAGTTTACTGGGGCCATTGATACATTCGGAAGTCTGAGTATCCTTTCGAAATAATCTTTGCCTCGCCATCCGTACCCGAACGGATGATCCTTAATGACAATACTAATATCAGAAGGAGCATGTATTGAAAGTTCTTCAATGATTTTCCATTGATCCACATACTCTTGAGCTGCGGAAGTTGTCACCGCTTCCGGCTGGTGCGCAAAGAAGTAGAGTATGTATTTACCCGCTTTTTCGACGGAAAAGTGTTTAGTTCTTTTTTTAATATAAAATCTGTTCTTTAATCTTTTTATTGCATAGGGCAAATAGTTGAAATTTTTAAGTAGTCCCAAAACTTCAAACCGATTGAAAAGGCTCGTTGGGCGGACTTTTAGATAGTCCATCATTGGCTTAGATTCGTTGAAAGAGCTTATAATTTGGTCGATGTATTTGGACTCTTTTTCAGTGGGGGGGGCGTTGTTCGACAGCTCATATTTATACTGTGCGTTAATTACTTTTCGGGTTGTTCCGTTAAGTAATCTGTTATTAAAAATTCCAGGAATGATAAAGGTGTGATAAAATCCGAAACCCATTTGTTTGGAAAATGCTTCTAATACAAAAGAGTAAACTTGATCGATAGTATCATGGAAAGCGAATACAATATTATACTCATCAAATATTTTCTTGAAAAAAATGTATGAAGAGTAAAACTGTTTAGCGATTTGATCTTTCGACAGCCAATATATATCATACCTAATGTTTGCTTCTTGCGCTAAGCGCCCATAATAAAGGTAATTTGAATATGAATAATAAACGTTTAAATCTAGCTCTTTCTCAACTCTTTTTATTTCATCCATGTCGAAGGTTATATTCTGGGTGTAGTAATTGGCTTCTAAGCGTGTATGATTACCTGTGTATTGTACACTGCTTCCGTCAACCACGATCACTTCATACTTTTCTTCGAATCCGTTTATGAGTCCTTGGATATAGGCAGCAAAGAGAGGGCCTCTACCAAGTAGGAGTACAGCGTCTTTTTTATTTTTCGGCATATTCGTTAATCGCATTGTGGTAATCTTGTTTTTGACCAATATCGATCCAGTAACCATCAAGAGGAAATGTGTTTACGTGTAAGCCCTTTTCACAGGCATCAGAAATTGCCGTAGTCATATCGTAGAAGACATTCTCAGGAATTAGGTCAATAATTCCGGGGGATAAAGTGTATATACCCGCACTTATCTGAAAGTTCATGGATGGCTTTTCTTTAAAGCCTACAACTTTTCCTTCCTCTTGCTCAATAATTCCATATTGCAACTGATAGTTAAACTGCCGTGAACAGACCGTTAATTCTGCATCACTACTAATATGGTGGTCGAGCAGATGTCCAAAGTTCAGGTTTGTCAGAATATCACCATTCATAACGAGGAAAGGATGCTCGAGTTTACGGGAGATGAGCCCCAACGAACCAGCTGTGCCTAATCTTTTGGTTTCTTCTATGTATTCGATCTGAACTCCGAAGTCAGACCCATCTTTAAAATAGTCTTTTATGATTTCAGATTTGTAATTTACGCTGATCATTAAGTTGGTAAAGCCGTGCTTGAATAGGGATTCGATAATGTACTCAAGAACAGGTTTATTGCCAATTGGTAGCATTGGTTTTGGTGTTGTTTTGGTTAGATCTCCAAGTCTAGTTCCAAGACCACCAGCCATGATTACCGCAACATTAGGCTTTGCATTATAGTCAAGTTCATCAAGGGTTATTACGTCGATAAGCTTGCCTTCAGCATCAACTATAGGAGCTTGTCTTCTGGTAATTTTGCGCAAGGTCTGGACAGCCATATTGCGCGAAATACCTTCACTAAGAGTGTATGGTTTTTTATTTATGATGGAATTTAGATCGCGTTTTCCTTCAAGAACTGCGCGCCGGATATCCCCGTCTGCAATAATCCCAAGAAGATGATTTTCTGAGTCAACCACAGGGACAAAGCCGTAACCATATTCTCCGACCGCTTTAAGGGCATCTTCAAATGTCGTTTTCTCAGTTAAAACAAGCTTAAATAGCATTATTGTCCTGTTATTTCTTTAAATAGCTGAAGCCCTACCTAATTACTATAGGGAAGGGCTTCAGCTAAATTATTTAATGTAGTGCACGATCAGGATTTATTTGCTGGCTCTGCAGCTTCCTTTAGGGCTTCTTCGTGCCAAACGGCTTTTTTAAGAACCCATTCTCCGTCTTTTTTATCCCAAATATGTGGGGAGCGCCAACTGTCAATGACTTTCCAGAAGAATTCTTCGGAGATGCCGCAATAGTCTAAAAAGGTTTGATAGTTGTCGCCTGGAAATTCGCCATCAAAACGTTTGACCAATCCAACTGCCTCTTCTCGCGTAATGTGTCCATCGCGAACTTCATGAGCTGAATCGGAAGTCGCACGGCCAATACCAAATTTGATGAACATCAGCAAAAAGTGGAATCCGTCTAATCTATCATCAATGGAGGCGTATTTAGAATAAGTTCCTTCACTGCGTTTGTAAAACGGTTTGAACCCGTTATGTTCAGCACAGTAATAGTAGTTTTCTTGTGGAATCCATTTCGTGTAATGGCCCATATAGTGAAGAGTGACACCAACGCGTTCAAGGTCTTCGTGCGAAGGTCTGCGATAAATTTTTAAATCTGACTCAGTTATGCCATGTTCATGCATAACATCCAATGTGAACCCATGCATGTTCATGACTTCAACATCCTGAATTGGAACATCAGGATGATATGCATGCTTCATCGAGCCGCCGTATTCAACTTCAGAGTTTTCACCATACATTACAAGCTTAACGTTGTGCGCTACGGCCATTTTAAGAGGCTGATTGTATTGCCCAAAGATAAAGGGCATGAACGGGTCACCTTGTAGTTCAAATGATAGCTTGGTTAGAAGTTTATGAACTTTACCGCTGGGCTTGGCCATGACATTATCTAGGCCCCCTTCAACGATGTGATTTTCATAGTTCCGCATGCCATCATTTGTCCAGAGAGCTGGTGCCCAGGTCACTGTGAGAGGATGCATGCCATATTCATATTTAAGCTTGTGAGCTACAAAACCACTATCTTTTCCGCCACTTGAAGGAACAATAACGTCATAGCTGCCATCTTTGGATCTATGCTTGTCACAAAGCTCGCGAAGCTCGCGATCGCGTTCATCCCAATCAATCTCAGAATCTTTATAATCAGAAAACTGGCAAGCTGAACAAATTCCCTCTTCATTAAAAGAGATGCGAGGACGCTGATTGGACATCGTGCAGCGTTTGCAAAATTTAATCTCTTTTGGAAGATTGAATTTTTTTTGAGTATCTCTATGTTGCATATTCAAATCCTCTAAAGGTTATAAAAGTTGGACAGAATGCGGATACCCTGAGAATTACTTTTTTCAGGGTGAAATTGAAGGCCGAAAATGTTTTCCTGAGCAACTGCAGAAATGAAATTGTATCCATTGTAGTCCGCTGTCGCTATAGCAACCTTGTCATTTTTAAATTCATATGAATGCATGAAGTAAAATTCGTCAGCAGCGCTTATCCCCTCAAATAGGATATTCTTGTTGTCGGTCATTTTTAGTTTGCGCCAGCCTAGATGGGGCAGTTCTAAGCTTTCATCCATGCGTTCAACTTTTCCAGGAATGATGGACAAACCTTTGTTCTCACCGTCTTCAAAGCCAACCTCAGCAAGAATTTGCATCCCAAGGCAGATTCCAAGAGTATGCTTATTATTAATAGCTTCAGTTAGTGGGCCAATTAGCTCTCTCTGTTGGAGATCTTCTAATGCATGCTTAAAGTTTCCTACGCCAGGGAGTAATATTTTATCAACTTTTTTAAGGTCTTCAGCTGTTTCAACAATCACAACACTAGCATCAATAAAGTTGAGAGCTTTGGATATATTAAAAATATTACAACAAGATCCAATATTCACTACACCGATAGTTTGTTTCATCTAATTAACCTTTTTCGCCATTAAGTGCATCTTGCACTTCTTTGATTGTAACTATGTCATCGTGGAGGACTGTTGCAAGAGTTACAGCAGAAGGTTTTGCAATTGAAACCATCTTAGTAATGTGTTCAATTGAGCCGGCTCCACTTCCTGCGATTAATGGAATAGTTGTAATCTCATTAACTTTACGGATAAGCTCTAAGTCGAATCCTTTTTTTGCTCCATCGTGGTCAATTGAGCTCAGCAAGATTTCTCCTGCCCCTCTTTTTTCTACTTCAAGAGCCCAGTCAAGAACATTCTTACCTGTGGGATTTTTCCCACAGTCCGCATAGCATTCCCACCATAAGTCTTTCCGTTTGGCATCTATTTGAATAGTAATTGCTTGGCTACCGAAAAGGCTTTCGGCCTTATCAATTATTGATGGATCTTGCATTACCGCGTATGAATTGATGATTACTTTATCAGCCCCATTATCAAATAAAGCTTTCATATCATCTATTGACCGAATCCCGCCGCCAACGGCAAATGGAATTAAAATTTTAGAGGCAACGGCACGAATTGGTTCGAGTTTAATTTCTCTTCCGCAGAGGCTTGAGTAAATATCTATATAACAAATTTCGTCAGCATTGGCGGAACTGTATTTTAGAGCTAGCTCTTCAGGCATTCCAACCTTACGTAACCCTTCAAAAAAGATTGGCTTTGCTATATATGGTGGTTTAGCATCTAGTCTTGCAATAACTCTTGTTTTCACTTTAAGCTCCTGAAGCCTTTGTCCGATTGGGACTTTTTAACATGACATGGGGTGGTTTTTTTATTTGAACCATCCAGCTTTTCTTGTTCGTTAGGTAAAACTGAACAAGTTGTCAATGTGTTCGTTTTTGTATTAATTTTTTATATTTACTTGTCTGCATCAATTTATTGATAAAAGCGTAATCATTAGTGGGTACTATAGTGAAATTCATCAAAAAAAATCCGATGAGAAGTTTTTCTCCTGGCAAGGACATCTCCCTTTTTGACTGCGGAACTCTGAACCTATCTGTTGATGAACAAATAACCATTGTTGATGATAATGGATTTAAATCAGATTTAACTTGTAAAGAATGGGGATACTATCTTGCAAATTCTATTAACTATAGAATTACAGAGCAAGGCTATAAAACAGCCCTATTTTCCAGTAATTTACAATCTCCACCCTCTTTATACGTTTGTCTTGTCAATGAAGCTAAAATTGATCAGTTTATGATTTACCTTGATAAAGTCGAAGCAAGATTGATCATGTGGCTTGACGAATTTAATGACCATAATTTTGATGGTACTCATCCATAAATGTTAAGAAAAATCCTTCCACTCGACTTCATCACCATCCGCTAGATCATGGGCTGCGGTTCTGCCGACAGCATAGTCAAGCTCTTCAGGTCCGATACCCGTTCCCGGTCTAAGAAAATCGAAATCTTCAGATTTGAAGACTTCACCCTTTTTAACTGGACGGGTAGTAACCATGCGGCGGCGGAATTTTTTCCTTTTTTCCATTTCCGCTTCACTGACAATGCGGGCTGCGGAGCCTAGAGCTTTCCATACATTCATGCCGTCTTTACAGATAACTGTCATTTCTGAAGGGTCAGCGGAAATCCAGTGATCCCAGCCGTCCATATCTTTATCTGTAGTGAAGTGTTTTTCAATAATACATGCACCGAGTGCAACTGCGGCTAAAGGAACAGCTGAGCCTATAGTGTGGTCGCTGAATCCGACCGGCACATCAAATGCCTGCTCAAGTGTTTTCATGTTGTTCAGGTGTATATCTTCATACTCAGGAGGATAAATAGAAATACAGTGAAATAATGCGATTGGGCCGGACCCGGCTTCCCGTAATGTGGTAACTGCTGTTTCAATTTCACCCATACTCGCCATACCAGTCGAAAGCATAACCTGGCAGCCTTTGCTTCCGATGTATTTCAGAAGTGGGATGTGGGTTACGTCCATTGACGCGAGCTTAATACAAGGCACATTCATTTCGAGGAGCATATCGACTTCTTCCGGTGAAAAAGCGGATGACATGAAGTCCACATTTTTTTCTTTGCAATAATTTAAAATTGCTTTGTGTTGATCGTGAGTGAACTGGTATTTGTCCACCATTTCTTTAAGTGAACCAAAGTGACGGTTTGTGTCAGTGTAGGTAGTGTTGCGTTCATATTCTGCTTTTGAAATAAGCGTTTTACTGCTCCAGGACTGGAATTTGACTGCATCTGCTCCGCATTCCACGGCAGAGTCAATCATCTTTTTGCAAAGGTTCATGTCTCCGTTATGGTTCGAGCCAATTTCAGCAATAAAGTAAGGTGGTTCACCGGGGCCGACAAGTCGTCCGTTAAAATTTAATTTTTCCATATTTCCTCCAGTTCGGGGTGTGCTATCCACGACCACCAAATATGTTTTTCGTCAAGTTTGTTTAGATTTCTGACATATCTACTGAGAGTGTCAGGCGAGGACATGGAGTCCATGAAAATTTTTAAATCGTTAGAAGCATTTGTGAATGGTTTTGCTTTGTCTGTAAAGCTTGGCAAAACATGCTCCTCCAAAAGGGAGTAATGCAGTTTTAATAGAGTGCAAGCTTTTAAAATTTGTTCAGTAGTAAAAGGAGCAAGAACTCGCGCTGTATTGGTTGAGTGCTGTCTATATTGCATGAGTGGCATAGAGGTGGTTTTAATTGTTGCCCCTAGTAGCCATGCTTTTATTACCATAAACCAGTCCAACATTACGCATTCTGCAGGGAATGGCATTAGTTTCTTCAATAATTCGCTACGGTAAGCTGTGTTGGACAAACCGAAAACATTCGCTTTTGGCAATAGTGTAGGTAGCTCCTCATTTTCTTTGACGGGAAAAATGAGGCTAAGATCTGTTCCGTCTGTGTCAATAATATTAAGTGCACAGGCGCACAAATCACAATTTGTGAGAAGATTTTTTGCTTCGGCGACTCTTTGTGGGTGCAAAATATCATCGCTATCTGTGAATATCACTTGATCGTATTCGGCAACGATTACTTCGAAAGAGTTTTCTCTAACCTGAGCGGGTGTTGCCCCTGCATCTGCTATGACAAACTTAGCTTCAAACTTTTGCCCAGCATTTGTAAAGACCTGTTCAGGCGTGAACGAGTCTAGTCCGATAATTATGTCAAACTCTTTGTCGGTTTGGGAGACGACAGAATCGAACCACGGCTTTATATATGGTTCTTCACCTGGATAAATAGTGGTGTAGAGTGCAGTAGAACTCAACGGGACACTCCGAATTTTTGGGTCATTAAAAACTCAGCCATTGTCCAGTCGTCATGATCATCAATATCAACAGCGTTTTTCCAGTTTAGTTCAAAGCCTTTTCTGTCAGGGGCGTGAAAGGTCTTTTCTTCACGCAGTGCATCACAGGTGGCCCACCATATCGCTCCTGTAGGGCAGAATAGTGTGGCAAGATCTTGACTTCTTTCTTTAAGTTTTTCTTCAAATAATGGTCTAAGAGGCTTTCCTTCTTCCATTTCCATGGCCCACCACGGATTCAGCCAGCCGTATCGAGTTACGCTGATTTGAGTGCGCGCCTCTTGCTTTCTAAAATGATCAAAGCTAGCAATGATATCTACGCTATCGCGCATGGGGCAATTCGCCATAAGCTGGCATATATATGTATATTTATTTGCGTCTGGATCAATTTTGGTAAGCGCATCAAGAGTTGCAACTGAAACGGGAGTTATATCATCCGCTATATTAGGGTTCCGCATAAAGGGGACTTCTGCACCTAACGACTTGGATATTTCTGCAATCTCAGGGCAATCAGTCGATACTATTACACGTTCGAACAGTCCGCTCTCAAGAGCCGCTTTTATGGTATACCCGATCATAGGTTTACCAAGCATTTCCCGAATATTTTTCTTTGGAATGCGCTTTGATCCACCTCTTGCAGGTATTACAGCTATGGCCTTTTTTGAGTTCACGTCTTTAAACCCCGAGTATTCCTGCGCCGCTAGGAATATTGATCACCCTTTTCTCAAGGGATTCTGCAACACGCATATCTGTACGCGGGCAGTTTTCAAACATGGGCAGTTTATGCATTGCAGTCCAGAGCGGACGGGTCATGTATGCTGCGCCGTTTGTTGCTTCAAGAATTGAATCTCTTTCTGCTTCCATTCCTTTTTCAAGGATTATGGTGCAGAACCAGTAGTTGCTTTTGCTTTCTTCCGGTTCAGTTAGGAAGCGAACTCCTTTGATATCTGCAAATGCAGCAGCGTATGCTTCAGCTAATTTACGTTTGCTTGCGATGATATCATCCAGCTTTTCCATCTGTGCGCAACCAAGAGCTGCGTTGATGTTAGGCATGCGGTAATTGTAGCCGATCATGTCATGGAAATATTCCCATTTATGCGGGGCCTTCGCTGTAGTTGTCATATGCTTGCAAAGGTCAGCCAATTCATCGTCGTCGGTCAGAATCGCGCCGCCGCCACCGGTGGTGATAGTCTTGTTGCCGTTGAAGCTTAGTGAAGCAACGTTTCCAAACAGGCCGCAATGCTTTCCTTTGTAGAAAGATCCTATAGCTTCGGCCGCATCTTCGACCATAGGGATAGAAAACTTTTCGCAAAGGGCAAGCAGTCCATCAATATCTGAGGGGATACCGAAGACATGCATGGGCACCAGAGCCGCAATTTTGCGTCCTGTCTGTTTGTTAAAGCATTCACCATTGCGAACCTCCGCAACCTCTGAAAGATGGATATCAAGCTTGGCTGCGTCGAGGCCGAGAGTTGTCTCTTCGGAATCAGCAATATGTGGAATTGCTCCGATGTATGCGACTGCGTTGGCTGTTGCCACGAAGGTTAGGCCCGGGATGATAACTTCATCTCCGCTTTTAACTCCGGCAAGCATGAGAGCCATGTGCAGGGCTGCAGTTCCATTGGTAACGGCGATTGCACGCTTCGCACCTGTGTAATCGGCGAGCATCTTTTCGAATTGGTCTACGAATTTACCTACAGATGAGACAAAAGTCGTATCGATACACTCTTTGGTGTAAGCCAGTTCATTGCCGGGAAATACCGGCTCATGCAGGGGGAGAAATCCTCCACCCTGCGGGAGCACAGTTTGCATGCTTTTTAGAATTTCAGAGGCGAGGGTCATTAGCTTCTCTTGTGAGGAATGTTGTAATACTGCTGGCCTTCAGGGTCACTGATAACGCCAAGCTCTACTATTTCTTTAATTTCTCTCATGCCTTCAGGAACAGTTTTGGTGATCTTGAAGCCAAGCTGTTCTTTAATTTTAGTGTGATCAGCACGGTAATCGCGAGGATCTTCGTCCTTTTTGACGTATTTGATATTCGCTTCTGGGAAAAGTTTGTCCAGTTCGTTCGCGAGCATTTTCTTGGTGTAGTTTTCAGCTGTTTCACCGACGTTGAATACGTCGTAAGCAACTTTTTCTTTCGGTGCCTCAAGAACTGTCATCATCGCATTGGTGAAGTCTGCAACGTGACAGTAAGGGCGCCAGAACTGCTCGCCAAAGATAACGAGTTCTTTACCAAGAGCTAAGTCTTTGGTGAATTCGTTTACTGTAAGGTCAAAGCGCATGCGTGGTGACATACCGTATACAGTGGAAAATCTGAGTGATGTTGGGCAGAGCGCGTCTGTTTTTTCCATTTCTTTGAGGAAATAGTTTTCAAACTTAACTTTGAGTTCTGCATATAGGGAAATAGGAGCTAGTGGACTTGTTTCCACAACATATCCTTCAGGATCAGACATTTTACCGTAGTTACTGCAAGTAGATGCGAAGATGAAACGTTCTATTCCAAGCTCTTTACACTTGTCTATAAGGTAAACAGATGCACCCCAGTTAGTGTTGTGCGCTTCGTCTGAGTAAAGTTTACAAGCTGGGTCGCCAACGATTGCTGCGAGGTGGATAACCCCGTGCAAGTCGCTATCAGCCATAATTGGGTCCATGGCTTTCGGATCTGCAACGTCTGTCTTGTAAAAGGTAAAGTTAGGGTGTTCCCATATATCTAGGATGGATTCTCCGCCGAACTTAAGAGTATCGACACATACTACGCCGTAGCCGTCATCAAGAAGGCGACGCAGAAGAATTGAACCAACGTATCCGGCTCCGCCGGTAACCATAATATTTTTCATTTTAACTCCTTGAAAGTTGTTTATGTAAGCTATGTATTCTTTATTTGATTGAATTTGGCCGGAGAACCCTTTGCGACAGAGTTAGCCGGAACATTATTTAGTACAAGTGAATTACTGCCGATAACCGCATTGTCGCCAATGGTCAATTCCCCAAGTATTTGTGAATTTGAGTACATGGTGACATCGTTACCTATTACGCATCCTTTACCCGCATCAATTTTGTGCCCGATGGTACATCCTTGATATATTCGGAACCCTTTACCAATGCTATTTCTACTGCCGATGACCGTGCCGAGACCGTGGGTTATATAGAAACCTTCGTCAATGTGGGTTGAGAAATATAATTCGCATCCGCAGATTTCGCGAAGCGCCCAGTGGATGTTAGCTAGCAGGGGGTGATCTTGTTCTTTTGAAAAAATAAGATTCCCAAGCCTGTAAAGAAATATTGGAAGTTCGTTGCAATTAGATTGTATTTTACCAGTGATGACTTCTGAGGGCAGGTCATAATGATACTTCACATCTAGTAAACATAATTCATGTGCATTTTTGAGCGTTGAAATGTCTAGAGTGCGAGGATTGTATTTGTATGACTTAGATAAAATAAAATTAACAAAGTCATACATAGCTATACATTACCCTTCACAAGAATAGGCTGCATATTTCCAATTTTATAAACCTTGTCACACCGTTCAATTGTACTGAGCCTGTGAGCAATGATAAGCAGTGTTCTATCTCCACTGAGGTCATATATCTTGTCCATGATGCGACTTTCAGTATCACTATCTAACGCAGATGTTGCCTCGTCAAGCACAAGAAGCTTCGGGTTTCCGTACAAAGCGCGTGCTATGGCTATTCTCTGCTTCTGCCCACCGGAGAGCATTATTCCTCCATCACCGACCATTGTCTCTAGCCCTTCCTTTTTATTTAGGAAGTCGAGTATATCGGCTTGAGCTAAAACTTTTTTTATTTTCTTAATATCCATCGGGCGACCGAAAGCGACGTTTTCGGCAACGTTTGCATCAAAGAGGTAAATATTTTGCGGAATATAGCCTATATAAGATCTCCATGATTTCAAGTTTTCGGAACTAAGCTTAGTTCCATCGATTGAGATATTCCCAGAATATTCAGGGTACATGCCTATGATTACGTCAGCTAGAGTTGATTTCCCTGAACCACTGTCGCCTATGAGAGCTACTTTATCACCAGTTTTGATAGTCAAATTGACCTTTTCAAGGACTGGCGTAGCTTCGCCGTAACTAAAACTGACGTTTTCAAGCTCTATCGCATTATTAAAAGTAAGGGGTAATTCCCCTAAGGAGTCAGTTTGTATAGTGAAATCATCATAAACAATATCAAGGGTCTTTTTGTAATACATGATATTGTTATAGCTCGATACAATGCGGTTTACAGAAGGAAGAAGCCTGTAGAGAGCCAGTGCATACATTGTTACAATCGGTAAAACCTCTGCCACATTGTTTGAAGAATATACAACATAAACAACAATGCTTATCAGTGTAGAAAAGCCGAGAGTTTCAAGTGAATATCTAGGAACATGTGAAAGGGAAGCTGTGACAATGTTTGCCCAGACAAACCCTTTGCTGGATTTAAGAAAGTTATCAAGGGTCATTGATTCACTAGACATAAGTTTGATAATTTTCATGTTACCGAATGATTCACCGGCAATTCTAAAATACTTTTCTTGATGGTCCACTCGCTTGCGGCCTTGAGCGGTGATTGTTTTGGTTATGGTTTTAAATAGAATTAAAACCATAACGCCTAAGAATGCGGTTAAGGCAACTGTAATCTTAATATCAACCGCAAGTAGTACGCCGTATAGAAATATCAGGACAAAAAATTCTGAACAAAGCAGTAATACCGCCATGAACATGTTGCCCATATTTTGTGTTTCAGAGACAAGAGATTTAGATAGGCTTGCTGAGTTCATTCCTACAAATCTTTGATAGCTCATAAAAAGATAATTACTGAATAATCTTTTCGCAATTGAATGTGCTCTGCCTTGGGAAAAACGGCTCATCATATAAAATGAGGTTAAGTTCACAATACTTTTAAATATGAAAAAACCTATGAAAGTTAAGCCAAAAGTTACAACAAAATCTTTAGGACTTTGAAAACCTAGAAAAGTATAAACATAATGATAGTACTTATTAGTCTCTATCAATGACGGATCACTGGCTACTGCAATAAAAGGCATGACCGCAGAAATACCAACAGTTTCAATGCAAGAAACAAAGATAGTAAACAGCATCAGCAAAATAAACTTTTTGCGATCTTTAGGTGAAAGGATTGTCAGTAGCTTTTTAATCATTTTTACTCTTCAATCTCGTAATCATTCATGTACCAGTCAACAGTCTTCTTAAGGCCTACTTCTAGCGGAACTTCAGGGATATATTTCAAAACTTTGGTCGATTTTGAAATGTCTGAAAGACGGTCTTTTACCGCATCCCAGTCGCGTCGTTCGATGAAGACTATTTCTGATATTGATCCTGTGAATTCGATGATCATATTTGCCAGGTCGATGATTTGAGTTGGATTTCCGGTTCCGCCGTTAAACACATCGCCATCTTTCACGTCAGTAGTTGCCGCCAACGTTAGAAGCTGGGCGGTATTTCCTACGAATGTGAAGTCACGGGTTTCTGTTCCGTCTCCAGTAATGTTTAACGGTTCACCTTTCATTGCACGAACAATGAAATTGGGGATTACGTTACGGTATGCGCCGTGTGGTTCGTATGGTCCGTATGTGTTGAACACTCTTATGGATACGCAGGGCAATGCGTACATGGTGGCGTAGTACTTAACGTATAGTTCAGCTGTGTACTTATTAATCGCGTAGGGGGTTTCGTGCGGGTAGATGTAATCATCTTCGCGCATGATTGCTGCATTTCCGTATACGCAGGATGAAGATGTATATACGAACTTTTTCAGTTCCTTATTCTCTTTGCATATTTCAAGCAGATTCATGGTCCCAATGATGTTGGCTTGAACATCTTTGAATGGGTGATCCACTGAATTCTGGTTTGCAAAATGTGCTGCTAAGTGGAAAACATAGTTCGGCTTGAATTCTTCCATAACTGATCGGTAAGACTCAATCTTTCCGATGTCTGAATTATGAAAAATGATACGTTCATCATCTGGAAGATAGTTCTGATATCCTGATGAAAGATCGTCGAGAACAAGCACCTGTCCCACTTCGTCACGAAGTAGTCTTTCAATTAAGTTCAGGCCTATTGCTCCGGCGCCGCCAGTTACAAGAATTTTGGCATTATTCATCGATCAAAGCCTCACGTATATTTTCGTAGTTGTTATTCATGTTGTAGAAATCTTTACGACCAGCAGTCAGCATGGAATCATCAGCATTCTCGAGTCTATCAAGCAAAGACGCGATTGCTGGAACATCTGCACTGTCTGCGACCAGTAAATCATCTTGAACTTTGCGGATAATATCAGTCGTTGTAGATGAAAGCGGTGTCAGTGCCGCTAAAGGTTTTCCTGCTCCGATATAATCAGCAAGCTTGGACGGGAAAAATGGTGAATTATTCAGCGGAGCATCGATAACCAGTAAAATGTCAGCATCGGAAAGAACTTGAATTGATTTAAGGTACGGAATCGGGTCGAAAATTTTGATTGTATCCGCACATTTTTCCTGCGCCAGCGCGCGTTCATCCTCTTTCATGCGGCCATAAAAGTGAAATTCCAAATTTTGCGGCAGAACCTGTTCAATTGCTTCAATGAGCGGAACCACAGTCCGCAATCCATAAATATTGCCTGTGTGCGCAATTATTTTTTTGCCGCCGGTAGGCTTATTGTCACTGTATAGATCAGGGTCAAAAACATGCGGCAAAACTCTGATTTTAGAGTTGTCAGCTTTAAGGCCGTTAACAAACATATCGCGTGTCTTTTCGGAGGTGACGGTGATTTTGTCAACCTTTGAAAGGATACCTGCTTCCAGATGCTTGTTGATTTTTCTCTGCAAGACAGTTCGGTATGAAATATAAGGATTCATGGTCCATGGATCGGAAAAGTGTGCAGTCCAGTGGATCTTAGGAATAGCTTTTTTTATTTCAAATCCTGCCAAATGATTAACCAGCGGAGATGAGTGAGTGTAAATATTTTCGATTTTAAATTCAGAAATAATTTTGAGCGCAGCTTTCTTTGCTGGAAATTTCCACCAGAGCTTGCGGTCAGTAATTTCAAGGCCACCACATATGTAGTGCAGAGCCTTCTCTGCCGGAAGTTTTTCAACGCGGTGAATAATGATGTTTTCATGTTCACGGCAAAGCGCGGAGTCGAGGTATTCGAAATCCGGAGTATCGCAGGAGGTCAGTACATGAACTTGATGCCCATTTTGCGCGAGCGCAATGGCTCTACGCTGAACCTGGATAGACTCTGGCGAAAGGATGGGCGGAAAATCGTATGCTATGAAAAGTATTGATTTATTCATCTTTTATAAAGCCTTTGCGCTCATGAGCTTTTTATAAAGGTCTGCGTATTTGGTTTCTGTCTCGCAAGGATTCCAGTTTTTATTGGAGTACTCTTTTGCCAGACTACCTAACTTTTCACGTTCAGTTTGATCCATGAGTGCGCTCAAAGCTTCGTTGTATCCTTTGGCACTGTTTTCTACCAAAGTCATCCATCCATCTTCGAATTCAGGAACTTGTATTTTGGTCCGCTTATTAACAATGATAGGAAGCCCACTAAGGGATGCTTCAAGCACTGTCTTAGGGATTCCGTCATAGTCACAGTGAATGGCGAATACATCGAAGGACGGTGTTTGTTCGCACAGATCATCGTTTGCCATTCTAGGAATGAAAATTACTTTTCCCGGTCCATCAAGCGACTTGGCTTTCTCTTCCAAACCAGCACGAAGAGGTCCGTCCCCAACTATGGTAAGCTCTGTGTTTCCGGTTATTGCTGCTTCAATTAGATGAATGGGGTTTTTGCCAGGAATTAGTCTTCCCACTGACAAAACCTTTAGCGGTCCATCAGATGCATAATCATCTTTAGACTTTATTTTGTCAGGATTTACAGCGTTGTAGATAGTTTTGTGTGATGCAGGGTTTCTACGGTTCACGTATGGAAGTAGCGATTTATAAATGACAACGACTTCGTCAGCATTCTCGAGCGTTACTTTCTCAACTGCAGCACTGAAATGATAATAAAGAAAATTTTTCAAGCCGAAGCTAATATTGGCTCTGTTTTCGTCAGGATGAGTATGCAGAGAAACCACGTAAGGTATTCCAAGCTCTCTTTTAATTTCAGAGGCCACGTAGCCGTTGATGTAGTTTCCGTAGCAGCGGATAAGATCAGGCTTAATTTTTTTAGCGAGTTCAATCCCTTCAGACGCCCACTCTTTTAAAAGAGCGGGACGCCAAAAGAGAGATTTAAGCAATAATGATTTGCCAGTCTGCATATTATGAATGTGCAATTTGGCGTTGCCCGCCATTTTTTGCAGATTCTGCGGGTTCGGAGTGTCCCCGTTAGTCATTAGAATATGGACGTCATCGAATACTTCGCCGGGATTATAGTAGCGCGAAGTCATCTCTCCCTTGCCTTCAAGGTGTGAGAGTCTATCCGTAATGATATTCAGAAGGACTTTGCCCATCAGATCGACCTTCTAACCTACTCGCAAGAAGTTAGGTTTTCGTCTTTTTCTTTGTATTTTGAGCTACAGCGGACACATTCTAGTGAGCTTGGGAGAATCTCGCCGCACTCGCATACCCAACCAGTTCTGTGGGCCGGATTGCCAACCATCAGAGCATAATCAGCTACATTTTTAGTGACAACTGCGCCTGCGCCGATGAGAGCGTATTTTCCAACCTGATTTCCGCAAATAATGGTGCAGTTTGCGCCAAGAGTCGCACCCTTTTTAACGAGGGTTTCACGGACTTCATTCATGCGTGCAACATGTGCACGTGGATTGAATACATTGGTGAAAACCATTGATGGTCCACAGAATACGTCATCTTCAAGAGTTACACCCTTGTAGACAGATACGTTGTTCTGAATTTTGCAACCGTTACCGATTTTTACATTCGGGCCGGCAACAACATTCTGACCTAGATTACAATTTTCACCGATGGTTGTACCACCTAGGATGTGTGAAAAATGCCATATTTTGGTTCCGCTACCGATCTCAACGTTTTCATCAACCACAGCAGTTTCGTGAACGTTTGCGGATGGTGTGTTCGCTCCGGTATTAAGAAGAACTTCGCGACTATGTTCGTTAAGAGATTTCTGGCTGGCGTTCAGAACTTTTAGGACGCGTAAACCTTCTTTAGCATCGGTCCTAGGAGCTTTTCCTGATTCCATGCAGTCCAAAAAGTGTTTGCACTCAAGGAACAACGGCTCATCCTGCGGAATTTCAACTCTTTCAGCTTCCGCTTTAGATGGAACGGGGATGTTGTTTTCCCATTCTACTTTATGCGGGTATAAGAGGAGCTTTTCTTCCCATGGAAGAGTGTCGTCAAAGACGGCCATTTTGTTATCACCGACAACAACTATCTTCTGTTCTTTAAACGGGTGCAGCCATGAAACAAAAATATGAGCTTTTGCGCCGGAAGGAAACTCAAGGTGCGTGGTGGTAACATCTGCAATATGGTTATGCAGAAAATTACCGCCAGTTGCGATGACTTTTTCCGGCTCTTCACCGAGCAAGGACAGAATCATGGAAATATCATGGGGAGCGAAGGACCACAGAATGTTCTCTTCACGCCTGATTTTTCCAAGGTTTAGTCTATTGGAATAAATATAGTTGATGCGGCCTAGTTCGCCGGTCGTAGCAAGCTCACGCAATTTTACAAATACAGGGTGGTACTGAAGCAGATGCCCAACCATGAGGATAAGATTTTTATCCTTGGCAAGAACAATCAGTTCTTCGGCTTCGCCTTCATTCAGAACAAGCGGCTTTTCCACATATACATGTTTTCCCGCAAGCAGAGCTTCCTTGGCAAGTGTAAAATGTGTTTCTGCCGGAGTCGCGATTACGATTCCATCGATATCTTTATTATTTAAAACTTCTCCATAAGAGAGAACTGTTTCAACTTTAGGATACTGTTCCTTGAAGCTCGCAAGTGTGTCTTTATTAGTATCGCAGATGACCTTGAGTGCACCTGTGCGATCGTAATTACGGACAAGATTTTTACCCCAGTAACCGGAACCTACTACTGCAACTTTGAGTTTGCTCATTAGGTTTCTCCCTTAAGCGTTTCTGATAGCGTCTGCGATGTATTCTTGCTGTTCCCTTTCGAGGTAAGGGTGCATCGGAATTGCAAAAATACGGCTTGCAGCATCTTCACTAATAGGACAATCGCCCATTTTGTAACCAAGTTCTTTGAACGCGGTCTGGAGGTGAAGCGGAATAGGGTAATATACAGGAGAAGGAACATTTTTTTCTTTCAGTGCAGCCTGAATTCTGTCGCGGTGTGCGCCATCTTTAGCAAGTGGGCAATACTGCGCCCATACGGAGCGGTCGCCTTCTGGAGTAGAAGGAGGAGTAAGTCCGTCGATATCGCTAAGAAGTTCAGCATATGTTGAAGCAACCTTGTCGCGAAGCTCTACTTCTTCAGGGAAAATATCAAATTTTGCTTGGAGAGCAGCAGCTTGAAGGGTGTCTAGTCTACCGTTGATGCCAAGACGAACGTTATCGTACTTGTCTGGACCCTGTCCGTGTACACGGTGGGAACGTAAGCGTTCGATTAACGCGTCATCGTCAGTGAAGCACATGCCGCCGTCGCCGTAACAGCCGAGGGGCTTAGCAGGGAAGAAAGATGTGCAAGTGATATCACCTAGTGAGCAGGATTTTCTGCCTTTGTATTCGCCGCCGAAGCTTTGAGCAGCATCTTCAATGATGAACAGGTCATGCTTATCTGCGATGGTTTTGATAGCATCGTAGTCAGCAGGCAGGCCGAAAATGCCAACAGTGATAATCCCTTTCGCGGTCAAACCTTCTACTTTAGGCAGAACCATTCCGTTATCTGCACCTTTGAGAGCTTCGATGGTTTTTCCTAGCTTTTCAGGATCGATATTGAAGGTAACAGGGTCGATATCTACATAGACTGGTGTTGCACCGAGAAGTGCTATGGCTTCTGCTGTGGCAAAAAAAGTAAATGGTGTGGTGAAAACCGCGTCGCCGGGTTTAACGTCAAGGGCCATGAGCGCGAGAGTTAGAGCGTCTGTTCCGGATGCACAGCCTAGGCCGTGTTTGGTCCCACAGTATTCAGCAAGTCTCTTTTCTAGAGCTGGAATTTCTGGGCCCATGATGTATGCGCCATGTTCCATAACTGCGTCCATGTTGCTACGGACTTGTTTTTCAATGCGTGAGTACTGTTTTTTTAGGTCAATAAATGGGATATTCATGAGATTTAATTCTCCGTTTTAAGCGTAATCTGTGTTTAGAGTTGTTAGACGATTTTCCAATTAGGCCGTTTTAAATATATATTACTCGTATTTTTAAATTCTTCGGAACCGAGAACCATAAACCTTATTTTGCGCTGAATTGCTTCTTCAGCTTTGACGCAAAGATCAATGATTCTGTCCGAATCGACATCGTCTCCGATAATGAGCACGTCGATTAGTCCTGAATCAATGCCTTTGGCATAGTCATCAAGAACGTAAACAGAGTCAACGTCACCGATAGTGGATAGGATGTACTCAAGTATCTGGTCTATACCTATATACTTGCGAACAATGGAGCTGATTTCTGGAAAGAAGGGGTGAGAGGAGTTGGCGTTGTAGAATATGTAACGCCCTTCTTTTTTTTTGTTCAGGTATCCGGCATCACTTAACCCGTCCAGTTCTTCCTTCATTGCGTTGGGAGAAACATCAAATTCTGCTGCTAATTCGCGCAAGTAGGAGGATACTCCCGGATTGAGGAATAGCTTAAGCAGTAACTTGATTCTGGTTTTTGATGTAAATAGTTCCTTTAACATGATGTGAGTTTGTTAAGTTATTTTGTACGAACTGTCAAACGAATTTAAAAAAATCAACCGAATCGATGTGTCTAATCCTACTCAATAGGCTTATACCCGTACATTAATTAATGTGCTGCTCCGCGTAATATCGATAACTCATGCGGTGAATTATCACGACCATATGAACATACTTTTATGACAAAGACATACCATTTTTGAACATAACGATCCAGAAAGTGGAGCTTTGCTCGCCATGAATTTTTATAGACGAATAATTACAAATGGGAATTGATACTATTTTTTGCCAGCGCTCAATGGAGCATTTACTTGATGTGATTGATTGTCGATGCGCACGAGGTGATTCATAAACTCATGAATTCATCTATCTCTGAATGACGGACAAGCACGAGGCTATTAAATCAGGCTTAATCACCTAATTAATTTATAATTTAGTGCGAGACAGAGCAATTCAGCCTCATAATATCATTTGCTTTTTATTTTGATCCTGATCTGGTAAGTGCACATAACAGAGAAAACCGAACATGATGCTCAACAATTCAACCCTTTCGATAAGGCTGAATTTGTCAGTACAAGCTTGATAAAATCCCACATATGCAGCGGTGGTTATAGCCACATTTCGACAAGAGTAAAACAGAGACAAGTTCTTATAGATTGGATTGCTGGAGCTGAAGAATACGAATTTAAAGCTAATCAAGCATGCCACAACGTTTCAGCATGCTCAGTTCTTTGACTATCCTTCTTGCTCCGATTGAAAGGACATACAGAATAGATCAAAACGATAAAAGGCAGGGTTATGGCCATTGACTTCGCTTTATCAAGTTCAGGAACATGGCTTCATGATTCTAAGCAAGCTTTAAACAGATGATCCAAAAAAGAAGGGGGGGTAACTTTTCAGTTACCCCCCCCAACTTTTCTTAATTCTAGCTATCTAGAGCCAAGTAATCAAATTAATGATTATTTTTTGAAGCGGCTACGAACGATAGCAACCATTGGAGCAAGCATCAGCAACAACCATTCAAGGCCGAAGCTAGCAGCTGGGTTGAATACACAACCAGATGATGAGCTTGAAGAGGAAGTAGGAACGGAACCCAAGACAACTGGGTCAATGATACCGTACGCAGTTGAGTTAGAATCCCAAACACTGTTATCTTTAACTACCCATGTTACATAGTAGTCAGTTGCAGGATCAAGGATTGAGTTCGAGTTCAAGTAACCGTCAGCAGTGTTAGTGGAAATCCACCAGGAGCCGCCAGTTGCTGGAGTTGGTTTGCTTGCGTAAGTGAACTGTCTAGCTGTTGTAGAATCAGACATTACTTTGAACAGTCTAAGATCAGCAATTTTACCACCAACACCGTTCATTTTGTACTGAGCGGAGAAGTTGAAGTTACTGTTCTGAGCAGTAGTGAACATTGTGTAACCTTTAACTTCAGTAAGCGGAGTGAAGTTGGAAGGAATTCCAGTCCAACGAGCTCTCAATGAAGTTGAAGTGTAACCAGTAGCGTTGTTCACGAAGTAAGTAGGAGCGAAGCCTGCTGTTGAGTTACCCTGGTAACCAATAGCAGCTGTTGCAGTCAACGCTGTCTGAGCGCTTGAAGGCATCAAGAAACACAAGGATCTGTAACCATCGTAATCTTCGAAGAAACCAACAGAGAATACTTTATCAGCAGACTGTTTACCGTAGAAGCTACCAATTGGAGTAGTTCCGTCAGCGGCGTAGATAGTCATGTTTGACTGAGATAATTTAAACTGTGAAGTTGAAGCGACAACAGCTGACATTCTACCAAGGCTAGCGGAGTACGCAGTCTGAGCGGAAGCTGTACCTTCTTCAAGAACGCGAGCGTTACCAAGAAGGTTCAAGTTTTCATCAGCACTGAACTGAAGCATACCTGCAGTAGCGTTACCGCTACCCTGACCAGCGTAACCAGACCCAACATAAATCATGTTAAATCCGCGGTTCTTTACGTCATTAGCGCCAAGAACTGTTCCGCTTTTAACCATAACACCGAACAATTTCTGTGTTGCTGAATATACGTAACCAGTAATCATGTTCTGGTCAGCGTTGATAGTTGCGTTTTCGAATAGAGCAAGACCACCGTTTCTAGTCAGGGACATAATGCCACCAACAGTAGGGTTCTTTGTCAAGCCAGTAGCGTTGAAGTTCATCCAAGTGGATGTGTTGTCAACTTTGTCAGTACCGTTGTTCATGTAGTACTTAACCTGAGCATTGGAATTGCCTGTAGTAGTATTGATTTTTACCTGTGCAAAAACCATAACTGGCAAGTTAGTGCTCTGACCGAATCCGTAGTAGTCCCAAGTTGTGGAAGTACTAGCGATGTCTTTCAAAGTACCATTTGCGTAAATGATAGGCATGGAAAGACCAGTTCTTGGACCTGCTGCTGTTGGCACAGGTACAAGTCTTTTGTAATTAGCACCCTTTGAACCGAGAGTTCCGTTAGCAAGACCAACTAGTAGCTGGGAGTTACCTGCAGACATGAAAAGAGTCTGACCAGTAGTTGCTGTTGCGTTGAAAGGAGAGAAACCTGCTGTACCTGCTGCATCTAAACCTGTAAGACCTACAATATTACCAAACTGCTGACTGTAAGTCAGATCCATTTTTGTAGAGTTAAGGAAGTAGTAGTTCTTCACTGTTCCGTTGTAACCAACGATAGATGCGTTGGAGAAACGAACTGATTTAGAAGCATTGATGTAGAATTTTTCAGATTTACCAGCTGCAGTCATGTTTGACGCAAAAGGAATCATTTCTTGAACAATACCTTTACTGATTGAACCGGAAGTGGCGTTAATACCAAAACCTGTAAATACCAGTGTTGTACCATTGCCTTTTGCATAAGCACCGCTAGCAAAAGTCTGGTTAAAATAAGCCGGGAAAGATTTGTCGACTGCTGCAAAAGCGCTGGAAGCTGCCAGCATCAGCAGTACTGTAAAGAGAACTGTAATCTTTTTCATAATGAAAAGATCTCCTTAAGTTAAAGTTAACAAGACCAAACCCTAAAAAGCCCAATGCCTTCAACGGGTTAGGAAATTTATGGTGTAAACATACACTTATCGTTCGTATAACTCAACCTTTTTTTTCTCTTCCGATCAAATAACTTCATAAACTCTGACATTTGGAAAACCTTCATATGTTATTTTAAATCGCTTTGAAATTTCAGGCTGAGCTGGGTCTTCGATTAATAATTTTATCAACATGCTTGAGTAAGCAAAGTCATCAACTAAAAAACCTTGTCTTACAGATTCATTAAACAGTAAATGCGGCCCGGTAGCCCTATTATAACTTTGAGCAACACCACCCGTAGCTTTTAAAATATTATAGGACTTTAATGTATTAGAACCTTGCCCATTAATATTTATCCCTCCGTCCCGCGCATTCAAATCAAATGGACTGTTTATAAATAAAACGTTGGGATGTACGCCGGTACCCGTACGGACGTCCCACGATCCATAATAAAGAATCCAATGCGCAAGTCGGATATTCTCCCAACTAACTACAATATACTGCTTAGATATTGGTGGGAATTGATACTCTTCATTACCAAAAGAGTTTAACATCGCCTGAACTTGTGAAGAAGCCATCTTATCCCATTTTTCAGCAGGATTACCCTCACTTACAGCACTATATTTGATCACTTGATTAGCTTGCAAAAACGAAGGAGTGGTATAGGCCAAGCTCAATGGAAATAGAATATGTCCAGCATGATGTCCCCCGTTTGCAAAAGAGTTCACCCCCGAATAATACATGGTTGCATATCCCCAGTCCCACCATGTCCAAATAGTACTATCTTCAGGAATGTTCTTACCTGTCTCAACTAAAGCTTTGACGTGAGCTGGCCCCATAATGGGCGTGACCTGAGACCCTGCATAAATTGGAGCGACCTTAAACAAAAGGATGGCGATTAACAATATCGCTTGAGCAACTTGAAACAATTTATTAGTTCTATCTATTTCAACAAACCGATCTAATAAATAAACAGAAATGAAACTCAAGCCTATACCGATTGTGATACCACCAAACATAGAAAAACGACCACCCATAAAAATCGCTGCAAATGTTACAACTGCAAATGGAAAGAGCAAAATCATAACAGGGCGCAACGCCAATGCGACAGCAAAGCTTACAAAACCCAGCCACCCTAAAAAGGCACTCCCTGTCAAATTTGCAAAGAAAATTTCAAAGTTGATGTTTTGGGCCTCAATTACACTTTGTGCTATTCCTGGATAAATGGGTCCGGAGACTGTGGCTGAAGATTCTGAAACTGGCTTCAAATAAGCCATGATTTTTTGCGACACAGCCATAATCGAAGTAAGACCTATCCCGTTTAACATAATAAAACAGATACTTATGGCTAAATAGCAATACACATTGTTAAAATATCTATTAGCCCTGACTTTGGGATTTAAAAAAAGCGCAATCAGCAACAACGAAATTAAAAGACCTGACCATCCTGCAAACGCAACTATCAAAAATAAGAAAAGACCACGCATTAATTCAGGACGGCTATTCTTTGTACCGCAAACAATAGAAAGCGCCATGGCAATAATTACGATCACTATTCCAAAAGTCTCAACATCTCCATGCCACATTTGCCCATAAGAAGTCACAGCCCCCGCAAGAACAGGAAGACAATAATCCCAAACAGTAGGATTAAATTTAATCTCAATACTCTTAGAGGGTAGCCAAGACTTTTTAATCCCCATAAGGACCCACCTGGCAAGCAACACTGAAATTAGCAGCGGGAAAAATAATGTAACCACATCGGTGTCGTAATATGTAAGTCTAGTTCTAAAATAATAAGCAGGAATAGACGTTGCGTACACAGCTCCAACAAGCCCTACCCAAGGTCCAGCTACGAGCATGCCCCATGCAAAAGCGGAGACAGCACAAAATCCGGCAAAAATAGCAGGAAGCCAAAAAGCAATATTGCCGTAGTACTCGCCTGTCACACTTCCAAGAAAATGTATCAAACTAGACATAGGGTTACCAACGGCACTGCCTATCCCTTTCGCCCCCGCCAACCAATAATAAGCATCATGGGTTCCCATGATATACTCACCATTTACTAAAAAGCTTGGATTATCCCATTTAGGCAAATCCAAACACCTTAAACCAAAGGCAAAAGCAAAGGATACAAGCGAAAAAAGTAAAAATACCTTCCAATCATCCACCCAAGCCGGTTTTCGAAATTCCTGCCTCATGAGATATTAACTCCAATATAAATATGTCTTAGATGTAAATTTAGGTGCGGGGCACAAGATCATTTATTGCTTTGTAACTCGAGCAATTTCTTCAAGAGTAGTAACTCCCTCACGAACGAGACGGACGCCGTGATCAACCATTGTCTCAAGGCCCTGCTCTTTGGCGTGGGCTTTGATCCTATCAGCAGAAACAACGTCCATAATCAATCCGCGCATATCTTCTGTTACAGGCAACATCTCGTATACGCCTTTTCGTCCACGGAAACCGGTAAAGTTGCAATGCTCACAACCTTCACCTGCGGTTTGTGTTGTAGGTAGACCATCAAATCCATCAAAAAGTTTTGCTGTGTGGTCAGAAACAGAAATAATTTTAGAGCAATGAGAACAATTAACCCTGACCAACCTCTGACCAAGAACAAGCGAGAGGGAAGAAGCAAGCAAAAATGGTTCAATACCCATATCAAGCATTCTTGTTACAGCAGTTGCGGCATCATTTGTATGTAAAGTAGAAAGGACGAGATGACCTGTAAGGGCGGCTTGAACGGCAGTACTTGCTGTTTCCTGATCTCGAATTTCACCAACCAGAATAATATCAGGGTCCTGCCTGAGGAAAGAACGAATCGTGGTAGCGAAGGTCATACCAGCGGCCTTGTTTACCTGAACCTGATTTATGCCGGAAAGCTGATACTCAACAGGATCTTCAATTGTAACTATATTTTTGTCATCGCGCGGGAGTTCGCTGAGTCCTGCATAGAGGCTAGTTGTTTTACCAGAGCCGGTCGGTCCGGTTACAAGTACAATCCCATGCGGCTGAGCTAAAGCACCTCTAAAAATCTCAAGATCTTTACCCTTGAGGCCAAGATCTTCCAAATTTAAAATATTTTTGGAGCGATCAAGAATACGAAGAACAGCCTTTTCGCCACTCATAGTAGGAATTGTGGAAACACGGACATCAACTTCTTTCTGACCAAGCTTAATAAAAATTCTACCATCTTGCGGCATACGGCTTTCAGCAACATCCATCTCACCCATAACTTTAATACGGGCAATAATCGTAGCCTGGAGTCCACGATCAAGTCGTTTAACAGCCTTAAGAACTCCATCCTGGCGATAGCGAACCACAAAGCCTGTCCCTTGTCCTTCGAAATGAATATCACTTGCGCCAGATGTAATTGCCTGATGCATTGTCTTATTCACAAGACGAACAATAGGAGCATCATCGTGTGACCAACCTAAAAGATCTTCTCCGTCTTCCCCTGCATTCTCTTCATCAGAATCAGACTCAATCGAGCTCTCTTCTTCCCAAATGGTCAAAGCCTGCTCTAGCAATGGAAAGAACTCATCTTCATCCACAACTTCAGTGATGACCTTTTTCCCGATCTTCCATGCAATAAAATCAGCCATTGGTAATGAAACTTCATTTTGCACCAGCACCTTAATTTCGTTCTCCCCAACTTCCACGGGAATAAACTCACTACGTTGCGGGAAAGTTAGAAAAAGTTCCACGATTTCGCGTGGAACTTTGCTAAGATCGTAAGAATTACTCAATTTGATGACCTATTCGCCTTCGGGCTGAGTTGAGGACGACTCTTGAGGATTATCCTTCACGTCACCTTTATTATAAGTATTAAATTCTTTTTCGATAAAACTGTTAAATCGAGTTCTCTGCGTACGATACTTATCCATTTTTACCTGACTAAGAGCTTCAAGCTGTTCGGTTGTCCTAATAATACGAGCTGACAAGAAAACCATTAACGTATTCTTTTTCCCGCTATTTGACTGAGTTTTAAACAACCACCCGAGCAACGGTAGATCTGAAAGATAAGGAACACCACTTTGACCGCGGTTTTGTTCCGTTTTAATCAAGCCGCCAATAACCATAATCGAACCATCAGCCAAAAGCACGGTGGTCTTGGTTGTACGGTCGTTAGTTACAGGCAAAGCCTCTGTTGTAGCTTCATTTACTGTATTATACGTTTGATATACTTCTAATTTTATAACACCGTCTTTACGGTTGATATGCGGCTTAATTCTGAGCTTAATACCAACATCTCTATAGTCATAAGTTGCTACAACAGAACTTCCGGCACTTGAAGTACTCTCACCTGTTTTATACGGCCTGTTTTCACCAACGAAAATTTCCGCCTCAGAATTATCAATCGTCATAATTTGTGGAGCAGAGATAAGATTAAAATCACCTGCTGATTTAGTAAAGTTTACTAAGGCGCCAATGGATGGATAACTGTTCCCACCATAGGAAATGAGATCCCCTAAGACCCCCATAGAAAAACCACCAGGCATATTGCTTGGGTTAGCGGCATAGCCAGGCATATTACTATCCTTCGTTTTAGTATAACCAAAGGAAGAAACACCGCCTCCAACTTTAACAGCACCCTGCCATTCTACTCCAAACTCTTTCGCATTATTTAAAGAAGTCTCAAGAACAAGAGCCTCAATATAAACTTGGTCTTGAGCTTGATCCAATTGTTCAACAAATCTATTAATCTGAGGCATTTGATCAGCATCAGCCATAACTATCAGCGTATTTGTCGATGCATCCGCAGACACCTGAACTCCATCAGAACTTCCTGAAGAAGTCGTTGTGGTCGTAGCTGTTGCAGCGCCTTTAGAAGCCCCAGAAGTAGGAAGGCCACCGCTTACAAGGCTTTTCAGCACATCTCCGGCAACAACAGCCTCAATATTATGTAACTTGTAAACTTTCAATTTTGAATAGGATTCAGTAACTTTATCAAGCTTGGCAACGAGGCCTTTTATCGTTGCCAACTGTTCACCACTACCTGAAACCAAAAGACTATTTGCCCATTCAATAGGCTCAATCACCGGTGGGTTACCGGATTTTCCTGAAACAGAAAGTTTTTTGTAAAATGAATTTAATTTTGAGGAAACTGATTTTGAGTTTGTTCTTTTCAAATCAATTAAAGCCGTGGACTGCCCCGAACTGACCTTACGAACTATCCCTAAAAGCTTGCGCATCTTAGTAATATTTGCCTGGAGATCGCGGACAAGCACAGCGTCAGCCATAGGAACAGCTGTAACATGCCCGATTTGCGAAGCAAAAGGCGTTAAAAGTAAAACTACTTTCTCAGGGGACATTTTTCCCGCAAGTTGAAAAACAGAGGTAACAATTTCTTCTCCGGAACCGCCTTGAGGATTTGATTTAATATCCGGGGAAATAAGTTTGGCGTCCCTTGAAGGTAAAATATATGTAACATTATCTCTAGTTACAGCGTAAAATCCGGCCCCCGACAGAACTTGCTGAAAAACAGCCATAAGCTCTGGTTCGGTCAGAGATTGCCCGGCATAAATGGACACATGAGTTCCAGGCAAAGCACCTTTGTTGAATACAATATTACGTCCGGTATAACGACCGACAAACTTGATGAACTCGACAAGCGAGATACTTTCCAAATTGGCGTGCACCTCATCTCCACCTTCAGGCTGAGCGAAGGCTCCAGATGAAAGAAGAGTAAGAGATATAACCAGCGCAACAAATATCTTATTCAAAAATTTACACATATTCAGCGTCACAATCTCCACCGAAATAAAATTCGGAAAGAATATTTTATAAAAAAATTTCAGACGACCATTTGCCTTCTAAGTCAGCTCAGAATCCAATCGACCTCAATCATGAATAACTTTACAACCATCCTACACTTGCAAAAATCAGTCAAGAGCAGTCATTTCTACCTGCACAAATTCTACATAAATTGATAAAATAAAAACGCATTATACGCAAAATGGATGATAGTTCCCGGCACCACGCTGCGATATCTTTGCCAGATAAAACCAAACGCAAGCGAAGGTATAAGAGTAAGAAAGGCCCAGCTAGCCGGTTGATTGATAAGATGCATGCAGGAAAAAGTTAATGACGCCAGAATATTTGCCAAGCTTAAAGGGCCGATCCTGTATCCATACCGGAAAAATCTATCAATACCTTCTTGAAGAAGAAACCTGAAAAACACTTCTTCAATAAAAGCCTTAACCAAAAGCCACATGAAAGAAAGCTTCAAATCGGGGCTTGGCACATATAAACCAATAAACCCGAAAGATAAAAACAGGTAAAAAATAGGGTCAGTAAAACTGTACACGCCCCATTTAAATTGATGCCAAACTCCTCTCAGAATTCGGTTAACGATAAACTCATAAACCATATGAGCCCTGTTTTTTATATACTGGCATTCATTTCCTCAAATAAAAATTTGTTGTCATTAAAACCAATTCTGACAACCCATTAACGACAACAACAGCTTCTATATCCTCTTCAAAACACGCTCAAGTACAACTTCCGGTTTCAGTTCATTCAGACATTTCATCAAGCCGCTGGCACATTTTTCGTTTCCGCAAGGCTGGCACTCCACCCCCTCTGGAACAACTTCTTCATGTTCAGGCGATGGAAATGTCCATGCACTACTTGATGACCCAGGAGGTGTTATACTCGGAGTTCCGACTCCTACAGCAAAATGTCTCGGAGCGGAACAGTTTCCAATATGTAAAACAGCTCTTTCTATGAGAGCTGCCATAAGTCTCAGGGACCCCGGCTTTTCTAGCATAACACACTGCTCACCAAGACCTGCCACGGATTTAACATTCTCCGCCACATCCTTTTCTCCGGGACCATAGAGCAAGAAAAACTTAATCCCCTCCCTTTCCTGTGCAATCAGAGCGAGAAGCTTGCCATAAGATTCGGCTGACCAGCGTCTTGTCTCCCTTCTGTGAGAAGGGTCAACTGTGATTAACGTATCGCTTTCGCCAACACCCAGCGAGTCCAAACATGCACGCCCCTCTGCACGCTCTTCATCACTTACAAAAATTTGCGGTTTCTCATTGTCCCATTCAATTCCAAGAGGCTGCAAAACTCCAGCCTTATATTTTGCAGCGTAACCGTCAGGTATAGAGTCGGGCCAATTGGTATACAAAAAACGATTGTACCAACGCGGCTTAAAAGAAAGTTTTACAGAAGCGTTGCTGAATAAAAGCATCCACCGACAACGAGGTAACTGCTGGAAATCAACGATTAAATCGTAACCGGACCTTCCTACCATTCTATAAAAGGTTAAGGCTTTTAGTGGATTAGCAAGCTCTTTTTTATTTATCACCCAGACATGCTGTACGGCGGGATTATTCTCAAAGACCTCGGCGCACTTTCCCTCAGTAAAAACATGAATTTCAGCATTGGGATATTTTTTGTTGAGCAGCGAAACGGAAGGTGTAGCCAATACCACGTCACCAATTTGGCGTAGCTGGCATACTAAAATTCGCTTAGGATTAATCTTACTTATATCTTTCACTGCTCAAAAAACTCACTTTTCAAAATTATATAAAATCTAAAAAAATTTATCTTCACTCTTTAATACCAAACATAAAACAAGCGAATCCGTTTATTTTTTGAAAGCGTCGAAATAAGCACACCGTTTAAACAAAGTCCAGACTGAGCTTACCGCAAATCCTACTGACCATACATTAGATTGCTCTCATTTGAAAACATAACACGCTGATAACACATAGTTTGCTGCCAGAGCGACACAAGATCCGACAGCCAGTGGAATAATTAAAGACGAACCGGGCCAAATAAGCAAGACTCCCGCATAGCACCCATAGTTAATGATGCTACCAACGCCGTTTGATATCAAAAACTTATACCATCCACGCCAAGGCGCCTTTCCCTCTTTGCGGAAGGTAAAACCATGATGAAATCTGTAACAAACCGTCAACGCTACCAATATTGCCGGAATTCTTGCCCAAAGAGATGGTACACCGAGAGCAACTAATCCATACGTAATTCCGGAATCCACTAAGAAACCAAGCCCGCCAATACAGCAAAATCGTAAAAACCGACTACTTATCAACTGACCCGCCATCCATATTCTCTTTTGCACAGTAATCACGGCATATCACAGCCGGAGATGTAAAATTCAAATATTCCAGCCTTCTCATCTCCATATGCCCGCGGCTGACGCAGTCCAATATAATACCTATTGCAACCGATAAGCAGGCAATTATTCCGACAGAGGCGGCAAGAACAGCGGTGGGAAGTTTAGGAACAAGACCTGTCATCATCCACTCACCTACGATCGGAAGTCCAAGGATAAGAGAAAGCAGCGCAAATGCGCCTCCGATCCCTGCATAAAATTTTAACGGGAAAATATGACGGAACAAGCGCAACATGGTTAAAAAGATTCGTAAACCATCTCTATATGTATTGAGCTTACTATGGCTCCCCTCAGGGCGCTTGCCATAAGTCGTAACCATTTCTTCCACCGGCAGACGAGCGGTAATGGAATGGATACTCATTTCCATCTCAATTTCAAATCCACGACTGAGGCACGGAAAAGATTTTACAAATCTTCTTGAAAATACACGATAACCTGAAAAGATATCTGTAAAAGTCTTTTCAAAGATCATGCCCAGAAATTTATTAAATACAGCATTGCCCGCTTGATGGCCGGAACGGTATGCTTCATCTTCATCTTTATGATCCCGAATACCGACAACCATATCGAGATTATTACTTAGAAGCCTATCCACCATGGCCGGAGCCGCGGTAGCATCGTAAGTATCATCCCCATCTACCAAAACATAAACATCTGCATCAATATCTGCGAACATGCGGCTGACCACATTGCCCTTTCCGCGTCTATTCTCAGAAGCGACCATAGCTCCGGCCGCCTTTGCAACGGCGATAGTATTGTCAGTAGAACCATTGTCGTAAACATATATTTCACAGCCCGGAAGTTGCTTTGCAAAATCGCGGACAACGCTAGTAATTGCTTCTTCTTCATTCAAGCACGGAATTAAAACTGCTGTCTTCATTTTGCTGATCCTTCTTTAAATATATTCTGCGGTAACATTTCTCTTGGAACTATTGTCAAACTATGACCTTTACGACTGAACTCGGAAATACCTACTAACTGCGAATTAGCTAAGCTTTTATAATCACCTGAGTAAAAATAGTAATATCCGTCAATTGTTTCCGGCTTATAATCATTCCTGCCCTTGTGTCCAAATAAAATTGAGCCTACCCGGCGCGCATTTTTGGACATTTTGACATCTTCGTTTATTTTAAGGCGTGATTTCTTTTCGTACCCAACTAATTTCATACCACTTTCTTCAATAAAATTAGGAACCCAAGCAGAATATCTCATAAGCACGGGAATATTCTTGTCAGTTATTATCCGTGCATTCTGAACATCTTCCTGTAAGCGGCAAAAAGTATTTTGAGAGGATACTCCTTTAAAAGTAAAAACAGCAAAAGCAACAATTAATCCGTACTTAAAGATCTTGGAGGCGCGCGGGGAACTCTCCTGCCACTTCCTAAGACCTAGCAATAACACCATAATTAAATATGGCGAACCTGCTGTAATATTCCTGGAACCGAACGGTGTGGCAAGCTTGAGCGGGTTAAAGCTTGAAATCATATAAACACTGAAAAATAAGCCACTTAAAAACAATATAGCAATGCCTTTTTCTTCGTCACGACCCCGCCGGACTAGCCAGCACCCAGTACCAACACCCGCCAAAATCACTGGTAAAAGTCCACGCAGTTTAACTAAGCTCAAAAAATTCAATAGATATTGTGAAACGCTAATCAAATGCTCATCTTTCGCAACATGAGTCTGCGTAATAATTCCAAGTCTGCCGAAACTGTTTCCTGTTAAGTTTTGAAAGTACAGCCACTCTATAGCTACCACCAAAAAGAAAAATGCAGAAAATATAAATAGAGGGGTAACTTTTCTTTTGCCCAAATAAATTAAGGCAAATATTCCAGGGGCATAAAAAAGACTTGTTACTCTCGCCCCCCAAACGCATCCTGCGAACAGCCCGCTAATGGCTAGAAGATACCATCCTCCGTACTTCCGCCAACAAAACACGGCGAGTACGCACCCAAGCAGGTAGGTCATTTCATAAAGACCAGGCCAGAGCTGACTGCCCATGGTTGTCATTTTAGGATACAAGATTAAAAGCAATGCGGACATGAAACCGAACTGTCGATCTTTTAAAATATTTCCGAGAAAGAAAGCAAGTACTGCGCTTATGACAGAATATAGGACTGGTAAAATATAATAATTTGTAGGTGTTGTGCCAAAACAATTAAGGATCAAGTACAATGGAAAGTTAATGGCCCACCTTAAAGTATGGTGGTTCCACACAAGCGCTGTGCCGTAATTAACCTGATGGACGACATTCTCCCATATCCAAAGTGAGTCACCACCCATCTCCACATACTCAAGAGATATCGCACGCACAGCAAGCGCTAGCAGAGCAATACACGCAGCATAAAAGACATCAGCATAGCAAGCTGAAAAATTCTTATCCTTGAAATGGGCAATCATATCGGATTTAACCTTGTTCATAATTTCGTTTAGCTGGGTTGGGCCAAGATGCTACTGCAAATAGTCTACCCTTTGCCCTCGGTCAACCCAAGTTCTATACATGCCCGTCATGAAAATTAAACTATACTTTCAAGCCGCTGTTCTTTTCTATGCTTACCGAAAAGAACTTTGACAAAAACAGCTAAGTTCCAGTATCTTGAAAAACGATATAATATTGTCGCATGTACATCGAACACAAACAGGAGAAATCATGAAAAAACAGTCCCTATCAATATTCATTCTACTTATTGCAGTAGCAGTGCTTATGATGCCTTCCTCAGGCTTTGCCGCGGAAAAGAAAATGAAGGACGCTATTCTTCAGCTAGATTATACTCCTATCAAAATGGATATACCACCATGCACAGTAAAGATTGCAGTAGTAAAATTTACTGAAACCAAACCCATCGCTCAAATCGGACAAAGCAAATTATTCAAATATATCCCATCAATAGATGTAGGTACATGGATGGCTAAATCTGTTCTCACTCAGCTCATGTCTCAGGGATACGATGCGGAATACTTTGAAACAATGGACGATGCAGGCGACAACTTCATTATCACAGGTGTAGCCAATAAAGTTTTCATCAATCGTCCTGGACAAATGGAAATGAATTACAAAGTTCAGTTGGACGGCATGGTCACTAAAGACAATAAACTACTCTTTTCCCAGAATTATATTTCTAAGCAGGAAAAAGGATTTGCCAACACTGGCGAAAATGCAGGCAAGCTAATGGCTGGACTCCACGACACTTTCAGCATGTTTCTCCCGCAAGCAGTCAAAATCATTAATGACAACAACTAGCTGAACACTTTTTTCATTAAGACGAACTTCTCATAAGCCCGCTGATTTTTTTCAGCGGGCTTTTTATTAACTTGCGCCACACATAAATAATCGTTATTAGAGCCGTGACCCGTGATATAAGAATTTAGATACACAACTGAATGTATCCTCCATTTCCTATCTTAATACAATGCATTTTTTAAAACTGAATAAAATAGTCGTTCTACCACCTAATCGCGGTACACATAAATAACGACGGAAAGATCATGACTGCCCTTATCAATGCAATAGAATATTATATTCCAGCGAACACAGTAGATTGCCTAGAATTAGATAAAAGCAAACCTGAATGGCATGTACGTAATTCTCTGCCAAAAACAGGCGTTCGCTTCCTTCATCATGCAGATAATGATGAAACAACACTCCAGTTGGCTTTCACCGCTGCGAAAAAGGCAATCGGATCGCTTCCTGAATCAGAGCTTCCAGATACGCTTATCGTCTGCACGCAGACACCGGACAATCTTCTGCCTCACGTATCTGCATGCCTCCAGCACGAACTGGGACTCCCTTCTACTACCAAGTGCTTTGACCTAAGCCTCGGCTGTAGCGGATATTGCTACGGTCTTTCCATTGCATACGGCTACCTGGCCGCAAATATTTCAAAAAGAGTGCTCTTTGTTACAGTCGATAATTACTCAAAAATGATCGACCCCGAAACGAACAAAGCTTACTTGCTTTTTTCGGACGGAGCTTGCGCAACCATTCTCGACAAACCGGAGATAGCCCCATTTTTCCAATTCGGTACCGATGGAAGCCGCAATAAATCCATCATCTGCGAAAATACCGGCATCAGCGTAATGACCGGAAAAGACCCCGAAGCCCCCATTGCAAAGCCTAATTTCATAATGGACGGCTATAACGTACTCCAGTTCACAATTAAAACGATTCCACCGGAAATTATAAAGCTGACTGAATCTGCTGGGATAACTCTTGATGACATTGATTTGTTCGTCTTCCATCAAGCAAGCCGCAAAGTGCTTGAAGAAATGGGCAAAAAATTATCCATCCCCGAAGAAAAGCTGATTATTGATCTAGAAGAGACAGGCAATATAACATCTTCATCCATCCCCATTGCCATGAAAAGAGCAGAAGCAAGAGGACAGCTTAAACGCGGAGACAAAATCATGCTCTTCGGATTCGGAATCGGACTTAGCTGGTCCGGAGCTATCGTCGAATACTAATTTCCTTGTTTTATGGAAATGTAATTAGAATCACCGAAAAGCCTTAGCATATTGGCCCGGTGTCATTCCCAGCAACTTCTTGAATATCCGATTCATATGACTTTGATCCGTAAATCCGCAATATGTTGCAGTTTCAACAAGTGGTGTGCCCTTAACTATAAGCCTTTTAGCTTCACGCATACGAATTTGATTATGAAATTCATGGGGTGGCATACCGTAAATTTGGGCGAAACGACGATTGAAACGGCAGGGACTTAGTTTAGCTATCTGGGCAAGTTCATCAAGGCATACGTTTACATTATGATTTATTTTCATGAAACGGACTGCTTGAGCAATATTCTGAGGGACATCTGCGAGTACAGGTTTAGCTGAAGGAGTTTCCTTGAGCAACATTACCATAATCGCTACAAGTTGAGACTGGCGTTCCATAGCAAAAAATGATTCATCCATAGAATCAAATAGCCCAATAAGCATGCCGAATAAATCCGGAGAATCTATTACCGGATTGGTATAGGCCGGAAGCATTGCTGTAAAACCAAGTGTTGCTGCAAGAGAAACCGGAATGCTGAATATTATATATTCGCAATTGTCTATGGACTGGCAACTATGTGTCGCGTTCGGAGCAATACAGAAGACAGTCTCAGGACCAACCTCATAGGTAGAATCGTTGATACAGAGTACGCGTCTTCCAGATATGATCGCGCCCAATGTTAATGATTCGTGGCTGTGACGACCCGATGCTTTAATTGGCCCGAAAGAGTGAATCATAGTCGCTCCTTCAAGGCCTTTGATAGTTCTAAATTTGAGTGTCTCTGATTTTCTGAGCATGGTTTCTTTGGTTACAATAAAGCAGGCATGAATTTCGCCATGATAAGCAACCCATTCTCTCCCGCTTGAACGCTGTGCTTGATATTTTTCGGTAACACAGTCACAGCGCCCGGATTATAGAGGATTCTTTTCCCATCAAGTACACAGTAGCCCTCGCCACCTGCTACTTCATGTAACTCCCAACTGTTTTCATGAACATGTTCACAAATTTCGGAGTTTGCATCCACTTTAACCAAATGGACACTGAATAGACCTTCAGTCTCTCCCCCTGTTACCAAGTGTTTGAGTTTTACTCCGCTAAAAGAAGGATGTGAGTTCCAAGGTAAATCCCCAGCGTCAGTACTCACTGTCACAGAATCTATACTCCCCAAATCAAAGCAGCTAAAAAGATCGCTCATAATCATTTCTCCTTATAGTTTTAGGCACGATAAGGATTTGCAATCAAATGGTATTGGACGATCTTGCCGGAAGCTATAAATTTAATCTACTCACCAGCCTTGTGCACATGAACATCGCGCTGCGGGAATGGTATAATAATCCCTTCTTCATTAAACTTCTTATAAATATCACGGCTAAGCTCATGAGTCAGCCTGCCTCTATCCTTCGGCTCTGCTGCCCAGCATCGTAACTCATATTCCAGCGCGGAATCACCAAATAAGCGGAAACGTACTTTCGGCGGAGGATTGCTGATGGCGAGTGAATTAGACCTGGCGATCTCTAAAAGTAGTGCTTCTACTTTATCAACATCCGAGCCGTAAGCAACGCCGACCTTAATGCGAACTCGAAAGTGCGGCTCCGGCATGCTCTGATTAGTAATTTTGCCATTCGTAATCACCGAGTTTGGAATTGTGATCAAGATGTTGTCACGTGTAAGCATACGCGTAGATCGCATTCCTACAGCCTTAACCTCACCCCTCTCTCCGGATTCAAGAACAATATAGTCACCTGCCCTAAACGGCCTATCCAGAAAGATGGAAACTCCACCAAAAAAGTTAGCTAAAGTTTCACGCGCAGCCAGGGCCACAGCAACACCAGCGATACCAGCAGAAGCAAATACAGCTGTAACGGGAATCCCAAAATAACTTCCTGCATGATAAAATAAGATAAAAACCAGAGTGAATGAAATAAGCCTTACAAGAAGCTTAATAACATCGGCATCAAGTGCTTCTTCCTTAATCTTGGCAGTGGCAATAACGCCGTGCATGACAACGTTTCCAGCAACGATTATGGCGATCCCTGAAAATATAAAAAAGAACAGTTCAAAACCCATGGTCGTAACAACCAGCACCCGTCCGGTAATATTAATCTGACGATTCATGAGGTACTCTATAAAAGCACAGAGAATCATACCCGATAGCGGAAATAATAAACGCCCTATTTCCCATGAACAACCAGCAGTCCGGCACTTAGCTCGCTTATTAAGCAACCACATCACCCATAAACAAAGCGACCCCAAAGCAAAAATTAAAAAAAGACCAACCCACTGCCAAATAGCCTGTCCTAAATACCCATGTTTCATCCATGCAGGTAATTTACTTAAAAAACCATCCGGTATCATCCAACCGGAAGAATAAATATATTGCTCATACAACCCGTAATAATCCTGACCAAGATCATTTTTTTTGTATGGCAGGTCTCGAACTTCATTGTAATACTCGTCCAACCTATTAACTGTCTCAGGAGTAAAAAGGAAAGAACCTACTCTCGGTCCTTTTGCAACTTTACTGATATTTATCTCTGTATGTGGCATGCGCCAGGAAACAGCTCCAGATATTTTTACATCATTTTTATCCGGTACATCGTTCATATCCGGCAGATCAATCCTATCTAATACCTCACGAAGCATTAAAACCGACTCGATACTGACATCATCTAGTAAAGTCGGCGGAACTTCACTGAAATCGAAACAGCGAGCAGCTCTCTGCATATATTCCAACTCAAGCGCGAAATCATCATCAGGATCGCTCGCAGCTTTGTATAACTTCTCAGTATAATGGATAAAACTATTCAGAGTAGCGCGCGGACTCGATGTATCAGGAGGTTCAAGCGGAAACATAGTAGAACCGAAAACAGTTGAAAAAGTCATCATCATGAGCATGATAGATAGGACTACATACTTAACCGAACGATTCATAATTTCTCCATAAATCTATAAAATACAACGACGCGCGAGCCTAAAATAAAAGTACGTAAAACGATGTTACGCAAACAAAGTTATACAAACTGCCTTGCCCAGCCTGTAATCTGGTCAGCAGACATAGCGCCAGACACGCGCTTCACTTCACGTCCACTCTTAAATAGAACCAAGGTAGGTAATGAGCTTACGCTGTAGCGAGCAGATAGTGGTTTAAAGTCTTCAGTATTAACTTTTGCGGTCAATATATTTGGGTACAGCACAGTTGCAGCCTTAGCAAAGGCGGGGGCCATAGTTCGGCAGTGACCGCACCAAGGCGCCCAGAAATCCACCAATATGGGCAGTTCTGTTTTTGCAATGAAGCGATCAAAATTTTTATCGGTAAGATTTAGGGGAGATGAACTAAGCACTAAGCCACCGCACTTGCCGCAGGTAGGCTTATCTCCGATCCGCTCAGTCTGTATCCTATTGATGGCTTGGCATTTGGAACAGACAATATGTATAGGGGTGGGCATAAGCTCCTCCTTCAATGGTTTTGTTCCCAAGAAAGATACCATTATTGCGCGACATAAGCCAACTATACCGCGCAATAATGATGAAGAACTAATTCCAATTTATTTATTCGGCAGTCTTGAGCTTGACCCAGTATTTTTCATAAAGCGGTGTAGCATTACCAAGGCCGACTTCAAATTCACCGCGCTTAAGGGTTTCATCATCAGGGTATGAAATCTGACTCTTGCGCATAGCTTCAGGCAATAGCTTCACAGCTTCTGCGTTAGGAGATGAATACCCAAGTTGCTTAGCTATGTTAGCTGCCACATCAGGACGCAGAATAAAGTTTATAAACTGGTGTGCCTCTACAACATTTTTTGCTCCGCGCGGAATACTCATATGATCCATCCACAGACTGTACCCTTCAAGAGGGTAAACATACTGTATGGCGGGATTTTCGCTGTTCGCTACAAAAGCTTCACCGTTCCATAGCTGACCGACCATAGCCTCATTACTCAACATAACCTGCTTCGGCGAGTCAGAATCGAAGACCTTAACAGACGGCAATAATTCCTTAAGAAACTCGTAAGCCTCAGCAACATGAACAGGGTCACGATCATTAACGGAATATCCCTTAGCTTTAAGCCCGAGAGAAAACACGCCGCGTATATCATTTAATAAAAGCAAGCGTCCTTTTAACTCAGGCGCCAGTAGGGATTTGATTGTTTTAACCTTATTTACATCAACAAATTCTGAGTTAACCGCAATACCAGAAGAACCCCAGAAATATGGTACACTGAACTTATTCTCTTCGTCGAAATCAAGGCCGACAAATCTTTTGTTCAGGTTTTTAAAATTCGGCAGTAATGCTTTATCCAGAGGAACAAGTAAGCCTTCTTTACTCATGCGAATAATAAAGTCAGTGGAAGGCACAACAATATCGTAACCATGATCTTTAACCATTTTAATCTTGGTATACATGGCTTCGTTACTGTCATACGTCACTTCTGTGACATTTATTCCCGTTTCTTTCTGGAACTGTTCAAGCACCTCGCGAGGCATGTATTCAGACCAGTTATATAAAACGAGTTCCCCACCCGCAAAGGCAGTGGAAGAAAGCGCCAACATCAAAATCGTAATAATGATTTTTTTCATTTTTTCTCCTTAATAAGCAGCTGTGACACGCCCACAATCAGAAGAGTGAGGACAATCATCACCGCGCATAAAGCGTTGACTTCCGGCTTTACTCCTAAACGAACCATTGAATAGATACGTAGAGGTAAAATCTCAAAAGTCGGCCCGGTGGTAAAAAAGCTAACGATCACATCATCCATGGATAAGGTGAAACTTAAAAGCCAACCTGACAGAACAGACGGCCAGGCTAAGGGCACAATAATGTGTTTAAAGGTTTCATAATCTCCAGCACCAAGGTCTTTAGCCACTTCAAGCAGATGCGGGTCCAATCCCTTAAGCCTTGCGGAAACAGTAATAACCACAAAAGGCACAGAAAAAGTTACGTGCGCAAGCAATAGAGTCCAAAATCCAAGCGGTACCGACAAAGCCACAAACAAAATAAGTAACGAAATACCCATCACGATATCAGGGGCCATCATCACAACAAATAAAAACCCCTTCATCAGCTTGCGGCCTCCGAAGCGATATTTTGTAATAATCACTGCCGCAACAGTTCCTAAAACAGTCGCAACCGTAGCAGCAACCGTAGCGAGTAAAAGTGAATTCATCGCTGTTTCCATCAGTCTGGAATTTGCAGCCAACTGATAATACCAGTCGAAAGTGAAACCTTTCCAGTTCATAGAATACTTAGAAGAATTAAACGAATATCCCACCATTACAGCCAATGGCAGATAGAGGAAAACATAGACCATAAATGCATATAAATTGCGCAAAGTTTTCATGATTAAGTCCTCTTACGCGTCTTGCGCTGACTTATAATATTCACGACAAACATACACGCCATAAGTGTTGTTAAAAACACGCTTGCGGCTGCTCCAGCAGGCCATTCACGCGTCACTAAAAACTGATCTTTAATAAAGTTACCGATAAGCGCCTGTTTTGATCCTCCAAGAATATCAGGTATATAAAACATTCCTAAAGCAGGAATAAAAACCAACATACAACCCGACACTATGCCGGGTAAAGTAAGCGGCAAAGCAATCTTAAAGAAGGTCCGCACTGGCCCTGCGCCAAGATCGCGCCCAGCCTCAAGAAGCCTTTTGTCGAGTTTTATAATGGATGAATAAAGCGGCAATACCATAAACGGAAGTAAGGTATAACAAAGTCCCAAAAGCACCGCCCCGCGAGTATAGAGCATCTGCACTGGCATGGATATCAGCCCCATGGACATGAGCAATTTATTAATCAGTCCGTTCGCGTTGATCATCGCGACAAGGGCGTAAGTTCTAACCAGCGAGTTGGTCCAGAATGGCACTACCAGCAAAACGAGCAAAACCAATCTATACTTTTTGGAAACATGCGCCAGAAACCACGCAAAAGGATATCCGACAAGCAAACATATTACAGTCGACACCCCGGCCAGTTCAAAAGATCGCTGAATCATTTTAAGCAGGCTTGAATCGAAAAGTTCTTTGTAGTTTTCCAGAGTAAAAGGAAGCGCGGCAAAAGAATCCGTATCAATGGAAAGAAAGGAAACTCCAAAAACGAGAAGATTTGGAATAATTACCAGCAGGAACAACCATCCCCAGACAGTTCCTACGGCAATATTCTTAGAGTTCGCTCTGATGTTCATATGGCAATACAACCTCCCAACCTTCAATCCAGCTTACAGCCAGCTCGTCACCGCGACGAAAAGAAACATTGTCTGCGTCTTCATTGAAAAACTCAGTAGCGAGCACCGTCTTGCCATCTTCTAACTCAACCACCACATCGTAGGTGGTTCCCTTGTAAACAGTCTCAACCACACACCCTTTAAAAATAGGATTTCCTTCAACATGAGTGTACGCGGACCACGGCAAAATCTTGATATCTTCGGGCCTTAAAAGGACTTTTACTTTTTCACCAACAGCAAAAATAGCCGGCACGGTCAGTGTGCATTGCATTTGGCCTATAGCGGCCTCAATTCTATACCCCTTATCGCATTCGATACACGAGGCCACTGAACCATCGAAAAGATTTGTTTCGCCCACAAAACCTGCAACGAAGAGATTTCTGGGTTCCTCATAAACTTCACGAGGACTACCAATCTGCTCCACATTACCGTGATTCATGACAACAACCCGGTCAGACATGGTAAAAGCTTCTTCCTGATCATGAGTGACCAAAACAAAGGTAATACCAAGCTCGCGCTGCAAATGTTTAATATCCATCTGCATCTGTTTCCTGAGGCGGCGATCCAATGCGGAAAAAGATTCATCTAAAAGAAGTACCAGCGGCTTATTCACGAGTGCGCGCGCCACAGCCACCCGCTGCTGCTGACCGCCGGAAAGTTCATGAGGTTTACGGTTCGCAAACTTTCCCATTTCAACCAGCTCAAGAATTTCCGCAACAGCCTGCTTAATATCAGACGCAGATTGTTTTTTTAGCTTCAAGCCAAAGGCAACGTTATCGAAAACAGTCATATGCGGAAAAAGGGCGTAGCTCTGAAAAACCGTATTAACAGCGCGTTTTTCAGGGGGCAAGTCATTAACAACCACACCGCCAAGGCTAACAGTTCCAACATCAGGCGTATCAAATCCGCCAATTAGTCTGAGTATAGTAGTCTTCCCGCAACCGGAAGGCCCGAGAATAGTCAGGAATTCTTTATCCCTGATAGAAATATCAACATTGGCCAGAGCCAAATCACCATCAAAGGATTTGCTCACGCCCCTAAGTTCAACGATAGGTTTCTGCCCAGTCATGACAGTCCCTCCCAATAAAATATAGCTGTGCGTAATAGTCCGCAGCCGATAGGGAACCGAAAAACATAGCAAACACAGTAGAAGCGGCTGCTCACAAAAAGTACGCCGTTCTATGCTAGAGTTTAAACGTTAGCAACAAAAAAATTAACTTGGATTATATTTTTATTTCGCGCTCATATGATCAATCAAAATATCCCAAATACGTTCAGCTGCATGACCATCCCAGCCTGGTATTTTTGGAGCAGGATTACCTGTCTTTTCAAGAGCCTTACCTACTTCGCGCAGAATATTACCTTCCTCAACACCCGCAAGAACATTCGTGCCCTTTTCAACTGTAACAGGGCGTTCAGTGTTTTTACGAATAGTAACGCAAGGCACCCCAAGAGCTGTTGTCTCTTCCTGCAAGCCGCCGCTATCAGTCACTACGACCTGAGCATCTTTCCACAAATAAAGCGATTCGCGAAATGAAAGTGGTGGGAAAGTATGAATATTTTCAGAAAATGATATTGAAAATTCTTCCATCATCTTAGCCGTACGGGGATGAATAGGAAACACAATAGGAAGCTTTTCAGAAATCTTATTAAGTGCAGAAACAATGCCTTGCAAAACATCCTTGCAGTCAACATTGGAAGGACGGTGCATGGTCAAAAACGCATATTTGCCGAGCTTCTCTTTAAGTGAACGTGATTGATAGTCCGCGGTAACATCATCACCCAAACGGCCAGCATTATAAAACAAATTGTCAATCATCACATTTCCGACCTGAAAAACTGCCGCAGCATCCTTACCTTCGCGCAGTAAATTATCGTAACCGTGTTCTTCCGTAGTGAAAAATAAATTACTGATCGAGTCAGTTACCATGCGGTTGATCTCTTCCGGCATATCCAGATCGCCACTTCTAAGACCCGCCTCAACATGGGCAACAGGAATATGAAGTTTGCGAGCTGTAATCGAGCAAGCAAGAGTAGAATTAACATCACCTACAACGACCACAAGATCAGGCTTATGCTCAACACACATCTGCTCAAAAGCAATCATGATCGCGCCAGTCTGCTCAGCATGGGTGCCAGTAGATTTGCCCATATTGAATTTAGGCTCATCAATATCTAAGTCCTCGAAAAAGACCTGAGACATCTGCCTGTCGTAATGCTGACCAGTATAAACAATGTCGCATTCAATGGAGTCCAAATTGCGGGAGGCCCGGAAAATAGGGGCAACTTTCATCAGATTAGGACGCGCTCCGGCTACCAAAAATACTTTTTTCATTTATATTCTCTCAATTTAAATTATACACCCTCCCCCCTAAATGGGAGTCCAGAGGGCCCCGGGCCTTCTGGTCCAGCCGAAGGCGAAATCACCTATTCTTAATTTATTCAGCAGGCCCAAACAATTTAGCTTGTAAGTCATCCAGAGTTTTGCATGTATCGGACTGGAAAACAGGTTTATAACCAAGCCTGTCAGCTTGTTTAAGGCGTGTTTCTCCACCTGATGCGGGTCTGATTCGACCATTCAGATCTACTTCACCCCAGAAGACTGAACCGGCTGGTAGTGGGCGATCATAGAAAGATGAAAGCACTGCAGCAGCTACACCAAGATCAAGTCCGGGATCGCGCATGGCTAAACCTCCGCCTATTTTGGCGTAAATATCCAGCTCACCTAGATTCAGGTTGAGTCGTTTTTCTATTACAGCGAGGATTAAGTTAAGCCTATTAGTGTCAAAACCGAGCGCGGTCCTGCGTGGTATGGATAGCACTGAGCGGCTTGCTAAGGCCTGCACTTCTACTGCGAAAGGCTTGTGCCCATCCATTGCCATTACCACCGCTGCACCGGAAAAAGAATCGTCTCTATCGCCAAGGAATAACGTTGATGGATCTTCTACTATCTCCATACCAGCCTCGCGCATGGAAAATACTACTAGTTCGTCACTTGGACCGAATCTATTTTTCAGCACACGCATGATACGCATCATGTGTTTGCGGTCACCCTCAAGATATAAAACGGTGTCGACCATATGTTCTAATAGCTTTGGCCCGGCAATTTGGCCGTCTTTCGTTACGTGCCCGACTAGAACTAGAGTGGCGGATGTCTTTTTTACGGCATCAACTAGCTCAGAAGATACAGCCCGAACCTGACTTACGGATCCGGGTATCCCATCAGCGTGTGAAGAATTTAGAGTTTGCACGGAATCAATTATTATAAGATCCGGCTTGTCTGGAGACTCTAGAATGGCGAGAGCTTCATCTGAGCTGGTGGATGCAATAGCTAGCATTCCAGTATCAAGAAGGCCGAGCCTTTCAGCGCGGCTTCTAATCTGGGCAAGAGACTCTTCACCGGAAAAATAAACAGCCTTGTTTCCCATCTGCGCCTGCGCAGCGGCAAGCTGCAATAGCAAGGTGGATTTACCGATACCCGGTTCACCACCGACGAGCACTGCGCCACCGGGAACAAAACCTTTACCTAAAACTGCATCCAGAGAGACAAACCCTGTAGTACGGGCTTCAGTATTTTCGATTGGGATGTCGGCTAAAGTGATTCCCCTAGAACCGGCACTCGCAGCATGGACATGAGTTATTCCACCTTTTTTGCGGACAACTACTTTTTCTTGAAGAGTATTCCACTCACCACAACGCGGGCATTGTCCCTGCCATTTCAGAGCCTGCGCTCCACAACTGGAACAAACAAAAACATCTTTAGTCTTCATCATCTCTCCGGCGTAGTAAAACATAAATAAAAAGCCGGACATATTGTCCGGCTTTTTATATTTAAATCTATTTATTAATTTCTTAAGCTAAGCAACTTGTTATTACAAAAAGCTTACCTTTAATAATTCTTTATTTCTTCGGTGGATTCTTAGCATCCACTACATTAATTACGTATTCTTTAACTTGTGGCGAAGGCTTGAAGAAAACCACCATGAACGGAGTATCCATACCCGGCTTAAGCAAAGTATTATTAGATATAATCCCGACCTTAGAGGTCAAACCGGCGTCAATCTCTTCTCTACTCTGAACTTCAAGCTGGAACAATGAAAGAGTGTTTCCGCAAAGCAACTTCTGAGAATCAAGCACTTGTCCTTTATCATCAAAGAGCTGAGCTTCAACTTGAATGAGCTCTTTAGCGGTATCGAAATTATTAACAACTTTACCTTCAATGATAAAAAGCTGCCCCGCTTTGTCATTGTTCACATAGAACTGACGCAAATCCTTGAATGAGAATTTGCTGAACCGCTTGGAATCAGGCTCGGAAGCGTCCATTTCTCCGCTATCGCTTGAAGAAATAAAAGGAATATTTTCCCAGAGTTTAAGATACCAAGCCGCCCCTGCGCCACCGGCAAAAAGAAGTACGATGACCAAGAAAATGATCAATCCTTTTCCTTTTTTCTTACCACCCTTATTCTTAGCCGCAGCAGACAAGGTGACTCCATCATCAAGATCAAAGTCGCCCATTTCTCCATCATCTAGAGGGAAATCTGCGTCATCGTTATCAGAGTCGTCATCTTCTTCAACAAAATTATCTTCCGCCTGCAAATCATCAGTGACTTCATCTTCAACGTCATCATCGTCATTGCCAAAAAGCTCATCTTCATCAAAGAGATCTTCGTCAGAGGAATCCTCAGCGGGAGCTTCCGCAACTGGATCACTTGGAATATCATCGGGAATATCGGCAACATCATCATCATTGCCGAAAAGCTCATCATCTATATCAAAAGCATCATCAGCATCGGCACTATCTGCCGAAGGCGCTGCCGCTTCATCATCGTCAAATAAATCCGCACCCAAATCAGCATCGTCGTCGGTATTGTCTGATCCGAAAAGGTCATCTTCTAAATCATCTGAACCAGCATCGGCGGTATCGTCTTCTAAATCGCCGAAGAGATCTTCATCCAGAGCCGCTTCATCCTCTGCGGCTGGCTCTTCACCAAACAGATCTTCATCGTCAGCAAGATCACCGAGAGGATCTTCTTCCGGTTCTGGTTCTGGTTCTGGTTCTGGCTCAGGTTCTGGCTCAGGTTCTGGTTTTGGCTTTGTTTTAGGGGTCGGAGCTGGTTTCGGCTCCGGCGCGGTCTCTTCTTCGAGCATAGACGCAACTTCGTCTTCCGGCTCAAGAGCAGGAGGGTTTACCTTAAAAACATTCGCACATTTGGAGCATTTAACTTTAGCTCCGCCTGCAGGAATTTTGCTATCCGGTAAATTGAACTTGGTCTCACAGTTGGAACACGTAATAATCATGGACCGCTCTACCTGCTCTTCAAGAGGTTAAAATCAATGTAAATCATTGAAAAATTATATAAACGAAACAACGCAATTAGACATTTTCTAGTTCATATACAGCATTTAGATACCTGTATTTTTCAGCGTAGTCCATTCCGTATCCTACAAGGAAACCATTCTCAAGAACAAAACCGGGAAATTCAACCTGTAAATCAATTTCTCTGCGTTCACGTTTATCAATTAGAGCACAAGTTTTGATGCTCAGTGCGCCGCGCATGGAAAAAACCTTCTTGAGAAAATCAATTGAGTTTCCAGTGTCTACAATGTCTTCAACAATCAAAACATGTTTTTGATCGATTGAACTTTCCAAATCTTTGGAAAAAACCATTTTACCAGTGGTACTGGTACCAGCACCATAACTGGAAAGACGGACAAAATCTATTTCCGGCTCAACTTCCAAACTCCGAGTTAAATCTGCGAAGAAAAGATACGCGCCCTTTAGTACACATACACATACTAACGGCTGTTCTCCGTATGTTTCACCAATTTCTTTTGCAATAACTTTTATTCTTGCTTCAATTTCTTTTGAAGAAAATACTTCTTTCAGGCTATGGCTCATTTCAGATTACCTTGTTAATTTAGTATATTAAAGTTTCATAACCATCGGAATTTCATCACAATCAGGAAAAAGCGGACAGTTGATACAGTCAGCCCAGACTTTCTGGGGAAGAATATTTTTATCCGTCGCAACAAAACCCTGCTTTGAGAAAAAGTCCTCAATATTCGTAAGAACAAACACTTCGCAAACACCCAATTCACGAGCTTCCGCAACGCACGCTTCAACCATCTGGCCTCCCAGATTAGTCCCGCGCTGCGTAGGAATAACTACCAAAGAACGAACTTCAGCAAGACAGTCCCAAGTTATGCTTAAAGCGCAACAACCAACGACTTTACCATCATCCGCTTCTGCAACAAAAAAATCACGCAGATGACTATACACAGAAGATAAAGAGCGAGGTAGAACCATCGCATCCTTTGTACTTTCTTTGATGATCGAATGGATGTCTTTCGCATCCTTCATCATTGCTTTTCTAATATACGGCATTCGTATCTACTTTTCTTGGAGCAATTTTTTTATAAAATTTTCAAACATTTCCCCCGGAAAGCTTCCGGACTTATCAAAAACTTTCTTTCCTTCAGTATTGAAAACCAGTGTTCTGGGAATGGATTCAATTGAAAAAAAGCTTGCAACGTCACTACCTGCAAAATAAATTGGGTAGTTAAACTCTACGTCTTTGCTCATGTATTCCGTAACAGCATCAACACCAGGGTCAACAGAAACACCTATCAACAGCAGATCACTATCACTAAACTTTTTACGAATTTCGATCAGTTCTGGAATCTCAGCACGACAGGGCGGGCACCATGTTGCCCAGAAATTTAAAACTACAACCTTCCCCTTTGCTTTCGCAATCACATCTTGGATAGCTTTTGAATCTACTGTCTCAACATCAGTGGCAGTTTCTGCTTTGTTGCACCCGGCAGCAAGCATCACAATCATTGCCAGCAATATAAAAGCTTTATTTGTTAATCTCATACCTATCTCCAGTATAAAATTGTTGCGTCAAAATTAACCTACGTCAGCAGTAGCAGATTACCGCAAAGAACTCAAAAAGATCATAATGCTCACAAAATATGAAAACAATCCTGCTTTTAGCGAATAAAATAAAACCGCCACAATGAATAAATTCCATGCGACGGTTATATTTTTTAATTTTTAAATTACTGAACCAATCTTTTAGCTAATTTAACGGCAGCAACTGCATCAGTAGACCAGCCATCAGCTCCAATGGAATCGCAGAATCCGCCGGTAATAACTGCGCCGCCAATCATAACCTTGATATCGAGTTCACGTTCCTTAAGGAGCTTCATGGTATCTTCCATTCTGACCATTGTTGTTGTCATCAAAGCGGAAAGACCAATTATTTTAGCACCTTTTTCCTGAGCGACATCGACAATCTTTTCTGCCGTAACATCCTTACCCAGATCGACAACATCAAAACCGTGATTACGGAGCATGAGACAGACAATATTTTTGCCGATATCATGAATATCGCCTTCAACAGTTGCCATGACGATTACGTCCTGCACCGTCTGCCCACCTGCGGCCTCAAGAAGCGGTTTGAGTTTTTCGAAAGCTTTCTGAAGAGTTTCAGCGGATTGTAGAAGCTGTGGAAGGAAATATTCCTTACGCTCGTACTTTTCACCGACTTCCATAATCGCGGGGATAAGTTCATCGTTTACAAGAACGAAGGGATCGCGCCCGCCGTCAAGTTCTCTATTCACGAGAGCAAGTATTCCGCCCCGATCTCCCGTAACTACTGCGTCGAAAAGATTATCAGCCCCGACTTTTTTAGGACCTGAATTCTGACCAGTAGCCTGACCGCCATCACCACCCGGAGTCCAGCCAGAATATTGAGCTATGAACTGCTCAGCCTGTGGATCTCTAGCAAGCAGTACTTCTGTCGCATATAAGCTTTCTCTGAGCCTTGAAGAATTCGGGTTGGCAATAAATGCGCTAAGCCCCTGCCCCTGACATAAGGTCAGGAAGCTTGAGTTGAGCAGTTCGCGGGCCGGTAGTCCGAAAGATACGTTGGAAAGACCGAGAACTGTCGGTAGATTCCACTCTTCTTTACAGTGACGGATGAAATCTAAGCAGTGTCTTGCGGCTTCCGGCTTGGATGAAACAGTCAGCGCGAGCGCATCAACCATAATCAGTCTGCGTGGAATTCCGTAAGAATCAGCTTCTTCGAGAAGTTTGGAAACAACTTCGATTCGTTCAGCACATGTGAAAGGAAGCTTGGTACCGATAATCGGAAGCAGGATAAATGGTGCACCGAACTTTTTACACAAAGGTCCAAGCCGTTCCATGCGTCCGGCTTCACCGCTGATGGAGTTAACCAACGGAGATCCTGCATATGTCCATAATGCGGCTTCAACGGCTTCAGGATTGGTAGAATCAATACTAAGTGGTGCAGGGTGCTGCGCCATGATCTCTTTAGCGAGAGCAGGCAAAATTTTAACTTCATCAACCAACGGTGCGCCGACGTTCACATCAAGAACAGGTGCTCCAGCTAAAATCTGCTCAGCGGCAAACTTCATAGCTTCGGTGAACTGACCATTCTGAAGCTCTGCGCTCAAAACTTTTTTACCCGTAGGATTGATCCGCTCACCAATGATTACACCACGTTGCTCAAAACCGATTTTAACGGTCTGTGCGCGTGAAGTAAGCACCATCTGGCAATCTTCCTGCGGAACAGGACGCTGCCACATAGCACTACCGACAGCATTTCTAAGAGCCTTGATATGATCAGGAGTTGTTCCACAACAACCACCAATGAACTTCGCGCCAACTTCAACAAAACGAGCGGACTGCTTAGCAAACGGCTCAGGCTGAAGTCTGAAAACGGTATTGCGATTTTCATCAAGCTCAGGAAGTCCGGCATTCGCTTCAGCCAGTAAGGGGCTGGTAAGTCTGGTCTGCATGGATTTCAAAACATCATACATTTGCTCAGGACCGGCACTACAGTTAGTTCCCATGAGTTCGACGCCCATGTTCTGCATGGTGTCTATGAAAGTCTGAGGTGAAGTTCCGGTCAAACAAGCTGCAGGAGATTCGAAAGTCATAGAAAGCGCGATAGGCAGATCACACACTTCGCGGGCGGCAATAACAACAGCGCGCGCTTCGGCAAGGTCAAAGTGAGTTTCGCCCAAAATCAGATCAATTCCACCTTCAACAAGCCCCTGAATCTGCTCTTTATATATTTCAACCATCTCTTTGAAAGTCATTTCACCGAGCGGCTGAACAAAATAACCAGTAGGACCAACGCTACCACCGACAAAAACATTATCCCCGGCGACAGATCTGGCTATAAGTGCCATTTCTCTGTTAAGACCTATAACATCGGCATCTGCGCCGAGTTTAGGTCTACTACCACCAAAAGTGTTTGTGGTAAGAACATTTGCTCCGGCAGCAACATAGTCTTTGTGTACGGATTTAATGACATCAGGACTCTGGAGGCCGAAGATTTCAGGTGACATTCCAGCGGGAAGCCCTCTTCCCTGCAGGAGTGTTCCGTATCCACCATCAAAAAAGTAAACCTTGTCATCACTGAGTGCTTTGCGAAAATCCGGCATAAGATACTCCAAAAGTTATGAATAAACCCCAAAAAGAAAGGTCATAATTGTTTCAAATAGCTTCTACTTAAAAACATTGAAAAGGACAAATAAAAACTATATCCTTATAAGTTACTAACATGATCTACATTAGGTAATAGAGTTTAAATAATGTCAGGCGCATAGGAAAACTACCCGGACAATGAAATCAAAAAAAGAACCGATTACTCCAGAAGTCGAGGATATTAAAGAAGATACGCTGGTTCCAAAACCAGATTTCCTTCCTACTCCGAGGCCAAAAGGCGAAGTAGCCACTAAAGATCCGCTGCATCTCTATCTACAAGAGATTAGCCGCTTTCCTCTACTTGAGCCTGATGAAGAATTTAGATTAGCCAAAAGAGTGCAGGAGAATGGGGATCAGGAGGCGGCGTTCCGTCTTGTCTCATCTCACCTGCGTCTAGTGGTAAAAATAGCAATGGATTTCCAGCGTCGCTGGATGCAAAATGTTCTGGACCTCATTCAGGAAGGAAATGTCGGCCTTATGAAGGCTGTAAACAAATTTGATCCTGATAAAGGAATCAAGTTTTCTTATTATGCTGCATTCTGGGTTAAGGCTTATATCCTGAAATACATAATGGATAACTGGCGCATGGTTAAAATCGGAACCACGCAAACCCAGCGCAAACTTTTCTATAATCTTAACAAAGAACGTCAAAGACTGCAGACTTTAGGGTTTGACCCGACACCGTCCGTGCTCTCCAAAAATCTCAATGTCAGTGTTGAAGAGATTTCGGAAATGGACCAAAGGCTGGCAAAGAATGATCTTTCGCTGAACCTTAAATTCGGAGAAGAATCAGAAGCCACACGCATGGACTTTCTACCGGACTTAGGTCCGGGTATTGAAGAAACTCTTGCCAATAAAGAGATTTCGACCTTACTTCTTGATCAACTTAGAGCTGTTGCTCCAAAGTTGAATGAGAAGGAACAAGTTATTTTAGATGACAGATTGCTCTCTGACTCACCGCGAACTCTTAGAGAAATTGGTGAAGAATTCGGAGTTACCAGAGAAAGAGTCCGCCAGATTGAAGCCCGGCTGCTAAGCAAGCTCAGGGAACATCTGTCCGAAACTGTAAAAGATTTTTCTGAAGATTGGATACCTGACAATGAATAAATTACTGACAGAACTAAAAAAAGAAGCCGGAAAATTAGCGAAATCTCAGCCCACTCCCCAATTTTATAGGGATGCAGAGACACAGCTTGAATTTTCCCATAGCATGTTTTTCGACCATCCTCTCGTCATTAGATTGCAGGAAGATGTTATCCCTTTCCTTTATGATGAATATGCTCACGGGATTTACCATTCCAAAAAAGTGTCTATAGAAGCTGGAGCAATAGTCCTGAGAGATGGCGATCACCTTCCTCCTGATACAGTCAGAGAGCTTGTTCTACTCGCACAATTCTGCGGACTGCTCCACGACTGTTGTAGACTTGATGAGGATCATGCCAAACGCGGAGCGGAAACTTCACGCGTAATTCTGAATAACTATCCCCTTTCAGAACGCAGTAAGAATCTTATTGCTGAATCAATTGCCAGACACGAAGCGTTCAAACCGCTAACTCCTATAGTTGACGATCCAGAACTGAAACTTCTCAGCGGCGCGCTCTACGATGCCGACAAATTCCGCTGGGGCCCTGACAACTTTTCAACAACGCTCTGGGAAATTTGTGACTACGAAGACTGGTCTGTAAGTGAAATCATCGCCAAGTTTCCAAAAGGACTTGATATGATCAAATCTATCGAATCAACATTTCGTACAGAAACCGGCAAGAAGTACGGCCCCGAAATGATCGAGCAGGGCATGACCATTGGAGCAGAAGTTTACAAACGACTAGTTGAAATGGCCGCTTCTCCTGAATATTCTCCCTATAATAAAGATAAGCCGACTGTATGATTAACCAAGCATCCATGACCCGCAAAACGGTTTCTCCTATTGCAGTCGCCGCGCTGCTTTTTGTTATTCTACTGCAGGGTTGTGCGCATAAAAACGCACCACTTCCTGGAAATGAATCTATACAACTAAGCCCTGAAACTCAGCTGACATACGACTATCTTGTCTATCAAGATTATCTAACGAGACTGAGCCAGCTTATGCGCATGAGCAACAGATCATTGGAAAGCGTGACCGAAGCTGGACGCATTCAGCATGAAGCAATTACGGTTCTGAACCGGATATTAGTAGCCGAGCCAAGTGCTCAGCTTTACTCTGAAAAAGCTTCCCTCTACTGGGCTTCACAGCAAATTGATCAAGCTAGAGAAGCTTTGAAAGAAGGATTACTGAAATATCCTGATGATCAGAAACTCATCCTTAGTCTTTCCAGCACTTATCTCATTGAAAACAGAAACGCTGATGCAGAGGGAGTCCTGCAAGATTATCTTCACAGACATCCTGACGACATCATTGTTACTAGTCAGCTAGGACACATTTTTCTTGAGCAAAAAAAATTCGCGAAGGCTCTGGATACACTGAAAACAATTCCGGCCAAGAAGCGTACACCAGAAATCCTCTATTCATACGCCAAAGCAAGCGCAGGACTAGGGCTGACCAAGCAAGCAATAAGATCTCTGCAAACAGCTGTTAAAGTTGACCCAGGCTACATTGAGGCATGGGGAGAGCTGGCTTACTTGTATGAAATGGGAAAAGACTATGATGCCGCTGAAAAGATTTACACAAAAATGCTCGAATTTCCCGAGGTTTCTAGTCATATTAGATTGCGCCTTATTGAGCTGAGCCTAAAACTCAATAATCCCGATAAAGGATTATCTCTTGTCCTTGAAGGACCAAGGTCTACTCCTTTTCTTCTTGAATCCGCGCAACTCTTTTTGAACGGAAAGTTTTACGGCCAGGCATCAACAATACTTGATATTTTTGCACAAAAAGAAGTTATCCCTGACTCCTACTATTTTTTCAAAGCATCCATTGCCTTTGAAGGAGAAGAGGATCCGCAAAAAGCATTGAATTTCCTCTACAAAGTGAAGCCGGGCAGCGATCATTATGATCGTAGTCTTCAGTTTAAATCACACTTGTTAATTGTTCTTAAAAAGTACGATGAAGCACTCATAACCGTAAAAGAAGGTCAGAAGCTATTCCCTGGAGACCCTAATTTTTACCTGACAGAAGGGATGATTCACCACGAGTTAGGAGAACTTGAAAAAGCGGAAGAAGCTCTTTTAAGAGGTGACCAAAACATACCTGATTCACCAGAAATTCTTTTCCAACTAGGTATAATGGCAGAAGGAAAGGGAGATTTAGATCAAACTCTTGCATACATGGAAAGAATCGTTTCTATGCAGCCGGATCATGCGGACGCACTGAACTTCGTAGGATATATTCTTGCCGAACGGAATGAACAGCTTGACCGCGCACTGGTATTAATTTCCAGAGCGAACAAGCTTGCACCGGATAACGGATATATTACGGATTCTCTTGCATGGGTCCTTTACCGCCTCGGAAGATATGAAGAAGCATGGGTGCAGATTAAACGAGCTGTATCACTAAAAGATAAACAGCCGGATTTATGGATACATTACGGAGACATTGCAGTTTCCATGAAATATTTTAAGAGCGCTGCAAAAGGTTACAAAAGAGCGCTTAAGCTCGATCCTAAAAATAGCGAAGCTCAGAGGAAACTCGATTCATTATGATTTCCAGATTCTCGGTTTCGGCCTTTTTACTGCTATCCATAATCTTTATTGTTTCAGGGTGTGCTTCCCGTAAAATACAGGCTTATGACTCGGATAAAATTTATGCCAAGTTCAGAAATGAATACGGAAATTGTAACAGTACCGGAATGAAAGCCAAGGCCAGTCTGTACTATAGTTCAGAGGATCGGGGGCATCGCACAGTAATTAACCTATGGGGCAATCTAGCTTCACCTTTGCGGCTTGATGTCCGGGCTGGAATAGGTGCTTACGTTGCCCACATCCGCGAAGATGACGAAGGGCTACTCGCTTTTTACCCCGAGGAGAAGACGGCTTACTCGCACTCTTCACCCACCAGAGCGGTAAAATTACTAGGTCTTCCGTTTCCATTCGCATTAAAAGACCTTGCGGGACTAATTGCAGGCTGTTATCCAAACCTCATTCCAAAATCTTTTGATACAATAACATCGACAGCAAATTATAATAATTTGCTATTTATATTTGATAAGGGAGCTATCAGCTCGATAACTCTCACAAGAGAAGGTCTTCCTGTTGAATTGACAGGGGGCGGAGAACATCCATGGCGGATGGAAATGTCCTCATATGAACTAGATGAATCCGGTAAAGAGTTGCCCGATAAAATCACCGTTTTTACCGATAATAAGGGAAAAGCTGTGCTGAGAATAAAGTCCAGATCGTTCACAAATACGAACTGGGACGTAAAATCTCTCGAAATGATCATTCCGGACGGAATTCCAACCATAAAACTTGATCGGAATGTAAATTAAAATATTTATTAAAAAAAATTTTGCTTTGTTATGGAGAGTATAAAATGAGCGATTTAAATTGCGAATGTAACGACAAAGGTAAAGGACTTATTGAGAATTTTAAGAATGGGCTTGCTGTCTGGACACAAGAATTAAAGACTATTTTCAGCAAATTACTCGGAAATTTCGAAGTTTGTCAGCTTGAAAAACGTCTCGAAAGAGAATACGCCCTTCTCGGAAAGCTTAGTTGCGATGATGCTCAAGGCGACATTGAACTTTGCAAAAAACAGATCGACTTCTTCAAAGAAGAGATCAGCAAGCTGAAAAAAGAGCAAGCTGCAAAGCGCGATGTAAAACGCAGAGACAATCAGCGTGACATGGAATTATAGATCATTGTTTATAAGGGTTTATGAATTCTTAACTTTAATGAAAGACCACGGAGACAGAGATGCCTAAAGTAGTAATCGGTTCTGACCACGGCGGCTTTGAACTCAAGGAACATGCTAAAGAAGTACTCCTTGAAATGGGATATGAAGTTGAAGACGCAGGTCCTGAATCTGCTGTCAGCTGCGACTATCCTTTATATGCTACAAAAGTAGCTTCAAAGATTAAAGGAGATGTACTGGGCATTCTCATCTGCGGAACCGGCCTTGGAATGTCCATGGCAGCCAACAGACAGAAAGGAATTCGCGCCGCAATGTGCACAAACGAGTACATGGCGAAAATGGCGAAAGCACATAATGATGCAAACATTCTTTGTTTGGGCGCAAGAGTCATCGGAATTGGCCTCGCAGAAGAAATCATCAAAGCATTTTTGACCACCGAATTTGAAGGTGAACGTCACATGCGTAGAATCAATCAGATTGACGGTTTATAGCCTTTAAACCCGAAAACCATGCGGTTTTCGGGTTTTTTTATATAGAAATACCCAATAGTTTTACGAGGAACACTCACAATGAGTACTAATAGTCAGATGGACCAGAAAGCAGTTAACGTAATTAAAGGCCTTATCATGGATTCTATCCGCAAGGCCAACTCGGGTCATCCCGGCGGCTCCATGTCTTCTGCGGATTTTGCATATATCCTCTATAAAGATTTCTTGCGCTACGACGCAACCAACACAAAATGGGAAAACAGAGACCGCTTCGTACTCGCTGCGGGTCACGAATCCCCACTTCTATACGGTCTACTGCACTTAGCTGGTCTGATTAAAATTGAAGATCTTCAGCAGTTCCGTCAGCTAGGTTCCATCACTCCCGGTCATCCGGAACATGATGTAACACCAGGCGTTGAAGCAACAAGCGGACCTCTAGGACAGGGATTCTGTGTTGGTGTTGGTATGGCAACAGCCGAAGCGTTCCTTAACGCTAAAACCAACGACGACGTAGTAGATCATTACACATACGTTCTTTCATCTGACGGCGATTTTCAGGAGCCTGTATCCTCAGGCGCAGCCGCACTAGCTGGACTCTGGAAACTAGGCAAGCTCATCGTTTTCTATGACAGCAACGACATTCAGCTGGCTGGTCCAACAAGCCGTTGTGACTGCACAGATTTCAAAGCTGTATACGAAGGCATGTGCTGGCAGGTTCTAGAAGTAGACGGTCACAATCACGATGAAATCCGCGCCGCTATCAAAGCTGGTCAGGCTGAAACGGGCAAACCGACACTAATCATCGGTAAGACCAAAATGGCCGCCGGAGCTGCAACCTGCGAAGGCGACCACTGCACGCACGGAAGCCCGCTTTCAAATGAAGAAATCGCCGCTACCAAAAAAGGTTTCGGTCTTCCTGAAAACGAACTTTTCTACGTTCCTGAAGATGTTGTCGCGCATTTCCGCTCCCGCTTCCCTGAGCTCAAGAAAATGGCTGCTGACTGGCAGACCAAACTTGAATCAGTCCTAGCTGGAAACAAAGAAATTGCTGCTTTCTGGGCAGAAGCTTTCAAGCCTCGCAGTGAAATCAAGTTGGACCTTCCTGACTTCGAAGCAGGTCAGTCCATGGCAACAAGAAAAGCATGGGGCGCATGTCTCGATGCTATCACCGACGAGCTTCCTACCTTAATAGGTGGTTCCGCAGATCTAGATCCATCCAACCAGACTGCGAATTTCCGCAAAAAAATGGGTGATTTCGGTTTAGACGGTTACAGCGCAAGAAACTTAGCTTTCGGTGTTCGTGAGTTCCCAATGTCCGTTATCCTTAACGGTATGGCTCTTCACGGCGGCGTAATTCCTTTCGGCGCAACTTTCCTTACCTTCTCTGATTACTGCAGAAACGGTATGAGAATGTCCGCGCTACAGAAACTTCCAGTTCTCTACATCTACACACATGATTCATTCTACGTAGGTGAAGACGGACCGACTCATCAGCCAATCGAGCATGTAGCATCACTTAGACTCATCCCGAATATGCTGATTCTAAGACCTGCTGACGCAAGAGAAACCGCAGCATGTTTGCAGCTTGCTATCAGCCAGACTGACCGTCCTTCCAGCCTCATGCTAACTCGTCAGGGTTTGCCTGTGATGGATAAGACCGAATTTCCAATGGTTGAAGAAGGCGTTAAACGCGGCGGATACATCGTTAAGGATTGCGAAGGAACTCCAGACATGATCGCTATTGCGGCCGGATCAGAAGTATCCCTAGCAATCGATGCGGCTGACCTTATCAAGGATAAGAAAATCCGCGTAGTCAGCATGCCATCCATGGAACTGTTCGAAGAGCAGGATCAGGCATACAAAGATTCCGTTCTAGATCCGAAAGTCAGAGTACGTGTTGCCGCAGAAGCTGGTCGCCCAGAAATCTGGTACAAGTACGTTGGCCTAGACGGAGCAGTTCTAGGAATCGATCACTTCGGAGCATCCGCACCTGCTGGCGAGCTTGCTGAAAAGTACGGGTTCACCGCTGGTAACCTTTCTCAGATTATGAAGGATCAGTTCTAGGACTGATTTATAGATAGGGTTCAATTTGGATTACGAATTGGATTAAGAATTAGGAAAGCCGCTGGAACTTATGTTTCAGCGGCTTTTTTTGTTGAGTCCATTTTCTTAGGAATTAAAACTTCAAAAACAACTAATTAGTTAAACCAACAAAGGGCTATAAAAAATATAAATACATTTCTGGAACCTAGATATTTTGTCTTCACATAAGTAATTTAGGAATTTGATTTTTAGCATACTCGACAAACCGACTCAAAGGTTCGCGCTCTAGTAACAATGAATAGTAATTAAATGATTCCTGATAATTCCCTTCTTTATAATAGGACCATGCTATCCAATTGTAGCAGTTATCAATCGCATTACCATTTGGGTAAGAATCTATTGTTTTTCTAAACCAATCTCTAGCTGTTTCATCGTCAGCAGAGCCATAACCCCATAATAAGTAACTCACTCCTATTTCTGCCATCGCATCATCAGCAAAAGAATGATGAGGATAATTATCTAGTAAAAAGTTATACACCGCTACCATCTTTTCACGTTCGTAAGAGTCCCTATAGCAAAAAGCTAATAACATTAACACCTTGGGTTTTTCATCCTCTCTTGCATATGTGTTAAAGTACTCTATAAAAAGAGGAATCGCATGCTCTGAATCATGTTTTGACATTTTAAAAGCCATAGCCATTTCGTATAATTTAGCTTTGCTATTTTTTGAATTCTGGATTTCGTATATCTTTTTTAATGCAGCAATTCGGTTATAGCGTTGTATAGACCCACTTAAAACTTCGCTTGGAAGTTCATTATAAAGGTCTAAAGAGAGCATATATTTCTTATCGTCAAAGGCACTTATTGCCTGTGAAATTATATTCCGATCATAAATACTACTAAAAAGATTTCTTTTCTGTAAAATATGTAGAAAGACAAGCGTCGCTTCTGGAGTCAAAGAACTAACATACTGATTTAGAAAAGACTCACTCGTTTTTTTTCGTAAACCTTTATTCGCGTTTAAAAGTAATTTTGTGGATAAGTACTTATCTTGCATTCCAGCAAGAACACGAGCAGCCATAGTGTAACAACTTTGAGTTAACTCTGTCCCTTTATATTTTTTAGGAATATTAAGAAACCTATTCGCTAACTGTTCAAACTCAGCATCTGTTTTAATTCTTAACTTTGCTGTTTGGCAGTCAGAAGGTAAAAAGTCTTCCCTGTTAAGCATATATTCTGCTCTGTCAGCTATTATACTGTTCGGATATTCTTCTAAAATCTGTTTATACTTTTTAAGGTAAAACAAAACATGGTCATTATATGGGTCTGTGGGATATTCTTCAAGTAAGTAATTAGCTATTTTAATTCGTTCTTTACTCGGAGTATTCATCATCTTAAATTGAATGCGATACAAAAAACTTAAATCTTCAGGTGGAATTGCTAGCCACGCATAGGAAAGATCCGAATTATCATATTTTTTTTTAAGATCACCGATAATATCTTCAGTCTTTTTAAGACCAATTGATTTTTTAATTCTATATATAGCCCACGCAAGTTCCCACCTATTTTGTATATTACCTTTTGGCATACCATTATATCTTACCAAAATAGCTTCAAGTGCGCCTTTGTAGTCTTTACCTGCAAGCCGTATCGCCGCTTTTAAATTATCCTTAACTTTTTTAATTAACGGATTGCTTTCTTGGAGTGATTCACGAAGTTTTTCTGCATATTCAATATCGTCTGAATTAACAGCTTTATGAATCGCGCTCCGCACTTCATATATTGCTCGTTTATCTTCATCAGATATATCTAAATACCAATATTGATTCCCTTCGTAAAAATCTCTAACAACTTCAGCCTCTTTAGCACCGTAGTTATTTGTTACATTTACCTTGCCTCTTTCATTGTAAACCAACGTATTTGACTCTCCGCCTGATATACTAATTTCTTTATTGTCTGTTTTAGAAGCGGTTTCTCTAGTTTCATGATTTTCTTCCAATATGGTAGAAACTATTATTACAATTCCTAAAATCGTAATGAGAAAAAGCATTTTTGCCCATAATTTAATTTTAATCTTATTCAGAAGTAAAAAGGCAATTAACAAAAAAAAGGCACAAAGACTGTAAACGTTATCTATATTGGGTATTATTTTATTCATATTTCTAAAATTCTTGGTTGAGGTTAGTGCGGCCTTACTAGTAATCAGGAGGCTGATATTTTTCTACTTCACCGCTTATATTAATACAACTAACACTGTCAATAATCTACCTTTAAGCATAATAAACTCGCCTTTAAAATCAAAAATTAATATTTTAATCATAAAACCCAAATATAAAAAAGGCCGCCGGAACTAACGTTCCAGCGGCCTTACAAATTCACCAACTACAATCCTAAAATACCAACAAATACTAATCTTTAAGCTTATCAGCCATACCCTTCATAGAATCCCCAGCGTCATCCATAGCCTTATCAATCTGCTTACCAGCTTTCTCAGCAGGACCTTCTTTTTCACAACCGAATGCTACGGACATGAACGTAACCAAACACAAAACATACACTAATTTTTTCAAAACTTTCATAATATTACCACTCCTAATATTTATTTGTTAATTACCTAACCCAAGCTCGACTCGCGGCCCGGAACCCTTGCCTGTTGCGGCACTCTTAAGAAAAACTCGTTCGGTCTCTACGCCCTTATCCACCGTTAATATAATACGAATCTTCTCAGCTCTGTTTCTCGAAAGCTCAGCCAAATCCGTATCCGTAACCGTGATGTTATCCCGAATAGCCTGTTCCATTTCCGGTACAGGGCGACTTTCTACTATTCCTAGAAAATTTGTCGGCTTTTCAAATGGTGCATTCGAATACGCCTCTTCAAGATAATCAGGATATTCCTCTTCGCTGATCACCACTTCATCAATAGAAGCAGGGGCTTTACCATCAGACTCAAGATCTAAGAACTTCGGCATGGCCACCATTCTATCAAACTTCTTCACCTTGAGTGCGGGAATATCAGCCGGAGCAGTGAACCCGCTAATCTCAAGTTTGATACCCGGGCGCGATGCCATTGCTTTCGAAACAGATTCAAGCTTTGCATTCGATGAATCTTTCGGGATAGCTATGCCAGGCTCAAATTCCAAAATATTCATATCTTCGCTGCCACCGAATATTGCTCCGATCAACGCGAACGGCGATGTCACAGCTTTAACCAAAATATTTAGAATTGCTGTACCGATAACCCGCCCCATACGAAACTGCGGATCATCAACATTCCCTTCAACGGGAATATCTAGCCTGATATTACCGGCACTGTCTCTGAGCAAGGCAAGTCCTAACCCTATTGGAATATTTGCGGCATCAGGACTATCAACCTTTTCGCCCACATCAAATTGATAAATATCCAGTACATTGTCGGTAGATAGAAGCTTACCTCTGAGACTAACAGCCACATCGGCGCTAAGCATCCCTGTGCTGACTGTGTACGCAATATATTTAGCGGTATATGGTGTCAGTTGCGTCATATCCAGATTCATAAGGGTAACCTTCAAATCCGTATCAGCGCCCTCGTCTGTGGGTTGAAGATAGCCTTCTGCTACTAGCGGTGCCTGCTGATCAAGCGTTGCATTAAATGACAGCTCTGTGCGGTCTCCGTTCGGAAGCTCAATGCCTCGTACGGCGGAACCCATTTTAGTTATATCCAGTTCAAATGCTGGAGAGACAGTATAATCCTTAAAGAGCAGTGTACCATTGGTCATCGCGATCTTGTTCAGGAAAATAAAGTTACCGTCCCCTTTTACCTGTACAACTTTAGAATCTGTAGAATTGGTTACGGTGATAGAAGCTTCATTAGCATCCTTTGCCGCGCCAGATAAAACGGCTCCGCTCGATGCGGCCTTTTTAGCCTGCTCTTCCAGAGCTTTCTCATCAACGGGAGGGGCAAGCTTGCCCGTGAGTATGCGCGCAATATTAATGGTCCCGTCCGCCTCTTTGGCGACAAAGACCTCAGGTGCAAGCACGTCAATCAACCGGACATCCACCTTGAGCGGCTCAGAAATGAAATCTATATCTCTGACAGCAATCTCGTTCAAATGGAAAAATTGTTTATCACCCTTTGTATCTCGCAACAGCAAATCTTTTACCTGCGCCTTTCCCTTATAGGTAGCCACTGGATCATTCTCATTTGAGAAGGACCAATTACCTGAAGCATCAATATGGCCTCTTGCAATATTCATCTGCATCTGTGCGGGCAAATATCCGTTGAACTCTCGAAGTCTAAGCTTTCTCAGCTTCACAACGCCCGACATATTAACGGGCGCAAGAATGCCGCTACCGGTAATATTAAGTGCACCTCTTTTGTTAACAACACCATCAAAATTCAACTCTAGCGGGTTGTTCTCAGGGTAACTAATACCCTTGATACCGCCATTAAGCTTGCTGATACTAAGGGGCGTATCTTTCGGCGCGGCCTTATCTAAAAATTCAAAAGCGGAATCAGCCAAATTGACCTTTGTAACCAGAACCTTCCAGCCACCTTCATCAGCTTTCTTCACCATTTCTTCAACTACGGGCTTTAGCTCTGATACAGTCTCTTCCACCGTTACCTTTACGCGCTCCGCACCTCTGGCGGACTCAGTAGCATTTCCGGTAAAAACTACAGTTTGATTCGAAACACCCTGACCATGCGCTTTAATATGCTTTAAAAGGTCAATACCATCATCATCGCGGGTCAATTTAATCAGAGCTTTCGTCAAATCAACCGAGCCGATAGATACCGACTTTTTACCGATATCTATTGTTCCATTTGAAACGGCGAAACCACCCAACCCGATCAGCGGATCACCGCCAGCCATGGGACTGAGTTCAAGTGCTGCCACATCGACCTTGAGACCTTCTAATCGCATAAGGCCGTCATCTTTAGGCGCAAAATTGAAATTAGAACTTAGTCCGATTTTACCAGATGTTACAGCCAGCGGAACCGACTTTTCCATATACTTCTGATAATCTGGAATGTTTAAATCCTTCACGGAAACAAGCCCTTTAACAATGAGCGGAGCAAGGGCAAGCGACCCATCAACATTCACAACTTCCGTACCTGCCGAACCTACCTGAATAGCGTATGTCCCAGCCTTGTTCTCTTCCGTTGTAATGTTGCTGGCAGTTATGGATAAAGGACCAATCTGCTTGGTAAATCCATTTCCAAAGGCTTTATCGGTGAAATCGACATTACCGCCCACAAGGGTAGCGCTTTCAATTTCTGCAAAAAACGCGGGTTCGTCATCTTTTGACGCTGCGAGCTTTTCAGGCTTGCTTTGTAGCATTGGAACTACATCTATCAGATCAAGAGAACCATCCGCCTTAAATCCCATTTTCAGATGAGGATCAGTTAGTTTGGCTGATTTAATTTTTAGAATCTTCCGCAAAAGACTCATTTCATTAATATCAACAGCCAGCTCTTTAAACTTTAATAGAGGTTCGCCATTGGTGCGTACAAGGTCGAAATCTCTAATGAAAAATTGACCGCCGAGCAAAATCTTAGGCAGTACTTCTTCGCCCCGTACAAAAGTAATATCAAAGGAAGAACTCAGTTTCCCGCTTTTAAGAGTCGTAGTTTTATGAATCGGCAGGTAAACCCAGTATTCGCCAAGCTCTGCATTATCCAAAGAGAAATTGAACTCAGTTTGCAGGGTATTTTTAAATGGCAAGGTCTGCCCTTTGAGTACAAAAGGAGTTCCATTGATGGTCATATCAAGTGAAGGCTGAACAAAATCATCACTGTGACGCGTGAGTGAAGAAGTAAATGGAACGAACAGATTAAAATCTGATATCAGGTGATGAAAATCTTTCGGAGTGTCATATACAGCGTAAGTACCGTTAGTAACGATCAAATCCTGAATAACGAATGGGAAAAAGCTTTCATCCTTTTCCACAACGTCATCTTCCTCCACAGCTTCAGGAATAAGATCGGAAATAGTGGTGGTCCCGTCCGTAAAAATAGTTACGTTTATCTGCGGATCAACTATTTCAAATTTATCAAATTCAGCCGAAAAAGTGAAAAGAGACAATGAGTCAAAGTTCAGATCAAGCGATTTAAAGGAAAAAAGGTTACCCTCACCATCCTTTTTCGCAATAGTGAAACCGTCCAGTTCCAAATCCAAAGCAAATGGATTGAATTTTACACTTTCGAGGTTTACCCCCCTATTCAAAACCGCAGGCAGTTTTGCTTCAACAACACTCCTGACTATAACCGGAACAAGGAGAAAACCGATTAAGGTATACACAACCAACAAAGAAGAAAAGATGGATGCCCACCGAATTCTGCGGTCTAAATTTTTCCACTTCATATATATATTTTTTAACATAAGATTCTCCGTATCTCTCCAATTAACCTTTATAGGAGTCTTTTACATTATAATTTTGAGAAAAGACAGTTCAACTGTAAATTCAGGACTTAGGCAATCATAATGTTGAACAAATGAAAGGCGACTGTTAGTCTCTTCCTAGAAACACTTATTAAAGGAACTGAAATGAAGGTTTACAACCTAAACGAAAGCAAAATTTTTCAGCGACATACTATGCCAGTAAACCTACTGGTCATCATATGCTGCCTATTTGCGCCTTTGTTTTGTTCAGCTTCATCAGTTCACGCGGCATCTCTCGATTTGAAAAATATGGTCCTTGATAATCAGGCTGGAGCAATCATCGCAAGGTTCGGGCTAAACCTTAAGGGAGACACAAAAGCAGAGGAGGCGCTTGAAAACGGCATTAAGCTGAAACTTGAGTGCGAAGCGACTTTATATGTTCACCAAAGCCTGTGGGCTGACTCTGCGGTTGCTAGCAAAATCTATTCAGACAAACTTTCGTACGATTCTCTTTCAAAAGAATTTGTTTTAGAACAACCCGGCAATAAAACTCCGCTACGAAACAAAAATTTCACCCATTTGCTCCAAAAAGGATGGGATTCCATCATTCTTGACCTCGGGCCCTGGAGTACTCTTAAACGTGGAGAACGTTACAAGCTGAAACTTAATGTAAGCCTCGATCAAACTGATGTTCCCGAATGGCTCAAAAAAACACTTTTCTTCTGGTCATGGGACGTTATTCCCTCTGCCACGTATCAACTCGATTTTACTTACTAAATAGCTATGAGCGAAAAATCTATCAAAGTAAGTGTCCCTGACACTAAGCAGCGCAAAAAAAGACAGCGTGAGTATGTTCTGGCATTTCTCTGTCTACTCATTTTTGTGGCGCTCAGCGTTGTTCAGCTTAAATATATAGGTGTAAACTCATATTTATTTGTCGGACTTTTCAACCTGAACTTCATTCTGCTTCTGGTTGTCCTTTTCATTGTTGTACGTAACGGAGTTAAGCTTCTTTTAGAGCGCCGCAGGAAAGTGCTCGGCTCCAAACTTCGAACGAGAATGGTTCTTTCGTTCATGTCTCTTTCCCTTGTCCCGACACTGCTCATGTTTTTCATGGCGATGCAGTTCGTACAGGTATCAGTAGATTACTGGTTTAAAAATCAGGTAGAAGAATCCATGGTCCAGTCCCTTGAACTGGGCCGCGCCTTTTATGCATCAGCACAGGAAGGCCTTGAACGCAGAGGAAACAACGTCCTCGGAGCCATCAAAGAGAGCCGCTACGCATGGGGCGGAAAAACCATGAACCAATTCCTCGCTACCAAACTTGTCGAATATGATCTCGGACTGCTCGGAGTAATTCAGCCGGACGGGGATAAGTTGAATTGGCATTCCGAAGGATCGTGGGAAAAAGCATGGTCGGAAATTGAGGCCAAAGTAGACTGGGACAACATGAAAGAAAACCCTCACTTCTGGTCAACCATACACCCAATGCCCGGCAACGACATGGTTATCGGAGTTTTACCTGTTGATGATGCCCGCACCGGATTTTTAATTATCGGTGATAATATTGGGCAGGGACTGCTTTTCAAGTTAGACCGAGTAGTTAGAGGTCTTGATGAATACAAACAGCTCAAGACCCTTAAATATCCCCTGAAAATGAGCTTGTACCTCACTCTTGGCGTAACAACTCTGCTTATCATTCTTGGCTCCATCTGGTTCGGATTCAGACTGTCAAAAGAATTATCTGCGCCAATTCAAGCCTTGGCGGCAGGCTCACAAAGAATTGCTCGCGGCGACCTTTCCGTTCGCCTCGAAGACAACTCTGATGACGAACTTGGGTTCATGGTCCAGTCGTTCAACCGTATGGCGGAAGATCTCGAGGACAGTCAAAAAAGCCTGAAGACAGCCAACGAAAGATTAGCTCAACAGAATCAGGAACTTGAACGCAGAGGCCGCTATATGGAAGCGGTTTTGAATAACATTACTGCAGGCGTCATCTCCCTTGATGAGAATGGTAAGATCAGTACGGTAAACGATGCTATCGAAGAAATGCTCGGTATCAATGCCCGCTTTGTTCACGGCAAAGATCCTCTCGCCCTGCTACCTGAGGGAGATCTGGCCTCACTTATTTCAGACGCGCGTTCTCATATGGCATCAAGCCCATATTCTCAGTGGCAGAGACAGCTTTCACTCACTGTTGACGGCCGTCACCGTAAATTTCTAGTCAACGTTGTAGCGCTCAAAACATCAAGCAGCAGCAATGGCATTGTTGCAGTGTTTGAAGATATTACCGAACTGGAAAAAATGCAGAGAATCGCGGCATGGCGGGAAGTGGCAAGACGCATAGCCCATGAGATAAAAAATCCGCTGACCCCTATCAAGCTTTCCGCACAAAGGTTGCAAAGAAAATTCGGACCACAAATCGAAGATGGAGTTTTTCGTGAAAGTACGGATCTTATCGTCTCACAGGTCGAACATTTGCAGCAGATGGTTCAAGAATTCTCCGCCTACGCAAAACTTCCTGAAGTAAAGCTGAAGCCCGGCAACATGACTCCACTGCTCGAAGAAATTGTCAGCATGTACAACAACAGTCACACTGATATTACATGGGAACTGGAATTACTCACAAAAATTCCTGACCTTGAGCTTGATGCTGAAGCCATGCGCAGGACGTTGATCAATTTACTTACGAATGCCGCTGAAGCTTTGGGAGAGTGCGAGAATCCTGTGGTCAAGATTACGGCAATGCATGACTCAACTCTGGGATGGCTGAGAATTGAGGTTCAGGATAACGGGCCGGGTCTAACTTCTGACGAAAGATCCAGAATGTTCGAGCCTTATTTTTCAAGTAAAAAAAGTGGAACGGGCCTCGGGCTGACTATCGTAAAATCAATTATAACAGATCACCGTGGATTCATTAGAGTTAAGCCTTCAGAACCACACGGAACAACTTTTGTCATCGAACTTCCGACTTAAGAAAATAATCCTTATGCTTGCCTGAAAGAATAACTCATGGTTAAAGTATATTTATTATAATTGATACATGATATAATCTTTCAACGAAAGACGACCAATATTAACCCACAGTTTAATATGTTTTATATAGCCAGCTAAAAATACCGAGTATTACTATGATTCCTTACTGCTCACAACCAGATTGCAACAACGAGAGATCTCGAATACTTATCGTTGAAGATGAGGCCATTGTTGCGCTAAACATCAAAGGATCCCTTAATAATCTGGGCTACTCTGTCCTCGGAGTTGCTCCTACCGGCGACAAAGCTATAGAAATGGCACTTAAGGAATTACCCGATCTTATCCTTATGGATATCATGCTCGAAGGCGACATGGATGGAATAGAAACTGCTGAAATAATTAATAAAGAACATTCTATTCCTGTCATTTACATCACAGCATATGCAGACGAAAAGACTCTCGCCCGCGCTAAAATAACTGAACCTTTCGGCTATATTATTAAACCATTTGAAGACCGCGAATTAAGCCTGACCATTGAAATGGCGCTTTACAAGCACAGAGCAGAATGCGCGCTGAGGGAAAATAGGCGCTGGCTTAAAACTACATTTAATAGCATTGGAGATGCGGTTATTACCACCAACAAACATGGACAAATAAAATCAGTTAACAAGACTGCCTCACTCATGCTTGGGTGCTCAACAGAATACCTTTTCGCAAAAGATTTTAGTTCAGAAGTAGACATGGTAAACCCTCTGAGCCTGAAACACATTAATATACTTGATGAGTTTGTAAGCAATAAAGAGAATACTCTTCAGATTGATGACGCAACTTTAAAAACAAAAAATAAACTGATTCCTGTTTCAGTAAATATTTCAGGCATCAGAGACCGCAAAACGACTATAGGCACTGTAATTGTTTTGCGAGATATTTCTCAGTTGAAGAAGAGTGAGGCCGCGCTCAAAAACAGCCTCAAGCAATTGCGACACACATTTGATGAAACAGTTGCATCTCTCGCAATCATGTCTGAAAAACGTGATCCATATACCTCTGGCCATCAGCAAAGGGTTGCTGAACTTGCCTGTAGAATCGCTATAAAACTTCAAATGTCTGTAGAAGAGATTCACTGCATAAAGATCGCAGGCATTCTTCACGATGTCGGTAAATTTTCCATCCCTGCTGAGATATTATCTAAGCCCACAAAACTTACTGACATCGAAATGAGTTTAGTAAAAACACACCCCGAAGTTGGTTATGAAATCCTTAAAGGTATATCATTCCCCTGGCCGGTAGCTAAAATTGTACTTCAACACCACGAACGGATTGACGGCACCGGCTACCCGACTGGACTTTCCGGCAACAACACTCTTCTTGAAGCGAGAATAATTGCTGTTGCCGATGTAGTGGAAGCCATGAGCTCCCATAGACCTTACCGCCCGGCTCTTGGATTCGAAAAAGCCGCAAACGAAATAATACGTGGACGCGGAACATCTTATGAGCCAAATATAGTAGATGCCTGCATTGCAGTTATCAAAAATGACAAATTTTCTTTCGATCAATAACGGAAATACTAATGAGCAAAAGCATATTAATTGTCGATGATGAAGACGGAATCCGGTACTCACTTAGAGGAATTCTAGAAGACGAAGGCTTTGAAGTTAGCGAAGCTGCTAGCGGCGAAGTTGCCCTTAAATCTTTGTCAGAAGACATGCCTGACCTCGTTTTTTTGGATATCTGGCTACCGGGAATGGATGGCCTTGAAGTTTTAGACCGCATTAAAGAAGAATGGAAATGGCTGCCCGTAGTCATGATTTCTGGCCACGGCAATATTGAAACTGCTGTATCCGCTATCAAAAAAGGCGCCTTTGATTTCATCGAAAAACCACTTTCCCTTGAAAAAGTCGTTATCACTGCGGAAAAAGCGGTTGAATTTTCACGTTTGCAGTCTGAGAATAAGGCCTTAAAAACTCGCATTGCAACCGAGCAGCCCGCCAAACTTACCGGACGCTCTGACGCAATTGTGTCCATGCGTGAAGTTATCGAACAAGTTGCCCCCACAGATGCGTGGGTACTCATCACCGGAGAAAACGGAACAGGCAAAGAAATTGTAGCCCGCTCCATTCACGCTTTAAGTCATAGAAAAGACAGACCGTTAGTCGCCGTAAACTGTGCGGCTATTCCAGAAGAACTCATTGAATCCGAATTATTTGGACACGAAAAAGGAGCTTTTACCGGAGCGGAAAGGGCGCAAGAAGGTAAATTTGAGCTTGCGGATACCGGAACTCTATTCCTTGATGAAATTGGAGATATGAGCCTAAAAACACAAGCTAAGATCCTTAGAATACTCCAAGAACAGTGTTTTGAAAGAGTGGGTGGGCGCAAAACTATTAATGTAAATGTGCGCGTGATCGCAGCTACGAATAAAGACCTTTTCCAGGAAATTAAAAATGGCAATTTCAGAGAAGATTTATACTACAGACTAAAAGTATTCCCACTTGAAGTGGCTCCACTACGCGACAGATCAGAAGATATTCCGCTGCTTATCGGGGAGTTCATTACCCGCCTCAACAGACAGCATGGATTCAAACCGCTAACATTTACTGAAGCGGCCTTAACTGTCCTGAGCGAATACTCATGGCCTGGAAATGTACGAGAACTGAAAAATTTCGTTGAACGTATGCTTATCATGTTCGGCGGCAAAGAAGTCGGACCGGACAAACTTCCGCCAGAAATAGCTGACGGGCCGAGAGCTGAAAAGTGCATGCAGAGCCAGCTTCCTCTGCCACTACCTGAAGGTCAGCTTGATTTCAAGAAAGCCCGCGCAGATTTCGAGGCTAAATTCCTCGAAACGAAACTAAAAGAGTTCGGTGGATCCGTTTCAAAACTTGCAGAAGCTGTGGGTCTGGAACGAAGCTCGCTATATCGCAAGCTTAAATCTTACGAAATACAAGTTGATTAAGAGATATTATTCTATATTTGCAACTACATGGCTATCCTTAGCTTGCTTTTTAGCTTTATACATAGCCATATCAGCCCACCGAATAAGCTTCTCGCGGTTTGTTTCATGATCTGGATAAACAGCCACCCCTATACTTGCTCCGATGCTTACTAATCCTGATTTAATCATAATAGGTTCTGCTAACGCTTTCAAAATTTTATCAGCTGTCAATTTACAATCGCCAAGATCGCTGATCTCGGTTAGAATCACTGCAAATTCATCTCCCCCTAAACGAGCAACGGTATCTGATTTGCGCAAACAACTAATAAAAAGCTCGCCTACGCGGATCAGTAATTCATCACCAGCATCATGTCCCATTGTATCATTAACCTTTTTAAAACCATCCAAATCAATATATAGCAAGCCTAGCCTGCGCTTATGCCGGGCAGCCTGCTCAAGTCCTAAAGTAAGATGATCAAAAAACAACTTCCGGTTCGGCAAACCAGTTAAGGAATCATATAATGCCATTGCTATAAGCTGAGCCTGATAAATCCGCCGTTTAGTAATAGCCAAAGCCAAAAGCCACGCCCCGAAAGAGATCAGAACAAATAAGCCTGCCCCGAGACTGAAAAGCTTCAGCACCAAATTATGAGAATATTCACCCATAATTCCCGGAGGTATATGAGAAACCAGTACCCAAAAATAATCCGAGGTGTTTATTGATTTAACGCTTGGAGCATAAGGCTTATTTGACCCGGAGCTGGACTGAAACCCTTCCTGCAAAGGATAAACAGTAGTGTATGTGAAAAGTCCATTATGGTTTTGTAACTGCCCGGTTTCCTTATTCCGCATTACCTTCCATTCATCCGGATAAGTTAGAGCAAAAGAGCTATTATTTAATTCCTCAAACATGAACCCCCATTCCTCTTCCATATGTGGACTTAGGAGCCAATATCCATCAGAGTTTATAAGCATCTTTGAACTATGTGATTCAGAGCCTATTCTAGCAATCCGCTCAAGTAAATTTTCTGCTAGATAATTTAAAAGAACAATACCCCTCTTTTTATCCTTCTCATCAAAAACCGGAGTTGCAAAGCGAATCATAGGCTTAAAAGGCTGCTCTATCTTCCCACGCTCAACATTCAAATCTAACGGGGATATAAAAATTTCATTTTTCTGTAACCTGAATGCATCTTTAAAGTAATAACGCTTTGCCTTATTTTGGAGATCTTTATCCGTAACGGCTTCAGGTTTCCCCGAATTAAAGTTCACTCGCACCATCTCCATACCACTAGCACCCAAATAACGGATTTGATCATAAATTCGTTTCGTTCTGGCCAAGGCTTTATATTCGTCTGCAATCTCCGCGGTACCACCCTTTATTCCTGATTCGCAGTAATCGAATAATTCATTTTGATTCGCCAGAAATAATAAGTCGCTAATAACAGAATCGAACTCATCACCTATCACCGAACTCTGCAACTCAAGAGTAAAACGCTCTCTCACTTTCAGTTCATTTACGTAAGTATTTAGCTCTGAACGATAAAAGATTGCAATAGCGCCACCTAATACGGCCCCTATCACAAGAAATAGAACCAAAAACAAATTTAGACTATTTTTAATTACCCGTTCACCTGCATTCTGCAACATAATACGTAAACCTTTGTTGAAGACTAAAATTAAATATTGATAGAATCGTACCACCCCATTCGATACTTGGGAACTATCAAATACAAATTTGACCAAAAAAACTCAAAAAAAAGGGATAAATCCTACAGGCCCGTGCATGCAAAATTTACCCTTTTACGTGAAAAATAATTAACCGAGGTCTAGCTTATATTGCTAGGGACCAAGCCAGCGGATGGCTCCCGTATCTGTATCATAAATAGCGCCCATAACCTGCGCCTTTCCGGATCTTACTTTTTCGAGAACCCCCGGACAGCTCCCCAGAATATCGCGCATTACCTGCCGTACATTTGTTTCAGTCACTTTATCCACAAGATCATCACCTGTAAGTGATGGATATAGAACCTTTGTCATCTTGATGGATGGATTTAACTTACCCACCAGCTGAACCAGATATCCTTTAGCTGGAATCTTCTCCACAGCCGCTTTAATAACACTACTACGCGTGTGTCCCATCACAATTAATAGCGGAGTCTCAAGCGTAATCATGGAATATTCAACAGAGGCAAGGGTGTCTGTTCCAGCAACGTTTCCTGCGGATCTTACGGTAAATAAATCACCTAATCCACGATCAAAGAGGAGAACAGGGTCCACTCTGGAATCCGCTCCAGAAACAACTGTGGCGAAAGGATGCTGCCCCTGCAAAGCCAAAACTTTCCGCTGGTGAGATGTTTGATTCGGGTAAACGCTGGACCCTTTTACAAAGCGCTGATTCCCTTCTTTCAGAAGAACAATCGCCTGATCAGCATCAATGGCAGCCTTAGCGGGTAAAGTTCCATTGCGAGCAAAGCTGATTCCGGCAGTAAGAGATAATAGAATCAGTATAATAAAAATTGAAAACAGCTTTCTCAATTTGGTCTCCGCCAGTTGAAGTGATTTAAATTTAATATATGGACCATACATACCTGATGCATGTTTTTGCAAGCACACACGCCAAACTCTTTTTCTAGCTATTCCACTTTAACAAACTTAATAACAGCACGATTATGCGAAGAATATAGCTATTATATCTAAATTGATATATGCGTATTTTAAATAAAAATTCCATTTATGTCGGGGTAGTGCTTTATTTATAAAAGTGATTTTGAAACGTTAGAAAGGAGTACGCGAGATGAAAATAACTAAACATTCTTGGCCTGTTTTGATTGTTTCAGGGCAGTTTGAAGCGATGAATGACGAAGGACTAAGACTCCGTGAATTAGAGGAGGAACTTATTGAAGTACAGGAGTGCTCAGTAGTCCCTTCTTATAGTTATGAAGATGCCATTGAAATTTTCATGTCCCGCGCGGATCTTGGCGCGGTGGTCATTGACTGGGACATTCAGGACGAGCGACCTGATGAAAAAATTGGGCCAGAACTACTTCTTGATGCTATCCGTAAACGTAATAAAAAAATCCCCGTTATTTTACTGACCGATCGCACTGCGATGGAAGACTTGCCGACCAGAGTTTTGCAAAAAATTAATGAATGTCTCTGGAAAACTGCCGATACATCCGAATTTCTTGCGGGCCGCGTTGAAACAGTGCTCCTTGAATACGTTAAAGGTGTGTATCCAGTATTTTTCGGCGCAATGGTCAAATATTCCGATGCTTACAAATACGCTTGGCATACCCCCGGACATATGGGTGGCGAAGGTTTCATGAGAAGCCCTGCCGGCGTAGCAATGCATAAATTTTACGGCGAAAATGTTTTCCGCTCCGACCTTTCCATTTCAGTTCCAGAGCTTGGCTCGCTGCTCGATCACGAAGGTGTTGTCGGGGATGCTGAAAAGAATTCTGCCCGCGTATTCGGAGCCGACCAAACATATTACGTTTTGAACGGTACATCCAACGTAAACCAGATTATCTGGCGCAGTCAGCTTGTACGTGATGATATCGCATTTGTTGACCGCAACTGCCATAAGTCGCTCAATTACTCCATGGTCATTACCGATGCGTATCCTATCTATATGGTCCCGCGCCGCAATAAACGTGGTATTATCGGACCTTGTCGTCTATCTGAGTTTTCCGAGGAATCCATTCAGGCTAAAGTGAAAGAGAATAAGCTGATACCTGACAACATTAAGTCGTCCAGTGTTAAGATGTCTGCGCTTACCAACTCCACCTATGACGGCATCTGCTACAATGTAATCAACATCAAAAAACAGCTCCAGAAAAGCGTTGATAACCTTCATTTCGATGAAGCTTGGTATGCATACGCGCGCTTCCACCCTATTTATAAAGATCATTTCGGCATGGCTGACGATGACCTTAACGAGAACCATCCGCCAATCTTCTGTTCACACTCCACTCATAAGTTGCTCATGGCCTTTTCACAGGCATCCATGCTTCATGTGCGAGACGGAAGTCATGTGAAAATTGATCCTGATGAGCTGAATGAATCTTATATGATGCATGGCTCTACATCGCCGCAGTACAGCATGATTGCCTCACTCGATGTCGCTACCAAAATGATGGATGACAGTGGTGAAGTTTTAATGAACGACACCATCCTTGATGCCATTAACCTGCGCAAAAAAGTCTCTAAGATTGCCAAGGAAATGAAAGACGACGGAGATTGGTTCTTTGAAATGTGGCAGCCTGCTAAAGTTGATATGGACGGAGAAATTAAGAACTTCGAAGATGTTCCTACTCAGTATCTCTGCGATAATCAGAAACCTTGGGTGTTCAGTTCAAAAGATGATTGGCATGGATTTGATGATATTGAAGACAGTTACGCCATGCTAGATCCTATCAAGCTGACTTTCACCACTCCGGGACTGAAAGAAAACGGTGAAATGTATGATGAAGGTATCCCTGCTTCAATCGTTACCAATTACCTTATTAACCACGGTATTGTTTGCGAAAAAACAGATTACTACTCTTTCCTACTTCTTAACTCCATGGGCACAACCAAGGCCAAGCAGGGGTCACTCCTTGCCGGAATGTTGAAGTTCAAAGCGCTATACGATGCGAATACTCCTCTGGAACAAGTTCAGCCGGACCTAGTGCAGAGTTTCCCTGAAGCGTATGCAAAAGTTGGGTTGAAAGACCATTGTAACGCTATCCACAACTACTACAAAGAACACAAGCTGCTCGATAAAATGCAGGCGGCATTTCAGGTGATTCCAGATCAGGCAATGAAACCTTCGGAAGCTTACCATTCGGTTGTTCGTAAGAATGTTGAATATGTAGAGCTTATAAATATGAAGGGCCGCATTCCTGCTGTGATGGTTGTCCCTTACCCTCCCGGTATCCCAGTAATTATGGGCGGAGAAATCTTAAATGAAAAAGCTGACGCTATTTATGAATACCTTGAAGCACGTCAGGATTTCGAGAACATCTTCCCCGGATATGAAAGTGATATTCACGGAGTTGAACGCATTGAACGTGAAGGTAAAAAGTACTTCAGAACTATGTGCGTAAAGAAATAAACTGCTTAAATTGCAGCTTATTAAGGATGTGCGAACGTCCCTACTAAATTAATTAAATATGAGTCCTTAAGGGTAATCTTTTAAGGACTCATATTTTTAAAGATTAATCAGGCCCTATAATAAAAATGGCTGAATCAAACAAACCAAAGAAATCGAGTAAATTAAGCGTATTCACCCTGATGATGATCAACGTGGCGGCTATCATGTCGCTTCGTTCATTGCCAGGACTTGCTGAATATGGCTGGTCTCTAATTTTCTATCTGACCGTAGCGTCGCTATGCTTCTTCATTCCTTCCGCGCTAGTATCTGCGGAACTTGCTTCCGGCTGGCGAGGTGAGGGTGGCGTATACTTATGGGTGAAGGAAGCTTTCGGTCCCAAGTGGGGATTTGTCGCTATCTTTATGCAATGGGTTGAAAATCTCCCGTGGTTCCCGGCGGTGCTTGCTTTCGGGGCATCGGCTATTGCCTATATTTTTGATCCCGCTCTTGCTGAGAACAAATGGTTTATTGTCGGAGTTATTCAGATTGCGCTCTGGGTCACGACCTTTTTGAACTTTAGAGATATGAAGCTTTCAGCTTTTTTCAGTTCATCTGGCGCAATTGTGGGAACGATTATTCCGGGAATTCTGATTATCGTCCTCGGTATAGTGCATGTTATGTCCGGCAAACCTCTGGAAATAACCTTTTCAACTTCCGCAATGATTCCAGATATGGACAGTTTGCAACAGTTGATGCTTCTTGCGGCGATGCTCGTTTCATTTCTCGGAATGGAAATGTCTGCTGTTCATGTGAATGAAGTGAAAAATCCTTCTAAGAATTACCCCAAGGCAATTTTCGCGGCTTGTGCAATTATTATAGTTCTTTCCACTTTAGGTTCTCTCGCAATTGCCATGGTTATTCCAGCTGGCGGCGTAAGTCTCAGTGCCGGAGTCTGTCAGGCTTTTGATAAGCTATTCCAGATTCACCACATGCCTTTCATGACTCCAATCATATGTTTTCTACTCGCTTATGGCGCACTAACTATGGTTGTTACATGGATGGTCGGCCCATCTAAAGGTATTCGTGTCGTTGCGAAAGAAGGCTATCTTCCTAAGTCTTGGGAAAAGGTTAATAAGTACGGAATTCCCACAAATATTTTAATTATCCAGACGTCCCTTTCCGCGATTCTCTCACTTGTAATTTTGTATATGCCGACTGTCAGTAGCGCGTTCATGCTCATGAGTGCGTTGGCGGCCCAACTTTACCTCATCATGTATTTACTGATGTTTGCTGCAGCTATCAGACTTCGCTACACGCACCCTGAAGTTAAACGCGGGTATACCATTCCCGGCGGCAAGCTTGGTATATGGATAGTATCATCCGTTGCAATGGTTACATGCCTGTTCGTTATCGCGTTTGGCTTTATTCCGCCTCACGCAGTTCGCTCACAAGGAATGTGGTCATCAATTTACTATGTAGGATTTCTGCTCACAGGAGTGATTGTTTTCACGCTTGTTCCTTTGATTTTCTATCACCGCGCTATTCGTAAAAAATCGCAAATCGAACTCAGCTCACAAGTTGCAGTCGCTTCACCTGTTACAATTGAACCTTAAGGAGACTCAAATGGCTACAGCTGAACACAAAAAAATGGGAGTAATTGCATGTACCGCAGTTGTTGCCGGAAACATGATGGGTTCGGGAATCGCTCTGCTTCCGGCAAACTTAGCCGCCATTGGAAGTATTTCTGTTATCGGCTGGGGTATTGCTTTAGTTGGAGCACTGGCACTTGCGTACGTTTTTTCCCGCCTTGGTATGGAAGATCCGCAAGAGGGTGGTCCCATCGCCTATGCCGGTGAAGTTGCACCTATTTTAGGATATCAGTCAGGCCTTCTCTACTATCACGCCAACTGGATCGGCAACATTGCCATCGCCATTACCGGTGTAGATTACTTATCAATTTTCTTTCCAGCCCTACAGAATCCCGTTTATTCGGGCTTAACTTCCATAGCGCTAATCTGGTTTTTCACTGGAATTAATATTCTAGGCGCAGACTGGATTGGGCGACTTGTATCAATCGGCGTAGTACTACTCTTAATCCCTGTAATCATTACGGGAACAGCGGGTTGGGCTTATTTCGACATGGCGCAGTTCAATAACAACTGGCTTATGGAAGGACACACTCCCGATTCCGCAATCCTTGCCGCTATCATTCTCTGTATCTGGAGTTTTATCGGAGTAGAAAGTGCCTCGGTTAACACCGCCGTTGTAAAGAATCCGAAGCGCACCATTCCTATTTCAACCATGGTAGGAACCGCGCTGGCTGGTGGTGTATACATCCTTTCCTGTACTGCTATTTCCGGTATGTTCCCCGCAAAAGTAATGGCGGCATCCGGCGCACCTTTTTCACTGGCGATGGGTCATATTTGCGCAGGACTTCCTTTCGCAGCATATGTTCCTAAGCTCGTTTCCGCTGTAACAGCATTTGCCTGTCTGGCCTCACTTGGTTCGTGGATGATGCTTGTTTCGCAGGCGGGTTGCAGAGCTTCAAACGATGGAACTCTCCCGAAAGCTTTCGGTGTAAGAAACAGCCACGGAGTACCTGTGATGGGCCTTGTGTTCTCATCTATAATGATGAGCGTACTGCTCGTAATATTGATGTTCATGTCCAAAGGGGGCAACACGCAGAGCTTGTTCGGAAACATTGCATCCATCGCGGTGCTATTGACCTTGCCACCTTATTTCTACTCAGCTCTCAATCTTCTTCGCCGTTATGGATTCAAAGCGAAAAGAGCATGGCTGCAAGTCGGTTCTGCAATTATAGCTTGTGGGTTCTGTTTGATTGCACTATCTGGCGCGGCAAAGAGTGCGCTTATCGGTTGCATGATCGTTATGCTTTGCACATTTATCTTTTATGTGGGCAAAGATCGCAGTGCTTTTGAGAAGAAAGTTAATGCTGAGAGGGATGCATCTTAGAGATATTCCTATAGATCACTAGTTTACTCTTACTATGTAATAAATAACAGCCTTTGTGTTTCCGCAAGGGCTGTTTTTTATTATGTCATTCGCACCATAATATAAACAGTATTTAATGCTCTCTATAATCTGCAATAAGGATGTAACAGGTCTATTATTGCGATAAAATGAAGTTTATATCGGCTTTATCCATAGAATAAACGGTGTAAATTTAGACTATTGCGATTTTATCTACTCTTCTAACTTTTAGTTCAGTTCCAATTCACAACTAATAATAACTCGAGTGCTGACTGCCACCCCCTCTGTTATGTCAAAAAACACATAAAAAAGATTTTGTGATGATGATTTTGGGGGATGATTGGGATTAACAATTTTCTAATAGAAGGATGTTTATGAAAAATTTCAGAATTTTAAGCTTATCGTGCGCACTTGCACTGAGTTGTCTTGTTCTTTTTGCTGGACCAGCAATGGCAAAACGTAACGTAACAGATCAGCTTGGCAGAACTGTTACTATTCCAGATACTATTAAACGCGCAGTTATTTTACAGCATCAGACACTAGACATCGCTATCCAGCTTGGCGCGACTGATTCAGTGGTGGGTATCCTTGAGAAATGGGAAAAATACCTTCCTGGTGCGGCAAAAAGTATCAAAAACATCGAAAATATGCCCACTCCCGGTGGTCTTAAAAGCGTAAACATGGAAACACTGCTCACGCTTAACCCAGACATCGTTTTCGTAACTCACTACGCTCCTAAAGATATGATCGAACAGATTACAACCGCCGGTATACCAGTTGTTGCTATCACTCTTTATAATGCTGGCTACGAACAGGCATCTGTACTTAATCCTGAATTAAAAGATGCAAGTAAAGCTTACAACGACGGGCTGAAAGAAGGCATTAATATTATTGCTGACATTTTCAGCAAACAGCAGAAAGCTGAAAAATTAATAGCAGTTATCAATGCGAATCAGAAAATATTAAAAACCCACTTGGGAACAATTGCAGAAGCTAACCGTGTACGTTGCTACATGGCTCGTTCCAACTTAAGAACTTACGGACGCGGTAAATACACCAGCGTTATTATGGAACGTGCAGGCGGAATTAATGTTGCCGCTGCGGAAATAGTTGGATTCAAAGAAGTATCAATGGAAGATGTCTTGCGTTGGAATCCTGAAGTTATTTTTGTTCAGTGGCGTCATCGTAAAGTTGCAAAAGATTTGATCAATGACCCTGTATGGAAACAAATCAACGCAGTTAAGAACAACAAAGTTTTTATTTGCCCTGAATACGTAAAACCTTGGGGCCACGCACTACCTGAGTCTATGGCTCTAGGAGAATTGTGGATGGCAAAAACACTTTACCCTGAAAAATTTAAAGATGTTGATTTATCTGCTTTAGTTCAATCTTACTACAAAGAATTCTATGGCGTCGCATACAAATAAGTCTGCAATAAATGGCGGCAGGAACAATCGGAGTAAGTGGTCTATTTTACTCTGGGTGGCTCCTGTCGCCGCCTTATGTCTGGGGCTCGTCTGGGGTAGATATCCTGTTAAGCTGACTGAAGTCCTGCTTGTTCTTGCTAAATACGTAGGACTCCCAGTAACAGGGGAATGGTCCAGTGTTGTAGAAACAGTGGTCCTGCATGTTCGTTTACCACGAGTTCTAGCGGCCATGCTAATTGGTGGCGGCCTATCTATTTCCGGCGCGGCATTTCAGGGTCTTTTTCGTAATCCGCTAGTTTCACCATATGTCCTCGGGGTTGCATCCGGAGCAGGTTTCGGAGCTGCCCTCGGGATAATAATCTGGAATCAACCTGTAATGATTCAAGGATGCGCATTTTTATTCGGAATGGTTGCCGTTGGCTCAGCTTGGCTAATGAGTAAATTTTATAGGGCCAGCGGTTCAATGATCATAGTGCTTGCCGGTGTAATTGTTGGTGCTTTTTTCCAATCATTATTATCTCTAGTCAAATATCTTGCCGATCCTGACGATAAGCTGCCCATGATAGTCTACTGGCTTATGGGTTCTCTATCTTCTATCGCTATGAAAGATTTATATACTGTTCTTCTGCCCATGGGGCTATGCATGGTAGGCCTTTTAATGGTTCGCTGGAGGCTAAATGTCATTTCCTTCGGAGATGAGGAAGCCAGAACTCTCGGAGTCGAAGCAGGCAAATTAAGGTTCGGGGTGGTTATTGCGGTTACTATTATCACTGCAAGTGCCGTTTCCGTTAGCGGAATCGTCGGCTGGGTCGGCCTTGTCGTTCCTCATCTTGCGAGAATGCTAGTCGGTCCGGATTATAGACGACTGATGCCCGCCAGCCTTGCTTTAGGAGCATGTTACCTTGTCGTTATTGACGGCATTGCCCGAAATATCAGTGCGGCTGAAATTCCACTTGGAATTCTTACAGCGACGGTCGGTGCACCATTTTTTGCCTGGTTATTAGGCAAAGGGAGAACAGGATGGGCGTAGTTTTAACCGTTTCTAATCTCACTTTTGCTTATGATGGCGTGAACCCAGTCTGGTCAGATATTACACTCGAAGTACATGCCGGTGAAGTTTTATCCGTACTTGGACCCAACGGTACAGGAAAATCTACTTTGCTGCGCTGTATGGCAGGGCTACATGTCCCGTCAAACGGACAGGTCACCATCGAAGGCAACAAGATAGAAAAGATGAGCCGTAAAGAGATTGCGCAGGCTATTGCTTTTGTGCCGCAAATGCACACTCCGGTATTCTCTTTTACCGCTATTGAAGTCGTCGTTATGGGTCGCACGGCCCATATAGGTATGTTCGCTTCACCTTCAACAAGTGATTATTCTATTGCTGAACAAGCAATGGAAACTCTTGGAATTCTTGATCTAGCAAAGAAGTCCTATAACGAAACCAGTGGCGGAGAACGTCAGCTAATTTTGTTTGCCAGAGCACTTGCACAGGAATCTCGTATTCTTCTGCTGGATGAACCTACTTCGCATCTGGATTTTGGGAATCAAGCCAGAACTCTAGTACTTGTGCGCAAACTTGCTGATCAGGGTTTGGCTGTAGTAATGACGACACATTTCCCAGACCATGCACTAGGGTTTTCTGAACGTACGGCATTGATTGCAGATGGCACTCTACAAGGGTACGGGATTACTGATGAAAAATTAAATCCTAAAATTCTAAGCCGTTTATATGGTTTGCCTATAGAAGTTTGCACTCTTGAGGCTGGCGACAAAGTTTGTATCGCTCGTGCATGATAGGAGGTAATTAGAATATGACCGCTATTAGAGTTTTTTCCGCAGGTAGTCTTCGCAAAGCTTTACCTGCTATTTTTGAAAATACAGATCTTGTAGTAAAGACTGTTTTAGGGCCTTCAGGGGTACTTCGGGGCCGTATTGCCAGTGGCTATTGCCCGGCACTTTTTTTATCTGCCAATTTAAAGCATGGACAAATTCTTGCGGATTTAGGGTTTGCTTCTGATCCTGTTCTTTTCGCTGAAAATGAACTGTGTTTGTTCGGAAGATCATCGGCGATGCAAAGTGATGATGTTCTAACGAATATGCTTAATGCGGAAAACAGAATAGGTACGTCCACGCCATTCGACGATCCGGGAGGCGACTATGCTTTTTCTGTATTTGATAAATCAGAAGCTGTGCAGTCCGGCAGTAGAATTATTCTAAGTGAAAAAGCCTTAACTTTAGTTGGTGGCAAAAATTCACCAAAAGAGAAAGGGCCGCATTCGCCAGTATACCACTTGTTTGATAACGATAAAATCGATCTATTTCTGGGCTACAAAACAACAGCGTTAGATCTTGCTGAAAAAATGGCAGACATTCACATTCTGAATTTGCCTGCCACGCTAAAAGTTGAAGCAAAATATTATGCGATGATAATTAATGAGAGCAAAGAAGGTGCGGATCTATTGCGAATCATGCAAACAGATGAATCACAAAAAATCTTCGAGATGTGCGGGTTTAAAGTTCCGGCTGACAATAAATAGTAGAAGATCGCTAACTATCCGAATTTCAAGTTCCTCTTTAATTCTAGAATAGCTTAATAAAATAAAAGTCCGGCCCCGTGAAAACACGAAACCGGACTTTTTATTTAATCAATATAAAATTAAAAAACTACTCGAATTATAATTTACTTAAATTAAGCCTGATTCATTTTCTCCAGAACCTTAAATAGTCCCTGCGTTCCAAGCTCTTCATAGCCCATTGCCATGGCGGAAATGTAGAACTGATTGACTAAAGCAAGTCCCGGTAAGGAAAGTTTCATACGCTTTGCTTCATCAAGAGCAATTCCCATATCTTTTACAAAATGTTTTATAAAGAAACCGGGATTGAAATCATCTTCGGCAATTCTGCGGCCAAGGTTATTAATAGACCATGATCCGGCAGCGCCAGAACCGATGACATCAATGACCGCATTCATATCCATTCCCGCTTTCTGAGCATATAGAAGAGATTCAACAACTCCGATCATAGTTCCGGCAATTAGAACCTGATTACACATTTTTGTGTGCTGACCAGCTCCAGCCTTGCCCATAAGCTGAACATTCTGACCCATGATATCAAAGAGCTCTTTTACTTCATCAAATACTTTTTGCTTACCACCAACCATGATTGCGAGAGATCCGTTTCGTGCACCTAAATCTCCACCAGAAACGGGAGCGTCTAGAGACTCAACTTTTTTAACTGCTGCAGCGTCATATATAAGCTCTGCCAAAGCAGGCTCAGAAGTAGTCATATCAACTATAATTTTTCCGGCCCCAGCGTTTGCAAGCACGCCTTCTGACCCGAGAATTGTCTGCTCGACATCAGTCGGGTAACCTACGATTGTGAATATGATGTCAGCACTTTTTGCAACTTCTGCTGGTGAATCACACCATGTTGCACCAGCCGCAATCAAATCTTTAGTCTTGGACTTTGTACGGTTATAAACAAAGGCTTCATGCCCTGCTTTTATAAGATGCATACACATGGAGCTACCCATCACACCTGTTCCAATCCAGCCTATTTTTTTAGCCATAACTGTAATCCTCATGCAAAATTATATTTTTAAACCTTAAATCGCGATTTATTGGACGGTTTTTAAGCTGTCCCTAGAAATTCCATATCCTAATATTTAAGAAACTAAAACCAAAAGAGATCAGTTTCGCCCTGATTTTACTTATACAAAGCGTATAAAGTTGCCCCGACCATAAGCACAACCATGGAAGAATTAATGCACAGTCTAAGAATGCGCGTGCGCAACAGTCTTAATAAAGACGAACCGGCAAAACCCCATAGACTGTGAAAAAGTAAAGCTCCACAAGCTAAAGTCAGCACAAAGGCACTTATTTCAAAAACTCTAGGCGCGGTAGGATCTGCAAACTGGCTGAACGCTGAAACATTCATAGCCCAATGTTTCGGATTTAACGGATGCAACATCAAACCGTCGTATATTGTAAACGGTCTTACCTCTTCAGGTGGCTTCACATTCATCATCATCACCTTCCAAGCAAGGTAGAGGATGTACATTATACTTATGATCTTGAAGGCTGAGGCCGTGCGCGGAGAAGTCATATATAATTCTCCAAGCCCCATACAGATGAGTACCCCCACACATATTCCACCTGTAACCATGCCTATCAAAAAAGGTATAGATTTTTTGAACCCCACACTCTGACCGAGCGCAAGCATTGCCAGATTACCGGGTCCCGGTGTTCCGGTCATAACGATGACGAATAATAAAAACGGCCAATAATTTTCCTGCATAATAATTCCTTTTTAACTTAAATAACCAATCGCACAAAAATTGTGTGCTGCGATTTGTCTGATTGTAGACATATTGTTGACATTGTATGTAGTCAATGGAATTATTGTGTGCATGACAAAATGGCACCCCACACTTGAAGACGGAACAGCCCCAAAATATCGCGCGCTGGCAGATATAATAGAACGTGATGTCTTTTCCGGTAAGCTTAAACCGGGAGATCGGCTTCCAACGCACCGTGAGCTTGCGGACGACCTTGAGATTAACGTCAGCACCGTTACACGCGGTTATGTCGAAGCTGAACGACGCGGCTTGATTGCTGGAACTGTCGGGCGCGGAACATTTGTGGCTTCGGACGCGATAATTTCGTCATCGATGGTTTCGTTTGAGCCTCAAGTCCCCGGTATGATCGAATTAGGGTCGGCTAATACTTTTTATGATTGTGATCCAGATATTCAGGATGGTATGAAAAAGCTCATCCGCCGGCGCAATTCGGATGTTTTCTTGCGCTACACAGACCCCAGAGGATTGCCAGAACACCGTGCAGCAGGGGCAGAGTGGTGCAAAAGGTATCGTCTGGATGTAACTCCTGAAGACGTACTGGTTTGCTCGGGTGCACAGCACGCGCTCACTTGTTGCCTGACGGCACTATTTCGAGCAGGAGACAGGATTGCATCAGATGCACTAACTTATCCCGGTATGAAAACCTTAGCTTCAATGCTCGGAATAAGGCTTGTTCCTGTAGCAATGGATAGCGAAGGCATGATGCCGGACGCGCTTAATGCGATCTGCCGCAGAGAGAAAATCAAAGGGCTGTATATTATGCCCGGGGTGCAAAATCCCACCACAGCCTGCATGTCCGCCGAGCGGCGCGAAGCAATTGCGCTGATCGCCCGCAAACATTCGCTCACCATTATCGAAGATGATGCTTACGGTCTAACGGTAGAAAATTCACTACGTCCAGTTTCGTCCTTAGCACCTGAAAATAGTGTTCATATTGCCGGACTATCTAAGTCATTGGCTGTTGGACTAAGAGTAGCCTTTATGTCTGCACCTAAAATTTTGCGGGATCAATTGGCACACGCCATATTAAACACAGTGTGGATGACGCCGCCGTTAAATGCAGAACTTGCCTCCGAATGGATAATGGACGGGACCGCAGATAAGATTATCGCCCTTAAACGAGGTGAAGCAGAAAAAAGGGCTCAGCGAGTAAAAGAACCTCTGAAAGGTCTTACTTATTATGGAAAACCCACAGGATTTTTTATCTGGATCAAACTGCCTGAGCCATGGCGCGGCTATCTGCTTGAAGCAAAAGCACGGGAAATGGGAGTTAATCTTTTCGGGGCAGAAAAATTCGCGGTAGGTGACAGCATTGCCCCCGCTATGGCACGAGTATCGTTAAGCGGTCCTCGTACAGTAGAGGAACTACTGCGAGGAATAGATATTTTGCGAAAGATTATATAAAAGATAGAGCGGATATCATTTCATTAAACTTCTTTCTCTGTAGCTTCATCATATGGCTCTGTAGCTGACGAAGAAACCCCGCGCGTTACAATTCCGATCATGAGCGCGAACATCACGTAACTGACTAAGCACTGAAAAATCAGCATCAGCTTAGAATCCCATGTTTTAGGAACAATATCGCCGTAGCCCAGCGTAGTCATGGTCACTACTGTATAATAAAGAGAATTTAGGAAAAGCTGTCCATCCTGCGCCCCGAAGCTATATGGGAGCGTGGACCCAGCAAAAATATGTGCCACTTCTAATGTCGCATTAATAAGCGTAAATCCAGCGAGCATATTCAAGTAAATGCGGAGCAATTCCCCTACATCATGCCATGTTGCGTGACTGCCCGGCTTTAAAATTACCACCACATCTTTAGCAAACATCTTAAGATGCCATATCAAAATTACAAGCACGAGAAGCGTCAACGCTATAACTCCGAAATCATGAAATCCAAAAACCATTTCAAGAGATCCACCTAAAAAACCGACCACAGCGGCATAGCGAATTCTCTTCGAGTCCTCATGTTTATCGTGAGAACGACCGTCTCCGCATTTTCTACGGCTAAGCAATAAGTGAACGCCAACCACAATTCCAGCTACGATTAAACCGTTAATGCATGCAATCAGCATATCGAAAAAATCAATTCCTGAATTTGCAAGATTCTTAAAAATATCAATAATAAAAGCAAATTGTATAAAATAGAGCGTAACTATACCCAGAAAGAAGCATGGAACGAAATGAGTAAAGGCCACTTGCCAGAATGTGATTTTTTCTCTCGCCATATATTTAATTCTCTTTAACGCATTTCAACTTAATGCATCTCTAAAGTATGCTGACCAGCCTTAAGAGGGGTTCCTCTAAGCTCCACGCCCTTTCCATTCAATTCCGGCACCCACTGAGCGTTTAGCCCCTCAGGTAGTCCCATAAGAAGAGATCTACCCCATTGAAGCTGATACGGAGAACTATCTAAATGATCAGCATCCGCAAGGCTTGATACAACCAGAAAAAACTGGATCGCGTTGTCATGACCGAGATCATCTTTCCATTCAAAAATATTACCGCTTTGCAGCTTTCGATCTTTATCAAAAGTTAAAATTAAAGCGACACGATCCGCTTCAGTTGTTGCATGCACAAGCTTAGCAAGTTCAATCCACTCGTAATCCAGCCTGATACCCATTTGGAATTCGCTGACAGCAATATTTTCATATAGCCACACCATACCACTTCCCTGATCACCCATTTGATCAGGCGGCCCCAAATCAGCCAGCAAATCATTCCATGATGATTTACCAGGCTCATACTCTGTGGGATTGAACGCAACAGCGTTCATGCTTTCTTTCTGGATAATAGTGCACCCTGAAAAAAAGACTAAACTGAGCAAAAGTATTGTGAAAAACTTACTCGCTCTCAGGCTCATAAGGCACACCTTCTTTACTGAGACTATAATCTTCTATCACGCCATCGGCATCAAAGAAAAAAACAGCGCGGTCGTAAACGGCTTTATCTTTCGCATAGTTAAATACGAGCAGGAAAACGCCTCCGCCTTCTCTATGCTCATGCAAATAGTAGAAAACGGGCTTATCTTGAAGAGTAATAATCTGCGATGGAGGGCCGAGGGCTTTAATAACATCAGCCTGAGTCGTTACCCCTTTTTCAAAAGTAGGTACATCTTTGGACCGCCAAGTGTTCTCCACGCCGCTAGTACGCTCATAACTCGCGCACCCCGGCAAACCAAACACTACCGCAAGCAACACCATTAATATCAACATCCTAATTTTCATTTATACTCCTCACTCATGCTCTTAAAACCAGCTACAACTATATCGTCAGCAATTTTTCATCATTTTTAAGAAGATGAGTCATCTGCTCACCCCAATGAATAACTTCTATACCTTGATCTTCAAGATTTTCGACCACACCATACATATCAGCACAAGCACGGCATGCACTAATATGTACACCATTTTCTAAAGCTTTTGAAATTAGATCTTTTACGGTCTCGTTTTTAGCTGCAAGTTTTGTAGATCCACCCCAAAGAATGATGGTAACATCCTCCCACCACCCTTTCAGTAGAGAATTAACTCCGTACATAAAAACCATCTTCTCTGCCGCTTCTACGTCACCGTTTGTCCATAAAATATATAAATGCTTTTTTTCGCTCATAACTTACCTCGTATTTACTCTTTAGCATTTGCTATTACGTGTGTTATAATTGACTATAGCAGTTCTTCCAAATCAAACTTACTTATAAAAATCATAAAAGTAACCATTCAATAGAGTAAACCTATCCCATGCAGATACGCGAATTTAAAATAGAAGACCAAGAAGAAGTCATCCAGCTGTGGAAAACGTGCAATCTTATTGCGCCATGGAACCACCCGGAAAATGACATTAAAATAAAAATGGACGTTGATCCTGATTTATTTCTGGTCGGAATATATGATGAGAAGATAATTGCCACAGTGATGGGCGGATATGACGGACATAGAGGCTGGATAAATTATTTAGCTGTTTCACCTGAATTTCAAATGAAAGGGTTCGCGAAAAAAATAATGAATTGCGTAGAAGATAAAATAAAATCCAGAGGGTGCCCTAAAATAAACCTTCAAGTACGCGCATATAATACTGAGGTTTTAGCTTTCTATCAAAGTCTTGGATATGAAGTAGATAATGTTGTCAGCCTTGGAAAAAGATTTGATTCAGACAAGTAAGCTTCGCATAACGACTCCAACCTACTAAGAACAAAACAAAAAAGGGTTAAGCTTGTAAGCTTAACCCTTTAATATTCGCGTGGTGCCGAGGGACGGAATTGAACCGCCGACACGGGGATTTTCAGTCCCCTGCTCTACCGACTGAGCTACCTCGGCGCCGATAGGTAAGTCCTATCATAACGATGATTTATGTCAACTATGAAAATTCACTTAAAATAGAAAAAGTCCCAAAATAGAAAAAGCCCTTATAATAAATTATAAGGGCTATTCTTTACAGATGGTGCCGAGGGACGGAATTGAACCGCCGACACGGGGATTTTCAGTCCCCTGCTCTACCGACTGAGCTACCTCGGCGCCGCTGAGGAGAGATATCTATCTAAACCAGCCTTAGTTGGCAAGTACTTTTTACGATTTTTATTAATTTTTATCGTTTTTTTCCAATCCAAGCCTGATTAATGCCTCTTCAGAGACTAAACCGCGTATTCTGTTGCCATATTCTTTCTTGAGCTCAGCAAGGAATTTAGGGTCAGTTTTACCCTTCCAAGTGGTCACTTCGTTATATCTTTTCGGAATAGTGATAGCGTCAGGATCATATCCAGTATCAAAACGCATCTTCCAGCGCAGCGCCCGAACTCTTTCGCCGATCGTATCCATATTATCTGCAATCTCAGAATAACCAACAGAATTCAGACAGGAAGCCAGTTGCTCATCATTATAAACGCCACGCCCGAATAGACATGCGACCATGGAAGTAATGAAGGCTCGCCCTGTTTCATCCCCGATTAGGAAATCGCAGATAGCGTTAACATCTTTAGAATCGTTTTTCTGATCCCAGGAGTAGCCTCCTGAATCAAGATGGGAATGTCTGAACCCGAGAGCTTCCGCAACGTAGAAAGTCTCTCCTGTGGCATATCCGGCCATTTCCTGACCAAGTACACATGCGAAGTCTTCCCCGCCATACTTCTTGGCAGCAACCAGCGATCCTTTAATGAGAGCGGCATAGAAATCATTCTCGGCCTCACCCATGTAATAGACTGCTTTTTGATACCCTTCAGCATTACCAAAAGCGAGCGGTACGATCGTTTCTTTTTCAGTAATCAAACCTTTTTCAAAAGCCTCAGTCGCCCACGCAAGAGCAACTCCACCCGACATTACGTCGAGTCCGGCTTTTTCAATTTCATCCATTATGGTGAGCACGTGGAATGGATCCGTTACACCAAGCATTGAACCCGTGGCAAAAATTGGTTCATAATCGTAAGCCACCTGACGATACATGTACTGATTCTGTTCCATGAACTTTTCGCGAACAAAACCTAAATGGATACAACCAACCGGACACCCCGCACAAGCGGCGTTTCTGAGCAAAGTTTCATCGGCAAATTTCTCGCCTGTGATGCCAGCAATATCATCATCGCTAGTTGCTTGCAGATTGCGCCACGGCAGAGATTTAAGCTCATTAAGAGCATTCAAATTAGCGGCAGTACCAAGATTATGATACTTACTCATCATGTCAGTGCCAGTCATCTTATCGTAGACTTCATCAAAAACTTTTGTGTATTCATTGCCCTCTGGCATAGCAAATGAACCATCACCGAGAATAACAATACCCTTCAAATTTTTTGACCCCATAACGCCGCCGGAACCAAGCCTTCCAAAATGGCGATAAGTGTCAGCATTAATGCAAGCCATGCCAGATAAATTTTCACCGGCCGGGCCGATACGTAAAATGGAACGATGTCCTGAACCGGGGAACATGCGGCGAAGCATTTTGCCCGTGGCAAAAACATCCTTGCCAGCTAAAAACTGAACATCTTTAACTTCAAGATGACGCATACCTATGGATAGACAAGACAAGCGCGGAGCGCGTCCTTTAATGACAATGGCATCGTAGTCGGCAAAACGAATGGCTAGAGCTGAACGCCCGCCCGCATGGCTTTCCGCAAACTGATCATGGTATGGCGACTTGAACGAACAGACTGTTTTGCTCATTAGCGGAAACAGACCAGTGAGCGCGCCAATGGAGAAAATTAACGGCTGATCAGGATCATCCCACGGACGTGTAGGATGCCCATAAATACTGAACAAAAGAGCACCAAGACCACTACCACCCGCATATTCATTACGTCCTTCAACTTTAGCGACATTACCTTTTCCGGTAGCAAGGTCGACCAAAAGGACTCTAAAATAATCACGTATCATAATGCGTCCTCCTTCTTTGCTCTTTTCGTGCTCTCGGATTCAATCATTTCAAGACACTCATGAGGACAATATTTTACGCATCTTCCACAATGAATACAGACGAAAGGACGACTTTTAAGATCTAAATATATAGCGTCGACAGGACAAGCTTCCGCACACTTTCCGCAGCGAATGCATAAATCTTTTTTATGTAAAACTCCGCCACCCTTTTTGCGGGCTTTCATTGCACCGGTAGGGCAAGCCTTTGCACAGGGTGCAGGGTCACAGGCGAGGCAAACTTTTGCGACAAATCCAGTGGATAAGCCACCGGAAGAAGAAATTCTGATGCCCGCAGTATTCCATGACAACAGCTTATGCACTTGCCGAGCACATGCAAAAGAACAGGAATGGCACCCTATGCAGCGCTCCATGCGGGAAGCGGTCAAGGTTTTCATAATAAACTCCAAATGGTTCAAATTTAATCGATTTAATTGAAAACTAAATATCTCTTTTGAGTAAAGCTGTCATCAACTGTTCACACGACCAATCATGGATAACAATAAACACCATATAGTTATCATTAATAAATAAGCTTAATAGACACTATAGGTCTCATTAGTAACACAGCTTAAAAAAATTAAAAATATGATTCTAAAATATCACATCTTATCTACAATTTTGTAACCACCTAATATAGCAGAAAGAGTTCATAAGCAGCATTTTTATCCGATTATTCTTGACCTGACTCACCATTGTTATATTATTTAATAACTAACAATTTTTTATCAATTAGATCGGTGCTCCGGTTCAACATCAAACATAATGGAGGTGCTTATGAGTACTGTCGGTTCACAAATACAAGAAAAGATTATTGAGCTTTACCCTGAAATAAACAAGTTCGGGATTGAAATATCAACGGAATTCAGTGATGATAAGAATGAATGGGTGGTCACCATGACCAAGGGCGAACAGAGCCTGTTCACCCATATCAAGACTGGCGATGCTCTAAAGTGCATCGAAGGTGAAAAGTGTGTCTATTTCGGACACCAGCTAATGGGATTTATAGACGCATACTGTACAGGTAGTGAGGCCTGTAAGGTGTAATTCGCGTCAGAAATATAAAAAAAGGGTAGAACTAAAAATCAGTTCTACCCCTTTTTACTATTAATCAACTTTCAAACTATTTTATTTCCCGAGCCTGCTCAAGATTACCGATAGCTTTGCCTTCGTAATCTTTACCTTTAAGGTTAGCTACGAGAAGTTTAGTTAAAACTCCTTTAGGTCCTAGCTCGAGGAAGCTTGTTGCTCCAGCTTCATACTGATTAGCAATAATTTCAATCCAGCGCACAGATGAAGTCATCTGCGAACACATGATCTCTTTAATTTTTTCGGCATTCTTTTCAGGAGCCGCAGTCGCGTTGAAATAAACAGGGAATGCAGGGCTGTTCCAATCCATTTTCTGCAAGTAGCCAGCAAACTCATCAGCAGCTTCCTGAATTAAAGGACTGTGAAATGCCCCGCTTACAGGTAGAGGAATTGCGCGTCCTTTTTTCTCTTTAATGACTACTCCGGCAGCATCAAGAGCTGCTTTCTCACCGCTGATTACGTACTGCGCAGGAGAGTTGTAATTTGCAATTCTAAGCTCTTTGCCAGATTCGCTTCTAGCCACTTCCACAGCTTCTTCTACATCAGACTGAGCAAGCTTAAGAACAGCGGCCATGCCGTGATCTGCATTTGCAACCTGAGACATGAGCTTACCGCGAAGTGATACAGCTTTCAGAGTATCCTTGATACTGAGAATTCCAGACGCACCTAAAGACGCAAACTCACCAAGGCTGTGCCCTGCTGTTGCGATGGGCTTAATGCTATCTTTAAGGTAAAGCCAGATGGATAGGTTTACTACTGTCAACGCAGGCTGAAGAGCATCAGTTTTCGACATATCAGCCGGAGAACCCGCCCAATATATTTCTCTTAAAGCCTTTCCGCTCTCAGCTTCAGCAAATTTCCACAAATCCATCGCAGGTGTCCATGACTCTGCTAGATCGCGTCCCATCTCAAGTTCCTGTGATCCTTGTCCGGGAAAAAGTATAGAAAGATTAGACATTTAAACTCCTTTTTTTCATAGGTAAAAGCGCGGCATATTCATCGCCGCTTAATTATATTTATCATTATAAATTGTGCTAACTAAAATTAATATCCGGAAGCAGCTTATAAAAAGCAAATTTAGTTGGTCAACTCAAGCTCTATTTTAGAAAAAAAACTATAATTTAATACTGATTCTAAGAAAACGATTGCTAATAGTTACTGTAATTGTGTTGTTTTTTCCTTATTTCGTACTCTAAATACTCAATAAACAACTCTTTTGCAGGAACTGTATTATCATCATCGGTAAAAAGTGAAAGAGTATGTATCGGCAGCGTTGGAAAGCCGTAACTAAGCGGAGCCTGACGAACTTCACTCCCCAAAGCTCCTAAAGGAAGCACAGAAAATCCCATACCAGCTTGAACAGCAGCTTGAATGCTGTGGACTGATGTTCCGGTAAACAACACTTCCCAGTCTCGGCCTGATTTTTCCAACATATCAATAGCCACCTTACGAAAACCACACGGGGCAGGCAGCAAAGCAAGAGGCACAGGATCTCTTTCCGGTAATTCAATATCTCGCCCGCTTACCCAAACCAGCGGTTCTTGCGCTATGATGCGGTTTGGGCTTGAATTAGGTCCTGCTCCGGCCACAACAAGATCTAATTCTCCCCGCTCGTAAAGTGGAATAAGGTTCATACCGAATCCCGTTTGAACTTCAAGATGAATAGCCGGATAATATTTTCTAAACTTACTGAGTAATGTCGGGAGCAATTCAGGAATGAAATACTCTGCCAACCCAACCCTTAAGTTACCTGAAACCTTTGGCTCGCATAGGCGGAGCACAGCTTCATCATGGTCTGCCAGTATCCGCCGGGCATACTTCATCAAAACCTCTCCCTCTAATGTAAGAGAAAGATTCTTGCGCGTTCTGTTAAACACAGAACTCCCTAATTTATCTTCAAGCCTTTTTATTTTTACGCTAACTCCTGATTGAGTTAAGCCAATATTTTCACCTGCTTTGGTGAAACTTTCGGTCTGCGCAACGGCTACAAAACAACGAAGCATATCTATCTCAAGTAGTATTGATGTCATGTGGCATGATAATGCGTCATATCAGAGATGACAACTATTAATTTGCGTCATACCAAAATTGGTCTTAGATAATTTCTAAGCGATCTGCACCGATCGAGCAGATGGCTTAGTTATCAATCAACTTTTTATATCGGAGAAAAAAATGAACGAAGTAATAAGCAACATGTTTGAACGCCGCACAATCAGAAAATACACCGATCAAGCAGTTACAGATGAAACTCTTGAACAGCTATATAAGGTCATGGAAAGCACTCAGTCATGGGCTAATACCCAGTGTTGGGAAATAGTGAATGTTGTTAATCCTGAAATTAGAACACAGCTACAAGCTACATTGCCAAAGCAAAACCCAGCCTACCGCGCCACAGTTGACGCTCCAGTACTTTTTGCTCTGTGCGCAAAAAAGGGAACATCAGGGATGATTGGAGACTCAATGCCAACCATTCATGAAGATTGGTACATGTATGATTTGGGTCTCATGACTCAAAATCTATGCCTCGCGGCCCATTCACTAGGGCTTGGAACTGTTGTCGTGGGCTGGTTCGATCACAATAAATGTAATGAAATTCTTAATGTTCCTGAAGGAACTGAAATAGTCAGCATGATCCCTATGGGATATCGCAACCAGAAAGGAGCTATGCCCAAACATAAGCCTTTCGCATCGTTTATGCATACCGACACTTTTTAAACTAAATTTACGGCAAACTATCATATAAAATAGATAACGGAGATTACTAATGATTATTCTGATCGCAACTCTTAAGGCTGCTGAAGGTAAGGAAAATGAACTGGAAAAAGCACTGCTGTATATGGTCACAGAAACAGCAAAAGAAGAAGGAGTTCTGGAATATAGATTTCACAAGTCCACAAATGATTCTGGAAGCTTTCTCTTTTATGAAAAGTATTCCGATCAAGAGACTTTTGATTCGCATGTGCACAGCCCGCACTTTAAATCAACGGTTGAAAAAATAAGCGACATGCTGGCAGCGGAACCCATCATGACAACTTATGATTTTATCGCAGGAATCCCTGAATCTAATTAGCAGGAACTCACCCGCCATAAAACTCATTAGTATTCTACTATGTACAATCCACAAAAAGGTCTGGGGTAAAACTCAGGCCTTTTAACAATTCTTCCAAATAAAACTTTAAAATATAACCCTCTAACTCATTATCGGAAGCGTTATTACAAATCGGGATCCCTTACCAATTTTAGAGAAAACTTCAATATTACCTCCATGATGCTCGGTTATAATAAAGTAAGAAACAGAAAGTCCAAGTCCTGTACCTTTTCCGACAGGTTTGGTGGTGAAGAAAGGTTCAAAAACTCGCTTAGCGATATTTGGAGACATGCCGGGACCGTTATCTTCAATTTCAACAATTGCCATCCCGTTTTTTGCCGCAGTGCGCAAAACAAAGCGTGGACTTTCAGTCTTGTGTTCCACATCAAACATAGCCTCGGCGCCATTCTTAAGAAGGTTCAAAAAGACCTGCTGTATCTGGTTACCATCACAATATACAAGCGGCATGTTTGAATCATATTCCCTATGAATAGCAATCTTCTTAAAATCATAAGTCTTTTTGAGGTCATAATCACTACGGATTAATTCTAGAGACTTATCAAGCAGATTAGCTATATTGCATTTGTGAAAAATTATACTATTCTTTCTGCTGAAGGTAAGCATATTTTTAACAATTCTCGCAGCACGAACGCCGGATTCCTGAATTCCGTCCAGCATAAGAGGCACTTCCCGCAACTCCAGATACTCACGCATATTGGCCAAATTTAGGTCGCATTGCCTTGCCATCTCACTATTTTTATCCAGTTCATCAAAAAGGCGTTTTTTAATATTTTGAGTATATCCAAGTACAGCCGCCAGAGGATTATTAATCTCGTGAGCCATACCTGCAGCAAGACCACCGACAGAAATCATCTTTTCAGACTGCATCATCATTTGCTCAAGTTTTACCCGTTCAGTCACATCATCCACACGAATAACGGCTCCGTCCACTCCGTTAGATACTAGAGGGAAAATCGTCAAATCTTCATAATGAGTCATACTATCAATGACATGGACCCGCTTTACACTACTCATGATCTCTCTGGTTCTCATGGCCTCATGCACGTCTTCCATCACATTTTCCAGATACGGCAAAACTATTTTCAAGGATTTACCTATTGCATTATCCTTCGTTATCCCCGTAACTTTTTCGGCCTGAATATTCCACAATGTAATAAGGTCACCCTCGTCCACGCTTACCAAAAGCGAAGGCATGGAGTCCAAAACGTTCTCAATATAGTTACGTGCACTTAAAAGGGCAGACTCCCTCTCCTTATGCCTGACATTTTCTAAATGCTCTTCGGCTTGTTTTTGCTCAATTTTTTTGAGCTGCATTTCTGCTTTTTTACGCTCGGAAATGTCACTTATAACAACACGGAATGCACGATTACCATCAGCCTCACGATCAATGTTAGCGTCCATACGTGCCCATACAGATGACTTATCGCGTTTCACCATTCGCAGTTCACAAACCTGCGAATTCCCTGTTTCAAATAATTCTTTACGAAATAAATAAAATATATCCTGATCATCCTTAAAAATAAACCGGCTGATCGAACGGTTGAGCAGTCCGCCCACGACCTCTCCTAAAAAGGTTGCGGCAGTAATGTTAGTTTCCTGAATTAACCCTTTCTCACTAAGAGTGACATATCCGACCGGTGCCAAGTCATACAGGTCAAAATATCTCTCGCGTGAAATTTCCAGTTCATTTCGGGTCCGTTGCAATTCCTCGTTTTGCATTTCCAGTTCTATCTGATGCACTCGAAGCTCATAAAGCATCCCCCGCATTTCATGTGGAGAGATATTTACTTCAGCAATATCCTGTCTAGATTTGAGCTTTTCCTCTGCCATACGGCGTAGTTCATTTATCATTATTTTTACCTCACTTTTCTAAACGCTCCGTTGTAGAAATGGCATAGGTCATGCCAGCTTTATTAATAAGGGCAGTGCAGGTTAATCTTACCCGCACGTTACGCCCATCCTTAGTAATCCGCTCTGTGAAATAAGGCTCAATGGTGTTACCATTTACGATTTTCCGAACTACTTCCAAATATTCCTCGCAAAGAGATTCAGGAACCAAGTCTCGAATATTCATGGAAAGAGCTTCAGTCTCACTCCAACCGAACAATAGCTGCGCCGCAGGATTCCAAGCCATAATATGCCCTTCTAAATCCTGCATCGTAATGGCATCATGAGAATCACGAACAACAACAGCCAGTCGAAGCTGATCATTCGCCTCGGCTAACAATCGCTGCGCCTCCTTCATCTCTGTAACATTTACAAAGGTGATCACTGCACCTTCGATTGTATTCTCAAGAGTCCGGTAAGGCAAAATACGCATGGTGTACCATTTATCCTCAGTGGTCTGTACATCAATCTCTTTAGGAACCAGCGTATCCAGTACTTCTTGCACATCGACAGATAAAGAATCATATTTATTCAGGTTAGAAACAATATGATTTACAGGCCGACCTACGTCTGTCTTGATCAAGTTAATGATCTTGGTGGCAGATGGAGTGAACCGCATAATATTCAATTGATGATCCACAAAGATGGTCCCTATACCCGTACCCGCCAGCAAATTATTCATATCATTATTGGCTAACGACAAATCCACTACTTTCGATTGCAACTCTGCATTAACTGTGGCCAACTCCTCATTAACAGATTGCAATTCTTCCTTGGAGGTTTCCATCTCCTCGTTGGTGGATTGCAATTCCTCGTTAACCGACTGCATTTCTTCATTGGAAGACTTCAACTCTTCATTGGACGTTTCCAGTTCCTCGACAGTAGTTTGGAGATACTCTTCCTTGCTCCGCAATTCCTGCCTGAGTGCCGCGACAAGAGCGTCAGTATCGCTTGCGGAAAGACTGGCTCCTTCTCCTGTCTGCAAAACAATATTTTGTTTTGCAGACTTACTATCCAGCACGGTCCCCTTCTCCAAGGTAACTAAATACAGAGAGGATTCAGGAATTGCCAAAGTGTCTATGGCCACCGGACGAACAGTCAAATTAACCGCACTCATTTCCCCGTTCGTTTTTACAATCAACCCAGGACAATAAACTACTTCCTGCCCTGTTACGGTTTTATGCAAAGCCAGCATTAAATCCCGCTGCAATCCTTCACGGGCCATCTTCAAAATATTATTTACTCCAGCTTCACCCGGAACAAGTTCCAGATACTCACCGACACGACCATGAAGATAAAGAATATCTCCATGTTTATTGACCAGTGCACTTGCAGGAACGACATGTTGCAAAAGCGTCTGCTCGGTCAAATCACGCAGCGGAATTTTTCTAGGAACGGCACCCTTCTCTTGATCCTTGGTAAGAGCCACACGATTGGCCAACATGGGGGGCAAAAATCTTCCAAAAGACATACGCTGAACACCGTGAACGTCTTCTTTGCGCTGATATAACTTACACTTGCGCTCAATTGTTAAAAAAAGATCACTAAATTCTCCCACACTTTCAGAAGTGCCAAGAAATAGAAAACCAGATGGATTCAGTGCATAGTGAAAAAGTGGAATAAGTTTTTTCTGCAACTCGCTTCCCATATAAATGAGAAGATTACGACAACTTATCAGGTCGATCTTTGAAAAAGGCGGATCTTTGATCACGTCCTGTTCGGAAAAAATCAACATGTCCCGAATATTTTTATGTATGTGATAAGTACTTCTTTCTGGATCACTAACAAAAAAACGCGCCAGCCGTTCCGGTGTGACATCAGCAGCAATGCTGGCTGGATAAATCCCGGCTCGCGCAGTAGCAATAGCCCTATTATCAATATCCGTTGCGAAAACCTGCACTTTTAAATTCTGTTTCAAAGAATCCAGATGCTCCTGTAAAAGAATGGCTATAGAATAAGCCTCCTCACCTGTTGAACACCCCGGACACCAAACTCTGATTATAGAACCTGCGGCCTTATTGCTAAAAAGGTTGGGGATAACTTTTTTCTCAAAAAAACTGAATACTTCCCGATCACGGAAAAAATTTGTCACTCCAATCAATAAATCACGAAAAAGTGCTTCCACTTCCATTGGAGTCTGCTGCAAATATCTGACATAAGAACTTATAGTCTTAATTTGATGAACGGCCATACGCCGTTCAACCCTGCGATTAACAGTACTCGGTTTATAAAGAGAAAAATCATGACCTGTCTGACCACGCAGTAAAATGAATATCTGCCGTAAAACACTTTCAACTTTGTGAGTGGATGTAAGTTTAAATCGATAGAACTCACCGAAGGCATGATCAGCATAGGATATCAACTGAGCAACCATTTCTGCCGGTTCAAGCTCGTAATCCACCAGACCTGTTCCAATAGCACTGCGCGGCATTCCGTCATACTCGGCAGATTCAGGAGTCTGCACCATGACTATTCCGCCCTCACCTTTAATGGCCCGCAAACCTAATGTCCCATCACTACCTGTACCTGAAAGAATAATACCTATAGCCCGATCAAACTGATCCTGAGCCAGGGAACGGAAGAAAAAGTCAATCGGAAGCCGATGACCTCTGGGATTGGTCGGTTCTAATAACTGAAGTTTTCCGTTTAAAAGAGCCATATCGCGGTTAGGGGGAATAATATAACAGCAATTAGGCTTCACTTCCATGCCGTCCTCTACCTCAAAGACCTGCATAGAAGTATAGCGTCTAATAAGTTCAGTAAGGATACTTTTATGATCCGGAGCTAGATGCTGTACTAAAACAAAAGCCATGCCTGAGTTCATACCCGAGGGCATGCCGGAAAGGAAAGATTCAAATGCCGCAAGTCCTCCAGCCGATGCACCTATCCCTACAACGGGAAAATCGTGCCCCGAAACAGGAGATGAATCAGCACTGGTACCTTCAACCGCGATTACGGATTCTTTTTTATCTTTTTTGGCTTTAGTTACTTTTTTAGTATGCTTCTTTTTATCCATCAATTTATCCCTTTAAATAAGCATCTCGCACAATTGTAATTTCTACTTTTTCTGTACGAGACATTTCCATTAAATATATTATCATTTCACACAGTATTTAACAATAAATATCCAAAATAAAACAACTCCAACCAAAAAATAAAACCCATATTTGATCTAAGAGCTTAAAACTTCAGCAACCTTAGATTCAAGTTCTTCTTTATCTATGGGCTTAACGCAATACTCATTAGCACCGTACTTAACTGAAGCTCTAGCGGTTTCAAGAGTAGGATAACCTGTGAGCATGATCACTTTAATATCCGGTGCTTTTTCTTTCATAAGCTCCAGAACTTCTACTCCGGTCATCTTCTTGAGCTTAATGTCTAAAATAGCTAAATCAACCTTATTAGCAGCGACATAGCTTATTGCCTCTTCTTCCTCAGAAAAAACCGCCACTTCATGCCCTTTACGCTCAAGAATTCGTTTAAGTAGAATTCCAGCGTCTATAACGTCATCAAGAACCAGAATATTTGCCATGGTTAATGCTCCTTAAAAATCTATAAACAACTTCCAGCTCACCCGAACGACCGAGTATACCTGCTAAAACCCAAAGATGGTGTCTATTTTCTTCTTTCGCCATCAGTATCTCCTAAAAATATCATCATATTATAGAAGGAACACTCGCACCTCTCAATATGAAAAACAAGTTTTTACAATTATAAGCACCTGACATTAGCATATGGACAATTCTTCAATTGTATTTTATGCGACACGGTATTCTTGCGATCAACATTATATTATACACATTTTCTCGTGTTCCGCAGAATACATACTAAATAAGTTGTCTTTTCTTGAAAGGAGTTCAAACACAATGGAAAAAAGAGAAACATGGGGTTCACGGCCAGGCTTTATTTTAGCCGCTGTAGGATCTGCAATCGGACTAGGTAATATCTGGCGCTTCCCATACATGGTTTATGAAAACGGTGGCGGAGCATTTCTTATTCCTTATTTTGTCGCCATGCTTGCCGCTGGTATTCCTTTCATGATTCTTGAATTTGGACTTGGCCATAAGTTTAAAGGTTCAGCACCGAAAATTTTCTCCTCGATTTCAAAACGCTGGGAATGGCTGGGTTGGTGGCAGGTAACGGTCGCCTTCATCATCGACACTTATTATGTAGTAGTAATTGCATGGGCTATGAACTATTTGCTGCTGGCATTTACACAAGGATGGGGGTCATCTCCGAATGACTTCTTCTTCAAAGATTTCCTACACATGACTGATTCTCCCACAAATCTGGGTAATGTTCAGTGGGGTATCTTAGCTGCAACCGCTCTAACCTGGACCCTTACTTTCCTTGCTATTTTTACCGGTATTAAAAAAGGCATTGAAAGAGCTAACAAAGTATTCATGCCACTTCTTTTCATACTTGTTTTCGTATTCATCGCACGTGGACTTATGCTTCCCGGCGCTATGGACGGACTCAACTGGTTGTTTAAACCTGACTTTTCCGCTCTATTGAAAGGAAAAGTATGGGCAGCTGCATTCGGACAGATTTTCTTCAGTCTCTCCATCGGCTTCGCTATTATGCTGGCCTACTCAAGTTATCTTCCAAAAAAATCAGACATCAGCAACAACGCTTGCATGACTGTCTTCATCAACTGCGGGTTCAGCATACTTTCAGGTATCATGATCTTCAGCGTCTTGGGTTACATGGCTCTGCAACAGGGCGTTCCTGTTAGCGAAGTAGCCGGCAAAGGTGTTGGTCTTGCTTTCATCACTCTTCCTACAGCTATTAATCTGATGCCTGCTCCGGTCTTCTTCGGTGTTTTGTTCTTCTTAGCACTCGTTGTAGCCGGCCTATCTTCTATGATATCCATCACCGAAGCTGTGGTTTCCGCAATTATTGATAAATTGCACACCAGCCGTAAAAAAGCCGCTACCATATTCTGCGCAGTCGGTTTCTTGGTCAGTGTCTTATTCACTACAGGTGGCGGACTTCTGCTACTCGATATTGTTGACCACTTTGTAAATAACTTTGGAATTCTAATTGGCGGATTTATCGAGATCATCTTTATCGCATGGTTCTGCGATCTTGAAGGACTTCGTCAGCATATCAACAGCACCTCCGAATTCAAAATTGGCGGAGCATGGAAAGCATCCCTACGCTTCATTGTTCCAACAATGCTCGGAGTTATGATTATTACTAACTTTATTGGTGATATTCAGACAAATTATGGTGGATACTCTAACACTGCCATTATCATGTTTGGCTGGGCAATTCTCTTTGTATGTTCAATATTCTCAATAGTATTAACACGTAAAGATTATGCATTTCAGAAATACTCCGAAAACAACAGCTTCCTCAGAAGGAGATAGACTATGACTACAGGCGCAATAATCATGATGGTTTTCGGTCTCGTTATCACTTGGGGTGGCGCAATAGTTTGTTTCCGCATCGCTCTTAAAAAGAAATAGTACCGATTCATAAATACAAGCAAAAAGGCCGTTCCATTTGGAACGGCCTTTTTTAATACTTAATAACGGCCGTTAAGGATTTTTTATAACCATATATAAGCTCATTCTTTATTGAAAGATATTTATGTAGATATGCTTCACCCATCATTTTTAAGTATATTTGAATACCTTGAACTTCTTGCTAATCCCGATCTCCAAGTGATAATAACGTTAGAATTACTTGTATGAACACAATTTCACTAAAACCTATTTCTGGAAGTCACTTATGTCTGAATCTCCCCAAAAATATATATATTGCTCCATTGCCGCATCAATAATAACTCTGGTTCTTAAATTTTGGGCATGGCACATAACTGACTCCGTGGGACTGCTTTCAGACGCCATGGAAACGGTGGTTAATCTCGTTGCGGGAATTCTTGCTTTAGCCGCGCTGACTCTGGCTCTTAAGCCTGCCGACCCCGCGCACACCTATGGACACGGAAAAGCCGAATATTTTTCTAGTGGCGCAGAGGGAATGCTGATTTTAATTGCCGCAGTGGGGATCATTTACGCATCCATCGAAAGATTCATATATCCCTCAGTTCCTACAAATTTAGGGTTAGGCCTTATCATTGCGCTCCTATCCTCTGTGGTCAATTTCGTTACCGCGAAGATTATGCTTAAGGGAGCTAAAAAACACGATTCAATTACACTTGAAGCTGACGCAAAACATCTTTTAACTGATGTCTGGACCTCAATAGGGCTTGTGCTTGGACTGGGTGTTATGCTCTTTACACCCCCATCTTGGGCTATTCTTGACCCAATCGTCGCGGTTATTATGGCCGGTAATATTATCTTCACCGGATTTTATTTAATCAGGAAATCCTACTCAGGACTCATGGATAATACTCTGCCGCAACCCGAACTAAATATCATCGATAAAGCAATTAGAGACTGCGCAGGACCAGATACACTTTACCATGGACTCAGGACTCGCAAGGCAGGATCACAACGTTTCATAGACTTTCACCTGCTTTTACCTGGCAAACTGTCCATTAATCAATCTCATACCATTTGTAATGAGATTGAAGTGTGCATCAAAGATGAACTAAACAACTGCCGTGTAACAATCCATGTAGAACCCGAAGAAGATAAAGCTTCATACGATTGCGAGGAAGTCGGCGGTTTGTGCGGTTCTATGATTAGAAATAATAATTCTTAAAGATGTTTAACGTGAAACAAATCGATATTTATTCCTAAGAACGCAACACTAAATTATTCGAGACTCATATAAATGAGACTCATGCAAGTGATACATATATAAATGAGAGCTATATAAAAGTGATTCACGAAAGAATTGTTCATCATGCGCACAATGAAACTGAGCTTGAGTCCATTTTTGTGCTCCCCGAAGGAACAGGCCCATTCCCCGCTATTTTACTAATCCATGAGTACACAGGACTGAACGAACCGACCTTGGACCATGCTCGGAGATTAGCCCGCGTTGGTTATGCTGTACTTGCGGCAGATTTTTACGGGCCAAGCAACAGGCCACGAAATATTGATGAGGCTAACAAATTTCACCGTGTTTTTCGAAGTGACCGTTTGCTTATGCGAGAACGTGCAAAAACATGCTTTAATGCGCTTGCAGATCAGCCGGAATTAGATATCACAAGGATTGCGGGTTTAGGATTTTCATTCGGGGGAGGTGCGGTTCTTGAGCTGGCTCGTTGCATTGATCAGGGTAATATAAATCCAGACGCCGCATTAGTCGGAGCAATCAGCGTTTACGGATATTTAGATACAACTCATCCCGCACAACACGGACAAATTAACGCTGAACTTCTGACTATTCATGTGGAAAATGATCCTGTTGTGCCCGAAAAACACGCTGAAATGTTCACCAATGAAATGAACGAAGCTGGAGCTAACTGGTCGATGATTCGTTTTAAAAACGTTCAGCACGGCTTTGCTAATCCTGATAATCCAGAATTTGATTTAAAGAGGGCTGAGGAAGCGTGGGATATAGTTTTGAAGACTTTGGGCGAGTGGGTTTCGTGAATATATCATAGTTGGTATCAGTGTATTTATGTGAGCTGTCATAAGGTCAGTCTTTTAAGAATTAGAATATTTTTGGAACAGAGCATTGCTATTAAAAAAGCCCGTCATTATGACGGGCTTTTTATTCTCATACTTCATCAATTAATCGCAACAAAGACTATTTCAGCTGCGCTTTTGCCTTCTTAATGAAAGTCTGGTCAACAGAAGCGGACATTGGGATATCTTTTTTGATCACGCCATTAGCGATGCAGAAATCAACGACTGCGCGATATCCTTCCTCCGTAAACTGACCATCATCTGATAGGCAGCGTCTAAGAACTTTGATCAGCGGCCCGTCAATGTTTCTGCCTGGGAAGAATGGAGAAACTGCTTTTGCAACTTCAGCATCACTATGTTTATTCTGCCACTTAATTGCCTTATAAACAGCATTTGTGAACCCCTGAACCACTTCTGGATGCTCTTTGATATACGCATCACTTACTTGCACTACAGTCGCCTGAAAAAGTTCTGATCCATATATCGCCTTATGCTGAACAGGATCTGTTGCATCAATAAGAACATTACCGCCAACCTCGTCAACCTGAGCAAATCTTGTGGCTCTTACATATCCACCATCAAGATCGCCTTTGCTCATGGCAACAAGCTCTGCGCCATAATTTAGATTCGCAAATGTAACTTCCTTATCAGGATCAATGCCCGCATTTCTAAGGGCAGTTTTTACGAAATAGTAAGGAGCAGATCCAGCCATTCCTCCGAAAACTACTTTACCTTTGAAATCTTTAATATCCTTAAGGCCAGATCGAGAAACGAAAGTGTACGGCTGGCTATCTAGCGTAGTGAGGATAACTTTACTTTCTTCGCCTTTATCAAAGGCCATAAGCACTGGCTCAAATCCGATAATACAGAACTGTGCATCACCGTTCAAAAGACTCATGAGCGCAACTGGACCATCTCTGAATGTCACAAATTTAGGATCGATACCTTCATCTGCAAAATATCCAAGCTCCTGAGCCAGATAAATCGGCAACCAGCCTTCGCCTCGTACAGCTTCCGCAAATACTACTTTTGTAAGCTCTTTCGGTTTTTCAGTATTGCTCGCATTTGCTCCCGCAGTCATCGACAAAAACATGGTCAACATGATCACAACAACAAATGAAATTTTAGTTCTACTCATTCCCAATTCTCCTGATTTTTCACGTTAATATACAATATTAAATTATAGCTAACCAACATTAAACAATATTAGGTCGCCATCTGAGCAGGCGAGATTCACAATATTTTAGCCCTTTATTTAAAACCAACCCGATAAGTAGAAGCGTCAGAATGCACGACATGACCCTATCAACCTGATACGTAGTGGTGGCATATTGAACCATCCAACCGAGTCCGGCACTTGCGCCCATATATTCGCCAACGATAGCACCGAGAAGGGATGCTCCGATGCCTCCGCGAATGCCTGTTATTATCCATGGAATGCACGAGGGCAAAGTTACGTTTTTAAATATTTGATAGCGGCTCGCACCCATCAATTTAACAGCTGCAACTATGTTCGCATCAACGCTTCTAATCCCTTCAAATGTGCTGAAAAAGACGAGATAAAAAACTAGCACGGCTGATAAAAAGACCTTCGATTCAATGCCAAGTCCGAACCACAAAATAAAAATCGGCGCCAAAGCAAGTTTTGGAATTCCGTATAAGGCTGAAATTATCGGCTCGAACAAATCCGCCATCCATTTAATGCGCCCTAGAATTACTCCGCATGAAATGCCGGCAATTGTGCCGAAAAATAGTCCGAAGGTTGCTTCTTTAAGTGTTATTCCTAAGTGAATAAAAATTTCACCACTCATGATAAAATTGTAGAAATCAATTAAAATAGCAGATGGTTGGCTGGCATAAAATGTTTTAATAATCTTCATATTTGCACCAATTTCCCATGAAAGAAGTGCTGCGGAAACGATGATAAAAATTAGTAATCGATTGCGTATTAACTCAGCTCTGCTTTGATTATTCATTATCATTATCCTTGGATGATTTAAGAACTTCAGCGCTCAGATCGTTCCAAATTTGCTTATGAAGTTTTACGAATTCATTGGTAAATTTGATTTCAACAATTGATCTGGGCCGTGGGAGCGGAACTTCATACTCGGACTTGATAACGGCGGGGCGTGCTGTGAGCAGAATTACGCGGTCGGAGAGGGTGATGGCTTCGGTTAAATCATGGGTGACCAGAATTATGGTTTTGCGGTGCTCATGCCAGATGTTTAGAATATCTTCCTCAAGCTCATCGCGGGTTTGCACATCAAGCCCCACAAAAGGCTCATCCATGAAAATAATATCAGGATCGTAGGCAAGGGTGCGGATCACAGCCGCCCTTTTTTTCATGCCACCGGAAAGCTCAAATGGATAACTTTTTTCAAAACCATTCAGCCCGACCTGCTTCATCAATTTTGCAACAATAATTTTGCGTTCAGCTTTAGGAATACCCCGTAGCTCTAGCCCTATTTCGACATTTCCTTGAACAGTTCTCCACGGCAAAAGAGTATCAATCTGAGATATATATCCAAGATTGAAATTACTTTTGTCGCCGCTCTTTCCATGAAAGATAATCTGTCCTGAATCGGGCTCTGAAAGGCCAGCCATAAGGCTAAGTAATGTACTTTTTCCACAACCACTTGGACCAACAATGGTCACAAATTCCTGATCATAAATATCGAGGGAAATGTTATCAACAACGTGAATTTTTTCGTTACTTTTAAGCGAATGGGCTTTGGTTACGTTTTTAACTGAAATAGATAATTTTTCGGGTTTAGTAGGTGCGCAAACCGTTTTTGTAGATACTTGGGCTATATTGGATACTTTAGACGGTGCAATTTTTTTAGATACTGGGGCTCTTTTTGATGCTTTAGGCGAATAATATGCTGTTCCAAGCTGAACATCCATTTTCAGGTTCATTTCATCAGCCCGTTTCATGAGCGATTCTTTCTTTTTATCCGATTCGGCGGAATTAATGGTGCTTATTACACCTTCTACCGTCTCCACGAATGCGCTGTACGGCAGGCTTACGCCAAGCTCTCCATCTTCCCATGAACAGGTGTAACGAGTGTTGGAACATAGAAGTGAAACATTTATTTCCTGCGTCTGATGGGGCCGAACCGTCAGCTCCGCGCAGACTCCCTGCATACCCATGCTTCCCATGGGCTGAACGGGTCCAAAACTATAAATGTAACCCTGCACCAGACGCATGGCCTGATTTGGATCGCATATTGAAATAATTACGTGCGGAGGCATGACACAGGTTCCGAGGGGACGGAGCGAAAACCCGTAAATTTTATCTTTCAGCAAACAGATTTCTGCCGCTGTTTCTTTAGCGCACTGAATGTCCTTGTATAACCCAAGAGACTTATACCGTTTTCCGGAACTGAATTCTTCATCTACAGGGACAAAACCAAGTGCGCGCTGAGCGCCGGGACAACTCACATGTTCAAATTTAGCTTTGCGCGCATGTCCAAGAGTCATCATTCTAACCATGGCGCAATATGATGTTGGAGCTTTAATTTCCTGATCATCAGCTAAGTCATATTCACTCTGGCTATAGAAAAAAGTAACCCCGACCAGTTGCCGTTTTAACCCGAGTGCACAGCTAAGTTTTTCAGCATAAGCTTCGAAATTTATATATTTATTATAGTTCATAATTATTCATCCCCGTAAGTGAGCAACTACATGGGTAATCGAAAATAAAGAAAAATCTTTCTATAAAAATATCAAACGCCATGGCCGAGGTGGGCCAACGTTTCATACCTGCTAAATATAGCATAATAAAAGTTATTATTTACAGTCATTTAGCATTCAGGGAAATATAAAACCAATTGTTAATGTGGATAAATAGAAAGAGCATATATCAGCGTGGGTGATATTAGGTATTTGGAATTGTAATTTTGGTTAAACATCTGCATGAATAGATGATGTGAAATAGTGGTTTTAGAGGCAGAATATTTGGGCAAAAAAAAGCCCCGCATAGGCGAGGCTAAGAAACTTATTCGAGGATAAGATACTGCTATTTTATACAGTAAATTTTAAAATTCTACCAACCATTCTTATGAACGCGGTCTTCTTTGTACCTATCTTTATATTTCTGCTCATGCACTGGCCACCCGATTACTATAAGACTTAGCGGAATAACATTTTTCGGCAGGTTAAAATTATCTGAGAATCCTTTTATTCTATCTTCCATGGGATAAATACCCGTCCAAACAGCGCCCAGACCTTTTCCATGAGCAGCTAAAAGTAAATTTTGAGTTGCGGCGGAACAATCCTGCACCCAATATCCTGGATATTTTTCGAGGCTCAAATCACCACAAACGATTATGGCTACAGGCGCGTGCTCTGCCATTGCGGCATATTGGCTGTACTCTTTAACTCCGGTCAATTTATCATGATCATCAACAACTATAAACTGCCAAGGCTGGGCGTTTCCCGCACTTGGAGCTATCATTGCCGCACTTAAAAGTTCTTTTATCAATTCTTCAGGTACAGTCTTATCTTCGTACTTTCTGACACTTCTTCTGGTGTGAATAGCTTCTAATACTTCCATTATATCACGCTCCAAATTTAAAGTTCATGGGCAAAAATTGTTTAACACAAAGCTTTTTAACGATTCTAAAAAGTAAACAGGAATACTCTTTATTTGAAATATAAATATTAATATACATTCAAATTTTAGAAGCGCAAGCGAACAAAACAAAATTTTTAAAGAATTATAATCTTATCAAACATCTATATTTAAAGAATAATTTTGCTCCATATTTTTAAATAATAAACTGGATAAAAATTTTGCCAAATATCCTTGATTTTAATTCAATTTATTATATTATAAAAATAATTGTACCTCCTTACTCACATCGATTTTGTTGTACAAATCGCTTTGGCAGTGCCGGGTCACCCCTCATCCCCCCGGTACTGCCTTCCTTTTTTCCTACCACATCTTTCTTAATCCTTGACGAACTACGTATCGGAGTATGATTCTAAATTCCTTTCGAATCATAAACCGGATTACAATTTGAGCCAGCAAGATAAAGTTCAGGAATATATAAAATCGCTTTTAGCTTCTCCAAATATGGGAGATCAAGTCGTTCACCATAGAGTGATTAACGGCAATACGGCTACATATGGCGAATCACGCCATAAATGGCCTAAGTCGCTTGATGCTGTCATGAGTTTTCGTGATATTGAAAACCTTTATTCACATCAGGCCGAAGCTACTGACTATGCGCGGGCCGGACGAAATGTTGTTGTCGCCACCCCTACTGCGAGCGGTAAAACCCTTACTTACAATCTTCCCGTTCTCGAACAATGTCTACGAGATCCAGACAGCCATGCCTTATATCTTTTTCCGCTCAAAGCATTAGCACAAGATCAGCTCAAAACATTTAATGAGATGACCGCCCTTTTGCCCGAAAACATCCGCCCCGAAGCGGCAATTTATGACGGTGACACCACGCCCTATAAGCGCAAAAAAATACGCGATAACCCGCCGTCAGTTATTCTCACTAATCCTGAAATGCTCCACTTATCTATTCTGCCATACCATGAAAGATGGGCGCCATTCATCGCTGGTCTTACTCATATTGTAGTAGATGAAGTCCATACCTATCGCGGTGTAATGGGTTCACACATGGCTATGGTTTTCCGTAGATTACTTAGAATTTGCAAATTTTACGGTGCTACTCCATCCTTCGTTTTTTCATCTGCAACGGTCGGTAATCCTGCCGCACTTTGCAATGCTCTAACTGGCCTAGATGTTCACGCCATAACAGATAGCGGAGCCGCGTCCGGCAAACGAAATTTTGTTTTTTTCAACCCCGTAATAAGCCCTTCGAACGCCACTATTCAGCTCTTAAAGGCGGCACTAGCTAGAGGATTACGCACAATTGTTTATACTCAGTCCCGCAAAATGACTGAGCTTATATCCATGTGGGTCACTAACAAAGCTGGAAAATATAAAGATAAAATTAGCGCGTATAGAGCAGGATTTCTCCCAGAAGAAAGAAGAGAAATAGAATCCAGAATGTCATCTGGTGAACTACTCGCGGTGATATCCACAAGCGCGCTCGAGCTAGGAATTGATATTGGCGGCCTCGATCTCTGCATTATGGTCGGCTATCCCGGTTCAGTAATGGCGACACTTCAACGCGGCGGACGAGTAGGTAGATCTAATCAAGAATCAGCTGTTATCCTCGTCGGACAAGAAGATGCGCTCGATCAATATTTCATGCGTCATCCAGAAAACTTTTTCTCACGGCCACCTGAAAACGCGGTGCTGAATCCATATAATCCAGTGATTTTAGAAAAACACCTAATCTGCGCGGCATCTGAACTTACTTTGCGTGAAGATGACTATCTTCTTAAGGATGACAAAATTAGAGATAGGGTGCTTGAACTAGAAAAGGCTGGCGTACTTTTACGTAATAAACGTGGTGATGAAATTTATTCCAAGCGTAAACGTCCACACCGTGAAATATCCTTGCGCGGAGCAGGAAGTACTATTCACATTCAAGATGCGGATACTGCTGAACCAATTGGAACTATTGACGAAGTAAAAGCACATTCGGAAGCGCACGTGGGCGCTGTATATATTCATCGCGGAAACACCTATTGCATTCAAGAGCTGGATTTAGCGGCAAAAATTATCAAAGCTGCGAAACAACGAGTCGGTTATTACACCCGCGCTCGTAAAAATAAATCGACAGAAATTTTAGAAGTGTACTCCGAGAAAACAGTTTTCGGAATTGTTATGCGTTTTGGTAAACTGAAAGTTACCGAGCAAGTAACAGGTTACGAAAAACGAGCTACGCGTGGCGGACAATTGCTAGGAATAGTACCTTTAGATCTGCCGCCAGTGGTATTTGAAACGCAAGGTTTATGGATGGAAATTTCATCTGAAATTAAGCGGAAAGCTGAGGATGAGTTTATACATTTCATGGGCGGAATTCATGCTGTAGAGCACGCTGCCATCGGAATACTACCGCTGATGGTTTTAACCGATAGAAACGATCTCGGCGGGATTTCCACACCTATGCATGAACAGGTGGATGGTCCGGCAATATTTATTTATGATGGAATTCCGGGTGGGGCTGGGCTTACCATGCAAGCCTTCGAGCAGGCAGAAGATCTGCTCACTCAAACCTTACAGATAGTTTTAGATTGTGAATGCGAACTTGGTTGCCCCACTTGTGTACATTCCCCCAAATGCGGGTCCGGCAATCGTCCAATTGATAAAAGCGCGGCAATTTTTGTTCTACAAAATATGATCCACGGTGAAACACCACAAAATATTGAGGATAATAAAATGGGCCTTAGACTTTACGGTGAAGAAATTAAAAAAGAAGTGATAGAGCCGAAGAATTTCGGAGTGCTGGATGTTGAAACCAGAAGATCCGCACAAGAAGTGGGCGGCTGGAATAAAGCTGAACGCATGGGAATTTCAATCGCGGTACTATACGATTCTGAACAAGATAAATTTTTCAATTATGAACAGCAGCAGATACCTGAAATGGTCGAACACCTTCAAAAACTAGACCTAATAATCGGCTTTAATATCGATAGTTTTGATTACAAAGTACTCTCAGGAGTGCATGCTTTCAATTACAAAGGATTAAACACTCTAGATCTACTCATAAAGGTCCACGAAAAACTAGGATATCGTCTAAAACTTGATAACATAGCGCAGGCAACATTAGACACAGCAAAAAGTGCTGACGGCCTTCAAGCTCTAGAATGGTGGAAAGAAGACAGGCTTGATCTTATTACTGAATATTGCACACAGGATGTTGCTGTAACCAGGGATGTCTATCTGTTCGGAAAAGAGCATGGGTATGTTCTTTTTACTAATAAAGATAAGAAGACTGTGCGTTTACCTATCGATTGGTAGGGACTATTTGTAGGAATAATTTATAGCTGTAATAAAAAAATCGAACTTGTAAGGATTACCTACAAGCTCGATTTTAATTCAATTCCAATTAACTCTCAATCCGATCAAATCTAATTTTATCGAATAGCTTTTAGCTTCTTTTCAGACTCAAGCTTCTTCATATAATCCAGCTTATAGCGAACGGCATGCGGATTAGGATATGTATAAATTATGCCTTCTAGCAACTCAACAGCCTTCGTATACTCATGTTTTTGTTCATAAATATCAGCCAGCATAAATGTTGCTTTTGCGTGCACATTCTCCGGCATATCTTTCATCAATATCATTTTTTTCAGCTCTAATTCTGCCCTTTCCCATGCCTGAATAAGAGTCAGAGTATGCGCCATTTCATAAAGAGCCTTCGCCTTCGTATCAGAATTTAGCGTTGTATCTGAAAGATCATTATACGTATAAATTGCTAAATCATAATTTCTCAACTTCCGAAAAGTCTGCGCTAGCAAAGTTCTGGTTGAATCAACCTGTTCAGGTGGCTGATTCGGAAATTCTAAGCTTTTTTCAAGTGCTTCCACTGCTAATTTATACTGGCCGTTTCTTACATACATTTCAGCTAACTTACGTTTAAGTTCAGCTGCCAGTTCTTTTTTGTGACCAAATTCAAGGTACATAGCTTCTAAAAGAGAAGCTCCTCTTTCACTATCTTGACGTACCTCAGAATCAATTTTCACTAAGTATTCCCAAGCTTCAAGCCTGTCTTTACCTTGCGGATTATTCTGAAGGTATCTTTCAAAACCTTTTTCAGAATCAACATAAAAGCCACTAATAAAATTCTGCCTAGCTTTTTCGATAGCTTCAGAACGGTCATCAACAGGTTTCTCACACCCCTGAACCATAAGGATCAGGGATGCGAGAATTAATATTAACCACTTTCTCATTATTCGGTTTCGCTCTCATCAATGACAGGCACTTCAATGCCATCATCCATTACGAGATCAAATCCTACTGCATTATCATTATCGGCCATCTTAACAAGTCTTACGCCCTGAGTAGCTCTACCTACTAGGCTAACGTCTTTGACTCCAAGACGGATAATCTTATTACCAGAAGTAAGAAGAACAACTTCATCATCCGCAGATACCATGATGGAACCAAGAACCTTACCAGTCTTAGTAGTAACACGCATGCTGATGATACCTTTACCGCCTCGTGTCTGCAGACGATGCTGTTCAATCTTGGTGCGTTTACCGTAACCGCCTTCGGATATGGTAAGGAGCTGAGTACGTTCTTCATCTCCAGTAACAACACCTGAAACAACTTCATCTTTAGGACGAAGAGCAATACCCTTCACGCCGCTTGCGACTCGTCCCATGGAGCGAGCATCCTGACAGCTAAATCTGATTGAAGTTCCGTTCTTGGTAACAAGAATGGCTTCTGAATCAGCGCTAACCTGCTGGACCGTGATCAAAACATCATCCTCTTTCATTGCTACAGCGCGGATACCGGACTGTCTGCAATTACGATAGAGAGCAATGCTGGAACGTTTAATCATTCCTTTCTTGGTCACAAACAGGAAGAAGCGATCTTCTTCAAATTCACGCATAGTAAGCGCTGTTGCGATGGTTTCGTCTTTCTCCAACGGCAACAAGTTAGCTATGTGTGCGCCTCGTGCAATACGGCTAGCTTCGGGAACCTGATGTACTTTAATTTTGAACATCTTTCCTTTCGAAGTGAACAGTACCAAATACTGATGATTTGAGGTGGTCAGGAAAGTATGGATAAAGTCTCCATCCTTAGTCTGAACTCCCGCAATACCTTTTCCGCCTCGTTTCTGCTGATGATAGTTTGAAAGAGGTGTACGCTTAATGTATCCGCGTCTGGAAAGAGTAATTACTGCGTCATCATCAGGAATGAGATCTTCGATATCGATATCATTTGGATTCTGATCAAGAAGTACTGTTTTACGATCTGTTGAGTAGTTTTCTTTAATCTCAACTAGTTCATCACGTATTACAGATTTAAGTACTTCTTCGTTTTCCAAAATAGATTTGAAGTATTCAATCTTTTTGAGGATTTCAGCATATTCTTCAAGAATTTTTTCATGCTCGAGATTTGTAAGTCTCTGCAATCTCATATCTAGAATAGCTTGAGCTTGTACTTTCGAAAAATCAAAACGAGCCATAAGGCCGAGTCTAGCTTCGTCACCATTGCTGGATGCTCTGATGATTTTTACTACTTCATCAATGTTATCAAGAGCTATTCTCAAACCTTCTAGGATATGAGCACGCTTTTCGCATTTATCAAGGTCAAACCTTGTGCGCCTGATAATTACTTCTCTGCGATGTTCCAGGAAGAAGCTAAGCACCTGTTTCAGGTTCATGAGCATTGGTCTGTTTCCAGACACTGCCATCATGTTGATACCGAAACTGGTTTCAAGCTGTGTGAATTTGTAAAGTGAATTGATGATGATATCAGCTATTGCGCCTCGTTTGAGGTCAATAACAATGCGGATACCTTTACGGTCAGATTCGTCACGAAGATCAGAAACACCATCTATTCTACCTTCACCAATCAGCAGCGCAATTTTTTCAACAAGGCTGGATTTGTTCAGAGCATAAGGAATTTCGCTGACAACGATACTTTGACGACCGTTTTTGAGTTCTTCAACAGCAACAACACCGCGAATTTTAATACTTCCGCGACCTGTTTTATATGCTTCTTCTAGTCCCTTTCCACCGAAGCAAAGAGCTGCAGTAGGAAAGTCAGGCCCTTTAATATGAACCATGAGATCATCAATTGTACACTCAGGAGCGTCCAGAAGATGCAAAGTTCCATTTAATAGTTCACGTAAATTGTGAGGAGGAATATTTGTGGCCATACCAACTGCGATACCTGTTGTACCGTTCAGCAGAAGGTTAGGAACTTTTGTTGGTAGAACAGTCGGTTCTTGCAGAGAGTTATCATAGTTGTCTCTGAAATCGACTGTGTTTTTTTCAAGATCAGCTAGGAACTCTGAACTTAACCTTGTCATTCTGGATTCAGTATAACGCATCGCAGCCGCTGCATCACCGTCAATGGAACCGAAGTTACCCTGACCGTCTACAAGCGGATCGCGCATAGAAAATCCCTGCGCCATACGTACTAAAGCATCGTAAACAGCAGAATCACCATGTGGGTGATACTTACCAATTACGTCACCGACGATACGGGCAGATTTTTTGTATGATCTGTTATAATGGTTTCCAAGTTCATGCATTGCGTAAAGAATACGTCTATGAACCGGCTTTAGACCATCTCTTACGTCAGGGATAGCTCTCCCTATGATGACGCTTAGAGAGTACTCTAAGTACGATTTTTTAAGTTCTTCTTCGATAGTAATCTGAGCCACTGTTGTCCTCCGATTGAAAACGGAAATTAGGCTGATCTAAAGCATGTTTTATGTGATTTAACTCACATACATATTTTAAATATCCTGTGTAAAATCAAATATATAATAGTCAGTTTCAACTGAAACTAAATATCAAGCTCTTGGACAGCAAGAGCATTTCTTTCAATAAATTCTCTGCGCGGCTCAACGTTATCACCCATGAGATCCATGAAGATTTCGTTAGCACCAACAGCATCTTCGATAGTTACCTGAAGCATGGTTCTCTTTTCAGGGTCCATTGTAGTTTCCCACAACTGCTCAGGGTTCATTTCTCCCAGACCTTTGTAGCGCTGAAGATTTATGCCCTTGTAAGCTTCTTCCATCACAGTATCTAACAAATTAAATATTCCGGTAACCGGAGTACTATTTTCACCACGTGTAACTGTGAACTCATTACCTGCGCATTCTGTAGTAATTTTGCTATACGTATCGTAAGAATATCTGAAGAGTTTTGAATTAAAGAATTCAACAGCAAGCTTATTACGGTTTCCGTTCTCATTTTCAAAAGTAACGTAAACACGCTCTTCGCCATCATCATCTTCGCGATCTATATCAACTTTAAAACCAGCTACAGCCATTTTTTCTATGAACTCAGCTGTATCTCCATCATTGAAAAATTCTGGAGTTATTTTAGAATAGTAGCTTATCAGAGCAACAAAAAGTTTATCAGCAACACCCATACTCATTGCTTCAAATATTTTCTGTTTGATGAAACGAATATCGTCAAGAAGAGGAGTTAAATTATCTTGATGAAACTCTTTGGCGTTGCTTGCTATGATAGTTATATCTTTTGCAACTCTTTCAATCAGCAGACTGTAAAGTTCAGCATCATCCTTAATAAATTTCTCGAATTTACCTTTGGCTATTCTGTAAAGAGGAGGCTGTGCAATATACAAATGTCCACGTCTAATCAGTTCTTCATACTGTCTAAAAAAGAAAGTCAAAAGAAGCGTACGAATGTGAGATCCATCAACATCAGCATCAGTCATAATTACGACTTTATGATATCTTAATTTATCAAAATCTTTATCGTTTTCTTCCTGACCAATGCCGATACCCATAGCGGTGATCATGGCACGAATTTCTTTATTACCGAGCATTTTATCAAAGCGGGTTTTTTCGACATTCAGAATTTTACCTCTGAGTGGAAGAATAGCCTGATGTTTCGGGTTACGACCCTGCTTAGCTGAACCACCCGCAGAATCACCCTCAACTATGAAAAGTTCACTTTCAGAAGGATCCTTGCTCTGACAATCGGCAAGTTTACCGGGTAGTGAATGATCAGAAAGAGCGCCCTTTCTACGAACAAGATCACGAGCTTTTCTGGCTGCATCTCTAGCTCTTGCTGCATCAACAACCTTTTCGACTATTGATTTAGCATCTTTGGGATTTTCCTGAAAATATGATGAAAGTTTGTCGTAAACCATTGCTCCGACAATACCCATCATTTCAGAGTTACCAAGTTTTGTTTTGGTCTGACCTTCAAACTGCGGATCGGAAAGTTTAACACTAAGCACCGCAATTAAACCTTCACGAACATCATCACCTGATAACTTTTGTTTCAGTTTTTTAGGCAAATCTGAATTCTGAATGTAATTATTAATAGCTCTGGTTAGCCCACCTTTGAAACCAGCAAGATGAGTTCCGCCTTCTACGGTTCTAATATTGTTAGCAAAGGTATTTGTATTTTCTTTAAAAGCTGTGTTGTACTGCAAAGCAAGTTCGGTAACAACATTATCAACTTCCGAGTATGCGTAAACTATCTCACTGACTGCGGTCTGGCCTTTATTTAAATCTTTGACAAACTCAATGATACCGCCTTCAGCCTTAAAGCTTGCTTTTTCACTGGTTCTTTCATCAAGGAAATCTATTTCCAAACCTTTGTTCAGATATGCAAGCTCTTGAAAACGTTTTCTTAAGGTATTGAAATCATACTGATTTGTTTCAAAAATCTGCTCATCAGGTCTGAAACGGATAGTTGTTCCTGTTGTAACTGCGTCACCTATGCACTCAAGTGGAGCTTGCGGAACTCCTCTCACATACGACTGACGATACATTTTACCGTCTCGCCTTACCGTGGCCTCAAGATGTTCCGAAAGTGCGTTTACACATGACACTCCGACCCCGTGAAGGCCACCTGAGACTTTGTAGGCATCGTTATCGAACTTACCACCAGCATGAAGAACGGTCATTACGATCTCAAGAGCCGGTTTTTTTTCTTTAGGATGCATATCGACAGGAATACCACGACCGTCATCAGAAACAGTTACACTGTTGTCCATATGAAGTTTGACTTTAATCTTTGAGCAATATCCGCCCATAGCTTCATCAATAGAGTTATCCACAACTTCGTAAACAAGGTGATGAAGACCCCTGGTATCGGTTGAACCGATATACATGGCCGGTCTTTTCCTTACAGCTGCAAGTCCCTCAAGGACTGTGATTGAGTCGGCTGTATAAGTTTCTTTATTCTGAGCCATTAAACATCTTCCTCGCTGTAGTAAGTCTCTTCCTGAACCTTCATAGGCATAACAATGACGAGGTATTCGTTATCCTCACTACCTGTTAAACCACAAGGAGCTTCAGATCCGGTCAAAGTAAAGTTAATTTCCCCTGACTGAAAATGACCGAGAATTTCGATCAAATTCTTTGTGGGAAATGCAATACGTTCCATTTCACCGCTGAAATCAACTTCAATGGATTCTGTTGCAGTTCCGACTTCCTGTCCCTGACTGAAGAGAATAAGCTCACCAGGATTAAACATGAAAGAAGCACAACGATTTGAATCCGTATTAAAAATTGAAATTCGGTCAAGAGCATTTGAAAGCTCTGATTTTTCAATTTTCATACGGGAAACATCATCGTCGTTAAGTTTTGACAGAAAATTTTTGTAATTTGGATACTGGTAATAACTAAGAGGCATGCTGAAAGTTTCTTTTCCATCAGCAGTCTTAAAAAATAGTCTTTTCTCGATAAGAGACATTTCTATTTCATCAGCTGTCAGCCATTTCTTTAGTTCAGCAAGATATTTCTTTTGAATGAGAATACCTTCTTCAGGAAGAATAGCGTGAATGTCATCATTGAAAAATTTAAGTCTAGCGAACTGATGTCCGTTTAAACCGCATGCTTCAATGAATTTTCCGTTTTCATCAGAAGATGGGACAATGTTCATGCAAGCTATTGCTTCCATGCTATCTTCATCGCTGATGCAGTATGCTATACGTTCAATGATCTCTAGTAAGAAATCACCTGACCAGAATACAGCACCTTCTGATGGAAAAGTTGAAAACTTCTGAAACCAAGTTGGATCGTTTACTGGAAGTTTGTATTTTCTTGATCCCTGCTCAACCAAAATACTTGATCCATCAGGATCAGTTTTTATTACCAGTTCACCTGAAGGTAATTTTCTTACCAGTTCATAGAATGCTCTTCCCTGAACTCCAGCAAGACCCTCTTCGATAATTTCAGCTGGGTATGTTCCGCAGAATTCTAAATTAGAATCAGTGGACATAATCCGTAAACTACCCTCTTCACTTTTCAACCAGATTGTCCGCAAATATGCAGCTCCAGTTTTGGCTGGAATGATGCTGGCGGATTTCTGGAGTCCTTCGATCACTTCGTCCCTATTCACCTTTAAATACATTATATTCTCCTTGTAAATTTAATAAGCTGCGTTCGTATGTTTCTTAGTAACTTAAAGCTTTAGAAACATTGAATAATTTATAGACATTCAGTGTTGCTCAATTTGAACATATGAACACTCTTTTTTAACTTGTTCAGTTTGAAACACGTACTAGACACATACTCTTCAAATCTATCAACAGTCTTTTCAAAACCTTATCATCCCTTTGTAATTCTTGTATTTTTTTAACAGAATAAAGAACAGTACTATGATCTTTGCCCCCAAAAATCCTTCCGAGTGCCGGATAGGATATTCCCAAAAGCTCTCTGCAAAGGTACATTGCAATCTGTCTTGCATAGGCAGTAATCTTGTGTCTTTTGCTACCTGTAAGGTCTGAAGGTTTGAGGTTAAAATGGGTTGAAACAGACTTGATAATAAATTCAGGAGTAAGTGTCTCATCTGTTTTTTCTTCTGTGTTGTTCAGGATATTTTCAAAATCTCTGTCATCCATGTTCTTGCGTACAAGTTCTCTGAATGCAGTAAGTTTAATAATTATACCCTGAAGATATCTGAAATCCTGAAATCTTTGAGATAGAGTCAGAATTTGATCTTTGGTCAAAGGAAGTTTCTTAAGTTTACATTGTCTCTGGATGTAGTTTGCCCTTATTTCAAGATCTGGGCGCTTGAGAGTGACTATTAATCCCCATTCTAGTCTAGACTTCAGGTTGGGGTCTAAGAAGTCGTAGGAGGCTAATTTGTCAGAGCAACTGAAAACCATCTGTTTTCCGTTCTCGTAAAAATTGTTGAAAATAGAAATGAGTTCCTGCTGTAGGTTTTCGTATTTTCTAAGCTGCTTAAGGTCATCAAGGAAGAAATATTCAAAATCAAAAAAATAATTCCTTGCCCGCATAGGATCTCCGCTGAAACGGACAGAGTAAATATTTTGAATGTCGTCTATGGTTCCAATGAAAATTTTATCGCGATCAATTTTTTTGCTTATCTCGTTTGCTACAGCTTTCAGCAGGTGAGTTTTACCGGATCCGCTTTTGCCGCAGATAACAAAAGGGTTGAAAGCTACATTTTCAACTTTTGTTACTTCTTTTGCGGAAGCTAGGGGGAAGTAATTCTTTTTACTTGTGAGAAAATTTTCAAATGTAAATTTGTGGCCGAAGGGGAAATCAATTTTTTTGGTATCAGATATTTTTACAGCGGACTGGGATCCGGAAGAGCCGTTATTAGAATACGAAACAGAAAACCCGCTGCCTAGGAAAAGCCCAAGTTGTTCTTCAAACTTATCTTGGATGCTGCTCTTGAACCATTGACCGAAAAAAGCATGTGGAAAAGTAACCATGACAAATCCGGTATCATCGGAAACTTCGATGTTGATGGGATCAAACCAGCGTATTAAGTCTGAATCAGAGCAAGTATTCAGGAGGTTATTTCTAAGTTCGTTTTTCACGTGATTTTTTTATTTTATACCAGTGCTATATCTAGTTGAAATTTATGTAAAAAATATCTAATTATTTTTATTCCAAAAGCCAGTCGTTCTTATACATTAAAAGAAAGCTTTAGCCAAGACAGATATGGCTTTAAAACCATTTTAAACTTCGTTGGCTGTACAAAATTCATTTTAAAATTAAAATTGCATTAAGAGGGCTTTTAAGCCACAATCTCTGTTCTTATTAATCTTAATTAAAATGGAGTCTTTTCAATGGCGAAGACCTTTGAAGTCAATAAGACTATAAAAGAAATAAACGAGCGCATTAAAAATGGTAAAGCTGTAGTCGTCAACGCTGAAGAAATGGTCGAAATAGTCCGTTCTAAGGGCAAAGTTGAAGCAGCAAAAGAAATAGACGTTGTAACAACCGGTACTTTTTCACCCATGTGTTCTTCAGGGCTACTGTTCAATATTGGGCAGGAACCACCTACCATGAAGACTTCAGAGGTGTGGCTGAACAATGTGCCATGTTATGCTGGAATTGCCGCTGCAGACTCTTATATTGGTGTTACAGAGCCTGCTGAGGATGATCCGCTTAACAAAGTATACCCGGGCAGATTTGCTTATGGTGGAGGTCATGTAATCGAAGATTTGATTGCAGGTAAGACTGTTCGCCTTAAAGCTAAAGCTTACGGGACTGATTGTTATCCGCGCAAAGAGATTGAAAAAGACATCACTCTGAAAGATTTACCTAACGCAATTATGTTAAACCCTCGTAATTGTTATCAAAATTATAATTGTGCTGTTAATATGACTAGCCGTACAATTTATACATACATGGGGCCGCTTAAAGCTAATCAGCGTAATGCTAACTATGCTACAGCTGGTCAGCTTTCACCACTTTTCAACGATCCGTATTTGAAGACTATCGGTTTAGGAACACGCATCTTCTTGGCAGGAGCTAAGGGATACGTAATTGGAGCGGGAACGCAGCATGTTAAAAACCCCGCACGTAACGAAAGAGGCATACCTCTTGGTGGATCTGGAACCCTTATGATTAAGGGTAATTTGGAAGGAATGGATCCACGTTATTTCCGCGGGCTAAGTTTTCAGGGATACGGCTGTACGGCTTCTGTCGGTATTGGAATTCCAATTCCGATTCTTAACGAAGAAATGGCATGGTTCACTGGAGTAAGTGACGCTGATATTCAGATGCCAGTAAAAGATTACGGTTACGACTATCCTAACGGGATTGGCCGTGCTCTTGCTCATGTCACTTTTGAGGAACTAAAATCAGGTGAAATAACTGTGAATGGTAAGGTTATCCCGACTGTTCCGATGACAAGTCATGTCATGTCACTAGAAATTGCAGATAAGCTCAAATCATGGATTCAGAAAGGGGATTTCCTTTTAACTGAGCCTGTTGAAGAAATTGAGTCTACATAAAAAAACTTATTTTTAAGCAATTACAATTTATTCTGACTTCATAAAAATCCAGAATATTGCACAATTTAAATGTGCGGTATTCTGGATTTTTTTCTTGCAGAATTAAATGATTGCAGTCATTCTCGCTCTTCGTTTTTAACCACAACCAAACGTATAATAAATGCAGTCTAAAAATATAAAAGCAGATGTGCTGTTGCTTATAACAGCAATGATTTGGGGAGCCGCTTTCGTAGCTCAAAGAGTAGGTATGGACTATGTCGGTCCATTTACTTTTAACGCTGTTCGTTTTGCTCTAGGCGCGTTTGCACTTTTTCCACTTATCCACAGACTTGATAGTGAAAAAAAGAAAGATGGTACTTACAAAAAACTTGATATTAATCAGTTTTTTAAAGGTAGCCTTATTGCCGGATTAGCGCTGTTTTTAGGGTCCACATTACAACAGTGGGGACTTGTTTACACTACTGCTGGAAATGCTGGATTTATTACAGGTATGTATGTTGTGTTTGTCCCGATTATGGGGCTTTTATTTAAGCAGAAAACAGGGCTTCCAACATGGGCTGGTGCACTTCTGGCGGTTGTCGGGATGTATCTGCTGAGTGTTAATGAAGGTTTTAATATAGCTTTCGGAGATTTACTCGTTTTGGCTAGTGCTTTTTTCTGGGCCGGGCATGTGATCGTAATATCTCTTATTTCGTCTAGAATTGATCCAATAAAATTTGCATGCGGACAATTTTTAGTATGTTCAATATTAAGTTTCATGGGCGCATTTATGGTCGAAGAAGTGACCTTGAGCGGTATATATGCTGGAGCTATTCCGATCCTTTACGGAGGGTTAATGTCAGTTGGGGTTGCGTATACCTTGCAAGTTATAGCTCAGCAGGACGCAAAGCCAGCGCATGCCGCAATAATACTAAGCTTAGAGTCAGTATTTGCCGCAGTAGCAGGCTGGTTCCTGCTCGGGGAAACGCTAACAATCCAAGGTATGTTTGGTTGCGGACTGATGCTTTGTGGGATGTTGATTTCTCAGATTAAGGCTAAATAGATATGGGCTTTTTAATCCCACTTCTTCTTCAATAAAAATTTGTAAGAGCGAATCCCGTGAATCATTTCTGCCAGCATTGCCGGCAGTGATTTAAACGCGATTTTGAAAGAAACGTGTTTTAGTAATTTTTGTGAATAGAATAAAGTCCAGCGCAGCCTGTTTGAATAGATAATTTCAGGGAAAATGTATTTTTGTAACCTTGGGATGTAGAATTGAGCGGGATCTTTGTTTTCTACAATGCCTTTTGCTATTGCTTCCGCAGCGTATCTTCCGGTTTGGAGAGCGTAGAATATTCCTTCCCCGAAAAGTGGCTCGACAAGTCCAGCGGCGTCACCTGCTAATATGGTTCTGCCGTAGCATGGATCTTTGATGTAGTTTCCGTATGGAAGCGGGAATCCTTGTAGTGGAATTGAGTAAGGATCTTCGACGCCCTGACTTTTCAGGAAATCCATGAAGGTCGCTTTGAAATTTGTAGTACAGCGATTGAGACTGCCTATGCCTACCACAACCTTGTCTTTTGCTGGGAACACCCAGATATAGCCTGCTTTGAGGCAACCTATGTATAGTTCTGGCCATTTGACTTCGCGCGGATAATCCTTGGCATCGAAAGTAATTTCGATGGTGGATGCCATGTTCTCTTTCCATTCTTTTTTATTGTAGGGAACGAATTGGCGAACGGTAGAATTAACTCCGTCTGTGCCGAGGAGATATTTCCCTTTGAAAATTTTATTACTTTTAGTTTTTATTTCAGCGTCTTTGTAATTGCAGTGCACTATTTCTTCTGAGGTAAAAATATCAGCCCCGGCATTTGCAGCTTTTTTAAGAAGAAAGTAGTCAAAGGTTTCTCTGTTCACGAAACGGAAAGGGACTGGTGATGCGCCGTCCTGAATTTTTTTGTCGCGGTAATAGACTGAATAGTCGGCGGATTCGTATTCGATAAGTCCTGCGTCAATTATGCATTGTTCATCGCATTCATATATTTTTTCTAGAGTTTTCATGGTCTTGTGGGTAATTAATCCGCCACAGAGCTTTTTTCTAGGGAATTCAGCTTTGTCGATAATAGCTACTTTAAAGCCTTTCTTAGCGAGGATATATGCAGCGGAAGATCCAGCCGGACCTCCTCCTGCGATAATTACATCATATTTACCTGACACTATAACTCCTGACAAAAACATATATTAAGAAGAAATTTGTTCAAACATGCTTAGCTTTCATAACCCTGAGAAAGACCCTTTCGCAAGCAACACTGTAAAGATAATTAAAAATAGAAAACTATGAATAAGATTGAAGGAATTATTTTTGACTTCGATGGCACTTTAGCTGAGCTGACTATTGATTTTGATGAGATGAAAAAACGGCTTAATGCTCTAGGCAGAGCTTTCATAGATCCTTTGCCAGAAACAGATAATCTTCCTGCTCTGGAATGGGTGGATTATATAGCAAGTTGCCTTTCTATTGATGATGTTGATCTGGGAAAAGAGTTTCATACAAGGTGCAGATTTTTAATTATTTCAATGGAACTTGAAGCGGCCAGACATGGCAAGCTATTTCCGTTCAGCCATCCCTTGTTGGTTGAATTGCAAGAGTCTGGGATAAAGACAGGAATAATAACGCGCAATACTTCATCAGCTGTGAAAACAATGTTACCAGATATAGAAAATATCTGCGGTTGTTTTCTGTCACGCGAAGATGTCGAAAACGTTAAGCCACATCCAGATCATATCCAAAAAGCACTGGGGATCATAAATTTAGCTCCCGAGAATGCGTTGATGGTGGGCGACCACCCAATTGATATTGAAACAGGTGAAAGGGTAGGTACGCTAACAGCGGCAGTAGCTACTGGCAGAATATCGTTAGAGGATCTAAAAAAGTTTAATCCAGATTTTATAGCAAATGATTGTGCTGAGTTAATGATTATTCTGCGGGAAGCGGAATTATTTTAGATATTAATAAGCGTATATTCACGTGAACCAAGCCCAATTTCTTCTGCGTAATCCAGTCCGTAATATTTAGGTGTATTGGGAGTAAGTGCTCTGAATTTTTCATCACCTGAATTCAAGCCGCTTGGTAATTTGCTTGGGTAAATGGGCGGAGCGTCATTGATCATATCAAGTGAAGCCTGGTCAATGGCAACAGGATCTGATGAAATCATGATGCCAAGATCAGGACAGATTGGCGTATCTGTGTATCCGTGGCAATCACACTCTGGCGAAATATTTGTAAGAAAATTAATGTGAATAGCAGGTTTTTTAAAGTTATCTAAAATAGCTTTGTTATATTCAATCAGGCGGTTGGTGAACTCAACCACATCAGTCTTCCAATCAATAACGATAGCGTCATGTTTGCAGGAAAGGAAACATCGTCCGCAGCCAGTGCAGTTTCCAATCATTGTAATGCGGTTATTGATATCAAGTTTAAGGGCATTAGCAGCGCATTCTGAAATGCAAACCTTACATCCCGTACATTTTTCCGCGACAAGCTTTGGCCCAGTGGTGATGTGAATGTGCATTTTACCACGCTTGGAAGCACACCCCATACCAATATTTTTAATAGCCGCACCATATCCGGCAAGGCCATGCCCTTTTACGTGATTTAAGGTAACGAGCATGTCTGATTCCATTATTGAGCCGCCAACATAAGCTTCCGAAATATATTTACCTTCATAAGGAAGCGTAACTTCGTGCTCGCCTTTTAATCCGTCTGCGATGATGACTGGCGCACCTATATTGTTCGGGTCGTATCCGTGCCGAGCGGCAACGAGAGCGTGAGAAACAGTTTCTCCTCTGTCGCCGACGTATAAAGTATTGGTGTCTGTGAAAAAAGGTTTAGTCCCAGCTTTCAGAAGAAAATCTACAAGTGGGCGCAGATTAACAGGGTTTAAATATCCAGTATTTCCGCTTTCCCCAAAGTGAACTTTAAGTGCAACAAGATCGCCTTCGTCAACAATAGAATCCAGACCAGATTTACTCAACAGACGTTCAATTTTCTTACTATAAGGAGCATTAGGGGTAGTTCTTAGATTCCAGAAAAATACGTCTGACATGATCTCACCTTGTTGACTTCTTGAAAGTTTTGGCGGGGAGTTCAGAGGGGAATCATTTGTCAAAAAAGATTCCCCTCTGGTCCAGCTAAAAGCTAATAAAACTTATTTTTTATAAATAGCACCAGTAGAAGCTGATGTTACGTTCTGGCTGTATCTTTTCAGGAATGCGGATGGCATTTCTTTTTCGATAGGGGTGAATGTTTTCATTCTTTCGGCAATTTCATCATCTGTAAGAACTACGTTTATTGTACGAGCCGGGATATCAACTACGATTACGTCTCCGGTCTGAACTATTCCGATGGTTCCGCCTGATGCGGCTTCAGGTGATATGTGGCCGATTGCTGCGCCACGTGTTCCGCCGCTGAAACGACCATCTGTGATGAGGGCAACGTCTGCGCCAAGTCCCATTCCAGCTATTGCGGAAGTTGGGGTTAGCATTTCGCGCATACCCGGTCCGCCCTTTGGTCCTTCATAAAGAATAACGATTGCATCGCCTTTGACTATTTTTCCGCCGAGGATTGCTTCAACAGCTTCTTCTTCGGAGTTGTAGACCTTTGCGTTGCTGGTGGTTTTCATCATTTCAGGAGCAACTGCAGACTGTTTAACAACACAACCTTCTGTAGCTATATTACCGAAAAGAATCGCGATTCCACCTTCATTACTGTAAGGTTTGTCGATTGGGCGAATTACTTCGTAGTCTTTTACGGATGCATTCAATTCTTTGAGGTTTTCACCGATAGTTTTACCTGTGACGGTCATGGCATCAAGTTCAATGCGGCCAGATTTTGCAAGTTCAGCAAGCGCTGCCTGAATTCCTCCAGCGTCATGTAAATCCTGAATATGGTGAGGACCAGCTGGTGAAAGTTTACACAGATTTGGTGTGTTGCGGCTGATTTTATCAAATATGGTAAGATCAAGATTTAGGCCCGCTTCGTCAAAAATAGCAGGAAGGTGAAGCACGGTGTTTGTTGAACAACCAAGCGCCATATCCATTGTGACTGCGTTTGTAAGGGATTTTTCAGTTACAATATCGCGTGGTTTGATATCTTTTGCGAGCAGATCCATTACGCGTGTACCTGCTCTTTTTGCGAGGCGGATACGGTCAGCCATTACAGCCGGAATTGTTCCGTTACCAGGAAGTGCAAGTCCGATTGTTTCAGATAGGCAGTTCATGGAGTTGGCTGTGAACATACCTGAACATGATCCGCAAGTAGGACATGCGCTCTGTTCTAAAGATGTAAGTTCTTCTTCGCTCATTGTGCCGGACTTAACCTGTCCCACGCCTTCGAATACAGTGATGAGGTCAACTTTTTTGCCGTCTTTTTTACCGGCAAGCATTGCTCCGCCACTAACAATGACGGTCGGAATATTCAGTCTAAGAGCCGCCATGAGCATTCCCGGGACGACTTTGTCGCAGTTAGGGACGAGTACCAATGCATCAAAAGGATGAGCTGTAGCCATGATCTCGATGGAGTCAGCAATAATTTCTCTACTAGGCAGAGAGTAGCGCATTCCGGCATGGTTCATTGCCAGTCCATCACATACGCCGATTGCGGGGAATTCCATTGGAACACCACCAGCTAAACGAATGCCGTCTTTAACGCCCTTAACTATAGTATGTAGATGAACGTGGCCCGGAATAATTTCATTCGCAGAGTTACATACACCGATAAGCGGCCTGTGCATTTCGTCTTCTGAAAGACCTAATGCATATAATAATGAACGATGAGGAGCTTTTTCAAGCCCGCCTGTCATTTTTTTACTTCTCATTTTTATTTCCTTTTTTAATATTTTTTTATCCGCGAACAGCGACGAAACTACTGAACATTCCTATTAAGGTTACTGCTCCGAGTAATGCGATGCATTGGTCGGGCGGTAGAAATGTTAGTTTTATGAATAGCGGCGGAAAATTTAATACATCTTCGAAAAATATTTGCGCTCCGTAGAGTGTTCCTAGAGCTATTGAACTACCTGTTAAACCTAGAAGTGCTCCTCCTGTCAGGAGTGGTAGACGGATAAACCATTGCTTCGCTCCGACGAGGTAAAGAATCTCTATTTCGTCTTTGCGGGTCATTAAGGAAAGACGAATGGTATTACCAACTACAAGTGCAACAACTAAGCCTAGAAATCCTATTATAGGCCATATTACGGAGCGTGTTAGTCCTATCCACCCTTTGGCTAAGTCTATTTGCAGAGGGTTGTAGTGAACTTTATCTACGTAAGGAAGTTCTTTAAGTCTGCTTAGTAGATCCGTGGCCCACCTGTCGTTTTCTACTCCAGCCTTAACTGAAAAGGCAAGTAGCGCTGTAGGCTGAAGTGGATTGTTTTGTTCTTTCATCCATGCAAAATCGTCTTCACCGTTTAATGCTTCAGATAGATGTTTAAGAGCATCATCTGGAGTGAAGGTGCGGATTTCTTTTAACCCATCCAGCTTTGATAGCTTGTCCCATTGTCTGTTGTAGGCTTCTGCGGCTGTTCCGGACTGCCAGAAAATCTGCATTTGAACTTGCCCTCTTGTTTTGAGCAATTCCTGATTAACATTATGCAATGTAAACATGAAAAGTGCGGCAAGTAGCGAAACCATAGTGACTGCAACGAGCGTGAAAATATTTGCCCAGGGATGTAGTCCGAGATCGCGTATTCCTCTGCCTATCAGTCTAAAAATAAGAGAAATCATGAAGCCATCTCCGAAAGTATATGTTCCGGTGGTTCGCAAATTTTTCCGCCATCAAGGTGGATAACTTTAGCGTCTGGTACGGTGCGGAGTATTTCACGGCTGTGAGTAGCCATTATGATGGTGGTTCCGTGAGTGTGAAATTGTTTAAAAACATCCATCAGGTGCATAGAGAGCTCAAAATCAAGATTACCTGTAGGTTCATCTGCAAGGATTAGTTTTGGGTTAACAACCATTGATCTGGCAATGGCGACCCGTTGCTGTTCACCGCCCGATAGCTTGTGACATTTTATGTAAGTCTTATTTTCGAGACCAAGAGCACGTATGATAGCACGGACTCTTTTATCGATTGTGGATTTTGCCATGCTTCTTACGGTTAAAGCTAAAGCTACGTTTTCATATACTGAACGGTTGGGTAAAATTTTGAAATCCTGAAAAACAACCCCTAATTCGCGTCGTAAATCAGGGATTTGTTTGCGCTTTAATTTATGTAATTCATATCCGGCGACAGTTGCCTGCCCTCTTTTTACGGGAAGCGCGCCATATAATAAGCGCATAAGTGTAGTTTTACCTGCACCGGAATGTCCGGTCAGGAATATGAATTCCCCTTTTTCAACATGTAGGGAAATATCTTTCAGTGCCCAGTTAGAACCGAAGCTGTATGATAAGCGATTAAGATGAATCATATTAATTATATGTCTTATTATTTAGAAGGCTAGAATTTTACGTCCAATTTTTGCCCTTCAGAGGTAGTGCAAGATCCTGTTCCGCCGGATTCGAATCCCTTGGATAGGTTGTTAATTTTGAAGACGCATTTCATGCTTTCTCCATTATTGCTGAACAAAGTAGCGGACTCGTCTGAGCTTTTAGTCGCTCCGCGGTAAATGGTTCCGTCTGGAAGTTCAGATACTATATTATATGATTTCAGGCCGGGATCTCTTGTGGCGGACATTTCCGCAGATCCTAGGATTTCTCCGCTGGATGTGACATTGCCGTTCATTGGAACAGCTGCGCATGCGGCGATGGACATTAGCAAAGCCATTAAAATAAATATTCTACAGGTCATTTTGATCTCCTTATTAATAGATAGTAGCAGGGGTGAAGATGATTTGCAAAAACCATTATTCCGGTAAACGGATGTAAAATAGCGGTGGAAAGCAATAAATTTTCCATAGAGAGATTTACGTTCGAACGCTTTTACATTAGAATCCTAGTGCGATATACGTATAGTCTGTCTCAAATTTGTAATACATTGTTTACAAGTTTAAAAAGGCAATCGGTATTCGGTTACAGATATGATAAGTATTCCCATAACAGGGGGGAAAAGCACGTCTTTGATCGGGGAATAACATATAACTGAAGCAGCAGGAAAGAGATATGAAAATTTCTGAAAGACTCATGAGAGCAAAGCCGTCAGCAACTTTGGCGGTAAATGCAAAAGCACAGGAACTTCGCGCACAGGGTAAAGAAATTGTAAGCCTTGCAGTTGGTGAACCTGATTTTCAAACACCACAGCACGTATGTGATGCCATGAAAAAAGCTGTTGATGATGGCTTCACTCGTTATACTCCGGTTCCGGGTATCCCTGAATTGCGTAAAGCAGTTGCAGGTTATTACGACAGATTTTACGGCGTTAAAGCTACACAAGATAACGTGATTGTTAGTAATGGCGGAAAGCATTCATTATATAATCTTTTCATGGCGCTTATTGATCCAGGCGATGAAGTTCTAGTCCCTGCACCTTACTGGGTTAGTTATCCTGCTATGGTTGAACTTGCAGAAGGAAAACCTGTAATCGTTCCCACAGCGCCAGAGAATGATTTTCTTGCTCAAGTTAAAGATCTTGAAGCATTCACCACTCCTAAAACAAAAGTTCTCATTTTAAATACTCCTTCGAACCCGACTGGTTGTCATTATCCTCAGGCTCAGCTTGAAGAAATTGCTAACTGGGCTAGAAGCAAAGGCATTTTCATCATTTCTGATGAAGTCTACGATAGACTTGTTTATGCTCCTGCAAGTTATTCAACTCTTTCTACTTTCTGGGAAAAATACCCTGAAGATGTAGCAATCGTTGGCGCACTTTCAAAAAGTTTTTGTATGACTGGTTGGCGCGTAGGTACAACTCTTGCCCACCCTGACCTTATCAAGGCGATGATTAAAATTCAGGGTCAGTCGACTTCTAACGTTAACTCAATGGCTCAGAAAGCAGCACTTGCAGCATTCGAAGGGCCTTGGGATCTCGTAGATGAAATGAAAGTTGCATTCAAGAGACGCAGAGATATTGCGTACGATATAATTACTTCATGGCCGGGCGTAATTTGTCCTAAGCCTGACGGAGCGTTCTACCTGTTCCCAGTTCTGAATATGTTCTTCGATGAAGAAACACCTGATTCTGCTTCTATGTGTACTAAAATATTGGAAGAAGCGGGCGTAGCACTTGTGCCTGGCTCTGCTTTCGGAGATGATCGCTGTATCCGCTTTTCCTACGCTCTTGATGATGAAGTTCTTAAAACTTCACTAGAAAAGATCGGTAAAGTGTTGATGAAAAAATAAAATGTTCGTAAAGATAGTCATATTTGATTAGTAATAGGATCTTACCTCTCCCGGAAATTAGTTTTTATTTCCGGGAGAGGATTACGAACCCCTTAATTTTGGAGATCGAGTATGGCAACGAACATCATAGATTGGACAGACAGTTGGCAGGACAAGCTTGATATAAAAGCGCAGACCGATTCAGCAGATGTAATATCCGCTAGATTCAGTAAAGAAGTTGCCGAAGGTAAATTACCATTTTGCTCTATGCCCTACATGGCGGAACTTCTGCACGATCTTGATGGTCTCGAAAATTATGTTCAAGGGTTCGACCATATGCTCCTACTCGGAATCGGGGGATCAGCCCTTGGTGCCAGAGCATTACAAAAAGCATTTTTCCCCGCACAGGATCAGCCTTGCCATAAAGGCCCTTGGCTCTGGATAGGCGATAATGTCTGCGCCAAGACACTCGATTCATATCTCGAAAAACTTCCACTTGAAAAAACGCTCGTTGCAGTTGTATCCAAATCCGGCGGAACAATTGAAACTATCAGTCAATATTTTTTGATTCGTAAACGCATGCAGGAAATGCTCGGTGAAAAGTGGAACAACAATTTCCTTTTCGTAACCGACAAAGAGAACGGATTTTTGCGCGAGCAAGCAGATGAGCTCGCCATTCGCACTCTAGAAGTTCCCGATAACCTAGGCGGAAGATACTCCATACTATCCGCTGTAGGGTTACTCCCCGCCATGTTTATGAAGATGGATTACCGCTCGTTAGTAGAAGGTGCCGCAGAAATCCTAGCGCCCCTAGCTTCACCCAACCTAACCACCGAAGCTCTTTTAGAACATCCTGCATACAAATTAGCCTGCTGGAATGCAGCTCTAATGGAAAAAGGGTACAATGAGCTAATTTTCTTCTCATATATTCCGCAATGGGCCTGTTTCGGGCAATGGTTCGCGCAGCTCTGGGCTGAAAGTCTAGGGAAAGAAGGTAAAGGCAGTCAGCCCATCCCCGCAGTAGGCGCAACCGACCAGCATTCAGTTAACCAAATGTTCCTAGATGGGCCACGCAACAAAGCCTGTCTGTTCCTAACTTGTGACTCCTTACCAGACGGCGAAGAAATACCTCAAAATATTCCTGATAATTTTGGATATATCAAAGGTAAAAAATTCGGCGAACTAATTCACGCAGAAGGATTAGGAACAAAAATGGCCCTATCCGCCAACGGAGTGCCATTAATAGAATTAAAAATGGGTACAGATTCAGAAGAATCCGCTGGACGGTTAATGGGTTTACTAATGGCCACAACTATATTCACAGGGTGGCTACTCGGAATTAATCCAATAGATCAACCAGCAGTAGAACTAGGCAAACGACTCGCCAAAGCCCGCCTCGGAGCAGACGGCCTAAAAGAAGAAAAAGCTGATCTAGACGCTTTTTTAAGCAACACCCGAGTCGAGCAGAAATTTTAGTTAGGTTTATGCCTCCGGCGGCTTAAACCCTTTTGGGAAAAGGGCTTAAGAATCCCAAAACTTTTTATCGGTCATCCATCTTTGTGGGTGACCGATTTGATTTTGTTGCATAAGCCTTATAAAGAATGTCTGAACGGTAGTAATTTTCAAATTTTACTTATTTTAACAGCACCGCCTTCTACGCACGGAGCATACTTGGATTCTAAACCTAAAGATCCGCAGAATCAGTCTTTTCAGTTGGTAAAACTGCTGTCATGGACATTGCTGGTGGTTATTGTTGCGAGTAGTTTGGGCCTGTCTGTTTTTTTGGCTAAACATGCTGATGAGACTCTTTTGGAAAAGCAGAAAGAGTTTTCGTTATTGCAGGCTGAAAACTTGAATCATCAGATATATCGGCGGTTTATTTTGCCTACGATTATTGGGTACGGTAAAATCGGCTTGAAAAATGAAGAGCAGATGGATCGTTTGGATCAGGTTGTTCGTTCTACTATTCATAGCTTTAAGGTTAACGAAGTTAGAATTTATGATCCGGGTCTTATGGTTACGTATTCTTTGGATAAAAAAAATATTGGGAAAGAAAATTTAGGTGGAGAATTCATTAAAAAGGTTATGGAAACGGGCGAACCTAAATATGAATTTATTAGCAAGAAATCCGCGATTGGGGCAATTTTTGATTTAAATATGCGGCCTGGGACAATGCTTCTGAAGATTGTTTATCCTTTGCGTTCAGAGAAAAGTCTTAATATTGAAGAAAATATCATAATGGGCGCGTTGGTTCTTACTCAGGATATTACTGAGGATTATCAGTCAGTTATTAACTTTGAAAGGCTGATTCTTTTTACGTCATGCTTTTCCGCGCTGATTTTGTTTGCGACTATTATGGCTATTGTTAAACGTGCTGATATTATTAACGCACAGCGCATGAAGGATCGGCAGAGGTTTGAGAAAGAGCTTAACCAGAGCGAGAAGCTTGCTAGTATCGGGCGTATGGTTTCGGGCGTGGCGCATGAAATTCGTAATCCTTTGGGAATTATCAGCTCTAGCTCGGAACTGCTGCTTAAACGGATGAAAGATAGTGATCCGCTTAATGAGCGGATACTTTCCGCCATCCATGAAGAATGCAAAAGGCTGGGCCGTACTGTCAGCGATTTTCTTGATTATGCACGTCCTCGAACATTGACCTTCGTTCCTATAGATCCTGCTGACTTGATTGATAAAATTTCGATGTTTATGGAACAGAAGTGCCATTCACAGGGAATTGAATTTGAGCGTGATTATGATCACGGGCATATGGTTTGCGGTGACGAGGATTTGCTTTACCGTGCTTTTTACAATCTAGTCGGCAACGCTTTGCAGGCTATTGATAAGGACGGAAAAATTTCTGTTTCTATCGAAGAAGTTAAAAATGGCGTAAAAATTGTTTTCTCGGATACAGGACCCGGATTTACACCTGAAATTATTGGTAAAGTTAAGGATCCATTTTTTACGACCAAGGATAGTGGGACAGGTTTGGGGCTTGCCATTGTAAGTAATATTGTGGAAAGCCATGAGGGAAGACTTACCGTCATGAATAATGAAGAGGGCGGCGCTCGCATTGAACTATTTTTGTCAGATAAACATGATTGTTAGCACTTGGGTTTAGTGCTCACTTTAAATTTTTGGATACAGCAAAATTATGGCTACTAATATTCTTATACTGGACGATGAACAGAACTACCTACTTATTCTCGAAGCGATGCTTTCGGACGAGGGGTATAACATAACGGCGCTTTCAGATCCTGAAACAGGTCTGGCTTTTATGGATGAATCGGAAGTTGATCTCGTTATCACTGATATGAAAATGCCCAAGCTCACTGGTCAGGATGTGCTTGAGCATGTGAAAAAGAACTTTTCGCATGTTCCAGTGATTATCATGACTGCGTTTGGTTCAATTGAGTCGGCCGTTGAAGCTATGAAAATAGGGGCATTTGATTACATTACAAAGCCATTTGCTAATGAAGAGTTGATGTTGTCAGTTACCAAGGCTGCTCAGTTCGCGAAAACTCAGCAGGAAAACAGAATGCTGCGCGAACAGATTAAAGATCGCTACTCTCCGAATAATATTATAGGGCGTTCTAAGCCCATGCTTCAAGTGTTTGAAATGATCCAGAAAGCTGCGCCTGGTAATTCTACCGTACTTATCACTGGTGAGTCCGGTACTGGTAAGGAATTAGTCGCGCAGGCCGTGCATCAGTCCTCTCCGCGTTGTGATAATCCTTTTGTTTCGGTTAACTGTATGGCGCTTAGTGCTGGAGTGCTCGAAAGCGAGCTTTTCGGTCATGAAAAAGGGTCATTTACCGGAGCAACTGCGCTTAGACGTGGGCGTTTTGAAATGGCAGATAAGGGAACCCTATTTCTCGATGAAATCGGCGAGCTGTCCCATGACATGCAGGTTAAGCTTTTAAGGGTATTGCAAGAAAAGACCATTGAGCGGGTTGGTGGTGTTGATACTATCAAAGTTGATATTCGAATTGTCGCAGCGACCAATAAAAATCTGAAAAAAGCCGTTGAGGATGGAACTTTCCGTGAGGATCTTTACTACAGACTGAACGTTGTAAGCATTGAGCTTCCTCCTCTTCGTGAGCGTAGAGAAGATATTCCGTTTATGGTTGATCATTTTTTGGGAAAATATTCCGCGGAGAATAACAAAAAGTTTGAAGGTTTTTCACCATCAGCTATGGATTACATGTCAGCCTATGAATGGCCCGGGAATGTACGTCAGCTTCAGAATGTGATTGAGCGGTGCGTAGTCCTTACTTCCGGAACCGTCATTACAACTGATGATCTGCCGGCTGAAATAAAAGACGAAGAAGCTCAGTTTAAAAGTGCGGTTGATTTATTGCCTACAAAGATTAATCTGGCGCAGGCTTTAGATAAAATTGAAGCTACTTTGGTTCGCAGGGCGTTAGTACATAGTAATTTCGTAAAAGTAGACGCCGCAGAAATGCTTAGTATTTCTAAAAGCTTGCTACAGTATAAACTTAAAAAATACAGTATTAGCGGTAAATAAGTAGTGGGTGGAGGTGGGATTTCCTTCGCCAACAAAAAAGACTGATCCATCCTCGTCTTTATGACTTTATAGAATCATAGACCGCTTAAGCTCGTGAATCTGATTAACTCGTTTTCTGGCGATTGGTATTTTTTTCACCGTTTGAATGTTATTGCTCTATTTTTTTGTAAAAAGTACGAGTTCTTAAGACGCTAAGTACTTGGATGATAGAGGCATAATAATTATGGAGGAAAAGTGAAAAAAAGACACGCTACTCAAAAACTATTCATCATATTTCTAACTATTCTCTTACTTTGTTTGTCCTCAGTCTGTCAGGCAAAAAGTATAGCTCTCTCATTTGATGACGGTTTGGACCCAAGAAATCAACCAATGGCTTGTTCTTGGAATTCATCCATTCTAGAAGCTTTATTAAAAGCACAAATCAAGTCAATTCTCTTCCCGGCAGGAAAAAGAATCGATACTCCTGCAGGCTTCAAACTAGTGAAGGACTGGGGGAAGGCCGGCCACTTGATTGGTAGCCACACATATTCCCATTTCAATTATTGTTCGAAGCAAGTAACGCTTGAACAATTCATTGCTGATACAGAAAGAAATGAAGCTTTGTTAAAAGATCTTCCAGGTTGGACAAAGCGGCTGCGGTTTCCATATCTTAAAGAGGGGGAAACAGCAGCAAAGCGTGACCGATTCAGAAGCTGGCTGACAAATCATGGATACGAATCGGGAGCTGTGAGCATTGATGCAAGTGACTGGTACTACAATAAACGCTACCTGGAGTGGTGCAAAAATCATCCCGGTGAAGACTTGTCAACATTTCGCTCTGCCTATCTAAATCACCTGTGGAATCGAACCACATATTACGACGCCTTATCTGAAGAAGTTCTTAACAGAAGTGTAAAGCATGTTATTCTTTTGCACACCAATGCTATCAACGCTGCATTTTTGCCAGATATCATAGAAATGTATAAGTCAAACGGCTGGAAGATAATCTCTCCAGAAGAAGCATATGAAGACCCTGTTTATACCATGAAACTGACAACCTTGCCTGCAGGCGAAGGTATTCTTTGGTCTTTAGCAAAACAACAGGGAATCAGCGGATTGCGGTACCCTGCAGAAAGTGACAAATATGAAAAAACCCTGCTGGACAAACTCGGTTTGTGAATATCCGGCAGAATTAGGGGGACACCATACCTAATTCCCTGAAGCAAGTAAGGCGTTTTATAAAGCTGCTTCTTTGCTTCACATGTATACTTTTTCGTGGTGGACTGGATGGAATCAAATCTAGGACTTTTTGAATCCATTCAATGTAGTGTCTCGGCAATAAACATGATAAATATTTATAATAAAGACGAGTATTCGTCTTACTTCAGCAATTAATGTGAGTAAAGTTACTCTTCGAAATCGTAGACCGTGTAGCTGCTCATAAGTTCCAGCATTATGTAAGGGCTTACGTTGTTTCTGATACAGATGACCGCATCAGTGATCATTTGCATTTTGGTTTCCAGTTCCCATGTGTATGCTTTTTTGCGCTCGGCTATGATCTTTCCAAGGTTTATTTCGTCTATTCCGGCCAGCAGTAGTGCCGCTCCTTTGCGGAAAAATTGGTCATCGAACTTTTTGGTATATTTATCCATCTCATCCAGCCCTTCATCCGTTATAATTAGCCCTAGTTTGTAGAGGGACATTGCTATGTCTTGAGCCGGCAAGCGTTCTTTTATTGCGGGATATAGCAAGAGGGGGCCGTGTTTAAGTAAGCGCTCTTCCATTTCTTTTTTCTCGCTGAAAAAGGAGCTTAACTCGCTTGCAAGTTGCTGAACGGACAGTTTTTGGGACGTGTTAATGATAAATGATTCGATTAGGTTAGCACGTATTTTGTAATCTTCGAGGGCTTCGGTCATTAACAGCTTGGATTTTTGGTGTAGCTCTTGTTCTGTAGTATCATCTATTGATGTTGAATAAAGTTCGGTGCTGAATTGGTCGTCCAGCCGCTCTAGAATGATATTTTGAACTTGAGGGCGCTTACCTAGGATGCTTTTGCTGTTTTTGGCGGCTAGATTCCACCAGATTATCAAATCATGTAAGTCATTGTGATTAAAATCAAATATTGGCAGACCGTCTGAAAAATTAGTTAACTCTACACCCATATCTAAGAATGACTCGTCTACTTCATTTCTTGTAGCTATTCTAATGAATCCGCCCTTAACTAGATACTCAATTCGGTCTAGCAAAGACTCGCATGATGCTTCTACTTCTTGCTGAGTTAATGGAGTTTTTTCTGATAAATATAACTCAAGTAATTCAGAAATTTTATCTTTGCGGATCGTGTTTAAATTCGAAAGAATTATTTCGCGGGACTGGTCTGATAGAACAACAAGAATCTTTGCACAGGATTCATTATTAATATCACAACTGAAAATTTCCTGGACGCAGTAATCAGGCATCATTGTTACTGAATCTAAACGTTGATCTGTATTAATGTCAGATAATGATATCATCTAAACTGCCTTATTTTTTAAAAATTATAAATGGTTTACGAGTTTAATCAAAAAATCCCTCCCGCGTAATGCGAAAGGGATTTTATTAAACACTTATCGGTAATTCATTTTATAGAACAGGTAGGTATGTTGCTATTTCGTACTCAGTGATCTGAGTTCTATACGCATCCCATTCTTTAATCTTATTCTTGTATAAGTTGCTGTGAATGTGCTCGCCGAGGCAGTCTTTTACCATTTCACTTTTCTTCATTGCGACTGCTGCTTCATAAAGGTTTCCAGGAAGTGCAGTGATATTGTTTTCTTCAAGTGTCGGTGCATCCATGGCGAATACGTTCTCTTCGATAGGATCTGGAAGCTTATAGCCTTTCTCGATGCCTTTGAGTCCTGCTGCAAGCATTACCGCAAAGCAGAGATATGGGTTTGCAGCTGGATCAGGAGAACGCAGTTCCATTCTGGTTGCATTTTCTTTGCCTGGCTTATACATCGGCACACGTACTAAGGTGGATCTGTTTTTCCTTGCCCATGACACGTAAACCGGGGCTTCATATCCCGGTACAAGTCGTTTGTAGGAATTTACCCACTGGTTTGTTACGCAGGTGAACTCTGGGGCGTGTTTCAAAATACCTGCGATATAGCTCTTTCCTTCAGGGCTTAGATGATATTCGTCGTTTGCATCGAAAAATACGTTTCTACCGTTTTTGAAAAGGGATTGATGAACGTGCATGCCAGAACCGTTTACACCGGCCATGGGTTTAGGCATGAAAGTCGCGTAGATACCGTGCTTACGGGCAACTTCTTTGACGATTACGCGATATGTCATGGCTGTATCAGCCATTTTCATACCTTCGCAAAAGCGCAGGTCAATTTCATGTTGGCTAGGCGCAACTTCGTGATGACTGTATTCTACATCGTAGCCCATTTCTTCCAGCGAGAATATAATGTCGCGGCGAATATCATTACCTAAATCAAGCGGTGGAGCGTCGAAGTATCCACCTTTATCAATAATCTTAGTGCCCTTCTCGTCTTCGAAGAGGAAAAATTCAAGCTCTGGGCCAACGTAGAAGGTGTATCCCTTGTCTGCGGCCTTATCGAGTGCTTTTTTGAGCACCCATCGGCTGTCTCCCTCGTATGGAGTGCCATCAGGGTTCTGAATGTCACAGAACATGCGTGCTACGGGACGTTCGGATGGTCGCCATGAGCACATTTGAAATGTAGTTGGATCAGGAAGCGCAATCATGTCAGACTCTTCGATTCTGGTGAAACCTAGAATGGAGGAGCCGTCGAAGCCCATTCCTTCTTCAAATGCAGATTCAAGCTCTTTCGGTGTGATTTGAAAGCTTTTGAGAGTTCCGAGAATATCTACAAACCAGAATTGTACAAAGCTGATATTGTAGTCTCTAACGGCCTTGAGAACATCATCTGCATTTTTGCAGTTAAATATTGGCGCTTTCACAGTGGCTTTCCTCCTGGTTGAAGATTCTATATTTTTGTAGCATCGACTAAGCTGTTGCACATTTAAACTACTGTCATGTATGAAAAATAATTAAGAAGAATTCATTAATATTCGAATACTAACTGAGTCAACAGTATTCTTGCAAACACTATTATTAAAATTTTTGCAGAGAAATTATAGTTCATCAATTAGATCGCGAACTTCACGGAAAAACGTGATGATAAATGTCTGGTTTTTAGATTCGGAATTAATATCAAGTCTTTTGAAGAATGATACGATGTTCCCCTTAGGAGTTTTTTTGCGTTGAAAGAACAATTCGTGAAGCGGTCCGGTGGGTGATTTATATGATAGAATCCATTCGCTGCTGTCTTTGCGCCAGACTATCGAATATTTCTCATCTTCTTTAGTGACCAGCTCGACAAGTTCTTTAAGAGCAAAAGGGTGACCAGGTCTTCCGGGCATACCTAAGAATTCACCGGTTTCAGAAAGAATTACAACAGGAAGTTCAAGGAATTCTGCTTCAGGGAAAATATTACTGTTATCAGATTCAAGTGTATATGAATTTGATTGGCCGTGATCCTTCTTAATAGTGACAATTTTTTTGGCTTTCACACGTTCAGTTTGAGGTAATCCGCTAGCAGTCGAAAGGACGTCCTTGATCTGTTCAATCAAATCATCTCCTGCAACATTTCCAGAGTCCTGTCTTTCAATTAGCTGTAGCAAGCCTTTTTCAATTTTGCCAAGACGTTGCTCTGATTTAGCCTGAGCGGTTGCTAGTCCCGCTAGCCCGTTCATCATTTGCATAGTGACACGAGTAAGCTTCTCCATCTGTTCATTACTGGCTGTAGTAGGTGCTATACTATCCGATAGCTGACGATTCTCTTTGACGGATTCAAATTCGATAAGAAGCTTACCGTGTATCTGTTTGGACGATAAATTTTTTGCGAAAAGTTCTTTAATGCGGAGGCAAAGTTTGTCTGAACCTTTTTTAAAGCGTAGCGGTTTACCGTGTCCCGCTATCCTGAAAAATTCAGGAAATTTTTTGCGGTAACTTTTAATGGTAGTTACAGACACACCTGAAATTTGTGAGAGGTCTTTATGTGTAAATGTGTCTATACTCATTGGCTCGATTATCCCTTTTTACAGTTGATTCGTCATTCATATCTATTCATATAGCATAAACATCGTCTCTATAGCTTATCGATAACTGTAATCGTCAATGAGGTCAATGGGGTCGTATTTAATTAGATGTTATGTAGTTAAGAGTTGGTATAGATTGAGTCTCTTATGCTATGCTTTCACAATCCACGCCTTTTGGCTGTAGTATGCAGCTCCGAATCCCATGTCTGTGATGAGTGGTTCTATCACTTTATTCGCATTGTGAGCGTGCTTTAGCCAGCCGCCGCGTCTAATGATTGCTGCTTTTTTGTGTAGCGTCTGGTCGAAGCGAAGGGTGACTTTCATTTCTGCAAGGTCGGTCGTTAGCATTGCTTCGTCTCCCTCATTTAAGACGCCGAGGTATGGCGAATCAGGAGAAATTATTAGCTCTGGAAGGCCTCCTTGATCCTGTGGAAATATTTGTGAGTGGAGGTGGTTTTTCCGGACAAGGCTGAGCAGGTTGAACCCTTTTTTGTCGCTCAATTCAAGGCTGAGATTTTGCGGTAGTTTGAGTTTCCCGTTTGCATGCTTAAAACTGAAATTTTCATAGCCGATTGACGGCCAGTCGCAGGCAACAAAACCTTTCGTTTTTAACTCTTCAAATGAGACAGATATGCTCGTTGATTCGAGTGCTTTTTCGAAGCAGGTGGTAGCGTCTAATATCGGACTTTTCTCGAGTGTCATTTCGGCAAGTGTTTGAATAATTTCAAAGTCAGATTTTGCTAAGCCTCGTGGCTCTTTAATTTTGGCAGACCAGCTCACACAGTTATGAAGCGCGCTTCCGATCAGTTCGTCACGTTCCATTGTAAGGGCACATGGTAGAATCAAGTTTGAGCGCATTGCCGTGTCGTTCATGAACGCATCCACAGTTACTACGAAGTCGCAATTTTCAATCGCGCGCGCTGAAGATTCGCTGTCGGGTGTTTGGTTTGCTACATTTATGCCGTCTATCCACATGAACTTAACTTCTGGGGTTCTTGTTCCTAGCTCGCTCTCTAGTTTAAATAGCAGAACTTTACGGTCATCAGAAACTTTAGGTGTTTCAGTCCATGGCGCGAAATTTCTTCCAGACGAAATATTATAGTAGAATCCGGAACCCTCTTTCCCAAGTTGTCCGCTAAGCGCGCAAAGCGAACATATATACTTTATATTTTCTCCACCAAATGTATATCTCTGCACTCCCCAACCGATAAGTGACGATACATTTAAAGCTGATGAATATATTGCAGCAAGTTCTTGAATTTTAGAAGAAACAATTCCACTCATCTCGCAAAGAGCATCAATAGAATGTGCCCCGAGAATGATTGCTAGCTTTTCAAAGCCATCACTGTTGCTAACAGCTTTAGCGATAATACCATCAGATTCGATCAAACATTTTATGATCGCTGCGGCCAAAAAACGATCTGTTCCGGGTCTAATAAGTATCGTCTCATCGCTAAATTTTTCGTTACCGTCACCGCCTGGAGAGATCGAAATAACGCGTTTGCCCTGCTTGCGTAAATCCTTAAGAATGGACGCAGTATGGATCGAGCTTCTAGAAATATCTTTGCCCCAGTTCACAACAACATCAGCTTTACTAAGCTCAGATAAATCGTTCTGTTCCATAGAACCGAAGGTCTGTTCAATAGCTTCACAGCCCGCTTCATCACAAAGAGAGCCATAAGTTTCGAGAGCGCCAAGTGTTTTGAAGTAAACATCACTCGCGTTAGCCAAAACGCCTCTATAACCAAAGCCCCTTACATGGAGAATCTGCTCAGGATTAAGAGCTCTAATCTTGTCAGCACAAATCCTGAACGCTTCATCCCATGAGATTTTCTCAAATGAACTATCAACTTTCAAAAGCGGTTCAGTTATACGGTCTGGATGATTAATGCGCCTAACAAGCCCCTTACCCTTCGCGCAAATAAATCCTTGAGTAACAGGATGGTCTGGATTGCCCTTAATCTTAATATTGTCGCCATCAGTTTCAACAACAAATGAACAACTATCAGGACAATCCAAAGAACAAGCTGACAAAACCATATCGAACCTCGTGAATGGATATATGTGGGATGTCTTTAATTGGTTTGGAAACGTGTAAGTAGCGAAATAATAAAAAGGACAACAAGGGCCACCATCAAGATCGTGTTGATATTGATACCGCCCTTTTTTTTCTGCTTTTTACGATATCCGAAGATCAGAAAGAGGATAACTATGAAGATTGATAGCTTGAACATATTTTAGGGAGAGCCGTAGTGAAAATTTATTGCAGATTTATTAAAGCAAAGGGTCTGCTTTGTTTATCAAAAAGCTTATGCCTGACGCGTTTGGTCATTTTGCATGATTTAAATACAGGCCGCTAGAGTTTTGTGCTGCAAATATGAAGTTTTGGTCGGCTGTTAAGTTGATTTGATTAAAGGGGAATAAGGTCTTCCCCTTTAAATTTAGATTCTTAGATTACTTTATTGAGAGGATATTCGATGATTCCCTCTGCGCCCATTGTAATGAGCTCAGGGATAAGTTCACGTACTGCAACTTCTTCAATCATGATTTCAACTGATACCCATGTTGGATCGGATAACTGTGAAACTGTTGGGGAGTTGAGGCTAGGCATGATTTTCATGGCTGCATCAAGAACGTCCTTAGGCATATTCATCTTAAGGCCGACCATCTTCTGAGCTTTGAGAGCACCCTGTAGAAGTAGATTGATATTTTCAATCTTTTTGCGCTTCCAAGGGTTTGCCCATGCTTCTTTGTTGGCAATAAGCATTGTGTTTGTGTACATCAGGTCAGATATGATGCGCAACCCGTTTGCTTTGATGGTTGTGCCTGTTTCGGTAACTTCAACGATTGCGTCGCAAAGTCCTTCAACAACTTTTGCTTCTGTAGCGCCCCAAGAGTATGAAACTTCAACTGGTACATTGATTGATTCAAAGTATCTTTTTGTGAACCCCATGAGTTCTGTGGATACTTTTTTACCGGCGAGGTCTTGAGCTGTTTTGTATGGAGAATCTCCTGCAACAGCTAGAACCCAGCGAGCTTGGCGGTTACTAACTTTAGAGTAGATAAGGTCAGAAACTTCTACAACATCAGACTGGTTTTCAAGAACCCAGTCTTTTCCTGTGAGACCTACATCTAATGTTCCATTCTCGACATATTCAGCCATTTCCTGCGCGCGGCACATGGCACATGTCAGTTCATCATCGTTAACATCCGGAAAATAATTGCGGTGGTGCAGGTTTATTTTCCAGCCTGATTTTTCAAAAAGTTTAATAGTAGCATCTTGCAAGGAGCCTTTAGGTAGGCCGATTTTGAGCATATTAGACATTATTTGTATACCTCCTTAGGGTCAAAAATATAAGGCGAGCATTCTTCAACTTCGCCGTCTTTCAGTTCACGGAAAAAACAACTTCTATAACCTTTGTGGCACGCGGCTCCACCGATCTGATCGATCAGCAGTACCAGAGTATCGTCATCACAATCAATTCTGATAGATTTGATTTTCTGTACATGACCTGATGTCCCGCCTTTATGCCAGAGGGTATTACGGCTTCTGCTCCAATAATGAGCATCACCGGTTTCAATGGTTTTATTCCATGCTTCCTCATTCATGTATGCCATCATCAGGACTTCTCCTGTTTCGGCATCCTGTGCAATGGCAGGAACGAGACCGTTCATTTTTGCAAAATCAGGTTTCATCATACAATCCTCTGCTTTGGGTGGCTCCACAGCCGCTTGAATTTTCGAAAAAAAAACGCCAACCTGAATTCAGGCGGCGTTTTTAAGTGTGCTAGTAGGAAAATGCGTATTATTCGCTTTTATCCTGACACTCCTTACAAACGCCGAAGAGGTACATTTCATGATGGGTAAGCACAAATCCGTGCTTTTTTGCGAGCTCTTCCTGAAGATGTTCAATCTCTGGATCAACAGCTTCAATGGTAGTTCCACACTGCTCGCAAACGAGATGGTCGTGATGATCATGACCATATTTATGCTCGTAACGGAGCACTCCATCATTAAAATCTACAGCTTTGGCAATGCCGGATTCGGCAAGGAGCTTTAAGGTGCGGTAAACAGTAGCCTGTCCGATAGAAGAGTCTTCTTTACGGATCATATTGTACAGTTCTTCAGAAGAAACGTGACCTTCCTCATTAAGGAACGCATCAAGGATGGTTCTTCTTTGAGGGGTCATTTTCAGTTTCTGTTTGGACAGATATTCTGAAAAAATGTCTTTCGCTGATTTCATTAACTGCACTCTATTGACTTGTTGTTAGCGTTACGAATAGCAAATCTCTACAATGTAACAAAGGCCAATGTCAAATCCTCATTGCCGAAAACAGTACATAAGAGTATGAATGTCGCAACTTAAAGGCAATTGTATGTTAATTCGGATAAGAAATTCATAAGGAGCTTAGAAATGGAACTTGAGAAATTTATAGCCGATTGGGATCAAGACCCTTCCGGTGTTAAAGAAACTTTTATTACACTCAAAGGCCTGCTTGAATCTTTGGATTCTACTGATCTCGATTTTAAAGCAAGGCCAGGCGTAACTTATTCTTTGCGCGGAATTAAAAATTCGCAGAGCAAGTGGCCTCTATATGTAATGGTAGACGTAATTGATGATGATCCTTCCGAGCGCTGGCTTTCAGTGTGCTTTTTCGGAGACACAATTACTGACCCTGATGAACTTGGCGATCTTGTTCCCGGTGGTCTTTTAGGCGAAGATGGGCATTGCTTCGACGCGGATGATCCTGAAATGAAAGATTATCTTGTCGCAAGAATTACCGAAGCTCATTCCAATCAGTAGTATGTTATTTTGCTGTTTATAAAAGGATCACGTTGATTCTTGTTTTATCAAAACAAGCCCATTTGCATCTAAATGGGCTTGTTTTTTTATGCTCAGATCTATTCCTGTTATAAGTTTTAAGTAACATAGTTTTTTGATTGAATAACCAGATACTTTATTGGTATCTAGTAGAGTATTTAGTTTATTATTACAAAAAATCGGAGTCATCATGGCCGAACAACAAGCTCAAAATCTTAAAGAAATACCTGTCATTGAAAAGATGCTGATACCCTTCAACCACTTCGTAAAGGTGGAATCTTCTGGAGGTGTTGTACTCATTATGTGCACAGTGATTGCTTTGATATGGGCTAATTCTCCGTTAGGATATTTGTACGAAGCATTCAAAAATGTACCGCTTACCGTTGGAGTAGGAGAGTTCATACTCTCAAAGCCAGCGATCCTTTGGATTAATGACGGATTAATGGCGGTGTTTTTCTTTTTGGTGGGCCTCGAAATAAAGCGTGAAGTTTTAGTTGGTGAACTTAACTCCATGAGACAGGCTTCGCTTCCGATTTGTGCCGCGATTGGTGGGATGGTCGTACCTGCCTTGGTATACGCTTACTTCAATCATGGCACACCCTCTGCGGACGGTTGGGGTATCCCCATGGCGACTGACATTGCTTTCAGTCTAGGCGTTCTCGCTCTTCTCGGGGATCGTGTTCCTTTAAGCCTTAAAATTTTTCTTACAGCCATCGCAATTGTCGATGATATCGGCGCAATTTTAGTTATTGCTATCTTTTATTCTTCCGGCATTTCGTTGTGGATAATTGGGGTCGGACTCTTTTTCTTCTTGTTTATGATTTTGTTAAATAAAATGGGAGTTCGGGCGCCTCTTCCGTATCTTATTCTAGGTATTTTTATGTGGTTAGCTTTCTTAAAAAGCGGTGTTCATGCAACTGTTGCCGGAGTGCTTGCCGCAATGACTATTCCTGCTTCTACAAGAATATGTTGCGGTGAATTTATCGGTTCCATGCGCAGTCACTTGATTGACTACGAAATGGCGGGCGGAGACGGGTTATCCACTCTCTCCAATAAGCAGATGCTTTCTTCTCTTGGAGCTATGAATAACAATGTTCTAAACGCAGCTCCCCCTCTTAAAAGGATTGAATATAATCTGCATTACTTTGTAGCTTTCGGTATTATGCCAATATTCGCTCTTGCTAATGCAGGTATTAACTTTTCCGGAAGCGCGGGTGGCGGGCTTGAAGTTTTCCATCCGGTCAGCATTGGCGTGTTTATGGGGCTTATAGTCGGTAAGACCGTTGGTATATGTCTAGCAAGCTGGCTGGCCATTAAAACAGGGCTAGGTATAATGCCTTCGACCATGCAACCCGGTCATTTTTTGGGAGCAGCACTGCTTGCAGGTATCGGCTTTACAATGTCGATCTTCATAGCGACCCTAGCTTGGGGTACAGATTCTCCATTTATCATAGACGCAAAGTTCAGTATTCTGGTGGCCTCTTTGGTCGCAGGGGTTCTTGGATATCTGGTTTTACGTAGCTGTCCTCTCTCGCTAAAGTGTGAGTGTCATGTGCAGGAATAAGGATCAGGTTCAGCTTGTAGTTGCGCGCTATAGCGAAGACCTCTCATGGCTTGGGGATATTCATTATCCAGCTATTGTCTATAATAAAGGCGAAACTAAGGTGGGTGGTGCTATTGCTTTGCCTAATATTGGCAGAGAGGCTCATACTTATCTAACTCATATTGTGAAGAGTTATCCTGACTTTTCTGAGTTCACCGTTTTTTTACAAGGTTCCCCTTTCTTCCATATGGAAGAAGGGGCGAATTCTGTTTTACTTACCGAGCATATTCAGGAAATTGTTGAGCGGAATGTTCCCTTTAAAGGGTTCGCATGGTTCAGGCTTCGCTGTGATCAGTTAGGCAGGCCACATCAAATGGGCGACCTTGCGAGTAAGGGCAAGTGGCTCGGCTGGGGGAAAGATATTCCCGTGGGCGCAGTCTACGAGAGATTATTTAACCGCTCTTCTCCAGCCCAATTTATTGCGAGCGCTGCAACTGGGCTGTTTATGGTCCGTAAAGATAGAATTCTTACGCGCCCGCTTGAATTTTACGAAAAGGCATTGGCCCTTATTGAGGCTGATCCTTACGATGCTGAGAACACAGGCCATGCTTTTGAGCGGCTATGGCAGGTAATTTTTAATGGTAGCAAGGCTATTAATCCTTAATTTCATCTTTATTTCACTCTTTGTTCATCTCTTTCAAACTACTCTCCCCAAATATCTTCAATCGAATCTTTTTAATTAAATCTTTTTGATCGATTTTTTTGTTCAAATCTTTTTGATCAAAAATGTAAGGTCTAAGCTTGCCGTTTTAAGTAATGAGCTTCTGTATCCTTTGAATTTTGGTAGAATGTGAACAGTGTTTACAGAGTTAACGCTGTTTGTTATTTACCACTTTATGACAACAGTAATACGGAAAAAAATGGAACATGAGCGTATGCGCCGTCTGATTCTAGACGCCGCAAAAGAGCTTTTTGCTAAAGACGGGTTTGACAATGTTTCTATTCGAAAGATTGCGGCTCGAATTAAATACAGTCCTGCGGCCCTTTACCGTTACTTTAAGAACAAAGAGGATTTGATTCTATCCCTTAAAATGGAAGGAATGCAGAAATTTGGAGAGATGCAAAGTCATTTGGGGCAGATCAAAGACCCTTTTCAGCGCCTGAGAGAAGGAGGTCGTATTTATCTGGATTATGCTCGTAAAGAGCCAGAATATTACGATCTTCTATTTATAAAGGCTGTTCCTTCATTTTGCAGTTCCGAAAAGTGGGTAGGCAAGCCTCACCAAAATTTTATCAATTTTAGAGAAACTGTTCATGAGTGCATTGAAACTGGACATGTTGGTGATGTTTCACTTGAAACTGCAGTGGCTACACTATGGGCAACGGTTCATGGATTGGCTTCATTGGCGGCAACAGGCAGGCTTCAAACTTGTCTGCCCGGTATAGATATGGATAATATTTTCGAAAACGTTCTTGATTTTATAACAATTCCGCAAATTGAGCGGGAAAAAATGAGAAAGGGTAAACAAGATGAAAGTTAAAAATAACAACTTGTTATCATATATTCAGCTATTCGCTTTGGCAGGGATGCTGTGCCTAGCAACACCAGCGACTTTAAGAGCTTCTTCGGCGGAAGTCTTTAAAGCAACACCTGCTTCGAGAGTCGTGACTTTAACTGGATTTACGCGGCCAAGGGTTGGAATGACACTTGTGAGTGAAGAGTCCGCCATGTGTCTGTCCGTTTTTGCTGATATTGGCGATACCATTGGCTCTGAGGGACGGTTTGCCACTCTCGATCCAAAATTTATTAAGCTCGAAATAGCTCAGCTAAAAGCTGATATTAATAGGTTGCAGTCTGATTTGGATTATTTCCGCAAGGAAGCTGACCGCTACACTAAGCTTGTTAAGCGTAATACTGCAGCCCAGTCTGAGCTAGATCTCCATATGAGAAATTTGAATGGAGCAAAAAGCTTACTTAGATCAACCCAGCTTAAGCTTAGTGTGGATCAGGAGCATTTGCGCCGTTACACCTTGCGTGCTCCTGCTGGTTGGAAAGTTATAAAGCGTTATATTGAGCCGGGCGAATGGGTGACAAAAGGCGAAAAAGTAGCAGAGCTTGGTAATTTTAAAACTTTGCTGGTTCCTTACGCTCTCACTGTAAAGGAGCTTGATAAGATTATTAAAATGGGTAGCAAAGTTACTCTTGAGTTTCCTGGATTTGATAAAAGAGTTGAAGCTAAACTCGAGCGTATCTCGCCTGATTTTGATCCAGAAACACGTAAAATTGATGCGGATTTTGAAATAACCAGCGGAGATTTTAAATTCCGTGGCGGGCTTCGTACTGAGTTAAAAATAGAAATGCCTGATCCGGGCGGAGCTGTGGTTGTTCCTGAGTCATCACTTGTGAAAGCTTATGATGACAAGTTCCTTGTTAGGCCTGACGGGGTAAGGGTTAAAGTTCTCCTGCTTGGCAAGTCTAAGGATGGTAATCTTCGTGTTTCCTCCCGCGCTGTTAAGGCTGGAGAAGAGTTTTTGCTTACCCCTTAATTGGCTGATTTGATATTGGAATAAAGTTTAGTTCTCAAGATTAATCATAATATTTTCAGTTAATTGCAACTGTGTTCCAGCTTAACAAGGAGCCTTCTCATGAAGGGATTTATGCGGTTTACCCTGAAACAGACTGTCTTTATCAATATAATCTTTATATTGTTGATGGTTGTCGGTATTTTTTGTGCCTACGATCTTCCTGTTGAACGTTATCCTAATGTTCACATGGGTAAGGTTGTGATCACGGGATTTTTACCGGGCGCTTCTCCCGCAGACGTTGAGGCTCTTGTAACGAGGAAGATCGAGGATGCCCTTGATGATCTGGAGAACGTTGAATACGTAAGATCACGCTCGTTCCGCGAAAGGTCTAGTATCCTTGTAAAATTTATTGACGATACAGATTACAAAACGGGCTATGACGAATTACGTTTTCGAGTGCTTTCAATTCAGAATGACCTGCCTAAAGAGATGGACCCTCCTGTTTTTTCCGAAATAAATGTAAGTGAGTGGTTGCCCGTGATCAGGGTGTGCCTAGTGGGTGACAGAGCTAACCGTGCACTTGCTATGATGGCGGACGAAATGAAAGTCCCCTTGCGCAAAATCCCGGGTGTTAATCAGGTTGAGGTGGAAGGTGAATATGTTCGGGAATATCATGTCAGTCTTGATCCGCAAAAATTAATCAGATTCAGAGTTACATTTGATGATGCGGCGCGCGCGTTAGCTGAAGCCAACATTTCCATACCTGCCGGAGACTTTGTCTCCAATGAGGGCGAGTTTGTTGTAGTTGTGGATGAAAGGTTCCGTACACGAGAAGAAATATCCGAAACAATCATCCGTATGGATGGAGACGGCTCTTTCGTCACAGTCGGTGATGTCATAAGTGACGCGCGGGTTTCTTACCGCGATCCGCAGGTCATAACTTCTATCAATGGACAGAATGCGGTAACGCTTAAGATAGTAAAAACCCGCGATGGTAATGCCGTCAGCATTGCAGAAGAAGTCGAAGTTATAGTCGCTTCATTCAAGGAAGCCCTTGAGCGTGAGGGTGTTGAACTTGTTCTGACCAATGATCAGCGGCTTCATATTGATGAGGCCATGAAAACTCTCGGCCTTAACTTGCTGGTCGGTATCGGGTTGGTATTTATTGTAATTTACTTGGTTATGGGATTCCGAAACGCAATGCTCACCACCATCGGTGTGCCTTTTGCCTTCCTCGTGACCATGACCATAATGCGCCTCACTGGTAACTCTCTCAATCAGATTACACTTTTCTCGTTTGTGCTGGTGAGTGGTATCATTGTTGATGACGCAATCGTTGTTGTAGAGAATATTTTCCGCCATGTGCAGGAAGGTAAAAGTTTACGGCAAGCGGTCATTGACGGGACTTCGGAAGTGTTTCTACCTGTTATTGCGGCTACGGTAACAACGGTCGCCGCCTTCTTGCCAATGCTCATAATGTCCGGATCTACAGGTGAGTTTTTCGCGCAGGTTCCGAAAGCGGTAACTTTTGCGCTCATCGCATCGTTGTTAGAATGTTTGATCATTCTACCTTCGCATTTCCTAGACTGGCCGGGAGCCAAAAAGCTGACTAAAGGTGGAGATCACACACTCCACGAGCCAGTATTCATGCGCCCTCTTAGGCGTTGGACGGATAAATTGCTTTCAGTTGTATTACGCTTTCGTTTTACTTCGTTGGGAGTTGTGTTTGCGGCCTTCTTTTTGGCCATTTTTATCCTCGGGGTATCCATTTCAGGGGCTATTCCGCTCATTAAGATTAAGTTTTTTCCAGACGATTACAGTCTTTATTATATTGAAATGGAAGGGCCTGTCGCGACTCCCATTGAGGTAACATCTGATAGGCTTAAGCGAATGTCGGTATTCATTGAAAAAATGGGCCCGGGCATGTCTAAGTCGGCGACAGCTTTTGCAGGATTCTACCAGAACGAAGATTACGAAATGGTTCACGGGAGTAATTTAGGGAATATTGTTGTTGAGTTGCCTGCGAAAAATAAACAGGTTTTCGCAGATGCTCCCGAAAATGATCCGGGAATTCATTTGGAATATATACGTAAGCAGATTGATCAGTTTGAAGGTGGCGGATGGACTCTTAGAGTTCGCCCTGAAAAGGACGGCCCTCCTACTGGTAAAGATTTGAACATCAGAATTCTAGGAAATGATCATGGATCTGTGCAAGGTTTGACTGAGGCTGTTTTAGAATTCATCAAAAATAATAAAGAACTTGGTCCTGAACTAGTTAATCTTAGTAAAGATGACGGTACGCCGAACAGGATATTTAGGTTCATGCCTATTAATGAAAGAATAGCTGAGTATGGGCTTACTCCAATGCAGGTGGCTAAATTATCTGGCTCCATCCTTGATGGGCGCTTCGTAGGCGAGTTTAGACTTGCTGATGAAGATGTTGATTTGCGCTTAAAAATTGATCCTGAATATTTAAATGCTCCTGAAGATGCTCTTAGTATTCCAATTCTTGAACATAATGAAAGCGCCGTTAGACTCGGTGATATATCCAAGGTCTCCATATATATGGAGCCGGGGCAGTTTAACAGGTTCATGAGTCAGCGAGCTGTGAGCATCACTGCCAATATTAAGGCGGGATCGCGTCTTTCTTCGGCGACAGCTGTTAATAGAGTTAAGAAGTTCTACGAATCCGTACGAAGCGATTTTCCCGGCGCAACTGTTAACTTTTCCGGAGAATTTGAATCCACCCAAAAGTCTTACGCGTCTCTATTGTATGCTTTTTTGACTGCAATATTGATTATTTATTTGGTTTTAGCGACTCAATTTCAATCATATTTACAGCCAGTTATTATTTTATCCGCAGTAATATTCTCGCTGACAGGGGTAATACTTGGAACGTTTCTGTCGCAAACAATATTCACTGTAAATAGCTTAATTGCCACGGTCGGCGTAACCGGAGTTGTTGTTAATGATTCTTTAGTGTTACTGGATTTCATAAATAAGTTGTATCAAGGGGGCATGAGCCGCAAAGATGCATTACGTGAAGGTGTAAGAATCAGGCTTAGGCCCATTCTTTTAACTACACTGACCACAACTCTTGGTTTACTGCCTATGGCAATAGGTTTCCCGTCCTATTCATTAGTCTGGGGAGCGATGGCTTCAACTTTTGTGTCGGGGCTTTGTACCGCTACATTTCTGACCTTATTTATCATTCCCGTAGAGTGGGATCTGTTAATGGGATTCATGGAGTGGAAAGAAAAGCGTAAAGAAGCTAAGAAGTTGTCGAAGGATAGTTCTTCGATGAGTTAGACGTCGTCTACAACAAACTACAATCTGTAAGCTCGAGCTACGAGCTCAAGGTTAAGGGGTAGTGTAGTGAATGAGTTAGAAAAAAAAATGGCGGAGCTTAATAAGCGGTATGCCGCGGATCTTGGAGGGCGCGTTGGTTTGCTAGAAGAATTTCTAGCAACTTATGCGGCTAATGGATGTGAGGATTCGCTTGAGAGGTTATATAAAGGAGCGCATGCGCTTGCAGGATCGGCCAGAACATTTGGTCTTCCTGATGTAAGTGTGGTGGCTAAAGAGCTTGAGTTGTCAGCCCGTGATAAAAAAGGTGCAAAAATTTTAGATGACAAGTTGATGGAGCTAAAAAAACTCATTACTCCGGTTTGTTAAAGCATTTAATAATATTTTTGATTCTCGCTATGTGTGTCTTTTTTAGGCATTAAAACTGTTTTCGCGCCATTTTTAGGGTTGCATAGTCTCCCTGTGATGGTTATAGGCTCCAAACTATGAGTAAAGATCTGATTGTCGTCGAGTCCCCAGCAAAGGTAAAAACCATTAGCAAGTTCCTTGGTAAAAATTATCAAGTGGCCGCATCAGTCGGTCACGTGCGTGATTTGCCCAAGAACAAGCTTGGTGTTGATGAAGAAGGTGATTTCACCCCAGATTACCAGATCATCCCCGGTAAAGAGGATGTGGTAGCCAAACTGAAGAAGGCGGCGGCGAAAGCTGATCACGTCTATCTGGCACCTGACCCCGACCGCGAAGGAGAGGCCATTGGTTGGCACGTTGCGGCCATTATTAAGGACGTCAACCAGAACGTAAGTCGTATTCAGTTCAATGAAATCACTGCGCGTGCAGTTAAAGAAGCTCTTGAGCATCCTAAGCCGCTTAATGAGCAGCTCTTTGATTCTCAGCAGGCGCGCCGTATTCTTGACCGGCTTGTTGGTTATAAAATTTCTCCAATCCTTTGGAAAAAAGTTAAGCGCGGTATTTCAGCCGGACGTGTTCAGTCCGTTGCGCTTAAGATCGTTGTTGAGCGCGAAAAAGAAAGACGCGTATTCATTCCAGAGGAATATTGGCTTTTTAAGGCAGAACTGGAAGGTAATAACCCACCTCCTTTTGCTGCGGATCTTTGGAAAATTAAAAGCAAAAAAGCCGCTATCGGTTCTGCTGAAGAAGCGGAAGCATTAGAAGCATTAGTTAAGGATGCTGCTTTTGAAATTACCGATCTTACTGAAAAAGAACGTAAGCGTAATCCGCTGCCTCCATATATTACTTCGACTCTTCAGCAGGATGCTAACCGCAGACTCGGTTACTCCGCTAAGCGTACTATGACTCTTGCTCAGAGACTCTACGAAGGGGTTGAGCTTGGCGATAAGGGCACAACAGCACTTATCACCTATATGCGTACTGATTCCTTCCGCATTGCCAATGAAGCTCGCGACGCTGCTAAGGAACTCATTCTTGATAAGTACGGTAAAGAATTTTATCCGCCAAAGGCTCGAGTCTTTAAATCTAAAGGTGGCGCGCAGGATGCTCATGAAGCTATCAGACCTGTAGACGTTATGATTCAGCCCGATGAGATAAAAGCGTTTCTTCCTGCTGATCAGTTTAAAGTTTATAAGCTTATCTGGAGCAGATTTGTTGCTTCTCAGATGGCTCAAGCTCGTTTCTGGGACACCGTTGTTACCGTTAAAGCTGGAGAAACCCTCTGGCGTTCAAAAGGTGAAAGACTTCTTTTCCCCGGGTTCATGCGCGTAACAGGTAAGACTGGCGACGAAAAACTCATCGAGCTTCCAAAACTGGAAATCGGCGAAATGCTTAAAGTGAACAAGCTTGATAAAGAGCAGAAATTCACGCAGCCACCTGCGCGTTATTCCGAGGCATCACTTGTCCGTGAGCTTGAAGAGAAAGGCATTGGTCGTCCTTCAACTTATGCGGCGATTATTTCAACAATTCAGGATCGCGAATACGTAATCATTGAAGAAAAGAAATTTGTACCTACCGAACTCGGGTTTGTTGTCAGTGACCAGCTAAGCGAACATTTCAAAGAGCTTATGGACGTGGGATTCACCGCCGCCATGGAAAAACAGCTTGATGATGTTGCGGAAGGCAAGGTTTTGTGGACAGATTTGATGAGGAAGTTCGCGGACGGATTCTACCCAACCCTTGCAATTGCGCAGAAAGAAATGAAGCGCGGCGGGGAAGATACTGGCGTAGTTTGCGAAAAATGCGAAGCACCAATGGTTATTAAGTTCGGTCGCACTGGCGAATTTTTAGGATGTTCAAAATATCCTGACTGCAAATCCATTGTTAACTTCGCTCGCGATGAAAAAGGTGCGATTGTAGTTCTTGAGGATGAAGCGCCCGAAGATACTGGCGTAGTTTGCGAAAAATGCGGAAAGCCTATGGCTATTAAGCGTTCTAGCCGCGGTGAGTTCCTTGGGTGTTCTGGTTATCCTGACTGTCGCAGCATTAAGAATTTTGCCCGTGATGATGATGGTAAGATTGAAGTGGTTGAGACGGAAGAATCACAGGTGGTCGGAACATGTCCTGATTGTAAGGGTGATCTCATTATTAAGAGAGCTCGTACAGGCAGTCGTTTCATCGCATGTAGCAACTATCCTGATTGTAAATTTGCTAAGCCGTTTACCACTGGCGTTAAGTGTCCAAGGGATGGCTGCAAAGGCGATTTGGTAGAAAAAAGCTCACGTCGCGGTAAGATCTTTTATTCCTGTGATCAGTACCCAGATTGTGATTACGCAGTATGGTATCCGCCAATTGATGGGCCTTGTCCTAAGTGTAATCATCCTGTTTTGGTCCAAAAGACCACTAAGGCGAAAGGCTCGCATGTTGCTTGTCCTGAAAAAGGGTGTGGCTACGTTAAGGAAGAAGAGGATAACCTTACTGACTGATTTTAATAGATTATAAGGCAAGACTAGACTTCCTCTAACAAAAATCTAGATAAAGTCTAAATTGAAAATTGTATATATAAGCCCTTCTCGAGCATGCTTGGGAAGGGTTTGATTGTTAAAAGTGTGAATGTCTTTGCTTTGAAAAATTATCCGGCGACATGAAAATTGGCGTGTATAGTTTTTTTGGTGTAGTTATTTCAGCAGAGAATCTTTTTCGGAAAAATATAAACTTTATTTCGCATTTTCAAATGAAGATGCGAATCGAAATAATAAATAAGGATAATTTTTATGTCAGAACCTAAATTCGGATTTGTAGCGCTTCTCGGGCCTCCAAACTCTGGCAAAAGCACATTGATGAACCAGTATCTTGGGCAGAAAATTGCGATTGTTTCTCCCAAGCCTCAGACTACCCGTAACCGTATCAGCGGTATTCTCACAGATCAGGACTCGCAGGTTGTGTTCCTTGATACTCCAGGTATTCATAGAATGCGCGGCAAGATGAACCGTTTTTTGCTTGATACTGCGTGGGACGCTCTTTCTAATTCTGACGTCATCGTAATTCTGTTTGATGCAGCATTTTTCGCAGCGAAACCGCACATGATGGAAAAAGAACTTGAGCCACTTGTTAAACCTATCAACGGTTCAGGGCGTAAGATTTTTGTTGCTGTTAATAAAATTGATAAAGTTAAAGATAAAGCGATGCTGCTTCCTGTCATGGAAAAAGCGCAGGCTATGTGGCCTGAGGCTGAGTTCTTCCCAGTATCTGCGCGTAAAGGCGAAGGCATTGATATTCTACTTGAAAAGGTCAAAGAAGCATTGCCTGAAGGCCCGCCAATGTTCCCTGAAGATCAGGTCTCCACAGTTCCTATGCGCTTTATGGCCTCAGAAGTTATTCGTGAGAAGCTTTTTATGAGCCTTCAGCAGGAACTTCCATACTCCACCGCAGTAGAAATTGAGTTCTGGAATCAGGACCCTGATAAAAATCTCGTTAATATTGGCGCGATTATCTACACCTCAAAGAAAAACCACAAGGGTATGATCATTGGTAAGGGTGGACAAAACCTTAAGAAAATCGGCATCAAGGCTCGTACTGAAATAGAAGAGATGTTAGAACAGAAAGTTATGTTAGAGCTTTGGGTTAAGGTTAAAGAAGACTGGACCGAAGATGTTGGATTTCTAAGATCCATTGGTCTTGGTGAATAGATTATTTTCTTTTTATTAAAGAAATTTTAGAACCAACCGAATTTTAGTATAAGTATGACCGATAAGGCATGGCAGTAAGCAGATGGAAAATAGGGAAAAAGAACTTATAGAGAACATTTCAGCAGTCAACGCGGACGTTGCTGATGCGGTAGCTAGAGCTGGGCGCAAGCCCGGTGAAGTTGCGCTGATGGCGGTTTCTAAGTTTCACACGGCTGCTGATGTTGAAATATTGTATCGTGCGGGGCATAGATGTTTTGGTGAGTCTTATATGCAGGAGGCTTTAGCAAAGCAGGAAGCACTGGCTGATTTGGATATAGACTGGCATTATATTGGCGGTTTACAGTCTAAGAAAGCTAAGTATGTTTCTGGACGTTTTTGCGCTATACATAGTGTTGATTCGGCTAAGCTAGCAAATCTTCTGAATAAAAAGGCTAACTCTCTTGGGGTTGTCCAAAATATTCTCATCCAGATAAATACCGCTGGCGAAGAGCAGAAAAGTGGTGTTTCAGAAGAACAACTGCCTGCACTGATTGAAGAAATTTCTGATTATGAAAATTTGAAATTGACTGGACTGATGGCTCTACCTCCGTTTTTTGGAGATGCTGAAGGTGCGCGCCCTTACTTTGCCAGGCTACGCATGCTCTCCGAAGGTATGGAAAAGTTGTTTGGTATTAAGCTTCCTGAACTTTCAATGGGGATGACTGGTGATTTCAGAGTTGCTATTGAGGAAGGGTCCACAATGGTTAGAGTCGGAACTAGAATTTTTGGACAGAGACCGGGTTAATCCGGCTCAAAACACCGAAAGGCGGGCTAAATGGATCTCGGTACCGTTATAGGGATAGTTCTTTCGTTCGGCCTGGTACTTGCGGCTATTTTAGTCGGAAGTCCCTTGGGTATTTTTATTTCTGTTCCATCCGTGTTTATTGTTATCGGTGGAACTATCGGGGCTTCTTTGGTTAATTATCCGGCAGGTCATGTTGTTGGGGTCTTTGGAGTCATAAAGAAAACATTTTTTTCCAGTCTTGAATCTCCGTCCGATATCATCGACAAATTCATGGATTTCGCAAACCGCGCCCGTCGTGAAGGTATTCTTTCTTTGGAACCTGCACTTAAAAGCATTGAAGATGATTTTTTGCGCAAAGGTTTGCAGTTAACAGTTGATGGACTTGAGCCGCAGGTTATTCAGGAAATTTTGGAAACTGAAATTCAGTACCTTGAAAATAGGCATGAAACAGGTGCTGAAATTCTAAAAGTTTTTGCCGACTTCGCTCCTGCAATGGGAATGATTGGGACTGTTATCGGGCTGGTGCAGATGCTACAGACTATGAGTGACCCAAGTTCGATTGGACCTGCTATGGCTGTTGCGCTGCTTACGACTCTATATGGTGCTATTCTAGCCAACCTCGTATTTACGCCGATGTCCGGCAAGCTTAAGACAAGAAGTAAGGAAGAAGTCCTTTTACGTGAAATGGTCATGGAAGGCATAATTTCTATTTCCAAAGGTGAAAACCCTAAGATTATTGAAGAAAAGCTGAACAGCTTTTTGCCACCTAAAATTAGAAGAGAAATTACTTAGACAAGGCATTATTGGAATTTGACTGGGGGATGCGTGGTTAAAGAGAAGAAACAGGTCCCACCGGAGGGACAGCCTCTCTGGCTTATTACATTCAGTGACCTTATGACACTGATGCTCACTTTCTTCGTGCTTTTGGTTAGTATGTCTGTGGTCGATGAACGCAGAAAGCTGGTTGTTCTTGGTTCAATTATCGGGACCTTCGGATTTGGGAATAAAGGGTATGACGTTCTTTCTACGAAAGATACCCGCCGCACAATTGCCATTGGCCCGCTCGAAGTTAAGGATGATCTTGAATTGATCAAACCCCTACTTTGGGAATTTGCGGAAGAGGATTTACGGTTTGAATCAAATAGATTCGTTCAGATTCTTTCTATTGGCTCAGATGTGCTTTATTCTCCTGATAGCACAGAACTTTCTCTCGAAGGTAGGAAGGTTTTAGATACGATACTGCCTGTGTTGAAACGTGTGGAAAGTCCAATTTTACTTGCTGGGCATACTTCTATTCTACGTGATGAGCTTGGTGAAGATTACCGTGTAGAAGATAAAGATATTATTCCGGATCTTTCATGGAAACTGTCGCTTAACAGAGTGCTTTCGGTTTATACTTATTTAGTCAGAAACGGCATGAACACCGAGATGCTAAAAATTGAAGCTTTTGGAAAGTTTAATCCTCGCTATCCGAATGGAACACCTGAAGGGCGGTTGAAAAATCGTAGAGTTGATATTGTTCTGGATAGCAGGAATCCGCTGGTTGAGCGTGAGCTAAAAGAATATCAGCCGGATAAAAAAGTTAAGGCGGATGACAAATTTAAATTTGATGATTTTGTTTTCCCGATTGAAAATTCGGTAAAGCAGAAACCGAATAAGCAGTAGCGGTTGCTTTATTATGGCTAAAAAAAGACAAAAGAAATTTCCTGATCCGGGTGGAGCCTGGCTAGTCACGTTTTCTGACCTGGTTACGCTTCTTTTGACATTTTTTGTGCTCTTGCTCAGTATGGCTTCGATGGATCAAAGTTTTATGACGCGAGTGACTATTACTCCAGCAGAGCTTGGTTTTCTTGCCAAAAGGGGAGCTGGAAAGGTTACAGCAAAAGTTACTTTGGTCAGTGAGCTGCTAGAACGGCCTTGGGAAGTAATGGATAAACAGAACAGGATTAAAGACCTTCTGTTTCCCGATGATGTTTTGCCGCCGGATATGGATAGATCAACGCTTGATGAGAATTTGAAGGTGTTAGCAAAACCTGAAGGGGTAGCGTTGGTGCTTACGGATAAGCTTCTGTTTCCTCTTGGTAAGTATGAGCTTGATGATAATGCGAAGGTTCTGCTTTATCAGTTTATCCCGGTACTTGAGTACTTGGGTGCAGCTGATATAAATATTTCTGGTTATACTGACGATGTCGGCGGAATGAATCCTTCGAATTTTGAGTTATCTGGTCAGCGGGCGATGGCTGTGCTTACTTATTTTGTTGAGCAGGGAATTTCTAACCAGCGGCTTACAGTCTCGGGTTACGGGCCGACTTATCCGATGTTCAGCAATACAACTCCGGAAGGTAGAGGACAGAACAGGCGTGTAGAAATTTTGATAAAGACAACACCTCATTTGGGTGGTTATTCGTAGGTTATATAAAGTAAAAATTAGAAAAGGTGTATTATCATGGCTGATGAAGCTGGAGAAGAGTCTAAAAAAAAGGGCGGTATGCTGAAGTGGATTATTCTAATTCTGCTTCTTGTCATTATCGGTGGTGGTGGTTTTTTTGCCTATCAGAAATTTTTTGCGGGTGCACCGGAAGACGCAGCTGAAACTTCGCAGGCAGAAGAAGCAGAAGTTGATCCCAATGCGGCTCCGCTACCTGGTGACGGGTTTACGGTTACCTTGCCTATCTTTGTTGTTAACCTTGCCGACCCTCTTGGCCGAAGATATCTAAAGCTCGGAATTGATGTAGAAGTTACTACTGAAGAAGCAGTAGCTGAACTATCTAAAAAAGAGCCGATGGTTAAAGATACCTTGATTTTGTTGCTTTCAAGCAAGACCTTTCAAGACTTAGCCAGTATGGAAAACAAGATTCTTCTTAAAAAAGAAATTGTAGATAGATTGAATCAGATTATGGGCGGATCCAAGGTTTTACAAGTATATTTTACGGATATGGTTATTCAGTAGCACGCTTTTTGCATTTGCTGTATTGCTTTGTCGACTAATTGGCTTTTCTAGAGAATTAGTTGACGGGTAATAAATGATAAAGCCGGAGGATGACGGCAATGATGTCTGATGATCTTGATCAAGATAAACTCGCACAAGAGTGGGCTGATGCACTAACTGATGACGGCGGTGATGCAGGTGGAGACCCTGGCGACGGCAATGATGATGCTTTAGCTGATGAATGGGCTTCTGCGCTTGCTGAATCCGGCGATACTGACGATTCAAACGGTGATGATGCTTTGGCTGACGAATGGGCTGCAGCTCTGGGAGAATCCGGCGATGCTACTGACGATATCGGTGATATTGGCGGTGGTGGCGGTGATGCAGATCTTGCTGACGAGTGGGCTTCTGCTCTTGCTGATGATACCGGTGATGATCTTCGTAAAGAGAAGGAACAGGAGTTCCTCCGTACTCAGACTCGTGATGCGGATTTACAGGATTTCACCAGTGAAGCTAAAAACCCTCGTCATGACGGTTCAAGACGCGATCTCGATTTTATTCTCGATATTCCGCTTGATGTTTCCGCAGAGCTTGGCCGCACCAAAATGCTTATTAATGAGCTTTTGCAGCTCGGCGCAGGGTCTGTTGTTGAACTTACTAAGCTCGCCGGTGAGCCTCTTGAAATTTATGTTAACGGAAAGTTGGTTGCTCGTGGTGAAGCAGTTGTTATTAATGAAAAATTTGGTATCAGACTGACAGATATTATCAGTCCTATTGAGCGGGTAAAGCATCTTGCTTAATGCCACGGCGCCGCTTGCGGTTTCTGTTCCTGACGCTGGAGTTACTTCCATTCTTAAAATGTCAGGTGCTCTGTTTCTAATTTTGGCGATGCTTTTTATGATTTATTATTTGATGAAGCGTCTTAACTTGGGCCATGGATTTACTGGTGCACGAAAAGGTGAGCTTAAAATAGTTGATCGTCTTCCGCTTGGTCCTCGCCAGAATATTACGGTGATTAAGTATCGCGGTCAGGATCTTGTGCTTGGTGTTACTCAGGATAAAATTACTCTGCTTCACGCAAGGGAAGAAGGTCATGGAAAGGATAAAAGAGATTTTGCCGGATTTCTTAAAAAAGAGGATGCCGGCTCTTCTGACTCTTAGCGCTATATTTCTACTGGTCTTGCCAGCAGTTGTATTCGCTCAGGACCAGACTATTCCGACTTTGACTCTGAATCTTGCCGCAGGGCAGGATGAGCCTGAGCAGGTTTCGAAACTGCTTGAGATCCTATTTTTGCTGACTGTTTTAGGTATGGCTCCTTCCATACTTCTGACGATGACTTCGTTTACACGGATCATTATCGTTTTTCATTTTCTGCGTCAGGCCATGGGTACGCAGCAGATGCCTCCTAACCAGATTCTTGCCAGTTTGGCCATTTTTATGACTGTAGTCATCATGATGCCGACGGGTAAAGCTGTTAATAATACGGCATTACAGCCCTATTTGAACGAGGAAATAGGTTTTAAAGAGGCTCTTGATAGGGCCCAGATTCCTGTACGAAAATTTCTTTTCAAGCATACCCGCGAAAAAGACCTCTCAATTTTCTATTCCATAACAGGTGAAAAAAGACCTGAAACGAAAGAAGATGTTAACACCATGCTTCTCATTGCTGCCTTTACAATAAGTGAACTGAAGACTGGGTTTACCATTGGATTTTTGATTTATGTGCCGTTCTTGATTCTCGATATGGTTATAGCAAGTATTTTGCTTGCTATGGGTATGATGATGTTGCCGCCGGCGATGGTTTCATTGCCGTTTAAAATACTTTTGTTTATCATGGTGGATGGTTGGACCTTACTGACTGGTTCCATTGTAAATACTTTCCAGTGACTTAGGGACTGGATCGCCCTAAGCGACCTAAAGTTAGACCAAGCTTACTGATAGAGGTAATTGTTTAAACACGGAGATTATTATGACCCCTGAATTCGTTATTGGATTCGCCAGACAATCAATTGAATTGGCTCTTACGCTTGCTTTGCCCATGCTTGGAGTCGGACTGGTTGTGGGTATTTTCGTCAGTGTTATTCAGGCAGCTACCCAGATTCAGGAAATGACTTTGACCTTCGTTCCAAAGATTGTTTCCATGTTCATTGCTCTTTTGATTGCTTTCCCTTGGATCATGGCAAAAATGGTCGATTTCACTCGGAATATCTTCTTAAACCTACCTGATTATATTCGCTAATTGCTTCAAATTACGATTTTATTGAATAGCCAAAATTGAATTTCACAAAAAAACCCCTTGAAGCATACAGACTTCAAGGGGTTTTTTACTTGGTGGTAATTCTTCTAGCTCAAAGTTCTGGCAAATTCGCTGATAAGAATTGCGCCTGCTTGCGCAACGTTCAGTGAATCGAATTCGCGTTTGAACGGGATGTGGATAAGTTCCTGACATCGTTTTTCAACGCCGAGTCTAATGCCTTTCTCTTCATTACCGAGCACTAATATTGCCGGGCCTTGGAGCTTGGCCTCGTATACAGGATTGGAATCATCAGCGATTCCTGCGCCATATACGGTGATTCCCATGTCCAAAGCTTTATCCAATGATTGAGAGATGTTTGATACGCGTGAAACAGGCAGTCTTGTTAAAGCTCCTGCGCTTGCTTTCACAGCTCCGGGTCCTAGAAATGCACCGCCGTGACGGGCAACAACTATTCCTGCTCCGCCCAGAGCGTATAGTGTTCTAGCCAAGGCACCGACATTGCCGGGGTCTTGAACCTGATCAAACACAACAATCAGTGGAAGCGGGGCATCAGAGATATTAGCAAGCAGGTCATCATAGTCTGCGAACGACAGTGCCGCTACTTTTGCGATGATACCTTGATGGTTCCCTGAAAACAGACGGCTTAGCTCTGGTTTGTCTGCAATTTTATATTTGATTCCGAATTTTTTGCATCTTTCTATTGTCCGCTCGAAATTCTTGTCCTGACGGCCTTTTTGGACGTAAAGCATGTCAATGCTCTTCGGGTCCTCCAAAAGCAGTTCCTGAACAGGCTTACGACCTGCTACGATGGTGTTCTCATCTTCTTGCTGTCTATTTTTCATGAAATTACCTTAAATTGAATCTTTTACTGATTTTCGTGCGCTGACCAAGGTCTTCGCTACTTTTTAGCATTTGATCAAGTTTTATGATGCAAAAAAAATAAATGTTATTTTTTTCCCAGTATGGATTGCGTAATTAATATTTGCTCAGGGGTAGTCTAAATATGCTGAGAAAAGTTCTTTGATCTTTGTCCTTGAAACATAACAGGATAGCTGAAAAGCCCCGTGTATACGCCATTTCTCGCAACCTATTCCATTTATTTTGCTATTGCAAACCCTTCAACTTTAGGATAGCTCTACTAATGTTTGAAATTGTTGCTTAACAGAGTCAAAAACCCTTTGTTTGCAAGACTTTCCGGCTTATATAGCCTAACTAAATAACCTAAATCTATAGTTTTTCTAGATAATTTATGGACAAAATTAATACATATAATGATAAAACGGAGCAGACTGTGAAAAGCCTGAAATTATTTCGTTTAGTCGCGTTAATGGCTGTTTTAATTTTATTTGCGGGTTGTTCGCAAAAAAATACTACACCTGAAAACGGGACTGTTTCCGCAACTCAAGTTTCTGACAGCAGTGTTGCTGAATCTGAATTTACAGATTCCGATACAGAAGTGCTTGATCCGGAACTTGAGAATACCCCGGTAGAACCAGAAAAATTATCACCTGAGGAACAGAAAGCTCTTCTTTCTAGTATCTCAGGAATTGATTTTGACCTTGATGTTCATGATACTAAAGAAGTTCAGCAATATTTTGGTTATTTTAACCATAAGGCACGCAAGACCTTTACCAACTGGCTTAAACGGGCTGAACCTTTCTTACCATATATCCGCGAAGTTCTTTCTAAGAATAACATGCCTCAGGATTTAGCAATGCTTCCTTTCGCTGAAAGTGGCTATAATTCAATGGCTTATTCAAGAGTTGGAGCTGCGGGAATGTGGCAGTTTATGCCTTATACAGGTCGCCACTTTGGTTTACGGGTTGACTGGTGGGTTGATCAACGCAGAGATCCTTATAAATCTACTTTGGCTGCTACAAAGTATTTGAAAATTCTTCATGAAATGTTTGGGGATTGGTACCTTGCTCTGGCAGCTTACAATGCAGGCGAAGGTAAAATTGGTAGAGCTTTGAAAAAAACCGGAGCTGAAGACTTTTTCGATCTTACCAAAAAAAACTATAAGCTTAGTAGAAGATATAGATTACGAGCAGAAACCCAAAATTATGTTCCTAAATTTATCGCTATTTCAAAGATATTTAAGAATCTTGAGCCACTCGGATTTGAGAAAATTAATTGGGATAACGGTATAAAAGTAGAAACAGTTAAGGTTCCCGGTGGAACAGACCTGCTTGCTCTTGCTAAAGCTTGTAATATGAAATGGAGTGATTTTCATACATACAATCCTCATTTCCGTAGACAAGTGAGCCCTCCCGATGCAGCCATTGATGCTTATTTACCTTTAGAGGTTATGGCTGATGCTTCAAAATATCTCGCGAGTCCACGCTCAAGGCCTTTTGCTGGTTACAAGCGCTATAAGATTAAAAAAGGTGACTCTTGGCATCGCATTGCAAATAAATACAGAGTGCCTGTAGCAGTGCTTAAAAGTGTTAATAACCGCAAGTCTAATCTGATAAAACCCGGTCAGTTTGTTATGATACCGGGCAAAGGTTCAACAGCATCACTTTACACCAGACAAGTTACAAAAACACGCCGCACTGCGCAGAGCAGAGCGAACTACAGAGTTCGTAAAGGTGATACTCTCTGGGATATCGCAAGCCGTTACAAAGTTAGTGTAAACACACTTAAACGTTCAAATGGACTTCGTTCATCCAGGCTTAAAATCGGTCAGAAGCTTTACATTCCTGATAATTCAGCGAAAAGTTCTAAGACTTCCATAGCGAAGGCTGAATCTGTTAACAAGCAGTTGGTGAAGTACAAAGTGAGACGCGGAGACAATCTATCCGTTATCGCTCGCAGATTTGGAGTCAGGGTTTCTTCACTTATGAAGTGGAACCGCCTCAATTCCAGAAGCATAATTAGACCGGGTGACAGAATTAAAGTTTACGTTCAGTAAATTTGGTAAACCGAATCATAAAAAAGGCCCGTTGCAGATATTGCAACGGGCCTTTTTTATCGTCTAATTCGATAAATTTATATAATAAATTAGTTCCTAGCAAACCTTGTTTCTTCCGCTTTGTTTGGCTTTATAAAGCGCTTTATCCGCTCTATTTATAATAGCTTCTAAGCGGGTATCCTCCAAAAGTTCACTGACTCCTGCACTTACCGTTACAGAAATATTATCATCTTCGTAGGCAATGTTCTTCATTTCGACCTTCTTACGAATTCTTTCCGCAAGCAATTTTGCCGATTTTAAGTCGGTTTCCGGCAGGGCGACGATAAATTCTTCTCCACCATATCTTCCGAAAATATCAGTCGACCTAAGCTCACCATTAACTGTTTTTGCAAACTCTTTCAGAACTGCATCGCCAGCTTGGTGCCCGTATGTGTCATTAACCTTTTTAAAAAAGTCTAAATCGAAAAAGATTAATGAAAATTGTCGTTTATAACGTATTGATCTTTTCAGATCTCTTTCTGCCTTTTCTATAAAGCAGTAGCGGTTATTTATTTGTGTAAGCTTATCGATTTCAGAAAGTTTTTTTAATTGGAAATTATTATCCAAGATGGTTAATTCTCTTTCAATTAAGTCTCTTAGCTTGGTTATTATTTTTTCTTGCTTAGTTGTGAAGTGATTCTCTTTAGAGTCTAATATGCAAATGGTTCCAAATGGCTTTTTGTCAGGATAAAGTATTGGAAATCCAAGGTAAGAAATCATGTTTAGCTTTATATCAGGATTGTTTTTCCATTTCTCATCTGTAAGAGCATTAGTGACTTTTAGCTTTTTATTACTTTTGATGACAGTTTCACAATATAAACCAGAGCCTTCCATCACTTCATTTTCGCCAACTTTATAAGGATTATCTGGTGTTTTGCTTGATACTAAAACTTCAAGCTTACCCTGATCAAGTTTCATGATTAATCCAGCAGGCACGTCGATAATGTCTGCTAACAGATCAACAATCTCCTGCCATTCGCGGATTAATAGTTCGGTATCAAGATGTTCCATATATTCCCCATCGTTTAAACATAGAGATCCACTTAACATCACTATATTAAAGACCTAATGCTCATTAATAAAGTATTAAAATGTTTTTGTGGTGTGGATTTAGTGAAAACCAATCTCTACAGATGCTTAAGTAGCATTTCTCGCGCCTTAACCTCATCCAAATCATTACCTGTCCATATTTTAAATTGAGCTAGCCCTTGATGTAAAAACATTTCAATTCCACTGATAGCTTTACATCCTTTCGATTTAGCATCCTTAAGTAGATCAGTCTCAAGCGGATTATAGACCAAATCGTAGACGATTGTGTTTTGATCAAGATTGTCCATAATCATCGGATTAATACTTTGCTTGTCACCAGACATGCCGAGCGGCGTAGAATTGATAACAAGATCATAATGTTCATCGCCGCGCGCATCCCAATCAACACAAGTAATGCCAAATTCTTTCGCGAGACTATCAGCCTTAGACTTGGTACGATTACTAATAAAAATATCCCTTATATTAAGACTCTTAAGTCCAACTATGGCCGCCCGTGAAGCTCCGCCAGCACCAAGTAGCAATGCCCTATTAACTTTGCCGCAATGCGGTCTAAGTGGCTCAGAACAACCCGCAGTATCAGTGTTGTCGCCCACGAGTAGATCATTGTCCCAATAGAGCGTATTGACGGCCCCAACGGCCTTTGCTCGGTCCGTAAGCACATCTATGTGGTCCATTACAGATAGCTTATGAGGAATAGTCACGCTAAGGCCGGAAATAGGTAAAGTTTTAAATGCTGACATAAAATCAGCAAGCTTTTCAGGCTCAGTAGGCCAAGCCATATAAACCGCTTTGATATGCTCTTGCGCAAAACCCCAATTGTGTAAAACAGGGCTCATGGTGTGGCCTAGCGGGAAACCGATGATCCCAAATAATTTTTCAGGCTTGGAGAATTCCATTTGTAATTCCTTTTAAGGGAAAAGGTAGACTAGATATAATTATCAACTTAAAAAAAGGCCCGGATAGATGTGCGTTAAGCCTTTCTATCCGGGCCTTGGTAGCCATTATGGATTCTGTAGAATCTTCTTAAGAAACGGCGTCGACACCAGCTTGTAGTGCTTCGGCGTTCTTAGGTATTAGGTGGCTGTAATGTGCAGAGATTACGTTTGGCAGACTGTCTATGACAGCTGATATGTCCATAATTCCTGTTGCCTTTATGAAGGCTCCGAGTGCGACCATGTTTGCCATGCGGGTATTACCGATTTTGTCGGCAATATCGTTTGTAGGTACAAAGTAGGATTTTACGCGATCGGTTTCAACCAGCTCTTTATCGATAAGTGACGAGTTGACTATCTGAATTCCGCCATCCATGAGAGTCGGCTGGAATTTGTCCAATGAAGGACGGTTCATGATAATCAGACTGTGCGGGCTGCGGATGATTGGAGATCCGATTTCTTCTTCTGATAATACTACGGTACAGTTAGCTGTTCCGCCGCGCATTTCAGGTCCGTAAACCGGAATGAATGTTACATTAAGACCAGCGTTCATACCAGCATATGCCAGTAGATTACCTATGAGCATTACGCCCTGTCCGCCGAATCCGGCTATTATACTGTCGAGATACTTGCTCATCGGGCTAGTCCTCCACTTCTGCAGTTACATCTTTATGTACGCCGAGCGGGAAGTAAGGAATCAATTCGTTTTCGATTCTTTCATTTGCTTTTAGCGCGTCCATTCTCCAGTTGGTAGGGCAGGTTGCTAATACTTCAATGAATCCGAATCCAAGTTCTTTTTGCTGAACTTCAAACGCTTTTTTCATAGCTTTTTTGGCTTTGCGGATATTTTTAACATTGTTGACTGCAACGCGAGCTGAATAAGCTGTGCCGCCAAGCTGTCCGATAATTTCGGACATGCGGATTGGTAATCCTTCCTTAGAAGCATTACGTCCAGCTGGTGATGTTGTGGTCTTTTGTCCAACGAGCGTGGTTGGTGCCATCTGTCCGCCGGTCATTCCGTAAACAGTGTTGTTTACGAATATGATTGAAACGTTTTCACCGCGGTTTGCGCAGTGCATAATTTCAGCCATACCGATGGATGCTAGGTCGCCATCTCCCTGATAGGAAAGAACGAATTTGTCTGAGCGTGCTCTTTTAACCCCTGTTGCAACAGCTGGTGCGCGTCCGTGAGGAGCTTCAACGCTGTCTACATTAAGGTAGTTGTAGAGGAACACTGAACAACCGATGGATGTTACGAGCAAAGTGTTTTCAGTTAGGCCCATTTCTGTGAGTAATTCACCAGCGAGTCTCTGTGCTACACCGTGCTGACAGCCCGGACAGTAATGCGTTGGTACATCAACAAGAGCATCAGCTCTGTCGAATACTAATTTTTCTTGTTCACTCATATCTATTTACCTCCAAGAGCTTTGAGGATTGGTTCCTCGAAGTCATCGGGAGTAGGGAGGTTACCGGGATAGAAGCCGAAGAATTCTGAATCCGCAATTGTACGGATAGAAAGACGAACGTCTTCAACCATCTGTCCAAGGTTATGTTCTATTGTTAGGAACTTTTTACCTTGCTCAGCAAGCTTCTTAAGATCATCGGACGGAAACGGGTAAAGTGTAATCGGCCTGAATAAGCCGACTTTGTGTCCTTCGTTCCTGAGTTTTTTAATTGTGCTTTTCACAATTCTACCGATGGAACCGTATGCTACGATGATAAGATCAGCATCTTCGGTCTGGTATTCTTCTTTCTGCGTGAAAGAAGCCATATCTTCATATTTATTCTTGAGCATCAAGTTGTGCTTGGCTAGTGCGCCTTCGCTAAGATGCAGAGACTTTAGAATGCGACCTGGGCGATTTTTTGCACCGACTATGCGCCAGCCGTGCCCTTCGTTTTCGTCTTTTTCTTCGGGAGTCCATGTTATGACAGGTTCTTTCATCTGTCCGAGAATGGCGTCACCTAAGATCATGACTGGGTTGCGGTACTTGAAGGCAAGGTCAAATGCCTGAATTACTAGGTCATAAGCTTCCTGACATGTGCCGGGAGCTAGGACTAGAGTTCTGTAATCACCGTGACCGCCGCCTTTTACAGACTGAAAGTAGTCACCCTGACTTGGGCCGATATCGCCAAGACCTGGTCCACCGCGGTTCATGTTTACTATTACGGTTGGTAGTTCACTTCCTGCGAGGTAAGAAATAGCTTCCTGCTTAAGTGAAATACCGGGGCTTGATGATGAAGTCATTGATCTGACGCCACATGCAGCTGCTCCGATGAGCATGTTTGCTGCTGCAACTTCACTTTCCGCCTGTACAAACTCGCCGCCTGCTGCGGGTAGAGCTGCAGACATATATTCAGGGATATCATTCTGCGGTGTGATGGGATAGCCGAAGTAACATTTGAGACCGGCAGCGATTGCGCCGCGCGAGATAGCCTCATTGCCCTTTATAAATAGCTTTTCGCCAGTTTTAGTCATTTTTAGCCGCTCCTTTGGATTTCGGGGTCCTGTAAACGCGGATCGCGATATCAGGGCACATCAGTGCACAGGACGTACAGCCTGTACATTTATCCATATCCTCAGCCGGAACTTCAGCCACTTTATAGCCGTGCTGATTGAAACGGTCGGATTGCCTTATGATTTCCTTTGGACAGGCAACTGTGCAGAGTAAGCAACCCTTGCACCGTTCTTCCAAAAATTTAACTCGGGACATCCATAACTCCTGTTACCGTGACAGAAAAGCCCGTAATATTACGGGCCTAGGACCATTACGGTCATTAATAATTTTAGAACAACCAGTAATGAAACTAAGCTGTTACTTAATAGCTTATAACTATTTGCTGTAAGGCGCAAATTTTATGGATTATAAATCCGGTTTGCTACCTGATGTACATTGAATCGCCGTAGGAAAAAAATCTAAATTTATTCTCCACGGCCTTTTGATATGCGTTCAAAACGCTTTTCCTACCTGCAAGAGCTGAAATCATAATAACAAGCGACGATTCTGGCAAATGAAAATTGGTCAACATGCGATCTACAACCTTAAATTCATAGCCCGGATAGATGAAAATATTCGTTTCACCTTTGAATGGTCCTATTTTGCCAGTTTGCAAGAAAGCGCCTTCGAGTGTGCGGGCAGAAGTGGTGCCTATTGCGATGACTGATCTTCCTTCGTCTTTGGCTTTTTGGATTGCGATCGCTGTTTCGTCTGGTATTTCGATGTATTCGTGATGCATTTCATGATCGCGGATGTCCATTTCTCTGACTGGACTGAAAGTTCCATACCCTACATATAGAGTAACTTCGACGCGCTGAATGTTCTTTTCGCGAAGCTTTTCTACGATTTCCTCGGAGAAATGTAGTCCAGCAGTGGGGGCGGCCACCGATCCGGCTTTATCGTCACATGCGTAGAGAGTTTGATATCTGTCGTCGTCAGTTTCGTCTGCCGCGCGCCTTATATAAGGAGGTAGGGGAATCATGCCGCAGGTTTCAAAAATAGTTTTGAGATCTCCCTGCCATTCGAGTTCTACGTCCGATAACCCAAATCTTCCTTTGCCCAGCACAGTTAATTTCATGCCGCAATCAAAGAGAACTTCACTGTTAAGCTTAGTTGGTTTTGATGAGCGCAGTAATCCTTTGACTACGGCTTTGTTGCCTTGTGGTGTAATCACGGGATCAATTAGTGGAATCGGCGTGAGCAACAGAAACTCAACTTTTCCACCAGATGGCTTTTTGCCGAATATTCTTGCGGGAACTACCTTTGAGTTGTTTGCAACAAGTAATGATCCTTCGGGAATAAGATCAACAATATCAGTAAACTTTTTAATTTCGGATTCACCTGTAGCCCTGTCCAAAACCATTAGTTTTGAGCCGTGCCTTTTTTCTGTAGGGCACTGAGCAATGCGATCTTCCGGTAATTCAAAGTTGTAGCTTTCTAGATTAAAGTCAGTTGGGATTGTCATAATTTTTCAGTTTTCTTTATTGGTGATAATCTGGTAAGAATCTTTCATCAACCTTGGCTAATGTCTTTAACATGCAGATGTTAAGGTTGATTATTCGTTTAAATAAGTTGCCCAATTTTCACGACGATCACGAACTTTAGGATTATACTATGAAATGGTTATCGGTTGCAGAAATATCCAAGATTACTATGATTCCAGCTCCTACAGCCAGGCGTTACGCTTCGCTTTTCAAGGAGTACCTTTCAAGCAGAAAAATGGGTAGAGTTACCAAGTACCCTGAATCTGCTGTAGAAATTTTTAAACGTATTGTTAACCTCTATAATGAGGGTCTTGTAACCACCGAGATAGAGGAAAAACTTCGAGCCGAATATCCGCGTACCATCGAAGTTAGCGCGACTGAAAGAACTGTAGCTACTCAGCCTTCTAATATGATGCAAGCTGAACTTAGCGGAGCTTTCACTGAAATGATGGCACACATGACAAAATCACTTGAAGTTGTCGCGGATCAGAAATCCATCATCGAAGAACAGCGCGAAGATATTTACAAGCTCAAAAAAGCTTTTGTACTTCTTGCTCGCAGTCAGAAAAAAATCAAGGCTCTTCCGCAATTCGACATGAGTGCAATTGCCGGAGAATATGATGAAAGAGCTTCTGCTCTTGAACAGAAGGATATAGAACTTGAAGAAGTTACTTCCGAATTATCCCAAGAAAACAGTACACTGCGCGGTAAGGTTGAAATAATGGAAGCCGAACTTATGCGCCTTCGTAAGGACCGCAGAGATATGGAAAACTATTTCCTCGATAAAATCAAACGTCTTAAATCTTAGATGCTCTTATATGCAATTGATTTTTTAAGCTTACAGTTGTAGATAAAGTCTAGAAGAAGTCGTGATTATGTTTTATATACTTACTAGTTTTGGTGATTGATACCTATGTTGTTTTGAAAACTGAGCCTGAAATTTCAATTTGCTTTTATATTTTAATATTGGAGGAATAGATATGCGTAATATTATTAAAGTCTTACTTGTTTCCATGTTGGCTATGCAGTTGTTTGCTTGTGTTGGAACAAAATCACCAAGCCCCGACGAGGCTATAGTTTCCAATGCCGGTGCGGTTGAAAGCTATGAAGAGTTTGTTCCTTATACTGAATTTGACGACATTGCAGTTCCTAATGAACTTAGCCGTGTACCAGAAAGAACTTTCATTTATGAAAACAGCGAATTCAAAACCGGTATGATCGTAATGAAAGGCCGTGTTGAGAATCAGTCTCTTATTGATTTTTTCGTTAACCAGATGGCAAAAGATAATTGGACTAAGGAAAGCTCCATTATTTCCAGCATGTCTACTATCGTTTTCAAGAAACCTTACAAGAGCTGCATGATTCGTATCTCTGATGGTTCATACAACACAGAAGTAGAAATCTACGCTGTAGAACTTAAAGCTGAATCTCTTCGCGATGGTGGCGGGGTTCACGAGCAGAACATTAAATAATGAATGATCATCTTAATTTTGACTGTTTCTTAGGGAAACGGATACACCTTGGCGTTTGTGGAAGTGTTGCAGCTTATAAGTCCTTGGATCTTTTACGGATGTACCGTAAAGCCGGGATAGAAGTCAGTGCTACGCTCACCTCGGGTGCTCAGGAATTTATTAAGGGCCTCAGTTTTGAGGCCCTTGGTGCGTTTAAAGTCTGGGACTCCATGTTTCCAGCCAGTGATGAAATTTTCGGTCATCTTGAGCCGGGACAAGCGGCAGATGCTCTTGTTATCGCTCCCGCCACTGCCTCCGCTCTCGCTAAGATGGCCTATGGTTTGGCAGACGATATGCTTTCCTGCCAATCTTTAGCTTTCCCCGGCCCCAAGCTAGTTGCTCCTGCCATGAACCCCGCAATGTGGGATGCACCTGCGACTGTTGATAACTGCGCTTTGCTAGCTAAGCGTGGTGTTGAATTCATCGGTCCTGATTGCGGAGACGTTGCTTGTGGTGATTACGGAAGAGGGCGTCTTGCTCCTCTTGAATCAATTTTCGTACACTCTCTCAGAGCTGTTTCACCACAAGATATGAGTGGCAAGCATGTTCTTATCACTCTCGGACCTACCCGCGAAAAATGGGATGCCGTTAGATTCTGGTCTAATCCTTCGTCCGGTCTTATGGGCGCTTGCATCGCAATGGCCGCATGGCTCAGAGGCGCGAAGGTCACAGTTGTTTCCGGCCCTGTGAATTGGTGGTTCCCCGAAGATGTGAACGTCATCAAAGTGGACACTGCCCGTGAGATGTACGAATCCGCCACAGCCGTTTGGCCTGAGTGTACGACAGGGTGTCTTACTGCCGCTGTCGCTGATTTCCGTCCCATTGCTCATGGCGATAGTAAATTTAAGAAAGCTGGTCAGGATTCACTGCGTGTAGATTTTGAATCTAATCCTGATATTCTTAAAACTCTCGGATCAGTAAAACGTGATAATCAGGAGCTTATCGGTTTCGCCGCTGAGACTTCAAATATTCAAGAAGCAGCTGCGGGTAAACTCGCTGCTAAAAATCTTGATATGATAATTGCGAATCCTATAAATGTTCCCGGAGCTGGATTTGAGTCTTCCACAAATTCCGTTTATGTTTTAGACAAGACTGGTCGGGCCGAAGAATGGCCTAATCTTCCTAAAACAGAAATAGCGTGGCGAATATGGGATCTCCTTCTGCAGAATTAAATGTGCTTGAAAGCCTCAGGCCGTGGTACAATAACGGGCTTCGTTTTGTTTACAAAGAAGCCTTCCCTGGCCTTGAGGAACTTGAGCTTGCTGTAAAACAGAAAGGCGTTAGATCCGTTGGGAAACCTGTTGCGGTCAATCAGAATTCTGCGCAGCAGTCTGTAAATACTCATTCTGCCGCTCCAAATAGCACACCCCTTCAAAACGGCCCACATTCCTCTCCTGTTAGCAGGGCGGCCGCCGCGCCAATGCCAAGTCATTTAAAGCAGGAAACGCCGCCTCTGAAGTCTTCCCGAGTCCCGCCCGCGGCGACTAAGCCTTCGCAAGCGCCCATTTGTCATCCAAATGCTGATTCATGGCCAGCTCCCTGGTGTCAGCTTGCTTCACGCATTACTCCCCGTTTACAAATTTTTTGGACTTATCCTCAGCTCGCACAGGATCTCTCCGGTGACGCTGACCCTGCTAGACGTAAATTATTTCAATCTTTGATCGGCTACATGGGCTTACCGAAGGGAGCCATTTCCTTTTGGCCGTGTACAACATGGAATGGATCTGAACTGGAAACCAATTCTGATGTTTTTTGGCAGGGCGTACGCTCTTATGGAGTTCGTTTTGTCGCTTGTTTTGGTTCACAGGCATGTTCTATTATTGCGCCAGAAGCTCCGGCAAATGCATCTTCTGTACATGTTAATGGTGTGCAAGTTATTGTTTTGCAAGATCCAGATTTTTTGAAAGTCCTTCCCCCAGAAGAGCAGCAGCTTTTATCTATTCCGCTTTTGCGACTTCCACTTTTTTAAAGAATAGGGTTCTTAAAAGTCACATCTATTATCTATTCCTTTTTGTGGCTTACCTTTTTTTGATTTCTGCGATCAAAGTTAGTGGTGTGTTCATTAACTTGAATGATTTGTTTCCTTATGTCTTGCTATTTGGCATAATGGATTACAAAAGCTATCGGCAGGGAGAATGTGTATGTTATTTTTTAAGCAATTCATAAAATCTTGTTCATTCGTGATTATCATGTTCGTGATTGTCACATTTCTGTCAGTTTTATCCCACGCGAATGAGTCTGATGGAACAAATGTTAGTGTTCTTTATGCTCAAATTGAGGGGGCTATCACCCCTGCACAGGTCAGTTTCATTGAAGATCTTGCAGCGGAGGCGAGTGATGATGAGCATGACCTGATTTTATTGCGATTAGATACACCCGGCGGCTTAACTTCCTCCATGCGCGACATTGTAAAAGTTTTGATGAAATCGCCTATCCCTATATGTGTCTGGGTTGGCCCAGACGGCTCGCATGCTGCATCCGCAGGAACATTCATTGTAGCAGCTTCAGATGTTTCTGCTATGGCGCCGGGTACTACCATCGGGGCCGCTTCTCCCGTGTTATCTTCCGGTGATGATCTGCCGACAACTATGAACACGAAAGTTAAGAATGACTTAATTAGTTTGATCACAGGCATTGCGAAGAAAAGAGGTAGGAATATCAAATGGTATGCCGATGCTGTCGATCAAAGCATCACTATTGATGCTCAGGGCGCCGTCACGTTAAATGTTGTCGATTTTATAGCTGTTTCGCCCGAAGATTTTCTTGAGCAACTTGGAGCTAGAGGCACTTCTATTGATGGTAAGGAAGTAAAATTTTCTAAAGATGGCTATTTGCTTACTCCGTTCGATGCTGGCTTTACTTATTCGGTTTTGTCGTGGTTGCTTAATCCACAGGTCGCATATTTGCTACTGGTTGCAGGTATAATCGGATTGTTTTTTGAAGTCCTCAATCCCGGAGCTATCCTGCCGGGAGTTATCGGGGGGTTCAGCCTTGTGACAGCGTTATATGCTATGTCGATCCTCCCGACGAACGCGGTAGGACTGCTTCTGTTGGTGTTCGGGGCAGTTTTATTCATATTAGAAGCGTTTATTACCAGCTATGGTTTGCTCAGTGTAGCCGCGATCATCAGCCTTTTCATCGGCTCTAAAGCGCTATTTCGCAGCGATGGGGTTGATCAGATCCCTCTTGGAACAATTATCGGAACTGTTTTTTCATTTTCACTTTTCGCCGCACTCGTTATCTATTTTGTTGCGAAAGCTCATACAAAGGAGTCGGGCGTAGGTATGCAGAGTATGACTGACCTTGAGGGAGAGGTGATTTTGATTGACGGGAATAAAGTGAAGATTCGAGTTCGCGGAGAGATATGGAACGCCATCCCGGGAGAAGGTGCTATTCTTAATGTAGGATCTAAGGTTAGAGTCATCAGTTCTAAAGGATTGACTTTAACAGTGATTAATATTTCATAATTTCAATTCATAACTTTGGAGGATGACATGACTTATATGATCCCTATGGTTCTATTTTTCGTTTTTTTCCTTGTTACTGCTCTCAAGGTTTTAAATGAGTACGAGCGTGGTGTTATTTTTAGGCTCGGTAGAGTTATTAAATCCAAGGGACCCGGGTTAATTATCTTGATTCCGTTGGTTGATAAGATGGTGAGAGTATCTCTTAGGATAATGACTTTGGACGTTCCAAGTCAGGACGTGATTACTAAAGATAACGTCAGTATCAAAGTTAATGCTGTAGTATATTTCAGGGTTACAAATCCTACTAAAGCTATTTTGGAAATTGACGATTTTATGTTCGCCACTTCTCAGCTTGCCCAAACCACCTTGCGTAGCGTATGTGGTGGAGTCGAACTTGATGACATCCTTTCTCAGCGGGAAAAGATTAATAATGAGATTCAGGAAATTCTGGATGTTCATACTGACCCTTGGGGAATTAAAGTCAGCACTGTTGAGCTAAAATACGTAGATCTTCCACAGGAAATGCAACGCGCTATGGCTAAGCAGGCCGAAGCTGAGCGGGAACGCAGAGCTAAGGTTATTAATGCTCTTGGTGAATTTCAGGCAGCTGAGAAGCTTTCGCAGGCCGCGGCGATTATTGCTGTTCACCCTGAAGCCTTGCAACTTAGATATTTACAGACACTCAGAGAGATGTCTGCTGAAGGGAAATCTTCTACCATAATCCCTCTTCCCCTTGATTTAATGAGGATGTTGGTGCCTAGTGCCAACCGGGAAGAGTTAAATGCAAAAAACATTAAAGAGAGTAGCGAAGAATGAAAGTTCTTGTAACTGGTGCAGCCGGATTTATCGGCTTCCACCTTTCAAAGCGCCTTCTGTCTGAAGGTCACGAAGTAATTGGCCTTGATATCTTAAATGATTACTATGACGTTCAGGTTAAAAAGAATCGTCTAAAGCAGATTGAAGATCACGAGAACTTCACTTTTGCTTACATTGATATGGCCGATAGAGCAGCCATGGAGAAACTTTTTGCTGATCATCAGTTCACACATGTTGTGAACCTTGCTGCTCAGGCTGGTGTTCGTTATTCACTGGAAAACCCACAGGCGTACATTGATTCTAATGTTGTCGGTTTCATGAACATTCTTGAAGGTTGTAGGCACAACGGTGTTAAGCATCTTGCCTATGCATCATCTAGTTCTGTTTACGGATTGAACACTAAGATGCCTTTCAGCACACACGACAATGTCGATCACCCGATCTCCATGTACGCTGCAACTAAAAAATCTAATGAATTGATGGCTCACTCTTACAGTCACCTTTTCAATATCCCTACAACTGGGCTTAGATTCTTCACTGTTTACGGACCTTGGGGCAGGCCTGATATGGCATTGTTCCTGTTTACGAAGGCTATTGTTAATAATGAGCCTATCAATGTATTTAATCACGGAAAAATGCTTCGTGATTTCACTTTCATTGATGATATAGTTGAAGGTGTTGTCAGAGTATTGAAAAGCCCAGCTAAGCCTAATCTTGACTGGTCTGGAGATGCTCCTGATCCTTGTACAAGTCCTGCTCCATTTAAGATCTACAATATCGGTAACAATCAGCCTACTGAGCTGATGCGTTACATTGAAGTCTTAGAAGAGTGTCTCGGTAAGAAAGCTCAGATGAACATGATGCCTTTACAGGCTGGCGATGTTCCATGCACTTACGCTAATGTTGACGACCTTCTTAATGATGTAGGGTTCAAGCCTTGCACCACTATTGAAGAGGGTATCGCTAAGTTCGTAGATTGGTACAAAGAGTACTACAAAGTTTAGTTCGCAGATTTATAATGTCTTTATTTTAGGGTCGCTGATATTCAGCGGCCCTTTTTTTTGCGTGATGATCAAGGTGTTTATTAATGATATTTATTTCTTTATGTCGTTAAATTTAAGTGTTTAGGCTTGATGAACAGGTGAAAGAGTGAATTTTTATGTCTTTTTGATTTTGATTTCTTGATTTAAACTTGGTTTCAGTCTAATTTCCACTATATTGTTTTCGTGTCTGTTTTTGACGTGATGTTTCACGTGAAACATGAAAATTGGAATCTCATGAACAAGGTGGTTTCCAGTGGCAAAAAGAATAGTGGTAGCGAATCAGAAAGGCGGAGTCGGTAAGACAACGACCTCTATTAACCTTTCCGCCTCTTTGGCGGTAATGGAGAAAAAGGTCTTGCTGGTCGACTGTGACCCTCAGGGTAACGGTTCGAGCGGCTTAGGTTTTTATCCTGGCGATTCCAGAGAGAATGTTTATTCGGTGCTTTTCCAGCCTGAACGGGCGGAGGAAGCCATATTTCAGACAGATATACCTTTTCTGTCGCTTATGCCTGCAAGCCAAAACTTGGTAGGGGCAGAAATTGAATTGATAGATAAGATGGGGCGCGAATATTTCCTTAGAGAGTTGATAGATCAGGTTGAAGATAATTATGATTACATAATATTTGATTGTCCTCCCTCGCTTGGGCTTCTCACAGTTAATGCTCTTTGCGCGGCAAGAGAACTCTTAGTTCCGCTCCAGACTGAGTATTACGCGCTCGAGGGTGTCGCTCAGTTATTGATGACATATGAACTGGTGAAGAAAAGACTGAATCCTGATCTCGAACTGCTCGGAGTTGTACTAACAATGTATGATCGCCGTAATCGCCTTGCGCGCCAAGTTAAGAATGAAGTGCGTAAAGCTTTTCCAGATAGCTTATTCGAGACAATAGTTCCAAGGAATGTAAGACTCTCTGAGGCCCCCAGTTTTGGTAAGCCTGCCATTTCTTATGACGCAAAATCGAATGGAGCTTTGGCTTATTTGAGTCTTGCTCAGGAAGTGGTGAAAAGGCATGCTGCTATGGACAAAAATTAGGCAAAGAAAAAGGCCGACAAATCGTCGGCCTTAAAATGAGAAATAGTTCTAGATCTTAAAAATGAGTGGCGCAAATATGTATTTGCAAAAAGGTCACGTTTATTAAGACTTAGGTTTGTTACTTATTTGTGTAGTTGTATCTTGCTTCGAAATTTTTATCTTTTTCGTCGATGAAAGGGACGCACTTGGTGACAATTTTATCTTTGAAATGCTGCTTTGTAATACGAGATTGGCATGAAGAGCATTTAAATGAAACTAAACCGCCAAGATTCGCGGATACGAGTCTGAATTTGCGGGGTGAGTCAATTTCCCAGTTCTCTGTAGAACTGCTGCAATGGTCACATTTGACGTCAACGTCAATCGGGTAGGAGAAATCCCAGTATTGTTTAAGCTCGACCCATGCGCTCATAGGCTCAGGGCGTTCTTCCGGCTCAGCTTTAGGAAGAAGAGCTAAAATGTGTGGCTTAACTTTAGCCCATAATTCAGCAGTAAGAAGGGCGCCGATGGGGTTGCCGCTTTTATCGAAAAGTTCAGTGAGATTATCATCGTGATTAGACATGTCGCCTCCGACGTTTATTTTATTGTAACAAGGTCAGGCGCAACATTAATCACGGCTTCAATCAAGTCAAAGGAAATATTGGATCGAATTTCACCTTTATGGTGTAAGTTCATAAAAATAAGGAGATGTCCATGGCAGGTGTAACAGGAGGGCTCGGAAGAGGTCTTGACGCACTACTTGGCGGGGCTAAGCTAAATGAGAAGAGTACTGCATCAATAGTAGATGCTCGTCAGTTGGACACAAGCAGAATAATTGCAAACCCTAATCAGCCGCGCAAAGAATTTGCACCTGAGGCTTTAAAGGATCTTGCAGATTCAATTAAAACTAAAGGTGTATTACAGCCAGTGCTTGTCAGGCCTATCCCAGGGCGACGAGATTTTTTTGAGCTGGTTGCAGGTGAGCGCCGTTTAAGAGCTTCTAAGCTTGCCGGGCTGTCTGAAATTCCCGCACTAGTTAAAGAAATGACAGATTTGGAGAGCATGGCCATTGCTCTTATCGAAAATTTACAGCGTGAAGATCTTAATCCCATTGAGGAAGCGAAAGGCTTTCAGGAGCTTATTTCTAAATTCGGCCTAAGTCAGGAACAACTGGCTGGGCAGGTCGGGAAGAGTCGTTCTACACTTTCCAATTCAATGAGATTACTATCCCTGTCTGAGCCTATTCAAAGCTCAATCGGTAGAGGTGAAATCTCAGCTGGGCATGGGCGGGCATTGATATCAATTGCTGATGACGATGCTCGGGAAAAGTTGTTTAAAAAGGTTGTTTCGGATGGTTTGTCTGTGCGGCAGGCAGAGAGTACCGTTTCATATTTTAAAGAGCATGGCTCTTTTCCTGAAGGCGAAGTTGCATCTCCTGCAAAGACTGTTTCCCGTAAAAAGAAAGAACCCAAAGAAATTGATGATAAGCTCAGGCAATACAGAAATCAGTTGGAATTATCGCTTGAGACGAAAGTTGTTTTCAGCGGGTCGCCTGAAAAAGGTAGTTTGACTATTAAGTATACGTCTGAAGGTGAGTTAAAGCGCATAGTCGCTATGCTCGATATATAACTGAACCGGCCGCGAAGATTAGTTACATAAGGATTTTTCAAGATATGGATAAAACAATTTTAAATGTATTGCCTAAGCTGAAAGGTCAGAAGGTTTTAATTATTGGCGATGTCATGCTCGATCACTATGTGATCGGATCTGTAGACCGAATTTCTCCTGAAGCTCCCGTACCTGTTGTTCAAGTTACAGAGGAAAAGTACCTTCTTGGCGGAGCTGGAAACGTGGCCCGTAATATTGTTGCGCTAGGCGGGGAACCTCATCTTACAGGTTTTGTCGGAGCGGATGCTGAGGGGCAGGTGTTCAATCAGCTGTGTGTCGATTCCGGAATTCCGTGTAGCCTCTATGAGTCTGACGATAGGCCTACCACGAAAAAGACTCGCGTAATGGCTCATAATCAGCAGATGGTCAGGGTTGATAGAGAGAAAATTGATGAGTTTTCTGTTTCGCATATGGACTTGCTGTTTTCATTTTTAGATACAGAAATATGTGATTACAGTGTCGTGATCTTGTCTGATTATGGCAAAGGAACTTTTTCACCAAAGTTTTTTGATAGGTTCTGGGCCCTCCTTAAAAGTAAAGATCACAGCCCGCATGTCCTTGTTGATCCTAAAACGGTAAATTACGATCAATACAAAGGCGTGAATCTGCTTACCCCGAATGCAAAGGAAGCCGCAGAAGGCGCGGGTATGACAATTAAAAGCAGGGATGATATACTTAAAGTTGGTAAAAAGTTGTTTGATAGGCTTGATCCTACGCATCTTCTGATTACTCTGGGCGGAGACGGAATGGCTCTTTTTGAGTCCAGAGATGTAGTTAAGCATGTTCCTACTTTTGCGCAGAAGGTATTCGATGTGACTGGAGCTGGCGATACTGTAATAGCCACACTTGGTCTCGGCCTCGCATCAGGGTTAGATCCTTTAACTTCTGCCGTGCTCGCTAACTATGCTGCCGGAATAGTCGTTGGCCAGGTTGGAGCCGCTACTGCGACTGTCGAAGAACTTGCTGAGGCTGTTCGCAATTGGCCAAAGCCTGAAGTAAATACTTGGAGTAAGTAGTTTTTAGTAATTTAAAGTAAACTGTAAATAGTGTAAGATGAACTCTTAAAATAAGTGGTGAATACTCTAGAGGGTTAATGAATAAGGGAAAGTTATAAATATCCTTTAATTAGCATATATAAGGCGTTTTAATTGAGGAGAAGGTTTTGAGTACTCAGGCTGGTAGATTAAAAAAATTGATTCAGGCAAACGAAGTTTTGGCGAGCATTGATTCTCTTGTTGATCTGCTGCCGCAACTGCTACGACTTGCGCAAGAAGTAACAGGTGCAGAAGCCTCTTCGATTATGCTTTATAATGAAGAAAAGAATGTGCTTGAATTTGCCTTGGCAATGAATGATGTGCTTAGTGATGTAAAGATGGATATTCTTAAGACGCGCATTGAATTACCTTTAGGGAAAGGTATCGCTGGATGGGTAGCTGAACATAAAGAATCTTTGAATGTAACCGATGCTCAGAATGATGAGAGATTCTCAGGAGAAGCTGACAAAAAAACCGGATTTGAAACCCGTTGTATCCTTTGTGTCCCTGTAATTCATAAAGGTCAATTGCAAGGGGTTGTTCAGGTTCTTAATTCTAGCGCGAAAGAGTGTTTTAATGAAGAGGATCAGGAACTTTTGGAAAGCTTCGGCCATTTAGCAGGGGTAGCTCTTGTTAGGTCTGAATTGTTAATTCAAAGACTGGATCAGCAGAAATTTGAAACCCAGCTTGAAGCGGCATCACGTATTCAACAACAGTTTAGCCCAAAGCAGCCTGCTCTTAAGGGTGGTAATCATATTTGGGGAAATTCTGTTCCGGCTCAGTTTGTGGGCGGTGATTTGTACGATTTTATACCCAACTCTGATGGGAGCTGGTATGTTTATGTTGCTGATGTTGCGGGTAAAGGACTACCTGCTGCGCTTATCATGTCAGCGTTGTGGACAAGAATAAGAGCCGCCGCTGCAAAAGAGCTTCCAACCAATAAGATGATGGAAGAAATTAACAGCGCCGCATATGAATTTATGGGTGGTGAGGTTTTTGCCACAATGATGCTTGCCCGCTATGAACCGCATACTGGTGTTTGTAGCTATTCAATAGCCGGGCACCCTGCACCGCTGTTAGTGTCTGGTGGTGAGGTCACTGAAATGAGGAGGCCGTTTGGTCTTCCTATAGGAATTCTCGATGATGGTGAGTTTGGCATGACGGAAATCACTCTTGAAAAAGGTCAGTCTCTTATCGTCGTTACAGACGGAGTAGATGAAGCTAGAAATAGTGATGGCGACTTTTTTGGTACTGAACGTCTTGCAGAAGCATTACGAGGGTTCGATAATCCTCCAGTTGGAAAGCAACTGTTGCATGCTGTGTCTAAATGGAGAGGTAAAAACCCTCCTAACGATGATACAACCGTAGTTGAAATATATAAATTTTAGGTGCTTGAGCCAATATAGGTTGAAACTTAAGGAGAGACTTATGGGGTCTGGTTACGAATTGGTAGTTACTATTGAAGAGTCGCTCATCAAAATTAGCGGTGAAATTGATTTCACAGGAACTCCTGCACTAAGAAAAGAACTTCACAAGTTCATTGAAGTTAGTGCCGGAGAAGTCCGTGTCGATCTCTCAGAACTAGAGTATTTGGATAGTTCCGGACTAGCTTCTTTAATTGAATTACGAAGAATTCTAACGCAAGAAGGTCGTTCAGTAATTATTATATCGGTCACAGAGCAGGTCGATAGGCTGTTGCACCTTACTCAGGTAAAGTCTTTGTTTGGTATGGAGTAGACGAGTTATGAAAGGGTTGCAGGTGCTTGCATGGATGGTTTCCAGATTACTGGGATGCATGCGTCTGAGCATAAAACCTAAAAAGTCTTTTTACCGCAAAAGACTTTATAAAGACCTCGCAAATGTCGGGGCCGATTCAATTCCTATTGTCAGTGTTATTTCTGCCTGTACGGGCATTATTCTAGCTCTTCAGTCGGCGCAGCAGCTCGAAAAAGTAGGTGCTATCAGCTATGTTGCTAACCTCGTAGGCGTTACGATTATCAATGAACTGGGACCGCTTCTTACCGCAATTATCATCACTGGACGCTCCGGAGCGGCCTTTACCGCTGAAATAGCTACCATGCAAATTTCCGAAGAAATTGACGCTTTAGAAGTAATGGGCATTGAACCTGTTCGTTTTCTTGTTGTCCCAAAACTTATTGCGATGCTTATAATGGTCCCTTGTCTTACAGTCTGGGCCGATTTCGTCGGCATAGTTTCAGGGGGGCTATTTTCTTCTCTGGCTTTGGGAATTAATGAGACTACATATTTTAATAACACTGTCGAATTTTTACAGTTACGGGATGTTTTTGCGGGACTCGTTAAAAGTGGAGCTTTTGCAGTTTCGATCACGGTGATCGGCTGCTGGCAAGGTTTTCTTGCCCGCGAAGGAGCTGCTGATGTAGGTAGAAAAACTACAAATTCAGTAGTTATTTCAATATTTATGATTATTCTGTTAGATTTATTCTTTACAACTCTGAACTTTATGTTCCGTTAATTTATCATGAAAGTATCACGCCTAGCGCAAGACATAACATTAAAAGAACTAAGCCTCGGGTATCCCGGTAATGTTCTTATGAAAAACCTGAATGCAGTGCTTCCGGCAGGGAAAATCAGCGTTATTCTCGGTGGTTCAGGCTGCGGAAAATCCACTTTGCTTCGCCATATTTTAGGTTTGAACGTTCCTGTTTCGGGTGAAATTTTTCTAGGTGATACAAATCTGACTAATCTCAAAGATGAAGAAGAGCTTAGGCTTCTGAGAACACGCATGGGTGTTTTGTTTCAGGATGGCGCCATGCTTGGATCATTAACACTTGGTGAAAATGTGGCTCTGCCGATGCAGGAACACACTGAGCTTCCGGATGAAATAATTGAAGAAGTTGTCCAGATAAAGCTCAGAATGGTGGGGCTTGGGGACTTTACGCATTATTTCCCGAGCCAGCTGTCCGGTGGTATGCGAAAAAGAGCAGGGCTGGCGCGCGCAATGGTAATGGACCCGACCACTTTGCTTTGCGATGAACCCTCATCAGGGCTAGATCCTATTAGTGCGGCAGACCTTGATCAGTTGATTTTGAAGCTTAAAGAGACATTCAATGTGACCACCATTGTTGTGACGCATGATTTGGATAGTTTGTTCAATATTGCGGATCACGTTGTGGTTCTCCATCAGGGTCGGTGTTTGTATCAGGGCGATTTGGAAGGTCTCAAAGAGTCAAATGATGAGTATTTAATAGATTTTCTGGAAAGAAGACCGACCGAAATTGATAATTCAATGCAAAGGTCAGTTAAGTTTAGAAGTAGAGATTGATTTATCGGAGGTTGAAATGGTTTTAAATCCGCGCAGTTCAAGAACTGATATAATTAAAGCAGTGTTGGCTGGCTTGGCCGGTATGACAGTGCTTGGGCTTTTTATTGTTTTTCTGGGCGGTCACGATTTTTTCTCCGACTACTCAAGCTATAATATTGTATTCCGTAATGTTAAAGATCTGACCTCTGGGCGGCCCGTAAAATACGCGGGACTTAGTGTAGGTAAGGTTGGAAGTATCGCGATAGATAAAGATAATCCCGGAAAAGTTTTAGTATCCATTAATATTGATCGGGAATTCCCTCTCTATGAGGGCACTGTTGCAACAATCACGCAGAAAGGTCTGGTTGGTGACAACTATATTTTGCTAGAACTTCAAGGTGAGGTTGGTCCTAAATTGGCGGAGGAAGACACCATTCCTGCGGCGGTGACCTTAAGTATGAGCGATGTTGCCGCTGAAATAGGTAAAGCTGTAGCTTCAATAGCGCCAAAACTTGAAAAGGCAGCAGAGGGTCTTGAGTTGTTATTCTCTGGTGAAAATAAAGCGTACCTTGAGCGTACTTTGAAAATGGCCCCTAGTGTTCTGAGCGAAAGTAATGCCACTTTCGTGGCTTTCCGCAAAGATTGGGCAAAATTATCAAAGACAACTTCCAGCGGAATTCAGTCTGGAACTAAGAGTCTTGAAGCCATTACCGGAGATGTTGCAGTAACGTTGAATAAAGTTGAAAATGTTCTCGATACTCTCGAAACTGAGATGAAATATACGCTAGGTAATGTGAACGGTGAGGTTACGAGAGCAGTAGATGGTATCGATGGTCTTACTACTGATCTGCGCAAAAACCTTGAATATGATCAAGAAGAGATTGAAGCAATTCTCGTGAATGTAAATCGTCTCTCAAGAGAAATGAGTAGATTAGCTCGATCGCTACGTGAGCGTCCGTGGCAGGTTCTTAATCCCCCTTCAGGAGCTGGAAAATGATGAAATCTTTTTTTAGTATAATATTGCTCTGTAGCTTGGTGTTTACGAGCGGATGTATAGGCGGTAAATCTGTAGAAAGTTCCTATCTTCGGGTAGGCTCAACTATAGAATTTAATTCAACTTGTGAAGAAGTTAACTCCGGTCTTCCGATACTGGCTGTAAAGAGATTTACAAGTCTTCCGGCTCTTGACCGTGAGACCGTGATCATTGCGAATGGTCCGGTGTTAAAGCCTGACTATAGATGGAGTTGGGAAGGAACCCCGTGCGAAATATTTGATATTGTAACGGAAGCGGCTCTCAGCTGCATGAAGAATTACGAAGTTGTGGCGCCATACCGTCCTGGACCTCGTAATGATCTTATTTTATCAGGCGTAATAATGTCCTTTGAAGTGCAGCGTGGTTCTAGCGATGTCTTTAAAGCCGCAGTCAGGTATTCACTCTGGGATAGTTCTGGTAAAAAGCTTCTTGCCAGAAAGCTTATTGTCGGTTCAGCGCCAATTAAAACTTTGGCGGGTAAGTCACTCGCAGAAGCTGCAGAAGCAGCCCTTGGCTCTCTATTAGATCAGACTGCAACATGGATTGATGGAATCAGTGAATAAATTAAGCATTATCAAAGATAGTTATAAGCAAGAAGTAACGGGAATAATTAGAATGACTGCCAGAATTTTACAGGTACAGATTTATACTTTGTTATTCTTTGTGGTGTTGTTCAGCATTCCTCTATTGGCTCATGCTGGATCAACTGAGCGAGTTGGGCAAAGCTACATAGATTTCCCGCCGCAATTGAAAAAGGGTACTACTAAATCCTTAAAAAGCTATGTCCAACAGCAACTTGGTAAAAAATACGTTAGTACGGGTAAACTCTATGTTGCTCCTTTTGAGGGCCTTGTGGATAAAATGTATATTTCTGTTACCCGTGAAAAAGCTGTCCCCATAATTGCAGGAGGAGTTTCTGCATATTCTGGAAATGAAGAGGGGCTCGCGGCTGCTCTTTATGATGGAACCATACGGTTATGGAGTAATTATCCATGCAAAAAAATGAGGTTGCCATCTGGGAAGGGCGCAAAGCTTGTTGCATATGCTCCGGGAAGTCCTATGTTGGCTGCGACTGACAGCGTTGGTGATAAGTTAAATATTTTTGATTTAAAATCCTGTACGCGTATACCCGGCGATATTCCTGTAGATCATGGCCCGGTCGAAATGATGGCTATTTCCAGAACTGGTGATTGGCTCGGGATAATAGATAGTTTTAATGCCCTTTTATATGGTCCTTCAAAGGGGCCTTTGAAGGAAATGTCCGTTCTAGAGGGGACTCCTTTATTTCTAGGTTATACACCGGGACAGGGTATTCTGGTCACGGTTGAAGCTTCCGGAAAAGTCACCATGTGGGGCACGAATAACCAATCTTTAATCAACTCTGGCGATGTGCCCGGTGGACCGTTTGATTCCGCAAGGTTGGCTGGATATGTGGTTTGTCTGCAACGTGATGACGGCAAGGATGTTTACTGGGATCTTCGTAAGCGAGCGCTAGCCAAAAAGTCTGATGCCATGAAAGAATCTCCTACATGGATATATGAAGAAAATGGATCTCTGGTATATTCTACAGGGGTTGACCGCTGGAAGGTTGCTGAACATTTCGGAAGACCCATGTTCATTGTTTCATATTCCGGGACAAATAAAATGCTCAGAGTTCGTGACCTGGATTCGAAAACTCGCTACTATAGCACTTTAGATGGAAAAGAATTTTCAGAAGTAAAAGGTTCTGACTGGAAGTTGGTGAATCCTAAGAACGGAATCTACAATGCCGGAAAAGGGACGTTCCGATTATACGATGAGGTTTGTCAAAGAGGGGCTTTAAAACTTTATTGTCGATACCTTGAAGGCAAGGGCTTTTATTTATGGTGGGTTCAGACAGGATCCGTTGTAAATAGTCTTCCTCATCCAATGGAGCTGCCGATTAGGGATTCTATTTTAGCAAATGAACCTGCCATTTGGATCCCTTTGATTCAGGGCGAAATACGTTAATATCTCCAACTCATGAAGGCCGGGTGATATGCTCGGAGGAGTTTAAAAGTGGTAAAGAAAGCGGCTAAAAAAAAGAAGTTACTGGATACCGACATTGCAGTTCTCGGAACGGCAAAAATTCCTTCACCTTTGAAGCGTTGTTTCTTCATAGATGACAGCGATAGAACTCTGGTTAATCTGGCTGAAGAAGATATGGGCCTTACTGATGACAACACAGTTTATGAGGAATTTGAAAAGGCGGGGCCTCGTGCCAAAACATATTTCGATCCTTCAAAAACGAAGTGCGCCGTGGTTACATGTGGCGGGCTTTGTCCGGGATTAAACGACGTCATCCGCTCTATTGTTCTTGAAGCACATTATCTTTACAAAGTATCCTCGGTGCTCGGTATTAAATTCGGTCTACAGGGCTTTATTCCTAAATATGGGCATGATGTCGTGGAACTTACTGCCGAAGCGGTCGCAAATATTCACCAGTTCGGTGGCACAATGCTTGGTTCTTCCCGTGGACCGCAAGATCCGGAAGAGGTTGTGGATGCGCTTGAACGTTTGAATATCAGCGTTCTCTTCATGATCGGTGGCGATGGTACAATGCGTGCCGCGCAAAAGATTGTTGCTGAGATTAACAAGCGTAATGTTCGCATCTCTATCATTGGTATACCAAAGACCATTGATAACGATATCGGTTTCGTCACCAAGTCTTTCGGTTTCGATACTGCGGTAGATAAGGCCACAGAAGCCATTCAGTCTGCCCATGTGGAGTCTTTAGGTGTCGTTAACGGCATTGGCCTAGTAAAGCTCATGGGACGCGAGTCAGGCTTTATTGCGGCGCAAGCGACGCTCGCTCTTAAAGATGTAAATTTTGTGCTGGTTCCTGAGCATCCGTTCGAGTTTGACGGTGAATACGGATTGCTTAGGTCTCTTGAGAAAAGACTTGATGATAGGCAGCATGCTGTAATCGTCTGTGCAGAGGGTGCGGGGCAGGAACAGTGTGAATATACTGGCGAAAAAGACGCTTCCGGAAATCCTGTTCTTTGCGATATCTGCACCATGCTGATTAAGCGAGTTAAGGAACATTTCAAGGAAGCAGATAAAGATTTTACTCTTAAATTTATTGATCCAAGTTATATTATCCGTTCAGTTCCAGCTAACGCAAATGATTGTGTTTATTGTGGATTCCTTGGGCAGCATGCAGTACATGCGGCAATGGCAGGTAAGACTGGCATGGTAATTAGTAAGCTTCAAGCTCGCTACGTTCATTTACCGCTTGATCTTGTTACATTGAAAAGGAAAAAGCTGAACGTGAGATCTGATTACTGGAGAGCTGTGCTCGAGTCCACAGGGCAGGGGCATCTGCGTAATGATATGGAAAAAGATATTTGTCAGTTTTAATTAGAGTATGAAATACAAAAAAATACCACTAAGCATTCAGCTTAGCGGTATTTTTTTTGCAATTTAAGTAGCCATGGATTGAACATGGATACCCGAGCTTTACGGTCTCTCTGATTAATTCAATATGATATTATAAATAATGTGTCAATGCCTATTCTGAAAAAAGTGGCAAAGAATCTGTAAATGATAGGATCAGCCAAACAATAGCCATAAACATCCACATCCCCGCCATCATAACCCATAGGGTCTGGAGTTATGAACCTCCCGATAGCAGGGGCATATTCGCGGTAGCCAAAATGAATAAGGTCCGTATGCTTATCATGCAACCCAGTCGCAAATCCTAAGTAAAAATCATGATCGGGATTGCTGTTCTGAATCATGCTACCAAAAGAGCCATATAGAGTTTCCTGTAAACTATTTCCTGTCATGTCGGCAACAGTAATAATACTGCCGAGTTGGTCGGTGGCAAGCAAATAAGCGTCGTCATTCTTCTGCATAGTATGGGGTTGCCATCCTCATTGTACTTATCGTTGAGCGTTGAACACAAAAAAGCCCGGATCGATGAATCGATCCGGGCTTTTTAAATGGCTTGTTTAAGCGGTGACTAGCGAAGCTTTTCTTTGTCAGCGTGATCCTGAACAAATTCGATAGCTTCTTCCATTGTGCAAACATCACCTGAAATCTGTGCTGTTAGCAGAGCTTCGCGGATGATACCGACAACAGGTCCGGGGTTGAGTCCGGTGTGCTGCATAATCTCATTCCCATTGAGGAATGGATCGAGCGCTTCTTCTGGAATATCAGCACGTTCAAGCATCTTGATGTTGTGGTTGAACTCTTTGTATTGAGTTCCACGTGCTTTGATATCTGCACGAACCATCTCGATGAGGCGTGGATATTCATCAATCGCTTTGAATTTCCTGATACCCTTATCAGTGAGCATGAACTGGAAGCGCATGTGGTTGCGGACAAGCTCGCAAATGAGGTCCACATCTTCCTGCGGGAAGTTCAAACGGCTGAGAATCTTGCGAGTGACTTTTGCGCCCACACGATGATGCTGCAGGAACTGCCATTCGCCTTCAACTTCTTCCGCTGTGAATAGTTTACCTACATCGTGGAATAGACATGCTGCCACGCCGAACCAGTCATAAGGAAGTTCTTCAGGGTAGAGGCGCATTACATCAAGAGTATGATTGAACACGGTTTCAGTTTCGCCGGTCATGCTGTTTTTCACCTGTGTGAAGCGTGAAAGAGCAGCAACTTCGGGAATTAATCCGTGTAGAATCATTGTTTCAAATAGCAGGGATATGAATGTGTACATATTCTCTGCTTCGACTTTGCGCCATTCATCCATGATTTCAGGGATAGGAACATAGTCGAGAATGCGTTTGGAAGCTCTGATGATAGCAGCTTTTGTATTGCTTTCAATAGGGAGGTTGTAGTTCGCGGCAAACCGCAGAGCTTTGATCCCCATGAGGTAGTCTTTCTTTAAAGTCTGATCAGGAATTCCGAGGAAGCAAACCTGTCCGGTGCTAAGCTCAGCAAAACCTTCGTACGGGTCTCTGGCTTTAGGGATATAAGGACAAGCCGCAGACATTGGAATTTCATTCTGCTTTTCCAGAGCCTTAAGCAGTCTCGGAGTCATGCGGGAAACGCACTCTTCCGGATGTGAAGAATTACTGGAATCTGAGGTGTAGAAGTTGAAAGTAGTTTCTCCTTCGTTCAAAACAGCAGTAATATCGTCACTTTTTGCGGCTTGAACATTCGGGAAAAGCTTGATCAGCCCCTTGAAATCAAGTTCAGTTGAAATATCGAGGACTATTTCTTTACCTTTATCATCGATGGTAAGCTTCTGGAGCCTTTCGCTGATAATGTAAGCGTCATAGCCGTTACGCATAATGGTTTTACAAATTCCAACCGCATCTTTAAAGGGTTCGCTCATAGTGTCTCCTTAAGGCGAAATATATTTAAATCTTTAATCGTTAGCCTAGTTTACAGGGTTTCCCACTGTCTTGTCATGGAGTCATACTATTTTTTTGCCGCCAAGGAAATGACTTATCACCCGTCCTTTTAGGGTTTGTCCCATGAAAGGAGTGTTTTTGCCTTTTGAATGCATGGTTTCGGGTGAAAGAATCCATTCTTCGTCCGGTGCAAACAGGAAGAAATCGGCTACATCACCTTTATTAAAGCCATTTAATGGTAGTCCGAATGTTTTGCATGGTGCAGTGGTCCACATTCTAATAAAATCATCAAAAGTTAGCTTGCCGGATGCAACAAGTGACCATGTCAGTGATAGGGCTGAATCTAGTCCTGATATTCCGCAAGGGGCAACCATGAATTCGACTTCCTTCTCATGAGCCGCGTGGGGTGCATGGTCCGTTGCGAACATATCAATGATGCCTTCGCGGATAGCCTGTAAAAGGGCTTCCACATCATCTGCGGTGCGAAGAGGGGGATTTACCTTGGTGTCGGTTCCGTATCCTTCTACCGCTTCTTCTGTGAGTAGCAGGTAATGCGGACATGTTTCTGCGGTAACTTTCACGCCGCGCTTCTTAGCCCATGCGATAAGGTCCACAGATTTACGACAGGAAATGTGTGCAAGGTGGATATGAATATCGAGATATTCAGCTAATAGAAGATCGCGTGCAACTTGCGCTGCTTCCGCAACGTCTGGCTGCCCCGCTAGTCCCAGGAGAGAGGAAACCGCTCCTTCGTTAACTCCTGCGCCAACTTCTAAATATGGATCTTCACAATGATCTATAACAGGTAGTCCTGTATCCGAAGCGTATTCTAAAGCTCTGCGGAAAATCTCTGTGCTTTTTACCGGCAAACCGTCATTTGAAAATGCTACACAACCGGTGTCCGCAAGTTCATACATAGGAGAAAGTTCTTTGCCTTCAAGCTTTTTAGTCAGCGCCCCGATGGGGTACAGGCGTGGGCCATCAGGGAATTCTGCGCGCGCTCTATGTAACATTTGATCAGTGATGACAGCGTTGTCATTCACGGGCTCAGTATTCGCCATACACATGATGTTCGAAAAACCGCCGTGTACAGCAGCATTTAAGCCGGAAGCGATGTCTTCCTTATATTCAAAGCCGGGTTCTCTAAGGTGTGTATGAACATCTGTGAGGCTGGGCATGAGCAGATATCCTCTTGCTGTGACAACTTCAGCGCCTTCGTACATAGCATCTGACGAAGGAAGAATATCGAGTATTTTCCCATGCGCAACGAGGAGATCGACCTCTTCACCCTTCCATACCGCTTTGCGGATAACCAGTTCAGGATTGGTCATAGTCATGCTCCTTATTTCTTGCGAGTGAGATAGAGGTAAAGAAGAGCCATCCGAACAGCTACGCCGCTTGCAACTTGATCAAGCACAAGGCTTGATGCTGAATCAGCCAATGCTGAATCAATTTCAACTCCGCGGTTCATAGGTCCGGGGTGCAGTATTTTTACATCGGGAGAAGCCAGTTCCACCTGTCTGGGACCAAGGCCAAAGTAGCGGGAGTATTCACGGACGTTAGGGAGAAGTCCGGCTTGCTGTCTTTCAAGTTGAAGACGCAGGCACATAATAGCGTCAACTCCCTTACAAGCTTGGTTTACATCGGTGAATACTTCTACAGGCCAGCTTTTAATATTTGCTGGGAGCAGAGTTCTAGGCGCGCAGAATCTAACCTTCGCGCCCATCATTGTGAGTAACAAGACGTTTGAACGGGCTACGCGGCTATGGGCTATATCTCCAAGAATGAGGATAGTCTTACCTTCAACGGAACCCCATTCCTGATAGAATGTAAATCCATCAAGCAAAGCCTGAGTCGGGTGGGCGTGTCTTCCGTCACCGGCATTGATTACGCTGCAATCAAGTCTTTCAGCCATAAAAGCCGCGGCTCCACTGGCCCAATGCCTGATCACGATACCGTCAATGTTCATGGCTTCTAAGGTCAGAGCTGTATCCTTGAGCGTTTCGCCTTTGGTTAAGCTGCTTGAGCTTTTCGCAAGGGAGAATGTGTCACAGGAAAGTCTTTTTCCTGCCATATCAAAAGAGGTTTTAGTCCTGGTGCTCGGTTCCGCAAAAAAAAGGACCACGCTATGGCCTTTCAATGTCGGTACTTTTTTTACCGGACGGGAATTAATTTCCTGAAAATATGTGGCTGTTTCGTAAATATGAGCCACATCTTCTTTCGAGAGTTGTGTGATGTCTAACAGGTCTTTGTGTCGCCACTCCATAAGCTGGTCCTCGTTATTGAAATAAAAGATCTTCAAGGCTGGCAGGTACAGTCGCAAAGACTGGCCGTTTGCCTGCTTCAAGAGATCCGTAAAATTCGTCTATCATTAGTGCTTTAGCTGAATTTTTAGTGATCAGTGATAAAGCGTCTTGTGCCGGCATCTTTATCTTAATTTTTTTCAGCATATATTCCAATTCATTCCACATATTAAGATCATGGTTGGAAGCTATACTATCAGTTCCTAAGCAGGTGTTAATACCTGAATTAATGATCTTTTCCCACGGAGCTTGTCCTTCACCGATAAAATCATTGCTTCGTGGACATAGGCAGACGTTTGTTCCGGTGTCTGCTAAAATTTTAATATCACTTTCCGAAACTCGAACGCAATGAACCGCAAGTGTAGATTTGTCAAGAATTTCGAGAGAATGGGCGTATGCGACAGGGGAGAGTCCTTTGTTTCCGCAGTCAGCTAAAAGTCCTGCGCCCTTGAGCATTTGGGCAAAAGGTCCTGTGCCCTCAGCTACTATCTGGTCTTCTTCTTCATTTTCGGCCAAATGAATTGAGAACGGCATATTTGCCGCAGAATCGGCTTTCTTAAGTGCACGAATCATTTCAGCATGAGTTGAGTAGAGCGCGTGTCCTGCTCCCGCGTTTCTACCGAGCGGATATGTCTTGCTTGGGAAAAAGGCTCCACCTTCTTTAGGAATATGCTGACCGATGGCTTCGCAGAATCCGTAAAACCCCATGCCTGATTCATCCATAAGCTCAGCAATACGCGCGCAATTATTGGTGGAAATATCCGCGCAAAAGACAGTTCCACTTTCAAGCATACTTGCCAGTGCCTTGCTGATTAAATCGTCCTGTATATCGTAGGTGGAGTTACTGAGCAGTGATATTACCCACGGCATGAACCCTTGGCCTTGTACCGTTTTACCTTCGATATGTGAAAGCTCAAGATGCACGTGCGCATTGATCAGTCCTGGAACAATAGTAACATCGCCGAGATCTGTAACGTCTGCGGGCGCGCGGTCTTTTATCTCAGACCATGTTCCCGTTTCGAGGATCTCGGATTCGTTGTGGATGAGAGCAAAGTCTTCGGTAAGGCCTGCTTCATCTTGGAGGGTGACGGCTCTAGCCGCTCTAATGCATTTTTTCATAGGCAAAAAAATACCGGGCCATGTGGCCCGGTATGTAATTTATAATCTCTTATGGGTTTTCGAAAAAGATATAATTGGTGGAGTAGTCACTGAACTCGAAGTAGACTTTAGCTTCACCGGGATCTTTTATACCGTTAAAGTTGGCATCAAGGATTCCGTATCCGAAACGGTAAGGGCGATCTACTGTACCAGTGGTTCCAGTTGCTGTGGATAATTTATCAATTTTAATAAATTTCTTAACGACCTTTCCGCCTGAATAGATTTCAAGAACTCCGTTAACACCTGTCCAGTTCTGAATGGATCTACCTATTTTATTCTGCGAATCTTGAGTACACCCTGCAAAAATAGCAAGCGATGCAAGGATAACCAGTGTGAGTATTGTCTTAGTCATTTTCATAATCTACCTCCTGAGGACGTGCTGTCGCAATATACGACAAGCTGGAAGTTCATACATCTTTTTAGCGCGAAAGCAAAGCTTCGCGGACCATATTTAGTCCATTTTAGCTCAGCATTAAGCTACTGGGCGGCTGGGTACCAAAGAAAATGAAAGCCTGCTTTTGGGGGCATTAAGTATCCGGCATCTATGTTTATAAGTGCTGGAGAGCTCACCTGCGATGAAGCTGAATTGTATAAAGTGTCGTTAGGGTAAGTCTTGCGCTTGTAAGTAATTACTTTAGCGTCAGCTGAAATTCCAGCAAGCTCGCATGCTTTAGCAACCGCATCAGGAATATACCCGATGCTGTCCACTAGGCCCGCTTTTACCGCGCCGTCAGCACTGAAAATTTGAGCTGTGGAAATTTGAGCCATGTTAGATTTGGTAATAGTCCGGTGTTTTTGTACCAGAGTTTTAAACCTGTTGGCATAGTTAGTAATAATCGAATCGATAATAGCTTTCTGCTCAGGAGTGTCCGGCTTGAATGGGAAGCCCATATCTTTATTGCGGCCAGACTTGGAGACTTCAATTGAAACTCCGATCTTATCCATTAGCCCGTCAATTTTAGGGCGGATAAAGATAACTCCGATAGAACCTGTTAAAGTTGTCGGGTGCGCCATGATCTCATCAGCGGGTAAGCTGACGTAATAACCGCCGGAAGCCGCTACATCCATCATGGATACGACAATTTTAGCGCCGGTCTTTTTCTTGAACAACATTAGTTCATTATAAAGAATGTCGCTGGCTGTTACAGAACCGCCCGGAGAATTGATTTTAAGTACAATAGCTTTTATGTCCTTATCTTTTTCTGCAAGCTTAAGGCGCGCTGAGACTTCCTGCACAAGGCTTGGTCGGGCTGCCAAGAACCCTTTTTTGGGCCGGTCTGAAATAGTTCCATCAATTGAAATGACAAGAACTTTATCGCCGTCCTCGCCTTGAATAGTTCTTTCTATTAGAGGATCTGTTCCATCAGGGAACAGGCTCATTTTGGGCTGACAACCGCAAATCACAGTTGTCATTAAAAGAATAAAAAGGATTATTTTTTTCATTTAAAGTACGCTCCGTATTTTTGCTTAAAATAGCAGAAGGAGGTCTTTTTAGCAAAGAAAGTGTGTGTAAATAAAAGCTGAAATGAGTTCGGCCCCTTGGAGCAGTGTTCCAAGGGGCCGACTATGAGGAGAGCAGATTTAAAATCTTCCGCGCAGTAATATTAAAGACTTAATGATTAAGACATACGAGCAAGCTGACGCTTGTACTCTGGGGAAATATTGAGCTTTTCGATGTTACGAAGATCAACAAGGCTACTTCTCATTCTGGATCGGTCCTGCTGTCCATTGCGGATGCAAAGAGCTGTCCATACTGGAAGCCAAAGCCCTAAAGTTGCAAGAGTTACCACAGCGTGAAGACTGTGATTAACATTGTTTCCGCTACGAGCGTGGCGCACAGCCACCCATGACTTGAGAGTTCTTAAAATATTCATGATTATATCCTTAAAAAATTCGGTTTGTTTTGTGTTACCCACAAATCCCACCTATGCCCGGTCTTACTGCAAGTCAACAGCAATCAATGTATTAATCTAAAAAGTATAGTAAATTTTGTTCAGCACTTTCCATGTAGCTTAAGAGTTTAATTTAACTCATTTAATTTTTACGATGTATTTAGTTTAGTGGTAAAAGCATTTTTCCCCGGAGCTTTGATTTTACAATCAGTGCATTGTGAAAAGTGTGTCAATCGTTGTCTGGAGCGTTATTGGTTTTACAAAAATGATCAAAGAAGTACTCTGTTAAAGATTTAAAATTGTTGAACTTATTTTTAATACAAAGAGAAATGTTTCAATTTTGTTAATGTGCAGATACGCGTTTGAATGGTCGGGGTGATTCGCGAATCATGATCCTCTTCTGTGTGTTCGATTGTAGCAGTGGTTGCATCAATGCAGTAGCGTTGTATGTCTAATGTAGTAATTTGCTAAGTTGCATTGATTTATGAAAAGTTACAGTAGGTATAGAGAGGGACTCCATTAAAAGTATCAGAGGGATATTCTGGAAATGGGCAAGCGAAGAATAATCGCACTTTTAATGAATATGGTGAATTCTAGAGTGGTTTTTGTTAATAAGTAAGAATCATATTCTGATTAAAAAGATGTTTTTTAGAAATGAGGTAGGCAAAAAAGTCGTGAGGCAAGCTTTTTTTGTCCAATTATTGAGCTGATATTTCATAAAATGACTGTATAAGCTGTCTATTAATAATTAAAAAATTTTGAGCTGGAAAAAAAGTTGCAAATTTTTGAAAAGCTTCGTAAAACCACGAGTGTTGTTCATAATTTCTTGACCGCAGCAACTTCGTTCTATAGACAGACCCCCATGTACTCCTAACTCGCCATAATAAGATCGTGATTGCTTCTTTACCGCCTGACACGAATATCATGTGATGCCCACGCGCGTCCGCATGAGTGTTTGATTGTGAAGAAACGCGAATGGATTCAGTTGCTTTTAAGCTTCTGTATGAATCAATTCGTGCGTTTAAAAAACGAACACCTTTTGGAGTACATAATGAGTAATAATCTCGTCAAAATAGTTAATAGTCCCGTCTCGTCCGCTTCCCTTTGGAACGGAGCACACAAAATCCCTTGGAATGATCCTACCTTCAGCGCAAGGATTCTAAGGGAACACCTCTCGCAAGATCATCAATTAGCCAGTCGTAAAACTGAAGTAATCACAGCGCAAATCAAATGGATTCATGAGAATTGCCTTGGTAGTACTTCCACGAATACTCCCATGAACATTCTAGACCTAGGCTGTGGGCCGGGCCTTTATTCAAGAGGTCTTGCGGCTGATATACATAAGTACACAGGTCTAGACTTCGGTCCGGCATCCATCAAACATGCTCAGCAGGAATATACCATCAAAGGGCAGTGCGAATTCGTTCTAGGTGATGTTGTTGAGGCTGACTTCGGCATAAATCATGACCTCGTTATGATGATTTACGGTGAACTTAATGTGTTCTCACCGCAGAATTGCAGGAAGATTCTCGCGAAAGCATACAGTGCTCTCGGACCCGGTGGAACTTTGCTAATCGAAGCACAAAGCTTTGATGTCATCAAAGGAATGGCGGAAAGCGCCAACAGCTGGAGTAGCGCAGAAGCTGGCCTCTTCACGGAATTCCCGCACATCTGCCTGACCGAAAACAACTGGCTCGCTGATGAATCAACATCACTCCAACAGTTTCACGTGATTACAGATGATGACAATGAACCAGTAACCTACAGAAGCACGACCAAGGCATGGACCGAAGACGAGCTTGAAGGTTTATTTGGCGAGGCAGGGTTCAGCGGTATCCACAAACACACCGACTGGCCCAACGCCAACGACGGTTTGATGCTATTTTCAGCTACGAAAGAGTAATAGAGAAGGCCCCCTGCATATGCAAGGGGCCTTTTTTTTAACATTTTATTACCTATTTTTTTACAGCCGGACCTGACTCTGTTTGGTTTGTCCGAAAATCCAAGTCATCGTTTACACAAGGTTTGGCAAAAACGAGCTACGGTCAACTGGTTCAGGTTGGAACCACAACATACCGCTACAACGAAGATGGTGACTTGGTTGAAAAAACGAGTCAGGACAGATCACTCGTTACAACTACTTAACAACAGGGCAACTCTGTGAAGTAATATTGCCGGACGGAACGCTCATCGAATATCGTTTTGATGAAAACGGATTGCGCGCAGAAAAGCTGATAAACGACAGGCTTTACCAGCGTTATCAGTGGACAGATTTGACCACTCTTGCAGCAGTGGAGGATTCCACAGGAACGACCCGTTTTCAATATAACGAAGATGGCGATCCTATTGCCATGGCAATAGGTGACGATGTTTACTTGCTAGCCACTGATCAGCTGGGTAGTATTTTTACTGTTGCCGACATGGTCGGAAATAGTTTACAGGAAGTCCTATATGGCTCTTTCGGGAGGAAAATTCAGAACAGCAATCCTGATCATGATTTATACTTGGGTTTTGCCGCAGGTTTGCACGATAAAGATACGGGACTTAATTCATTTCGGCTATCGTGAATATGATCCTGCTATCGGACGGTTCATAACTCCCGACTTTAAAGACAATTCCCTACTCAAAGAACCCATCAGTATCCCCAATCCTAGGCATACTAATGCGATCCGAATAGAGATACATCCCCTTGCAAGTGTAACCCTTCAAGCCGCGAAGTTCTTCTAACTTCGCCCTTTGTGGGCTAGTCAAAGTCTTTGCGACCTCGGCAAAAGTAGTGGCGTATAGGTAGATCAATTCACCATCAAATCGCCCGTACTGCTCAGCTAAGCGGAGTATTGCGCCATTATCCACGGCATTCGTGACCAGATACATCCGTAGCTTTCGGGCTATGTCTTCTCGAATCGAGACGATATTTTTCATAGCATTACCTTGCTTACTGACAAGATCGCGAATCTTCTTAGCCTGCGCAGAATTAAGCGCCATGAGAAATTCCTTCCCTCGGTCGCCAGTCAGATTTTCATTTATAGTATAGTTCTTCTTACCCATCGCCGGAATATCCTTCATATAAAATGATCCGAAATAAGTTCCGTGCCGCTCAGGGCAGAAGTAGGTGTCCGCTTCAATATTGCCCGCGTACCAGCTATATAGCTGACTGGCGATGGTCATCATTGCCACGTCTACATCGTGACGGTAATTTCTCTTGTTGACGGGAGAATTCTTGTTAGGCCAGTTCTTTATGCCTTTATTTTTGAGATTGTCTAAATATTCTAATTGGCTTTTGTTCAGTGAACGAAGAATGGTCCCTATAACTTGAGCTCTGCGAATCGACATCTCGCCGTCTAGGCGATATAATTTAGCAGACTGTTCTTTGATCACGTTCAGGCTTAATCGGCTTGTACCATTAGGGAAATCGCCCTCAAAATTTCTTCTGAATGCTTTCATAATCGGAAAGCGCATTTGAGCATACTTTTTGATCTGCGGTGCTTGTTCTTTGGCAAGATCAATGATCTGAGCGCGCTGACTTCTATTTAGAGTGAATAGAACATTGTGCGATACAGTGGTCAAAAAGTCGGTATTGTGTCCCTTTTGCGTTATGTCGTTGTCACGCAGGTGCTGAAAGCCAAAAAAATCACAAACCTTACCGGGCGGGATAAATGAGTCCGCGCACAAACTACCTGTGATGAAAGCCAACCCATCAAATCCTATGGTGCTTGTCTGTGCTCCAATAGAGAGAGTTTGCTCCATATCGAAGACTTGCGGTCCACTACGCGGGGAATGTTGGGGCGGTTTTTTTGAATCTTGGCTATTGGGAGGAGGTCGTTGTCCACCTTTGCGGTTTCCATTCTTTGTACCTTTCCCTTTGCCCTGCGGATATTGTTCATAGCAAGCATCATGGCATTGGCCGCGTTCATTTGCATATTTATCATCGCAGAGATCTTTACATGCTTTTTCACTGTCTTGTTCGATACAGTCAGAAAATTGTGCGGCAGTCGCATTAAAGGCGTTAAAAACGAAACAGACCAAAGTCAGCAGGTATAGATATTTTTTCATGCTAGTACATCTCCTTTGGATAAACTGATTAACGTATATACCAGAGCCAGATAGTAGGTTGCGGTTGCTTGAAGTTTTATGATTTAAGAGAGGGGGCGCATATGCTTGAAATGTGTTCCTTTAAGCAAACAATCCACCCCGTCACACTTTGGGAGTTCAGTAATAATTTTGTCTAATTCGAATCTCGGCATAAAGGGAAGCGGTCCTTTCATGGTATGCCGCCAATTGTTATCAGCCTTAGCTAGCGCTAGATGCTTACTGCCGATGGGGTCAAAATTTAGCGCGGTCGCTTTGTGCGGATCGTGAAGTAGGTTCACCACCAATCTATATGAATAGTCCATGATGGATTGCAGATATTCAGCCTGATAGGCTGGAATTACTTTCTTGGAAAAATTTAAAGAAGCGTTAACGGACTTGTGTTCCATCATTCCTATAGTCTTGTGGAAGACTCCTTTTTTAAGGAAGAAAGTCAGCTTTTGCGAATCCATGTATTCGCGGAGATTTAAATCCGCATCCTGATTCGCGTGCTTAAAAAGTGTAGCCGCTTGTTGTACGGACCAGTTCGCCTGATCATCCGCTAGTAGCTCAATGTATACATGGCTCAGCTTACCGCCCGAAGGAGCTTGTTTCATAAGATTAGGCACGTAGTAATTGTGGGCTGCGATATCCGCTGCGAGATGTGACAGATAACCCAGTGCGAAGGCTTGCAAGTGCGGATCTTTGGCTGAATCTAGAAGGGCGAAACCAGTCTGCCAGTTATGGCTGTGTTTCTTCTTGGCTTTACTTCCTTTACCTATAAAAATATCTGCACTCAAACATCCGTAAAGAAATATGGCAGGATTCGCCATAAGCAATCTCGCAATTGCTCCGGGCAAAAGTTCAGGCCGGGCAATAATAGCGTTGCCGATAGCCATGTGGATTCCCGGCCCCCACGCAAAGCAGGTGTCTGGAGTTAGCGCAATCATGGCAGTTGCTATAATTATGATCCGAGCTAGTTGTGTCATGTTCCTTGTTACCACAAAATACTTTATAGAAGTGGAGCCATGAGTCTGGCCAGTCCCTCGGTTGTATCTCTTACTAATCCGACTGTTTCTACGCCCTCTGTACCCTCATTCATGAGTCCCTCAACCCAATCATTTACAGGCATTATATCCGCTTTGGAGTATGCAAACATTACTATTTCATAATTCAGGAATAAACTACGCATATCCATATTCGCAGAGCCTACAACAGCAAGCCTGTCATCAACAACCACAACTTTAGCATGCATCATGTGTGGGTATTTAATAATCTTCCCGCCACATTCTGCCAGTTCACGTAAATGAGTGCCGCGCGCAAGGTCTGCTATTTTGTGATTGGAATTTTTAGGAACTAGAACCCGCACGTCCACTCCGCGCTGGGCAGCAAGCCTGAGAGCCTGCGCTAGAGCCTCATCCGGTACATAGTAGGGTGTTACGATCCAGAGTTTGCTTTCCGCAGTGTATGCGGCAGTGAGCAGCGCGTCATGAACTGGGTCCATCGGTACGTCAGGCCCGGATGGAACCACTTGCATCACTCCGTCCCCGCTTATAGCTGAGCCTGCGGCACAAGGGGGAATGATATTAATCATTTCGCCAGATGCAAACTGCCAGTCAGATTGGAACACTTCTAAATAATGGCGCACTGCGGGGCCTTTAAGGACGAAGGATAGATCTGCCCAACGGTCTTCAAAGGCGGTGGGGCCGATGTACTCTTTTGCGATATTGGTTCCGCCGGCAAGTACGGTTTGTTGGTCGGCAATGGCTATTTTACGATGGTTGCGTAGGTTTGCGCGGCCGTGGAAAGGAGCTCTGAAAAGAGGCATGAAGTAAGCTACCTGTCCTCCGTTCTTGAGGATTGGTGCAAGAAATTTTTTAGAGGTAAAGAATGATCCAATGTCATCAAGCAACAAGCGGACAGTAACTCCATTGGCGGCTTTTATAGCGAGCTTATTGACTATGTCCTGCCCGACTTCGTCGCGGGAAAGTATGAATGTGGTGATCAGGATTTGGTGCTCGGCTGATTCAATGAGATCTACTAGCTCGGTATATGTTTCAACTCCATCATGGCAGAGGCGAACTTCGTTACCGCTAGTTGCACCGGGAATATCGTATTCACGCAGAAGTGAGTCGATGGGGTCGGCCTCTTTTCGCGGAATAGTTTCCTGACCGACAAGATGGATATCCTGCTTGGTGTGCGCGTCCCGCTTAAGCTTGCGCCCGCCGAATGCCAGATAAAGCGGCACTCCTAAGTATGGCGCGAAAATGATAGCCATCACCCATGCGAACGCCGCAGAGGAAGTCCTTTGCTTACGCAATATCGACATGACGAGGATTGCAGCAAGTAGGAAGCCAGCAACGATAGCAATATGCCCAAAAAATAAATTCCATTCCATGATGATTTAAAATCCTTTAATTTAAAGAAGCATTCCGAAGATAAGCGAAAGAACAGCACATCCGGGCACAACCAGCACTATGTTTACACCACGTCTTAAAAGTATGAAAGCAGTGATCAGTACAAATATATCTGAAAGTTGTGGCTTAATGGTTAGTAGAAATTGTCCAGACATGGCGGCCATAAGTCCGACTAGTGTGATTAAGCTTCCGAAGAGAGCTCTTTGTAGCAGGGCAGAAGAGCGAAGTCTGTCATAAAAAGGGGCGACAAGATTTATAATAATAAATGAGGGCGCGAAAATAGAAATTGTCGCAATAGTCGCGCCTGTAATTCCGCTGAGGATATATCCTATAAAAGCCGCGGTCATAACAACGGGGCCGGGAGTTATTTGGCCTAAAGCTATTCCGTCCATAAAAACAGATTGTGACATCCACTGATGGTTGTGCACGACTTCATGAAGCATGATGGGTAATGAAACGTATCCGCCTCCAAAAGCGAAAAGGTCAACCTTTATCATGGTAAAGACAAGCGTAAAGTATGTGTTACCAGTGATATACAGCACAGTGAGAGCTGTCAGCAATATCACAACTAGCATTAATGGTCCCTTGAGGCTGGTCGTTACGTTGGACTGTTTTTTAGGAGGACAACCTTTGATGTCGGGGAAAATAAAGATTGAGGCTACACACATTATGACGAGGATTATGATGGGATTGCCTTGAAAAGCGAGCCAGCAACCGACCACAAAGGCCATAATCTTAGCAGATATTCTGCTTAGATATTGCACAGAGAAATTGATCGCAGCGTGTGCAATAAGGGCCGTGACCACGGCTTTAAGTCCTCCGAACATCGATTCGATTACAGAAATATTATCAAAATATATGTATGCTGCGGATAGCGCACAAATCATTGTGAAGGCCGGAAGGGCAAAGCCGAGATAGGCGAAAAAGGACCCTGTAAGCCCTCTGGTGCATAAGCCAGCCCACGCCGCAACCTGCATTGCTGTAGCCCCCGGCACAATTTGCGCCAGCGCTGTTCCTGCGGAAAAGTCTTCTTCCGCCATCCATTTTTTGCGGTCAACCACTTCGGCCCGGATATATGGAATCATGGCTGGTCCGCCGAAAGCTGTGAGACCCAGTTTAAAAAATGTAATGAAAATTGAAATGAAGGATACTTTCGAAATTGGTTTGTTTTCAGTCATAGGTGGGAAATTGTTATAATATTGTTCTTTATATTAAACTGAGATATATATAGCTAGAAACCATGAATCTATTGTGGCAGAATAGGTTTGTTTGTCAAATAGAGTTGATGAATATTTAGTGATTGAACGCCGTAATTTTTTATTATTTTAGCCCTTTTTTGGGTAATTACTTTGGGAGTTATCAATGGGAGCCAGTAGTCCGAATATCAAATCCTTTTTTAAAGGTCAGGAGATTTTTAAAGAAGGGCAGGAAAGCTCCGTTGCGTATATGATCAAGAAAGGCGCAGTAAATATTTACAAAGTTCTTAATAATGAAAAGATAATATTAGCAAGGCTCGGAGAAGGCGAAATATTTGGAGAAATGGGGATAATCGCTAAAGGTTCGCGTACAGCAAATGCTGAAGCCGCAGAATATTGTGATCTCGTAATTCTTACCGACCAAATCATTCTGAAACTTCTCGATCAGTGTCCTAAAACAGTCCAGTACATGATTCGCCTTTTTGTGAAACGATTGGCGCGTACTGGTGATATGATTTCCGCCAAAGGGCATCGCAGTAATTTTACATCGATCTGTAGAATAATGGATCTTGTCTATAAAAATCACATGAGCATGCCCCGTGATCTAGCCAAGAAAGAGAGAAATCATGATCTCGGTCTCGAATATAATAAGCTCTGCAAAGCCATTCGCGGCATTATTCTTGTTTCGCAGGGTGAGATAGATACTGTTATCAATAAGCTGAAAAGCCTTAGAATTGTTGAAATAAGTGATATCCGCACCGGACGCGCATTCCCAGACAGATTCTTGAAGATTTCTGATCATCTCACTTTCCCAGAAGTGACCAATAACCTGTTCAAAGAACTGCAAAAAACAGCTTACACCTCGACATCAGAACTCCAGACTGTTGATATATATGAAATAGCTGAAATGCTTAATAGTGATGCGAAGGTTATCTACAAAAAAATTGCGAACGAAGATTTTCCAGAAACTATGTTCTTGTTTGATCGCCTCAAAGTTAGTGAGTGGGCGGCAGATAAGGAACCGGGATACTTTAGTAAGGTTAAGAGAAAGAAAAAAAGCTTAGAGGATCTCGAAGAGATCGAGGACATTGTCTTTGTTGACAACGCGACTCTCAAAGAAGTTTTTACCCGTTTAGGATATCACAAACTTGGTATTTTGATGGGAATTGCAGAAGATGATGCACGTAAGAAAATTATGCATAATCTGGCTAAGAAAATTGCACAGATTGTTCAGGATGAAGTTCGCGGCAACGTTGATGAGGCCGAAGCTGAAGATGTCGTATACGAGATGTTTGAACTCGTCAGGGACATTAAGGGAGGCAAGAAGTAGTGAATATTGCAACCTTAATAGGTATTTTCTTCGGGATGGGGATCCTCGCTGTTGCAACCTACACGTCCACTGATTCTGTAGGGGTTTTCATTAATATCCCCGGGATTGCTATTGTGGGCGGCGGAACAATCGCAGCTACTTTTATTTGCTACCCACTCCGTGAAGTCATGCGTGTATTAAAAGTATTTATGATGGCGATGGGTGCGGATGAATTGCCCCTTGAGAACTACATCAAAGTTATTGTGAATCTTTCCAAACAGGTTGCAGCTAAAGGTGAAGATGATCTTGAGGGTAGCCTCAAGAATATTGAAAATGAATTTTTGCGTGAAGGGTTGCAGATGCTTGTGGATGGTTATTCTAAAGAGGAAATAAAAGAGATCCTCGATAACCGAATTCAGCAATATCATGAGCAGGAGCATGGAGCTGCCGGAATTTACAGGACCATGGCAGTTTTATCTCCCGCGTTCGGGATCATTGGAACTCTTATCGGTCTTATTGCTATGATGCAGGGAATGGGGAGTGATATTGGTTCCATCGGACCTTCAATGGCAACGGCTCTGACCACAACGCTCTACGGCGCTTTGTTTGCCAACATGCTTTTTATGCCTATTGCAATTAAAGTTGAAAACAGAATTGACGAAATTACACTTCTCATGCGGGTAATCCGTGACGGCATCCTCTTTATAAAAGATAAAACTCCGTCGGCAATCGTTATGGATAAGCTCAAAGGTTATCTGCCTCCTCGTAAGTGGGCGACAGTAAAAGCTTCCAAGTAAATAGGGGCGGGGAGAGTAATGTCTGACGGTTTCGTACTGAAGAAAAAGAAGAAAGAGAATAATGATCTAGGCTGGGCATTGACGCTAGCTGATATGATGATGTTGCTTTTGTGTTTTTTCGTAATGTTAATCGCTATCGCTGATATTGACGAAAGTAAGTATGAAAACGTGTCCGATTCCTTAGCAAGTGCTATGGGCGTTAAAATCCCACCCAAAGGTGAGACTCAGGTTAAATCTAAAACAGTAGAAGATGCCCCTGTTGCGCGCAGAGAAATCAGTCGTGAGCAGAGAAATCTATTTGCAATACAGCTGGAAATGTCCCGTTTGATAGGTAGAGAAACGGATGCTTTGAAAATCAAGCTCAGGTCTGATTCTGTGGCGATAGTGCTTAAGGGCGATGTGTTTTTTGGACTGGGTAAGGCTGATTTAACTAAGCGGGCCAGCAATGTGCTAGCTAGGATTGCTCCGACTCTTGCGAAATCTCCTTACGACATAGTTATAGAAGGCCACTCAGATAATATTCCCATGAGTTCCAAACAGTTTCCTTCAAATTGGGAACTCTCTTCCGCGCGAGCAAGTGCCGTAGCAAGATTTTTGCTAGAGAATGGCTTTGATAAAAGCAGGCTGAAGGTGCAAGGGCTGGCAGATACAAGTCCCATGTGGCCCAATATGGATGAAAACGGCAAAGCTATTCCTGGTAATCAAAGGCGCAATCGGCGTGTAACTCTTTTGATCTTTCCACCGAAGAAAGCGGCTGAAAAAAAGTCCGAATCAATTTTCAATTAAAAAAAGGCTGGGTTTTCCAATTAGGAAAACCCAGCCTTTTTTTGTTTCATAATAGAACGAGTCTAATCAGCTTTTTTAGGAACGATAGCAATACCCTGCGAAACGATTTCACGTATCTGATAGGTCTTAGTGCCCATCACCGCTTCGTAAGTATTAGCGAGCGACTCGAGGATAAATCCTGTGGACATAAATCCTAGAGAACTGAGGTATAAGAGAATCGCGCCCATGAATGGGGGGCGGGTTCCCATGTGTATGCCAAAGAAAACTTTGCCGTACAGAAGCCACATCATGATGAGAGACGCTACCATGAACATCAGCAGGCTGATGCGTCCGAAAAGGTAGATAGGTCTTTGTTTGAAGGAGGATTGGAACCAGAGCATGACGATGTCGAATAGCACATCAATGGAGCGTCCTATTCCGTAATGGCTTTTTCCTGCAAAGCGAGGAGGGGCTGATATAGGTACTTCTGTCACTGATCCACCCATGGTGTATACCAGTGCCGGAATCAGTCTGTGCTGTCCTTCGCGAAGAGTCATGGAACGGGCGAGCTTACCTTTAAGGCAGGAAAGTCCTCCCATGTCTTGAACCTGACATCCGCTTGTGGTCCGCATAAGGTAGTTTGCTATCTTGCTTGGAAGTTTACGCTTAATCATGGATTCACCGCGATTGGTTCTGCGGCCGGATACTAGGTCGCATCCTTTGCGGATTTCTTCGATAAGTGACGGAATTTCTTCTGGTTTATGCTGAAGATCTCCATCCATGATTACTACGTACTTTCCTTTACTTTCCTGGATTCCTGCGTAAATTGCGGTACATTGGCCTCTGTTGCGGGCCAGCATTATACCTTTCAGGTTAGGATCGTTTAAGGATAATTCGCGGATGATATCTTCGGTGCAATCGGTAGAACCATCGTTTACCAGCAGAATTTCATAAGTGGTATTCATTGCGCTGAGGGCAGCGGTCATTCTAGTATGAAATTCTCGTACACACCCTTCTTCGTTGTGCACGGGAGTCACTATACTGATTTCGATTTCCTGCATTGTGTTCTTCGGCATTATTTAAGTACTCCGGTTCTAGGATCAAGTTGCCCGTAATTCACAGGTATTGCTCCGATGTTTTCAAATATTTTAAGCCATCCCTTTTGAGATAGCGAGTTTAGTTCTTCTTTCCACTGATCTTCGACGCGCATTGGACCGAAATCTGAGGGTAGGGGGCCGTCGCCTTTTTCTGGTTTACCGGGGTGGCATACGATTTCAACAATTTTAGGTCTATATGTATCAACGTACTTTTCAAAAAGGAGCGGGTCCAGCTTGTCCTTTTGATCAGCTATTCCCCACACCGAGCAAGCCGTATGCGGATCATCAAATGATCTGCTTCCGGCAAGGCATGTTTGCAAAAAACGAGTCCTCAGCATTCCTTTATCTAAACGGGTGATAGGCGTTTTTTCTGCTGGCTTTCGAATCCAGCCGACACCGTACTTTCGAGCAAGCTTTCCGGCAAGCCCAAAGAGTCCAGGCCATGCGTGGATATGTTTTTCACTGTCAAAATGGGTAATGCGAACCTTGTGGTCAAGGAGATATTCAATTTGGGCAGACCATTCAGCTTCTACTTCGGCAAGCTTAATTTGTCCTGTCGTATAGCGCAGAAGTAGAGATGTGTAGTTACCGAACATAAGGCCGTCATCGTCAACAAGAGATGGGATATGGTCGGGATTGGATATGGGTTTACCGCGTAGCAAGTTCAGATGCGCTCCCAGTCCAAGCGAAGGATGAGTGTCTTGGAGCAGAACAGATTCAGATAAATCAGGACCGTTAGCCAGCATGGTAGAAGACGTAACGACTCCGGCACTAGCTAAGGTGTCCACTGCACGCCGCACAGCAGGGTGCAGCCCCAGATCATCCACATTGATTACAACAAACATTATACCTCCGGTTTCAGAAGGCGACAGTCTAAATCTATGTGGGCCGAAGGTAAAGCTTTGCGTGCTAAAAGTGTATATTGTTAAGCGGTTTTGCTCTTGAACCGTCCTTTGACCAGACTTATAGCTATTTCGCCGATGGTTGGTCTGTACGTGCCGGACCGAATTTGTTCTTTTAAGCTTTGAACCATTTTTCGTCGTTCAGCCATATTTTCACTATGCATAGAAGAGTCTTCTTTCTCGGACGTGAACCCGCAGGCTGCCCGAAAATTATCTCCATATATGTTGTCGAAACTCATAATCCCCTCCAGGGGTGGTCAATATTTATAACGGCATTGAGTGGCCGTAAGAATGTCTTGTACTCTTACTATCGGACGGTTTTATCAGATATTTAGCTATTGAAATAAATTTAATTCAATTTATAACGCGGTCGTAAGTATTTAAAAAAATAGGAATTGTTTTCTTGTTGGAGATGTTCTGATTAAATTGGAAGGCGGAAGTAGCTGGTAACTTTGATTTAATTAAATGTCGATTTTGCAATAAAATATTTGGAACAAATATTTTATGGTGTTTGAGGGATGATCTTTTCAATTCTCGCAAGCATCTTGTCGGCAAGAGGAACTAGACTGAAATGTTCAACGACAGTTTTACGAGCCTCTTTTGCCATTTTAGAGCGCAGGTCTGGATCAGTCGCAAGTAGATCAACATATTTCTTCCACTCGCTCGGTTCTTTAATTAGAAAGCCGTTTACCCCGTGCTCAATAATTTCTCTATTGAAACCTACATCAGAGGCTAGGGGAACTGCTCCGCACGCCATATATTGCAAAATTTTGAATCCGCATTTTCCTCTGGTGTACTCGTCATCGGTAAGGGGCATAAGCCCTATATCCATCTTTTGAAGCTGCTGGACTTCACCTTCTCCGGACCATTTTTCAAAAACGGCTAGATCGGCAATATTTTGAGGTAGAGGTTTGTCGGAGACAACGTAAAGGTTCGATTGGCCAGTTTTATCTGTAAGCTCTTTAAACACCTCAGGGAGGAAAAATAGATTGCAAGAGGTTCCCATCCAGCCAACGACTAATTTTTTATTACCTAAGCGCGGTTCAGCAGGAACGTATTTATCTGTATCAAGGGGCGTTGGAATTATTTCGATATTCGGATTGAAGTTCTTTATGCGGTCCCGAAGGTAATTGTTGCCCGCGATCACAAGATCAACCTTGCTACAAATGTTTTCAAGCAGGGCCGCGTCTCGTTTTTCAGACTTATCGCGCCTAGGTCCGGCTGGTGAGCTTGGGTGAGAAGTCCACAAGGCATCATCAAAATCGAAAACAAGAGCCGAGGATTTTCTTTTAAGTATAGATAGCTGAAATCCTGTGAGTAATTTCTTTTGAATAATTATGACGGTATCTCGAGGGATACTTAGGAAGAAGGCGATTCTTTTGTGAAAGGCTTTAGGAATTCGTTTCCAATCCGCTGTATGACCTGCCTGTTTTGCGCGCTGGACAAAAGGAAGAACGCGAAAGCGGACACTCGGAAGATCAGGACCTGATTGGGTTAGAAACAAAATATTCAAGTTTCAAAATTCCTTTTTTACAAATTTTAAGAAACCAAAGCAGTTCACTCAATATTTCAAAAAAATACGTGATTTATAAAAGTGTATGATTGGGAGGCAACATTTTCAGCCAATTAAATCGGTGAACTGAAATCTTGCCAGAAGCTCACTACCTTTTGTATAGGAGGCAGGCAAACAGTTTATACTTATACTATAAAACCGCTTTCCTTGGATGTGCAGTTTTACAAAGTTGCTTGACGAAATCAAGCAGAGTTCAATTCAAAATTTAGCCTAAGCGTAATTAACCGAGATAATATAATGAATACTGACGCATTGGGATATATGGCCGCAGGAGCCGCTTTAGGTCTTGGCGCAGGGATGACTCCCGGACCATTGTTGACGCTTGTACTTAGTCAAACTCTTTCACATGGGTTTAAAGAAGGTGCGAAGGTAGCTTTTGCGCCGCTTCTTACCGATCTGCCCATACTATGCATGTCAATACTAGCCATGTCGTGGATGAAATCACATCCTTCTATGATGGGTGTTATTTCCATCGTCGGGGCAATAGTAGTTGCTCTTTTCGGGTACGATTGCTTCAAAGCTCGTGCGATAATTCTGCCCGGAATGAATATCAAGCCTGGGTCGCTTAAGAAAGGGGCCCTAACGAACTACATGAATCCACATGTATACATTTTCTGGGCAACAGTCGGCGCACCAACAGTAATTTCGTCCACAGGCACCAATTCTGGAATGCTCGCGCCTGCATTATTTTTGACAGGATTTTTTGTCTGCATAATAGGTTCGAAGATTACAGTTGCATATTTAGCCAGCAAGTTTCGGTCTTTGCTGTCTAGCCGGACATATCTAATAATTATGCGAGTGCTCGGGCTGGCCCTTTTCACCTTCGCCTTATTTCTATTGCGCGACGGCTTGCGGTTCTTGGGTTTGGTTAATTAGATGATAATAAAAAATGGCGGAACTGCTTGAAGCGGTTCCGCCATTTTTTATGTTGTTTTGATATCGTGTAAAGTCTGAGCTTATAAAACGTCGATTAACGTCAAATTCAAGTCGGATTCTTCCATTGCTTTTCTGCTACCGAGAACGACGACGTCTCCGTGATCTGCAACGGACTGTGCTGCTTCTGCAAATAGGTGGAAATCATTTTCACTGGTTGCTAATACTTGTTCGCGCAGTTCCTGCCTGAACTCTGCACTTTCACCACTTAAGTGGCGAACCATTGAGGTGTATCCTTTAGAGTCTGGGAGCATATAGGTATCAATATCGCCTATTCCGCCTAGCACTGCTTTTTCAAGTTCGTCGTTGTTCAGCTCAATTTTTCTGAGATAGTCGCTAACTCCGTCATATGTGTCTAATGTACGGGTCAGGTTTGGATCGCGGTAGGATACAAAGCTGAGATTCCCGGCTGTACGGTCGAACATGGAGAACGAACCGTAAGCCCCGCCCTGTACGCGGACTTTGTCCCAGAGATAGCCAGTGCGTAAGTATTTGCTTACAACCTGTGCGGCCCCTGAATACCTGTATCCATGCTCGTATACGTTAGCGCCTTTGGCTACATAATTGACCTGAGCGGGGATGCATAGTCCTTCCATTTTCTCGTATTGCAGACGATTGCGTTTAGCTGTGGTTGCAGTTCCGGTTAGGAGTCCAGAAGAGAGTGCGCTTAGGTCTGAACTTATGGCATTATATGCTTTTCCGTCCAGTGTGACGTTGGTTAGCAGATTCGCCTGATTCAGTATTGTTGCGCGGATCTCTTCTAGATCGGTAACTACTGACGCGAAATCATTTTCTACACGATCAGCTAGTTCTCTTAAAAAGAGCAGATTGGATATGCCACTCATCTGTTCGTTGATGAACCCAGCTTCACTAAATCTTGCTTTCATACGGACGGCGGCAATCATGTGCCCTGACGGTATGAGCTGTTGTTCCATGCGGGCTTTGGATTCGAGCACTATCTGACGTACGCGTTCACGATTGTCGAGATTGGCTTCAAGGATAAGCTCGCTGAGTATTTCCAGTAGGTCGCCAGTTCTTTCTGCTGTTGCCTTGGCGCGTAATACAAAGCGAGAGAATGTTTCATCTGTGCCGTGTTTTGTGGCGACAATTGAGGATGGTGAAATCCCACCAGTCTTGGCAGCCATGCGTCTGGTCATAGTTACGAAATCGGTGGATTTTGTACCTGTTTGCAGAAGCGTGCGCCCGAATACAGGGAGATACGGCAGTAATCTGTCTGGTAGGCCAGAGAAATCAAAGGCTAAATCCATGTATAAGATGCCGTTTGTGTCTAGTTCGTGGTAAAGTAGTTCACCTTTTTTCTCGGAGACAATCTCAATGCCTTCTTTAGGCAAGTCTGCAACTTTTAGGCGCGGGATAGAATCAAGTGCTTCAGGAGAATCTGGTGCTTCCTGTTCTTTCTGTAATTCGTCAGCTTTATTCACAACGGCTTTGAATTCTTCGTCGGTCATGGCTGCGCGAGCTTTTTCAAGCTTAACTTCTTCGCGTTTTTCTCTATCTGGTCCGACCTGAGTGTCGGGCGTCATCAGAACTGTGGAACGGTAATTGTTGCCTACGAAATGTTTTTGAATAAGCTGTTCGAAGATTTTCTCTCCGTTCGCGAGTCTAGCTTTGAGGTCCGCAATTGGTTTTTCGTAACGAACATGCTCGAGCGGATCAGCGTCGTACAACCATGAAGTCATAGCTGTGATCATTACAGATAGACCGCGAGGGTATGAACCTGTGTTGTTTTCTCGCAGATCAAACTCAATGGTATTGATGGCCGCTTCGATATCTTCTTTATCAATTCCATTTTTTACGAGGTTATTGAATGTGGAGAAGATGAGCTTTTCAATCTTTGGTGCGTCTTCAGCTTCAATGCCTTTCAGTCCTGTAGAAAAGTATAGCTGACGTAGTTCATTTTCAAGGCCGACTCCGACAAGGTCTTCGCCAAGTTCGGAATCATTTAAAGCTTTGCGCAGTGGTGAGGAGGGTAGCCCGATAAGGACCTCCTCTAAAATTTCAAGTTCAAGGTCGATACGGGCGTTGCGTTCATGCCCTAGGCCGAAGTTCAAAGTGAACATGGCTTTCTGGTCGCCATCATCGGATGCGGCGTACTTTTCTTCCACAACAACTGGTTTGTCGAAAGGTGTTTGAATTCCAATCTCAGATTGTGGATCAATCTTTTCAAACTGGTCGAAGTATTCGCCAAGCATTTTTAGGCGATGTGAAGGATCGTCATCACCATAGAAAAATGCGTAGGAGTTTGAAGGGTGGTAGTATTTTTTATGGAAATTCATGAAATCTTCGAAAGTTAAGTTCGGTATAACTTCGGGGTTACCGCCGGAATCCAGCCCGTAAGTGATATCAGGGAAAAGTGAATGCTGGGTGTGTTCATATAAAAGGCTGTCAGGTGAGGAATAGGCTCCCTTCATTTCGTTGAAGACAACGCCTTTGTAGGTCAGCTTGCCGTCTTCTTCGGGCACGTAGTGCCAGCCTTCCTGCATCAAAGTATTCGGAGTGAGGTTCGGGAAAAAAACAGCATCAAGGTAGACGCCTACTAGGTTGCGGAAATCTTGTTCGTTAGGGCTTGCAACCGGGTATACGGTCTTGTCCGGGTAGGTCATGGCGTTAAGGAACGTTTGCAGTGAGCATTTAAGCAACTCTACAAAAGGTTCCTTAACAGGGTATTTGCGCGATCCACAAAGGACTGAGTGTTCAAGGATATGGGGAAGTCCTGTGCTGTCTGCCGGAGGAGTTCGGAAACTGATTCCGAAAGTCTTGTTTTCATCTCCATTAATTACAGAAAGAACTCTGCCGCCTGTTTTTTCATGTTCATATATAACGACTTCGCCGTTAAGCTCAGTCAAAGTCTCGCGAGATATTTCAGTGAATCCATAGAGATTGGTCATTAAGTGTTCTCCGTTTTTTTAGTAGGATGAAATTACATAAAATAAAATGCGAAAGCAATAGCTGATGTTAGTTAATATGTTATTACGGGGCTCATATTATCAGCTAGTTACAGAGTTAATAAGAAAGATTACTATTATTGTTGACATGGGGAAAACTATTTCATACTGTTCTTTCACGCAACGAAAGAATTATGTTATAGGACAAATTAAATAAAGATTTTGAACTTCAAAAATTATGGAGATAAAAAATGAGCTGTACACACGAACATTCCGACGATTTCATTCCAGAAGCAATAATTGGCGAAAAAGTTGAAACTTTTATTATGGAAGCATTCGACCCTGAGGATTGCGGCTTTTGTGAAGTAGATTTTGAAGAAATTCAGAAAGCAGGAAAATGGACCGTTCTTTTCTTTTACCCTGCTGATTTCACATTTGTCTGCCCGACTGAGCTTGCTGATCTTGCTTCTAAGCATGAAGCACTTGAAAAACTTGGTTGTGAAGTGATTTCTATTTCCACAGATACTAAGTTTGCTCACCTTGCATGGAAAACAGACGAAAGAATGCTTCAGGATGTAAAATTTAAAATGGCGGCAGATCCTACCGGTGAAGTTTCCGACTTCTTCGGTGTATACGATCCTGCAACTGGTCTCGCACTTCGCGGAACTTTCATCATTAACCCCGATGGTGTTTTGGTTTCTTCCGAAGTCAATTTCTACAATGTTGGACGTAATGCTGATGAGCTTCTTCGTAAAGTTGAAGCAAATGTATATCTCAAAGATCATCCGGCTGAAGCTTGCCCTGCTAAGTGGACTCCAGGTGAAAAGACTCTGACTCCTTCCGAAAAGCTTGTAGGTAAAGTCTACGAAGAGCTTAACGGGAAATAGGGCTTCCTCAAAAGTAGCGTTTATTACAGTCTAGTTGATGCTATAAGGTTTTCCTCCCCGTATGTACGCGGGTTTCTCTGATCATAAAGCGGATTTCGATCAACCGAAAAGGTTTGACCGGAATCCGCTCTCTTTTTATATATAGAAAACTGGCTCTTTTTGGCAGAGCACTCTATTATGCTATTCAAAGGCTACCTGTTTTTGTTTTGAAATGTGAGTGTTCAGCTTTTTTGAAACTGGTGTTTATGTAAATATGAAGGGAAGTGCATATGGCTTGGGACGGAGCAGACGCGGAAAAATTTGATAAGTGGTTCAGAACTCCTGAAGGGCGCTTTGCCCTTGAGCAGGAAGTGAACCTGATGGATCATATGATTTCAGGCTGGCCCAGACGGAAAAGGAAGCTGCTTGAAGTCGGCTGTGGGACAGGTATTTTTCTAGAACATTTATATCGCAGTGGTTTTGATGTCACTGGCGTTGATCATTCATCCATAATGCTTGATGCTGCAATAGAAAGGCTTGGAAAAAGAGCCGCTCTCTATCAGTGTAACGGCGAGATTCTACCCTTTGATGATAACGAATTTGATTTCACCGTTCTCTGGACCGTTCTTGAGTTTTGCAATGATCCCGAAGCCCTTATCGCCGAGGCCGCGCGTGTTTCTGCCGGAGGTGTTCTTGTCGGATTTCTCAATAGGCATTCCATATATTTCTTTACACATGGTAGAATGTGGCCGTGGGCTACTGCGAATACCTTGCGTGACGCTCATTGGTTTTCTCCCTCTGAAATGAAGGGGGAGCTTTATGGCGGCACAGGTTATAAACCTTCAATGACAAGGTCCGTCCTGCCTGGACCTATGTGGAGCTGGAAAAATAAACTTCCATGGAAGCTTTTGAACGGTATGATTTATCCTCCATATGTCGGAGCATTTACCGCTTGCAGAGTAGACTTCTGCAATAAAATTCCTCTTAATCCGCTTCACGCTTGGAAATCTTCACCTTCAGGAATGTCTGCGGCAAAAAGAAAGGCATTGAAGACTGAATGTTATAGAGGGGCAAGTAAAACAGAGTGTCGCTAGGTTGATACTACTTGTACCAAATGTACCCTTGCGCTATCTCTGTTGTATTGTTTTAGACACTTTTATAATCGGGGGTTGTTATTATGAAAAAAATGATTTTATTAGCAATAATGTGTTTGCTTTTAGTTGGATCTGGTTGTTCAACGAAAGCTCAGACCGGAGCCGGGGTTGGCGCACTCGCCGGAGCTACAATTGGAGCGTTGACGTTCAATAATAGCGCAACCGGAGCTGCTGTCGGCGGTGGTATCGGCCTTCTTATGGGTTACATCGTTGGTAATGAATGGGATAAATCAGATGAGAAAAAAGTAGAGAAATCTCTAGAGCACAGTAAGACTGGTGAAACGACATCATGGAAAAATCCTGATACGGGTAAATCTTATACCGCGTCTCCTTCTCCTGCTTACGTGAATAAGAATAAGTTGTGCAGAGATGTTACTATCACAGAAGATGGCGGCGAGCAGATCATGGCGAAAGCATGCCGTGGTGATGATGGTGTTTGGCGCCTCAAGGAATAGATTTCGAATATTATAAATGCATAACTAAATGCGCCCTGATATAATATATTTATCAGGGCGCATTTTTTAATGGAAAGTCTTTCCAGATATAAAAAACAGTTCAAATTAAGAAACTATAGCCTATTTAACAATCAGCATCTGCACATCGCATACGTTTGTATTGGTCGGGCCTGTTTTGTGAAGGGCGCCGACTTTTTCGAGAAAATGGTATGAGTCGTTGTTATTTAGATAGTCGGTGATGGAAAGTCCCATTTCGCGGGATTTTGCGAGAATTGTTCCATCCGCGAAACCTCCTGCTGCATCAGTCGGGCCGTCATTGCCGTCAGTTGATGCTGCTAGGAAGTGAATGTCCTTACCGTGAAGTTTGTCCTGTCCAAGTCTCATTAGAAAAGTAAGTGCCATTTCTTGATTCCTACCGCCTTTCCCCTTTCCTTTAATGGTAACAACCGTCTCACCACCTGCGATAATACAGGCGGGTTTCTTTGCAAGTAGTTCCCACTCTCGCTCATCTTGGGCGATGGCCCAGAGCATATCTGCGGCGCTAGCGGCTTCTCCCTCGAGTCGTGAGGTAAGTATCTGGACGTTGTAACCAAGTTCAATCGCTTTATCCCGTGCACCGAGCAATGCTATGCGATTGGTACCGATAAGAATATTTTCAGCCCTTTCTTTTTCAAATTCATCTTTTTTGAGAGTCTCAACCAATTTACCTTTGTTGCCTATCTCGAGTGCCTTGAGTACGTGGGGCGGAATGCTGTCTCGTATTTTATAATGATCAATAATAGATATTGCGTCGCAGTAAGTGGAGTGGTCAAAGCTGGTCATGCCGGATGCGATGGTGTCGAGATTGTCGCCCACTACGTCAGAGAGAATGAAATTTAAAGATCTTGCAGGGCGAATGCAACGCAGGAGCCGTCCACCCTTGAGATTTGAAAGATGTTTGCGGATGCAGTTTATTTCGCTGATGTCAGCGCCGCAAGCGAGCAAGGACTTGGTGACAGACTGTTTGTCTTCAAGGGTGATGGAAATTTTTTCGCCATCAACTTCTGCATGCATGGGACTTGGCAAAAGCGCAGAGCCTCCGCCGGAAATTAGATTGATAACCAGTGTCTTGTCGGTCGCTGAGCACGCAAGATCTTCAATCATGTGAGCGGCCTTCACTCCATTTTCATCAGGTACAGGATGAGCCGCTTCGATCGTTTTGATGTATTCTAAATTTTGTGTGTGTCCGTATTTGACTGAAATTACACCAGATTCAATGCGATCTCCTAGAATATATTCGATGGCTTTAGCCATCTTCGCGGTTGCTTTTCCTGCTCCGATAACAATAATGCGCTCAAATTCTTTGAGGTTGACTGAAATATTCCCTTCATCCATCTGAATAGTTAAAATTTCATTTGTCAGGCTCAATCTGTTGGTGATGATCTTATACGGGTCGACTCTGGCAAGAGCTTCGGAGAAAATCTGTGCAAGATGTTCTTGTTCTTTAGTCATCAGCATTATTTTGCTCCTTTAGTATTGCCTCATTAAGTTTGTGAATATTCATTTGGACAGCAGGAATATCGTTTAGCTCATCAGCTTTTTCAAAATGAATCAGGGCCAGTTTGTAATCACTGAAATGATTCATAGCGATTACGCCAAGGTTGTTGTGAGCTTGAAAGCAAGTAGGATCAAGTTTTGTCACTTTGATATAGCTTTTGCGAGCTTTTTTAGCATCTCCATCAGCCAGGAGTAAGTCGCCTTTATCCATGTATTTACGGCTTTCTTGTGCATCTTTGAATGCGTTATCGCTAGCCATAATCTCAACTTTGAGTTCAGTGAGTTTTTTAATTTTATCGGGAAGGTCTTCTTCTAGTATTTTTTCGTAACGGATAAGAGCTTCTTTTTGGTCATTACGTAAAAAAGCGGTCTCAGCCAGTGCTTGCAGGAGAGGTAGGCCTGGTGCTCCGCGTTCAAGTTCTTTTTGTAAATATTCTTCAGCTTCTTCATAGCGCCGGAGGGAAATGAAGCAGATCGCGGAGTTGAAGTCGATACCAGCCTTTTCTGGAGCTATCGCTGAAATTTTTTTGAAATGCTGAATGGCGGTTTCAAAGTCGGACTTAACGAATGCGTTGAATGCCATTCTTTCATGATATTTTAAGCGAATTTTTTTTAACATTTTGCACCTTGTTGTCTTTAGTCAGAAGGCAGGAGCGATTTGTCATCGCTCCTGCCTGATTGCTTATCAGTAAACTAGAATACAACAGACAAGGCTGCAACGCAAAGGATGGAAACAGCTCCGAGCACAAATGTTGCGGAGGTGTATGCCCTGTATGCAACAGGAACATCCATGTTTGAGAACTGTGAAACAACCCAGAAGTATGAGTCATTTGCGTGTGAAACAGTCATTGCACCTGCGCCGATAGCCAGAACGGTGAATGCTGGATCAAGTCCCAACCCTGCCATGAGAGGGGCCATGATAGAGGCTGTGGTAATAATTGAAACGGTGGATGACCCCTGAGCAGTCTTAATTGCTGCAGCGATAACGAATGGCAGCAAAATTCCAATGTTCATAGTTGATAGAGAAGCCCCAAGGTAATCAGCAAGTGGGGATGATTTGAGTATCTTACCGAAAGCACCACCAGCACCGGTGATGGCGAGGATCAAAGCCGCGTCTTTTACGCCTTTGCTCATCCAGTCTGAGACCGCTTCACGCATCATATCTTTTTTAACCAGAGTCAGCGCGATCACGATGCCGAGCATAAGAGCGGTAACCGGGTCACCGATAAATGCTAGAAACTGAGCAAGTGAACCTTCACCAAATGGTTTGGTTGGATATGCTGCAACGGACTTGAGTAGAATTAAGAAGATGGGAATCAAAATAGGCAGGAATGCATGGAGTCCGCTGGGAAGATCTCCAAATTTTGCTACCAATGATTCGTAAGATTCGGTTTCTCCTAAATCCACAGTGTACCGTTTAGCAAAATGTACAGCCCACAAATAGCCGGCAATCATACCGGGGATGGAAACAAGAATACCAAAGCCGATAACACGCCCGAGGTCAGCACCTAAGATACCAGCCGCTGCGATAGGGCCGGGGGTTGGAGGCACAAGGCAATGGGTGGCGTATAGACCTGTTGCAAGTGCAACAGCCATTACAGCCATGGATTTGCCTGTTTCGCGGGCAAGAGCTTTATTCAACGGAGTGAGAATAACGTAACCTGAGTCACAGAAAACCGGAATGGATACAACATATCCGGCAATACTCATTGCTAGGGGAGCGCGTTCTTTACCTACGATTCTAAGAATAGCTTTCGTCATGGAAAGAGCGGCACCGGTTTTCTCTAGGATAGTACCGATTATTGTACCTGCCACAATAACAATACCGATATATCCGAGAGTACCACCGAAACCGGCGCGAATAAATTTTACAATGTTATCAAGGGGCATACCCACAAGTAGCCCGAAGAGAAATGCAACGCCTATAAGTACAACAAAGGCGTTAACCTTGTAACGGGATGTTAATAAAACGATAATCCCGACACACAGTAGAAGAAAGAGTACAGCTAACCCGCCCGAAACCATTTCAGTCTCCTTTTGCTAAAAAGTTAAAAAAGTAAAAGCTGGCAATTTTACGATGCTTCTAGGCAACGGATCAGCTTTCTGAGAGACCAGCATCACACAGTTCTTTTAGCGCTCGCTCAAGATGAGTCGCCATGAAAAGAGCCGCCTGATCTCCATCCTTTTCCGTTATGGCTGTAAGGATTTCCTGATGCTCAAGAATTGTCTTCCGAGCTCTGCCCGGAACTTTGAGGGGAGCCTTCCAACCTTCAATCATAGTTCTATAGAGTGCGTCCATCATGGACATGAGAACTTTATTACCTGTTGCCTTTGCTATTAATCGGTGAAATTCCGCATCAACCATGATTGCTCGCGGAAGGTCTTCTTCATCAACTGTTTTAATGAATTCATCATGGGTCTTTTGCAGTTCTTCAAGGTTTTCGGCAGAAATTCTTTTGGAGGCGAGTCTAGCAGTGTTTGGTTCGAGTAGCGAACGCACTTCAAAAAAATGGATCAAAGCTTCGTTATTATCCATCAGCCATGTGGAAAGGGGGCTGAGAATGTCACCTTCTGAATTTTTAACAAAGGCACCTATGCCCGGCTTGGTTTCGATGAATCCTTTAATCTCGAGAATTCGAAGGGCTTCACGAATTGATCCCCGCCCGACTTGCAGTTCTTTCATCAGTGCTCGTTCTGAGGGCAGAGGGCCATTTTCCGCAAAAGTTTTATCGCGGATTAATTCTTCAATTTGTTTTGCGGCGGTTTCTGACACTCTAATTTTTTTTATGGGAGTAAACATCTATGAATTCCTAGGTGAATACAAAAAAACTTGTATGTTTAGTTGTTTAGAGCTATTTATGCGAGCAATCATTGTGAAGTGAACAAGTATGAAGAGATTAATTATTTAGCATGTCTGCTGGTCCTACCAGTATAGTTCGGGCTGTTTTTAGTCAAGGCTATTTGAGAAAAACCGTATAAAGTGAAGGGGAATCCTCTTTTAGGGTATATTAATTGTTGTTTTGTGATATTATCTGATAAATACTCAAATGTGAGTAATCAATTAATTTTAAATAAACAAATATTTAAGTAAGATATATCGTTTGTAGGAAAGTAATTAGAATTAATAAGTTTTGAAGGAGGCTGTGATGAGTTGGAAAGATTTGAATTTGGCTTATAAATTTTCAATCGGCTTCGGTTCGGTAATTGTTTTGCTTGTTGTACTTGGAACCTGTTCTGTCTTTGGAATAGGGGAAATTGTGCATGATGCGGAAGAAGTTATCGAAGGTAATAAACTTCGTGGTGATTTCGTTCAAAAGATAGTTGATCATCTGAACTGGGCCAATGAAGTAAACAGCCTTTTAACTGATAAAAACATTAATACTCTTGATGTTCAAACGGATTCTCACAAGTGCGGATTCGGTAAATGGTATTATAGTAATGCCCGTACCGAGGCAGAAAAGCTTGTTCCTTCTATCAGGCCGATGCTAGCAGAAATTGAAGATGCTCATGACAAGCTTCATCAGTCCGCTGTGACTATCAAAGATAAATATAAGCCCGTAGATCCTGAGTTAGGTAGTTTTTTAAGAGAGAAGGAACTGGATCATCTTAACTGGATGAACACAGTTTTAAAAGAGTTGATGAATCCTTTAGTAGAAAAAATTTCGGTTCAGGCAGATTCGCATAAATGTGACTTGGGTAAATGGCTTTATTCTTCAGAGGTGATGAAGCACTCCAGAGAGGACCCAGAGTTTGGTCGACTGGTGAGTGCAATTCTGAAGCCCCATGCTGAATTGCATGCTACTGTTGTAGAGATCAATAAGCTTTTAGCCAATGGAGAGCGTGAAGAAGCCCAGAATTATTATTCTATTCATGTTGAAAAAGCGGCTGCAGCAACACTATCTGAGATTAGTAAATTAATTGAATGGCACGATGGTAAACTTGAATCTCTTGATGATGCTCTTAATATATATGCAACACAGACTGTTCCTGCACTAACAAAAGTTCAGACCATTCTTAACGAAGTCAGGGCGACTGTTGCTGACAATATTATGACCGATCAGGAAATGCTTACGCAGGCGGAGTACACAAAAGGCGTAATCATTATTCTGAGTGTTGTTGCCTCAATCGCGGGTATTCTTATGGCATGGCTCATTGCCAGTGGGATTCTCGGCCCATTACGCATGGGCGTGCACTTTGTCGAACAGGTGAGCTCTGGAGATCTATCTGCCACTGTTGATTTGCATCGTAAAGATGAACTTGGTCAGCTTGCTGACGGAATGCGTAATATGGTGGACAGTTTAAAGGATGTTGTTTCTAACGTGAATAGCGCAACCGAAAATGTTGCAAGTGGTAGCGAAGAGCTATCCGCCTCAGCAGAAAGCTTGTCTCAAGGCGCAACAGAGCAGGCGGCTGCTATCGAAGAGATTGCGGCTTCAATGGAGCAGATGGGGGCCAACATCAAGCAGAGCACTGAAAACGCTAGAGAGACTGAAGGTGTAGCAGAAAAGGCTCACGGACAGGCAGAGCAGACCGGAGAAGCAGTTGGCGAAGCTGTTAGCGCCATGAAGAGTATTGCTGAAAAAATTATGATTATCGAAGATATAGCTCGCCAGACTAACTTGCTTGCACTTAATGCGGCCATTGAGGCTGCTAGAGCGGGAGAACACGGCAAAGGGTTTGCCGTGGTAGCCGCAGAGGTCAGGAAGCTAGCAGAACGAAGCGGAGTAGCCGCATCTGAGATTAGCGAACTGTCTACATCATCTGTAGTTGTGGCTGAGAAGGCCGGAGTGATGCTTAGCGAGCTGGTTCCGAGCATTCGCTCAACAGCAGAGCTTGTGCAGGAGATTGCAGCTGCCAGTGAAGAACAGAATACTGGTGTGATTCAGATTAACCAGTCTATTCAACAGCTTGACCATGTTATTCAGCAGAATGCGTCTGCTTCCGAAGAAATGTCTTCCACTTCTCAGGAGCTTTCAGCTCAGGGGCAGATGTTGCAGCAGACCATGACTTACTTCAAGCTCGATAGAGCCGCGCAAAGGATGCTGACATCGGGTTCAAAAGGGTTTGATACTGATGATGATGGCTTTAATAGGTTCTAGCTTTCAGTAGCCTTACAGAAGCAATTAATCCCGCTCTGGAAATATTCCAGAGCGGGATTTTTTTTGTTCATTAGGCAAAATAAAACCCCCTCATGTGAGGGGGTGTATATTTAAAGTTCATGGTGGGCCGTGCTGGGCTCGAACCAGCGACTCTCTGATTAAAAGTCAGATACTCTACCAACTGAGTTAACGGCCCTTCCCTGTGAACGAAATAGGTGTCTATCGAGACTATCTGCTTGTGTCAAGTATGACGAGCAGGTATTTGAAAAATAATGAAACTTTAATTTTCTGAGGATACGATTTTCGTCTAATTTCAAGATGTTAAATCGTGTTTCTTTTGCAAAATAAAAACCCCCTCTAAGTGAGGGGGCGTATATTTAAAGTTCATGGTGGGCCGTGCTGGGCTCGAACCAGCGACTCTCTGATTAAAAGTCAGATACTCTACCAACTGAGTTAACGGCCCTTCCCTGTGAACGAAGTAGTGTCTATCTACACTGTCGCTTGCTGTCAAGCAAAAGCGGCAAAAAAAGTGAAAAAAAATCTAAATAACTTCGAATTAGGCATTTTAAAGACTTCGGCAGGTAGGTCTTTTTTGGGGAGAGGGTGCATCTAGTGATTTATATTGTATGAACATTGGCATTCATTATCTAGGCCTCTATGTTTGTAAGCGGCCGAATTAATTAGTTTAAAATAATAAAACTTGACAAATGAGTAAAATCTTTATATATTACATACGCTGAAATAAGAGCGTGCTCTTCGCTCAGCAATAAACTATGGAGGAAACCTATAAATGACTCGTAAAGACCGCACTGAGGGCATATATAGCCGTCGTGAAGTATTAGATGAAGGTGAAAGGCGTCAATATTGCGCTTTGCAGCTCAAAGAACTTCTGACCTATGCCTACCGTTATTCTGAAGATGTTAAAAAGCGTTTTGATAGAGCTCAGTTTCAGGTTGATAAGTTCAAAGAACTTAATGACCTCAAGCTTATTCCTATATTAAAAAAGAAAGAACTTATATTTTTGCAGTCCATGGGACCACGTCTCGGCGGATTGTTGACTAAAGATCTCGGCGAACTTCGCCGTATTTTCTTGTCTCCCGGTCCTATTTTTGACCCGGAAGATCGTAGCGATGATTACTGGGGATGGACTGAAGGGTTCTACGCAGCTGGCTTCCGTTCCGGTGATGTTGCGCAGATTACTTTGAACTATCATCTGGCTCCAGCCGGACTTATGTTCGAAGAACCTCTTCGCAATCTCAGCTGTGCCGTTATTCCTGCCGGTCCTGGCAGCACCAATAGCCAGCTTGAAATCATGCAGAAACTTAGAGTTACCGGTTATGTCGGAACTCCAAGTTACCTTATGCATCTTGCTCAGAAGGCTGAAGAAGCTGGTTTGAATCTGCGTAAGGATCTTTACCTTGAAGTAGCATTTGTTACAGGTGAAAAATTCTCTGAGAAGGTTCGTACTACTCTCGAGAAGAAATTCGACCTTATCATGCGTCAAGGTTACGGAACTGCTGATGTAGGTTGTATTGGTTACGAATGTTACCACAAGAACGGTTTACATATTACTAACCGTGCATTTGTTGAAATCTGCCATCCTGACACAGGTATTCCTCTTAAGGACGGCGAAGTTGGCGAAATCGTCATCACCGCTTTCAACAAAACTTATCCGCTTATCAGACTTGCCACTGGCGATCTCAGTTACATTGATCGTTCACCTTGTCCTTGTGGTCGTTCCACTCCTAGACTCGGCAATATTGTCGGGCGTGTGGATACTACTGCGCGTATTAAGGGTATGTTCGTTTATCCTCATCAGGTTGAGCAGGTTATGGCTTACTTTGAAGAAGTTAAACGTTGGCAGATCGAAGTTACTAATCCTGGTGGAATTGATGAAATGGTCCTCAATATTGAGGTTTCCAACTTTAAACGTGAAGATGAGCTTCTGCACATGTTCCGCGAGAAGATCAAACTGCGTCCTGTTCTTAAAGTTCTGACACCGGGGTCATTGCCTCCACAGGTCAGACCTATCGAAGATCAGCGCATCTGGGATTAATTCGGAAACTTTAATGTTTCGATATATTATCCATATCCGCGCAAGGGGTCTAACGACCCTTTGCGCGCTTTTTTTTCTTTTTGCCGCTGCTGGTTGCACCAAGATGGTTCACCCCGAAATGGCGGTGTCTTTTCTGCCGTGTCCCGGTGAATACGTAGACACAGCAGGTGACAAAATTTCCTATGCGCAAGTTGTTGGTAACGCTAGCCGTGCAGACTATGTGCTGATCGGTGAAGGGCATACTAACCGTTGTGATCACAAAGCTCAGTTTAACTTGATTCAGGGGCTTACCCGTAACAACCGCAAAGTCGCCATCGGCCTTGAAATGGTCACTACGGAAAAGCAGGACGTTCTCAATCGCTATAATCTGGGTCAGCTTCCAGTTGATAAACTCGAAGAGAGCCTCGATTGGGAAAACCAGTGGCGATACGATTTCAAATTTTTTCAGCCAATTTTAGAGCTAGCGAAAGCTCGCAAGTTAACTGTAGCAGCATTGAATTTCCCTTTCAGGATAACCAAAGAGGTTCGTGCGAAGGGGTTAGAAGGGCTTAACGCTACGGATCGCAGCTTATTGCCGGAAAAGGTTATTCCTCCCGACCCTAAGCAGAAAGAGAGCTTAAAAGAAGTCCTCGCCATGCATGCAGGGCGGGATTCTTCCAATTCAACGCAGGTTGAGCGGTTCTTCTTGGTCCAATCTCTATGGGATACTGTCATGGCGGAGCAGGCCGTAAGTTTGCATCGCAACTCCGAACTGCCAGTTGTGATTCTTGCAGGTGCGGGGCATGTTGAGCACGGTTGGGGAATTGCGCACAGACTTAAAGAATTAGATCCCAAAGCAAATATTTTCATGTTTATGCCGTGGCGGGGAGAAGAATTTTACCCCACTGCCGCAGATTCATTTTTCTATTGTCCACCGGTCTACCAAAGCAGGCTGGGCATGACCGTTGAAATGCGTCAGGGAAAAGCCGTCATTGTTGCCGTTAAGCGTGATCGCAAGGCATACAAATTCGGAATCAGACCCGGCGATGTGCTTTTAAAGGCACAGGGTATTTCGGTACATTCCCTCACCGCCATGCATATGGCCGGAAGAAAGGCGCACAAAGATAACAAGCCTCTCATTTTTAAGATGGATAGACGGGGCAAGACATTTGATGTCGATCTAGGGCTGCTCGTCAGAGATAAAAAATAGTAGCATCTTTCTATATATAAAATCCAAAAATCAGAGAATATAATGCCAGAATTACCTGAAGTTGAAGTTATATCGCGCGGACTTGCAAAAGCGCTAGTTGGCAAAGAAATCGAATCCGTAAAGATTCTTAATCACGGGACAGTAAAAATGCCGTGGTATTTGTTTGCTTCAAGAGTTGCCGGACGCACCGTGACCCGAGTCCACAGGCGCGGAAAATTGCTCATCATGGATCTTGGTGATGATCTACACGTAACCTTTCATCTCAAAATGACAGGCAGAGTGCTGGCTCATGAAAGTGCAATCGGACCAGACAAGCACACCCGCATCGTTTTTGGCTTAACCGATGGTGGCTCCATTGAATTTCACGATACCCGTAAATTCGGTGAAGTGCGTGCGCTAAGTCCAGCTGAACTCGAAGAGTGGAAATTTTATCGTAATCTTGGCCCTGAACCACTGGAAACTTCCGCATCTGATATCGCGGACAGATTGGTAGGGCGTAAAGCCCAAATCAAAGGGTTAATACTTAACCAGTCCGTGGTTGCCGGAATAGGTAACATCTACGCAGACGAATCACTATTTCGCGCAGGTATTCATCCCAAAGCCAAAGCCTCAGATCTTTCAAAAGAAACACTCGACAACTTATTCGTAGAAGTACAAAAAGTACTGAAACAAGCCATCAGTGAAAATGGAAGCTCTATCCGAGATTACGTAGACGCGGGCGGAGACGCAGGCGGGTTCCAGAACAGTTTCAAAGTATACGGAAAAAAAGGCGAACCCTGCCCAACATGCGGAGAAACTTTCGCCACAGGAACAGTTGCAGGACGCGGTTCAACTTTTTGCAACAATTGCCAGAAAATGAGTGACTAATTTTTTAAAGACCCTGCCTTTCAGAGGAACAACCATAAAATGACAGCTGAATCTGCTAAGATAGTCCGCAATGCTTCGGTTGTAGCTGGAGCGACACTGCTTTCGAGGATACTTGGATTCGTCCGAGACTTGATTGTGGCATTTGCTTTGGGCGCTGGTTTACCTGCCGATGCCTTCTTTGTGGCATTCCGTATACCTAATTTACTTCGCAGATTGTTTGGCGAAGGCTCTTTGACTATGGCCTTTGTGCCTGTTTTCAGCCGTGTTAAAAATGAGCAGGGGCAGGAAGCCGCTTTTGTGATGGCTCGTTCGGCTTTGGCTTGGTTGGTGCTGGTTTTGGGTGTTATTACGGTGCTTGCGATAGTGGGCGCAAAGCCGCTTGTGCTGCTGATAGCACCGGGTTTTAGCGATAATCCTGAGTTGATGAACCTTACGGTTGATCTCTTAAGAATTTGTTTTCCTTATGTTATTTTTATTTGCGGTGTTGCTCTTTGCATGGGTGTTCTGAATAGTATGGGCCATTTTTTGGCACCTGCGCTGGCTCCTTGTGCTTTGAATATTGCGCTTATTGGCTCTGCGCTTGTCGGGTACTTTACTGGCAATAGTGTGGCTCTTTTTATGGCTTGGGGCGTTTTGATTGGCGGCGTTTTGCAATGGTTGTTGCAACAGCCGTATTTGCGCCGGATGGGCCTGTCATGGTTCGGCGAACGTAGCATGAGTAATCCGGGCGTTAAACGCATGGGTAAGCTTATGCTTCCTACTGTTTTCGGCGCGGCGGTATATCAGATTAATGTTGTGCTGGGCACGCTGCTAGCTTCTTTCCTTCCTGTCGGTAGTATTTCATATTTATATTATTCAGATAGGTTAGTTCAGTTTCCGCTGGGCGTTTTCGGTATTGCGGTTGGTACGGCGGCATTGCCGAGTTTGTCGGCCCTTTGTGCTAAGGGTAAGGACCGCGAATTTGCGGAAACTTTGAGGAATACCATTGGACTGACTCTTTTCATAAGTCTTCCAGCAATGGCGGGATTAATCAGCTTAGCAGAACCGCTCATAGGGCTGCTTTTCGAGCGCGGTGCTTTTGATGCTAAGGCGGTTGTGGCTACGGCGCAGGCATTGGTTGCTTACGGTGTCGGCTTGCCGTTTATTGCGATGTCTAGGCCACTGGTTGCGGCATTTTATGCTCAGGAAGATACCAAGACACCAGTTAAGGTTGCGGTCCTTTGTTTGGCTGTGAATGTGGGCGCTGGGTATTTTTTAATGCAGACTATTGCTCACGTGGGGCTTGCGCTGGCGGTATCGCTATCTTCCATGCTGAATTTCACTCTGCTTGCCATATTGATGTGGCGCAGAACGGGCGTTTCTCCTCTGCCGTGGGCGGGAGCTTTCAAGTCGCTTCTGCTTAGCGGATTAATCGGGGCAGGAGCTTGGTATTCTATTTCATACGGGATGTTGTGGTTCTTGCTGATCCCTGTTTGGGTTGCGATTTACGGCTTCGGTTCCCTTCTCCTTAAATCCGATGATGCGCTAATGCTCATGAATGCCTTACGCCGCAGGAGGTCATAGTTATGACTGATGAAGCAAGACAGAATTTTCCTAAAGGTCTGGCTCAGCCCAGGACTGGATTTAGATTTTCTACAGACTCCTTATTACTAAGTAGTTTTGTGTCTGTGCCGAGCAAAGGCCGTATCCTCGACCTAGGAACAGGGTGCGGAGTTATTCCGCTGGGGTTGGCGCTAAGTAATCCTGATGCGGACCTTAATATCACAGGCATTGATATTGATCCTGAAATGCTTGAGTCGGCCCGAAGTAATGTTGATATGCTTGGATTTTCAAATGAGATAAAAATTTTAGGCTGTAACGTTTCTAACCCAGATTTCGCTGGACCTGAAAGTTTCGACATCGTGGTAGCTAACCCTCCTTATTGGTGTGAGGGAAGAGGGCGTCCGTGCCCTGACGAAGCCCGTAATAAAGCAAGATTTGAAATAGAATCTGACCTAGATGATTTCACGAAAACTGCGGATCGCATGGTGAAACATAGGGGTAAGGTTTGTTTTGTATTTCTAGCTGAAAGAGTTACGCAACTATTGGCCTCGCTCACTATGTTTAAGCTTGAGCCAAAAAGAATGAAATTTGTGCATAGCCGGATAGATAAACCTGCGAAGGTCGTAATGGTAGAAGCCGTAAAGAAGGGCAAACCGGGCTTAATAGTAGAACCGCCATTGATCTTATTTGACGAAAACAGCTCCGACTCTGTTTATAGTTCTAGAGCATTAGAGTATTGCCCTTTCATAAAGTAATAAAAATTTCTCGCTTAACTAAAACCCCTCCCCCCTAAATGGGAGTCCAGAGGGCCGCGGGCCCTTTGGTCCAGCCGAAGGCGAATCACCTATTCCTAAAAAAAAGCCTCGCAGGGCAACCAGACCCATAAAAAATACGCAATATTTAATAAAATATGATCAAAAAAATAATCCTAAAAGACTTTTTAGCACACGCTTATACTGAGATAGAGCTAGGCCCGGGCATGACTGTGCTTACTGGCCCGAACAATAGCGGTAAATCTTCTGTTGTTGAGGCACTGCGCTGTATTGCGACTAATCCATTGCCTAAACATTTTGTGCGGCACGGTGCGAAGGTTGCGCGGGTAGAGCTTGAGATGGACGATGGTGTTCGGGTTGCGTGGATTCGCAAGAAAGCTACGGCTTGGTATGAAGTTACTAAGGTGGGCGATGAGGAACCGGAAGTCTATGCTAAATTTGGGCGCAAACCTCCAGAGGATGTGCTGGCTATTTTGCGCCTTAATCAAGTTCCGCTTGAGGGCGACAAATTTCTAGATGTTCATATCGGTGACCAGCGTAAACCTATTTTTCTGCTCGATCAGCCGGCGAGCGTTGCTGCTCAGTTTTTCGCTTCGTCATCTGAGGCGGCTCATTTGTTGGCGATGCAGACTGAACTTAAAAATAGGGTCAGAGATGCTAAGCGCGAGAAAAAATTTCAGCAACAGAAAATGGATGATATTGGCGCAGAGCTGGATGATTTAAATGAACTGCCGAGCGTTAATCTAAGCCTTGAATCTGCCCGTGAACTGAAAGAGCAGTCGGACAAGCTTTCAAATGAAATTCCGCGCATTGAAGAATTTTTGGACCGTAAAGGTCAACTTCAAACGTCTTCGAACAATCTTGCGAATAGAGAAAAAGCTTTGGCACCTCTTGCTATAGGGCCGGACCTTTATCTCGTTCAACCGCTGGCAAATGCGGGCTGGCAGATTGGTAATTTACGTCATCAAAGCGAAGGTCTGAAAGTGCGAGCAGAAAGATTAAGTGATTTAAAGCCTGTGCCTCCGCTATTTCCTGTACAAGATTTGGAAGCTAATATTTCTCGTTATGCACAATTGTCTTTCGCTAATAACGGGCAGATGAATAGGCGTAATAGTTTGTCATCATTGATATCACCTCCTGTTCTTGAAGATATATCTGCGCTTTCCGCAACTATCAGCAACGTGTCCCGCAACAAAGGGTTTATGGACAATATTTTGCGCAGAACGCAGGTTATTGCTCCGCTTGAGTCGGCCCCTGAATTGTTTGATGATTCTAATTTAGTGCGGGTTCTTGGGGGATTTGATTCTCTTAAACTGGCACAAAGTGAAGCTGAGCAATCTTTGTTGGGACTGGAAAAATCCAAAGTAGATCTGGAACATCAAATAGAGAAACGACTTGCCGAAATAGGGAGTTGTCCTTTGTGCGGAAATGAGCTGGCTGCGGATAAGTTGATCGGGGAGGAACTCCATGAGTCTTAAGCGCATAAAGGGTAATGGACTTTTTCTGATTGGTGATCCGCATATTGCGGCGACCCCTCCGGGGCAGCGGCTTAGCAGTTATTCGGCTGATATTCTGGATAAGATCGAAGCGTGTTTTAAGCGGGCAAAAGAACTGGGCATGGTTCCGCTTATTCTAGGTGATTTGTTTAACTGGCCTAGAGAAAATTCAAATAGCTTGCTAGTAGATTTGATTGCATTGTTCAGAACATATAATCCCGCAGTGCTAGTTGGAAATCACGATAAATATCAGGCGCGTTTCACCCCGGATGTTTCTATGGCGGTTCTTGATGCCGCGAACGTAATGCATTTAATGAACGAAGCAGGGCCGTCTTTTATTCTCGAAACTCCTGAAGGTAATGTTCTTGTAGGTGCTAGCCCTGACGGATTCCCTATCCCTAAGACTTTCGATCGTGGAGAAATTGAACGCGCAGAGTTGCAGGGGGACAGCGTTGAATTCATCAAAGTAGTGTGGGTAACTCACCACAATGTTGCTTTCCCTGAGTATAAAAAGCCGCACTATGCCATTAAAGAAATTTCTGGAATTGACTGGGTTATTAACGGGCATATTCATAGACCGGGCTTGACCATTACTGAAGGAGCAACAACTTGGGCAAACCCCGGTAATATAACACGTCTTGCGTTTACCAAATATACCCTTGAGCGAAAGCCGCAGGCTACAATTTGGACTCCTTCATCTGTAGATTTAGAAAAGTGGGATGTGCCGCATCGCGATTTCTATGAGGTCTTTCCTGATCAGGAATTTCCATTGGAGATCGAAGATGCTGAAGCGGCAGAGTCGAAATTCTTGCAAGGGCTTGAGAGGCTCGCGTGGAAAAGGACTCATGAAGGATCGGGCTTGAAACAATTTTTGGAAGAGAATATTGATCCGGACGAACCGGAAAGTAAATTGATTTGGGATTTATATACGGAGGTTACAGATGCAAACAGGTAACGCGCAAAATGATAATGGCCTTGAGCAGGAACTTAATCTGCTTAAGAAGCAATATGAAAGGCTTCGTGAGGATAAAGTCCGCACTGAGCAGAACCTTAAAAATATAGGTACACAGCTTGCTGGGTTAGAAGAGCAAGCCGCCCAGCAGTACGGAACATCCGATCCTGCAAAGCTCGGGCAGTTGCTCGAGGAAAAGCGTGCCGAGAATGCAAGGATCGTTGCAGAATATAGGGAACATATTGGTTCCATCGTTGAGGGGTTGCAGAAGCTTGAGAACGGCGGCGGGGCATAGCTCGTGAATTTTGCCGAAGAAATTCCATCCCTTGAATCGCTTGAGCGAAGGGCAGACAGGATTACAGCAAAGGCCGTTTCCAGAATCGATGACTGGATAGTTACGCGCGGTGAAATTCAGAAAGCTGACCAGTTTTTGCAAATCGCTCCTGATGCTGAAAAGAAAATGGAAGAGCTTACCACAGCCTTGTTCGGTGAACTGCTCAGCGAACTTGAAACGAACCTCACTCATGCCATACGGGAAATTCTCGGGCAGGATAGGGAGGTTAAAGCTGTTGCATCTATAAGAGATAAGAAGCTGCAAGTCGATTTTCAGATTTTGAATCAGGGCGGCGAAGAAGATATCATGGTCGGGCAGGGTGGATCTGTTTGTAATATCCTTTCTGTAGGGCTGCGCCTCATTGCCCTTTCAAGACTTAATCCCGAAGCGCATCGACCGTTTTTGGTGCTAGACGAGCAGGATTGTTGGCTAAGGCCGGATCTGGTTCCCCGATTTATGGAATTGATCAGTACTATTGCCGAGAGATTGAACTTTCAGGTGCTTGTTATAAGTCATCATCCGCTCGATTTGTTTGAAGGAAGTGCGGAAAGCATTCTAGCTCTTGAGCCTAATCGGGATTCAGGCGTAAAGATCGTAAAAGTGAAGTAGTTTTCTATTGCTGTAAATTGTCATGGTATAGCTATGTGTCTGTTTTATTTAATTGTTTTTGGCGTGTTTTGTTTTACTGGTTGTTTGCATTATTTTGGGGTACATTTTCAAAAGTTGTAAATAACAAACCCCTTGGAGCCGCATGGGATCTGAAGACGGACTTAGACGAATTTTGGACCTCCCTCTCGAAGTAAAAGTTGAGATGGGTAGAACAAAACTGCTGGTTAACGAAATTATTCAGTTTGGACAGGGAACTGTTATCGAATTGCATAAACTGGCTGGCGAACCTCTCGATATGTACGTAGAGGGGCGTTTAGTTGCGCGTGGTGAACTTGTTGTTATCAATGAAAATTTTGGTTTTAGAGTTACTGAGATAATTACCCCGGAAGCTCGTATTAAGAGTCTTGGTCTTTAATATTTCATTCGTAAGATATTTGATTTTTTGAAGGGATTTTTATTAGTCGTTTTCTCACCCCCGGATTTCGGGGGTTTTATTTTTTCAAGTTATATACTTTACTTTTCGTTGCCTGCTGACAGATCATCAACAACGACAGGTTCGGATAAAAGTTTCCTCGCAAGGAGATCACATTAAGTGTTGTCATTAACAAGTTCGTTCAAAAATAAGCCCCTCATGTGGGCATCTTTCATAATAATTTTCACGACTTTTGCGCGTATCTGGTTCTTAGGATCAGGTCAGCTGAATTTGGTGCAGGATGAAGCCCAGTATTGGGACTGGACCCGCAACATGCAGCTTACTTATTATTCTAAAGGACCACTGATTGCGTGGATTATCTCCACTTGGACTTCTATTTTCGGTAATACCGAATTCGGAGTTCGGTTTGGGGCAATTGTTGGCTCGGCGCTGACGCAGATACTCCTCTACTGGGGAATGTCCAAGCTTTGGGATCGCAGGTCTGCCGCTGTATGGACCCTAGTTATTTATAACTCCATGCCCGTTTTCCTCGCGCTTGGAATATTAATGACAACGGATAGCCCGTTCATTTTGTGTTGGACCGGAGCTCTTTTTGCTCTATATTCCTCAACTATTCCGCATCTTCCGGGTCTTGAAAGAGATTCAAACGAGTCCAGAACTACTCCTTTTGTCTTGGTTGCGGTCTTCCTTGCAATAGGGATTCTCGCTAAATACACAATGCTCGGATTTACAGGGCTTGCTGTAATTTTCGGGTTGGTTTTGATGCGTAAAGAGCGTCTGCCTCGCAGATTCTGGAAGAAATTATTTTTGGCCCTTTCATCTGGAGTTTTCGTAGGATTTATCCCGACTCTTATTTGGAATTTCCAGAATGATTTCGTAGGGTATAAGCATGTCTTGTATCTTATTGGTGCTTCAGGGGATAGCGCATCACAGTTAATCCGGCTTGATAGAGTTTTACCTTACCTTGGTGAGCAGGTCGGTATGGCTACTCCGTGGTGGCTCATGTTTATGCTGCTAGGCGGATTTGGCGCGGCGGCTGTTGCTTTAAAGAAAAAATCAGCGAACAAGCTTGGCCTTAATAATAAACAGGCGGCTCTTCTTTCGGTCTTTTTCTTGCCCGTATGGTTCTTCTTTCTCGCATGGAGCTTACACACTAAGGTTCATGGTAACTGGGCAGTTATTTCATATGTCAGTGGGGTTATGCTTGCAGGATTAGCTTTTGATAAATTTTGGTCCAGACGCGGAAGCTTCCGATCAGTATGGCTATTCCTCGGAATCGTAATTTTTGGTGCTCTTCATTTTCAGAATTTACTGCCTCTTCCAGATAATTTAAATCCGACTCACCGCTTAAAAGGGTGGACAGATTTAGGTAAGCAGGTCGTGGAACTAGAGAAAACGCAATTTAAAGATTCCTCGAAAGTGTTCATCATGAGTGAAGAATACGACATGACTGCCGCGCTGGCATTTTATGTTCCGGGGCAGCCTAGAACATACTGTGCGTGGATCGACAGACGTATGAATCAGTATGACTTATGGCCCGGACCTCAAGATAAATTGGGATGGGATTCGATCTATATAATTAAAAAGTTTAAAGAAAAACCAGATGATGAATTGCTCAAGATGTTTAAACGGGTAAGTGCTCCGATTCATTTACAGACAACATTCCGCGGGAAACCCGCTCGCAAATTCACCATTTACCTTTGTTATGATTACAATGGTTATTGGCCTCGTGATAAGCGTTTAAGATTCTAACTTACTATACAACTGGTTATTGGTTTTTATATTACCCCTTCGATGGATAACCATCTAAGGGGTTTTTTCATGCCTAAGTCTAAATAAATTACCTTCGCGGACCTGACTCGGCTGATTCAGGTCCGGCTTAAACGCTATCCTAAAAGTATTAAAGGATAACGGTAAGCAGCAAAACATGGAAAAGGTCCGTGTTCACTAAGCTTTCCATAAGACTAGAGGGTAAAACATGATTTCTCAAAATGGCGACAAGCTGAAAAAACAAGCGGGGTCAGAAGTACAAAACCATGTTCAAACACGTGAACAATCGGCTCAACAAAATTCTATTGTAGGAAGAGATGCGGAATCCGGCACAGGTCAAAACATCTTTGACGAGCAAGAAAGAGATTCCGCGCAGGATGATCATGGGACAAAAGCAGTGGACAATTACCAAACTAAAGAATTTCGCACAGGTAGAGAAAATATCTTTGCCATGACGGCGATTGATAGAGATCACAACGGCAGGATAGATTACACAGCATTGCTCATATCCCCTGAAGCTGTATGCCGTGAATATCAGTATGACCTAGGCGGCAGACTCTGCAAAGTGATTTGCGGAAATGATATCGTTGAACAATATACATATGGAAAATACGGAGAGAGGCTAACAGACGTAACAGGCAAAGCTAAGCCTCGTAAATTTGTATACAACGATAAACTTCAGCTTATCCAAGCGGGGGAAGTTAAGTATTCATACAACAGCAATGGTAGGCTATCTATGAAAATGGATATGGGGGACGTAACGACCTATTATTACACAGAGTCTGGCATACTTAACGAAGTCCGGTTACCAAACATGCGCAAAATTCAATATATCATTGATCCACTTGGGCGCAGAGTTGTTAAGAAAATTAACGGCATCACCATTGAATCATATTTGTGGGATGGTATGACCACACTTGTTGCGGTATGTGACGGGCAGGGCATGAATCATAAAGCGTTCACCTATAATGAAGAGGGTGATCCTGTAACTATGACTTATCAGGATAAAACGTACAATCTAGCTACCGATCAGGTCGGGACAATATTCATGGTTGCGGACGAAAGGGGTAATGAGATAAAAGAAATTATTCACGATTCGTTTGGTAATAAAGCTTTCGATAGTAATGAAGAGTTTGATACGAAAATAGGGTTCGCTGCGGGTTTGCTTGATAAAGATACGGGGCTAGTTCACTTCGGATACCGCGACTACGACCCCACCATCGGCAGATTCACCACACCTGACCCAATCGGTTTAGCTGGCGGGGATGTGGATGTTTATGGCTATTGCCTCGATGATCCGATTAACTTTCATGATAGGACGGGGTTAGCGGGTCAGAGTCAGGAGTCGAAGGACGAATTAGCGGAGACTGTGATTAACGAGCTTATTACCACTAAAGCACCGAGCGTTACTGCTAGCGAAGAATATAAGAAAGGGAATGTTGAGGGGAGTGGGATTTCGAAGAGTGGCAAGCCAGCGAAAGGCACTAAGCATGCTGGCGCGGACAGTGTTAAACGCCCTTCTGAGAATAAAACAGTTAAGCACGCAGGGGCGGACAAGATTGACCGTCCCCCTAAAAACAAAACGACTAAACACGCAGGGGCTGACAGAAATGGAGTGCCGTCCCGACATGATAAAAAGGCCGGAGCGGACAATTCCAGCATGGCTCCAACGAAAAAGGGTTCTAAGCTCACCTTACAGGACCTTGGAGATGCAGCTTGGAATGGAGCCACAAAAGGGGCTGCTCCAGGGGCTATTTACGGGAGTGCACTTGGCCCACTTGGGGCTGTTGCTGGAGGAGTTACTGGAGCAGCAGTAGGCGCCTCTATTGGAATGCTCTATGAAGTTGGATCAACAGCCATATCGGACACACTTGGAATAGACAAAGACACTCAAAAACGGCTGCGTGAAGAGATGGGAAAGATAAATTCAAAAAATAAAAGGCGTAAGAATTAATGATGTCATTCGTAATTTACTCTCTTGCAGAGATCCTATTTATCATCGCAATGATAGCCACTCTAGCTCGTTTTACAAAAACAATTTTTTGCCACAACTGTGGACAAAAGTTTGGAGCAATACCTAAACGGGTCATAACTATTGCATCAGTAATTGTTTTCTTCCAAATGGCGTTTGTAAATATCTTTGTCAATAGTGGGGAATTGTCTTTCATGTGCTATCTTGCAGGAATTACATGCATTTACTATTTTTTAAAAAAAGAGGGATATAAATGTCCCAATTGCAAAACAATAAATCAACTAAATGAGAAGCAGGAAAAGAATTCATAACATCTTAAATGTATCATGCAACATAGCCCCGCACCCCAAAAGTGCGGGGCTTACCATTTTTCGGCTACCGCGACTACGACCCCACCATCGGTAGATTCACAACTCCCGACCCTATCGGACTAGCTGGCGCGTCCTAGATAATGTCACACAGAATTAACTCCCTCTGAACCGTAACGGGTCAGAGGGCTTTTTTTTGCTAAATTTAACAGAAAAGTGAAAAAATATAGAAATTTATTTTTCATTTAGCTTGGGGATGCACAGTGGCAACACGTGCTTTGATCGTGATTTTGTGTGTAATTACGGTGATTTTGGTGTATGTTGGAGTGTTGTGGCAGATAATAGTGCGCAGGAGTGACATTCTTTGACATTTTTTGACAATTGATGTCATAAGGGATACAGCGTTGTGTAATACTGAAAACTTAGGACAAGTCTTTGACTCCGTCGCCCACACTATACACGGTGCGTGAGATCGCTGACACGCTTCGAATCCATTCACGAACGGCTTACCGGCTGATTCAGGAAGGAAAGATTCGCGGCATTAAGGTTGGCAGTCAGTGGCGCGTTCCAGAAAGCTCTTTGCTGGAATATATTGAATCCGGCTTGCAGGCACCGCGCAGTAAGGCGAAAGATGAAAAGAAAGATTCTAAACAACTCAAACTGCCTATTTAAGCAGAATCATTGGATGTAAGTATGAAAAAAAAGGCGAGACTTAAACGAGTCACTTTGGAAAATGATTTCGGTGGTCCGATATCTTTTGCGGGGAAGCTTCAAAACGAATCCATGAATTATTGTGAAGGTAGTGGAGAGCTTGTTTCAGAGAAGATTTTCTTGAGCGAAAAAGGGCGCACTGGCTATTCTGTTGCGACCAGAAATGAGGATGTGCGTGAGAAGCGTGCTTACCTGATGGAAGATCAGGGCGAAATGTGCCTTGTTTCTAACGGCTCAATTTTGCTGGGCGTAGATACTGATAATCTGCTCACATTTTTTGCTCAGGCGTTGAGCGAGGAAGCTGCTGAGAAGTCTTCAGATGAGATGGAACATATCCGCAAGCAGCTGGAAGCCGTTAACGGCTAAAGTTGGTAAGGCGGGCTAGCTCTCTTTAGAAGGTCGTACTGCTAATAGGGTGGTACTGATAGATAGTTTAGTGCTACTAAATATTGAATTTTATTTGAGGGGAAGTCGTTATGACTTCCCCTCTTTTTTTTAACTATTTTTCTTGAGCTCTTTAAGGAATGCATCCGCTTCGTTAATTGATTTCTGCATATCGGCTATGAGTCTGCCAATGTCAGTTTCAAGTGTGCTTATCTCAGATTGGAGGGAGGCAATAGCCTGGGCGTTCAGGTTGTGCTTGAGGTAGAGAACCTGATCACGGAAAGCATTAAGGACAGGATCAATCTTTCTTTCGGCTTTACGCATGGTTGAAAGGAGTCGTTTGAATTTGCTCTTAGTCTTGGATAGCTTAATTCTGCTATCATTTTTAAGCTTTGTGCTTGTGTATTTGGAAAGTTCATCGTTCCATTCAGAGAACAGATCGTTCCCGACTTCTTCAACGTTATTAATTCGTTTGGTTACTTCCTTAGCTGCGGCTTCACTGTGCTCAAATTCATCATTAAGGTTTTCATATACTTCCTGAAGGTCGCCGCCGTGGAATCCAGTCAGTGCGCTGAATTTTTCCAGTGCGCTTTTAAATTGCTCACTGGCTTCTTCCTGAGACTCACGGGCCTTCTCTACATCGGAGACTAGAATATCGCGCTTGTGGTAGCCGAATCCTTCCATAGTTTTATAATAAGTGGACTGGCAGCCAGAAAGAGCCAGAGTTAGGGCAATGAGAATGATGTATGTGATTTTGCGGCTGGGATGCATAAAAGTCCTCCGAAGTAATGTGTGGCGCTCAGGAGCGCGTAATATGACGCTCTACATATAGGGCTCATCGGGGTGTTGTCAAAAAAGAACCCCCGACATATTATATGTCAGGGGTTTATTCATTTCTATGTGCAGAAAATCTTATGAAGTCAGAGCGTGAACAGAGTCACGGACCCAGAACATCATATTGAAGTTTTTGTCGATGCCTGCGCGTACTTTATTCAGTTCAGCCTTTTCCATATCATGAATACGGATGAAAACCTGACGGGTATGTTCCTGAGAAGGTTCAAATGCAGTCAAAATGGACATTACACGGGCGCCGCTGTCTTTCAGGTAGTCGAGCACTTCGTTGAGAGAGCCAGGCTTGTTAGAGAGAGCGAGGCCCATCTGAACGCCGCCGTGGAGTACGCCGGTAATGTTAATGAGAACCTTGAAAACGTCAGTGTTAGTGATGATTCCAACACATTTGTTGTCCGCATCAACTACAGGAACTCCGCCGATTTTATTTTCGTCCATGACAACGGCAGATTTCTCAACGGTATCATCAACGGATACAGTGAGGCACTTGCGAGTCATAATGTCTTTTACTTTGATTTCGGAGAGCAGGTAGTAAAGCTCATGCATGTCAAGTGTAGTCGCTTTTGAAGGTGATGCTTCTTTTACATCACGGTCAGAAATAATACCGACTAGCACTCCGTCGTCGTCAACGATGGGCAGTCTGCTGATTTCATTGTCTTTCATGAGTTTGGCAGCTTTCATCATTGAACGATCAGGTGTGAGGGTGATAACATCTTTGGTCATCCAGTTTCTAACAAGCATTCGAGTACTCCTTGATTTTACCTAGCATAAGCCATGATGGTTTTTATAAAATAATCTGCAACTGAATGCAGGATAGTTCCGCTTAATAACGACTGTTACCAATCTTAATACTTCTATGATTATATAAACAAATCTCTTCGGTCAATCACAACCGCCTAAAAAAGTGATACTTCTTTATACTTTTTGCTCGTTATGCTCTGCGAATAAAATAGCCGACTTTGATATCGGGCTGATCTGTTCTGAGCACAGCCTGTGTGCCGGAATGGATAACATCCTTGCTATCTCCGTGAATTGTTTCAAAAGAATAAGTATCTGTGGTCATTGCGGGTCTTTGCAGTCCCGGAACGAGCACTTCGGTGTTCCGTTCAAGTTCCCATCGGGATTTCACTGATACGAGCCAACTGTCATCGCCGCGTTTTTCTAGAATTCGGGCAACAATAGGTTTGCGCCCTTCTGCTGTCGGCGGCTGAGCTATCGTACTTGGCCCTGACGTTTTAAAAAATGCGGTGCTAAGCGGTCGGGTCGCGGCATTTCTAAGCTCAAACATGGTGCTGTCCGGCAGAGGTTCACCTGTTTTAGCTGCGTCGATGGCTACTCTGTAAACATCCGCGACCTGCGCGATGTAAGATGAACTTTTGGTCCTGCCCTCAATTTTTAGGGAGGCAATGCCAAGCCTTGAAAGCCAGCGCACGTATTGAATCAAACATAGGTCTTCAGCTGCGAATATCTCTGTTTGGCCTTCATGCTCAAGAGCTTCCCATACATCGGTGCCCGGGCGTGTTTTTTCTTCCACACGCAGTCCTGTTGCTTTGTATTCAAAGCGGCAAGGGTGCGTGCAACGGCCCATATTGGCGGACCTGTTGTTCAACCATGAGCTGAGAAAACAACGGCCTGATATCGCCATACACATAGCCCCGTGCACGAACATTTCCAGCTCGATTTCAGGACATTTTTTTGCGATATCGGCAACATCTGTGGCGCTAAGCTCTCTAGCCAGATTGACTCTAGAGGCTCCGAACTCTTTCCAGAATTTTGCGGATTCACTGTTTCCTGTATTGGCCTGAGTGCTAATATGAACAGGGATGCCTGGTAAAATTTGTTTTGCAATTCGTATTACGCCCGGATCAGCGGCAATTATTCCGTCTGGCGGACATGCGGCAAGCTTTTCCAGATCCGCTTTGGCAAGATCGAGGTCCCTTTCACGGGGGTAAGCATTGATGCAGAAGTAGGCTTCAACATTGTTTGCCTTGGTCAGCGCAAAGGCCTCTGGGAGTTCTTCCCATTGAAATCCTGCTCCGGCTGATCGCAGGTTAAGGTCTCCGGCGCCTAGGTATACTGCGTCTGCACCATAGGTAACAGCTGCGGAGAGTTTTTCCATGTTTCCGGCAGGACAAAGCAATTCGGGCATTTCGCTATCTATAGGTCTCATGGACTTTGGATTATCTGATGAACTTTCTGTGTTTATTTTATTCATAGCTCTTTATGGCAATAGATTAAATTTCTAGGCCTTTGGATTGCCTGAGGGATTTAAGGTCGTCAAGCACACTGTCGTGTACAAACATTTTTCCCGAGCCGCGCCCGAGCTTAATTTCGGGCTTAACGTCTCCGTGAAAATCGGAACCTCCACTGGCAACGAGATCATATTTACGGGCAAGTCGTTTGCATACCGCCATCATTTCCGGCGTATGTGAATTGTAATAAATCTCAATTCCATCAAGGCCTAGATCCTTAAGTTCCTTAACTTTTATATCCAGCACTGCTTCGTCCTTGCTCAGGAGAAAAGGGTGAGCAAGAATGGATGTCGCATTGGTAGATTTCAATAAGTGCAGAGCTTTTTCGGGCGGCAGACTATTTTTAGGAATGTATCCCTTTCCCTTTTTACCTAAATATTTGTCAAAGGCCTCATCAAAAGAATGTACATATTTTTTTTCAAGTAAAATTTTTGCTATATGCGGGCGGCCCACAGTTCCGGCTGCTTTTTCCAAAACTTCTTCCATGGTGATATCTATTCCAATGTCTTGAAGCTTTTTAATCATATCAATATTTCGTGTGGCCCTCTTTTTTATGACGGCCTCAAAAGTATCCTGTAAAAATGCTGAATATGGATCAACCCAAAGCCCTACGATATGAAGTACTCCAACGTCAGATTGGACGCTTAGCTCGCATCCCGGAATAACTTCGATTCCATGCTTTTCTCCGGCTCTGACAGCTTCAGGTAAACCATTGATGGTGTCATGGTCTGTAAGCGCAAGCGCGACGAGTCCTGCTTCTTTGGCTGCTATAATTAACTCAGTAGGGGTTAAGGTCCCGTCTGAAGCTGTAGAGTGAGTATGTAGATCAATTCCGGGCAATACTTTCTCCAAATTATGAACAGAATCGTTTTTTTCTGTCCCTGATTCATTTATAGCACAAATGCGGACTTGAGGAATTTGTTATCTCTAGTTATAGGGTACGGATTAGACAATATGCAAGGAGTACCTAGAAATGGCTCTGAATAAAGAATTAGTTGATATCCTCGTTTGTCCCAAGTGCAAAGGTGAATTGGAACTTTTAAATGGTGAAGTCGGTCTTCGATGCGCTGCATGTGAAGTCGTTTATCCTGTAAAAGATGAAATTCCTATTATGCTTGTTGATGAAGCAATTCCCGCTGATCGGTGGGAAAAGAAGTAATTTTTAAGGTAGAACAAAAACACACAGGAGGAGTTTTTCATGTCTCAGGCTAAAGACGGCGATAAGATTCGCGTACATTATGCAGGTTCTCTCGAAGACGGAACAGAATTTGATTCTTCATACAAAAGAGGCGAGCCTTTAGAGATTACTCTCGGACAGGGTATGCTCATCAAGGGATTTGAAGATGCCGTTGTTGGTCTAGAGTCCGGCGGTAAAGTAAAAACTACCATCAGCCCTGAAGATGGATACGGTCCTTACCACGACGAGCACACATTTGAAGTAGAACGCTCACAGGTTCCACCAGAAATTAACCCAGAAGTAGGCATGATGCTACAGGTTAATACTGATCAGGGCGTTACCAACGTGACTATTAAGTCCGTTTCTGAAGACAAAGTTGTTCTTGATGGTAACCACCCTCTCGCTGGTCAGACAATGATCTTCGAAATTGAATTGGTTGAAATTCTCGCTTCCTAAGCATTAAAAAAATATGAGGAAACGGTTTCGTTTCCTCGGACAACCTTGAATAAAAGGTGCACAGATTCAGAATGTTTTTGAATCACGAGCAAAGTTTATTTTTAAGATTGCATGATACCCCCTTGGACATTTGTTCAAGGGGGTATTTGTTTTTTTCTGCAATAAATACCTTCCCGGACCTGACTCGGCTGATTCATGTCCGGCTTAGCCGCTATCCTAAAAGTATTAGAAGATAACGGTAAGCCGCAAAACATGGAAAAGGTCCGTGCTTCAGGGTTTCCCATGAGACAAGAAGGTTAAATATGATTTCTCCAAATGGTGACAGACTAAAAAACAGACTAATACAAGCTTACAAAACGATGTCCAAGCGCGCGAACACTCGCAGCAACAAAATCCTATTGCAGGAAGAAAAGCTGAATCAGGCACTGGTGAGCACATCTTTGATGAGCAGGAAAGAGATTCAGCACAGGCTGATATTGGGACCAAAGCGGTAGATAACTATCAAACTAAAGAGTTCCGTACTCACAGAGGTAACGTCTTTGGCATGACGGCAATTGAGAGAGATCACAACGCTAGAATCGATTACACCGCATTGCTAATATCCCCTGAAACTGTTTGCCGTGAATATCAATATGACCTAGGCGGCAGACTCAGCAAAGTGACCTGCGGAAATGCTATAGTTGAACAATATGCATATGGAAAATACGGAGAGAGGCTAACAAGCGCAACAAGCAAAACTAAGCCTCGCAAATTTGTATACAACGAAAAGCGTCAGCTAATCCAAGCGGGCGAAGTAAAATACTCTTACAACAGCAAAGGTCGGCTGTTCATGAAAATGGATATGGGAGACGTAACGACCTATTATTACACAGAGTCTGGCATACTTAACGAAGTGCGGTTGCCGAACATGTGCAAAATTCAATATGTAATAGATCCACTTGGCCGCAGAGTTGTTAAGAAGATTAACGGAATCACCATTGAATCGTATTTGTGGGATGGCATGACCACACTTGTTGCGACCTGTGACGGTCAAGGCATGAATCATAAAGCGTTCACCTATGATGAAGAAGGCGATCCAGTAACCATGGCTTATCAGGATAAAACCTACCATATTGCGACAGATCAGGTCGGAACAATATTCATGGTTGCAGACGAAAGGGGTAATGCTGGGAACGATTTTGGCGCAGGGTATAACGGAACAAGCGGAAGTGCCTACGGTCCCACATGATCCTGTTGGGGCTACAACAGCGGCCCCGGCGGTTCACACTACACTGGGAACAGCCATGGGCAGTCCACTCAAAACGCGGTAAAAACAAGCGCACAAAACGCCCGGAAAATGGAAAAGCTCGCTGAAGAAAAGGCGAAAAAGGGTTATTACTTGGAGCAAGTGCAGGAAGTGTGGCCCCGGTGTTGGGACTCTAGCTGGAATGCTTGTTGGAGGAATGGCTGGTTTTTCTTCCGGCTTACTAAAAGGAACGATCGATGAATCTGTTGATCAATCTGACTTATCAAAGCCTGCGAAAGACGCCTGGGATGTTATTGACTTGTTATGGTAGGGAACGTCCTTTTTAAGCTATATGACAAAAGGAGCAGCCGTGCAGATAAATAATAAACGGATAGGAATAGCTTTAGGCATCATCAATGTGATATTTGCTGTGGAGAGCCTCTTGAGAAACTCAGTGGTTGGACTAGCATTAGATTTCTGGCTTTCCATGCTCCCTGGTTTCCTGATAGCCTATTGGGTCTATCATCGTGAAGAGCCGAAAGAAGACAAAAAAGATAGCTAATCTTGTAACGGACTAAGTTGTAAACAATGACCCCGTACTTAGGTGCGGGGTCATTGTGTTTCCAGCATCATGGCGGGAGAGATTGTAGCCCTGAACAACTCGCACAGGTTCGCAAAGATGCTGTAAGTAATGGATTTGGAGAATTCGCAGATAAAGACACAGGCTTAGTTCATTTCGGATATCGTGAATACGATCCTCGCATCGGCAGATTCATAACTCCCGACCCTATCGGTTTCGCTGGCGGGGATGTGGATGTTTATGGCTATTGTTTAGATGATCCTATGGGCTATAATGGCGGAGCAAGCCCTTTTCCCTCCAATTTACCCTTGACCATTACCCTGCAGATAGAGCATATAATATAGCTTATCTCTAGTGAGGGTAATTCAATGAAAAATCATAAAATAATAATCATGCTGGCCTTGCTAATTGCTCTACCACTGACCGCATTGGCTCAGACTAAACAGATAACTCTGACGACTCATAACTTGTGCCCTTATGGTTGTTATGATGAGGATGATGTCTTTGATGGTTGTGCGCTAAGAGTTGTGGGCTATTCTTTAAAGAAGATGGGTGTGGAGTTAAATCTTGTTGTAGTCCCTTGGATCAGGGCTCAGCGCATGGCTAACGATGAGAAAGTTGACGGATATTTTGCGGCATCTCAAAGTGAAGAGCGAGACCGGAATGGAGTGCGATCGTCAGTTGTCGCTGAGCAGCGGTGGAATTGGTATATGCTTCGGAATAATACACTGGACCCAAGTGGCGCTGATTTTAAAGAGAACGCAACTGTAGCGGCTTTCCGGGGCTCAAATATGCTCAAATGGCTGAAGGATAGAGATTATAATGTAACGGCATCACCGCCAACAACCGAGCAGTTGCTTAATATGCTGTTGCTGGGCCGTTTCGATGCCATGCTTGCAAATGACATGGTCATGACGGATAAAATAATGAAACGAAATCTTCATGGCCGATTTAAAGTCATGACTCTTATAAGCAAACCGCTTGGCGTATATTTTTCAAACGCGTTTTTAAAAAAGAATCCCGATTTTTTAGATAAATTCAATAAAAATGTCGAAGAGTACATGGAAATGAATCCGCTTCCTTCTAATTCATTTGCGTGCCCGCTGCTCCAGTAATAGGCTCAACAGATTACCACTTCACGGTTGTGTTTTGCTTTGGTGCTGGAGCGTTAACACTCTTTGATCCTGTGGTATTCACAACTTCAACCCGTCTGTTTGTAGCCCTTCCTTTACTTGTGTCGTTAGAAACAAACGGCTCATCTTCGCCAACTCCTTTGACTGTGATTCTCTTCGGATCAATTTTAAACTTGTTAATTAGATGCTTGCGAACAGCTTCGGCTCTTTTAAGGCTTAGCGCACGGTTGTATTTTTTGTCGCCATCGGAGTCCGTATGACCTTTTAAGAGGACATACATGTCTATACCTCGTTTTGAGGTCATTGCTGATCCGAGAGCATTTGCAAGTGGTAGAGCTTCTCTTCTTATTTTAGCTGAATTTACATCGAATTCAATTTTCAGGTAAACCCTTCCGCTCATGCCGGAGGTGTCTGTTAATCCATATAAGTCCCCCGCAGAATCTCCGGGACCTAGAAGCATTTCAAGAATTTGATCTGAATTGCTGGCGAATCCGCCTTCCTGAGCATGAAGTGCAGAACTCATCAGCAAAATCATAAAGCAGAAAAGGGCGCAGAGAGCAGATTTCATGGTTTCCTCCAGTTCGAATATGAATAATTATCCTTTTAAATAACTCAGGAGCCCTTTCTGTGCAATGTCTTAGGCTAATAATCAGGCTTAGAGCGGTTCTTCTTCGTTACAGCACGTTTATTCTTATTATTTAGGCGTTTACGCTTTGTGGAGTAGGGAACCTTTGTTTTACGCCTGTTTAATATTGGTTTAAGCCCATTTGCTATTATCGTTTTGAATCGTTCAATCGCTTCTTCTTTGTTGCGGAACTGGCTGCGATGGTCCTCACAAGAGAGGTGTAGCTCGCCTTTGCTATTGATTCGACTGGCAATTCTGGCAAGAATTCTTGCTTTTTGATGTTCGCTTAAGGTTGGGGAGTCTTGCAGATTAAAAATAAGCGTCACTCGTGACGAAGTTTTATTCGCGTGCTGTCCGCCCGGCCCTGAGCTGCGGCTTGTAATAAAATTTATTTCACTGTCAGGTATGGACAATGTGGGTGTGATAGTTATCATAGCATCGGTGGTTTGTTCTGTTTAATTAATTTGAGCGCGTAACTTTTCATGTGTAAGTTCAATGCATGGGTCTGTATTATTCTTACCTTTTTTTCTAGGAGACACAACTATGATAATTGCACTTCCATCCAGAGATGGGCAGGTCGACGGACATTTCGGTCACTGTGAAGCTTTCACACTTTTCACTTTAGATGATGATAAAAATATTATCGGTGAAGAAACAATCACTCCCCCTCCGGGATGTGGATGTAAATCTAACATTGTACCCACTCTTGCTGAGAAGGGCGTAACAGTCCTACTTGCAGGAAATATGGGCCAGGGCGCTGTTAATCTCTTGCAGGCTAGCAATATAAACGTTATCCGCGGTTGTGGCGGAGATTTGAAACAGGCAGTAGCACAGTGGGCACAGGGCAACCTGTCTGACTCAGCTGTTGTTTGTGATGATCATGGGTCCTGTGGCTAACACTAAGCCGTTCGTATAAACTTTCTATGGGTTGATAAAAGAGTGGAGTAATAACATGAGTGATTGTCCTTGCGGTTCCGGAATTGTCTATGCCGAGTGTTGCGAACCATACATTACAGGTAAAGAGCCTGCACCAACTGCTGAAGCATTGATGCGCTCTCGTTACACCGCTTTTGCGGTGAAAAGTGTAGACTATCTTGGAGATACTCTGGCGCCGGAAAGCAAGCACGATTATGAGCCTGAGCAGGTAAAAGAGTGGGCGAATTCCTCCACTTGGCTTGGACTTGAGATTGTTTCTACTGCTGATGGACAGCCCGAAGATACTGAAGGCAAAGTTGAATTTATTGCAACTTTCGAGCAGGGCGGCGTAACTCACAAGCATCATGAAGACAGCCTGTTTGAAAAAAGAGACGGTGTCTGGTTTTACATTGATGGTGACATGGTCGCTCCTAAGCCTATCAAGAAAGATAAGAAGATAGGCCGCAATGAGCCTTGCCCATGCGGAAGCGGTAAGAAATACAAAAAATGCTGCGCATAATAGTCCTTGCATCGTAAAGATTGCGGACTTTATTTGTTATTAAAAAAGCCCCGGTAGATTCATCTACCGGGGCTTTTTACGTGTCTTATATAGACTAGAAGTAATTGCGGTATTTCTACTGCTTAACTTCTACAGCTTTAATGATGGTAATGGGCTTGACCGGAACGTCACCGTGGCCACCTTTGCGGTAAGTAACAGAATCTTCAATCTTATCTACAACCTTTTTACCGCCGAGGACCTTACCGAAAACCGCATATCCCCAACCAGAACCTGATTCTGATTTGAAGTTTAGAGCGCCGTTGTCAGCTGTGTTAATAAAGAACTGATCTGTAGCGGAATGAGGATCACCTGTGCGAGCCATGGCGATGGTGTATTTGTCATTGTAAAGTCCGTTACGGGCTTCGTTCTTAATACCGCCGCGAGTTTGTTTGCGCTTCATGCTTTTGTCGAAGTTTCCGCCCTGAATCATGAATCCGCTGATAACTCTGTGAAAGATTGTACCATCGTAATGGCCTTCGTTCACATATTTAAGGAAATTCTCAACAGTCTGAGGAGCTTTGTCCTTGTCAAGTTCAAGAATAATAGTTCCTAAGCTGGTATCCATCTTTACGATGGCTTTAGTACCGGCATTAGCAACTGCTCCAAATGAGAGAGCCACACAAAAAAGGGACACAACTAATAATATTTTAAATGCTTTCATTTCAGACATACCTCCATATGGTTTATTGCCATTTATCAGAAACGGAAAAGACGATCAAATAAAGAACGCTAAATTCTCCAAATTAATCTCATCCATCAGCTTGGAGCCGCTAATCGCTCTGCGAAACCTTAATTTTACGTGGTTTTGTTGCATTCTTTCTAGGCAGGAACAATTCGAGTACCCCGTTCTTAAGATTGGCTCTGATATTGTCTGGATCTACAACAACCGCAAGGTTAAATCTTCTACGATAATCGCCACTTCCAAACTCTTGTTGAATAAAAATCTCACCATCCACAGCCTGCTTGGTTGCCTTCGCTGCGATGACTAGAACATTCTCTTCCACATCAATATTGAGGTCTTTCTTTTTTACACCGGGAAGATCCATGTACATGAAAAAACCATTTTCGGTTTCAACTATATCTGTAGCAGGATCTATTTCATCCATATCTTTGTTAGTTCTAGTTTCTTCGATCATACTACCTCCTTACTCAATTTCAACTGCGACTTTCTTGGGCGCAGTTGAGCTGACTTTAGGTAATGTCATCAGTAGCACGCCATCCTTAATGGTGGCGGATGCTTTATCCACATCAATATTAGTATGGATGGCGACAATCCTTTGGAATATGCCAGAAATACGTTCTTGCCGGAAATATCGACCTTCCGGCAACTTACGTTCACCTTTAATTACGACATCTTTAGGGGTTATCGCAATATCGAGGTCGTCAATGTCTATGCCCGGCATTTCTGCGTGGACATATATATTTGCATTATCTTCACCCATATTTACGGGTGGATATGCTATTTTCCTGCGTTTGTACTGCTGCGGGTTGAAGACACCGCTAAAAATTTTATCAAATTCGTAGGGTAAATTTGAAATTGAGCCAAAATCTATGACCATGATGCTCCTCCTGATTCGTTAGGATCATCTAAAAAGGTACGCAATAAAAAAACATTGTCAATAAAGGGGATGGGGAAATGTGTGAAAACAAAAAAAACCCCTGAAGCATTAGCTACAGGGGTTTTTTTTATGATTTGTTAAGAACTGTGCTTATTCACCTGCAGGAGCAGTAAAAACGCGTGTTGCAAGATCTTTATCAAGCATGAACATACCGTTACCTTCGGTTCCGGCAAGTTTGAGCTTGTCTAGAATTGCGTTAACGTTATCTTCTTCTTCAACCTGCTCAGTTACGAACCACTGCAAGAAGATGTTTGAAGCGTGATCTCTTTGCTCAATAGCAAGGTCAACGAGTCCGTTGATGAGTGATGTTACTTTCTTTTCGTGCTCAAGAACTGCCTGAACAGCTTCAAGTGGGCTAGTCCATTCCTGCTGTGGAGCTTCAATAGCTGTCAGTAGAACTTTTCCGCCGCGTTCGTTGATGTAATCGTAGAATTTCATGGCGTGGAACTGTTCTTCTTTAGCCTGCACTCTCATCCAGTTAGCAAAGCCGCCTAGTCCTGTGTCGCTAAAGTAAGCAGACATGGAAAGGTATAGGTATGCTGAGTACATTTCAGCATTCAGGTGCTCGTTAAGAGCCTTTTCTAGTACTTTATTAGACATTATTCTTAAATCTCCGATCTATGTTTAAAGTTAATTACTTTCTAGTAGCCGATATCTTCATCAGTAATCTTGGTTGCAAATAACTTATGCATCCAGACCTGATACGCGATAACAACAGGAACCATTGTGAGAGCTACTGTCAACATGATTTTAAGAGTCATCTGACTGGAAGCTGCGTTATGGATAGTAATCGAGTAAGCCGGATTGATGCTTGAAGGCAGCAGTGCCGGAAATAGCCCGATTATGCCAAACATGGTTGTGGAGAAGATTAGCGCCGCAGAGCAAGTCCACGCCAACCACCACTTCTGTGCTGATATGTATGTTCTAACCATCACGATCGCAAAGATCGGAATGAGCAAGATCAAAAGCAACGCTGGGTTAGTCAGGTAGTTGCTGAGCAGCTTGGTGTAAATGCTGGTGAGTGCTAGGAAGGTCACATACACAGCAACTAGTATAGGCCAAATTGCCGCGGCAAGGTTACCTGCGCGTGCATTAAGGTCACCTGTGGTGCGTACCGCCAGCCATAGACATCCGTGTATTGCAAACATGAGTACGAAAAGAACTCCACCTGCAAGTCCGTAAGGGTTCAGAAGAGTCAGCAAGCCGCCCTGGAATACGCCCTCGGCATTGATTGGAATCCCTTGGAATATGTTGGCGAATGCAACACCGAGAAGAAGTCCCGGAAGTGCACTACCGATGACCATAGCGCCATCCCAGAATTTACGTGACAAGTCGCTTTCAACTAGTCCTCTGAATTCAAATGCTACGCCGCGAACAATAAGTGCCATGAGCAGAAGCATCAGGGCTGTGTATAGTCCGCTGAACATTACAGCATAAGCTGTCGGGAAAGCCGCGAAGGTAACTCCGCCTGCTGTGACCAGCCAGACTTCATTACCGTCCCAGAAGGGACCCATTGAAGTATAAATTGTTTTTCTATCTTTTTCGCTTTTTGCGAGAAAGGGCATCACCGAACCTAGTCCTAGATCATACCCATCGAGCATGAAATAGACGGCCCAGAGCACTCCCCATAGTAAGAACCATATTGTTTCCAGCATGTTTATCTCCTTGACTTATCGAGTTCGTTGAAGCTCTTAAGCCTTCGTAGGTTCAGGGCCTTTGCGTGCAAATTTGGACAGTAGGAATAGCTCACAGCAACCAAGCATAGTGTAAAGCAAGGTTAGGCCGATTAGTGAGAACCAGACCTGACTTGTCACGATGGGAGAAACCGCATCGCTGGTCTTCATAATTCCATATACGATCCATGGCTGCCTACCAACTTCCGTAACTGCCCAACCTGCCCATATGGCAATGTAAGGTAGCGGGATGGAGTAAAGCATGACGCGAAGCAGTAGTCTGTTTTCAACCAGATTTTTGCGCTTGACCCATGCCCAGATGCAAAGAATAGGGAAGAGCGAGCCTAGCCCGACCATTGCGCGGAAGGCGAGGAAAGTAACCATAACTGGAGGGCGATCTTCTTTAGGCCATTCTTTGAGGCCCTTAACTGGGGCATCGAAAGATCCGAAAGCCAAGAAGCTGAGTCCGCCGGGGATTCCGAACATTTCAACTGAGTTTTTCTCGTTTTCCACATCAGGCATTGAAAGGAGGTACATAGGTGCACTGTCTGTGGTTTCCCAGAGAGCTTCCATTGCTGCAAGCTTCTCCGGCTGCTTTTCCGCTACCATCTGTGCGTGACCGTGGCCTTGCATGGCAACTGCCAGAGAGAAAATGAAAGCACAGACCATGCCCATCTTGAAGGACTTGGTAAAGAATTCAACTTCGTTCTTGCGGAGCAGGTGGTAGGCACTAATTCCCATAAGGAAGAATCCAGCAACAATGAATGCTGCGAATCCGTTATGAAAGAACTGTGACCAACCGAACGGGTTGGAAAGTACTGTGGCGAAATCGTCAAGTTCTGCGCGTCCGTTACGGATTACGTAACCAACTGGATTCTGCATCCAGCCGTTGGCAAGAATGATCCAAATTGCTGAAATATTTGATGCAATGGCAACAATCCATATGCAGGCACAATGCATTTTGGCGGAAAGTTTTTTCCAACCGAAAATCCATGCCGCAATAAATGTTGATTCCATAAAAAAGGCCACTGTTGCTTCAATTGCCAGTAGCGAACCGAATATGTCACCAACATACATCGAGTAACGGGACCAGTTGGTACCGAACTGAAATTCAAGGGTTAACCCGGTTACGATCCCGAGCACAAAGTTGATAACAAACAGTTTCCCCCAGAATTTAGTCATTCTGAGATAAATTTCTTTTCCGGTGCGCACATAGTAGGTTTCCATGATGGCAACCATCACAGAAAGGCCTAGGGTGAGGGGCACGAAAATGAAGTGGAACATAGTTGCCATGGCAAATTGAAGCCTTGACAGCATAAGAACATCCATCATTCCTCTCCTTGTTCAGAGTTACAATTATTCCCCGGAAATTTTCCCGAGGGCCTCCTGCGCCAATTGCCCAACTGTCACAGATTGCAGCAGTCGGTCCTTGTAAATATCAATAGTAGAATCATTGGTTGTAAGAACTTTAAGTAACGGGACAGCCTGTACAGCCCTAAGTCCCCCAAGAGCCCAACAACCAATGCCAATAAGCACTTGGTCGCTACTATCAAGAAATTTGATCAGATCATCGGTCGCGGGTTCAACAATATCAGGTCTGTCCTGAGCCAACCGGGCAACGCCCCATATGGCTCCGCGAAGCAGTAAAGGGAATTCCAAATAATTTTCAGGCTTCCCCTCTTCTTCTTCGTGTATGTAACTGATAAGAAATCTGCCGTATTCATCAGCGAGAACTTTGTTTGAAGCGGTAATTTCGCCCATTGCTTCAGGTACACCCCATCCGCACCCACCCGATTCTTCGTTGAGCATCCACATGATTCTGCGCATGACGATTCTAGCTTTGGACGCATCTTCTTGAAACAAGCGATTCATCACCTGTCCGAAAGAGGATATTCCATGCCAACGCACAATTATTGAAGGAGCACAAAGAGATGAGAAAAGAGGGGCGATGAGAGTCTGCATAGGATGAATTTTCATGAGTTCAGAAAACTTCTGTTCCCAATCTTCATCAGCAAAGGCCGTCATGACTGCTTTTTTTATTTGCCGTCCAACTGCCATGTGGTTAATTCTCCTTGTTTAATAATCCCCGGGCAAAACAAGCGTTTCACCCGGTGATTATTAAATTACTATGCGTTCTTAGCCTTTACAGCTTTTGCGATTTCGCGGCCTAGCTCATAACATTCCTCAAAGGATTTATGATCAGGGCGGTTTTTCGTTTTGATATTTGGATCAATGACTTCCATGTTCATTGTTTCCAGCCATCCTCTGAGAATCTTAACGCATTCTCCAGACCAGCCGAATGAACCGAAACAAGCGCCGATTTTATTCTGAGGTCTCAAACCTTTTACGTAAGTCAGAACATCAGCCATGCCGGGAAGGATGCCGTTGTTATGTGTAGGGGAGCCAAGGATGACTGCGCCTGCATCAAAAACCTCGGACATAATATCACTGTGGTGGTTAGCTTTTACGTTCATAAGTCTAACGCTGACACCTTCATCTGCGATTCCGGAAGCAATGGCATTTGCCATCTTTTCAGTGGATTTCCACATGGTGTCGTATACGATGACAGCTTTATTGGTAGTCTTTTGAGCTGCGTAATCTGCGTATTTAGCAAGAGCAAATCCAACATCTTCACCTCTGAACATAAGGCCATGATCAGGGCAGAGCATGTCAATATCAAGGTTCAGTTCACCAAAAAAATCAAGAGTTTTGATAACTTTTGCTGAGTATGGGTTGACGATATTTGCATAGTACTGAGCCATAAGGTCAGATACTTTTTCTTTGCTAACTTCGTCGACAAAGCGTTCGCTGGTTGCCCAGTTTTGTCCGAAAGCATCACTTGAAATAAGCATTTTTGCTTCTGGAATGAAGGTGAACATATTGTCAGGCCAGTGCAGCATTTTTGTTTCGTAAAAACGGAGAGTGTTCTTTCCGATGGAAATTTCGTCTCCGGAATTAGCAACAACTATAGGCCAATCTTCGCAATCAAAAAATGTTTTGAGAGCTTTTGCTCCCATAGGTGAGATAAAAATCTTCTCAGGTTTGCAAAGCTCGACCATGCGGGCAAGACAACCAGAGTGATCTGGTTCGAGGTGGTTAACAACGATATAGTCGATTTTTTCAAATTCGGTTACGTTGGCGACAGAGCAAAGAAATTGGCTTTCGAATGCAGCAGGAACTGTATCAATAAGGACTTTCTTTTCGTCATCAATTACAAAGGCATTGTATGTTGTGCCTTTTGAGGAAAGAGCATAGCCGTGAAAATTACGGCAATTCCAGTCAACGGCTCCTACCCAGTGTATTCCATCTTTAATTTCAACAGGTCTCACTTTAAATTCCTACTACGTTTAGATGTTTAAGATAGAAAGCCGGGGTAAACCCCGGCTTTCTTAATGAACGATATGAACGATATGAATAAAAGAATCGAAGGGGTCTAAGATTCTGCTTCGAAATCGTCTTTGCCCGCTCCGCAGACAGGACATTCCCAATCATCAGGAATATCTTTGAATGCTGTTCCTGGAGCAATGCCACCATCTGGATCGCCTTCAGCAGGATCGTAAACCCATCCACAAATATTACATACATATTTCATTTTTATATCTCCGTAAAATAATTATTAACTAGCCTAAAGCTTTGAATGATTTTTTAGTAGCTCCGCAAATAGGGCATTTCCAATCTTCAGGAAGATCTTTAAACTGTGTTCCCTTTTCGATTTTGCCTTTTTTGTCGCCTTTATCAGGATTGTAGATATATCCACAATTGCTAACTTGACACTGGTACATTTCGCTTGGTTCAGCCATTTTGATATCCTTCCTTTGAAAAAGTTTAAGCTTTCCAGAGACCGTGCAGGTTACAGTAGCCACGGGCAGTTACTGGTTCGCTTCCGAATTTACAGCCGCAAAAGTCCGCTTCAGGGGTTTCGCCCGGATTTAGTTTTTTCAGGTAACGGTCGTTTCCGGAAGCAAGTTCAATCCATTCGATATAATGTTTCTCATCCATTGGGTGAGCAACCGCGCCAACTTTGACTTTGTAACCGCCTTCAATCTTTTCAATGACGGGAACATGTTTTTCTTTAGCAGCATCAACGGTGTTTTCAGTCATGAGTTTCATGTCTGATCCACAGCAAGCAAGATTGCCGGGCCCAGCATGCATAACCATAGTGATATTACCGCAAGCGTCGCATTTGTATACTTCAAATAATTCAGCCATTTTAGTCTCCGTTGCAGGGGTTAAAAATTAGTAATTTTCACAAACGAGCTGAAAGTGAGCCTGCGGATGAGCACAAGCTGGACACTGTTTTAGAGCCTGTTTTCCTTCGCTTGTGTACCCACAGTTCTGACACTGCCATACCACACAAGCATCTTTTTCAAAAACTTTACCGTCTTCTATATTTTTAGCAAGAGCTACATAACGTTTTTCGTGGAATTCTTCTGCAACAGCGATTGCTTTGAAAACTGCTGCTATGGCGGTAAAGCCTTCTTCTTCAGCAATTTTTGCAAAGGATGGGTACATATGTTCCCACTCTTCTTTTTCGCCAGCAGCGGAAGCCATGAGGTTTTCAGCCGTTGTGCCGACTACGCCAGCAGGGAAAGATGCTGTTACTTCTACGTCTCCGCCTTCAAGAAGTTTGAAGAGACGTTTTGCGTGCTCTTTTTCCTGATTAGCGGTTTCTTCGAAAATTTTGGAGATCTGAACAAAGCCATCTTTTTTGGCTTGGGAAGCGAAGTATGTGTAACGATTGCGGGCCTGAGATTCTCCTGCAAATGCAGTGAGTATATTGGTTTCGGTACGTGACCCTTTTAATCCAGCCATGATTGTCGTCTCCTTAAATGTGTTATTTGGGGTATAGCGGTTCTACACTGCACTACTAAATAAAGTATCAGCTAATAAAGTCGCTGTCAGTTTATTTCTTAAATTTCTATATTGGCACTACACCGCTGTTCATATTGATATTTAACCTTGCTAAATATGTTTCTAGCAGCAGGTTTTGCAGTTTGGGCAAATGCCGTAGTATTCTATTGTACAGCCTGTAACTTCGTAACCATTAGCTTCAAGCTCACTTGGAGTAGGCAGGTTCACATCAAACATGATGTCTTCGACCTTTCCGCACTCTGTGCATCTTAAATGAGGATGAGGCATGGCATTTCCGTCAAACCTGTTCTTACCGCCGGATTCAATTTTAAGTATAATTCCGGTGGAAGCCATCAGGTCCAGATTTCGGTACACTGTTCCTAGGCTGATGTTTGCTAACCGTTTTCTAACAATTTCATAAAGCTCGTCTGCTGTCGGATGACAGGTGAGTGCTTTCAATTCCTCAAGAATAAGTTCCCTTTGTTTTGATCTTCTTTGTCCTATTTTCATAATGACCTCTAAAAAGCTAATAGTAATAGTTCTCGTTAAAGTCAAGGAAATTTTCGCAGAATAATTCAATTTTTTCATAAAAATAAGAATAAATACATTAATATGTTTTATGAATTAATATTATGATCATTAGTATTATAAATTTCGAACTGTTTTCATGCTTAGATCTCTTGCGGTCATGAACAATTAAAGCTATCCCTAGAATAATTAGAATAATTTGTTGTTGTGGAGATGGTTTTGCCCAGCCTTAAGACATTAATCCTTCATCCTGACTCAGAAGTCAGAGCTTTCATCCGGCAGAGTTTGCGCGGTGTGGATGTTGTTCGGCTTTTGGGCGAAACGGTTATTGCCGACGAAGCCTTAGAGATGCACAAGGAAGTCGGCTATGGCATAATTTTCGTGGCGTTAAATTTTTCTGAAGGGATTAGCGGAATTGAATTTGCTCAGGCTCTTGGAGCCAGTAAACATAGGCCCGGTTTGATTTTTATAGCTGAAGACGAAACCATGGCTTATCAGGCTTTCGAGCTTGGGGCGGTAGATTATTTGATCTGGCCTCCTGACGAAGAGCGCATGGCCAAGACTGTGGAACGTATTTTAAGATTTAAGTCTCACTTTCGCGAAGTTCCCGAACCTTCAGATTGGAAAGAATCGGGTTCCGGCGTGGAAACTGGTGAAGAAACTTTGCAACTTCCCCTCGAAGAAGATGAGCAGGACCGCTTTCTTGCTGCTTTGAAACAAGCATGGGACGTTTCCCAAACCCGCCAGCCTGAAATTGAAAAGCTGCCCGTTAACCAAGACGGGCGCATGATGCTTATTCCGTATACTCAGATCATCTTTGTGGAAGCCTATGAAGACTATTCTTATGTACATACCGCCACACAAAAATTTCTGACCTCGCATAGACTTAAGGCTTTGGAAGAACGTCTAGGGCCGCATCGATTCTTTAGGGTCCATCGTAAGTATCTGGTAAACTTAGAGATGGTTACTGAGATAGCATCTCTCCCCGGTAGTAACTTTATGCTCAGAACCGCAGGGCGTACCCGCATTGAATTACCTATCAGTAGAAGGCGTATTGCGAAGCTGAAACAGATATTGGGGATGTAGTGATGCCGTTCATCGAACTTCCTGCGCCGTTTATCGAATATGGCATGCAAAGGTTCGCTTGTGTGCGTATTAATGAGACTGGAAGAATGGCTTTAGGTTTTAATAAGATTTCGTCAGTTGAGGTTGGCTTGGTCGTATCAATTAATGGAGCAGCGCATGGATCATTCTGAAGCAGTAGATAGTCTTCTACACGAAGAGCGGGTTTTCAGGCCCATGCCGCAGATGATTATTGAGGCTGGCGTGAATCCTCAGGATTTACGGGCTGCCCGCGAACGAGCTGAGGCCAATCACACTGGTTACTGGGAAGAAGCGGCTGAAGAGCTGGACTGGTTCACTAAGTGGGATACTGTTCTTGATGAGTCCGAAGCTCCCAATTACAAGTGGTTCACTGGCGCTAGATGTAACATTGTTTACAATGCTCTTGATCGCCATATCGAAACCGCAAATAAAAACCGTCTGGCCCTCATCTGGGAAGGCGAACCTGGCGATTCTCGCCAATTTACATATTATGAACTTTACCGTGCGGTGAATAGATTCGCGAACGGACTGCGTGCTCTTGGAGTTTCCAAGGGTGACCGTGTTGTCCTTTACATGCCGCAACTTCCAGAAACAGTTATTTCTATGCTTGCCTGTGCCAGAATCGGCGCGGTGCATTCTTTGGTCTTTTCCGGCTTTTCCGCAAAGCTACTTCGTGAGCGTGTAAGAGAAATCCAACCCCGCGTTGTGGTCACGGTCGATGGTTTCTATCGAAATGGACAAGTTGTCCGGCTGAAAGAAGAAGTAGATCGCGCTCTTCTCGAATCTCCTGCTGATTCCCTTGAGTCTGTAGTGGTCGTGCACAGAGCCAATGTCGAAGTGGAAATGGATTCCTCAAGAGACTATTGGTACGAGGATATTGTCCGCCATGAGCGTTCTCATGCCGCGTCTGAAATAATGGATGCCAATGATCCACTTTTTATTTTGCATACGTCAGGTACGGCAGGGAAGCCTAAGGGGATAATCCATTGTCATGGTGGCTATATGGTCGGCGTGCACAGGACTTTCAAATGGGTATTTGATCTTAAACCCACAGATATTTTTTGGTGTTCCGCTGATCCGGGCTGGATAACAGGTCACAGTTATCTCGTTTACGGGCCGCTTTTAGCGGGCACGACCACTGTAATGTACGAAGGGCATACCCTTTACCCACAGGCCGACAGGATGTGGAACATTATTTCCAAATACGGCGTTACAATTTTCTATACTTCGCCCACTCAGATTCGCACATTGATGCGTTTCGGGCACAGTTATCCTGATCAGCATGATCTCTCTACGCTCCGCATTCTGGGCGCGGTAGGCGAGCCGTTTAATCCTGAAGCATGGATCTGGCTCTACGAAAACATAGGTAAAAGCCAATGCCCTGTTCTTGATACATGGTGGCAGACCGAAACAGGCATGATCATGATCAGCCCTATGCCTGTGTCGGTGCTTAAGCCCGGTTCTGTTACAAGAGCCTTGCCCGGTATTGACGCAGATATTGTGAATCTTGAAGGTAAGTCGGTTCCCGCAGGTAAGGGCGGATTCCTTGTTATCAAGAAACCGTGGCCCGCAATGTTTACCGCTGTCTTGAATGATGATCGCGCACTTGCCGACCATTATTGGGGAATTATACCGGGAATGTTCTATGCTGGTGATGTAGCTCGCAGGGACGAAGACGGCTATTTCTGGATTCAGGGCCGCGCTGATGATGTACTAAGTATTTCAGGACACCGCATTGGGTCCGCAGAAGTGGAAAGCGCGCTAACAAGTCATCCTGACGTCGCCGAAGCTGTCGTTATCGGTGTGCCGGACAAGATTAAGGGAGAAGTCGCCAAGGCTTTTGTCACCTTGATTTATGACGCAATGGAATCCGATGACCTACACAAAGAGTTGATAGATCATATTCACAGCGAGCTTGGACCTATTGTCGTGGTTAAAAGTATTGAATTTCGCGATGAACTTCCAAAGACTTCGAGCGGTAAAATTAAGCGCATGGCTTTGAAAGATGGGCGTGATTATTAGGGTTGGGGCTGATTAAGCTTATTTTCCCACCCTTCGGAATACCACTTCCCTCAACATTAAATTCTCCTATTTCTTTTGCTTTACACTACTCCAATCTAGTTTATTCCCAGCTTCACCTCTTGCAGCACGTGGCTTGTCAGAAGTGGTCTTTTTAATGTCTTGCTCATTCTCTTCCGCCAGCCAAGCCAATAGGGTCAGGAGTGGTGAATCTGCCGATGGTAGGGTCGTAATTGAAATATCCGAAAAATAGTAAGCCCCGCACTTTTGGGGTGCGGGGCTATTAATCGTTACTCGATATCTTCTAATTTTTCAGGAAGAGTTTCCTCTGCCTCTTTTAATTCAGGATGTCTGGCGTAGAATCCTTCAAGAGGCTCTAGTTTAACTGAGCATTTGGTACAAATGTCATCTGTTGGGCCACTTCCGACAATGTAAACCTTCCCGCAATCTGGGCAGATTGTGTTTTCGTAATACCCGACTTTTTTACTGGTTTTGGGTTTTCTGTAAAAAAGGGCACAACCAATAGCAATTAGTCCGACAAGTGCCATAGCCCAACGCCCGTAGATGTTAATTGAAACATCCCAAAAAGAGGGAGACTCATCATTGAAAAACGATAAACTCCACAGAATATATCCCAGTCCTAATAAGGCTAAGCATATTTTTTTAATTACTTTTTTTCTTCTTCTTTTTTCCATGTTTACTAGCCTTTTTTACTATAGAGGAGGTGCCATCTACAACTGTGCCAATTCCATCAACTAAGTCTTTATACCCATGATTAACCAATGCTGTTGCAGCAGCAGGAATGCTCGAGTTGGGAGGCCCGGGGACGAAACCAGAGGCAGCATCTTCCACGTTTTTAACTCCAACACTATTCTCAACTTTAACAGCCGTTTCAAGAGTTTTATCTTTCACTTTATCAACAGCCTTACCACTATTTTGTAAAACTTTTTTTCCATTTTTGAGAACCCATTTTGCACCTGCGGCTATGGCTCGTCTCGCCGGAGGCCCGCCAAGTATACCTCCAGCCATAACAAAAGGTAGTGCAACAGCACCGGCTGTAATAGCTACAACGGCTTTGGGGTTTTTCTTGTATCCACTTTCATCGTTAACTTTAGAAGAGTTTTGAGTATTTGTGGGCATATTCTTGTTGTCGGATGTCTTTCTCTGTTCCGCTGGCTTCCCCCTCTTCGGAATCCCACTGCCCTCAACATTCCCTTTTTTATATTCTTCGCTAGCAGTAACGCTCGGAGCTTTAGTGGTAATAAGCTCGTTAATCACAGTATCCGCTAATTTGTCCTTCGACTCCTGACTCTGACCCGCCAACCCAGTCCGATCATGGAAATTAATCGGGTCATCCAAACAGTAACCGTAAACATCAACATCTCCGCCAGCTAAACCGATTGGGTCGGGAGTTGTGAGTCTGCCGATGGTAGGATCGTAATCGCGATATCCGAAGTGAACTAGCCCCGTATCTTTATCAAGTAGCCCCGCAGCGAATCCAATGCACGTATTAAACTCTTCATTACTATCGAAAACTTTATTACCAAACGAATCGTGAATAATTTCTTTTATCTCATTACCCCTTTCGTCCGCAACCATGAATATTGTACCGACCTGATCTGTCGCTAGATTGTAGGTTTTATCCAGATAAGTCATAGTTACAGGATCACCTTCTTCATTATAGGTGAACGCTTTATGATTCATGCCTTGACCGTCACAGGTAGCAACAAGTGTGGTCATATCATCCCATAAATACGATTCAATGGTGATGCCGTTAATCTTTTTTACAACTCTGCGTCCAAGTGGATCAATTACATATTGAATTTTGCGCATGTTCGGCAACCGCACTTCGTTAAGTATGCCAGACTCTGTGTAATAATAGGTCGTTACGTCCCCCATATCCATTTTCATGGATAGCCGACCTTTGCTGTTGTACGAATATTTTACTTCGCCAGCTTGGATTAGTTGAAGCTTTTCGTTGTATACAAATTTGCGCGGCTTAGCTTTGCTTGTCGCGTCTGTTAACCGCTCACCGTATTTTCCATATGCATATTGTTCAACTATATCATTTCCGCAGGTCACTTTGCTGAGTCTACCTCCTAGGTCATACTGATATTCACGGCAGACAGTTTCAGGAGATATGAGCAACGCGGTGTAATCAATTCTGCCGTTTTGATCTCTGTCTATCGCCGTCATTGAAAAAACATTTCCTCTATTCGTGCGAAATTCTTTAGTTTGGTAGTTGTCCACGGCTTTGGTTCCAAGATCTCCCTGAGCGGAGTCCCTTTCCTGTTCATCAAAGATGTTTTCACCTGTGCCGGATTCCGCATCTCTTCCTACGATAGGATTTTGTTGAAGTGCGTGTTCGCGCATTTGGACATTGTTTTGTTGATCTGCTCTAGTTTGTTTTTTCAGTTTGTCACTATTTGGAGAAATCAAATTTTACCTTCTTGTCTTATGGTAAACCTAATGAACACAGGACTTTCCCATGTTTTTGCGGCTTACCGTTACTTCCTAATACATTTAGGATAGCGGTTAAGCCGGACATGAATCAGCCGAGTCAGGTCCGGGAAGGTAATTGTTTAGAGTTAGGCATGAAAAAACCCCTGAAAACTAAGTTTTCAGGGGCTTTTTGCGTGATATGTAACTGCGTCGCTTATCTGGAAAGCATCGCGCGGAGGATATCTGCACATCCTTCTGCTTGGTGAGCCATTTCGCTTAGACAATCTACGAAATGCGTAAGCTGGTAGATGTCTTTAAATTCCATGTCGGAATTGTAGATTTTGTGAGTAAGTTCTTTTCTAAGTTCGACAGCTCTTGCGTAATGCTTGCGAACCTTTCTGATAGCCTGCTTGGTCTTTTCGCGATCAATAGAAGAACCATTGTTAAGCTCAATAGTTGCTTTCAGCGCTGGCCCGAGGCGTGTTGTTGTATCATTCACTTCAGAAAGGAGCAGGATCAGGTCTTTCTGGTATTCTGCAGCAATGCTTACTTTGCGCATGGCAAGCCAGTGCAGAGCCTCCTGAGCATTGTCGAGGATGTTATCCTGACTGCGTGTGTAGTTAAAGAACAGAGTCTTATCTACAGACATGAACATGCTGTGCGGCAAGTGGTTACGGATAGATCTTTTGATCTTGTCCGCTTGACTTTCGACCGTATCGATTTGCTCGATGAGATCGCTGAAATCTTTGCATGTGGCATCGCCTGTTACATAACATTCTACTGAATCGTTGATGATTTGGATGCACTCAGCAATTTTATCATAGTGCTTGGTAAGTCCATCCATAGGGTCTTTCGAAACGATAACACCGAGAAAAGGTAAACGAAAACGCATATTAACCTCCTAAAATTTATGACTAGAGACAAATCCACTTGAGGATTGTGAATATTATTATTGATGTGAATGCAGCTATAGGTACAGTTAATACCCAATAAATGACAATTTTACCAAGTATTTTAAAGTTGACTGCGGCGAACCCTCTCGCGAGACCAACACCTACTACTGAACCAACTGCCGCGTGGGTTGATGATACAGGGAGTCCCATGTTGGAAGCAACAAGAACTGTTGTTGCCGCTCCGAAGTCAACCGCGAACCCTCTGGTATTGGTCAGCACTGTGATTTTGGTGCCGACTGTACCCATTACTTTATGACCGAGAAGGGCGATACCTATCGCAATACCAACTCCGCCCATGGCCAGCAAACCTAGAGGGACATCTGCGTTTGTGCGGAGTACATGCTCTTTAGATATGAGGTAGATTGCAGCAACCGGTCCGATTGCGTTGGCTACATCATTCGCTCCCTGAGATAGGGCCACATAACAGGATGTTCCGATCTGCAGTTTTCTGAACGTCTGTTCGACCGCTTCAGCTCCCTGCTCGGGATCTCCCACCAGCTTGCTTACAGCCAACCTACCTATAAACCAAACTACTCCGGCAATACTGCAGCCGAGTGCGAGCGCCCCCAGAAATGGAAGCTCCAAGCTCTTGCCTACTGGTGTTTTGTAAAGAAATGAGAGTGCAATAAGAAGGACAGTTAAGCCCATCCATATCGGAGCCCATTTCTTGGCTTGGTGAATAAAGTCCTTTTGGAAAAGGATTGTTTTCCGGATATGGGAAAAGATTAAATAAGCGATGGTTGCCGCAAAAAATGGAGAAATAATCCAGGACATAACGATCCCGACCATTTTGATCCAGTTCACAACATCCGGCCCGCCTGCAACAAGTCCGAATCCGAGAATCGCACCCACAATGGAGTGGGTAGATGAAACGGGCAAGGCCGTAAGTGTCGAGACTAAAACCCATATACCCGCAGCCAGTAGCGCAGAGAACATCCCTATCATTACAATTTTAGGGTCGCCAATTACATCGGCATTAATGATTCCCTTACTTACCGTTGCAGTTACTTGTGAGCCAAGAAAAACTGCTCCTGCAAAGTTAAGCGTACCTGCGATGAAAACAGCCTGTTTGATGCTGATAGCTTTTGCACCTACAGCAGACGCCATGGAGTTCGCCACGTCGTTTGCGCCTAGGTTAAAGGCCATCATAAACCCTGCGAACAGGGACAGGTAGAAAAATACGTCATAAATATCCATTAAAGATAATCCCCTTATTGAAAACTTATTAAGCCTTATCGGTGTGATCAGCCTTTAGCAATTGGAAGCTTTACACAAAATGCGGAGCCAGTTCCAGAAGCTATATCCGTAGGGCTTTCAACCCAAATGTCACCATTAAAGTTTCGAACAAGACTACGACAAATCGCAAGTCCCAGTCCAGAGCTACCGTTTTCGACAGCATTTTCATCAAGTTTAAAAAACCGTTCGAAAATCCTTTCAGCGTCGGCAGGAGTTATCCCCGGCCCTTCGTCAATAACTTTAGTCGTTACCGAACTTCCGTCCGATTTCGTTTCAATTATTATAGCACTCTTTTCCGGAGCATACTTTATTGCATTTTCCAGAATATTTTCAAAAATTTGGACTAAACCTTCATCTGTTCCTACAACCAGATCCTTAACTATCTGTCCTGTAGTTATCGTAATCTCTCTAGAATCTGCCTGCTTGGTCAGGTTGTCAATGGTATGGCTTATAGTTTGTTGTAGATTCGTTGGTACGGAGCGAAGTTTTTTTCCAGAGTATTCACTGCGGGCCAGTGCAAACATACCTGTTATTACTTTTGACATATGGTTCGCATTATCGAGAATTATGTTCAGGAATTTAGACAGAGTGTTATTGTCACTTGGAGGGTTGTCTATGATCGTTTCAGTATATCCTTTTATGCTTGTCAGTGGAGTCCTGAGCTGATGTGAAGCATTTGAGACAAAGTCTCTTAGCACCATTTCAATTCGGCGGACTTCACTGATATCATGAAAAACGAGAATAAGTTTGCGATTATTGCCTGAGTCGTTGAATGAGCATATTGTTACATTCATCGAGCGTCCGTCCGAAAAATCAAGAATAATTGAATCTGATTTAGATTCACTGCGATTACTGAGAATAGCATCAACAGAGTCTTGAATCTCATGCCGGGTCAGCACTTCAAGAGGCATTCTGCCTCTGCTATTAGCTGTTTCAGGAATAATTTCAATCATGGAATTGTTAACGGATTCAATTTTCCCATCAGGATCAAGAACCATTATGCCTTCTTTCATGTTTTCAAACATGGCATCGAGCTTGTTCTTTTGATCTTCAATTATCCTGATATGCCCTTGAATCTTGCGGGCCATGGTATTGATAGAGTTTGCCAGCAGTTTATATTCACCGCCGGGTAGCACTCTTATTCTTTTGCTGTAGTCTCCTTCGCCGATTGCAGTTGCAGTTGCAGATATTTCTGTAACTGCGGCGGAAGTCCTTTTACCAATGTATATAAGGAGCATGGCCGATCCTGCGGCGATGAGTAACAGCACAAGAGCGAAATTTAATTTAACCCTAGCAAGACGTTCACCTATAACGGAATATGGCATGGCAAGGCGTAGGAATTCACCGTCTTTTCCCATGGCCTTGGCAACGTATAACATGCGGGTTTCGAGAGTTGTGCTGTACCGGACATTTTCACCAGATCCGCTTGCTTCGGCTGCAATTACTTCGGGGCGGTTTGAGTGATCATCAAGTTTAGAGAGTCTATCTTCTTGGACTTCAGAGTCCGCTAAGACTTTGCCGTTCTTTATATAAGTGATTCTTATGCCTAGATCATGGCCTAGCTCTGTAATTGTTTTTTGGAAGGAAGAGCTGCCCGGATCTGTGTCACTTTTGCTTATCTGTCCGCGGACAAAGTTAAGCAAATGTGAGGTGCTCTGCCCGCTTGAACTGGTGAGCTCCTCTGCTACCGTGCCGTAGTAAAACCAAAAGGTCAGCAGCAGAGCGCAGAGCATAATTGCCCAGCCCCAGAGAAGTATTTTCATATGTAAAGATTTCTTGGGCAATTGTCCCTCCAAACCTGCGTGCTACTTTAAGATATACATTACTGACTTGCTTTTGTTACAGGGCAGTAACAAGCACGTAAAAATGGTTAGGTCAAGTTGAGTACAAATAGATGAAAAGGCTCTCATCCCTTGAAAATAGGGCTAATTCGCGAGATCATGCCTCAAAAAAACTTTTGTTACAATACTGTTACAATTGCATTGCTGTTGTTAATGACTTGTTTTTAAAAGACATCACCCCAGAATGTTTGAATAAAAGTAAATGATTGTTGATATCGCTTTCAAGGTTGAGAGTTTGTTTCTTTTAATCTATTAATCTGGCGTTGGGCTATTTGAATTACAATTGAGAAAGAGGTTTTATAGAAATGTCTGAAAAGATAGAAAGAGCAATACAAGATCTTGTTGTTAACGGTCCGGTTCCTGTAGAGGTTCTGGCAGAGAAAGTGGGCAAAAGTGTTAAGACATTGCTGCGCGAAGTTAACCCCGAGGACCCAAAAGCAAAACTTGGAGCTGAGACGTTAATGGAGATTATGCGAATCACAGGAGGGGTCGAGCCTCTCAAGCTGATGGCCGAAGAGTTGGATTTTACACTAGAATCTGAGTGATCAAGATTTTAAGTGGTCGAAATTACTTGATTAGCGCTTTTGCGGGAAGCAGCCATGGATTGCTTTCGTATGCAAAATTTAATTGCAGTCCCTCAATATTGTCGTAGTCCGCTTCTGTGTGTGGATCGTCTTCAAGAAGAACATGCAGCAATCCTGATTTGATCAGTTCGCTCTCAGTTGAATTGGATGAATCTCTTCTTTCTATGATATTTCGAGCCGCCATTTTAAGTTCTTCCGAAGTAGTTTCTTCTATATAATTTGATAGTTCCAGTTCTAGTTCTTTCTGCGGAAAGGATGAGACTGTGTTGCCCAAAAGAACTACTTCCGGGAAATGCGGTGAATTATCAAGCGCTTCATCGTAAAGATCATCCGCATCACTTTTTTTACCTAAAGCCAAGTATACACAAGCCTGGTTGTTTAAAAGCCTTCCTTTTTTCTGCCCATTACTGAGATCTACTGCCAGATCATAAAGAGATTTTGCTCTAAGTAAGTTTTCTTTTGAACTTCTATAAAGCCCCACAATGGCTAAGGCATCTGCTTGGAGAGCTACAACCTTGCTTCTGTTTTCAGCATCAGTTGCTATGGCGATAACTGCAGCCTCTGTCGCGCTTGCTAACTCTTGTGTGGGCAGTTCGTGCATTTCCTTAATGAGAAGATTCAGTTGTAAAAGTCTTGGTTCCAGCCCCATCTTATTGCTAAGCGGAGTCGCTAAAAGCTTTCTAATGGCATCTCTGTCTTTTGAAAATGTTGAAAAGAAATAATTCGCCGAACGGATTTCTTGTGAATCCGGTCGATCGTTCATTAAAAGTTCGGTTTGAGTGAACATGCTCTCACAGGCATCTTCACTTTTCATCGCAGTGTATGAAAGCCAATCGTCAAGAACTTCTATGCCCGCGCTAATAAGTAAGGCCTGTGATTCATTGAACTGTTTGTAGCTTTCTGCATAGGCAGAAGCTTTCGGTAGTAAAAATCTGGTGGCGGAGGCTTCTTCTGAGTCCCTACCATCTATATTAATAGTAGGTAGAGCTTCTCCAGTGATTCTCTTTAACGTATAGGCTAGAGCAAGTTCATAAAAAAAACGGTCACGGTGTGGAAGCTTCGCCCCTCTTTCTATGTAAGGACGCGCAGAATAGAGGTTGCCGGTCCGTTGAAAGGCCAGTCTTCCAAAACCTGTGAATGGGCGTGCGTCGTCAGGATGTTCCTCATGAAGCCTGTGAAATAATGGCTCAGCTAAATCCGGTCTATCTAGAAGAATCAGAGCATCTCCTTTTTTCAATTGCTGTTCAAATCCATCTTTATCCGTGATGGCTGTAACTATTTCGCACAGATCGGCCCAGCGCGGCATCGTTTTAATTCTCTTTTGTACATCTTGATCAAGAGTCGGCTCGGCAAGCAGCGGCCTTAGAAGGGCGGAAGCAGAATCCCCTGATTTGTGATCGAGGTTGCTATATTGCGCCTGCGCCGTGAGGATTAGCATTTCAGGAGAAACAGGCAGTGATGAAACAGATGATGCCGCCTTAAGTAAGGGGGCTGAGCGTTTGATGTCTTCTGCCTTGAGGGATTGCTCACCTAAAGAAAACAGAATCCATGGTATTATCGGGGAGTGGGGCGTTTTTGCATATAGTCTGGAAGTCAGAATTGTTTGTGTTTCCGACGCCGCTTTGTATGCCTGATTAAAAAATTCAATTCGGGCAAGAGTCTTTTCCATGGATTCCGAGGATGAAGACTGACTCATCTCATTTTGCAAATGATAAGTTAGGCTTCTCATCGTTTTTGAATCAAGAACTGAGCAAAGCTTTAAAAGAATGATGCACATGCTACGACATGAATCATCGTAAGAATAAATTTTATTTTTGATAGCTGATGCCACGTCGATCAAATTTTCGAGATCTTCGGGTTCATATTCAGACTCATTTACCTCAAATTTAGCGAGGGCATTTTCGGCCTCATGAGCAAGTTGGTCCATGCTTACTGTTGTTGCATTGCCGGTGCTGTTACCGGAGGATATTCTAGGTCGATTCGGTGCAATGGGGAATTGGGGCAGGTCATGAGTAGGGGGGCCAAGGATATTCTCAAGCATTGCTTTTCCGGGGCCGGGTATGCTGTTTGCTATAACCATTACCCCTTCTTTAATTGTTATCTTGAGCGCCCGCCCTTCCGGTCCGGGGGTTAGATATAGTTGTGCTTCTTCGAATAAACCACAATTCTCGAGAATGATTCTTCCCGCGATAATTTTTTTGGGAGAAGCTGTTTCACCAGGTTTTATTTGAGCCAGAGCCATTACCGCATTGGGCGTTAATCTGGAATCTCCAATGACTTCAATGGAAGTAATCACCTGGTTGGCGAGAAGTTTTTCAATTGATCCTGACAGCTTAGATGCGGCGGGAGATGCGTTGGCCCCACCAATTTGTTTGCCATTGAAAAAGACGTCAGGCTCAAGCGAATAATTATCGCTCAGCAAGGCTGAATAAGAGGTTCCTTTTTTCTTCTTTTCAACTATTCCAGAGAGGCTGTAGCGTGCATCTTGATTTATTTCAGAGCTATTGCAACAGGTAAAGCCGGCTTTGGTCAGGGCAATGGATAGAAAATCTTTAAACTCAGAAACCTGCTGACCGGAATTGTCGCTAAATTCGCCAATAAAGATGGTTGGCGAGGCTGTAGCCGCAACTGAGCTAAAGGTAATAAATATAATGATAAAATAAAGTAGTCGCAATATATGTGGGAAACGCATGTCAGCCTCTTTTTATATAAAATAAGTTCTGTATTCTTAAGTAACCTATCATGCTGAATTAATCCAGTGCCGCGCCTTTCGACTTGCTATCAAAACTTTGATAGGGCTTATATCCATATAGGGAGCACTTTTGCTTTCGAGCGGAACTCTACCAAAAAAACAATTCAGGAATATATAAATGAATTATGAAATGAAGCCGGAATCTGATGCTTTCAGTCAGAACAATTGGAAGATTCTTTTGGGCTTGTTACTCTGTTTTTCTTTCGCGGTCTCTTTTTACGGTATATGTCTTAATTATTTTTACGATATTGATGAGCCCAAATATGCCCGCGCCGTTTATGAAATGGTAACCAATGGGAATATACTCTCACCCATGTTTGACGGCATGCCTAGAATGGAGAAGCCGCCACTTACTTATTGGGTGATGTATCCATTTGCATGGCTTGCCTCGCTTGGTGGTTTTGGCGCGAATACTCTCTTCCTCATGCGAATACCTACTGTAATTTGCTCTGTGCTCATAGTGCTTGGTACTGCGCTCACAGGTAGAAGGTTATTTGGAGCTACCACAGGGTTGCTTGCAGCGGTCATGCTTCAAAGCTCTGTGCTGTTTAAGTTTATGTCTGTAATGATGAAGGTCGATGTCGTATTTGCCTGTTGTGTCACGTGGGCGACCTATTGTTACTTGCTCAGATATCTTGGTGATAAACGCAAAGTCGTTTCCATCGGGGGGGCGATTGTTACGGCTCTGGGTGTTCTCGCAAAAGGCCCTTTCGCCTTTTTGCCTCTAGCTGGATATGTTCTCGCTGTAGGTATCAGGGATAATGTTCGCAAGCGGCATGATGCAGGTCAGCCAGCTTCTTTCCTTTCGTCCATGAACATCGGCGGTCTCATTAAATCCAAGTGGAATGACCGCAACATTCTTATTTTCTGGTTTTTAGCAGGGTGTATACCATTTGCGCTTTGGTTATATGGTGCTTGGCTCGGAAGCGGCTTTGATTATTCACAAGGGCTGGTCGGGCAGTTTTTTCACAATACCTCAACCACAAGCACTAAACTGGTTGATAAGCTGGGACATCTCGATCCCTACTTTGATACATTGACGGTTATTTTCTTTCCGTGGGGTGGTTATGTTTTCGGTGCGGCGTACTGTCTTTGGAAGAGTATCAAAGAAAAGTACGACGAAAGATATGTGTTCATGATCAGTGTCTTTCTCGTTTACCTTCTGGTTTTCACCTTGCTGTTCAAGCTAAAGTCTAATCGGTACATGTTGCCGATTCTGCCTATTTTATCCATTCTAGTCTGTGACTGGCTCGTGAATGCCAAGCGTGACAAGACATATAAGACGTTTTTTGAAATGGGTTTCATCTGGCTTTGCTCTATGGGAGCTCTGCTCGCATACAGATCGTTTAAAGCGATGAATGTTTCCGTTAACCTTGCGGATGGGGTTCCCGTTGCGCAGTATATGGATACCATGATTCCCTTTTTTCTGGCGTTGGGTTGTTTCTTTGTCGTGTTGCTGGTGGTCAGCATAAAGCAGACAGAGCGCCCAGCTCTTCATATATTAGGCGGAGCTTTAGCTATTGTAGCGGTCCTGCCGTTTTATTATGGGACGCTTCCTTCGTACGTGTCGCTTGAGGATAACAAGCCAATGCCCGTTATGGGACAGGCTCTTACTGACGGGTTGAAAGAAATTGCTGATGGGAACACTTTGATATTGCATAGACCTTATTTTATTAAGACGTTCCCTGATGTTGTTTACTATCTTAAAAAGCTTGATAAGGGTGAAGGTTGTATGTACTCGCTTGGCTCAAGTGCTCACCCGATGGAAATTTTACAGGCCATTGCTACTCCTAAGAACGGAGCCGCTCTTTTTGAAAAAGAGCACGCTGATGCAGGAAAATATCCAGCATATAAATATTTTAAAGAGACTGATTTTACGGGCGGAGTTTTGTTACTTAGCTCGCATGATTATATTTCATTTAATCGGGAATTTGAAAAACTTCCCTCAACAATCAAAGAAATGATTGTGATTGACGAAATGACCATGCTTTCTGTTAAATGGATGCAGGAAAAGGTTTATGTCGTCCGTTTTATCCCCAAACAATAAAACTTATAGAATACGATAATATAATATGATTGATTTATTAGATCTCGATTACGATGAGCTTGAAGCTTTTATCTCTAAGGAACTGAAAGGCCCGAAATTCAGGGTTAAGCAGATTTGGCAGTGGCTCTGGCAGAAAGGTGTCAGCGACATCGATGGCATGAGCAATATAGCCAAAGGGCTGCGTGAAAGTCTTAAAAGCAAAGCATTCCTGAAGCATCCTGAAGTGGATGTTGTTCAGACCAGTAAGGATGGAACAATCAAACTTTTGCTGCGCCTTGCTGATGGTGCGCTTGTTGAGACTGTTCTTATTCCTATGGAAGGGCGTTACACTCAGTGTCTTTCCACTCAGGTTGGTTGCGCTATGGCTTGTACCTTCTGTAGTACAGGTCTTATGGGATTTGAGCGCAATATGACCATGTCAGAAATTCTTGGTCAGGTGCTTGTGGGCAGGGCGTATTTGCAGGAGAAGGGGCTTAACCCGCTAAAGAATCTCGTATTCATGGGCATGGGCGAACCTTTGCTGAATCTTGATGTCCTTATCAAATCTTTAAAGACTTTGAATAATACCGACGGGCTGAGTTTTGTGCCACGCCGTATTACCGTTTCATCGGTAGGGTTTGTTAAACAGCTTGAGGTTCTTGGCGCGTCTGAGTTGACCCTTCCGGCAATTTCTCTCCATGCTCCTAATCAAGAGCTACGCGAAAAAATTATGCCGAAGGCCGCGCAAACGGACTTGCAGGATCTACTGTCCGCAATGGACCGCTATCCTCTGAAGCCTCGCGAGCGCGTGACGTATGAATACTTGCTCCTTGGGGGGGTGAACGATTCTATTGATCACGCCAAACAGCTTGTGCGCTTGCTCGGGCACCGTAAATGCAAGGTTAACCTCATAGCGTACAATCCCGGCGAAGATCTTTTGTATGAAGCTCCAGACCCAGCGCAGGTTTTGGCCTTTGAAAAATATTTATGGGATAAGGATATAACCGCAACTATCCGCAGATCCATGGGGCAGGATATTAAAGCCGCTTGTGGTCAGCTCAAGGCTACTCGTAAAGATAATTAGGGTCTTAATGTTCGGGAATTGGAATTGGAATTGAATTATAATTAAGTTATAATTCTGTTGGTTTATATTGAAGTTTATAAAAAGGGGTTCGCAAACATTATTTGCGAACCCCTTTTTTTATTTAATAAATTTGTCAGCTACCTCTTCAACTCGAGGAATATTTTCCGCAATGAGATCTGCTTCATTATCGCCTGCCCATCCACAAACGCGGATGGTTTCGTTTTCTTTAAATCCGTAAAAATTTAAAAAGTAATTAAACTCTTCGGCGACTTTGCTATGCGAGCTTTCAGGTGCAGCTTGAGTAAGGATTAGTAACGACTTTTTACCGGCTGGCAAGCGGCTTGGGTCAGTCCGGTTGAAGAAATCTGGATTGAGAAATGAATATGTGCGGTCCAAAAAGGCTTTCATTTGCGCTGTTATGGAGTGGTAATAAATGGGGGACGATAGAGCCAGAATATCTGCTTCATGTATATCTTTCAGGGCTTGGGTTAGATCATCTTTCAGCACACATTCATCTTGCTTCGTTTTGCAGACCATGCATCCCTGACAACCTCGAAAGTCCATAGTATTAAGGTTGTATGTTTTTACAGTGGCCCCTTTTGCTATGGCTGTTTCGTTAAACTGCTTTGCCAATGTAGAGCTGGATCCATTTTTTCTGGGACTGCCCAGTATAGTAACTACTTTCATGATGAACCTTTTGTTTAGACTCGGTTATTGTGAACCTTAAGTATTAAATCCTGATTTAGTCCGTCTCGCGGTCGCGAAGACCAACCAAGTAGAGGATAGAATCCAATCCGAAATGTGAGATAGATTGGCGGGCATCCTGCTTCACCTTTGGTTTAGCGTGGAAAGCGATGCCTAGCCCTGCGATGGATAGCATGGGCAGATCGTTTGCTCCGTCACCAACTGCAATTACTTGCTGGAGACTGATTTTTTCTTTTGCCGCTATTTCGCGGAGAAGCTCTGCTTTTTTCGCGCCATCAACGATGTCGCCTATGACATTCCCAGTGAGTTTTCCGTCAATAATTTCAAGCTCATTCGCGTAGACGTAGTCAACTCCAAGAAGTCTTTGGAGTTCTTTACCAAAGTAGGTAAATCCACCTGAAAGAATAGCAGTCTTATATCCAAACTTTTTGAGGTTGGAGATGAGGCGTTCGGCCCCTTCAGTGATAGGTAGATTTTTAGCAATTTCTTTCATTACGGACTCATCTAACCCTTTCAAGGTTCCCAGTCTCTGGCGCAAGCTTTCCTGAAAATCTATTTCGCCGCGCATGGCTGCTTCGGTAATTTTACTTACAATTTCGCCTGATCCTGCGGCTTTTGCCAGCTCATCGATAACTTCTGCCTGAATCAGGGTCGAGTCCATGTCAAACGCGACAAGTCTCCTGTTCCTGCGGAAGGCGTTGTCTTCCTGTAAAGCAACATCTACCTGTTCTTCGGTAGCCATGCTTAGAAATTTTGAGCGTACTAAATCAAGATCGCGAGGTGTGCCACGAGCTGAAAATTCGACACATGCGTGTCTTGGTGCTGGTTCCCCGTTCATAGGAATTCTGCCTGATAGACGGTGTATAATATCAATATTTAGGCCGTTATCCGCGATTATATCAGATACTTTTGATATCAAGCGGCCTGTTATTTTGTTGCCGACAAGTGTAATGATGTGTCTGGGCTTACCTTGTGCGTCTACCCAGTCTTCATATTTCTCGCCTTCGATAGGCTTAAATTTCACATTAACGCCTAGCTCATAGCCTTTGAACATAAGGTCTTTGAGTACAGGGGCTGATTCCGCTTCGGGGGGCAGTCTTATGAGTACTCCGAGTACAAGTTGATTGTGGATTACGGACTGGCCGATATCGAGGATATCAATATTATATCCAGCCAGAACTTCCGTCAGAGACGAGGTTAGGCCGGGTTTATCTTCACCGGAGATTTGAATCAGTATAATTTCAGGCATTTTTATTCCATGTTGAGCAGGATGGCGAACTTTCGCATAAAAACTTTCTATCGTAAATACACAGATAGTTACTCATAAAAAAAAGAACAGTTTGGCTTGCTCCTTTTTCCTGAGGGTCGTATAGTCGTATAAGTTGTATTATTAGACTAGCAGGACTTAATTATGAATAATATTAAAAAAAGTGCAGAAGTTTATTCGCTTAAAACCCATGATGTGAAGGGGGACGGCGTTCATCAGATCTCTGAAGTTGGGCCGGACGAGCTGTTGGCAATTCAGCGAAGAGTTCATGAAAAGATGGATGACTATAAGGAATATGAATTTTCGCCCACAGAGAAGCGCGCCTTAATGATTTTTTTTGATTTAGCGCAAGAGTTTGACAGTCTTGAAGAGTTTTTTGCCGTTTGTACTGCCGTCCCTAAGGTCCTTTTTGGTGTTGATAGTCGTTTATATCTGGCCATTGCCGAGAATGAGTTTGTCTCAGTTGGCGGGACTGAGAAAGTGTCTCCTGTTTGCACCGCTGTGCCTCTTGAGAAAGAGTTTCGTGGCGAGCATCTTTTCATCCCCATACGTGGTAATCACGAACTTATCGGGCAACTTTCTTTTAAGCCCCCTGGTGATGTAATAGGATGTTTTGAGATATATAAATTAAAAGAACTATCTGCGCATCAATCATTATTCTTTGAGAAATTTGTAAATCGCGTAGGTTTTCAACTTCATAGTAAGCTTTTGCGCCGTAAGGGGCAGGAGCACCTCGAATTTGTGCGGAATCTGGTGAATGATGTCGGGCATAACGTGATAGTCCCTAATATGTATTTTAAGCTCTTTTATAACAGGCTGCGGGACAGAATAGAAAGCATCCATAAGCTTGGAAGCGAAATTGATCATAAACCCGTAAATGATATAAAGGGCGAGCTCGATACATTATATTCCGGTTTAGTTTCACAGTTTAACGAAATTCATAGCCATTATGAGCAGACAAGCTTGTTTTTAGAAACTTTGCTCAGGCGCCGGCACTTCGAAGAAGGTCGGTATATTGTCGAAAAGAGGCCGTGCAATCTTCTCAAGAAGATTATTGAGCCACAGCTCGAACGATACCGTTCTAGATTCGAAGAGCGCGGAATCCGTGTAGATATCAGCATGGGAGGGGTTCCGGATCAGGAAGTAATAGTCATTGCTGATGTAGGACTTATTTCACAAGTCTATGCCAATCTCTTTTCAAATGCAGTTAAATATGCACGAGAAATTGTTTCGTGGGATGGGAAGCATGATAAGTTTTTAGCATATGGCTGGGAGCATATCGAAAAGTATTTTGAAAATGGTTGGGATGGGCTCAAATTAAATGTGTTTACCTCCGGGCCTCCCTTGGCAGAAGATGACAGAACTCAACTTTTTCATCCAGGATTTCGCAGCAAAGATACCGGTGGCGAATATGGGTCCGGGCATGGTTTATTCTTTGTGCGGCAGATCGTGGAGCTTCATGGTGGCAAGGCTGGGTACGAGGCTGATAGTCGCGGGAATAATTTCTTTTTCGTTCTTCCTTTCAGAAATGAATAATGTTCTGATTTGCGTCTCAAAACAGCTTCTTTGTCGTCAGTAATTATGTTGGTGCTTTTTTATAGAACATTATAAGCTTTTAGCGTATGCTTTTTAACGTGCTATGGCGTATGTTTTGAAGCTTGTTTGTTGTTGTTAAAATAAGTTGTATTTTATTCATGAAAGTAACATATTTTTTTTGCACAATGATACAAAAATTTATATATTGAAATGTATATTGATACCATTTCAACAAGTTTTGCATATTGGTGAATAAAGATTTCTATACTTTTTTCTTGTTGATGTAGTGAATGTATGAGGATGCTCTCTATTTTTACTGCAAGTATTCGTGGTTAGCTCTTAAAACTAAAATAATTTGCGTGAGTTGCATTTAGTTTAGTTTTAGGTGTATTAAGGACGTTATTAGTTATATTAAACTTCTTGAAAATTTCTTTTAAGTAGGAATATATTATTTCTTGTTGTTTTATTTTGCAATGAAATGGCATAAGGTTTGACCAAAGAGATTACTTATACATTTATTTCTTTATAAGCTTAGTGTTTTAATAAGAAATTGTTCAAGCTTTCCAGTTGCTTCGTGGAGAGTTACAGGTGATTTTAAAACCACCTGACCCGTAGGAGGGCATATACATGTCTAAATGGTTTGATGAGACTCTTGAAAGAATTAAAAAGGCTACCGGTACAAGAACTCAGGTGCAGCTGGCGGAAATTTTGAACATCAGACAGTCTAGTATTTCTGATGCAAAAAGACGTAGCTCAATTCCGGCTGAATGGTATATTAAATTATACAGGACGCACGGGTTGAATCCTGAGTGGCTATCTGACGGCATTGAACCTGTGTACTTAAAGCCGGGTAAGGGTAAAATATCTGCGGACAACATCCTTAGCGAAACAACTGCGCAGTATGGGCAGGTGCAATCTAGGGGAAGAGTTGTTCCCGTTTCCTCTATGGCCGGAGAAGATTCCGGTGCTGAAAAGTGGGAAGCTCAGCAGGTTGGCGAACTCAATATTCCTGAAACATTCTACAGGCCTTCAATGGTTGTCCTTAAAGTAGAAGGTTCATCTATGGAACCTGCTATTCGAAGGAATGCTTTCGCAGGCATTGATGAGACTCAAAGGCGCTTGATGGCGGGAGATATGTACGCTGTGCATGTACCTCATCAGGGTGTAGTTATTCGCAGAGTCTTTTTTGACCCTGAAAATTCTCGCTTTATTTTGCGTCCTGAAGATCCACAGCACCCTGAATTATTTATTCCTGTGCAGGATCAGGATAAGCTTGTCGTCGGGCGAGTTGTGTGGGTAATGCAAGAAGTTTAATTCATTTTTAAATTTTGCTTTTTTAAAAGAGACTCGGATTTTCCGAGTCTCTTTTTTTTATGCTTTTTTTCATTTAACTTGACGATTCCTCTTGCTCTTGGTCAAATCAATCCCGCTTCTTTTAAGCAACATTTGTTTACAAGAGATTATTTTCGTCAGATTCATTAAATAATATATGAGGATCGATATGAAAAAAATGACAGCTCCCGCAATTAGAGATCTAAAGGGACAGCGTAAAATAACTTCAGTTACAGCATATGATTATTCCTCAGGGCAGATTGCTGATGCCGCAGAAGTTGATATTGTTCTTGTTGGAGATTCTCTGGGAATGGTCGTCCTTGGGTACGAAGACACTTTGGCTGTGACCATGGAAGATATGCTTCATCACGCCGCCGCAGTGTCTAGAGGGGTTTCACGAGCTTTAATCATCGCCGACATGCCTTTCATGTCGTATCAGCCCTCAGTCAGTATGGCTGTTGCAAATGCCGGAAAACTATTAAGCAAAACTGGTGCGCGCGCAATAAAGCTTGAGGGTGGTTTTCCTTTTCTTGAGCATGTTAGAGCTATAGTCGACTCCGGCGTCCCTGTGCAGGGGCATATCGGGCTTACCCCACAGCATGTGGCGCGGTTTGGTGGGTTTAAGGGACAGGGCAAGACTGCTCGATCTGCTTCTGCTTTGGTTGAAGAGGCTATTGCACTTGAAGATGCAGGATGTTTCTCTATTGTGCTCGAGGCTATTCCCACCGAGGTTGCAAAGGAGATAACTCAGCGTCTGACCATTCCGACTATTGGCATTGGTGCTGGACCTGATACTGATGGGCAAGTCTTGGTTTACCACGATATTTTAGGGCTTTTTGACCGTTTTGTGCCTATGTTTGTCAAAAAATTTGCACAGCTTCGCGGTGATTGTGTTGAAGCTGTAAACTCTTACTGCACCGAGGTTCTTGATGGAACATTCCCTGCTGAAAAGAATTTTACAAATATGGATGCGGAAGAATTAAAACTGTTTAAAACTTTGCTAAAAGAGAAAGAAAGGGTTTAATTAGTTCCAAAGAAGTTAATTCATAAAACACGGAGTACGTTATGGCACTTGCAGTTTTTGATCTTGGGCTTTCTGTAGAAGCAGTTTCTCTTTTTCTTATGGTCGAGAGTCTTGAGGGTGGACAGATAGATAAATCTGAGAACTGCACGGCTAAATCTGACCCTGTGACAAAGCAAACTTGCTTGGATAAGTGGAATGCACAAGAAGGCGATTTCGAGAGTGCTATAAAAGAACTTGTCACACGTAATGTCATTTCAGCAGACCATTCGGAGCTAAAGATATTAAGTTCTGATGTCTGGATAACAAAGTAGGTTTATTTGTCTTTTTCACCGGATATTTTGTGGAATGGACTTGGCTGGCCGTTGATACGGCTCGTTTTGTTCATTAGCCTTGGGCTTTTAATCGGTAATATTCTTGAAGGGCTGCGCTGGACGCGGGCCATGGGGAAGGTCGCGACACCGTTAATAAGGATGGGGCGTCTGAAAGATATAAGTGGGGCCAGCTTTGCTTTGGCCTTTTTTTCGGGAGTTGCCGCAAACTCCATGCTTTCCGAAGCTTACGAAAAGGGTGAAATCTCTGATAAAGAGTTAGTGGTTTCTAATCTTTTCAATAGCTTGCCCACTTATTTTCTACACATGCCTACGGTCTTTTTTATAGCTGCCCCTTTTATCGGAAGTGTCGCTTTCGTTTATGTTGGGCTGACTTTGCTTGCGGCCTGTATACGAACGGTATTGATAGTTTTATGGGGGCGTTTCTGGCTTCCTTCCGAAGGGTGCTGCGGTAGTATTTCTGCTAAATTAGCAGGGCAGGAACCGAAAAATCTTGCTGAAATAGTTTCAAAAGCACTTAAGAGACTGCGTAAACGATTGCCCCGTGTGGTTTTCATTACGGTTCCGATCTATACTGCGTTCTTTTTTCTGCGTCACTACGGTGTTCTTGCATCATTCCAAGAATATCTGAGTGAAAATTTAAGTTTTCTATCGTGGCTGAATCCAGAAATTTTCGGGATTGTAGCTTTTAGCCTAGCTGCGGAATTTACGGCTGGGCTAGCCGCCGCCGGTTCTCTCTTAGGAGATGGAACTTTGGCTCCGCGCGATATTGTTTTGGCCTTGATGATTGGGAACATCTTATCCACGCCCATGCGCGCTCTGCGGCATCAACTTCCCTATTACGCAGGTATTTTTAGAGGCAGAATGGCATTGAAGTTGATTATTTATAATCAGGCCTTGCGCTCGTCAAGTTTGGTTCTCGTCGGTACTGTTTATTTCTTTGCAACCATGTAATGCGCAAATCGCTTAGCATGTAACGTGGAAGATAGCTGAATATAAAAAAGCCTCTCTTTAATTTTAAAGAGAGGCTTTTTTATTAGCTGTAAATATAATTGCGATGACAAATACTATCGAAAGCTACACTGTCCATTTTTGTTGCATTGAATTTTGCCTAGGGTGGAGCCTGAGACGTCTTTAATCATGCATTTGGAGTAAGGGCTGCCCGAATAGGAATAGTAGCTGCTGAGCATGTCGTAGAAGGTTTTTGAAGACTTCTTAGAACTTTTACCCAGCGTGTCACTATTAACAGTCACGTAAAGGGTTGATCCTTTAACGCTGTTTTTAGTGAATAAGCTTGAGCCGGTTGAAGTCTTAACGTTTAAAAATTTCTCTAGGCCGTTACGCTTGGATTCGTATGCTCTGAGCTTGGTTGTATATAATGTGGAAGATTGATTTAGTTTTTTTAATGCTTTGTAGCCGTTTACGTTCTGATCGATCTTGTAGCTAGGTATTGATTGAACATGGCTCATTAAAAGTGAGCTTTCGGCATTGTCGAGAGTCTTTTGATATTCAGCCGGGCATGATTCACCTAAGCGGTTCAGCTCAGAATCGTAGAAAAATAGGCAGAATTCTTTTTTGGGCTTAGGGGTGAGCTTTGCAACCTTATCCAGAAATTCAGAAGCAATTTTTTGAGGCTCCCCATCTTTCAGTATGAAAAGATAAACATCTTTTTTAATCTTAAGGTCTATAATATTTGTATCCTTTGCCGCTTCTTTCAAACATCTGCTGACAAACTCGTTTCTATTTTTTTGAAGCTCAACACGCTCTTTATAATGGGCTAGACGGGCAGCGTAATAGCTGTTTTGAGGAGCTAGTTCTGCCAGTTTTGTATATCCTTTGAAGTTTTCCTCCACCTGCACGGGACTGAGAGAATAGACATGCTTATACAGAAGCTTAACAAAGTCTGCGTTAGTTAAGTTGCCTGAGGTTTTGGATTTAGCTTGGCCGAGTGCACTGTTTACGATTGCAACAGGATATTGTGAAAAGGAGCATCCGGTGTCTGAATTTTTGCTATGAACCGCTGCAATACGTGAGACGAGTTTGATAACTTCTGTTCTTTCAGAAGTGTCTAAAATTGCTAATAAATTTTCGTTTTCATTGATAACACTTTGTACTCCGGAAATGGCCATGAGCTCTGTTTTCAGTTCTTTTGCGCAGTCTTCTTGCGCAAGAGCGGGCAATGCTATGGAGCATAGAATAAATACCAATAAAGGCAGAAGTTTTATACGAGTGGATAATTTGCAGTTCATTTTTATGTAAGGCCTTACTCTGGCCGTTTGTTGGGCGGCCGGATTTTGATTGTTGCAGGTCAGTCTTCGGAGGCTAAAGAGCGCCCATTTCCTGAAATTTTAAATAGATTTCTCTGCTTACCCACGCATCTGTAGCTGCATAGGTTATTTGCTGTGGAGATAGATCTTTACGTCCCCAGTTGGAGCATTGAACTCCTTTGGAAATGCGAAAGCCAAGTAAGTTCGCAGCAAGATTGCGCAGTCCGTTGGTTTGCATTTCAAGAGACCTAGCGAGGTCCCCAAGATCAACAAATCCCCTTCCTTCGAAATGTGAAACCTGCCTCAGCTCTTTAACATCATTAATTACGGCAACGCCGGTCTTAATAATGCTGGCAGATGAGAGAAGTTTTTTTATTTCATCAGAAAGCGGAATGTGATTTAAGTGCAGAAGGTATACGCAATCCCGTGTTGCAAGCTGAATCAGCGATGGGGGATAAGATAATCCTTTGCGAAATACTGGTCTGGTTTCTGTGTCAAACCCAAGCAACCCGGACTCACTGATTTCATCAATGATCTCAGGGAGGTCGTCTTCGCAATCAATAAGTTTAATCGGACCTTCGTACTGCCTTAAAGGTAGCTCGTTGATCTCTGCCTTGGTAAATTTACGTTTATATTTTTCAGGTAATTGCATAAAAATGACGGGGTAGATCCTGATGGTCGGGTTAATATTCCTGCCGGCCCGTGATGTGTCAGGTTGAAAGTTCGCCTGAAAGATCACGGGGCAGCAGGATTGTATAGCATCCTCTAGTCTCACTAAGTCTTATATTTTGTTTTTCAGCCGAATCGTAGGCAGACGGCTGAAAGATTAAAGTTAAAACTTTAATTAGTCACTGAGTTGAATATTAGCCTAAGACGACTTCGTCAACCCTGTGTGGCATATTTTGCGGCTAAATTCCCTTTTCGAAGGCAATTTCGGCTATTGATGTTCTCTGGTTTTCATAAATTTGATTTTTGGCCACTCTTCTTCCGCTTGCTGTAGTCTCCACTGACTAGGTGCGAGGAAGGTGAGATTCTCATCTCCGTCAAGGGCTACGAAACGTGGGTAACGTTTTTTTATCCCATCCAGTTCCTTGTGATCGTCGCTGGTAAGCCATCTTGCAGTATGAAATTCAACTGGCTCGTAAATAGCTTCAACGCCGTATTCCCCTTTTAAGCGGGACATGATCACTTCAAACTGTAAAATTCCGACAGCTCCAAGGATATTGTCGTTATTTCCTAATGGCTTAAATAACTGAACAGCTCCTTCTTCGGCTAACTGATGAAGTCCTTTGTTAAGCTGTTTGCTCTTCAATGGATCTTTTAGAATAACTCGGCGGAAATGCTCCGGTGCGAAGTTGGGAATTCCGGTAAATTTTAATTCATCTTTTGACGAAGTGAAGGTGTCGCCGATTTTAATGGTTCCGTGGTTATGTACACCGATAATATCGCCCGGCCATGCTTCTTCTACACCAGTACGGTCCTGAGCCATAAAGATTGTGGCATTGGCAATTTGAAAATCTTTTGCAATGCGGTGATGACGCACTTTCATTCCCCTCGAAAATTTTCCAGAGCAAATCCGCATAAATGCAATGCGGTCTCTGTGAGCGGGGTCCATGTTCGCTTGAATCTTAAAGGCTACTGCAGTGAACTCGTTTTCAAATGGGGAAACATCACGTGTCGTGGTTGCTCTGGGGCGCGGGAAAGGGGCTAGTTCTACAAATGAGTCCAGCATTTCTTGAACTCCGAAGTTATTAATGGCACTGCCGAAGAATACTGGTGTTTGTTTTCCGGAAAGGTAACGTTCTTTGTCGAAAGGATATCCAGCTCCTTCAAGCAGTTCAAGTTCGTCCCTGAGCTGCTTGGCCTGATCTCCTAAGAGTTCATCAAGACGCGGGCTGTTCAGATCTTTTATTACTTCGCCTTCCTGAATCGCTCCACCGTGAGTTGCTGAAAATAGATGCAGCTCACCCTTATACATATTGTAAGTGCCTTTGAAATCAGATCCCATACCAATGGGCCAGCTGAGGGGCGCACATTCTATTTTAAGTGTTTCTTCAATGTCTGCGAGCAGGTCAAACGGGTCTACACCTTCGCGGTCCATTTTATTAATGAAGGTAATGATGGGCGTGTCGCGCATACGACAGACTTCCATCAATTTTTTTGTCTGGTTTTCAACGCCTTTTGCGCAGTCGATAACCATCAAAGCGGAGTCAACCGCTGTGAGTACCCGGTAGGTATCTTCGGAGAAATCCTGATGGCCTGGAGTATCAAGCAGATTGATTTCGAAATCCCGATAGTTGAACTTCATAACTGAGGTGGTAATGGAAATTCCGCGATCCTGCTCCATTTTCATCCAGTCGGAAGTGGCATGACGAGCAGCTTTACGTGATTTAACAGTACCCGCCATCTGAATGGCGCCACCATATAGAAGTAATTTTTCGGTCAGGGTTGTTTTACCTGCATCAGGGTGACTGATAATGCCGAAGGTACGTCTGCGTTCAACTTCTTTTTTGAGAATCGGGTCTACTTGTTCTTGCATGAGAATATGTCCTTCACCGAGCTTTGTCAGCGTGACTTTGAATTATGTTTTTGTATGAAGACCCTATCCTTTTTCAGGGTCTTGGAAGTCCGTATCAGGAATTGCACAAAGGTCAAGTGCAAGTTTTCTCAATATAGGCATGAAAGTGATGGCGTTCCGCATGTTTTCGGAAGAGAATAGTGGTCTATATTACCAGAAATTTTGCTTTTCGAGATGAATTAGTTTAACCGTTAGTGGCTGAAATGTAAGCTTGAATTTGGATATTGTGATAAATGTTCGCATGAATGTCGTGAGTTGTGGAAATGATTTAAAAATCAGGATATGGTATAAATATCTTGTCGGCTCTGTATTTTTTTAAACAATTCTAGTTAGGGTGCGTTAGCTATGATTCAAAAAGCCAGCCTTCGCTTGTTGCAACGTCCGGCAATGCCGACCACTATTCTTTCGAGTAGTATTTACAGGAACACTTCATTGGTAAGTGATATCGAGGACGCGGGTAAATCTACAACTGAACTTGACGGGCCGTTGTTGATGAACATCCTTGTGAAGTTTTTTCATGCTTATGTTTATCCGGGTTCACATGAGCGCGAGATTTCTCTTGAGGAAGTTTCGGTACTTTTTGATCAATTTGTGCACCGCAGGCTTGGAAGTGATGTTTTAGAAGGGTGTTTAGACGTCCGTAAAGACTTATTGTCCTACGGTTTTGCACTTTGCATGCTGGCTGATTTGCCGAAAAGTGCGCATATTTTCAAAGTTATCGCAGAAGGGAAAACTAAGTTTGGCGGGGACGTGTTCACTGGACTTGATATTGGCTCAGGGACAGGGATTTTGATGCTTGCTATGAGCGTTCTTGCAAAGCGGAACGGATTTTCTGGAGTTTCCCTTGTCGGGATTGAGCGCAATCAGATAGTTGCAGAACGAACAAATGATATTTTAAGTAGAATGGGTCTTGGAAATGTAATCGTTGCAGACGCCAAGAAAAAAGATACTTACGGTTTTCTTGAAGATAAAAAGCTCCACTATATCACTAATGAAACTTTACCGAGTGTTAATAGATCGCTTTGGAAGGAAGATTTTATATTTATTTGTAAAACTCTGCACGAGGGCTTTTATTCACAGACTGAAGGAGCGGACTTTTTTCCGCAGTCAGTTCTGGTGGGGCGCAGCCAGACAGAGATGTTGACTGTTTTAGACAGTAGCAATGGGTTTCAATTGAAGGGGGATGCCTACCCGCTGCGGCTCATGAAGCCCTACGCAATAAACATGTCTGGAAGCATGACTCCTCTTGAGTCTATTGGACATGCCTATGAAAAGTACATTCCCGACACGTGGAGTAAGGTGTTGACTCGTCGTTGGTAGTGTTATTGCTCTCCAAGGTATTCTTCGAGAGTACTGATAAGTTTTTTCTTTTTAATAGGCTTGGCCATGTGGTCAGTGCATCCGCAGTTGATACATTTTTGGGCATCTTCCTGAAAAGCGTTGGCAGTAAGGGCAAGAATGGGGATTTGGTCCACTTCATTGTCTAACTCGTACTGTCTTATGGCCTTTGTCGCCTCATAGCCGTCCATTACAGGCATTTGAATATCCATCAGAATCAGATCGTATTCTCCAGCAATATATTTATCGAGCCCTTCTTTGCCGTTTTCCGCCATGGTAATTTGGAAAGGTGTTTCTTTTAAGTAAAGATCCACAACCATCCGATTGTCTTCGGAGTCCTCAATAAGTAATATTGATGCACCTTCTTTGTCGGTTGTTGATGAATCAAGGATATTCATCTCAAAGTTGATATCTTCAAACTCTTCGAGCTCTCTTGCATTTGTATCCGTTGTGTTTATTTCACTGACTATAACTCTGGGCTGAATAGGTCTTTGGATATATGTTGCTCCAAGTTGTCTGGCTCTGGCCGTGGCTCTTGGTTTAGGCTTGGCCTCCATGATTATGATTAACTTCCAAGTACTGCATAAATCTTTCTTAAGTGCTTTGACAACTTCAAAACAGTCGGAATCCCATTCCGGAGTACCTACCAGAAGGGTTTTTTTGCGACTACCTATGATAGACATTTCAGCAGCAGTAATCGTAGCTTCATTCATGGTTGTCGCAATTTGGACTGTTGCACCTAAATTGTTCAGAGCCTGTTTGAGGTACGTCCGAGACGGGCTGTCTTTATCAATTAAGAGAACTGACAGGTCATCTAGAGGTGGGGTATTGATTTCTTGCTCAGGAAAATCTAATTTCATTGTGAAGGCAAATGAAGAACCTTCACCCTCCTGACTACTTACAAATAATCCACCGTTCATACATTTGATCATTCGCATACATATGGAAAGACCAAGCCCTGTGCCGCCAAAGTTTCTGGTTGTAGAGGAATCTGCTTGCGAAAATGTATCAAAAATAGGGTTCATTTTTGAATTTGGAATTCCTATCCCGGTATCACGTATTATTACTCTGAGCAGTCCACTTTCAGTTAATGAAGCCTCGTAGGTGACACTTCCATTATCCGTGAATTTAAGGGCGTTCCCGACTAAGTTAACGATAATTTGCCTAATTCTGGTCGGATCTCCTATAATAATTTTAGGAACTTCCGGTCCTATATACCAGCAAAGATCAATGTCTTTCACCTGTGCTCTAAGCGCGAAGATTGAACCTATTTCTTCAAACAAATCTTCAAGGTTGAACTCAATGTCTTCAATTGTGATCTGGCCTGCTTCAATTTTGGACAGGTCAAGAATATCGTTAATCAGGAGCAGGAGATTTTCTCCCGCGTTTCTGAATAGGTTTACGTAATTGCGCTGGGCTTTGCTGAGTCTTGACTCCCAGAGCATGTCAGCCATTCCCAGAATAGCATTCATGGGAGTTCTAATTTCGTGGCTCATGCTGGCAAGGAATTCGCTTTTGGCATGATTGGCCGCATCAGCCGCCACTTTGGCGCGTTCAAGTTGTCTTGTTTTTTTCTGTTCTGTAATATCTTCAAGGACGCCTTCTAAGCACTTGCTCTTACCGTCGTCATCATGGTGAAGTGATGCGGTCATATTTATCCAGATTGGTGACCCGTCCTTTGTTCTCATTTCTACTTCTCTTTCCCGGACTGTTCCGCCATTTAGTAGTTCATTGAGAATGGTGTAGTGTGTTTCCTTATGAAGAAATAAAGATTGGATCGATGTGTTCTGAAAACTGTCCCATCCTGAATAGCCGAACATTTTTGCTAAGGCTCTGTTGCCTTTAATTAGCTTTCCTTCAAGGTTGGCCTCAGCACGGTATGCTCCGACGTTGATACTTTCTAATAGTGTACGGTGCTGAGTTTCAGATTCTCTGAGATCGGAATAAAGTCTGGCATTTTGAATCGAAATGGCGGCTTGTGAGCACAGCAGATTCAGAACTTCCAACCGTTCTTCGGTGAAGACTCCCGGGCTCAGGTTGTTTTCCAGATATAAAACTCCACGCATAACCTGCTGGTTTATTATGGGCATACCCAAAACTGATTTTGGCTTGTTTTTTATAATATAGCTGTCGATGGTGAAAGGGCCTTGTGCACTTGCGTCTCTCAAAACAATGTTGTCTTTTGAGCGGAAAACATAGTTTACGATGCTTTCACAATAGGACTTTGCGTCAACACTGGGGTTAATCTGTGTAATAATTCCTTTTTTAGTTACGGATGCATGTGCGGTCAGTTCAAGCCTGTTCTTGTTGTTGAGTAATAATGTAGCTTTTTGCGCTCCGGCATTTTCGATAACGATGCGCATGAGTTTGTCGAGTAGTCTGGCAAGTTCGATCTCTCCTGAAATAGCTTGGGAGGCTTTCATTACAGCAGAAAAATCGAGAGAATTTGAGTTTTTGGATTTAGCCTGATTTTGCTGAGAGTTTGCGTCCATGGTAGAGGGGACGAACTCTTCCGGCAGATAATGATAGTTCGATATGAGTTGTTGAACTTTCGCTTTTGCTCCCCAATTTCCGTAATATTGGCAAGCTTCGGATATTAAAGATGTGGCGGATCTTTTTCCGCCTATCTTAAAATGGAATTTACCTGCCAGTTCACAGGAAAGGGCCGCAAAATTATTAAAGCCGTTTTGCACACTGGCGCTTGTTGCTTCTTCGTATAAGGACAACGCAGAATTCATGCGCCCTGTTAGCTGATGATATTCAGCTTTTGCCAGAAGATGGAGATGTTGGAAGTTTTCCGGGCAGTTTTCACTCCATATTCGAAGCTTTGAAATAGATTTTTTTATTACCTTTTTGTATTTTCTTTGATTCTCACTTGAAGTTTCTTCATAAGCTGCCGCCATATTTATTACGGTAAAGAAGTGAAAGATCGGGACGTTGAACATTCCGAACAGAGATTTCTCTATGGTTCCTTCAAGCCCTTCAATAATCTCGAGAGCTTTGTTGTGATGTCCGAAAAAAGAAAGCGTAATTAGCTTAGATATTTTAGCCCAATGCAATATTACTTCAGAGCTGCTGTTTTTTGCCATTCCTAGTAATTGTTTTTCATTGAAAGATTCATCATCTAGAAAACCGGGGGTGTAGGTTTTTCCTTCGAGGCTTTTGGAAATTTGTTTTATTAGCTGCAGAATACCTTTACTAAGTAAGTTCGGAGAATTGTGTAGAAAATTGAGATACTTATCTACATCTGAAATAACGTCGGACAAAGGGTATCCTTGAAGGAATTTATAGTAAGCAGCAAAGTAACTGGCATATCTGGCGTAGGTAGTGTCGCCGTTTAAGTGTCCAGATTGAAAGGCATTTTCAAGAACGTTGATGTTTTGAGAAAGAGGTACATGCCAGTGGTCATGGGCGCAGCCTCGAAGCAGGTTTATTTTAGTTTCAAGGTCAGTATTTTTAAACCGTTTATTTAGATCTACTGCAAGTCTTGTGTAGTCCTTTGATTTCTTGAAAGATAAATCCTTTGCAGCCAAGAACATTGCGTAAAACATATAACCGAATGATGAAGACGGGGCGTTTCCGTATTTTAGGGAAAGTCTGAGCATTTTTAACACAATAAAAAATACAAGCTGCTTGTTGTACATATATGCCGGAGCAATGGTGTGCATCATGAGCTTCATAATATCCAGAATCTCAGAATGGCTCATATCCGGAAGATTGTAGAGATCCTCTACTGTTTTATTGTGGAGCAAAAATTTTGTTTTGAGCAGTTGGGAAGTAAGAGATAATTTGCTCGGATGTTCCGGAATTTTCATGCCGAATAGGGTCAGAAGGTCTAGAGCCATAGCAACTGCTTCCTTATACCGGCTCTTGTTTGTATATATCATTATTTTCGCAAGCTTGAGTTTAGATAAATCATGTCGGTTCTTAACATGCTCAAGCATGATGTCGAAGATTTCTTCAGCTTTTTTAGAACCGCCGCTCATGTATTCACATTCAAGCCAGTCAAGATACAGATCAAATGTTGAGCTATAGTCGTTCACCCAGCAATTCGTTTCTTGTAGCTGTTCTGCTGCGTAAAAATACTTTGCGGCAAGGTCAAATGCTGAACTTCTTTTGGCTTTTCGACTAGCCCTGCAAAAAATATCCGAAGCTACCTTTCGCTCGGCCTCACCGGATATTCCTGAAAAGCTTGAGTTAAATTGCAGTGCAATATCAAAGATTATATCTTCTACTTCAGAATCATCGAATATTTGCAACATGGTGTTGCCAATTTTTAAGTGCAGAGATGCTTTTTCCGCTTTTCCAAGCATGGAGTATGCGGCTTGTTGGACCCTGTCATGCATGAAGGATAGCTGCGGAGTCCATTTAATATTAAAGTCCGTAAGTGCTGCGCCAATAGGAGTCTCATCGCTTGAGATAATAAGCCCTTCGTGGAGAGCTGTATTTAAGAATGAAATTACTTTTTTCTGAGGTATATCTACGGCAGCGATCAGGGTTTTTAGATCGAATTTACCACCAATGCAGGAAGCCACTTTTAATATTGCTTGTCCTTCATTAGATAGATTTTTGATTTTGTCCGCCATAAGCTCGACAATATTTCCATCTATGGACATTTCGCGGATAGCATTAATATCCCAGTCCCATCTGCTCTTATCATAGTTGAATTTTATGAGATCCGCTCTGTACAAATTACGCAGATATTCGCGAACAAAAAGTGGATTACCGCCAGTGCGATTGAATACTAGCTTTGTAAGCTCTTCTACGCGAGGGCGGTTTGTTCGAAGAGTCCGGGTGACCAAACTGAGAACTTGCTGCGGTCCGAGCCTACCGAGAGTAATCGTTTCGACGTGTTTGTTGGATCTTTTGATTGCCGCAAGCATGTACTTAACTGAGTCAGCTAGAGAATTGTTATCTCGGTACGCACCTATGAGCAGAAGGTAGCTGGTCTCATTGTCTGCAATAAGCTCATTAATCAAGGTCGTTGTAGATGTGTCAGCCCATTGCAGATCATCAATGAATAAAACCAGAGGGTGATCCAGGTTCGGAAATATTTTAATGAAATTTTTAAAGACTAAATTAAACCGGTTGCGCGCTTCTGCAAGGGATAGCTTTAATGGACTCTCTTGTGGCCCTATGAGTAGTTCCAGTTCGGGGATAACTTCGATTATTAAACCTGCATTGGAGCCAAGGGTCTCGATGATACGCTTTTTCCAAGCACTGACCACCGGGGCGGAATTTGTAAGCCTTTTGCGGATTAATTTTTGGAAGGCTTGAATGAGCGCGCTATATGGAATGTTACGCTTAAACTGATCAAATTTACCCGTGATTATCTCGCCTCTTGCATGGGCAACATGGCTACTGAGTTCGTTGATGAGGGTCGTTTTGCCAGAGCCGGGCTCTCCTTTTACCATAACAATTTCGCAACTGCCCTGAGTTGTTTTTTTTAAACTTTTCAGCAGAAGATGCTTTTCATTTTTTCTGCCGAAAAGACGCTTTGTGAGAGTAAATGTGTCTGAAACATCCCTATCGCCTGGTTTAAAGTCGTCAGGTAAATACGAATTCTCAACGATTTTGAGGCAAGTGTTTAAATCTTGTTTAATTCCGTATGTTGATTGGTATCTGTCTCCGGGGGTTTTTGCGATCAGCTTTAAGATCACAGCTGATAGTTGTTCGGGAATTTCGGGGTTAATTAAGTGTGGAGCGGTTGGCTCTTGCGCAAGATGGCAATGGATTAATTCCAAAGCATCTTCAGCGTGGAATGGAAGCTTGCCCGTAAACAGCTCAAAAAGGGTTATTCCTAAGGAATAGAAGTCTGACCGGCGGTCAAGAGAGTCACTGATCCTACCGCTTTGTTCCGGTGAAATGTATGGTAGGTAGTTGTTGGGAATCAACCCTATATTCGTTCCTGATACAGAGTCGGAAAGTCGTGAGCAAAGTTGAAAATTGGTCAAGACAACTTCGCGCAGATCATGGGATACGGCAAAGCTGTCTGGCTTAATGTTCCTGTGCAGGAACCCTTTCGCGTGAACGCAGTTCAGAGCATTCACCGTTTTTATGGCGAGAATTATCTTTTGTTGAAGATCAACGTCGGATCCGTTTATAAAATCGTTTAGGAGTTTGTATCCTTTGTCTTCGAATATCAGGGCAAGGGAGTTATCTGTCTGGTGTAGGGCAATAGGGAGAATTGCCCCTTTCTTTCCGATTTCAAGAGAGGTTGCATATTCATTTTTAATCCCGGCCAAGAGCTTGGGGGAAGGTAGTTTTGATGTCGGGGTTTTTATGAGCACAGGTGAGCCATCGTAGTCTCTTACCGCTCTGCACAATGAAAGCTCTTCCTCTGAAAAAATAGGAGTAACTTTGTCATACCCAACAAGATCAATCATAAAAAAAACAGCTCCCTTTAACTTGGCGATAAGTAAAAACACTTAGTTGAGTTTATTTAAACAAAACAATTAATCACTCAATAACATTAATAATTAGATCTGTCATGAAAAGAGTATTTTTTGTCGCTTGAGAGGGCGGGGGTAGAGGAATGTCTATAGAGGTAAATTAAGAATGCTAACTTAGGTGTGAACTAAGCATTAATGCTCCAAAAATAATGATTATGAGAGATCCTGTAAGAGACATAGTTGTATAGATAATTTGAGTTTTTCTTCCTCTGGCTGCATGGTCCATTGCTGTTCGTGTTTTCGCCGCAGCGAAAGCAAAGAGTGAGGTGGTTAGAGCCATTCCTGTTGCTAGAAACAGCATAGCTATTAATCCGGCCCAGAGAATTCCGGTAGACAGAGTATACACGAGGATAATCGCCGCGCCGGGGCAGGGGACAAGCCCAGTGACAAAGGCAACGGTCGTGATCTCTTTGAGTGTGGCGCATTTGGCAGGCGCTGAATTTTCTTCTTTCTTTTTTTTGAAGGCCGAAATTAGGGTGGAGAAAAAGAGCCATAAGCCAATGAGCATGACTAGGCCGAAGCTTGCCGTCTGGAGATGGTGATTGAAATTTTCGAATCCCGACATTCCGCTACTGAGAAGCAAGTAGGCAAGGCAGACTGCAACGGTCGCGGACCCAACGTGCACAAGTGTTATAGCCCATGACATGAACGCCGCAGTGCGTATGGTTCCCCGGCGTGAAATGAAATAGGCGCAAACTACCGATTTACCATGTCCCGGGCCGATTGCGTGCACGATTCCATATGCAAAAGAGAAAAATAGAAATAGCCAGAAAGATTTGCCGAAGGATTCTTTTTTTACGTCACGGGCAAATCCGGTCATTTTTTCGCGGATATCTTTTTGTATAATAGTTATCTTGGTTAAGACTGAGTTGTAAAAACTACTGGAATGAGAGTTCTTTAGATTGGTTTTACGATTAGATTTAGCATTATCTTTTGAGTTTGTTGATGTGCTTGTAAATGGGTTTGCTGATGCACTTACTTTGGAACTGTCTTTTGCGGAAACATCACTGCTTTCAGTTGCGGGGCTGGCCTGTTTCTGAGGAGCAAGAAAAGGATTAGTTGCGCTCAAAGCTGATGGAACAAAAGATGTTGTCATTGCCATCATTAACAAAGGCAGTAACAACATGGGCAGTAACATAGGGGTGATTATTTTTTTCATTTAGGGCCAAAAGTAAGGATTGCTGCTTCGGGAGTCATCTGCACGAAAAGGGCGGCAAGAGCTTCGGGAACATCTACTTCCAGATTCGGTGCGATTGAACTTGGCAGGCCGTTAATTTTATTCTTTAAATTAAGCTCGATTGCAGTGTATAAGCTGTCGTCATATATGGCTGAAATTATTGTGTGTGGGGTCCCATCTTCTTTTACGCGGCATGGTATGAAAAACTCATACACAAGGGTTGAATCTTCAATGGTGGGTTTGAATTCTGTTGCGCTCGCAATGGTATGCTTGCGTCCGTCAACAAGGATAGTCGTGAAGTAATCAAAATTTTTGAGATTAACAAAGGCCCCATTTTCAAGGGCTTTTGCTTCTTCCGGAGAAAGTTTGTTGTCGCGATTTATATCAAAATCCCCAAGTATCATGGTCGCGAACATTTCATCGAACCACCATTTTTGCCTTACCCCGCGCAACCCTTCCGAATCGAATTCAAAAGTAAGTGTGCAGTCCACAAATACATGCGGATGTGCTGCGACCTTATTCGGGCTGAGAAGTATAAAAAGTGAGGCGGCACAAAATGAAAAGAATATAAGGGCGGAGCGCATTTTTTTTATGGAATAGTCTGGGGTAATGTTCATGGGCGGACAATGATAGAGGTTCTTTGGAGTGTCAAGGTTTAGGGACGTAACAAGAAACATCCTCAAGGCTATTTAAGCTCTGAGGATGTGACTTTAATTGGTGATTTCAATATTTCAAAATCAGCGTGTTCTGATACTTCTGGTAACGAATTCAGCTGTTTCTTCGTATAAATTAGGTAGATCATATGGAGATAAGAATCTGGTTCTTACGGTACCGACGATGTTTGAATAAATGATTGTGGTAGTATCATCGATGGATAGATTTCTGATGGAACCATCCTCTATTCCGCGGTCCACACATTCTCTAATAATATTGAGAAGTTGCTGGAATTTAATGGTAATTTTAGTCCGGTCCATATCAATCTGAACATCACTGAAAGGTGAACAGCGAAGGAGGATCGGGAAAGTATTACGGTGTTTCAGCGTGTAGTGCAGGTAACTTTTCATAAAAGTCGAAACAGCGTCGATACCGGATGTTGTTTCACTGATTTCTTCGTTCAGATGTTCCATCAGGCTGTCCACCATGGAAATACCTGCGGTCAGAAACAATTCTTCTTTTGAACCGAAGTAATGTGAGACAAGTCCGAATGCTACTCCAGCTCTTTCAGAGATCATCTTCACAGTGGTTCCGGCATACCCATAGCGCCCGAAAGTTTCCTGTGCAGCGTAAAGAATAGCCTCTTTTTTATTTTTACCTTTCATGAGTTCTCTCTCAAAGTTGAGTTTGATGATCTTTTATATTCTGTGATGATTTCATTAGTCTTCTTTCGTTTAGCGGTCAAACTTTCAAAATATCAAATCAGGCCTTATGTAACAGAGGCTGGTCTTTTTTATATATTTGGGTATAATTTGACAAATTTGGTTTAGCGTGGAGTGTTTTAATAGATAAGGATCTTGTTTTAATGGCTTTTGGGCAAAATATGTTGCTGGCAAGTTGAATGCGGAGGCGAAAATGGGCTTGTTCTTTAATAAAAAGGCGTCAGCAAAGGCAAAGTTACCTCTACTGTTTGTCACTGACGTGCGCCGCGAATTTCTTATTACGGATATTATTCGCAGTTCCGCGCCAAGCGGTATGTATTACTTACTCATGGTTGTCGCCTCCTTCATTGCCTCAATCGGCCTTATGGCGAACAGCCCCGCAGTTGTTATCGGAGCAATGCTTGTTTCGCCCCTTATGATGCCTATTTTTGGAGTTTCGCTTGGTCTTGTTCGTGGGGAAATAGCATTAATACGAACAGCCATTTTTTCTGTGGCAGCTGGTATTTTTCTCGGAATTGGAGGGTCCTATCTTATAGGGTGTTTTCCGGTCTTTTTCGAAGTTACAAATGAAATTACCTCCAGAACACAGCCGAATCTTCTTGATCTCGGAGTGGCGGCCTTTGCCGGAATTGCCGGAACGGTGGCCTTGATTGATGAAAAAGTCAGTCCGGTTATGCCGGGTATTGCCATTGCCACATCATTGGTTCCGCCTCTTTCTGCCAGTGGGCTATGCTTAGCTTTGCATGAGTATCCAGAAGCATGGGGCGCTTTTTTACTCTTTTTTGCCAACTTTCTGGTTATTCTTACCGTTGCAAGTGGTCTGTTTATTATCACTGGATTTATTCCCCACTCTGAGAATGCTCCATTACGTAGGTTGATTAAGCATTTTTCGGTTTCAACTATCGGCCTTATCATCGTCGCGATACTGCTGACTCATTCCCTTATGGAAGTTGCGACCTCCCGAAAAATAGATAAAAATCTCAGAACAGTTGTTAGGCAGGTAATAACCTCGATTCCTAATACGATGATTGAAGCTGTTAAGCATGAAATAGAAGATGGAGTTGTGAACGGGTTTATTCAGTTGCAAGGTCCTAAGTCCATAAGTGCGACATTAGTGAAGAAAATTGAAAAGCAGACAGCTAAGGCTCTGGCTATGCCTGTTCAGATTATAGTGCGGACAAGCATAACTCAGAGTATTTCTTCCGATACAAGAGGAAACACAAATTCGCTTGTAAACGCTCATGCCAAGAAGCAGAATGTTAAGTTGGATAAAAAGGTTGTTATATTAGAGCAAGCGGAATTATTGCTACGCAGTTTGATGTCTGAATATCCATGGTATACTCTTTCTTCAATAAATTTTATGCAGCTTGATAGCGGACCGGGTATCATTGCCGAAATAAGCGGCCCTGAGAGGCCACTACCCGAGGATGTTGGTAAAGTTGAGGGCATGATACGGAAAAGAACTAAAGAGAATAAGCTGACCCTAATTGTCCGCTACTTTAAAAGTAATGATATTACTCGAAGCGGAAGAAATCTCTTTGGTAGAGTCTACTCCGCAAAAGAATCTTCTACTTCAAGGAAGATTAATGAATCTGCCATGAAACACCTTAAAAACATCCGTCACATCTTCCCTATTTATGTTGACTCACAAAAAGACGCAGGTGGTTGGAAAGTGCTCGCGGATGTCACAGGGGAGAGATTGATAAAGAGTAAGGAAATAAAGGTCATAGAAGATAAGTTGAGTGCAGAAATTAGTGTGCCGATCAAACTTCTGATCTACTCAAGAACCGAAGCCGTGATTACTGGTGACGGTTTGAAACCTATCGAATCTTTTTCAAGTACAGGTGTCCGTCAGTATTTCAGTGTTGATTAAATTGATAGCTGAAATAATTGGGCTTGTATAAAATGTATAGTTGCATAAAGATCCAAAAGCTCGCTGTGTGGCAATGCCGAAATTTACCAAAGACAAAAAATAAATAAGTATAAGGTACTATTATGAACGAACTAGATCTAAGTAGCATATTGGTAATTGGGTTACTTATGGCGGCTACATTGATTCCGATTTGGCTTGCCCTTCGTTTAAGAAAAACAAAGCCACGTATATTGTGGCTAGGCATGTTGCTGTGTATTTTTTTCGGACCGATAGGGCAGGTTTACGTAAAAGGGTGCATCCCATGGATACTTATTCTGCTTGGCGTGATGATAGGCGTGCAGATGTCGTTGCCAGCTAATTTTGCTACAACGATAATGTTTCTAGCTTCACCGCTTGTGATGTTTTATCGGCTTAGTAGGTAGAACAGATTTTTTGTCATTCTTACTGAAAAAGTAAACCCTTGAGCATGCGATGCATCGCGTGCTCAAGTCTTTCCCAGCCGACTTCGTCCTGAAGGCTTACTCCGCCGTATGTTTTGGTGTTAAGTGAGCGAATGGCAAGATATGTTATCCCCCCGCCCATTAGGGCAACTGCTGCCGCCAAGTCTACATCATCAGGTACGTCGTCTCCAAGGTGCTCAAAAAATTCCAGCGCGGTTCTGACCCGCACATCTTCAAGTTCTTCGGACAACGCAGATCTTTCGAGCATTTCCCACGCCATTATGCGCAGGGTTTCTGGGCGTTCTTCAAGCTCTTTACGAAGCGATAAAAAGAATGCGCCGACCTGCTTTTCGGGATCCATATCGGGGAATTCATCAGGTGTGTTTGCTAGCAATTCGTCTGTAGTGGGCCAGTAAAATCCAGACTCACCAAGGTCACTAAGTAAGTTTTCTAAACCTTTGTAATAATGAAATATAACTTTTCTTGAAACGCCTGATCTGAGCGCGATCTCGTCAGGAGTTAAGCGGTTGAATCCTATTTGTGCCAAACATTTGTAGGCTGCGTGCAGAATTTTGTTGCGGGTATCGGACTGCGAATTAATTGGAACTATTTTAAGAGTCATGCTGGTCCGTCCGTTTGGGTTCGATAAGAAATTATAAATATGAATGTCTGGTTGATCTTAGTCAAGTACGTTTGTTGAATAATTTGTATAAGTATACTCCATTGGTTTATGATGGTTCTTTCGTTTAAGATTAGGTAGTACTTTTGTTTTTAAGTGTTTTATCGCATAATGTGTTGGCTTGTTTTTGCCAAATGATTCAGGGGATATGAAATGCCATACAAAGTTCTCGTAATAAATCCAGGTTCAACTTCCACATCTGTAGCCTTCTTTTGTGATGAGGCCGTATCTTTCAGTGCGGAAGTTCGGCATCCCCGTGAGACTATAGAGCAATTTTCATCTGTGCTTGAGCAGAAAGAGTTTCGTACTGAGCAGGTACTATCTTTGATAGCAGAACCCCTTAAAGATGGTTTGCCTGATATTGTAGTCGGCAGAGGTGGACTGCTTAGAGCTATTCCGGGTGGTCCATATTCTATAAATGATGAAATGATATCGGATCTTGAAAGCGGTAAATACGGCGTTCATCCTTGCAATCTCGGCGCAATGATAGCCCGTGAGATTGCCGAAAAATGGTCTGTTCCATCCATGATAATGGACCCGGTTGTGACAGACGAAATGGACTCCGCAGCCAAGGTTACGGGGTTCCCTGAAATTAAGCGTAGGAGTGTTTTTCATGCATTAAGCCAGCGTGGCGTGGCGCGTTCGGTGGCGGCAACTCTTGGTGTTGATTATGAAAAGAGTAAATTTATAGTTGCTCATATTGGCGGCGGCATTTCTATTGGCGCGCATCGAAACGGCCGTATTGTTGATGTTGTAAATGCCCTTGACGGAGAGGGACCATTTAGTCCCGAAAGGTCGGGCTGTCTTCCTATTTTGCCTTTCCTTGATTTGATAGAGTCTGGGAAATTTTCATTTGACGAACTGCGCAAAAAAGTAACCTCGGGATCGGGGCTTATCGGACTTCTTGGGACAAATGATTTGCGTGAAGTTGAAAAGCGTATTGATGGTGGAGATAAAGAAGCGGAGCTTGTTTTTAATGGACTTGCTTATAATATTTCAAAGCATATCTGCTCATTTGTGCCTGCCTTAATGAAGGGCGGATCTGATAAAAACGGAGTAGACGCGATAATTATCACTGGCGGTGCAGCAAATAGCAAAAAGTTGGTCTGCGCAGTTGAGGAAATGGTAGGGATGATTGGCCCAGTTCATGTTTTAACGGGCCTTGAAGAGATGGAAGTTATGGGTATGGGTGGATTATGTGTTTTGCGTGGTAATCTTATTCCGGCTGATTATTCATATGGTTCTATTATAAATAGTACAGAGTCTTAATATTATTCTTGCGAACGTCGAGGTTTGGGCGTAGTATAATCTATACCAAAAAGGTATGAAATATAAGTGGTAATGCTTAATGTTGTGAAGAATTGTATTATAGTCAAAGCGGATTTGGTTACTTTTACCTTCACAATATCTGAGAAGTGAGTATATTTTTAATATAACAAAGTTGTCCGGCCTGTTCAAACTGTCCGGCTTCATAAAATAATTCATCCCTGAAAGAGGGATTCGGAGGATATCATGTGGGAATATACAGATAAGGTCAGAGAACATTTTTTGAATCCAAAGAATAGCGGAACTATTGAAGGCGATGATGCCGTTGTCGGCGAAGTCGGAAGTCTTTCTTGTGGTGACGCATTACGGTTGTTCCTTAAGATAGATGACAACGGTGTTATTGAAGACGCAAAGTTTCAGACATTTGGTTGCGCCAGCGCCATCGCCTCAAGCTCAGTGCTTACTGAGATGGTAAAGGGAATGAAGGTTGAGGATGCTGAAAAGGTAACCAACCAAGACATTGCGGATGCCCTCGGCGGATTGCCCAAGGAAAAGATGCACTGTTCCGTGATGGGGCAGGAAGCTCTTGAGGATGCTATTAGATGTTACAGGGGAGAAGAAGCTGCTCCAGCGCCCGAAGGTGAAATTGTCTGTAAGTGCTTTGGCGTTACGGATTTGCAGATCAAGCGCGCAGTCATCGATAACAAGCTCACCACTCTTGAAGAAGTGACCAACTTCACCAAGGCTGGCGGAGGTTGTGAGGAATGTCATGGCCGGATCGGCGAAATAATTGATGAAATCCGCTTTGGCGTGACAGAACTTAAGCCTATTGTTGCTGAGCCTGTTAAGCTTACAAACATCAAGCGTTTTCAGCTTGTTTCTCAAACTATTGATGAAGAAATTCGCCCCGCCTTACATAAGGACGGTGGTGATATTGAACTTATAGATATCGAAGGTTCTGTTGTAATTGTTTCCTTGCGCGGGGCCTGTGTTGGCTGTCCTTCCAGCGGCGTGACTCTCAAGGATTTCGTTGAGCGTAGACTCAAGGAAACCGTCGAAGAAGCGATAACCGTGCGGGAGGCGTAAGATGCGTCCAATATATCTTGATAACAACGCAACGACTATGGTCGCTCCTGAAGTAAAGGATGCAATTATCCCTTTATTGGAAGAGGAGTATGGTAACCCTTCCAGCATGCATGGACTTGGCGGCAGGTCCGGCAAGTACTTGGCTGAAGCTCGCGAAAAGGTTGCAGCGGGTCTTGGATGTGATCCTTCTGAAATTATATTCACATCATGTGGAACAGAAGGCGATAATACCGCAATTCATTCCGCAATTGAATCACAGCCGACTAAGAAGCATATCATCACGACCCGTGTTGAGCATCCGGCTGTTTTAAATGTAGCTAAGCATCTCGAGCGTAAGGGGTATGAAATCACCTTGCTTGGAGTTGATTCCGAAGGGCGTATGAACCCCGATCATCTTCGCGAGGCCATCAGACCTGATACTGCTCTTGTTTCTATAATGTACGCTAATAATGAATCCGGCGTGATTTCTCCTATCGAAGAGATGGTTGAGATCACAAAGGAACGGTCCGTTTTGTTCCATACTGACGCGGTTCAGGCCGTGGGTAAGATTCCTCTTGATCTTAAGAAGCTCCCTGTCGATTACTTAGTATTGTCAGGACATAAGATTCATGCTCCAAAGGGCGTCGGCGCTCTTTATCTACGCCGCAATACTCCCTTCAGGCCATTTATGCTTGGTGGACATCAGGAGCTTGGACGCAGAGGCGGTACTGAGAATATTCCAGGCATTGTTGGCCTTGGTGTGGCAATGGATCTGGCTGTCAGTCATATTGATGAAGAGAATACCAGAGTCAGAGCTATGCGCGATAGGCTTGAAAAGGGTCTTATGGCTGCTATTCCTGATGCGATGATTAATGGGGCTGAGGCTGCAAGATTGCCAAACACCTTGAGTATCGCATTCAAGTACATTGAAGGAGAAGCAATGCTACTTTTGCTTGATCAGTTTAAGATCTGTGCAAGTTCCGGTTCTGCCTGTACTTCCGGTAGTCTCGAACCTTCGCACGTATTGCGCGCAATGGGTGTACCTTTCACCTATGCACATGGTTCACTCAGATTCTCCCTGTCGGTTTACAACACTGACGAAGATATTGATCTGGTTCTTAAGGAACTTCCACCAATCATCAGTAGATTGCGTGAATTCTCCCCGTTCAGACGCGGTGACGAAGGCCTTGATTGGGTTGATGATCATTAAGTCATAGGATTGGATGTTTATAATTAATTATAAAATGCGGGCGGGATACTTTATTGAACAAGTTTCTTGTCCGTATTTTTTTGATAAGGTTGACTAGGGATAATCAATTACTAACTATTTGTATTGGATGCTATTTTATGCCACGGGGCAGCTTTTTTAATCATAGAAACTGAAACGAGGGACAGATGAACATACATGAATCAATGATTTCTCTGGTCGGAGACACTCCACTGGTCAAACTGGGCCGGACCGCAGAAGGCTGTCTAGGGACAGTCGTGGCGAAGCTTGAGTTCTTCAATCCGTGTTCATCCGTCAAAGATCGTATTGCTGTTTCCATGATTGAAGAAGCTGAGAAGCGCGGTGATATTAAAGAAGGAACCGTCATTGTTGAGCCTACCAGTGGTAATACTGGATTGGGGCTTGCTTTTGTCTGCGCCGTGAAAGGGTACAAGATTATTTTGACCATGCCGGAAAGTATGAGTCAGGAACGCAAAGATTTGCTTAAAGGTTTTGGGGCAGAACTCGTTCTAACGCCTGCCGCGAAAGGTATGACAGGTGCTATCAATAAAGCCCGCGAAATTGTTGAAGAGACAGCAAATTCGTTCATGCCTATGCAGTTTGACAACCCTGACAATCCAAAAGCTCACCGCACAGGAACCGTAGAGGAAATCTGGCGGGATACAGACGGTAAAGTTGATATTTTTGTGGCTGGCGTAGGAACTGGAGGCTCTGTAACTGGAGTCGGTTCTGTTCTGAAAAGCCGCAACCCTGATGTTAAAATCGTGGCAGTAGAGCCGTCTAAATCGCCCGTTTTATCTGGCGGCTCTCCCGGTCCTCATGGTATTCAAGGAATCGGCGCGGGATTTGTGCCAGAGGTTCTCCAGACTGATATCATAGATGAGATCGTTAAAGTTGACGATGCGGACGCTCTTGCCATGGCACGTAGGCTACTCAAAGAAGAAGGCATTTTGTGCGGTATCTCCGCAGGGGCGGCGGCACATGCGGCAATAGAAATTTCAAAACGTAAAGAAAATAAAGATAAGCTAGTGGTCTTTATCGTTCCCGACACTGGTGAACGGTACTTAAGCACCGCACTTTTTCAGGACTAAGGTTAATTATGGTAACTAAAATCGGAAGTTCAATGTTGTCAGATGTTGTAGATGCTTTGTGTGAAGAAGAATCCTATCAGGCTGTATACCATATGCCTGAGCATGATCGTCCGATGCCTTCTCTTGAAGCTCTTGCCGAGCTTGTGGAACGTCTCAGAGCTGTAATTTTCCCGGGATATTTCGGAGATTCTGAAATCAGACCGAATACCATGCGCTACCATATCGGTGGAAGCCTTGATATTGCGTACAGAATATTGGTTGAGCAGGTCATGCGCGGGCACTGTTTCTTTTGCAATACAGATGACCGCACGTGCATTGATTGCGAGACAGCGGCTAAGCGTATTGCCGCAGAATTTATGGCAACCCTTCCTGAAATGCGCAGACTTCTGGCAACAGATGTTCAAGCCGCGTATGTTGGCGATCCCGCATCTAAAAGCCCAGGTGAAACTATATTCTGTTACCCGAGCATCACTGCGTTGACTCATCATCGCATCGCTCATGAATTGTACAAGCTGGAAGTGGACTTAATCCCCCGTATTATCGGTGAGATGGCTCACTCTAAAACAGGAATTGATATCCACCCCGGTGCGCAGATCGGTGATCATTTCTTTATTGATCACGGCACGGGTACGGTTATCGGTGAGACTTGTATCATCGGTAGTAATGTTCGCCTGTATCAAGGGGTAACTCTAGGGGCGAAAAGCTTTCCGCAGGATGATTCAGGCAAGCTCATCAAAGGCATTCCGCGCCACCCTATTGTTGAGGATAATACAATCGTATATTCCGGCGCAACAATTTTGGGACGTGTAACTATCGGTGCCGGTTCAGTAATCGGTGGTAACGTATGGGTTACCAGAGATGTAGAACCTGGAGCTAGGTTGCTGCAGAGTAAGTGATTTGGAGATTGTAATTAAAGGTGCTAATATAATTAAATTTAATATGGCTTAGTTTTTAATGGCATTGTTGTTGGTAGCTGTTTAGGAAGGGGCGGAAAGCATAAGCTTTCCGCCCCTTTTATTTGTCTAGCGTCTGTTCAACACACCAAGTTTATTTTTAAGATTTAGACCATTCACGAATTTTCTCAATTTCATTTTCAGGCACTTTTATGTGCTCTAAAAATTCCTGATGGACAGCCGGATACAGTTTTTCAAATGCAATATGCCAACGGTGCATATCATCATCACTAAATCCCGCTTCTTTGAAGACTTCGACCCATTGCTCCTTAGTAAAATTCTCTGATTTTCTCATACCCATGTTGCTAACCTCATGTCTTTTTTGAATTCGCTAAAGCTTTATTGAATTATAGTTATATGCGTAAGATCTGCAGATCTTATTCAAATGGTAATGTTAATTAGTTACGCCTTAGCAGACCATTTCCGAATAAGCGCAATTTCATTGTCAGGAATTTGTAGATATTCCAAAAATTGTTGGTGCCTATCTGGGTGTGATTTCTCAAATGCTTTATGCCAGTCATGCATATCCTCGTCACTGAATCCAGAGCTTCGAAGTAGTTCTGTCCATAGCTCTTTACTGAGCTGCCCTGAAACATTCACGTTAGGTGAGTTTTTCAAAATAGAAGAAATAAACTGCCTCTGCTCATGCAGCGACGCTATTTCATCATTCAACTCCTTGAGCCTGTTCTCAAGCACCGCTGAAAGCTGAGTGTCCGGTCTGTCCAGAATGTTTTTTATATCTTTCAAAGGGATTCCAGCCTTGCGGAAATGACATATCTGCTCAAGCCGCTGTTCTTCTTTACCCGTGTAAGTTCGGTACTCACCTTTCATATGTGATGACGGTGAAAGTAGTCCGATTGTGTCGTAATAAAGAAGAGTGGATCTCGACAGACCAAACTTTTTAGCTAGCCTTCCAACTGTCAGAGCGGATTTTGTAGATGACTTATTGTCGTTGTTATTTTTGGTGTCCATGGGGTGCCTCGTTCATGTTTGTCAGCTGATGTTGAAGTCCATATTGCACTGTAAAGCTATAGACAGGTCAAGCGGGTTATCAAAAAAAATGCCCCGACCGAAGTCGAGGCAGATTTAGCTATTTTGTTTCGTCCTCTTTTGCGGGAGGAGGATCTTCAATATCTTTTAATTCAGGATGCCGTTCATAGAATCCTATAAGCTGTTCCAGCGGAATGTCGCATTCGGTGCACATGGCCCCTTTGTCAGCGTAGCCAGCCATATAAACTTTGCTGCATTTTGAACATATTTGGTCGTCGTAAACTTCTACAGCTTTGGGCTTTTTACCTTTTATATGGAAAAGGCTGAAATATAAAAATGCTCCGCCAAGTGCCGCAAGACCTATGCGGATAGGCATGCTAAGTGGATAGCCCCAGAATTCTGGTACAGGTAAATCTTGAGAATACGGTTTGCTCCAAGTAATGAGCAGAATTGCCGCAAGCGTGGTTGGCAATTTTTGTATAAATAGCAAAATCTTGTCTTTATCTATATTGTCGGTATTTAGTTTCATTTATTATTTCACACGATAGCGTTGCAGGTTGATGTGGCTACTTCTTGTAGTTGGTAGAGTCTGTTTAGTTTAATTTTAGATATTAGGCCATTAAAAACCCCTTGATGTATCACATCAAGGGGTTATTGCGGATCAATATTTATATTCTTTAAGCTACAGTTTCGGGGCTTTGATACTTAACAAGGTATGTGGTGCAAACTACCCGCAGTAGAGATGCAAAATTAGATATTTCACCATGTACGCTGTAAGCTTCTTCGTGGAGTGTCGCCAGAAATTTACCCAGCGAGAGCTCTTCCTGTGTCGCTACATTATCAAGTATTGCCCAGAACCTACGTTCAAGGCGGATGCTGGTGACAACCCCGCTTAGCCGGACAGAGCGGGTAATTTGTTCATACTCAAGTGGTGGCGTCGAAGAGTATATCTCACACATAGGAGTCCTTTCTTTTTTTTGTCTTGTTATCCTTTGTTTATAACATCAACAAAGGTTCTCAGCCATTTAGGATGAGCTGGCCAAGCTGGAGCAGTTACAAGCTTTCCATCACAAATTGCATCATCAAGAGCTATATCCATATATTCTCCGCCCGCCATAGTTACTTCGGGTGCGCAGGCAGGGTATGCTGAAACTTTTTTCCCTTTAAGCACTCCGGCAGTAGCAAGAAGCTGCGGTCCATGACAAATGGCGGCCACAGGGCGGTCTGATTCAGGGAAACTGCGAACCAGTTCGAGCACTTTTTCGTTTAAACGCAAATACTCTGGCGCTCTTCCGCCGGGGACAACAAGAGCAGCATAATCTTCGCTTTTAACTGTGTCAAAGTCTGCGTTGAGAGTGAAATTGTGACCAGGTTTTTCGAGGTAGGTCTGGTGATTTTCAAAGTCGTGAATAGCTGTAGCGATCTGTTCGCCAGCTTTTTTGCCGGGGCAAACAGCGTCTACATCAAAGCCCATAGCTTGCAGAGCCTGAAAAGGAACCATCACTTCATAATCTTCAACAAAGTCACCGACAATCATTAGAATCTTCTTTGACATTTTAATTCTCCTTCTTGCTATTTTTATCGACTGTACCTCTTTGTTTTGGCTTGAAGGTAATAGTCCAATACTACGGTGAAAGGAGAGGCTTATGTATTTAAATTTTTTGTTCAACTTTATCGAAGCAGGGAATACATAAAGTTTGTCCTGCAAATCTTCGTGAACGGGATTCCATAAGCTTTTCAGCACATCCATCGCAGGTTAGTGATTGCAATATTTGAGCTGGACGTGGCATTTTAATTCGTGGCTTATCAACAAGAAATATTTCTGTAAGGTCTGCCTCTAGATAACCAGCCTGAACTTCAGCGCGAATCGCGGTACATTTTTCTTTTTGCATTGCAGTAGCTACGCCTTCGTTAACAATTTTCATAAGCTCACTCATTTCTTCTCTGCCGGAGCTCATGAAATCCGAATTCAGCAATGCTCTGAATCCTTCCCCATCTCCTCGTCTAAAAAAAGTGAAAGCCATTTTCCCGTGATCTTGGAGAAGTAAATTGCCTTTTCCGACCGAGCATCCTGTAAGAAATTGGATTGCATCAACCCCGCACATATCTGTTTCACAGATGGCAACGAGTGGTGAATCATTGTTGTGACCCAATTTACTTAAACATAGTTCCGAAGCGCGGATACCAATAGCCAGCCCAGGGCATTCATGTCCGTGAAATTCGATAACTCTTTTAATTATTTCGGGAGTAAAAAATGTATTCATTTGTTCATCCTATTGATTATGAATTGCTTCATTTTCATGTGAGTGGTTATGGCTGTGAGAGTGGTTGTGGTCTATTACGTTTAAGTCTTCAACTGGGTGGATAACAGGGCACCCATTTCGTTGTTCAACCTCAACTTCAACTCCGTAGACGTTTTGAATGATTTCGGGAGTTACGCATTTTGCATTACCGCATCCGAAAATAGTTCCATTTTTGAGAAAAATAAATTTGTCCGCGTAGCGCATTGCTGTATTTAAATCGTGCATGGTCATGATGGCCGAAACATTATGTCCTTTCACAATACTTCTGACAGTACGCAGAATTTCTAATTGGTTTTTAAGATCGAGGCTGCTTGTCGGCTCATCCAGCAAAAGTACTTCCGGTTCTTGTACAAGGGCTCGCGCAATACTGACTTTTTGAAGTTCCCCACCGCTTAGCTGGTCAATGAACCTAAGTGAAAGATGGTTCAAAGATAAACGTTTTAGCGCAGCATCCACAATGCAGATATCGTGATTGCGTACCCGCCATTTAATATGAGGCTTGCGGCCCATGAGGACTGCGTCGAATACACTTAGTCTGGATGGTTCAACTCTTTGTGGTACATAGCCTAACAGCTTGGCTATATCATCTGAACTTAGTTTGAAAACATCTCTTTCGCCTATAAGGACAGAACCGTGTTGGGGCTTGTGAATAGCATTTAAGCATTTAAGTAAGGTTGTCTTCCCTGCTCCATTAGGCCCGAGAATGGCAAGAAGCTCACCTTTATCGACACAGAAGTTGATCCCGTCTAGGACTGGGATTCCGTTGTAATTAAAATTCAGGCCGTTTACTTTGAGGTTCATCATTTATTCCCCCTTATGATTAGCCAGATAAAGATAGGCGCCCCCAGAAAGGCCGTGAGCACCGAGACTGGAAGAACATTGGGAGCTAACATGAGGCGGGCAGCAGTGTCTGCGGTTAAGAGTAATACTGCTCCGAGTATGCACGATCCCGGAAGCAGGAATCTGTAATCGTCTCCGATCATGCGCCTGACCATGTGCGGACAGACGAGTCCTACAAAACCGATGATGCCAAGAAAGGAGACGATTACAGATGTCACAAGGGAAGCAAGGAGCATTCCCGTTAGTCTTACCCGTTCAACTTTAACACCAAGGCCTTTGGCCGTTTCGTCTCCGGCTTCAATAGCGTTAAAATTCCAGCGATTAAGGGTAAACCAGATATAGGCAATTAATGAGACAGCGCTTATGATTCCCAGTTCAGTCCAAGTTGCTCGTGCAACGTCTCCGAAGGTCCAGAAAACTATGGCCGCTAGTTGAACATCGTCCGCAAAGTATTGCAGAAACATGGTTCCGGCTGTGAAAAGCGCTCCAAGGGCAACCCCGCTAAGCACCATGACTTCCGGAGTTGCTCGGCGTAGTCTTGATATTCCAATTATTGCGAAGGTTGCAATCAGACTGAATGAAAATGCAACAGCTGTGGTCAGGTAGGGGCTGTTAATAGTAACTGCGCCCACATTTGAACTTGCCATAGTTCCGAAGTCGAGGATCATAACTGAAACAGCAGCACCGAAAGCAGCCGCATGTGAAATCCCTAAAGTGAAAGGTGACCCAAGTGGATTTCTAAGTATTGCCTGCATTACTGCTCCAGAAACAGAGAGCCCTGCTCCGGCGGCAAGGGCTGTAAGGGCTTGCGGTAGTCTGATGTTCCAAATGATGAGGTCAAATCTCTTGGAAATAGTGTTACCGAAAAGAGTTGTAAGCACTTCTGGAGCGGAGATTGAAACCGGTCCCATTCCAATGGAGCTTATGAAAACTGCCACGGTAAGAAATAGTCCCGCAATAATGTATAACGATTTTCTTCGAATATGTTTGGCATATTCTGCTGGTATTTGTCCGTCGTCAAAATGCATCGTTTATTTTAGCTCCAATTTTTCAAATGCTTTTTCTTTAAAAGCATTATCCATAGCATTGAAGACAGGCTTGCCGACCATGAAACTGTATATTTCATCTGCCTTAGCTTTGGGGTCAATATCTGTAAATTTTTCAGGGTACAGAACTTTACCTACATAAAATGCATCGGCAATAATTGAACCGTAGTTGCGTGAATACCAATTGTAGGGGAGGACCGTGTAAACTTGGCCGTTAATAACAGCATCAAGGCTTTGATATGCAGGATCTTTTTTTAGTGATGTGATTGCGCTTGCTTCTTCTCCAAGCTGACATGTTGAGATGTCCATAAATAAAATTTCAGGATTCCATGCAACTATCTGTTCTTTTGCAACATTTGCATGCTGCAAAGGTTTACCGTCTCCTTTAGGTGGGCATGCCACATTTTTTGCGTGAACGAATCTAAATGGGGGATAAGCTGGTTCCGTTGATTGAAATCCGTGGGGGCCTTTTTTAGCAATGCCGCCTACATAGCATGTTTTGCGTTCTGATTCAGGTATATTCGCAGTTCTTTTTTCAAGGTCATTAATGTTTTCTTCCATGAAGTTACATACTTTTTCGGCTCTCTCAGATTTATTGATGATTTTACCCATCAATTCTAAAGAATCATAAATTTTCTGTCTCTGGGCTGCGAGGCTTGAGTATGAAAGACAGACCACAGGGATTCCAGTCTTGGCTTGCAGTTCATCTGGATCGTAGCCCATATCTTTATATGTCTTAAAAATTACCTGCGGTTGTTGTTCAAGGGATATAATTAGTTCTGGATTGTCATGCCCTCGGAATTCCCCGAAGAGCGGTAGTTCTTTAAACTGTGGATTCGCCATGGCGTAGGGGCGTGAATCAAATTTGTTGAGTCTTTTTTCAATGCTATCCACGCCGACAATAAGGTTTTGCCCTTGGAGGTAGGTGAGGTACCGCAAGCATCCCGGACCAGAGCATATTACTTTGTCAACGTTATCCGGGATTACTACTGTCCGTCCTGCCATATCCGTTATGGTTCGGGTTGCAGCGTGGGCAGGGGGCAAAATGAATAGTGACATAAGAGCAGTGAGAAGAAGGGATAAGAGCTTGTTCATCGATACCTCGAGCTTTAATTTGGAGTCTTTTGGTGTGGATATAATTAATATAGATGCACGTTAGAAGTATACATAATTGAAATTCGTGTCAACGGGGTGCTTCAATAAAACGGTTGCACAAAGCAAAGAAAAATCCCTTTGAAGCGTTAGGCCTCAAAGGGATTTAATAGTAACTGATTTAAAAACTACGAGAGCAAAAGCTTTGCAGTTTTCGTGGTAGACTATTTATACTTTTCTTCGTCCTTAGCTCTGATTTCAGCGCGTTTAATCTTGCCGCTGATGGTCTTAGGTAACTCAGTAACGTAGTCGATAACTCTTGGGTACTTGTAAGGAGCAGTAACCTTCTTAACGTGGTTCTGTAATTCCTTAGTTAGTTCGTCCGATCCTGTGTAACCTTCCGCAAGAACAACAGTCGCTTTAACCGCCTGTCCGCGAACCGGATCAGGAACACCTGTTACGGCTGACTCGATAATTGCGGGATGGGTGAGTATTGCGCTTTCAACTTCAAAGGGTCCAATGCGGTAACCTGAGCTTTTAATAAGATCATCGGTTCTACCGAGGAACCAGTAATATCCGTCTTCGTCCATCCAAGCCTTATCGCCAGTCTGGTAATATCCGTCTACCATGACGTTTGCGGTCTTTTCCGGTTCGTCCAGATATCCTGTGAATAGTCCTAGTGGTTTAGCAGGGTCTATCTTAACGCAGATTTGCCCTTCTTCACCTGCGGCGCACATGTTGCCTTCCATATCAATCAGCGCAATGTCCCAGCCGGGGCAGGGTTTACCGATTGAACCCGGTTTTGGGGTCATGTTGGGGAATGTGGCAATCTGTAAAGTTGATTCCGTCTGGCCGTATCCTTCGTATAGTGGCAACCCTGTTGCTTCCTTCCACTCTTCGAATACTGACGCGTTGAGAAGCTCACCTGCTGTGGTGCAGTGTGTGAGTGCTGAAAGGTCGTATTTAGAAAGGTCTTGGCGGATCATGAATCTGTATACAGTTGGAGGTGCACAGAAGGATGTGACCTTGTGGTCAGCAAGAACCTGCAAAAGTTCAGCTGGATCAAATTTACCGCGGAAGTCCCAAGTGAAGACCACCGCCTCAGCCATCCACTGGCCGTAAAATTTACCCCATACAGCCTTACCCCAGCCTGTGTCGGCAAGGGTCAGGTGGATAGATCCCGGCTCGAGATCATGCCAGTATGCGCCTGTTGTGTAATGTCCAAGCGGGTAGTTGTGGGTATGTTCCACCATCTTGGGCGGACCTGTGGTTCCTGATGAAAAGAAGATGAGCAAAGAGTCGTCGCCGCCTGCGCTATCAGCTGGGCGCGGGAAGGAATCAGAGTTGGCGGCGCATATGCCGTCCATGTCTAACCAGCCTTCAGCAAGTTTGCCCTTCCCGGCCTGAATCAGAACCTTTAAGGATGGGCAGTTTGCATTTGCTTCTTCGACTCTTTCTGAAACAGAATCTTCAGCAATGATGGATTTGATCTTTGCGAAATTTACACGGAATTCAATATCTTTAGTTGTCAGCAGGTTTGGAGACGGTACTGGAACAGCTCCGACTTTATGACAGGCAAGCATTGAAACCCACCAGTCTATGCGGCGGTATAGGATAATCATAACCCTGTCGCCTTTGCCTATTCCTGCCTTGGTAAGCCCATTGGCGAGTCTTGAAGATGCCTTGGAGAAAAACTCAAAATCTTTTTCAGCACGAACTCCGTGAGGATCAACGTGGATCATTGCAAGGCGGGTTGGGTCTTGGGCGCCCACAACGTCTACAAAGTCATATGCGAAGTTGAAATTGTCGGGAACTTCAACTTTGTAATTCTCACAGAACTCCGAATAGGAGCCGAATTTATGTTTTTGCATGATTGGCATGTAGTTGCTCCAAATACGAGTTAGAGGATTACGTCAAGCATGCGGGCAGGTTTGCCATCGAGGCCGCGGAGTGCATGAGGTGTATTGGAATCAAAGTATAGGGAATCACCGGCATCGAGCTCTAGCACGCTGTCATCCAGTCTCAGCTCGAGCCTGCCTTCAAGTACGTAGATGAATTCTTGGCCGCGGTGAGTAGTGAAATTTAGGTCAAAGGATTCTTTGGCGGGAACTTCAATCATGAAGGGTTCCATGCGTCTACCCACAAATGTGGACGCAAGGTTTTTGTATGCGTAGTCTTTACGTCTATCAACATCAAAACCTTTGCCTTTGCGAACTAACGCATAGTTTTTGAGATGTGATTCACTGCCGGAAATCAGAGCTGTAAGGCCTACTCCGCAGACGTGCGCAACGTCCATAAGGTAACTGACGGGTATTTCAATATCGCCTGACTCGTATTTGCCAACGAGGTCTGCTTCTACACCGACTTTTTCAGCCAGTTCTTCCACAGTCATGTCCACTGCATCTCTGATTCCTCTGAGGCGCGGGGCAATGTCTTTATGCGTCTGATTGCTACTCATACAGTCTCCCTGATTTATGGATGAATCCTATTAGGAAAGAGGAGCTTTGCCGGATTCAAGCAAAGCCCCTCGTTATATTTCTAGTTTGAAACTGGTGGTAGCTCTCTTGTCCCTATGCGTCGGGGAAGAGCTCCGCCGCCAAGTCTCTAAGCTTATACTTCTGAATTTTTCCGCTTGCGGTCATTGGGTATGCATCTAAGAACGCGATGAATTTAGGGATCTTGTACTTGGCTATTTTGCCGCGACAGTAATCCATAACGTCTTCGGCTGATAGATCGGCGCCATCTCTTAATATAACGAATGCACCAACCTGCTCTCCGAATTTCTCACTTGGAACACCCGCAACCTGAACGTCAAGAATTCCTTCCATGGTGTAGAGGAATTCTTCGATTTCGCGAGGGTATATATTTTCACCACCGCGAATGATCATATCTTTCAAGCGGCCTGTAACTGTAACATACCCGTGCTCGTCCATAACTCCGAGGTCGCCTGAGCGCAGCCAGCCGTTCATATCAACATTGGCGGCGGTGGCTTCGGGGTTGTTGTAGTAACCCTTCATCACATTGTATCCGCGACAACAGATTTCGCCCGTTTCACCTATGGGGGATGGGTCACCTGTTTCGGGATTCAAGATTGTAACTTCAATTTCCGGCATGGCGCGGCCAACGGTTTCGGTCTTGCGGACAAGATTATCACTCATGAGTGTCTGTGTCATAACAGGGGAGGCCTCTGTTAAGCCGTAACAGATGGTGATGTCTTTCATGTTCATTTTGTCCATGACGCGTTTCATCACTTCAACCGGGCAAGGTGAGCCTGCCATGATTCCTGTACGCAGAGAGGAATAGTCAAACTTATTGAAGAGCTTGTGGTCGAGAATGGCAATGAACATTGTCGGCACGCCGTAAAGGGCTGTACACTTTTCCTGATCGATGGAAGCCATGACCAAAAGTGGATCAAATCCTTCGAGGATAACAAGGGTTGTTCCGTGGTTAACTGCAGCCAGAACTCCAAGCACACAGCCGAAGCAGTGGAATAGCGGAACCGGTAGGCATAATCGGTCATCAGAAGTGAATCCCTGATTCTGTCCGATCCAGTAACCGTTATTGCCGATGTTGTAGTGAGTCAGCTGTACGCCTTTAGGAAAACCTGTAGTTCCTGAAGTGTACTGCATGTTGACTACATCATGCGGGTTTAGGGTCGCCTGTCTTTCTTCGTACTCTTCTTCTGAAACTACAGCCGAAAGATTGATAACCTCAGGCATGGAGTACATGCCACGATGTTTTTCCTGGCCGAGAAAGAATACTCTCTTTAGTTCAGGGAATTTTTCGCTGTTAAGATAGCCGCGCTCGTGAGTTTTGAGTTCCGGGATAAGCTCGTAGGTTGTATCCAGGTAGTCAATCTCGCGGAACCCGTCGATAATGACGAGGTTTTCGCATTCGGATTGTTTAAGTAGATATTCCAGCTCGGTTGTGCGGTAAAAAGTGTTAACTGTGAGTAGAATAGCGCCGATTTTAGCTGTAGCAAATTGTAACGCGACCCAGTAAGGAACATTTGTTGCCCAGATAGCGACTTTTTCGCCCTTTTTAATGCCCAGAGCCATAAGCCCCATGGCAAGATCGTCCACCAGTTCTCCGAACTCGCGGTATGTGAGCCGGAAGTCACGGTCAACGTAAACGACAGCTTCGTTGTCTGGCCATTTTTCAACAGCTTCATCAAGAAGTCCGCCGAGAGTTATTTCCCTTAAATGTGATTTTTCCATGTGATTCTCCGCTTTCTGCTCTTATTCTGGGAAATACAATACTGCGTAGATTTCACACTTTTTGTCGCCGTATGCTGCAACGCTGTGGGGAACTACTGAATTGAAATATGTGCTGTCGCCGGCTTCGATAATGCTGGTTTCTTTGCCGTAGACAATTTCAAGCTGTCCGGAGACGACAATGATGAATTCCTCACCTTCGTGTGAAGTTAGCTTGTGTTCATCATTAGTAGGTTCAATCTGAATGAAGAAAGGTTCCATATGACGATCACTTTTTCCTTTTCCAAGGGCAAAGTACTTCATGGATGCTTTTTCTTCTTTTTCAGAGTGCATGGTCAGCTCTTCCTGACGATCACTTAAGCGGACAATGAGAGGGTCTTTGCTGACTTGATCGTCGAGAAATGTTCCGAGTCTTACGCCGAGAGCTCTAGCTATTTTTAATAGCGGCCCAAGTGATGGGTATTTATCTTTTTCTTCAACAGCGGAAAGAAAATCGGTGCTAAGGCCGGTTCGCTTTGAAAATTCCTCTAAGGATATGTTCTGTTTTTCTCTGAATGATTTAATGCGGTGTCCAACTTTTGCTTTAGTCATGTCGCCCTCTAAGTCTTTATTTCTGCCCTGTGCTGTATGAACTTTCAAAGGTTGTAACTTCTTGTTATTCTGAGTGGTTAGAATAAAGAATACAGTTTATCCTTTGATTGAAAAATAGCAGGATTGAAAATTTATATGAATGCCACCCGGCAGGCACAATAAACTTTAGTTACAGAAAAATGAAGGACTAAATTACCTGATAATAATAATATTTTTTGCGGTTTAAAACTTGCTGAGAAGATATGAGATCTCATGAGAAAATGTTAGTGGCTTTCCTTGTAAAAATTATCTATGATTACCGATACATTATTGAAAAAAATCGGGGAATAATAAATGGCTGATGCAGAAGTAACGAAGGGAAGGAAAAAAATACAAGGTGTTTTTTCTAGCCAGAATGTGCAAAAGATTGGGACTGGTTCTACAGTTCGTAGAACAATCAGTAAAATGTACTGGATGGTTAAGGAAAACGATCAGGGAGAGGTTGAAGTTCAACCCCTGAACACTAGCTATGTTCCCGCCGGTCCGAAGTCTTCTGTCAGCATGGATGATTTTCTTTCTAAATATTTGCCGGAGCCTGAATTTTACGTTTCTACCGTTTATCCTAAAATGAAGGAGCTTGGCGGAACTGTTCAACGTGGTGAAAAAGCACGTCAGGCTGGCGCAACTTATAGCGCAGAATTTGAGTTTCAAAATGCTTTGGCTGTAGATGAAGAGAATGTCCGGGCAAACTTCGGGCTTGGTCTCACTTATATGGATCGCGGTGAAACCAGTAAGGCAAATGATATTTTTGAAAGGCTTGTTGGTCTTGATGCCGCTTTTGAAGCGGAACATAAACACCTGTTCAATGAGTTCGGCATTAATCTGAGAAAAACAGGTATGCAGGATCAGGCCATTGATTATTATAACCGCGCCCTAGAAATGACTGCAAATGATGAGAACCTGCACTATAATATGGCTAGAGCGTATTATGAAAAAGGCGTTTTGGAGAAAACAACTGAGCATTTACAAAAGGCTCTTTCTATAAATGCTGATCATGCTGAGGCTGCAAAATTTCTCGATTATGTTAGTAAAATGAAAAAAGGCTAAAATTCTATTTTTATCTTTAAAGTCTAATCCAAATTTCAATAAAAAAGCCGCTTACTTAAAATAAGCGGCTTTTTTATTCTTTAAATTCAGCATCTTTAATTATAATTATATTTTCTCAATCAATGCGGAATAGAAAAATTCTCTGAGTAATGATTCAGGTGAAGTTGTCCATTCTTTTTTTAGCTTGGCATTTTTGTTACGCTTCAAAAAATTAGCAATCTGGCTACCGTTTTCAGCAGGATTCAGCGTGCAGGTAATGTATGCAAGCATTCCACCTTTTTTCACAGTTTTCCATCCATTATCTAATATTTTTGATTGTAATAGAACCAGAGACTTTACGTCGTCCGGCGTACGTTTAAACTTAGTGTCGGGTCTTCTTGATAGAACTCCGAGCCCTGAACATGGAACATCAAGTAAAGCTGTTCCGACTGAACCTTCAGCCAGTGGAGGGTTGATTGCAGACCCTCTGAAAGTTGATATTGAAGGGAACTCTTCTTTCAGCGCTTTGAGGCGTCCAAGGTGCGGGTCGCTGGCGAGTACTGGTTTAATGTCATTGTGTTTCAGGTATCTTGACTTGCCGCCACGTCCTGCACATGCGTCCCATACGGGAGTCGGCCAGCTTGCAGGCTCAAGTATGGACAGAGCAACCCTTGCGGAATAACTTTGCCTGCTCAGCACGTTCTCAGGTAATCCTGTAAGAGCGATTGGACGGTAGCCTGAATGGAAAGCAAAGCCTTCGCCATCTGTAGCAATGTAGTCTTTTTCCTGAAGCAGAGTTGAGGCTGCTGCCTGTCCCGCATCGTTATTAGTATCTATCGAGAATCCTGCCGCAGGAGCATTGATTTGCCCTTCGAGGTACTGAATAGCTTTTTCTCTGCCGTAGCTTTCGATCCAAAGTTCAACAATCCACTGCGGGCAGGCATAAAACGCTGAAATGGCTTTCATTTCGTCATGAATATTTCTGCGGAAAAATTCGATATCAACGCCATCTTCAGCCGCGCGTGCAACCTTACGAAGCACTGCGTTGGCGAGGCCTCCGAGTTTACCTTGAGTTAGTCTTTTTACGGAGTCCACTCCCCAATCGACTGATGCGTAAGCTGGAACATCCATGTGCAGAATTTCATAAGAAGCAATCCCAAGAACCTGTAATACTGGTGCAGGAAGTCCATCAGGATTTGATAGAAAACATTTAAGGACAGCTTGCAGACGAATTCTCATGCGCAAGTAACCATATAAAATTTCAGTAATAAACCCTTTGTCCCGCTGAGGAAGGCCAGATGATGAAAGGGCGTTGTCTAGCACGGCTTGAGCGTCCAGTCCTCCTTCTAAGGCTTTGGATACACAGTCAAAAGCCAGCCCTCTGGGCCCCGGCAAAGATAATTTTTTCATCAGATAATTCCGTTTTTTAAAGGCCGGTAAGGGGAGTAATGCCTACATTTTTGTTTGCATCAACTGGTAGCTTCTCTGGTTTAATGAAATGTCTCAGAGCATCTTCAACAGCAGATACAGAGACTTGAGTGTCTAGGCAAGGGCCGTTTGGCCGCTCGTTTAAAACACCGAAAACTGGAAGCGGATAGGTATCCTGAATTCCACTTGCAAGGTCTCTTTCGCAGGCAATAGCGATGATGAGCTGTGGTCTTTTTTGAACTACGATACGTCTTGCAATGGTTCCGCCTGTTGCAATGGCAAAGTGTGCTCCGTATTTGTCACGAAGTTCAAGAAGCCCTTTAACCGTACAAAGTCCGCAACGTTTGCAGTTATCTACATCGTAAGTAAGACGCATATCGCAACGACTGTTTTGCAGACAGTGCGGCGTGAGCATAAGGATTTTGTCAGGGTCGCAAGATGCGGCTTTAGTCTGAACAAGTTCATTATTAACCTTGATAAAAGAAGCTCTTATTTTACGCTTAGAGAGTCCGAAAACTCTACCGAGTATGGTCATGAGCGGCAGGAATAATTTAATTGTCAGGCCGCGTGCTTTTTTAGAAAAAGGAAATGTTTTGCCGAGCATTACATTGGCGAGAAGAGCAACATAAGCCCATCCCACAAGTAGTATCAGCGCAGTAACGCATATGCCCAGAGTCCATGAAGCCCAGGAACCGAAGGAGGATAATCCCACATACGGCACATACCAGAGCAGGGCTAAAAACAGGCAGAGTAGTACGCTGGTGCCGGTAATCAGTCCGATGAACAAACGTTTTTTAGAATCTTTTTCAACGCTCAATTTATTAAACCTGAACCGAATGATTTTTCATTCGGATTAATTAGCTGTGTACGCAAAAAGCGTCCGTTAATTGAAGCTAAGGTAAATCTTAGTTGCACTTAGATACATATCCGCAGAGGAAGGACTTGCCGTCCATGGCCTTTTTGCCCGCAGGTTTAACCTTTTCAGCAAGGTAAATGTTATCTTTGCACGCGATGCCTAAATATCCGTCTTTTTCTCCGACGATAGTACCCGGAGTGTTGTCTCCGCTTACATCATCACTGACCATACCGGGAGTTAGAACAAGGCGAATAGGGTCTTTGCCTTCTTCCGCTTCCCAGAAGAAATATGCTCCGGGCCAAGGATGCATTGCGCGAATCTGATTATGTACAGATTGTGCATCCTTATTCCAGTCGATAAGTCCGTCTTCTTTGGTAAGCTTAGCTGCGTAGGTGGCAAGTTCGTCATCTTGCTTAAGTACAGCTAGTCTTCCATCTTTATAACGCATGATGGTTTCAACTGTCAGTGGTCCACCCATGCCAGCAAGATCGTCATGAATTATACCCGTAGTATCATTCCATGCAATTCTAAGAGCCTGCTGAAGTAGAATAGGACCCGTATCAAGCCCAGCTTCCATCCTCATTATGGTAATACCAGTTGTGACATCCCCGTTTTGAACAGAACGGTGAATCGGCGCTGCTCCCCTGTATCTAGGAAGCAGGGAGCCGTGCACGTTTATGGGCATTTCAGATGGAATGTCGAGCACTGCTTGCGGCAGAATAAGCCCGTAAGCAGCAACAACTAGATAGTCCGGCTTAAGGGCGCGAAGCTCTTCAATGTCCGCCTGTTCTTTAAAATTGGCAGGCTGAAAGACGGGGATTCCATATTTCAGAGCTACTTCTTTTACAGGAGAAGGTTTAAGCTTATGTCCGCGCCCGCTTGGACGGTCCGGCTGTGTGTATACTCCGACGATTTCGCCGCCTTCCCATTCCTGTAAATATTCAAGAATGGTGGATGCAAAGTCGGGCGTGCCCATGAAAACTATTCTATGTTTTAGTTCTGCTGTTTCAGCCATTTTTTGATCTTCTTGTCGTACATTGCACGTTTAAGGCGGCCAACTCTATCTACGATGAGTTTGCCGTCGAGGTGATCTATCTCGTGTTGGAGCACAATGGCTAGAAATTCATCAGCTTCGATCTTGAGATCTTTGCCGTTTTCGTCCATTCCGGTGACAGTCACTTTTTCACTGCGTTTAATAACGCAACTGAAAGTGGGGCACGAAAGACAGCTTTCTTCAGAATCAACTTCACCTTCACTATCAGTGATGACAGGATTGATGATCACTTGCATTTCGGTTCTATTTTTAGGACCGGAAGGATCAATAACGATCATGCGTATGTTTTCACCAATCTGTGGAGCCGCAAGGCCCACACCGTCATCGTCGTACATGGTTTCAACCATGTTATCGATGAGCGTTTTCAGCTCAGGAGTGATCTCTTCTATGACCGCGCATGGATCTGCAAGAGTAGGCTCAGGATATTTAAGAATATCGAGTTTCATAATACTTGAGATTTTCCTTGAAGCTTCCAATTCCAATAGGCTTGGAATCTTCATAATTATTAAATGCTTACACTTATTAAAAGTGCTAATAACGTTTTGACCTGCACATACAGGCCAAAACGTTATCTTTTTATGCTTTGGGTTGTAAAGAAGCTATTTATGCTTCTTTTTTCTCACGAAGCTTAACACCAAGGTCGCGAAGCTGAGCGCTTGCAACTGTTGAAGGTGCTTCGGTCATCATACATGTTGCCTTCTGAGTTTTAGGGAAGGCAATAACGTCTCTGATGGATTTTGCTCCACACAGTATCATAATAAGTCTGTCTAGACCAAAAGCAATACCGCCGTGTGGTGGCGCACCGAATTTAAGAGCGTCCATGAGGAAACCGAATTTAGAGCGGGCTTCTTCTTCGCCAATTCCTAGAGCAGAGAACATTGTCTGTTGCATTTCAGGAGTATGGATACGGATGGAACCGCCGCCGATTTCGTAACCGTTAATTACGAGGTCGTATGCACGAGCAAGAGCTTCGCCCGGTTTGTCAGCAAGTTCGTCCATCTGTCCCACCTGTGGAGAGGTGAAAGGATGATGTCTTGCAACGTAGCGTTTTTCTTCTGGGTTGTACTCAAGAAGTGGGAAGTCAGTAACCCACAATGGTGCGTATGCGTTCTCATCAATGAGTCCAAATCTTTCGCCTAGTTTGATTCTGAGTGAACCTAGTGCTGTGTTGGCAATGTCTGCTCCGCCAGCCTGGAAGAAGAGGATATCGCCAGGCTGTGAACCAGTAAGTTCTGCAAGCTTGGTTTTTTCGTCTTCGCTGAAGAATTTAACGATTGGTGACTGCCATTCGCCATCTTCTTTAACTTTAATCCATGCGAGGCCTTTGGAACCGTAGATTTCAACAAACTTGGTGTATTCGTCGATTTCTTTGCGGCTGAGCTGTGCGCCATTTGGTACGCGTAAAACTTTAACGAGTTCGGATTTGCCGAAAACTTTGAAGTCAGAGCCTTTGAAAATTGCAGTAGCTTCCTGAAGTTTCAGATCAAAACGAACGTCAGGTTTATCTACACCGTAATCTCTGATCGCTTCTGCGTAAGTCATACGTGGAAATGCTGCTGGAAGTTCTTTCTCAATGGTTTCAGTGAAAACAGTACGGATCATGTTTTCAGCCATGTTCATGATGATTTCTTCATTGGTGAAGCTCATTTCGATATCAATCTGAGTGAACTCAGGCTGACGATCGGCACGAAGGTCTTCATCTCTGAAACATTTAACAATCTGGAAGTAACGGTCTAGTCCGGAAACCATAAGCATCTGTTTAAAGAGCTGAGGAGACTGTGGAAGGGCGTAAAATTCGCCGTTGTTCATGCGACTTGGGACCAAGAAATCACGTGCGCCTTCAGGAGTACTTTTAGTGAGAACAGGAGTCTCAACTTCGAGGAATCCAAGTCCATCGAGAAAGCGGCGTACTGACTGCGCGGCCTTATTACGAAGAATAAAGTTTCTAGCAAGGGCAGGACGACGAAGGTCGAGGAAGCGATATTTCAAACGCAGCTGTTCGGAAGCGTCTGTGCGGTCTTCGATAGCAAAAGGAGGAGTCTCGGAAGTATTTAGAAGCTTCCACTCATCAACGATGATTTCAACTTCACCAGTGGTGAGACCTTTGTTAATCATGCCGTCGGGACGAGCTCTGACAGTACCTTTAATGGCAACAACATATTCAGAGCGAATTGCATGAGCGCGTTCGTGCGCGTCAGTTTTGTGCTCTGGACTGAATACAACCTGAGTAAGTCCTTCGCGGTCACGAAGATCAATAAAGATCAGCCCACCGTGGTCACGGCGAAATTGAACCCAACCCATAAGTAGAACTTCATCACCAATATTCTTAGCGGTGACTTCGTTACAGTTGTGGGTTCTTGTCCAGTCGCCTAGGTCTTCAATTACTCGGTATTCATCGTAACTGCGTTCTTCATTCTGTTCAGACATGTGAATCTCTCCCGGGATTTTATTTGAAATATTCATCACGCGGCAGGGATTCCTGTCCGCCGCCTTCGGTCATATCTTTAATAGTGACCGTTCCGTTTTCAACTTCGTCAGTTCCGAATATAAAACATTTCTTTACTTCAAGCTTGTTGGCTTGACGTAATTGGCTTTTCATACTTTTCGCTACGAATCCTACTTCACCTTTGAGTCCTGACTTGCGAAGTTTTTCCGCAAAAATCAGAGCGTCTCCGGCAGCTCTCTGGTCAACCAGAGCGATGTAGAAATCGAGCTTCTCTTCATAGTTACCATCTAAAAGCATTCCTAAGCGTTCCATTCCACAGGCAAAACCAATGCCTGGAACTTTTGCTCCGCCCAAAGTGTGAACTAGTCCATCATAACGTCCGCCACCTGCCACCGCAGTCTGGGAGCCGATATCGCCGGAGGTCACTTCGAAAGTTGTTCTCTGGTAATAGTCGAGCCCGCGAACGAGGCGAGGATTCAGAGTATACTCTAGTCCAGCTTCATCAATAAGCTTAACCACTGCGTCAAAGTGTTCGCGACACTCACCGCACAGGTGTTCAGGTATTGAAGGAGCGTCTTTGGTCAGCTCTTTACAACCTTTGCTTTTACAATCAAGCACGCGGAGCGGATTTGTATTCACGCGGCGTGTGCAGTCATCACAAAGTTTTTCCTGATCAACTCCGTTGAAATAATCGTCGAGAGCCTTTCTGAAAACAGGGCGGCATTCAGGACAACCAAGCGAATTTAGTTCAAAGGACAGTTTGCTAAGGCCGATTCCGCTGAGAAAATTTGACAGCATGAGCAGAACTTCTGCATCTGCCTGCGGTTCGCTTGCACCAAAAACTTCAGCGTTTATCTGGTGAAACTGGCGCATGCGTCCAGCTTGCGGACGCTCATAGCGGAACATGGGGCCGACAGTAAAAAATTTACTTACTTTACCCGGCTGATAAATTTTATTCTCAACATATGCGCGAACAACTCCAGCGGTTGCTTCAGGGCGCATGGTAAGTGAGCGGTCCTTGCGATCAGGGAAAGTGTACATTTCTTTTTGCACAACATCGGTTTCTTCGCCAATGGAGCGGCAGAAAAGCTCGGTTTTTTCGAGAATGGGAGTTCTCAGTTCACCGAAACCATAACTGGAAAAAACGTCTCTAGCTGTTTTTTCCATGAAAGCATATTTTGCACTGTCTGCAGGAAAAAGGTCTGCAACACCCTTAATTTTTTGTATTTTTGCCATAACTCTTCTCTTTGCGTATTTCCGGGTAAATACTATCATAATAGGCCCGGTCCCGGTTCGGGCCGTGGAACCAGTTTTCGTTAGTCCAATATGAGACAAATGTCAAAAAAAGCGGGCTCTGTGCAATTTTTTTATATAGGTATAGTTGCTAAATATTTTTGGATGCGACATTAGCAAGATAGTGTTAGTTTATTAAGTCAACAAAAAACACGAATTCGAAATTTTGGAGAATATATTGTGAACATGATAAGCACAGATGATTACGCTGAATTTATTGGCCCGAACGTCGGGAAATATTTATTTAATTTTGCAAAATTCCAGTCCTTACGGGATGGCTTTACAGCCACTTGGCATTGGCCCGCATTTTTATTCGGGTTCTGGTGGTTTTTGTATCGCAAGATGTATTTCTGGGCAGCGATCACATTTTTAGTAGGTTTTTTGCCCTTTGGTAACTTGATTGCTCAGTTCGGATATGGCCTTAGTGGCTACTTTTTATATTATAGAGATAGCACTGCCAAGATTTCTGCGGTAATGTCTACATATCCGGGCCAGAACACCCGCATGATTTTAGAGGATACTGGCGGAGTGCACGGCTGGGTAAAGCTGGTCGGTATTTTATGCTTCTTTTTACAACCGGCATGGATATTTGTAGTTTCTCTGCTATTTGGCGGAGCTTTTATGATGTCATTTCAACAGGTGTTGATGTAATTTTGGGGTCGTCTTTAGGTGTGCGAAGGGGTACACTGTAGGGTTTATTATTAGCTCTGTGAGGGGAGATGTATGAAAAAAATATTGTTATCGAAAGTTAATTTTTATTTCCTCGTGTTTCTAACAGGCTGCTGCCTGTTGATTGGTTCTGCTCAAACTTCACACGCTCAGTCGAGACTGGCTCTTCTTGTGGGGAATGCTGCTTATAAGAACGGTCCCCTCAGAAATCCCGTTAATGATATTAATGCAATGTCCAGCGCGCTCAAAAGTTCAGGGTTTGAAGTGATGGTCTTGAAAAATGCTGATCGCGCTCAAATCGGTAAAGCTATAGATGAATTCGGACGTAGGCTTGCAAAAAAAGATGTAGGGCTATTCTATTTTTCAGGCCACGGATTGCAGGTTAAAGGACGTAACTATCTGGTTCCCATCGGTATGAAAGTGCAGGGTGAAGCGGATGTTCAGTACGAAGCCATCGATGCCGGAAGGGTGCTTGCTAAAATGGAAGATGCGGGCAACAGGATGAATATTGTGATTCTGGATGCCTGCCGAAACAATCCGTTCAAGCGTAGTTTCCGGTCCGCTCAAAACGGTCTGGCTCAGATGGATGCTCCAACCGGATCATTCATAGCTTTTGCGACCGCACCGGGGACTGTTGCGCTTGATGGGAGAGGTTCCAATAGCCCTTACGTTTCACATATGGTGAAAAACATGAGTAAAAAGAATCTAACCATTGAGAAGTTTTTCAAAACGGTCCGTATTGGCGTCATTAAAGATACAAGCCGTAAACAGACTCCGTGGGAATCTTCCTCACTGGTCGGCGATTTTTATTTCTCAGGTAAAAGCGCGGGCGTGGCTCAGTCACAGCCAGCTACTGTACAAAGCAACAAGCCTCCGCAGCAGACCCAGTCTGCACCAGCTCCGGCTCCAAGACCAACTGCTAAGCCTAAGAAATCTCAGGACGACCAGATGTTGGATATGTTGCTGAATTAAAATTTATTCCCCGACATGATCTGGCAGGTTTTGTCGTCTGTTTTTATTATCCTCTTATTAGTGGACATAGCAAATTCTCTCAAACCAATGGTTTGAGAGAATTCTTTTGTTAACCTCTAATAAGGGGATTTTTTTATGAATACGCACAATGATTATGTTTTGCGGAGGAAGAGTAGAGCTGATCTAAACCCTTCAGTTAGAATGTATGGCGAGAGCGAACCGCCCGAAATGCAGCTCGATCACATGTGGGAAGTTGTTTCTCGCTCGACAGGTGCGAAACTACAAATGGTTAAGCCTGATTTTTCGGAGTTTACACCTTCTGATCGCATGTATCCATCAACGATGGCTCCTGATGTTAAGGATCGTTGGGATATGAAGAATCGTGAATGGGAGAATCAGAAGGATAAGTATGAGCGAATCGAGCGGATGGCTCGTGCTGAGTTTTTAGCAGAAAATCCTGATTTACCTCTTGCTCGTGCATTGGCAAAGACTAGTTATGGGAAGGAGCTTTTGGTGGAAGGGAACCAGTCTGGTTTTATACAACCCAAAGCGGAGGCTGGGACTGATTTACATGGTGAATCAGGGGGTGTATATGGGGGCGGTTCTAATGTTGGAAATAATGCTGTTGAGATGTTTGGGAGAGATAGCATTCTTGGAACCTTGTTTCCATAAAAGGATGTTCTTGAAACCTTTTATACATGGCAAGCAAATGAAGGTGCCTGTAAGGCTTGCACAGATAAAAATGGTGAAACTTCAAAAACGCCAACAATGGTACGGCCTCACCCAAATTGTAAATGTCGTCAGGTGAAGTGCGAAATATGGGAAAGTGTTACAAGGTGGGAGTTTGTTAAAGAGGTTAAGACGCTTGGTTATAAGTATATGTTTACCTCTTTTGCCGGAGCTACGGGGACATCATATTGGCGGAGAAGCTATATTGCAGAAGAAGAAAGAATGAAAAAAAGGGTCAAAGAATGCGACCATTCACAGAAAATATTGTCAAGAACAACAGAGAGTCGTATGATTCAATGTACTAATATTGTTAAGACTAACGCTATAAAAGTTTATACAGGAAGGAATATTGAGTATGGTGATAAAGCGTGGACGATTCACCCATGGACTGGCGAAAAAGTTGATATTCGTCACAATTAGCCTTTTATTAGTTTGTATTATCCCCCTTTTTATTAGCCAAGTAGCCACCGCCAATGCCGATGATGCATCCATCTTTTTAGGTCCACCACCAGGTGAAACAATTATTCTAGATGGTGGTGATGGAATGGATATTAAACGGACTACCATCGCTATATCTGAATTGGGAGTTTACTCGATTGAAGATAGGATGAGAACTCCGGGCGTTGAAGTCACACAAGAGGACATTGAGAAAAACAAGATCCCTGAAAATATCTTGCGTGTCATGCGAGGGGAAGAAGACCTTGTTGATATCTTCACGTTACAGGCGAAGGATGGGAAAGTAATCCTTAATAGGCATGGCGAAGTTTCTGTCGTGCTTGATTTAGAAAGCAGGGAATGGATTCACGACTTAAGCTCTGACCGTAAAAATGTTAAAATGGAGAGCCGTATTGTAGATGAGCAAGAAGAGTTTATCAGAGGGGAAAAACGCAAAATTATATATGTAGAGGCTCACGGAAAGATTGATGATGGGCCAGTTTATCGTAATTACCGAGTTGCATCTGGGTTGGGAGTCATTCATATGGCGCTAACATTTTGTGATCTCGAATCTGTTTTATATACTTTAAAAGATAACTAGATTCATGCTTGCGAGCCAGTCTCTTTTGAGGCTGGCTCTCTCTATGAAAAATGTAGCACTCGTCGTTTTACAATATAACCGTCGTTCTTAAATTTCTATTTAAGCCGTAATGCTAAAGGCGCTTAATTCGAAGAGGATATTAGAATTTCGCTATCAATGATTTTCAGTGGAGATTAATTAATGCCGGTACGAGATTCGTTTATTCCATATTGCAAGGATGTAGTGCGAGATACATTCTGTGAAAACTTGTTTACTAAATGGCAGATAGTTAAATTGTATTTAACATACAGTTATCTACCTTATTTTCTTATGATTCTTCCTTATGAACTTGTCTGGATATTAGACTTATATGTTGTATTGTATTGTTTTACGATGGCCCCTTTCATATATACAACAATACATGTTTATAGGAAGGATGTTGAAATGAGCAGTAATTATTATACTCTTTTGTTTGATGAAAAAGTTGCAAATTGGTTTGCATTTGGTTTTCTAGCATTTTTAATGTGCTTTATAATTGGGACAATGGCTCATTCTTTGAGAAGTTCAGATGTCGATCTGTTGTACTTAGGAAGATGTACGCTGTTTGTTTTTTGTTTATCGTTGGCTGCAATATTTGCTTTGAAAAAGTACTTACACTCGGATTATAAACAAACGCAATTTGGATGTCTTTTTTTGTTTACTCTGCTGCTTTGCGCGCCCTTCTATGTTTTTATCGTAAGCTCAAAATTCTTTTTTATTAGCCAATATATCACTGTAGATCCAGATGCATTTAAGGACCTTAGTTACTTTCTACCGTATGCTATTGCCAGTAGATTCTTGTCCATCGTAAGTTTTGGAATATATTTATTTGTGATAAAATTGTTCATAATAGCCGCCATTAAGCAGAATGATTTGAACATTGCCAGATTTGAAAAAGAGACTCAGTAGTATAATGGTAAATCCAAAACTCAAGATCCTCATGCATGACAGGACCATGTCACCGATTAAGCTGATCCGTTTTCGGTGTATGAGCCTTATGCTCGTATGCCTCATCACTCTTCTTACCTGCCAAAATATTCAAGCTAGCGCAGATGATGTCTCCATCTTTCTCGGCCCACCACTTGGCGAAACAATAATTCTTGGTCGTGACGATGGGACGGTCATAAAGCGAACTACCAAAGCTATTTCTAATGCGGGTGTTTACTCAATCGAAGAGAGAACTCGTCTTCCTGTTACGGAAATTGAGGAAGGGCTATTTAAGGGTAGAAACGCGCGCATCATGAGGGGCGAGGAAGATATCGTTGATAATTATACGCTTCAGGCTGTGGGTGGCAAAATTGTTATTACCAGATGTAATGAAGCTGAAACAGTGGTTGATTTGGTAAATAGAAAATGGGCGCACCGTGGTGATGATTTATCCGGTGAATATTTTGAAATAAAGTGCCGAATTATAGGCGAAAAAGAAGAGCTGGTTCTTGGTAAAATGCGCAAGATTCTATATGTGGAAACGTTAAGCGGAGTGGGTAATAAGGTCGCTAAGTGCATTTATAAGATCGCTTCTGGTTTAGGAGTGATTCATTATGAAGTTGTTTCTCCGGGTGACTCTTTGGTTTTATTTACCTTGAAATATAACTAGATTTACACCCCCGCAAAGTGTGCCATTATGACCCCCTTGCTACGATAGTGACTCAATTCTGATTAAGCTCCGTTATAATGCGATATTTTATAACAATAATCACCCAATCTTTTATTCTACTGCTGATTGTGACCCATCATGTTTCTTCGCCGTTTCTAATTAAGTACATCAATACGTATGGTTCTGTGCATGGCTTGTATGTTGCTAATGAAAACCCGGTTAAGCCGCTCTTTTATTGTGAAAGAGCAGGGCGAGCCGGATTTTTTGCAATAACTCAGGGAGGCGCAGGTATTTGGCTGAGGTGTGTTTTCGCTAATTATTTAACGAGAGGAGACTGATGTGACAACTGCTTTGCTGATCTTAATAGCCATTATGTGGCTGCCTGTTGCCTTGCTCAATTTGGGTAAAGGTGAGGCTAAAGGTACCGGATTCGTTGCTGGATTGGTTGGATTAATAGTAATCATCGGCGCCATAATTCAGGCGGCACTTTTTAATGACGCATTTACGGCGGGGCTATTGTTTGCTCACGGCATACTTTACTGTTGTGTTGGTTACGCACTGCTCGCTGGATTAGAAGACCTGCGCTCCGTGGCTAACGTCAGTCTGACCGTTTGTCTCATCTCCCTGATTTACACCCTCATGTTCTACTGCGGTGGACCGTTTAAGGCTGATGGCACTCAGCTTGTGGCTGTTTCCAATTACCTAGCTTTAGCTTGCCTAGGTTACACCGTTTTAACCTTCGAAGTTTTCCTATGTTTCTACGGGAAGCTTAGCGGAAAAGTCGTAGCATGGTCCCTTATAATTTGGATTCCAATTGGGCTATGGATTCCGGCATTCTGGCTTCTAAGCTCAGAAACACTGCCTTTCTAATGGCGTAGTGCTAATCTACCTCACTGTTTAGAGTTTGAAGGAAATAACACGAATTAAAAAAAGGGCTTGAAGTGTAATACTCCAAGCCCTTTTCAAATTCTATATCAGATGAGGCTTAATAAATTAAGTTGTTACCGTCTGCGCAGAACTCCAAGCAGCATAAGCCAGCATAGTCCAATCAAACCTAATGTGAAATCAAGTCCCATGCCGGAATTTGGTGATAGAACGCACCCTGATGAATCTGACGATCCGGATGAACCGGAAGTTGCCGAAGTTCCTGAGAAAAGAACTAGCGGATCCTCCACAACTCCTGCTGCACTGTTTAAATCATAAGGTCCATTGTCCTTCAGGCAAAAATGAACTGAATAAATATTATCTGCACTTAAAGTTTGAGTGCTATCAACAAAAATACCATTCGAATCCTCAAGCCACCATGATCCGTCGGACCACTCATTTTTTGCTGCAGCGTAGGAATAGGCAAGATAACTGCTGTCAGCTGACTTGAGTTTGTAAAGAGTCATGTCCGCAGGTGTGGTCGTATTTGTCGGAGCAGTAAAATCATAGTTAAGATGGACCATGGCTTCTGCTTTACTGACGGTAGCGGTAAATGCCCGTACGTCAGTCAGGCGGTCTCCAGCCGAAGGAAGATTGTATGAAGTCTTGAGCTCCCCGGCGGCCTCGTAAGTGGCTGAGGATGTGGATATAGTTACTGTCACCGATGAATCCGGCTGGGTTGCGGGACATTTCATAACAGAAGGAATGCAGAGAAAGTCCACAACCTTGGAGTCTCCATCATTTTTAATGCCGTTGATGGAGTAAATCCCTCTTCCTTCAATATAAGCAAGTACTGAACGAGCCTTGCCTACATTTGGTGTACGGATGGTGTTTTCTCCGCTGCTCCATGACTCTGAAGATAAATCATAAGTATGAAAAAAAGGAACTAAGGTGCCCTTTTGACCGTTCAAGCCATCGCAAACATAAATATTATTACAATCAGTTACAGCATCAGCATGCGAAAAAGGATCTACGACTATTGCTTTAGTTGCCGTCCCATTAAAAGTTTCCATCATCATGCGTCTGTCATTCATCATGACTCCGCCTAAAATGTACGCTGAATTTGCTGCTGAAATAGCAGAGTGCTGATACCGTTCTTGAAACATGTTGCAGGTAAACGTAAAGGAACCTGTGTTAGGATTATACTCATAAATGACACCCGTGATCTCCTGCGCAACGCTCTTACCTCCGATGAGGTATATTTTACTATTCAAAACCACTGCCCTTGCTTCAATAGGAAATGGTACTGTCCCCGGCAGGGTGGACCATGTTCCGCTTGCAAATGAATACTTTATGACATCGGTATAAACAGCTTCAGTTACGGTGTTGTTCCCTCCAAAAATATAGAGCTCATCATTGTAGTAAGCCGAAGCCCCCTGCGCACGCGGGGCAGGCATAGTGGCGAAAGTTGACCATGCATCAGCTGCTGGATCATATACTTCACAATTCGTTGTTCCGAAATTACGCCCGCCGCCGAAAACATAAATTTTACCATTACGTACGACGCCAAATCCTGCCGAATGAATGTCGGAAGAGGCTGCTTTGCTGGACCATCCTGAAAATTCTAATGCATTGGATATAGCCGCATCGTCACGTTTGACCTGAACAAACCGGCCTGCATTCTCCGGCACAACTCCCTTTATTTGAGAGTCGGACCATGAGCTGATGCTTGCAGGAACATTGTTGCTATCATCTGAAAATAATATTGTCCCGGCTGTAGTTCCGAATTTCTGCCCGCTTAAAGTAAAAGATTTACCTGGTCCTTTATCAACTCTTGAATCAGAATTTATAATAAAGGGATTAAGAGATAGGTTGGGATCAAGTGAACTTGCACTGTTCAGCGTTCCTCCGGTAAGGGTTAGGCTGGTCATGGAGCTGATCTTGTTCACTCCGGAAAGAATTTTGTTTATACGGGTATAAATGTCGTCATCCGGGTAGGCGGAAGCCAGGAGTGCAGTTACTCCGGCAACATGCGGAGCTGAAAAGGACGTGCCATCTCCAAGTTTATAACCACCTGCGTAATTTACTGAGAGGACATCTACTCCCGGTGCGGACAAATCGACAGAGTGTTCCCCCCAATGTGAAAAACTAGCGTAAGTGTCTGTTTTGTCAGATGCTCCTACGCTGATTATGCAAGGCAAATCGAGGCTTGCCGGGAATTCCTTTAGCGCAAAACTATCATTATCTTGATTGTCGTTTCCCGCAGAGGTAACGAAAATAACGCCGTTATCGCCAAGCTCTTGAATTTTGTCTCTTACAATGGGGTTGTCACCGGGGCCGCCGATCGACATGTTCAAGGATGGGATATTTACCCCATTTTTTTTCATGTCGATAATATAATTAAAAGCCAAAATCATCTCAGAATCATAGTTGTTAGTTAATTTGAGAGCCATAATTTTACTGGTCCAGCTAATCCCGCTGATACCTATGCCGTTATTTCCCGTTGCAGCGACAATGCCGGCAACAAAAGTACCATGGTCATCAGTCGGTTCGGTATCGCTTGTAATAGCGCTTTCGTTGATACAGACCCCATGTGTGTCATCGATTACTCCGTTATGGTCATCATCAATGCCATTGACCGGATCGAAAGGATTAACCCACATGTTATCGGCTATATCTTCATGGCCAGAAGCAACACCCGAATCAACTATCGCAATTACAACTTGATTACTGCCGGTAGTGATGTCCCATGCTGCTTCAGCGTCGATGTCCGCATTAGGTGTGACATTGTTTTTTAAGTTCCACTGATCATCAAATCTAGGGTCATTTGGAACTTTTTTTTTCTTGCGGATGTAATTGGGAGAAAAAGATTCAACCTCAGGCAACCCATGAATTTCCTGAATCATTTCGCGAGTGGTGAGGTGTGACTTTAGAAGAAGTATGCACTTCCCTGATGTACGGGTAGCGGAATCAAGAACAGCGGCTACCGACATATAATGATTGGTGGCTATTGCACGGGCGTCGGTTTCACTTACGCCTTTGATGAATTTGACAATGAGCTGGTTTGGAACCTGCTCCTGAGCATGGCAATCAAGTGCGGAAAATAGGCTCAGGATTAAAAAAAGTATAAAGACAAAAGAGTATTTTCTATCAAGACAAGTCATCATTTGTAACTCCAGATAAAATTTGAAAGCTTATTTATATAGAGTTACATGGGCTACTTGGTTGGTAGTTTGTTGAAAAAGTGGTTTTCAATTTTATCGTGTAAGTATATATTTGTTAACACATGTAAAGGAACTCGTCTTATAAAGCAAATAAATGTTGGCGGGGTTATTCTGGAGCGCAATAAAAAAGGGCTTGAAGTGTAATACTCCAAGCCCTTTTCAAATTCTATATCAACTGAAAGCTGTTTAAGCTTGATCAGTAACTTATTTTGCAGTCTCGTCAGTGTCAGCTTCTGGAGTAGTTTCTTCAGTTGCTTCTGCTGTCGGAGTTTCGACTACTGGAGTTTCCTCAGTCTTGACTTCTTCTGTAGCTTCTTCGGTTTTAGCTTCTGTTTCTGCGTTATCCGCTACAGGAGCTTCAACTTCTTTTTTGGGCATTGGATTAATTGGTGTGTCTTGCAATGTTTTATCAATGCAGCGAGCAAACACAAGGAATCCAGTGTGAGCGACCATGCGGTCTTCAGGGCGGAGTCTTTCCGCAACAGGCTTGTAGCGGCGTAGAAGGATCTCTACCACTTCCTGGTCTTCAAACGGACCAGCATCAAGGGCTGTTAGAAGTTCGCTGACCTGATTGGTTGTAGGCAGCAAGAATCCGATCATTGAACCGGGGATAACTGCTTTAGGAATGTGATGCAGGTAGTCCCAAGGTGTGCGAACATCAAGGAATAGAGCGTCACAGTCAGTTGCCTGAAACCCTTCTTCAATATCGAGGTTGAACTGCTCTACGCGATGAGAGAGTCCTGACCATTCGAGATTTTTTTGTACGAGTTTGAAAAATTCAGGACGGCGTTCGTGTGTGTAAACCTTTCCTGTATCACCTACATAGTAGGCTAGTGCAGTAGTCAGTCCACCAGAACCTGAGCCGGATTCAACAACTCTGCAACCCGGGCCGATGCCCAGCTTAAGCAGAAGATACCCGATTTCTTTCGGATACATAATTTGAGTCTGGCGTTTTACGCCTTTAATCAAGTCATGCACTGTGGGCTTTAGAATCTGATACCTGCGTCCCAAGTGGGTATTAACAGTTCTTCCATAACCGGCAGCAATGACATCTTCCATAAGAATTTTGCCATCGTGGGTATGAATATCATCCCCTTCCTTAACCACGCGTAGATAACGCTTGCCCTTGGGATTTATGAGCAGTACCACTTGTCCAGCATTAAGCATTGACTTCCTCCTGAATGAATATTCCGCCGGATTACGGTTGAAACGCATGTAAGTCAATCCCCGACTTTCTATAATAATTGATTATGAATCAAGACGAGGAACTGGAATTGTCCACGTTTTGTTGTCTAAATTATTTTATTTTATTTTTAGTATCTTCGCTCAAATCTGTTTTGAAGCCGTAATAGTTGAGGAAAATCTCAATTAGTAAATTATTGCGTCGTATATAAAATCTTGAGTTTTTGGTGGAATAGGACTAGTTGGAATGAGTTCAATAAGAATTTTGTTTATTTGGGTGCAATTATTTTTTTATTTAAGGTTTGGCGATCGGTTAGTAAATGTAACTTTTTGAGTTCGATTTAACGTTCTGATCGGCGACAATGGAAAATAATTTCCATCAAATTGTTTTTTTTGCTTTTTGACGGATGGAATATGGGTTATAAGTATATCTTCGGGCCGGTTTTTTCTGGCAGAATAGGTCGTTCACTCGGGCTTGATCTGCTGGGAAAGAGAATTTGTTCAATGGACTGCGTCTATTGTGAGGTAGGAACTACAGATTCTTTGGTGACCGTGCGCCGCCCATATGTTCCTGCTACGGTTCTTCTTGAAGAGCTTGAAAATTGGAAGCAGGAAGGGCATATAGTGCCCGATGTGATTACTCTCGGTGGTCTTGGGGAGCCGACTTTAAATTCGGATTTGCCTGAGATTATTTGCGGAGTGAAAAAACTTTTCCCGTCATTGCCCGTGGCCGTTCTAACGAATGCCACCCCGATGACGGACCCCGAAGTTCGCAGAGAATTATTGGAAGCAGATATAGTGCTTCCGTCAATGGATTCTCTTGTTGCTTCGGAGTTTCGAGCCATAAATAGGCCGTGTAAGGGAATTGACCCTGAAGACGTAGCCAAGGCTCTGATCGAATTCCGCAAGGAGTTCAAAGGTAAGATTTTTCTGGAAGTGCTCCTTTCAAAGGGATACAACGATTCGGCCGAAAATCTTTCTAAAATGAAAGACTTTTGCTCAGAACTATCCCCGGACCGCATTGATGTGGTCACACTTTCGCGCCCCGGTACTCTCGATACCTCTGGTCCGGTTAACTCCGGAACATTGGATGTTTGGAAAAAGGCTCTTGATGCCGCGCCCTGCATAGACAGGGAATGCGGTCCCGACAATGGCGCAAAGGAAAGGAACAGCTCGGACATATCCGCCCCAGTGCAGGGCGAAGACTCCGCAGCATTTGACCGGATTCAGGCTTCTCTCATGCGTAGACCGCAAACAGCGCAACAGCTTTCAAAAGCCCTTGAGATCTCCTTTGATGGAGTTATTCAGGCGATTGAAGAACTGGAAAAAAGCGGCCGATTGACCAAAAGGCAGACTGGTGATGAAATCTATTACAAGTTTGGGCCGGACGGTTAGTCCATGAATTAAGCATCTGAATCTGTGGAATTTTTTAAACTTTCCCCGGAATTAGAAATGACACTTAAAAAAAGAAGAGAAAAAATGTTTATTAGCGTGCTACCTGAAGAACAGGTGGAAGTTGCGCTAACTCAGGAAGGTCAGGTCATTGAGTATTACGTAGAAATGCTCCATCAGGCCAAGACCAAAGGAAATATCTATAAAGGATATATCCACAACATTGATGCCGCATTACAGGCGGCTTTCATTAACTACGGAGCCGAACGTAACGGCTTTTTGCAGGTTGATGAAGTTCATCCCGAATATTATCAGGGAACATATAAGCTCAAGAAAGGGCATAGATACCCGCTATTGCAGAAGGTTTTAAAGCCAGGACAAGAAATTTTTGTTCAGGTTGTTAAGGAGCCTACTGGCAAGAAAGGTGCTTTTTTGTCCTCGTACCTGTCCATCCCTGGGCGCTATTTTGTGCTTACTCCCGGACGCGAACAGATCGGTATATCCCGCAAAATTGAAGATGAAAAAGAGCGTAATAGGCTTAAAGAAATCATTGATTCCGTTAATCCCGGTGACGGTGTTGGGGTTATCGTCCGTACTGCAAGTATGGGTCAGAGTAAGTCTGCTCTAACCAGAGATTTTAAATTTCTCACCAGACTCTGGAATGATATCAGAACAAAAGGGCAGGACATTCAGCCGCCTGCTCCTGTGTATGAAGAAATGGGACTGGCCGCGCGTTCTGTTCGTGATTATCTCTCCTCAGATGTTACTGAAATATGGGTGGATGATAAAGAAACTGCGGAGCAGGTTAAAAAGCTTGCCGCGCTATCTTTTCCAAGACGCAATAATTTGGTCAAGCTCCACTCTGATACAGATAAATCCCTTTGGGAGAGATTTAATCTAGTTAAACAGGTTGAGCAGATCTACGGACGTGAAGTAAATCTTCCTTCCGGTGGCAGGCTCGTATTTGACCAGACCGAAGCCCTTACTGCCATTGATATCAACTCCGGTAAAATCGGCGGGGAGCGAAACTTTAAAGAGATGGCGCTTAAGACCAATAAAGAAAGTGCTGAAATGATTGCCTGTCAGCTTAAACTGCGTGACCTTGGTGGTCAGGTTGTTATCGACTTTATTGAAATGAAAGATCCGAAACATTGCCGCGAGGTTGAAAAAACCATGCGTGCTGCACTTAAGAGTGACCGCGCTCGGACTGATGTTGGTCGTATTTCTCGCTTTGGACTAATGGAACTTGTACGTCAGCGTCTTGGTTCATCGGCTATTGCTGTTAGCACTGAACCATGTCCGTGCTGTTCGGGCACAGGTATGAGGCGCAACATGGAATGGCAGTCCATGCAGGCTCTTAAAGATATCTATAGAATGCTTAGACGGCCCGGCGAGAATTCCCCGCTGAACTATGAGGCGGAAGAGGAGCTTGCTCTTTATCTTTTGAATCACAAACGGCCCGCAATTGTGAATTACGAAAAAGCCTTTGATACAAAAATCAATATTGAGATTCAGTGGGCTGAGTAGTAAAATGATCTAAGATGTATAAGGCAGTGTTTTTGCTCATCAGCAGAAGCACTGCCTTTTTTTTTACCAATTAAAAATGTAGAGTTGTGCTCATGGTTTCCAAAAGAATTTTGCTTCATGCCTGTTGCGGTCCTTGCTCCATCACAACGATTGATCTTTTGCGGGAACAGGGTTTTGAAGTGTCCGCCTTTTTCTACAATCCCAATATACATCCTTTGCAGGAATATGTTCGTCGCCGCGAATCCTTTTTAGAAGTAGCTAAGACTATGGACGTTAAGGTTATCGGCAGTACCACGGAATATGATTCTAAAAAGTGGTTTCGCGATGTTGTCTTTCGCGAAGATAACCGCTGTTTTCACTGCTATGCTGATAGACTTGAACGCACGTTGTCTCTTGCTAAAAGGGGAAATTTCGATTTTTTCACCACAACGCTCCTTTATAGCAAATTTCAGAAGCATAAGAGCATTGCTGATCTTGGTAATGATTTAGCCGCTTCCGGTAAATGTGAGTTTTTATATTATGATTTCCGCGAGGGCTGGAAGGAAGGTATTGAGCGTTCGAAGGAAATGGGGATTTACCGACAGCAATATTGCGGATGTTTATTCAGTGAAAATGAGCGGTTTGCTAAGGAATTATGATTTTTCGTCCTGAGATTATGTCCTGCTCTCGCTATTTGTGATGAGTTGTGGCATTTTAAATATGAAGATCTATCGTCTTATAAGCATTTGTTAAGCAAGCAGTAAGCAAACGGTAAGCAACGGAGAATATTCATATGGAAAAACATTTATTGGTTTGTGTGAGTGATGACGGCGCGGCAGCTTATTCTGTTAGATTCATAAGAGATTTTTTCGATTCCCCTTGCGATGTACGTGTGACTCTTTTTCATGTTTCTCCTCAAGCAGGAGAGTGGGGTGGGCAAAAACCTGCTCAGAAGGGCAAGGCGCTGCTCGAAAAAACTAGAAAATGGTTTGTGGATAATGGTGCCTGTAAAGAAGATGACATAAAGCTTAAAAGTGTCATATCTCGGGGCGGTATCGCCAAAGAAATAGTGCAGGAAGGCCACAAAGGCATGTACGATGCCGTTGTCCTTGGGCGTCAGACAGCCTTTTTGTTTGAGGAGCTTTTCGACTACAGTGTCAGTCACAGAGTAATATGGGAAGATATTAATTTTCCGCTTTGGTTCTGTAAGAGCCCACAGGAGATCCCTAAAAAGGATATCCTGCTTTGCCTTGGAGACGGAGAGCCTACGAAGAGAATTGTTGACCATGTAGGGTTCATTCTTAACGGTAATCCCAGTCACAATGTGACCTTATTGCACGTGCATAATGCAAAAGAATCCAGCGTGGAAGATTCTAAAAAAATGTTCTCCGCAGCACATGACATTTTAGTTGCAAACGGTCTTGAAGGTTCGCGCATTACAGAGCGAATTCTTGAGAATGGGAATGTTGATAAAGCTATTCAGGAAGAGTGTGCAAGAGGGCATTATGCCGCAGTTGCCATTGGCCGTGAGCACCATAACAAAACCGCAAAAGAAAAATTGTTACCTAACTCCATCAGCGTAAAGCTTTTACGGAAGCTGGAAGGCGCTGCTCTTTGGATCAGTAAATAATAAGCCGGATAAGGTAATATTTAATGGGACTAACTCCCGCATTTTTTAATGCACCGCTATTACAAGGAGATGGAAAAGAAGCGAGAAATCTGCTCGTTTATATCCATGTGCCTTTTTGCGTGCGCAAATGCCATTACTGCGCTTTTCATTCGCAGGTTTTTAATCAAGTAACCTTTGCATGGTATCTTAAGACGCTTCTTGGTGAGATCGAATTATGGGGACGCAGGCTTAAAAATCCCAAGATCGGCACTGTCTATTTTGGAGGAGGAACTCCAAGCCTGATACCTCCTTTTCAGCTAGAGCTGATAATGGATGCGCTTCGTAAGCATTTCACCTTCATTAGGGGCATGGAAATAACTATAGAAGCTAACCCCGATTCCGCCAATGATAAGTCCTATTTTGACAGCCTTATATCCATGGGCATCAACAGGCTCAGCATCGGTTTTCAAAGCTTAGATGATCGCAATTTGATGGCTCTCGGTAGGCCGCATTCCGCAAGGCAGGCGGCTGAAACATATTATATGGCGCGCAAGGCAGGGTTCGGCAACATAAGCATTGATTTGATGTGGGGTTTACCTCGTCAAAAGATGAAAGACTGGAACAACGAGCTTAAAGCGGTTGTTAAGCTTAAGCCTGAGCATATTTCTTCTTATGGATTGTCCATAGAGCCTGATACAGTCTTTGGTCAAAATCGGGCTGAAATTGAACCTGAATTGCCGCCGGATAGTGAGCAGGCTAAGATGTTCATTTACGGTGCAGAGTTCTTAGAATCAATGGGTTACATTCAATATGAGATTTCAAGTTTCGCACGAATAGGATTCACTTCGCGTCATAACCAAGGGTACTGGGGCGGGCTGGATTATTTAGGAATGGGGCCATCCGCAGTGTCCACAATAGGTAATCGCAGATTTACCAATCCGCTATACATGGACGAGTACGACGCCGCTGTGCGCGGAGAATTTCTTGGTGAAGATTTTGAAGAAATAACAGACGAGATAAGAGCGCAGGAATTAGTAATGCTAAGCCTACGCACTTCTCGCGGTTTGAAGCTTTCAGATTATACAGAGATGACAGGCAAAGACCTGATGAAAGACAAAAAATCCGTAATAACCGCTCTACACCAAAATGGACTGGTCCGCATGAGCGCAGGATTCATAAGACTAACAAAAAACGGAATGCTCGTATCCAATTCAATATTGCAAACTTTAGCATTTGATTAGGGAACTATTCGTTCCCTTCATCTTCAATTAAATCATAAGACTCAGCGGCATCACGAGCGAGATCATCGCACCGTTCGTTTTCAGGGTCGCCTGAATGTCCTTTTACCCATCTCCAGTCTACTGTGTGCTTGACCATTAGGGGTATGAATTGTTGCCAGAGATCTTTGTTTTTAACGGGCTTCTTGGCCGCTGTTTTCCATCCATTTTTTTGCCAGTTGGCGAGCCATCTTTTTGTGAATGCATTTTTTACATACTGGGAATCAGTGAATAGGGTTATGTCACATGGTTCTTTTAGTTCGGTTAATGCGGCTATTACTGCGCGCATTTCCATACGATTATTTGTGGTGCGTTTGTATCCTTGGGAAATTTCATTGCGATGTTCGTTGAAGAGGAGCACTGCTCCGTATCCGCCCGGACCGGGATTACCGAGACAGGACCCGTCTGTATATATGATGACTTTCTTATTGGACATTAAAACCTGCTTAAATTCAGTTGCTATTCTTTGTTAACAGAGGATTCTGGATCGCGAAGATCTTCGTTGTATTCTTCTGACAAGGGCTGAACAGTATCTTCAACATTTATGAGCTTCCCCCATATCATGGCGAGTGCTGTTTGAAGTGCTTCAGGCCATTTATCTTGTTCGAACTTGCCTGCAAAATGTTTTTGCTGAAGATCATCAATAAATTGCTGACCTAGAGCTAAACGGACTAGGGGGGGGAAGTGAAATATGACTTGATCGTATTCAGGCGCTATGCCGATGAACATTTCCTTGGGGTCGGGTGAAATGTTGGTCATGCGCTCATTCATTATGTGCACTTTTGTGACGACACCGAACTCGGAACGCATGCTTCTTACGAATCCTTTTATGTAATCTCTCTCGTTATTATTGAGAACTTTGGTTTGATCCCAAAGTGAGTTTCTTCCTTGCAGTTTTTCAAGGGTAGACATGTTATTCTGCCAAAAAGCCCATCCTACAAGAGAGAAAATTACAAGCATTCCAAGTAATCTCATAAATTTTTCTTTGCGTGTGTTGCCCTTAGGTGCGATATTCAGTCTCATGCTGTTTCCTGTTCTTTTTTTGGTACATTGCTTCCGGCTTCATTATAAGAGCTTGTCGGTCATGATAGCAAGTCTTGGCTTTGCTGTAAAAGGCTCCATTTATTGTCTACTTAACTCGTCGGTTAGCCGGGATAGAAGAGGTTCGACTATGTGTCTTATTTCTATCAATCTTTCAGGAGTAGAAGCTTCAAAACGCAAAGTTAAAGCGGCCTGTGTGTTGGATGCTCTAATGAGCGCCCAACCGTCTGCAAAAACGATTCGCGCTCCGTCTATGTCTATGACATCGTATTCTGTTTTAAACTGGGTTGTGGCTAAGTCTACCAGCTCAAATTTGATCTTTTCAGGGCAATCTATGCGGAGTTCCGGAGTAAAAAAAGTTTCCGGCCAATCTTCAAGCATCTGGGATAGTGGTTTTTCTTCCTGTGAAAGAATTTCAATTAATCGCAGGGCCGCGTATAGCCCGTCGTCGAATCCGTAGAAACGATCAGCAAAGAATATATGACCGCTCATCTCGCCGCCGAGACCTGCGCCTGTTTCCGCCATTTTGGCTTTCATAATAGAATGGCCCGTTTTAGCCATGAGCGGTTTTCCGCCGTTTTTTGCGATGTCGTCAAATAGCAAGTGACTGCATTTTACATCCGCAATCACCATTTCACCGGGTATTTTGCGGAGCATGTCCCGCGCGTATATTGCTAAGAGGCGGTCGCCGGGCATCAGCTTGCCAGTTTCATCAACGGCGCCTATCCGGTCAGCGTCGCCATCAAGGCCAATTCCGGCTTCGGCTCCATGATCTACAACGGCCTTAAGTAAGTCCCCCATGTATGCTTCAACTACAGGGTCGGGATGATGGTTAGGGAAATCGCCATCTGGATCACAATATAAAGGAACGACTTCTGCGCCAGCTTGGCGGAGCAACTCAAGTGCAATATGTCCCCCTGCGCCGTTACCACCGTCGAGGACCACTTTGACGGGTCTTTTTAATTTGATGCCGGAGAGCAGGTCTTCAATATAGTATGGGACAATATTGTGGAAGGAAGCCATGCCTGATCCTTCTGCAAAATTTCCGCTATCCATAATGTTGTAAATATCTTGAATATCACCGCTGTGTATGGTGGTATCTTTGCCCCATATTTTAAATCCGTTAAACTCTGGTGGGTTATGGCTGGCGGTGATCATAACACCCGCCTTGTAGTTCAACTTTTTGGCAGCAAAGTAGAATGCAGGGCTGGGTACAAGGTCTAGAAAAAGTACATCCACGCCGGATTTGTTAAGCCCACGCAGTATGGCTGCCTGATAAGCGGGGGAGCTGTGTCTACAATCATGTCCGATGACAGCGCGGTCCCATCCTTTGTTTATAAACCATGTGCCACATGCATGGCCTAAGTTTTCCACCCATTCTTCATCAAAATCTTTATCCACAACTCCGCGAATATCGTACGCTCTGAAAATTTCTCTGTTCATGGGTTTCATAGCTAAACCTCCAATATATTTAGTGGATAATGATTTATTGTAATAAGTCTTTGTTAACCCAGATAAAGCCGGAATGTACCCTCATGTCAACTATAAGCGAGTAATCTCTTAATTCCAAGTAGACCTTATATCTTAGTAATTGAAACAGCCCTGCCGGATATCGTCGGGATGGCTATTTTGTGTTTAAATAAATCTTCGTAAATTGATTCTGCATATCCGTTTAGCTCCTCGCTTTCCGTCTATTTATCTTGCTGTGGTTGTTTTTTCAATAATCTTCCCATGTATTGTCCGATCTTCCTTGACCTGCTCACTTTGCTCGCATATTAAATTAACATGAACTGGGACTGGGACAAACTATCGGAACAACGGCAGAGGAACACTGGCTCTAAACCGCCGGGTGTGGATGAAATTAACTCCACGATCAAAAAATTTCGCGGCTCCGGATTACCGGGTGGCAAATATATCATAATCGGAATCGTCGTACTCTGGTTTCTTTCAGGAATCTACATTGTAGAACCTGATGAAGTCGGTGTTGTGACCCGTTTTGGTAAATACATTACCACCACTAACCCTGGCCCGCACTACCACCTACCGGTTCCTATTGAATCGGTAATGAAACCACAAGTTACACGCATTAGGCGTGTCGAAGTTGGTTTCCGTTCCTTTGGATCTTCCCGCTCATTCACACAGGGGCAATCCCGGAACGTCCCTGAAGAATCTTTGATGCTGACAGGTGATGAGAACATCGTTGATGTTCAATTTATCGTTCAGTATCAGATTAAAGATCCTGTTGATTACCTTTTCAAGGTAACCAATCAGAATAAGACTCTTCAGGACGCCGCCGAAGCCGCCATGCGTGAAGTTATCGGTAAGACCAAAATTGAATTGGCACTTACCACTGGTAAGTTGCAGATTCAGACTGAAACCAGAGCTTTGCTACAACAAATTGTGGATTCGTATGAGCTTGGTGTGAATGTTCTTGCAGTACAGCTGCAAAATGTTCATCCACCGGCCGAAGTTGTTGACGCCTTTAAGGACGTTGCAAGTGCTCGTGAAGATAAAAGCCGCTACATCAACGAAGCTGAAGCATATCGTAATGATATTCTGCCGAAAGCTCGTGGTCAGGCCGCTGTTATCCTTAACAAAGCTGAAGCGTACAAGGAAACTAAAATACGTGTAGCTGAAGGTGAGGCTAAGAGATTCATGGCTGTTTATCGCGAATACTCAAAAGCGAAGGACATTACGGTTAAACGTTTGTATCTGGAAACAATGGAAAACATTCTTTCCGATCCTGATGTTAGTAAGGTCATTCTCTCAGAGAGTGCTTCGAAAAGAGCTTTGCCATTCCTGTCTTTGGACGGGGGCTCGTTCCCTGCGAATGCTATAAATAATAATAAGGGGGTAAAGTAATGAGTTTACTTAAAAAAAGCTCCGCTCCCCTGGCAATATTACTTATAGTTTTAGTACTCGGTTTTTTACAAAGTGCATTCATTGTAAAGCAGACTGAGAAGGCAATTGTATTACAGCTTGGTAAGCCTAAAGCCGGACCTCTTGGACCGGGACTTCATTTTAAACTTCCGTTCGTTCAGAACGTGATTTACTTTGATTCACGCTTGCTCGAGTATGATGCTCGTCCTGCTGAGATTCTGACTAAAGATAAGAAGAACATGGTTGTGGATAACTACTCCAAGTGGCGCATTACGGACCCCTTGCAGTTTTACCGTACCGTTACTTCTATTCCTCGTGCTCAGGCTCGTCTTGATGATATCATCTACGCTGAGCTTCGAGTCGCTCTCGGTGGATATACCTTGATTGAGATTATCTCCAGTGACCGTACTGCCATTATGACAGAGGTTACTTTGAAATCGAACGAACTAGTTTCAGCTTATGGAATCGAGATCAATGATGTACGTATTAAACGTACTGATCTACCACCTGAAAACGCCCGTGCTATTTACGGACGTATGAGGGCGGAACGTGAACGTATGGCTAAGCAGTATCGTTCTCAGGGTAGCGAAGCTTCAGCCCGCATCACTGCGCAGGCTGATAAAGAAAGAGCAATCACTCTGGCTGATGCCAACCTCAAAGCAGAAATTCTTCGAGGTGAGGGTGATGGGATTGCTACTAAAACATACGCTGACAGTTTCGGAAAGGCCGCTGGATTCTACGAATTCAAGAAGTCTCTGGAAGCATATGAAAGAGGTTTCAAGGACAACACACGGATCATCCTTTCACAGGATAATCCATTCTTGAAATACATGAAGTAGTAGTTATTAAAATAAGAACATGGGGGAACTTTCTGAAGAAAGTTCCCCCATACCCCCTCAAAGACTTTTAACGGGGGAAGCCGTTTCCCAATATTAGGACCTCCTTATATTCGGAAACTTTTTTTTTGAATACACAGGGGCTACATGAAAATACCGCAGAAACATGTTGTGGTTGGAGCAGGCATTACAGGGACAGTCATTGCGCGCCGCATTGCGGATGATTGTGGCGAGCAGGTACTTGTTATTGATAGCCGAGATCATATCGGGGGCAATTGCTATAGCCGCTTTGACCCTGAAACGGGCGTTGAGGTCCATAGCTACGGCACACATATTTTTCATACCTCCGAACGTAGAGTTTGGGATTACCTGAATCACTTCACAGAGTTCAATAGTTATCGTCATAAAGTGCTGACCACTTATAATAATCGCACCTATCATATGCCTGTGAATTTACAGACGATTAATTCTTTCTTCGGCTTAAGCTTGCGGCCTCACGAAGTCGCAGAATTTATTAAAGAGCAGAGCGAGAAAGAGAACATCACCGACCCCCAAAATTTGGAAGAAAAGGCGATTAGCCTGATTGGGCGTGATCTGTATGAGGCGTTTGTTAAGGGATATACTCTTAAGCAATGGGAATGCGACCCGCGCGAACTTTCCGCTGAAATTATCAGCCGTTTACCTTTTCGCCATACTTACGAATGTGATTATTTCACTTGCCGCTATCAGGGCTTACCTTATGAAGGTTACGGCAAAATGTTTGAGAACATGTTGGATCATGAGCTGATTACAGTTCAGCTGGAAACAGACTTTTTTGATATTCGTAAAGATTTGCCGGAAGATTGCACCGTTTACTATTCAGGCCCGGTGGATAAATTTTTCGATTACTGCCACGGTGAGCTAACGTGGCGCTCGCTTCGCTTCGAGTATGAGCATGAGGATGTAGCAGATTATCAGGGTACTTCGGTCATGAACTATGCGGATATAGATGTGCCTTACACCCGCATTCATGAATATCAGCATCTACATCCAGAACGTGAGAACAAGAGTGGCAAGACCGTCATCTCACGCGAGTTCTCAATGAAATGGAAGCAGGGCGAAGAACCATACTATCCCGTTAACACCGCAGAAGACCGCAAGATGATGGAATTGTACCGTAGCGATGCTGAGAAGCTTGAGCGGGTACATTTCACAGGCAGGCTCGGGCAGTATAAATACTATGACATGGATAAGGCTGTGCTGGCGGCGCTTGAGATTTGTGATGAGGTTTTGAAGGCGTAGTATTGTGACATGCTGGTTTGTTGTGTTCAAAACAAAATAAAGCTCTCCTGCAAAAGAATCAGGAGAGCTTTTATAATTTGCAATCAGCCCAGTGTTTACAAAGGTAAACGGTGCCAAGTTAACCCCTTGTTTCTGTCGTTTACTAGGGCTTAATAGCGCGTTGTGATTCCTTGTATATATATCTACTGACTATACGGACACTGTTCCTCTTTGTGGATAGTTGCGGAGATAGCTCCGAGCACTGTTCCTTTCTTGTTATAGTACTTGGTCCCGTCAATGCTAGTTTCCATAGATGTTGCATTAACAAATCTAAGCCCTTGGATTGGTGCTAGGTCTTTTTTCACGTCCGCAAGTCTGACTCCAGCTCTTTGCGAATGTGATTCTTTCATTCCTTTGTCGCGATTTGAACCATAGACCGTGATCTTGGTTTCCGTACCAACCATTGATGGCATTATCTTATTCGTGAATACGTTGCGGTTGATGTCTGGAGTTATGAGGAAGAGATCTATAAACTTGGCCATATCGTCTGGATCTAGAGAACTTTTAAGGTCCGCAAAAACCTCGCTCAGAGGTAGGCAGCCCATGCTGTGTCCCACTAAATAGATGGCGTTGGTGTCGGTTTTGGTCGCAACCTCGGTTAGGAGTTCGAGTAGTTGGGGTCTTGCGTTCTTAGCTGTCTGTTCATCTGAGATATAATCAAGCTTAGCTCCACTTGTGGGCCAACTATAAAAGAGTGTGGCTCCGTTGAATTGGAGTTTATAACTCACCCTTGCTGTGAGAAGGGCGGTCTCTTCAAAGGAAATATTATATCCGGGTACGAAAACAAGTGTGGCTTTCTCAGAATTGTCTGCGAAACGCATATCAATGTTGTCGCTCATGCCGCGCATGGGTAGAGCTCTGATGTCGAGTAATCCATAGTTTCCTACAGAAGACTTATCGAAGCTACGTATTGTGAAATTGGATTTTTGCAGACTGCCCATTTTCTCATCATATGGGACAGTTACAGAGCATGATCCCCAAGTTATAGGGCCATTTTTGTCTGTGTAGTAGTCTGTCGCAATTGTTTTCCCTGTGGTCGCTCTATTACTTGCGTAGAAAAGCTCAATTTCTTGATAGGGATCAGCGGTGCTCAAATTATTGGCGAACTTTGTGTACCAGCATTCACTGCTTTCCGCCTGTTTCTTTGAACTGCACGCTGGCAGTGCTGTAAGCAGGGCTATAAAGAATAATGCAATAACAATATTATATGATTGATGTTTCTTTTTCATGTGGCAGAATCCTCCCGCACATACATTAGATAATGATGATGATAGAAATCATTACATACCATAATCATAAAGCGGCGCAAAGAGGCGAAGGCGGGTTTGTGATGTACTCTGTTAATACTCGGCAAGCCACTTCTGCGGGATAGACCAGCATCCTTCTTTTGCTGATTCCACAAGAGCATCAAGTAATTGCGCAACACCGTTGTCTTCACATGCAGGGATGTGTAGGTCTGCTGAAGGCATAACTTCTTTCGCTCCGTTCGCAACGGCTGCACTTAGTCCAGTAGTTCCAAACATTGTCAGATCATTTTCGCTGTCGCCAATTGATACGCTGTTGAGGTCAGGCCAGCCTGCTTCGCGCATGATATGTATTGCCGCGGCATGTTTTCCGTGTCCTTCTGGGCATATTTCGAGGAACTGATCGGCAGTACGAACGCAGGCAAGACCGTGGTCGGCTGCTAATTGTCTGACAAATTTACATCGTTCGCGGTCTTTGCGATCCGAATAAGTTAAAACCTTGAAGATGCCACCGTCGTTCGGGGTTGCACCTGATTGTGGTAAGATTTCTCCGACTTCAACGTATGATTGGATTTCGGACTCTGTAAGCTCCGCTCTGGTCCATATTCCGTCAGCAACATAGCTTGCGTAATTGATCCCTTCAGCGAGAAGAATGTCTTCAATTTTTTCATATTCAGTTACAGTAGGACCATATGGACTTAGTGAGTCTTCTTTGATCATCATTGATCCGTTAACGCCGGAATGCGGGCCTTCCAATCCTGTATCTCTCAAAAGGTCACGAATGCTGATCAAGTGTTTACCTGTGATCAGAGACATCTTGCCACCTGCTTTCTCGTAGCGGGATATGGCTTGGATTGTGTCGTTATTTAATTTTTCACCAGGTGTGATGAGTGTATTGTCTATGTCACAAAAAACCCATGGCAGAGGCTGTTGCTGATGATTAGAGATGGCTTTTACATATGAAGCTTGCGTGGCTCTTGCTTTCGGAAGAGTTATCTTTGCAATTGCTTTGGCGTCGCTGTCTGGGCCGAATCTTTTCTGGAATTCGGCGATTCTTTGACCAAAGGTAAATGATTGCCCTATAGGTGAAGTTCTGAAATCGCAGTAGCTTACGCCCTTAAGCGTTAGGTTGCTTTCAGGTGGAGGTGTAAAGTTTTGATAAATATTGTTTATTTCGGGAAGAAATTGAATGTCGCGCGAAGTGCTTGAGTGCCATAAGACGGCTTCAATTACTTCGTCATTTGCTCCGGCATATGCTAGGTATGCAGCGCCGTCTAAAGGGTGAAAGCCTGTTTGATGCAACTTCTCTGAGTATCCGACATCGTGAAAGAGGGCGGCTGTGATCAGGTTTTCTGCTTTTTTAAGGTTAAGCCCGGTTTGCCTGGAAATTCTTTCGGCAGTGCGTGCCGCTTGTCTCATATGGGCTAGGCGAGTTGAGCCTTCCGGATAAAATGAGCTGGCGACTTCATCGGTGAGTGGGATATTTTCAGTTCCGGTAATATTGGGGAACAATTCTTTTAATTTGCGGGAAAGATTCACGGAATTCTCCGATTGCTAATTCTTAAGTATGGGTTGAATGTTCAGCCCATTTGGTAATCTTGCTGGTTACAAAGTCAAGTTATGATCTTGTTACAAATAAATAAGCCGCCTAAATCCATAGATCTAAGCGGCTTTATATTTTAGTTTTAATTGCTTTGTACTAAGCAGATATTTTTTTTACTTCGGCAACGAGTCTGTCGAAGACACTATCGATATCGAGATTGGTTGTATCAACAATGATGCCGTCATCAGCTGGCTTAAGAGGCGCTTCCTTGCGGTTGCGGTCTTTGTCGTCCCTTGTTCTGATCTGTTCAATAAGCTCTTTTATATCGGCAGGTTTGCCCATTTCTTCAAGCTGTTCGTAACGTCTACGGGCGCGTTCTTCAAGCGCCGCATCTAAAAAGAATTTGCATGGAGCCTGCGGAAAAATGACTGTTCCCATGTCTCTACCTTCGGCGATGAGAGAAGTGGTTTCACCTATCTTACGCTGAGCAATCTTCTGATAGGCGCGAACAACTGGAATTTGGGCAAAATTAGAAGCCCACATGCCAACCGTTTCAGTACGGATGTCGTTGGTTAATGCAACTCCGTTAAGACTGAGCACAGATTCACTTCCTGATCCTGTCAGGGTGAAGGTTAACTCTTTAAGCGCCGCTTCAATCTTATCGATATCCCAGTCCCATGAACCTTCGCCCAGTTTCCATGCTGTAGCTCTGAACATTGCTCCCGTATCGAGGTATGCAATTTCAAAATGGTCAGCCAGGCGCTTAGCTAAAGTTGATTTACCAACTCCTGCCGGTCCATCAAGGGTGATGATAAAAGGGGTCGCCATTAGAGTAGCTCCTTAAGAGTGTCGATAAAAATTTTATTTTCCATATCATTTCCCATATTTACGCGAATGTATTCGCCAAGGCCAAAGCTTTTAAGCGGGCGAACTATAATACCGCGTTTTAGAAGTTCTTCGAAAACCTCTTCCGCGTCACGGGTTGGCTTAAACATGATAAAGTTCGCTTGTGATGATAGAACTTCGCAGCCCATACCCCTAATTTCGTCAGTAAACATCTTTCTGCCGCGCAGAACGACATTTAGTGTTTCATTGTAGAACTTATCGTCACCAAGCACCGCTATGGCGGCTTCTTCGGCGAGCAAGTTGACTGTGAAAGGTGGCCGCGCACGATTGATGAATCCGGTAAGTTCTTTACTCATGACGCCGAACCCGACTCTCATGCCCGCTAGCCCGAAAGCTTTGGAAAAGGTTCTGAGGAGTACTATGTTCGGAAATTCCTTAAGCAGAGGACGCATGTCATACTCTTCGGCTGGAGTTGCAAAGTCGATGTATGCTTCGTCAATGGCTAGAATTGTCTGCTCAGGAATGGATTCAGCCATTTCGCGAACTTCTTTGGCTGTAACGGTAAGCCCTGTAGGATTATCAGGAGTGGTCACAAAGACTATAGCCGTTTTATCCGTAACAGCCGCAGTCATGGCTTTAAGAGGGTGCTTGTGCTCCGCTTCGCGTGGAACCTGTCTGAAATTTATACCACTTAGGCGCGACATGAGATTGTACATGCTGAAACATGATTCGTAGGAAAGCACTTCGTCACGGCCCGGCTCAGCTTTTACTCGGACCAGCAGGTCTATTATTTCATCTGATCCGTTACCGCAGATAATATTGTCCTGCGCTACCCCTATGCGCTCGGCAATGGCTTTATTTAGGCGCGGATTCCCATTATGCGGGTAGCGGAAAATCTCAGGAGCATGACGGTTGATAGCTTCGATAGCTACGGGTGATGCTCCAAGTGGATTTTCATTACTTGCGAGCTTGATAACCGATTCCAAACCGTATTTTTCCTTGATCTCTTCGATAGTGAGTCCAGGAACGTAGGGCTTGGTCTCCATCACGTCTGGGCGGACTTTGATAGGGGACATGCTGATATCCTTTTTTACTTGTAATAATTAGTAGTCTGAAGCGGACGAGAAAAGTAAAGCGCTTCATGGTGAAGCTCTCTAGTAGTTTGGATGATGGATTTTGTCAAAAAAAACCCCCTTATTCTGTGGTAAATAAGGGGGGTGTTTCAGGGTGGCTGCCGCGATAGTTGTCGGTATCGTTGAGGCTGTAACCGTGATTGTGTAATTATTCAGGTCTGACTGTGAGCACTGGGCACTTGGCAGACTTTACGATCTTCTCTGCAACGGAACCGAACAGAATACGGTCAATTCCAGTGCGTCCGTGAGTACCCATGATAATCATATCAACCTTTTCTGAATCAGCGATGGTGATGATTTCTTCTGCTGCGTAGCCTGTTACGACCTTGCCGCTGACTGGAACGCCATCAAAGTTTTCATTGATAAAAGTTTCCATTGTTGTGTCGGCGCCCGTAACAATCTCGCCCACGAAATTTTCAATGGAGCTTGGAGGTACATGAAAGCCAACATATTGATCCAATGAAGGAGCAACGTATAGACAGATAATTTCTCCACCCATTGTCTTAGCAAGTGTAGCTGCATAATCTGCAACAACAGGGCTGTGATCTGAAAAGTCAACTGCGCATAGGATCTTCTTGATGGTAGCCATAATATACCTCCGAAATCGTAAGTTTGAATAAACACAATAAAATTTAATTATCCTTGATTAAATAGTAACTGATTATGGATGTCATGGACAAGCTTTTTCTTATGTTTTATGATCAGATAGGAAAAAAAGAGTAAGTTAGAATTTTTTATATAAATCCCGGAAATTATTTCCGAGTAGTGTTTTTACAAAAGGTCATAAAATCAGTCGCTTGCGAAAAGTCTAGACTTTGGCATGATGTTCGCATCATGTGTTTGAAACCAAAGGCTGAGGAGAAAAAGATGAAGATTAGTCCTGAACAGATTGAAGCCCTGCAGCAGCAACAGCAGCAGCAAGCTAACAAGACTAAGAAGGTAAACGGAGCAGCATTCGGGGAGTTTCTGAATTCTGAAGTCCAGCAGTCAGCAGGACCTCAAACTTCAAGCGCCCCCCCAGTTCCGGGTCTTCAGACCATTAACCCTTTGATTCAGATGCAGCAGGCCGCTTCAGTGCAGGCCGTAGCACCGAACGAAGGTGAGTTTGTAGGCAAGGTTGAAAACCTTTTCGGACAGCTTGAAAACTACGCACAGCAGTTAGGTTCCCCAGATGCGGGAGCTCTTAAGAATGCTTACAAGACTCTTGAAGGTGTTCAAGGTGGTGTTGATTCCCTCAAGAAGGATTGGCCCGGCGTAGCAAGTGAAAATCCAGAATTAGGCAGCGTTGTTAATGAACTCGAAGTAATGGCGAGGACCGAGCAAATCAAATTTAACCGCGGGGATTATGTTTAGTCTGAATTAAGACTGGGCAGGGGAGATTTTAACTGTTCTCCTTGATCCTCGTTGCGTGAGTCCGCTTGCGCAAAAAACCGAATATCCGAATGGGTGTTCGGTTTTTTTACGTCTAATAAATTTACTAAGAAATGAAATCTTCTTTGTGTAACGGAATTCCTTTCATGCAATGTCGGCAAAAATGCATTGGACTACGAAGGATGAAGTATAATGCGAACAGTATGAATGGTATTTTCAGTAGAAAACCTATTGGTTGCCGTGTTGCCACGCTATAAACAATGTTTGACAAGGATAAAGTAAGCAAAGCGATGCCAAGTCTTCTGTACGTAATAGTCTTTAATTCTTTTAAGCACTCATGGCATTTTATTTTAATATTGAAAAAGACATAGTAGATGGTAAAGAGGGAAATTATAATTATATCGAGAATTAGTTTTTCCATGAAATGTCCCATTACATTTTTTTAAATTTCATTAACTGTTTTTATGTTGTGTTGCTAAAAAACTCAATAATGTCAGCTTACTCTGTTTTGTTTGCATTTCATATCTTGTATTTATCGTGAGCAGTAACGCTCATAGCCTTTGTACTGATAAGCTCGTTAATCACAGTCTCAGCTAATTCATCCTTCGATTCTTGACTCTGTCCCGCCAACTAGTCCGATGGGGTCGGGCGTAGTAAATCTGCCGATCGTGGGGTCGTGGTCGCGATATCCGAAAAATAGTAAGCCCCGCACTTTTTGGGTGCGGGGCTTTGTGTTAAGGTCTGTTTAAGTATTCAACCGTATTTCTTTTTTTGTAAAACCATCGTGGTCTTTTCCATGCGATGAGAAAAAGAGTTAAGTGAAACAAAGGAATAATGGGCAATAATAGAAGTCCTGTAATCCCACAAAACCCTAGGAGCAAATATGGGTATGCGTACAGTAAGTGAAAGCTAAATACCGTCGCTGCTCCGTAATCACCTGGACGATCAAGTAAAAAAAACCACCCCGCCCAGAATGTTGCAATCAACCATAAAAAAGAAAACCATTCAAGTGATCTTTTGTTTGAGCAATTACTTATTAAACTCTTTGCAATCATAAATGCAGAAAAAGGATAAACAATAATCCATGTAATCGAATAAATACAATTGTAGACGATACCTGGAAATAATCCAGCATAGGTTATAAGCCATAACGTTTGTAGTGCATAAATACCAATTAAGAAAAAGATGGAACAGTATAAAAACACAAACCATCCAAGTGGGGACAGTTTGAAACTAGTTAGTTTATTTTTTATTTTTTTTATGCTGTTCATAATATTTTGAGCCTTTTTTAAGATCGTATTGGTCTTTTGGGTCATCAAAGTTTGAAGTTATCCAGTCAATTTTCGATGTTCCACTTATAACTTGGTAAGCACCAACACCTTGCATTATTTCATCTTCTGAAAGTCCCAATGCCCTCGCTGCAGCACCAAAGTTAAAGTTGCCAAATCTTTCATTTTCACGACCTTGTCTTTTATAATCTTTTTCTTTTCCAGATCCGAATTTATCATAAATGTATCGTAACTTTTTTATTGAACCTAATTTGTCGTCCTTTACTGATTCAGCAAATTCTTCGGCCTCTTGAATGTTCTTGTCTACACTCACGCCGTCTGGCCCAACTGGAATTCCTTCGTATTTATGAAATTCAGTATCTGTGTCGTTTTTAATCTTTCTTATTTGTGCATCGCGCCTATTCCTCTCAGTCGCACTAAGTTTAGCTGCATGCTGAGTAGATGACGTTAATCCCTTCATTCTATTCGGCTCAGAGGCAGAGGCTCGGTCAGCTCCAGCTTGTTTCGGAGGCTTCCCACCCTTCGAAACCCCACTCCCCTCAACATTGCCTTTTTTATACTCTTCGCTAGCAGTCACGCTCGGTGCTTTCGTGGAAATAAGCTCGTTAATCACAGTCTCGGCTAATTCATCCTTCGACTCCTGACTCTGCCCTGCTAACCCTGTGCGATCATGGAAGTTAATTGGATCATCCATACAATAGCCATAAATATCCACATCTCCGCCAGCTAAACCGATAGGATCGGGCGTTGTGAATCTGCCGATGGAGGGGTCGTAGTCGCGATAACCGAAGTGTATTAGCCCTGTATTTTTATCTAGCAAACCCGCAGCGAATCCTATTTTAGTATCAAACTCACCATTACTATCGAAAGCTTTATTCCCAAACGAATCATGAATAATTTCTTTTAGCTCATTACCCCTTTCGTCCGCAACCATGAATATTGTCCCGACCTGATCAGTAGCAAGATTGTATGTTTTGTCTTGATAAGTCATGGTTACAGGATCACCTTCTTCATTATAGGTGAACGCTTTATGGTTCATGCCTTGTCCATCACACACAGCAACAAGAGTGGTCATACCATCCCACAAATAGGACTCAATGGTGATGCCATTAATCTTCTTAACAACTCTGCGCCCAAGTGGATCAATTATATATTGAATTTTGCGCATGTTTGGTAATCGCACTTCGTTAAGTATTCCAGACTCTGTGTAATAATAAGTCGTTACGTCCCCCATATCCATTTTCATGGATAGCCGACCGTTGCTGTTGTATGAATACTTAACTTCACCAGCTTGTATTAGTTGGAGCTTTTCGTTGTATATAAATTTGCGAGGCTCATTTTTGCTTGTTGCGGCTGTCAGCCGCTCACCGTATTTTCCATATGCATATTGTTCTACTATAGCATCTCCGCAGGCTACTTTGCTGAGTCTGCCGCCTAGGTCATACTGATATTCACGGCAGACAGTTTCAGGGGATATGAGCAATGCGGTGTAATTTATCCTGCCGTTGTGGTCTCTATCTATTGCCGTCATAGCGAAGACGTTGCCCCGACCAGTGCGGAACTCTTTAGCTTGATAGTTATCTATTGCATTGGACCCAAGATCCTCCTGTGCGGAATCTCTTTTCTGTTCATCAAAGATGTTTTCACCCGCACCGGACTCAGCTTCTCTTTCTACGATAGGATTTTGTTGAATCGAGTTATCGCGCATTTGGACATCACTTTGTACTTTTCCTCTAGTTTCTTCTTTCGGCTTAGACTCATTTCTAGAAATCATATTTTACCTTCTAGTCTTACTGAACCCCTTGTAAACATAGATCTTTTCCATGTTTTTGCGGTGAACCGTTATCTTCTAATATACTTAGAATAGCTGTTAAGCCGGACCTGACTAAGCCGACTCAGGTCCGCGAAGGTATTTATTTGTAATTTAGACGAAAAAAAGCCCTGCTTCATTACGAAGCAGGGCTTTTTAAGTACCTAGATGGTGAGCTGATTCTGATTAATCAGATTCAGTTAGCTCGCCGAGGTCGCGCTTGATGTCTGTGGCAATCTTATAAAGGATTGTCAGTACCAGAGCACCGATTGCGTATACCATCATGGAAATCATCAATTCTTTGCCAGTAGGCCAGTAAGTGGTGATTTCGTTGAATGGGTTTGGTGTAAGACCACCGATCAGCAATGCTAGACCCTTATCAATCCAAGTTGCAATAACGAGAAGTACAAGTGCCCAAGGGAGCATCTTCTGGTTGTCGCGGAACTTAGGCGGAACAAGCATAGCTAAACTGATGAATGCGAATGCTGTTGCAGTCCACATCCATGGAACCAATTCATGATGACCATGACTACCTACGAATAAGTATGCGATGGAGTGCATGTGTCCAGGAATGTTGGAGTAGAACGCTGTGAATATTTCTAATAAGAAGAAGAATACGTTCACAAGCATTGCATAAGTGATGATCTTTGCAAGTGTACCGATTGCTGATTTACCTGGGTCGTAGCCAGTAACCTTGCGGGTAATGAATACAACGAGCAGTAGAATAGCAGGTCCAGCACAGAATGCAGACGCTAGGAAACGAGCAGCCAAGATGGCGGTTAGCCAGTAGTGACGGCCAGGAAGCCCAGAGTATAAGAACGCGGTAACAGTATGGATAGAGAACGCCCATACGATGGATGTGTAAGCCAAAGACTTAACCCATTTCGGCGGACTAACGCGCTGGCGTTCTGATTCCAAACATGTCCAACCGATAACAACATTCAAGAGAAGGTAACCGTTAAGAACGATCATATCCCAAAATAGAATGGAGTTAGGAGTTGGATGGAAGATAATGTTCAGCATACGCTGTGGCTGCCCGATATCTACGATAATGAAACCGAGACACATGACAACGGCTGCGATAGCCATGAACTCACCCATGATTACCATGCCTTTAAACTTCTTATAATGATGGAAGTAGTAAGGCAGAACGATCATAACACCGGAAGCGGCGAGACCGACCAAGTAGGTAAACTGGGCAATATAGAAGCCCCAAGAAACATCACGGCTTAAACCGGTGATGACGAGGCCTTCTTGCAACTGATTGAGATATACTGTGAAGCCAGCGCCGATAATTAGAAGCAGGAAGAAAATCCAGCTCCAATATTTCGGGCCGCCTTTAAGAGCTTTTTCGATCATATCAGCTTCCCCCTAAATGATGTAGTACACGCCCGGCTCAGTGCCGGCTGCGGGGTTCCTACGGATGGTGAAGTTTTCTCTCAGAACTTTTCTGACCGGAGAGTCAGGGTCCTGCAAGTCACCAAAGGTTATTGCGCCACTGGATTTTTCCACACAAGCAGGCATTTCGCCGACAGCGAGACGCTCAACACAGAAGTTGCATTTTTCAACAACTCCGCGCATGCGAGTAGGGAACTTCTTATTGATCTTATCCATATCCATAAATGGTCTAGGATCCATGAAGTTAAAGCTACGTGATCCGTAAGGACACGCAGCCATACAGTAACGACAGCCGATACAGCGATGGTAATCCATTGCTACGATTCCGTCAGCGCGCTTGAAGGTTGCCTTTGTAGGACAAACTCTTACACATGAAGGATTTTCACAATGGTTGCAGAGTAATGGGAATCTGCGTTTTTCAAGCTCTTCCGAGGGGAAGTTATTTGTCTGATATGGGAATGTTTCGGAATAAGTACCTTCCCACAACCACTTAACTTCCTGTTTACCAGGAATTGTTGGAACGTTGTGAGTGTGGTGACAAACTTCAGCCAGAGCTTCTATTGCTTCTTCGGTGTTCAATTTGCGGGTATCTACTACCATTGCCCAGCGTTTTGCATGCAAGGTTTTAGCGCTGACAACAGCATGTGCTTTGTTGCCTCCGCCACCTGATGCTAAAGCTGCAGCTGTAGGAGCAAGACAGAGTCCTGCTGCGGATAGGCCTGCAAACTTGAGGAAGTTTCTTCTACTCTGTTTCATCATTTTGCCTCCTTTGGAGGTACGTGGCAATCCCAGCAGTACGGGGTTACACCCGCGTCAGTATGACACTTGTCACAGAATTCAACTTTACTTGTATGACATTCCATACAGGTGTTCTGAAGGCTGATGGTGAATTCCTTGCCGTTAGCACTGATGTATGTTCGCTTGCCTTCGCGAAGAGCCATATCTCTCCACTCGTCAAGGAGCTGCATGTGCGATGTCCGCATTTCTTCTTTGGGAGCTATACACTCTTTTGCATTCTTAGGGAGCTCAATCTTAGGCTGTTCGTAAGAACCACCCATATTTGCCCAGAATGGAAGAGAAACAAGTCCAATGAAGATAACTAGACCAGTTATGATTTTTCCACCGTTATACATATATTAGCCCTCCTTCCCAGGCAGAGGTTCCAAACGAAGGTCGGTTTCTCTTTCTTTCTCTCCGTCGAGAATTAGAGCGTTACCGACAAGTTCGTGAACACCACAGACGTCTACGCCTGGAGCCCAGTAGTTGGAAAGCGGAATAAGCGTAGCACGGTCAATTGCACAGATACAGGCCATCATGTTTACATCATGCTCTTCCTGAACTGATTTGAGTGCGTTACCGCGAGGTAAGCCTCCGCGCATACGAATTTCCATGATTTCGTCTGTATTTAGACCAGATCCGCCAGCACAACAGAATGTTTGCTCACGAATGGTCTGTTCAGGCATTTCATGGAAGTTCTTAAGCACGTTATTGATAACGTAGCGAGGCTCATCCAGAAGACCCATGGCCCGTGCAGGGTTACATGAATCGTGGAATGTTGCGCGAATATGATCATTTCTGCTCGGATCAAGTTTCAGCTTATTATGTTTCATAAGGTCAGCTGTGAACTCGGTGATGTGAACCATCTTAGTCTGAGCCGCATTTTCAAATACAGTACCGGTGATCGGGCTTTTAGGAACTTGCAAGAAGTCCGCAGGTCCGTTCATTGTATCCATGTACTGGTTGATAACGCGCCACATATGCCCACACTCACCACCGAGAATCCATTTGGATCCGAGGCGTTTAGCTTCAGCATACATCTTTCCGTTGATCTTCTTCATCATGTCCGCGGATGTGAACAGGCCGAAGTTACCACCTTCAGATGCATATGTGGAGAGAGTGTAATCAAGACCAATGTGATCAAATAGCATCAAGTAACCCATGAAGGTGTAGATGCCTGGATCAGCAAAAACGTCACCTGAAGGAGTAATGAAGAGTACTTCATGTCCCTTTTCATTGATGGGAACGTTAATTCTTTTGCCTGTGATCTCTTCTATATCGTCAACCATGAATTCAACGATGTCTTTGAACGCGTGAGGCTGAATTCCAAGATGGTTACCAGTGCGGTTACAGTTAGCCACAGGTTCCATGATCCAGTTAATGTTCACACCGCAAAGTGTGAGCAACTCACGAGCCATCATTGTGATTTCAGCTGTATCAATGCCGTAAGGGCAGAACAGAGAACAACGACGACATTCAGTACACTGATAGAAGTATATGAACCATTCTTTAAGAACGTCTTCGTCCATGACTCTGGAACCTGTGAGGGTTGTCAGAATCTTTCCAGCCATGGTGAAGTCCTTACGATAAACAGAACGCATAAGCTCTGCACGAAGGACTGGCATGTTTTTAGGATCGCCGGAACCGATGAAGAAGTGACACTTGTCTGCACAAGCACCACAACGAACACAGACATCCATGAATACTCTCAGAGAACGGTATTTATCCAATCTCTCTTTGAACCCTTCGTGGACAATGTCCTGCCAGTTTTCGGGTAGTTTCCAGTCCACGTCTTCGGGATTCCATACGCGTGGGTTTGGTAAACCTAAGTATTCAATTTTGTCCGCTTTAGCGGGGTAACACCAGTTTCCGGGAGAAAAATCAACCGGAGTATCCATCCAACCTGTGGACGGTGGCGTATAATTAATGCTTTTAAAAAGCTCATCAGCTTTTGGGAGGTCAGCCATGTCAACTCCTCAACAAAAGGTATTTTAAGGTCTAACTAACAAATAAAGTTCAGCGAACTGTTATTATGCGTCTTTTTCCACAGGGAGACCCGCTTCAATCATTGGTTCCCTGAAATCATCCTCGTAGGCCTCATAGCTATGTGGCTTAATGTTAGGATCATTCCATGGGTTCTCGTGATGCTTAATGCGTGAGTTGTTAGGCAGGTTCCTTGTAGGAGAAAGGAAAACACCACCAGCATGCATAAGCTTGCTAAATGGGAAGTAAATCAAAAGAGCACAAACTAGGAAGATATGTACGTAAAATGATACATCCACATTCGCAGGAATTACGGGGTGGAAAGTGACAATTCCCATAGTTAGCTGCTTAATATCCATAACGTCTACTTTTGCAATAAAGCGCATGTAGATCCCTGAAAGGGCGATGGAGATAATGAGCAACAGTGGGAAGTAGTCAGTAACCAGAGAAATGTAACGGAGTTTTGCGTCCCAAAGTCTGCGTGCGAGCAAGAATGTCACACCGACCATGATAAGAACGTCACTCATGTACATTCTAGGAGTTCCGATCTGCATGATCCCGTCAAGCATTTCAACAAAACCGATAACAGCAGGAATCGGTTCAAAGAAAAGTCTCATGTGCCTGATTACAATAAGCAGGAATGCGTAATGGAAAAGCAAAGAAAATAACCACAGCCATTTTGCTGAAGCGTATGTTACTTTGCCATCTTTGAGACCTACTGTGGTATTCCGGAACAATGACCGGAAACAACAGACCTCAAGGACCATACGGATAAAAGTTTGACCCGGAGTCACTGGGTTGTCGAACTTGTTGTGATGGATGAAGTCGAGAGACTTCTGTTGTCCGCCCGTGGTCGGAATACAAAAAGGAACAGGGCACTTTGCCCATTTAATCATCCGGTAAGCTATACCTACCAGAAATACGGCAACAGCTACTACTGGTAGTACTGTTCCGAAAAGTTTTGCCATATGTGCTGTTTCTACTCCAAAGAGAGCCAGCAGCACTAGGGCAAAAACTAAAACGAGTGAGTACAAAGCGTTCATCTACCTTCACCTCGCTTATAACGTTTGGCTTCCGGGGGAAGCCGGCCACTACACCTGTCCGGCCCCTTTGGCCGAAGCATCCTCAATTTCGTTGACACGCCTTAAGAGCATATGATGGGAGCGTTTTACTTCCTCAATTCTCATTTGCGTGATCAAATCTCTATTCTTGGTATAGATGTCGAACGCGATAAGTCCCAGATTATCAATCCGGGTCTCAAACGCGAGCAACTCGTCAAGTCTGCCTTCTTTTTTAAGATCCTGCATAAATTCATCTCTAAGCAGTTTCTTGAAAAGGAAAACAAAGCTCAAAGCTCTTGATGGCGCAAATTCCTGTACGGCCCTGATTTTAATCAAGTCCTCAATGGTCTTTGCTATTGCGTCTACATCTTTCCATTCAATGATCAGGTCAAAAAGTTCTTTTGTGACCGTTTGAGTAGTTATTCCAACAGGATTGGTGAATCTGTCACTGTTGCTCTTCCATATTTTCTGAGTTGTCTCAGGGTAGGAAGACAGAACAAGATCAAACCATTTCTTTGTTAGAACTTCTTTCTTCTCTAAAAGCATGTCGTCAAGATTCATTGTAAGTCCCTGAATTAATTAAAAAGGACAGTAATAAGAGTCCTCGAGCTTGTAGCTCAGGTCCCTCAAAAGAATTCCAGTCTGACAGTGAGGCTGAAAATGTGAAATTTGTCACAGCGTGACTAACTGCTCGATATCCCAGATACACCGCGATTCGTCAAGGTATTTTCCCTCGAAAATGCGATCCTTTGTGGTATGAATTTTATTCTTAACGAAGGAAAAGAATAGTTTTTTTGGGTTATTTTGTGACTCATAAAATGAGAATGTAATGGCTTTTTTTTATATGTTAGAAAGTTATGATTTTTATTAGAATTTTTATCTATCTAATATCAAAGAGATTTTTAATGTGAATGGTTGATTGTAATTTAAGTAGTGCAATTGGTGGTGGATGATGTTTAGACTTCTTTAAGTAAATACTTCATGATTTTTAGTGAATAAATCATGGGTTACAGGTGGTTGTAATTTTTTTTAAATAAAATTTGTGAAGGCAAATAAATATTAAACTTGCATCTAAGTATATGGAGCGGCGATGAATGAATCAGATCCTTTAATTATTTTCCCAAAAGGTTGCCGTCATGCAAAGTTTATTAAACGATATAAGCGTTTTACTGTAGAGGTTTTGCTTGAAGGGCAAATTGTTGGAGTCCATACAAATAATACAGGCTCAATGCTCGGCCTTTTGCGTGCTGGTCAGGATGTATTTATTTCTCCGGCATTAAACCCTGCTAGAAAGCTCAAATGGACTTTGGAGATGGTGAACTCTTCCGGGGGATGGGTAGGTGTTAATACGTCAGTACCCAATAAAATCATCCAGTGCGCTTTTGAGGCGGGAGTTCTGCCTGAACTCGCAGGTTATACGGATATCAAGCGTGAAGCTAAGGTCGGCAAAAGCCGCCTTGATGCGAAATTCACGGATGAAACCGAAAAATTACCGGATTTATGGGTTGAGTGTAAAAACGTGACACTTGTTGAAGATGAAGTAGCTTGTTTCCCAGATGCTCCGACCGAACGCGGGCAGAAGCATTTAGTAGAACTTATGGAGCTAGCGCAAAGTGGTTGCAGGGTTGCCATGTTCTTTTTTGTTCAACGGAATGATGGAAAGTGTTTCGGCCCTGCTGACTTTGTAGATCCCAAGTATGCAAAGCTGTTTTTCGAGGCTTTGAATGCGGGGGTAGAGTGCTGGCCGTATGAAGCTATTTTGAGCGAAAAAGGTATTTTAGTCGGTAAAAAGATGAAATTTTAAAACACATATAGCCGATAATCACATGATCAAATATGTTGAAAACCCCTTGTGTCTGATATTCAGATACAAGGGGTTTTCAGGCCTAAGGGGGTGTTGAAAAAGCTTGGTGTACGGACAGGCCCGGGTAAGCCCGTCCGAACACCATAAAGGAGCTGGATGCCGAAATTTTGCCGGGAGGGTGGAGCTCCCGGCATGAAACCAGTCTCGGAGTAGTTTGCCTCATAAATATTTCTAGGCAATATGCAGAACGATGACTTTGGACGAGTTCCACATTGGTTCGAGCTGTTAAAATTTATCTAGCTGCATTTACAGCCTTTTGCTGATTCTTTTTCGCGGTGAAGTTCCATTTTGCGAACTTGCCTGCGCTCTAACGCTTCTTTATTCCGCCGATGGTCCTCTCCTGTTTCAAGAAGAATCTGAGGGACTGGCGACGGCTTGCCATCTTCACCCATTGCTACAAAAGTCAGGTATGCAGAATTTGTGTGCCGAAACTCTCCAGTCAAAAGATTTTCAGCTTCAACCCTGACCCCTATTTCCATAGAAGTTCTGCCTACCATATTAACATTCGCGTGAAGGTTAATTAACTCGCCCACATATGCGGGACGTAAAAAATTCATTCTATCGATGGACGCTGTTACTACTGGTTTGCGAGCATGACGCATGGCGCATGTTGCAGCGATAAGGTCTAGTTGTTTAAGGAGAACTCCACCATGAAGGTTTCCCGCCGGATTCGTATCCTGCGGCAACACTCTGTAGGTTGTATGCGATCTGCTTGTACTGACCTTTTTATCTTTCATCGTTTGTCCCTGGCTCTTTCACTATTCTAAGTATTACGATCGTATTACAAATTGATGCTTATATTAGTTCTTTGCGATTCTAGCGACCTTTGCCGAACTCTACTCTTGCTTCCCAAATCATTTTTGCGATGCGCTTCCCTAGATCCAATTGCCTCGTATTAATCAGTGCTTCGGCAGCATCTCTGTTGCCGCCAGCCTTGAGGAGCGTGGCAGATTCCAAGTCTCTGAGATAATTCTCACATTCTCGGATTAGCTTCGAGAGATTCATAGTCTCAAGCTCTGGAGGGATCCTTACGGATTTTACTTTTTTACTCATAAGTTTTCTTTGCTGGCGTCATTCTTTGAAGACTTTTGCCAGATTATTAAAATTTGTCAATACATTTGTAATACAATTGTAAAATTAAATGAATACTTAATGTTTCGGTAGTAGTTTCAGTGTTGATATCATCACGGATACTAAATTAATCTATATTGTAAACTTTCAGTACTTTTTGTGTAATATCAATGTATTCTTAAAGTAATACGTAACGGCGTCATAAAAAGCTCATAATGTAACTATATAATAAACTTGTTAAATAACAGGGGCTTGTGGCGTTGTGCTGGTTTTGGGATGTGCTTGTTCTGGGCTGAAATAGTTCGAGGAACAGAGGTTGTTAGTTTTGCAATTGGACAAATCAATGTCCTCGGTCATAAATTTCTGTTTGATCAAAAATGAACATTTGCGAAGATAGTGCTATTTATTAATGAAGGTATATTTGTTTGAAAGTGAAGGTCGTATTGATGATAATGGAGGTGGATCTTTTAGGGTATGAAAGTGAATCTATTTGCTAGCGAATAAAAAATTACTCGAAGCGGAAAGATTGAATTTCAGGTCGAATAGCGCACATGAACGCCATGATCATGACAATGCCCGTTGCCGGGTTGTAAAAAATCGGGAAAAAGAATCCCGCTATGGCTACGGTCAGAAGAAGCGAGGTCATCATGTCTGATGAAAATCTTCGAGATAACCATGTTGCGATTCCTGCGGTTCCAGCAAGTGCGCCTAATCCCCATGCTCCGATAAGGTGGAGCCAGAGAGGCAAAATGTGGAACATATAGATGCCGGAATCTGTCCAGGCATAGTGCTGAGAGTTCCATGTATTCCAGAGCGAGGCTGGAACGCTGAGCGGTAGCGGAACTGAGAGGGGAAAGCCTGTTAAAAGCAAGTCGATGTTCTTTGTAAACAGCTCTATGAAGGTGAACCACAGCCAGTATGTAGGTAGATCACTAGGAGTGATAAACGCACTATCTTGAGGAGCGATGGATATGTAATTAAAAAGTAGCAAGGTAAGAACTAATGCTGATTTCTTTGCTGTTCCTTTGGGTCCGAAAAATAAAAGAATCGTAACCGCGGCAAAACTGGCATCCCAGCTTAGAGTGCAGAATATTCCCATAAGTATAATAAACCTTGAGATTTTATGGCGGGTTACGTCGTGAATGGTTGCGCATAAGCCTGCGAGCAGAAGCGGTCCTGTTAGAGCCGTACTGCCAAATAGAGTAGGAGTTGCGATTAGTCCGAGGCTTATAAATTGATAAGCAAAGTCGCAAGTAACAAGCAGCCCGAGCCATGAAGCCCAGAAGTAAAAGTGCTTAGGTTCCGGTGGGCCGAAGAGTGAGAGCCATAGAGCCGCAACTAGCGCATATAATATGGGCTTTAGTTCCATTAAAAAAGGTACAGACATTGCTAACGGTTTGAGATTTGGCGATATGTAGGTCGTAAGAATCCAAAAAATAGCTACACAGGGAAGACCAGCCTTAATCCACAAAGGCATGGTGGAGTTCATTTTTTGTCTAAATAGTTCCGAAAACAACCCTAAAATTGCCAGTCCGGTAATCAGTAAGTCCGGTAGATTTGTAGGCGCAATAGTTCCGTCCATAGCAAAGGCTGCTAGGGTTATAGGGAGTCCTAGGCAGAATAAGGCTACAGGGAACTCTGAGGCTGAAGAAATTTTGTTATCGGAATTCATTTGTAAAAGCTGTTACATGGATCTTTTTAGGATGAGAAGCACTAAAAAATAAAATTATGCGAACCTTGCTGATATTCTAAGTTTAAGTCTGTTTAAATAACCAATTTGAAATTTCGGAAGTTCCGGTGTTTCATTTCTTTTGACAAAAAGGAGGTCTAGAACATGGGCAACGGGTTTTTCGTCTGATAAATAGTTAGCACACCCCGCGCAATAGGTCACAATGGGGGCACCCGTCTGCTTTGCCTCTAGACGTCGTTTTTGGGTCCATGCGCGGGCGTTTTCGGCGTTGTGCGCAGGCACTCCGCCTCCTTCCCCGCAGCAAAATGTATGTTCTCGGGAATGTTCCATTTCAATAAGTTCAATTCCGGCTCTGCAAAGCAACGTTCGTACGCTGTTGTGTACCGCTGACTCAAAGCGCGTTACGCATGGATCGTGCACAGTCGCATGTTTTAGCCATGCTGTATTAGTTTTGATTTCAAGATTGACCAGCTCTTCATATATCGAGATGATTTCTATCGATGGGGAAAATTCTTTGAAGGTCATGTGGCAATTGGGGCAAGCGGTGAGGATTCTTTTAATCCCTTTAGATTTTATAAAATCAAAAATGTCACTGATTGACTCAGTATGCTCATTTATTAAACCTAACATTTTAGAGGGCTTAGAACAGCAATTGAGGATCATGCCAATTGAAGGGTCTTTCTTTTTCAGGGCTGAGTATGCTGCGATTGTTCCCTCAGGAAACAATCCGGGTAGTGTACAGCCTGGGAAAAAGGCTGTTTCACAACCCTCGGGCAGAATATTATCCCTGAAAGGGAAGTGGGTTCCTACTTTTTCATATTTTAAAAGTGGGGAGTAATCATTAAGTCTGACTAGCCGATTATCCTGCGCATGATTGCGAAGTTCTATAAACATATTCGCGGGGTTAGCCCCTACAGGGCAGACTGAAGAGCACAATGAACATGTTGAGCAATGGTAGGACATTATAGATGTTTCGTCATGCCCGATTTCAGAGGAAAGGCCATTCTCCGCAATTTTATCAGGAGATCCTGCATCTTGAAGGAATGAGCAATGTGAAACACATAATCCGCAGTCAATGCAATTGTCTGCTGTTAAGCGCATGGCGGTGCGCGATATATTTGAATTAGTCATATTTTTTTAGATGGGTAAATTAAAGAACCTGACAGCCCCAAACTTTGACTCGCTTGTTAACATATTCCGTGCATTTGCCCTTTATCCTAATTTTAGCTCCGGGCTTCATATTACTAACGATAGCAGTTTGGTCTTCAGTAAAGTGACAGATAACTTCAGCAGTATAATTTGAGATACCTTTCAGGCCTACGTGTAAATCTCCAAAGTGTTTAGCAGATACGTCAACAACTTCTCCCGCTATTTCTATAACTTCATTTAAGTATTTACCGCTGGCCACAGTGTTGTTTTCTGTAAAGTCGATGTAAAGCTTATAAGATCCTACACGAAGTTTGGGTTGGCAGGTTGCTACTTCATTTGCTATACGGGCGTGCCACGAACTAAGGGTTTCCTTTTGATGAGGAAGAACAGTCTGATGCGCTGTGGGGCCGATTCTTTGTTGAGTCTTCTGTAGATCAACTCTATTTACCATTTCTCCGGTAGAGTCGAAAATGTCCGCTGTCGGTTTTCCTTCGTCAGAGATATATATTTTAGATCTTGTTCTACCCATCGGGTCGACCAGATGAAATTCTGTAGCTTTAACTATGTTGCTCATTATTGCTTCTCCCTGTATCGCTCATTTACATGTCACGTGACATCTATTTTAAGTTAATGAGTCATTGCAAGAAAAGGCAAGAGTTATTCTTATACTTTTCGTGCTAATATTATAATTATGTACTATAAAGAATTAATTGCACATAGCAAATATTAACCGTGAATCCACCCATTGTCAGGATCACGCAGAAAGGAAGGAACAGCATGGAACAGAAATTAGCAAATCCGGCTCCTTTAGGTCTTATGGGCTTTGGTATGACTACCGTTCTACTTAATATCCATAATGCGGGATTTTTTCCTATCAGTTCGATGATTCTTGCCATGGGCATTTTTTACGGTGGAATTGCGCAGGTCATCGCCGGAATTATGGAGTTTAAAAAAGGTAATACTTTTGCGACTACCGCATTCATTTCATACGGATTTTTCTGGCTGACTCTGGTCGGTTTGATTGTTATGCCAAAACTTGGCTGGGCGGAACCTACTCCGCACGGGTTTATGGGTTGTTTCCTCGTTATGTGGGGAATATTCACAATGTTCATGTATTTTGGAACATTGAAGGGAAATAAGGCGTTACAGTTTGTGTTTCTGTCACTGACGATATTGTTCTTCCTGCTCGCCATACGCGACTTCACAGGTAATGCCATGATCGGAACTATCGCTGGTTACGAAGGTATAATCTGTGGATTATCAGCTATATATCTTGCAATGGCGGAAGTCTTGAACGAAGTTCATGGGCGCACAGTACTTCCTATTGGTGAACAGTAATAAATAATTATTCTGCGAAGGTTAAAAATATTAATTTTTAGCCTTTTGCAGGATTATTGATGATACGCTCGTAAGCTGGTTTTAGTATTTAAAAAGGCCGAAACCCGTTTTGAGCTTGACTTGGCTAAACAAAAGCCTTAACAGTCAACCCCTTTCTTTACGCAATCTTTTTTGGTCACCAAAGAGGTGGATTTTTGGTGATCTGTGTGCGTAAAAATGCATAATACGGCGGAGTAAGATAATTGTTCGATAGCTTATCAGATAGACTTTCCGAAGCCTTTAAAAGTTTTAAAGGGCAAGGCCGATTGGATGAGAAAAACATCCAAGCGGGCATGCGTGAGGTTAGGCTCGCTCTATTAGAAGCGGACGTTAACTTCAAAGTCGTAAAAGAATTTGTAGAAAAGGTTAAGGAACGCGCTTTAGGACAAGACGTCCAGAAAAGTCTTTCTGCCGGACAGCAGGTTGTTAAGATCGTCAATGACGAACTTACTGAACTGCTTGGTGGAGAACAGGAAGGACTGATTCTAAAGGGTAAACCTGCTAAGATCATGATGGTCGGCTTGCAGGGTGCGGGTAAAACTACTTCGGCTGCAAAGATAGCCTTGTATCTTAGACGCAAGAAGTATAAGCCCTATCTCGTTCCTGCTGACGTTTACCGTCCTGCTGCGATTGAACAGCTTACTGTTTTAGCTAAGCAGCTGGATATGCCCGTGTATCCTTCTACGACTGAAATGAATCCGGTGGATATCTGCCGCGATGCTATTTCAAAAGCGGAAGAAGCAGGCTGTGACGTCATGCTCCTCGATACAGCTGGACGGCTGCATATCGATGAACTTTTAATGGATGAACTTGTTGGAATTAAAGAAGCATGTTCTCCGGATGAAATACTTTTCGTAGCAGATGCAATGACGGGACAGGACGCTGTCAATGTAGCTGCAACGTTTGACGAGAAGCTTGATGTTACTGGTGTAGTACTGACGAAGATGGATGGTGACGCACGAGGCGGTGCGGCTCTTTCTATTAAATCAGTTACTGGCAAGTGCGTTAAGTTTGTCGGCGTGGGTGAAAAACTTTCTGAACTGGAACTCTTTCATCCAGACAGGGCTGCTTCAAGAATTCTAGGAATGGGAGATGTCCTTTCCCTGATCGAGAAAGCTCAGTCCGTGATGGACGAAGGGGAAGCTGAAAAGCTTACTGAGAAATTCCGCAAGGCTAAATTTGACCTTGAGGATTTTCGCACCCAGATGCGCAGAATGAAAAAGATCGGTTCCATGGGCTCTATTATGAAGCTCATTCCGGGACTTGGTGGCCTTACCAAACAGCTTGGTGACATCGACATGCCGGACAAAGAACTGAACAGGATAGAGGCGATCATCTCCTCCATGACACTGAAGGAACGCCAGACTCCAAAGCTTATCAACGTCAGCCGTAGGCAGAGAATTGCCAAAGGGTCCGGTGTTGAAGTCGCGGAAGTTAACTCAATGCTCAAGAATTTTGATCAGATGAGTAAGATGATGAAAAAAATGATGGGCGGAAAAGGTGGAAAAGGCGGAATGCCTCAGATGCCGAAGATGCCCGGAATGCCCGGAGTAGGTGGTGGGGGCGGAATGCCGGGATTACCTGGTATGGAAGGGATGGATGGTATGGACGGAATGGATGGCGCAGGCCAGCCTTCAAGAGAGAAATCCAAGAAAACTCTTCTCGCTCGCAAAAAGAAAAAGCTCAATAAACAAAATCGCAAGAAGAAAAAGAAATAACATCTTTTGTTACCTTGCTTGCAATTTATTAATGAATCTCTTAAAATTAAGATTATATGGGGGAAGTAGAAAATGGCTTTAAAACTAAGATTGACACGTATGGGTTCCAAGAAACGCCCTTTTTATCGTATTGTAGCAATTAACAGCGCAACAAGACGTGATGGACGTCCTTTAGAATTCCTTGGATATTACAATCCAATGACTGAGCCTGTTGAACTCAAGATTGATACTGAAAAAGTTCAGGCTTGGATGGATAAAGGCGCAAAACCTAGCGATACTGTTAAAGCACTTCTTAAGAAAAATTCTTAAAGTTAGTTCTCACAACGGTTCGATTTATTCTTCATTCACGGTTCTCTCTCGACATCTGAAGCGGAGGTTGTTGGCATGTTAAAGGATTTAGTAGAATTCATTGCGAAATCTCTTGTTGATAATCCCGATGATGTAATAGTCACCGAGATTGAAGGAGAGCAGACATCTGTAATTGAGCTTAAAGTCGCGAAAGAGGACTTGGGTAAAGTTATAGGCAAGCAAGGACGCACCGCGAGAGCGATGAGAACTTTGCTTGGAGCTGCATCAACCAAGGTGAGAAAACGTTCTGTTCTGGAAATTCTAGAATAGACGGCTTCGATCCTGACCATAAAAAGTAGGCTGCTATGGAATTACTATTAGTAGCCGAGGTGGTCAAATCACATGGTCTTAAGGGGGAAGTTTGCATCGATTCCCATGCGGACTCCCCTTTTTCCTTCGATGAGGTCTCTAGTCTTTACTTGCAAAGTAAGGGGCAGAAACCCCGTCGATTTGTTGTGCAATCCTTTCGGAGGCACAAAGGCCGCGCTTTAGTAATTTTCAAAGGCATAAATGATCGCGATAAGGCGGATACCTTACGCGGCATGGATGTTTTGGTGCAAAAAGAAGATCTCCCTGAACTCAGGGCAGATGAAGTCTACATGTACCAATTGAAGAATGCTTCCGTCGAACTTGAAGACGGTACAGCTGTGGGCACCATTTCGGATTTCCTTTTTGCGCCGGGTCAAGAGACTTGGGTGATCTCATCTCCAGAAGGAAGAGAAATTCTTTTCCCCGCTGTGGCTGAGTTTGTATTGTCTGTGGATGTAGAGGCTGGGAAAGTAGTGATTGCGCCGCCAGAAGGGCTGCTTGAGCTCTATATGACCGCACCTACTAAATAATGGGACGATCCCTTGTCTTTTTAAAAAGCCGGTTAATGTGAACTTCAATTTGATTACGCTTTTTCCGGAATTTTTCGATTCTCCACTTTCGAACGGTCTTATGAGTAAGGCTGTAGAAAAAGGAATCGTTTCATTCAATACCGTAAATCCTCGTGACTTTGCCACTGATAGGCATAAGAGCGTTGATGATCGTCCCTACGGGGGCGGGCCGGGCATGGTTATGTTTCTTGATCCGATTGCGCGCAGTTTGGACTCGGTAGGCATTAAGCCTGCACGTGAGGGTGGCTGTAGCAAAGGTAAAAGGCTTGTGATGCTGTCTCCGAAAGGGGTGCCGCTATCGCAAAAGCTTGCAACCGAGCTTGCACAGGAAGAAGAACTGACACTTGTCTGTGGACGGTACGAAGGGATTGACGCTCGTTTTGAAGAGATCTTTCCCGTTGAGATGATCTCTGTTGGAGATTTTGTTCTTAACGGAGGCGAAGCCGGGGCACTTTGTTTAATTGAAGCTGTAGCTCGTTTGCTACCGGATTTTATGGGCCATTCTGAATCAGGCACCGAGGAAAGTTTTTCTTCGGGGCTACTTGAGTATCCGCACTACACTCGTCCTGCTGAATATGAAGGACTCGTAGTGCCAAAAGTTCTCTCTTCAGGGAACCATGCTTTGATCGAAGAATGGAGGAAAACGAGGTCACTTGATGAGACTTTAAATTCTCGCCCAGAATTACTTTCCGAAGCAGACGGCTTAAAAAAAGAAGATGTGCGTTATTTGCGGACAATACCCCGTAAACGTTTGGGAAAACATCTTTCGATGGCTTTAGTTCACTATCCTGTGCTAAATAAATTTGGAGAAAAAGCCGCTGTTTCTTTGACAAACCTAGATATTCACGATATGTCCCGCGTTTCCCGCTCTTACTCGTTAGCAGGGATGTATGCGGTGACTCCGATCGAGGATCAGAAGAAACTGGCTGAGAGAATAATTTCTCATTGGACCTCGGGGCCGGGTAGCAGGACGAACCCGGACAGAGCCGCAGCTCTGGCTAAGGTCAGTGTGAAGGATTCCCTGATTGATGTGGTGGAGCATATTGAGTCGGGAACGGGTAAAAAACCGATACTGGTCACAACCAGTGCTCGGGGCGCGGGTAGTGTGACTCCAAGTCAGGTCCGTGAAATGCTTTATGACAATCCTGTGCTGCTGGTTTTTGGTACCGGGCATGGATTGGCTCCCGAAATTCTTGACATGGCCGCGGGAAGTCTTAGACCTCTCCGCTTCATGGATGGATACAATCACTTATCAGTAAGAAGTGCGGTGGCGATAACGGTTGACAGGCTTTTGGGAGATGCTTGGTAGATGCCGTTTTTGGATACCGTAAATTGAATTTATATAAGGAGTAGTAATATGAACGTTATTTCTAAGATCGAACGCGAACAGATGCGTCTTGATATGCCATCATTCAAAGCAGGTGACACTGTTAAAGTTCATCTTCGTATTATCGAAGGTGAAAAAGAACGCATCCAGGTTTTCCAGGGCGCAGTTCTACGTTACCGTAAAGGTACAACTGATTCTACTTTCACTGTACGTAAGATTTCTGACGGAATCGGCGTAGAGCGCGTTTTCGCAGTACATTCTCCGTACATCGAACGTGTAGAAATTGTTACTGAAGGTAAAGTCCGTCGTAGCCGTATTTACTACCTTCGTGACCTCAAAGGTAAAGCAGCACGCATCAAATCTAAAAACGCTTGGTAGCACCCGAAGAAAATATTCTTCGCGGTTTACTTTACCGGGCATATGTCCGCTAGAGTGCACAGCTATTAAAAGAGTTGATAACCGTCTCTCTCGGACCTATAAGGTGCTGAGAGAGACGGTTTTTTTTGGGAAAATTCTACAGCACTCTCAAGAAATAGGATTTTAAAAATATGTCGCAGGATTTACTACACGCATCATTACCTGGTCTAGCTGACGAAGGCGGAATGTTCGCTGGAATTGATGAAGCAGGGCGCGGTTGTCTCGCAGGGCCAGTTGTTGCGGGTGCGGTAATTCTGCCTGCCGAATATGATTTGCCTGGTTTAGGTGATTCAAAAAAGCTCAGTGAATCCGCGCGTGATGAATTAGCCATAGAAATCCGTAAGCAGGCTGTGTGCTGGGCCATTGGAACAGGTTCCGCGCAAGTGGTGGACCAGATAAATATTTTGCAGGCGACTTTTCGTGCAATGGCCCGTTCGGTAATGCACCTAAAAGTTCGCCCGCAGGTTTTGCTTATTGACGGCGATAAGATTATCCCAAGTTCCCATTTTAATGGGGATGGCGGATACACTCAGCAATCAATAGTTAAGGGCGACGATAAAATTCCCGCAATTTCAGCCGCTTCCATCCTTGCTAAAACATTCAGGGATAAGCTGATGGTGAAGCTTGAGAAAAGATATCCAGGTTATGGATTCGAAATTCATAAGGGATATGGAACGAAAGTTCATATGGCGGCACTTAAAGAACTTGGCCCATGCCGCATTCATCGCGTGACTTTTAAAGGCGTTCTTCCTGAAAAAAAGAAAGCTAAGCAGGAAAGAATGTGTCTCCCAGGCATATAGATTTCGGTAATGAGGGCGAAAATTACGCCGCCCGCTACCTTGAATGCCGAGGTTTCACCATTCGTCAGCGCAACTGGCGATGGCGGCAGTGGGAACTTGATATTATTTGTGATGATCGCGCAGGTGCGGATGGCATATGCGATCTTGTATTTGTAGAAGTGAAGACCAGGGCCGGAAATTCCGTGCAAAAAGGCGTTCAGGCAGTGACTCCTGTAAAATGCCGTAAATTAGTAAAAGCTGCTTCACATTATTTGTCAGCAATGGACTTGTGGTATAGGCCGTGTCGTTTTGACCTCGTGATTGTAAATGATGCTGGAAACGGCATGAAAGCGGAGCACATAAAAAATGCCTTCGAACTCTCCGACTTTATGGGTGGTGGCAACACCGCTTGGCAACCTTGGTGATATTTCAGATCGTGCACGAAAGGTTCTGGCGAAGGCAGATGTAATTCTGGCTGAAGATACACGCAGAACTGGCAAGTTGCTCGCTGGGTTAGATATAAAAGGTAACGGCTTTATCAGTCTTCACGATCATAACGAAGAAAGACGCATAGCCACGGTTCTTGAATTTTTTGACGAAGGCGGCAGTGCCGCTCTGGTATCAGATGCAGGAACACCCCTTATGAGCGACCCCGGTTACAGGCTTGTGAAAGCATGTCGTGAACATGGGGTGAATATTGTTCCTGTGCCTGGACCATGTGCGCCGATTGTAGCACTAAGTGCGTGCGGCTTGCCGCCGTATCCATTTGTATTTCTAGGTTTCATGCCGCGCAAAGACGGTCAAATGACAAAGCTTTTTGAAGCGCATGGAGCCACTGGCGCAACCATCGTTTTTTTTGAGCGCAAGTCGAGATTGCGGGAAACTTTGGCGCTGGCTTTCAAGGTTCTTGGTAACCGTGAATTTGCGGTCTGCCGTGAACTTACCAAAGATTACGAAGAATTTATTATGGGAACCCTTGCTGAATCTAATGAAGTTTCTGCTGAACTCAAGGGCGAAATTACGGTTGTCATAGGTCCACCTGTTCAAAGTGGTCCGGCAAGCGAAGATGATATTTTGCGGATGATTGAAAAAGAACTGCCGTCTGGTGATAAGCCGAAAGTTGTAGCACGCAGAATCGCGGAGAGTGTTGAGGGGTGGACAGCCAAAGCTGTCTATGAAAAAGTGATTGAAAGAAAAACAAATAGTTAGGCTCTCTAAGTTGTATTAGATTGGCTTTTAAATAATTCGATGTAGCGGTGGAAGCGACAGTGAATGTAAAATTAAAAGAGAATAAAGATCTCGGTCTGGCTTGTGTCAGAAGTTTTCTTCGCAGCTATTTTGTGGGCGCAGGGTTTAATACTCGTGGTCTTCAAAATATTGGCTTTTCTTACGCTATGCAGCCGGGATTAGAAGCTATTTATAAAAATCCTGAGGATCTTTCTAAAGCTCGTAAGCGGTATGTGAAGCATTATAATTCGCACCCGTTCTGGGGACCGCTCCTCATAGCAATTTTTCTTTCTATTGAGATGCAGATTGAATCGGGTAATTTCCCTGTCGCGCTTCTTGATAAAGTAAAAAATACGACGAGCTATACCCTTTCAGCGATAGGTGATTCCGTTTTTGCCGGAAGTGCTCTTATTTTTTGGGCATTAGCTACTGTTTCGCTCTTGCTTGCTGGTTTTCAAACTCAGGCCATGATACTCGGTTTGATATCGCTCGTAGGTTTACAGATCTTTAAAGTTTATACTTTCTGGTGTGGAATAAATAAAGGTCTCAGTTTTCTGGATGAACTTAAGAAGTGGTCCCTAATTAACTGGGGCGAGCGCCTTAAGTTTGGCAATGCGGTGGTTCTACTTGTTATCTGGACTCAGTTGTGGCCAGAGGGTGCAAATATGTTCCAGTGGTATGGCGGGGCTGCCACATTGGGATTGCTGGGCTGGCTTATCGGTACAGGAAAAATTTCCAGAGAAATAGTCGCGGTACTTTTTGTAGTAGTAAGTTTGTTTATAATAAAGTTTATTTAAGTTATATGTTTTGCGTTTGCAGAATTAGATATAAAGGAATGGTTGAAAATGACTCAGAATAGCGCGCTGTGTGAGAGTTCCAATGAGCCTTCGAGCGTTGTGGTCAAGACCGTAATTGTAGTTAATCAGTTGGGTCTGCATGCACGTCCTGCGGCTCAGCTTGCACAGGTATCTCAGAATTTTAAGGCAGAGATTACAATTATATGTGACTCTCAGGAAGTGGATGCTAAAAGTATCCTTGATATTCTGACTCTTGCCGCTGCACAGGGAAGCTCCCTTGAGCTGAAAGCTGAAGGTGTCGATGGTGCGGAAGCCCTTGATTGTATCGAGGAATTATTCAAATCCAAATTTGGAGAAGAAAAGTAGTGGCCAGAGAAGTCGTTTCAGGTATTTCCGTTTCAACAGGTATTGCCATTGGTAAAGCCTACTTTTTGAATCGCAGCATTTCTTCGAATTTGCCGCGACAGACTGTGCCTGTGCACATGAATGCCGGAGAAAAGGAACGCCTTCAGTATGGTTTCGAGGAAGCTGTTAGCGAACTTTCAGCTATTCGCGAAAAAGTTCCTGCTGAATTGAAAGAGCATAAGCTCATCATTGATTCTCATTTGATGATGCTCAAAGACCCGAAATTGCTCAAAGCTTCTACAAAATATATTGATGACTTGTGCATAAATGCTGAATGGGCGCTCGATAAAGCTGTAAATGATCTTGAAAAGACTTTCGGCGCGCTTGAAGATAAATATATCCGTGAGCGCATGCAGGATGTGTGTCAGGTCGCTCAGAGAGTTCAGGCCAAGCTTATAGGTGGAGAAGAGCACCTGCGTCCTATTGAAGGTCGTGCCGTGCTTATGGCTCATGATCTAAGCCCTGCTGATACCATTGAGCTTGAGGTTAACAAGCTGATGGCATTCGTTACCACTCTTGGCGGCAAAACCTCTCACACAGGCATTTTGGCGCGCACGTTGAATATCCCTGCTTTGGTCGGTGCTGAAAAAATTGAGAGCAGTGTAGTTGATGGCGATCTTGTTATTGTCGACGGGTTGGCCGGAAAAATTTTGGTCGATCCTGATGAAGAAGAGCTTGAACATTATTATACTTTGCAAACTCAGTTTGAGGATTACCAGTCTACAATAATAAAAAGTTGTCAGCTTCCGGCAGAAACGGAAGACGGATATCGCGTTCAAGTTCTGGCGAATATCGAACTCGTAGAAGAAATCTCTGCGGTTATTGATAACGGAGGAGAGGGTGTCGGCCTTTTCAGGACTGAGTATGCATATTTGAATCGTCAGGAACTTCCTGGCGAGGAAGAGCTCGTCGAGAAGTACTCTGAGCTTGCAGAGATTATGTCGCCGCGTAAGGTTGTTCTGAGGACGCTTGATCTTGGTGCTGATAAATTTATGTCATATTTCGGCTCTCTTGATGAAGCGAACCCCGCCATGGGGCTCCGTGCTATAAGGTTTTGTCTGAAACACGAAGATATTTTTAATACACAGCTTCGCGCTATTTTGCGGGCTAGTGTGCATGGCAATATTTCAATTATGTTCCCGATGATTTGTGGTCTTAAGGAAGTTCACCAAGCTAAAGCCGCTCTTGCAAAAGCTCAGGTTGAGCTGACTGCGGAAGGCATACCTTTTGATGAGGATATGCAGGTTGGAGTTATGATCGAACTTCCGGCTGCGGTTATGATTGCGGAGCTTTTAGCTCAAGAAGTGGATTTTTTCAGCATCGGAACCAATGACCTTATTCAGTACAGTCTTGGTATTGACCGCACAAATCCTCATGTTTCTTACTTGTACCAGCCGCTCCATCCTGCCATTGTCCGCTCCATCAAGTATGTAGTTGATGCAGGGCACAGGGCGGGTATCGGAGTAAGTCTTTGCGGAGAGGTTGCATCCGATCCATATTGTGTACCGATTCTTATGGGTATGCAGATTGACAGTCTTAGCCTAACTCCGCAGGCCATTCCTGGTATTAAAAGGATTTTGCGCCAGCTTGGGATGCAGGAGTGCAAACAGTTGCTTAAAGAGGTTTTGCAGTGTCGCACGGTTGCTAAGATCAATCGTCTTGTTACTGACAATATTTACAAAAAATATCCTGAAGAGTTGATCTTTTTTGCTTCACTTCTGGATAACGAAGAGATCACAGGTTAATTTTTATTATGGCTAAATCGAAAAAAAAGAAAAGCCCCAATACCATAGCCCGAAATAAAGTGGCACGACGAAATTATGATTTCGTTGAGACTTTAGAAGCGGGGCTTGTGCTTGTCGGGACAGAAGTTAAATCTCTTCGGGCAGGACAGATCAGTTTTAATGACGGGTACATAAATTTTGAGGATGGCGAGGCGTGGCTTATTGGCATTCACATTGCTCCGTATGACCATGCCGGTCATTCGCAGCATGAACCTGACCGCCCGCGTAAGTTGCTTCTTCATGCTGCGGAAATAGAGAAATTGCAGACGAAGTCTGAGCAGAAAGGGCTGACCGTAGTTCCTGTTAGTCTTTATTTTTCACGCGGTAAGATTAAGTTGCAAATTGCTCTGGCTAAAGGGCGCAATGTGCATAACCGCAAAGAAGAGTTAAAACGTAGAGATATTGCAAGAGACACGGCCCGCCAAATGGCTAGTTATTAGCCTGTTAGCGAGCCGTAAAAGCTTTATTCACCCCTTGCCGGTAGGTGAAAAAGGTAGGGTATGGGGTAGTAATCTCTCGTCCGTTAAGGGGCGAAAATTTACTGAAGGTTTGAAGCTAGGCTGGTTAAAACCATTGTAGCTCCAATCCAGAAAAAGAGTTTAAAAGTTCCAGCAATAGGACCTAGATTAGAGCAGTTTGCAGTGCTGTCTTCGGGAGTGAAAATTTCGATTATAAAATTGCTGATGCTCGTTCCCATGGTGGATCTCCTTTGTCGTGAGATGAAGTTTTTATAAGTCACGAACTTGATGATTAATTAATGCCTGTTTTATTTCTTTCAATCCAACGGGAATAATAGAACCCCCCCTTTAAGTATTTCGATGATCGTAGAATCTAGCTTCAAACAACTGTAATAAATATTGTGTAAGTAGTTTAAAGTATGGAATTATATCAGATCAGGACGTTTGTGGTTGTAGCAGATGCTGGCAATTTAACCAGAGCCGCAAAAATTTTGCATGCAAGTCAATCCACAATAAGTTTGCATATCAAGTCTCTTGAGAAAGAACTTGATGTCTGTCTTTTTTTGCGAACTCCAAAAGGAATGGAGCTGACTCCTGAAGGCGGTGCTTTGAGAGAAAAGGCACTGGATATACTTGATTCCGTAGAAAAGATGGAATCTGCAGCACATGATTTGCGCGGTGATGTTTCTGGCTCAGCACGGGTCGGGCTTCAAACTTCCCCCGTTTATTTAAGAACTCCTCAGCTTACAAAGTGCATTAAAGAAAATTATCCCGGTCTTAATCTACAATTTGCTCAGAATCAGACATGGGCTATGCGCCGTGAAGTTGTGGGGAGATCGCTCGAAGGCGGTTTTTTCTATTCCGTGGACGTTCCGGAGGATGTTAAAGGAATTCTTTTAGATAACACAGTCTTGAGGGTTGTAGGTCCCGCTTCATGGCAGGCTAAAATGGAAGAGGCCAAATGGGAAGATCTTGCAAAATTGCCATGGATCTGGACTCCTTCTGAATGCTCATTTAGTCAAAAATTGAATGAAAAATTCCACCTTCTCGGTCTTGAAGCCAGTAAATCAATGACAGCAGACAGTGAAGAGGCTCATAATGCGTTAGTTCGGTCCGAGCATGGCGTCACGGTTATGAGAGATGATGAAGCCCGGGAGGGGGAAGCTAGCGGTTCTTTTTACATATGGCCGGGTGGATATCTTGAAGTTGGTTTATATTTCGGTTTTCATAAACAGCGTGTGGCTGACCCTGTTGTAAAAGCACTGATTGATTGTGTCGAAAAAGTATGGAAATGCGAGTAATGAAGACCTATCCGGATAAACTTTCCAGAGCACAACATAAATTTTTGAAAAAACTTTTCCCTGAAGGAGATAGTGGTTTTACCGAAGGTGAATTGCTTTCGTGCGGAGTGGATGCCAGTAGAAAACACGCCAAACCACTTGCTCTTGTAAAGCCAAGTACGGTTCAGCAGGTGTCGGAATTACTTGCGTGGGCGCAAAAAGATCGCATGCCTATTTACCCTAGAGCTAGGGCTACCAACAAAGTTGGTGGCTGTGTTCCTGTCAAGAAAGGTATCGTAGTTTCCATGCTAGGGATGAATTCCATACTTGATATTGATGCGCAGGATTTTGTGGCTGTGGTGCAGCCCGGGGTGATAACTGCGGATTTGCAAAAGGCTGTTGAGGCGAAGGGGTTATTCTATCCTCCTGATCCTGCAAGTCAGAAAATTTCTACCATCGGCGGCAATATTGCCACTTGCGCCGGAGGAATGCGGGCCGTGAAATACGGAGTTACCCGCGATTACGTTCTAGGCCTTGAAGTTGTTCTTCCCGGCGGGGAGATAATTAATACAGGTGGTCGCACTCATAAAAATGTGGTCGGCCTCGATCTGACAAGGCTTATGGTCGGCTCAGCGGGAACGCTTGGCTTGATTACTAAGGCAACGTTAAAGCTTCTTCCGCTTCCTGAAACATCGGCTTCCATGCTTATTGGTTTTAAAGATCTCTCGGGCTGTCTCAAAGGAGCCGGAGCCGTATTCGGGTGCGGCATTTTGCCTGCAGCGATGGAATTGATGGACCACAATACACTTAAGGCTCTCGAAATGCATTCCGCTGTGCCGTGGTCCTCCGATACTGGCGGCTTACTACTGCTTAAAATTGATGGTTCGCAGGAATCTGTCACGACTGACCTGCTTCAAATCGAAAAGGCTCTTTCGTCCGTTATCACTACCTTTATCGAAAAGGGTAGCGGAGATGAACAGGAGCGTTTGTGGGAACTTCGCAGGGTGATTAGTCCTGCGGCATTTAACCTTGGGCCAGATAAGCAGGGCGAAGATGTAGCCGTGCCGCGCGGAAAAGTTGCGCAGGCCATTGAAGCATATCATGAAATCGGAAGGAAACATGGCGTTATCGTTTTATGTTTCGGACACCTAGGTGACGGGAATATTCATGTGTCTGTTATGTATGATAAATCAGCCTCCGGTCAGTCTGAGAGTGCCTTGAAAGCAAAGAAAGAAATTTTTGAAAAGACCCTCGCTCTCGGCGGTACATTATCCGGCGAGCATGGCATTGGGCTTACGAAGGCAGATTATGTCGGAATGCAGCTAGGACAGACTGAGATGAATTTAATGTCAGGGGTTAAAACAGTTTTTGATCCACATAATATAATGAATCCCGGGAAGGGCGTCTAATGGCAACACCCAAAGCCTGTGTGCAATGCGGAAAGTGTCTTGATGTCTGTCCATTATTTAAAGTTACAGGTCGGGAAGAGCTTACTCCTCGCGCGAAATTTTTTCTGGATGGTTTAGACTCGCCGGATGGCCTTAGTGAAAAGGACTTCAAATCGCTTGCCGGACTGTGTCTTGGTTGCGGCAGGTGTGAAGAGAATTGTCCGCAAAATATGTCAGGTCCAAAACTTGTTTCGGCCCTACGATCAAAGTCGAAAGATTTTAAACAGACTTGTTGGGATTTATGGCTATCTCATCCCGGGTTTATCTGGCCTTTAGCAGCAGCCTTATCAAAATTTTCTCCCGAAAGTTTACCTGAGCCTATTGGTTCTTCAAAAAAAAGGATGAAATCGCTTTTTGCGAAGAGTCCTGATTCTTGGGCCAAGTTGACACCTGATTTAAAATTTGAGGATCGAAAGGCCTTATTGTTTAAGGGGTGCGTAGGTAATTACGCCCGCGAAGATTGGGCAATAAAAGCAGAGCGCTTTATGGACGGGTTAGGTTTAGTTCGTGCTCCTGAATGTGATTTTGCCTGTTGTGGATCATCGTATGGAAGTGCAGGGTTATTAGACAGACAGGCGAAAGCTCACAAGTTCAACGTCGACACATGGAAGGCGGTTGATTGCCCACTTTTAATCATTTTCTGTACTACTTGTTTGAAAGGGCTTAAGGAATATTCTTTGGATGATTTTGGCGGGGATGAAGATCTTTTTGATAAGTGGCAATCATCCTTAATGCCGTTGTCATCTCTCTTAGTTGATGGAGACATTACAATATTAGAGAATAGGCCGAATCAGGTTATTTATCATAAGCCATGCCATGCTCCTGTTCCTGATTATGATTTACAGCTTATTGAAAAGATTACCGAAGATCGTTTACTGCCTGTTCAAAAAGATCTTTGCTGCGGATTCGGTGGAGTCATGCAACTCGGTGCTCCTGATCTTTCAAAGCAGGTTGGTGAGTCTTGCGCAGAGACGTTAACAAAAAATGCTCACGCAGGCGCGCAAATTTTGACTGGTTGCTCTGCATGCGTTATTCAGCTTGCAACACATACAAAAAATGACTTTTTTACAGGTCATTGGCTTGATATTTTGGAATAAAGACTTACTTGAAAACAGCTGATTATTTTTATTGATAAATTCCGCGGATTACGCCGCTGAGCAAAAAAGGAAATTAAATGTTTAACGCAATATTTTCGGCCGTATTCGGTTCTAGCAATGACAGATTTATTAAAAAGCTCGGGCCGCAAGTTGACCTGATTAACTCCTTCGAACCTGAGATGGAAAAGCTTACTGATGAGCAACTTTCTGAAAAAATAGTTCAGTGGAAAGAAGAAGTTGCGGCTGGTAAGGAGCTTGATGATCTCTTGCCGGAAGTTTTTGCTCTAGTCCGTGAAGGTGGTAAGCGCGCCCTCGGTATGCGTCACTATGACGTACAGATGGTCGGTGGCATGGTCCTAAACGGCGGAAGAATTGCGGAAATGAAAACGGGTGAAGGTAAAACCCTAGTGGCTACCCTGCCAGCCGTTTTGAATGCAATTTCCGGCAAAGGCGTTCACCTTATCACAGTTAATGACTACCTAGCCACTCGTGATGCGCAGTGGATGGGTAAATTATACAATTTTCTAGGTCTCACAGTAGGTACTGTCGTTCACGGTCAGACAGATGAGCAGCGTCAGGAAGCCTACGCTTGTGACATTACTTACGGTACAAATAACGAATTTGGATTTGATTACCTACGCGACAACATGAAGTTCTACAAAGAACAGCTTGTTCAGCGCGAACTAAACTTTGCCATCGTCGATGAAGTTGACTCCATCCTTATTGATGAAGCACGTACTCCGCTCATCATTTCCGGATCTTCAGATGAAGCGACCAGCATGTATGCACAGGTCGACACGATTATCCCGCTCCTTAAAAGGGACGAGGATTTCGAAGTCGATGAGAAAGGCCATTCCATCACCATGACCGAAGAGGGTGTTACTAAGTGTGAAGGCATCCTCAAAATCGATAACCTTTACGACGCCCAGCACATTTCTTTTCAGCATCATATAATGCAGGGTATTAAGGCGCATCACTTGTTCTCACGTGATGTTGACTATATTGTTCAAGATGATCAGGTTGTCATTGTTGATGAATTTACTGGCCGTTTAATGCCGGGCAGACGTTTTTCAGATGGCTTGCATCAGGCTCTTGAAGCAAAAGAAGGCGTTAAGGTTGAATCTGAAAACCAGACCTTGGCTTCTATTACCTTTCAGAACTATTTCCGCATGTACAACAAATTGTCAGGTATGACAGGTACTGCGGATACTGAAGCTGTTGAATTTGCACAGATTTACAACCTTGAAGTAATCGTTATTCCAACGAATACTGACATGATTCGTAAAGATTACCCTGATTCAATCTACAAAACACAGCAGGAAAAATATAATGCCATTGCGAAGGAAATTACTCAACTTTACAAAAAGGGACAGCCTGTTCTTGTTGGCACTGTCTCCATTGAAAAGTCAGAATTAATTGGTAGTTTGCTGAAGAAAAACGGTACTCCGCACGAAGTTTTGAATGCGAAGAATCACGAAAAAGAAGCTGAGATCGTTGCTGAAGCGGGCTTTAAAGGGCACGTCACCATCGCAACAAATATGGCTGGTCGTGGTACTGATATCGTGCTTGGAGAAGGCGTTAAAGAGCTTGGTGGGCTTCATATTATCGGTACTGAGCGTCATGAATCACGCCGTATTGATAACCAGCTTCGTGGTCGTTCCGGTCGTCAGGGTGACGAGGGTAGCTCCCGTTTTTACTTAGCCCTTGATGATGACCTGATGAGACTTTTTGGTTCCGACCGCATTGCCGGCATAATGGAAAAGCTTGGAATGGAAGAAGGCGAGCCTATTGAGAACAAAATGGTTTCAAAGGCCATTGAAAATTCTCAGAAGAAAGTTGAAGGGCATAACTTTGAAATACGTAAACAATTGTTGGATTATGACGATGTTATGAACCAGCAGCGTGAAGTTATTTATACTTTGCGCCGCGAAGTTATGTATTCAGAAGATATGACTGATATGATCTCTGAATTTACTGAAGAGATTTTGGATGATAGTTATTTCCCAGTTGAGGAAGCTAGAGGTAAGCCTTTAGATGAAGAGACCGAGGAAATGGTTAAAGTTGGTCTGGATGAAATTTTCGGTCTTAGCCGTTACTCCGAATTCGCAGAAGCTTTACCCACGCGCGAACAGGCGGATACGTGGATTGGCGAAATTCTTGAAAATCTTAGAGAGAATGCAACAGAACATTTCCACGAAATTCAGCGTTATTTTATGCTCGAATCCCTCGACCGTAACTGGAAAGAGCATCTATTAAATATGGATCATTTGCGCGAGGGTATCGGCCTCCGCGGATATGGTCAGAAAGATCCGAAGCATGAGTATAAACGTGAAGGGTTTGAACTTTTCCGCGATATGCTTGAACGCATCAGACAGAATACCGTTCGCTCTCTTTGTCATCTGCGCATCGAACAAGAAGTTCGTGAAGAAGAGTTTCAGCATAAAGATCAGAAAGAGCTTGAATACTCTGCTAATGATGAGGGTGAAGAAAAGAAAAAGCAGCCGAAGCGCAGGGCTGAGCCGAAAGTCGGCAGAAATGAAAGCTGTCCTTGCGGAAGTGGCAAGAAATATAAGAAGTGCTGCGGTAAATAATCACCAATTTGTGGTTCGTTATTGCCCCTGACAGCTTCGGTTGTCAGGGGCTTTTTTTATTTAAATTCTAACCGGATAAATAATCTATTCAGGCGGTATCAAAAATGCTTGCTACATTTTTTCAAACTTACTTAAAATTGTTTTTCATACTTACCCCGTTTTTCGCTATATCAGCGTTTTTATCGTTAACTCAGGAAATGACACCCGGTGAGCGCCGAAAAACGGCTGTGAAGGTTACTCTGGCCGTAATAATAAGCTCTCTAGTTTTATACCTATATGGCAGATACATCTTTCAGCTTTTCGGGATAACACTTGATGCGTTTCGAATTGGCGCAGGGTCCGTTCTCTTTCTTTCCGCTCTTAATATGGTTGGCGGTGGAACAAAGATGTACGAAGCCGGTGGTGTGCAGGATGACATCGCTGTTGTTCCTCTTGCTATCCCGATTATTTGTGGCCCGGGGACCATTGGTGCTTTGCTCGTTCTGGGTTCCAGTGTGCAGGGTTTTGCAAATCAGGCTTTAGCTTGCGGAGCTCTTGTAAGCGCAGCATTAACTGTTGGCGTTCTATTATTTATCTCTTCGAGTCTTAAACGTTTATTGGGTAGACGAGGGCTTAATATTATGAGTAGGCTGACAGGGTTGTTTGTCGCATCCATTGCAGCTCAAATTTTCTTTACAGGGGTGCGAAATTTCATGATGGGCTAAAACTGTTTTGATTATTAAAAGGAGGATTATTTTTATGGAAAAAGGCAAGAATTTAACAGATAGATATTTAGTAGCTCTTTTTAAACGCGGCAAAGCGGATTACCTTCCTGTTTCATATCTTAAGGAACAAGGCGATAAAGTTTTGCTAAAAGGTGAAAGCGACAAGCTTTTGCCCATGCTTTCAGAAATGGTGGAGAAAGGTTTTTTTGAAGTAAAGGATGGAGAGTATAAGCTAATTAAAGATCCTTTTGAATAGATATATTTAGACTTTGAGATATAAATCAGGTTTCAAGAGCCGCTTGAGTTTGCGCTTTAGCGGCTTTTTTACGTCTGAGGATTGGGGGCGTGAATATTAGTTAATCGACAGGAACAAATGTGCATGAAATGTTTTGCTCATCATCAAGGTCTAGGATGGCCACGCTTGCAGGCTTGTCGTCTCTTGGAGATGTGAGGCTGCCTGGGTTCAGCATTTGTACACCTTTGACTATAGACCAGTCTTGAATATGCGTGTGTCCGTAGCATACGAGATCAAAGTCTGGTCCGAATGATTCCGCTACATTAGTTGAAACTTCGGAACGGCTGCCCCATCCATGGGCAATCCCAATACGTAATCCGTGAAAGTTCACAGTTTCAAGCGGGCGCAGGTGATCTGAAAGTGCCCACTCATCGCAATTGCCCTGAGCGGCATGAAAATTTGGGTGTTGGCAGAAGAAATTCCATACGGAAAAAGAGACTAGATCTCCGCAATGAATGAGTAAATCAGCACTTTTGAGATGGGTATTAAAAACCTCCGTGAGTCTGGAATCAGGCTCACGGAGGTGTGTATCAGAGATAACAGCTATTTTCACGTCAGATCATTTAATTCGCAGGCTGAAGTTCTGCGTTAGGATTGGTTGCATCGTCAGACGCTGATTTTTTGTGGTGCCGTGGATCATTGATCTGTTTAGCTCTGTAGCTCATGTAAGCGTTTCTTAGAGCTAGGTAAGGATCAATTGCCCCTTCTTTAAGGGATTCATACTCACCTAAGTGAAATGAAAGTTTGTTGATCTGGTTGTATGATCCAGCGGCAACTGAGTAATACCATGGAATGCCAAACCACCAGAATGGGTTAAGTACAAAAGTATCAATCCCAAGTCCTACAGCATCACGTACTGTAGAAGGCCCAAGAACAGGAATAACAAAGTAGGGGCCGTTTCCGATGCCCCATTTACCAAAAGTCTGTCCCATGTCCTCATTGCCAAGGTATAGCGGCATCGTGGATGCTGGATTTCCGACAACGTTACCAAGTCCACCAAGGCCGATAATTGAGTTCGTAACGAACTTCGAAGTTTCAGCGCCAGCTGTATAAAATTTACCTTGAAGAAGACAGCTTGTTACGCGGACAGGGTAAAGTAAGTTCTGAAAAAAGTTGTTTGCCCATGTTCTAGGACGAAGGGGCATTACATACATGTAGCCTTGAGTTATGGGCTTAGTTATCTCAAAGTACATGAAATCATTGAAGGAAAACATTGCCCTGTTGTATCCTTCCCAAGGGTCTGAGTCCGCTGCTCCGATTTGAGTTGTCTCATCGCCCCATACATTGTCGTCAAAGTCATCATCAGCTGTTGCATTAGGATCTTTTTCTTTAGCGACCACTCCGATAACTCCGGACCCCACTTGAGCGACAAGTATAGGAGCTGAGCTATCCGCTGATCTAACCTGCGAAGGGAAGGTCAGCAGGATGAAAGTCAGCACTAGAAAAGCAAATAGCGTAGTTGACGCTGAGTTTTTTATGGTCATGGGCGGTTCCATTTTAATTTCAAATTTCGGTTTATTTCTTAGCAGGCTTATTTTTTAAGTCGCTACATTTTTGTTCAAGGCGGTCAAACAACTCTTTTTTCGTGGATTCAAATTTGGCATCCGAACTTGTATCAATGATTCCTGAAAATTGAGTTCTGTAATTGTTGACGAGGCTAATGCCTTCAATTTTTACATCGTAAACATTCCACTCGCCATCAACTAATTTTAAGCGATAAATAACAGGAACAATTTCTTTACTGGTAAGTAATCGCGTATCTACCTGAGCGTATTTTTCCTTTATTATCGTCTCTTTGTCAAATGAGATCTTTTCATTGGTATAACCTTCGATTCTACCAAGGTAGGTATACTCAAGCAGTTCGGTGAAAAGAGCTATAAATCTGTCTCTTTCTGCCGTGGAAAATTTGAGCCATGGGCGGCCAACCGTTCTTTTTGAAAGTTCCCTGAAATTGAAAAAACTTTTAATCTTTTCACGCACTTCAGACTCTTGCTCTATTTTTTTAGAGGGGATTCCCTTGTACTGTGGATTGTTCAGGACATCTATAACGCTCTGAATGCCTGCACGAAGTCTCTCTTTAGGAGACTGTGTCGCGGCAGCAAAGCTTGCCGTTGCGACAAAGCAGAGTAGTAAAGCAAGAAGAGATATAATTGCGAGTCGTTTCATGTTTATAACCGATTATTATTTAATAGTTAGAGTTTATACTAAACTTTTCCGAAAACATATTTACTGATCAGATCTTCGATATCGATTGCAGATTCAGTTTCAATTATAGTTCCACCTGGTTCAATTGGATCGCCAACTCCGCCTGGTGATATTTTAACGTATTTATCGCCGATAAGGCCGCTTGTTTTAATAGAAGCAATGGCATCATCGGTAAGTTCTATTTTTTTCTCAAGAGATATTCCAAGCACCGCTTTTTGAGTGTTCAGGTCTAAAGAGATATTGTCAACATATCCGATAGGAACACCCATCATTTCTACGGGAGCATTAATCCTGATTCCGGAAATATCATTAAAACTGGCTGTTACGTGGTAATGGCTATCGGAAAGCATGCGTACATCTCCGAGTTTAACACTCATAAAAATTATGAGTAGTAAACCAACAAATACGAATAACCCGACTATTGATTCTTTAGAGTATTTCTTCATGTTTAAGTCCATATAAAATTTCAATTATTATCGAGGTCGCCAAGTAGCTTGTTACAGTCCATTCTCATCACTGAAGGGTCAAGATGCGGCATGGTAATTCGTGAAGATTCTCTCTTCTCGCCTTTTCTGTCGAGAAATTGTCTGAGGTAAACATCGTCAGTTGCCATTAGAGATTCTTTACTGCCGTTGAAAAGAGTTTTTCCCTTACCCAAGACAAGAACGTAATCTGCAATAGCCTGCATGCTCGCCAGATCATGGCTGACAACAACAATGGTCATTTCAAAGCGTTTTTTTAGTTCAAGTAACAGTTCATCAAGTTCCGCAGAATTAATTGGATCTAATCCTGATGTCGGTTCGTCGCAAAAAAGGATGTCAGGGTCCATGACCATTGCTCTAGCCAGTCCTGCTCTTTTGCGCATTCCACCTGAAAGCTCATTCGGGAAATAATCTACAAATTTTTCAAGTCCAACCAGGCTAAGTTTGGCTTTTACTACTTCAGCAATTTCAGCAGGCTTTAGCTTCGTATGTTCTCGTAAAGGGAGAGCTACGTTGTCAAAGAGGTTGAGAGCTCCGAGCAGCGCCCCATCCTGAAATAGTACTCCGATACGCTGTTTGAGGCAGCTGAAAGCTTTCTTTTTAAGCGTAAAAATATTGTGTTTACCAAGATATACTGATCCACCCATGGCGGGGTTAAGTTTCAATATATTTTTGAGGAGAGTCGATTTCCCGCACCCTGATCCTCCAAGAATTACTGAAACTCCTCCGCCGGGAAGAGTTGCATTAATGTCCTCAATTATAGGCTTTCCACCGTAGCCAATAGTAAGGTTTTCTATGCGTATGTCAGGAGCTGAGCTGGTCATGCGTGTCTCACTGGAAAAGTAATGAGGTCAAAATATAATCAGTAACAAGCACCATGACACATGACATTACTACTGCGGTTGTAGTCGCTTGGCTAACTCCTTCAGCTCCCTTCCCATCCTTACGGAAATGAGTGAAGTAGCCTTGGAAACAGCAGACAATGCAGACAACAACAGCAAAAACGATTGATTTAGTAAAACCAGCCGAAATGTCTTCCCAGCTAAGTGAAGTGCAGACTCTGTGGAAATAAACACCCGAATTCCCACCCAATAGGGCCACACCTGAAAGATAGCCACCTGCAATCCCGATTAAATCGAAAAGTGCAGTAAGAATTGGAAACGAAATTAAGGATGCCAGCAATTTAGGACTTACCAGATAACTCATCGGGTTAATGTCCATTAATTCTAAAGCATCAATTTGTTCGGATATGCGCATGACGCCGATTTCAGCTGTCATGGACGATCCCGCGCGGCCTGTGAGCATGATGGCTGTAAGTACTGGACCTAATTCACGAACTAGGGAAAGTGCAACTGCTGCTCCTAAAAAACCTTCCGACCCAAACTTGGACAGTGCATAGTATGTTTGAAGGCCAACAACCATACCCGTAAAAAGGCCGATCAAGGAAATAACGGTGATAGATCTGACTCCAATGAAGTACAGTTCTTTAATCGTTTTGGTAAAAATACCAAGTGAGCTGAATACGTGCAGAATTGCTTCGAAAAGAAAGATGCATATAGCACCTGCTTCTCCAAGTATATTAAGGCTAACCTTTCCCAAAAAGGCGAAAGGCTGCATAATTGTTTTCTCTGGAACAGATTGAGGCATTTGTATCTATATGTTTTTATTGGAAAAATAATGTCGAACTAACTCCTGAGCCACCGTCCCCTTAGACCAATGATACTTCTTAGCACAATGATCTAGGAAATAAAAGGAGCAGCCTGCGGGAAAGCTCTAATTTTATGTGATTTTATTCCCCCTCAGGGCCACTCTTGTTTTCCCACCAGCTTTGAGCCGGGCCAAGATGCCACCATTCCTTATGGTCCGTTTTAGAAATGGTTTCAGCAAGTTTTTTGCCTTCGTCAGTACGAAGACGTTCAAGGGCAGATTTAAGCCATGATTCAGCATAAGGGTTGCCCATGTCTTGCTCTTCTTTAAGATTCAATATGAAATCTATTTGATCTGCATCTTGAGCCAACTGCGCTTCTTTGGTCGCGCATTCCTCAAGCTCTTCCCAATGCGGCATGATTTTATCTTCAAGTCCAGTGCCACCGAGAGTATGTTGCAACGCTTTATCTCGATCGCATTGATTGTATATTTTGTTCACGTAGTTGAAGTCACCAGTTCGGGCTTCATGTAGATCGTGAAAAAGACACATGAAAACAGTTTGAGCCATATCTGCGCCGGCCATATCTGCAAGTACATAACCGAGAACCGCGACTCTGAATGAGTGGTCTGCGATGGACTCAGATCCGGTTCCAAGGAATTGATAACCGGTACGCGGTGTTTTTTTGAGCATGCCAACTTCAAAAAGAAAGTCGGCTAGTCTGGTCATTTTGTCGCGATTCTTAAGATTTTTCATTATGAATATCCCATTGAAAAAGTCAGCCCTGCATTGCAAGGCTGACTCAATAAATTTTAAAGAAGATTAAGAGCGGTAATCTGCATTAATGCTGATGTAGTCGTGGCTAAGGTCTGATGCCATAAGCAGCGCAGTTCCGCTACCTTCACCAAGGTTTATGAGGACTTCAATATCTTGCTTGCGCATTATAGGTTCAAGCAGTGCGTCCATATCGCCTTCAACAGGTTTGCCTTTTTCGAATACAGTTATTTTACCAAAGCTTAGTGATAGCAGATTCGCATCGAACTCAGCTCCGCTTCGTCCTGCCGCGGCAACGATTCTGCCCCAGTTGGGATCTTCACCGAATAAGGCTGTCTTAACTAGTGGTGAATTTCCTACTGCGCGAGCAATAAGGCTGGCGTCTTTATCGCTTGGAGCGCCGGACACTTTTATGGACATTACTTTTGTTCCACCTTCAGCGTCCTGCACTATCATGTATGAAAGAGACTGACATACATCGAGCAATGCGGCTTCGAGAGCATCGCGTGATTCTGTAGAATCTGCCTTGAATTTGGACGCTCCATTTGCGAAGGCCAGAACTGTGTCGTTTGTGCTGGTGTCGCCGTCTACTGTAATGCAGTTAAATGACTTGTTTACACATCTGCGCAGTGCTTCCTGCCACCACAGTGGGTCAACTTCTGCGTCACAGATAACAAAGCCGAGCATGGTTGCCATGTCCGGTGATATCATGCCTGCTCCCTTGCTCATACCTAGTATTTTAGCTGTGCCAGCACTTGATTCTACTGATCCCCATGCTAATTTGGGGAATTCATCGGTGGTCATAATGGCTTTTGCCGCTTGAATAGCCGTAGATTCTCCAAGCTTAGTAGCGAGGAGTGGAGCGGCCTGTTTCCATTTGTTCATATCAAAGCGGGGACCGATCACGCCTGTTGACGCAGGCAGTAGGTCGGTGGGATTGAGCCCCAGTTCTTTGGTGACCAAAGCGAGAGTTTCATGGCAGTCGTCAATTCCTTCCTGCCCTGTACAGGCGTTTGCCTGTCCAGCATTAATCAGTGTGCCGCGTACATACGGAGAGTTCTGCAAAGTCTCCTTACAAACGGTCACTGGTGCTGCTTGAAATTTGTTTTTGGTGAATACTCCGGCTCCTACCGCCGGGGTGTCACTTAGAATAATGGTTAGGTCGTCCCTATTACTATATTTGAAACCTGCTTCGAGACATGAAAATTTAAAACCTTTTGGAATGGATAGCATATATTACCTCTAACTTTTTTATTCAAGATTGAGTTACTTGGTTAGCTTGGTAGTTACGCTCTTGGCTAATCATCTGCAAGAGAGATGTTGCTCAAAAAAAAAGGCCTGTTCCCTAAAGAACAGACCTTTTAACCAATTATTTATATTAGTCTAATTCAGTAAGTCAGGGCGAACAACTTCGACTTTAGCACGTGCTCGCAGTTCAGATACGAACGAATTGATAACTTCGTTCGCCTGCTGGCGTTCCATGTTGCTAAGGATCGCGTCTTTCTGGCTTTCCCATAGTTCGTCACTTGGAGGCATGCGTTCGTCAAGTCTTGCGACCACAAATCCTCCGGGAAGCTCAAAAGCTTGACTCAGCCATGCATCTTTAGAGGAAGCAAAGGCTACTTCAGCTAGTTTTGGGTTCATTCCGAGTCCCGGGATGAATCCATCTCTACCGAAAGGTTCGGAGGTTTTAAGGTCTTTCTTGATAGACTTAAGTTCTTGCTGGGCTGTTGCAGGAGTTATCAGCTTACCCATGATGACGGTTGCTTTCGCTTTTGCAAGGTTCATAGCCTGTTGCTGAGTAAGAAACTCTTTAATGTCTTTTTTTACATCTTCAAGTGGGCTTGTAGAGGATGGAACATCCTGAACTTTTTGAGCTAAAAGGTAGCCATTATCTACAGCAATTGGCATTTCTGTGGTGCCATCTTTAGGAAGGCTGAGAATCGTTCTGGCTGCATCTTCTTTCATGCCGAATGCCCGAGTCAAGTTTTCAATAGTTGCCTGCTCACTTTTCTTAACTGCAACTTCAAGTTCTACTCCGACCTGTTCAAGTTTCATTCCAGATGAAAGCAGGTCTATAGCATGGTCAAGTTTAGCAGTAATAGAGTCAGCGGCTTTTTCTTTCGCAATGATATTTTTAACATCTGTTTCGACCTGTTCGAGCTTCTGCTCACCAGCTTCGCGTACATCTTCAGCTTTGATGATGTGGAATCCGAAACGAGTGCGGACAGGCTCACTGATCTGGCCTTTCTTCAAGCTAAATGCTGCGTTTTCAAAAGGTTTAACCATTGCACCGCGGCTGAACCATCCTAGTTCTCCGCCTTTTGCTTTGCTTGGTCCTTCGGAATATTTGCTGGCAAGTTTGCTGAAATCTTCACCGGCTTTCGCTTTGGCGTAGATTTTTTTGATGCTCTTTTTAGCTTTAGAGATGTCAGCATCAGATGCATTTTCATCGACTAAAATCAGGATGTGACGGGCATTAACCTGTTCATCCTGTATAAATTGGTCTTTGTTTGCTTCGTAGTATTCTTTTATTTCTTCTGGGCTGACATTTTCATAAACAGACAGCTCGTCAGGAGTAAAAGATATGTACTGAACTATGCCGCGACCAGGAATAACGAAGCTTTGTGGGTTCGCATTGTAGTATTCTTCAACAGCTTTGTCTTCAACTTTTACTTGTTCCATAAAGTCCGCACCGGAAACATAATAGTAATCAATCTGTGCTTTTTCGCCAGCCCAGTTGAAAAGTTCCCGAGCCTGAGCTTCGGTTGGGCGAACAGGAATTGTTACGTATTCTTGAATCTTCTGAATAAGATTGCTGTTACGCATATCTGTCTCAAAGGTAGCGGCTGACATCTGTCTGCCCTGTAAATATCTCTGGTAAAGTGAATTGTCGAATTTGCCTTCTGTGTTAGCAAAAGCGGGAATTCTGCTGATCTCGTAGTAGAGTTCACTGTTAGAGATCGAAATTCCAAGACGTCTTGCTTCAGCTTCAAGAATTTTCGAATTGATGAGCTGATTCAAGATTGCTTTTTTGAAATCAGGAGACTGTAATTGCTCAGTGTCGAGGTTTGGGTTCTGTTCTCTGAGAATCTCAGCTGTCTGGCGGTAAATCTGCCTGTATTCCTTTGTTGGAATAGGCTGTTCATTTACGTAGGCGATAACAGGATCAGTATTACCATCGAATCCGCTCATGCCGAAGGCAAAGATGAAGACCAGAATAATGATACCGAATAAAACTTTGATGCCCCAGCCTTGTGCGTTTTGGCGCATAATGTCCAGCATGAACGTCTCCATTCTCAGATGTGCAGCTTACTGCTGCCTTTAGTGTTTATATACAGGTAAGAAAATCAACCGGATCATGTGATCCGGTTGACAATTCAATTCTCATTTACAGTTTGCTGCCAACGTAGTTAAGCAGCCCGCCAGCTAGGATAATAGCTAATTCCTTTTCGGAAAGGTCGTTTGCAACCTTAATCTTTGTTCCGTCAGTAGCAGTCATTTCTGCTATGCCGCCGGGGGTCAAAGATTTTGTGTCCAAGGTCAGTCCACTTCCTTCGGATAGCTTGTCGTAATCGCTCTTGGAAGATAGTACAAGGGGTAGAATACCGAAATTGATAAGATTTGCTCTGTGAATGCGAGCTAAGGACTTAACAATAACAGCTACAACTCCTAAGTGACGAGGTCCGAGCGCAGCGTGTTCGCGGCTTGAGCCCTGTCCGTAGTTTTCTCCGCCGAGGATAATACCGTTCTCAGAATTTTTCATGCGGCTGACAAAGTTTTCGTCAACACGGCTGAAAATGTACTCGCTGATAGCGGGAATGTTAGAACGAAGAGCAGTGATCGCAGCTCCTGCCGGTAGAATGTGATCAGTAGTGATGTCGTCACCAACTTTGAGGCGGACTTCAGAAGTGATTACTTCAGGCAGTGCTGTGAAAGATTCAAGTGGCACGATATTCGGTCCGCGAATAAGCTCAACACTCTCACCGTTTTCAGTTGGGAAGATGAAAAGGTGACGAATAGAAGGAATTTCAGCAGGGAAATCGATCTTCGCAGGAGGTGTTCCCCATGTTGCAGGATCGGTAAATTCACCAGCAAGTGCGAGCTTTGCGGCAGTCTGAGGACTTGCAAGATAGACCTGTGCATCCTGAGTCCCGCTACGTCCTTCGAAGTTGCGGTTGAATGTTCTGACACTGACTCCGGCTGAGACTGGAGACCCGCCCATACCGATGCAAGGACCACAAGTACATTCAAGAAGTCTAGCTCCTGAATCTAATATAGGACCGATAAGGCCTTCAGAGGCAAGCATCTTTAGAACCTGCTTAGAGCCGGGGGAGATCATAAGATCCACACCTTCAGGAAGCTGGGTATCAGTAAGGATAAGTGCTGTTGTCTTAAGGTCTGAATATGAAGAGTTCGTACAAGAACCGATTGCAGCCTGGCTCACTTTAAGACCCGCGAGAGACTTAACAGAAACAACGCGGTCAGGCATGTGAGGCTGTGCAACAAGTGGCTCAAGTTCTGATAAGTTGATTACAACAGTGTCAGAGTAAATTGCATCAGCATCAGCGATAAGCTCTGAGTAATCTTCCACGCGGCCCATTGCTTTGAGGAATTCCTGAGTCTGTTTGTCACTTGGGAAGAGTGAGGTTGTAGCTCCAAGCTCCGCTCCCATATTAGTGATAACAGCGCGTTCAGGAACAGTAAGAGTATTTACTCCTTCGCCGCCGAATTCGAATACTTTGCCAACTCCGCCTTTTACGGTGAGCATTCCAAGCAAGTGCAGGATGATATCTTTAGAAGTTGCCCAGCCAGTTAGTGCGCCAGTCAACTCAACTTTAACAACCTTTGGCATTGGAATAGAGTAAGGCTGTCCCGCCATAGCAAGAGCTACGGAAAGTCCGCCCGCACCCATAGCTAATGAACCGAGTCCACCAGCTGTAGGAGTATGACTATCAGATCCGATCAGAGTTGCGCCCGGTTTAGCGAAGTTCTCAAGGTGTAGCTGATGGCAGATGCCTGTTCCAGCCGGAGAGAAAACAACGCCGTACTTAGCGGCAACAGTTCTGAGGTACTGATGATCATCCGGGTTACGGAATCCCATCTGTAAGGTGTTGTGATCAACGTAACTTACAGAAAGTTCAGTCTGAACTCTATCTAGACCCATAGCTTCAAATTGCAGATAAGCCATTGTGCCGGTGGCGTCTTGGGTTAGAGTCTGGTCGATTCGCAGGCCGATTTCAGTCCCTGCTTCCATTTTTCCGCTGACCAGATGATTTGAGATTATTTTCTCAGTAATATTTAAACCCATGATGCCTCCTATGTTGCTTCTGCTTAATTGCAAATGAAAATAAAGATCCTGTCCAATTTTTGATTTTGGATTAGTAGTCGGTCATTCCGAGGTTCATCCGATTAATTTTTTTTCGGCGTGAGTCAATTTCAACTTCTAAGCGAAGTTTATCACGTTGGCTTTCGAAGATCTCATTGGCAAAGAATATCCCTTTGGCATGGTCTTCAGTTTGAATAAGCGTTTTTATGCGCTCAGTGCATATTTCGAATTCTTTTTTAAAGCCTTCAATGGCTTCTTCGATTTCAGGAATACTAATCGATTTTGATTCTTCTTCTTTTTGATTTTGCGTCATCTTCTACATCCTTAACTTGTGGGTCTTTTAAACCGTCGATTTCTGGAAGGCTATTGTAAAGAGTCCAGTATCTAGGCCAAAGATCAGTTAAATCTCCGGGATTCTGTATAGATAGTCCGGGGCGAATATAAGCCATAAGGCCTAAGGCTATTCCGAAGTACGGAGTTGGAGCATTCCATGCTTCTTCCCACTGGATTTTACCCGGGGCGATTTTGATTCCGTCATCTGTACGAGTGTATTCAAGACCTAGACGTTCAAGAAGCTCAACACCCTGTTCGAAAAGGGCAACATTCTTAATGTTGTTCAGCGAACATTCAGTGTCGGAGTTAATGGCTAGTGCCATTCCGATTGGAAATAGGTCTGCGGCCTGATCAAGATCGAAAGTAACTGATTTTGGCTGCGCACCTTTGGTGGAGCTGATTTCAGTACCGGTAACCTTAACGTCAACACCACCAAGATCAAGCATCTTGAGAGCATCAATAGCTTTTGGTGAATTCGTAGGCCACGTACCTTTAATGGTAACATTACCGCCTGCAAAAGCAGGGAGGGAAAGAATTGCTGCACTAAGTTCAGGGTCGAGAGCAATTTTTGGTTCTTCAGGGAAGGAGAATGTTTCCGTTGCGGGAATAACACACTCTGTTTCGCTGAGATTTGCTTCGATTCCGCATGCACTTAGAACTTCGACGGCATCTTTGATATCAGAAATGCCGGCCCAGTCTTTCTCAAACTTGATGGTCAAACCTTTAGGGTATGTCCATCCTGCGAGAGTTAGTGCTGCTGCAAATTTTGATGGGGAATCTTCAAACATAGTAACTGAAGTAGCGAGATTACCGCCACATTCAAGTCTGGCTGGAAGGCCGTGGCTCTGAAGGTCTAGAGTGTTTAGTCTTGCTCCGAGAGGATCAAGAATAGGAGTAAGTACTCTTGAATCATACTGTTTAAGGATAGGTCCACCAGCAATTTTGAACTTGCCCGGATCTTTTAATCCGAAAGCAAGAACAAGATACATAGTCATAGGGTCATCGCCAGCGAAGACTAGTTTGTCTTCGAAAGAAACTCCTTCGCCTGCGCGGGACTCAATAGTGTCGCCTTCCCATGAAAGATGGGCGCCTGCCTGATTGAAAGCTTTAGCGAGTGAAGTGAGCTGGTCATTCACTGATAGCGGAGACATTTTGGCATCGGCTGAACACATTGCGGCCAGAGCCATCCAAAGTTGTGATTGAAATAATGAACAAGGTCCGTCGATAGTAACTTTTACTGGGCGTCTTGCTGGAGAAAGTGAGTATGAAGGAAGATTGCGGTTCTCCGGATGGGATACACAAGTATATGCAAGGGTGTTGAGTTGTTCGAAAACTCTACGCGCAGCTTTTAAATTAAATTTTTCGTCTGCAGATTTAGTAGTCCATATCTCAAAGATACGTCTTTCCTGATCTGGGTCAGCGAGTGGCAAACCTTTTTCTTTACGTTTGGATGCAGCTTTTCCCATAAGGAAGTTTCTGCGTGAAATCATAGAAATTAGGCGTTCATCTAAATCTCTAATTTCATGAAGTAGGGACGGCTTACGAGGAGCGTCTCTACGCGGTCTATCGGATTCTTCGAAATTTTTGTAATTGGGCATTTTTTGTTCCTGATGAGTGATATAGGGAAGAACGCCTTTCTAGCCTGAAAACAGCCGATGAGCAAGCCCCAAAGGTGAGGGAATGGTTGCCGCATTTATGTAGCTGAAAAATATAATAAAAAAAGGGGGGAAGCGATAAACGCCTCCCCCCTCTGTAAAAGCAAGTAGTAGAACTACTTAATTACATAGAATCGCCGGAAGCAGCGTTCTGCATTTTAACTTCTACTTTCTCGGTCAAACCTTCGTAGTAAGCACGGAGGACAACGAGAACTTCGTCGCGACCGAAATGGTCAACAACTTCTGCGCCGTCTGAAAGAGCTTTACGGAGTTTAGTTCCGGAAAGAATTACGCGTTCTTCTTTGTTATGTGGGCATGTGCGGAGGGAAGCCATTCCGTCACATTTGTAACAGTAGAATGTCCAGTCAATTTTCATTGGCTCACAAAGAAGTGCTTTACCAGGCTCTGGGCATGCTTCTGTTGCGTAAGGAATTTTGTCGAATATTTCCTGAGCTTCAAATAGACCGTAGAAATCACCAACACCAGCGTGGTCACGACCGATCAACATTCTGTTAACGCCGTAGTTCTGGCGGAAAGTCGCGTGGAGGAGTCCTTCACGTGGGCCAGCGTAACGCATGTCAAGTGGGTAACCAGCCTGAATTACGTTGTCTTTTACGAAGTAATCGTCAACAAGAGTTTCGATTGCTTTAACACGAACGTCTGCAGGAATGTCTCCTGGCTTGAGGTTTCCGATTAGGGAGTGGATCAAGCAACCGTCGCAGACTTCGATAGAAATCTTTGCGAGGAATTCGTGTGAACGATGCATTGGGTTACGAAGCTGAAGAGCGGAAACTGTTGACCAGCCCTTTTCTTCGAATGCTGCGCGAGTTTCAGCAGGACGGAGGTAAACGCCTTTGTACTGTTCAGGGTACTCACCTTCGGAGAGAACTTTAACAGGACCAGCAACGTTGAATTTTTTCTGTCCCATAACCATCTGAACGCCAGGATGGTCTTCCATTGCGATTTTCCAGAAACAATCATCAGCAGACTCTTCGCCTTCGCCTTTGAATACTTTCTCACATTCCCATTTTCTGTCAGCGTCAGTCATTTCGTAGACTTCTTCAACAGTCATGGTAGCGTATACTTCGCCGTCGTTAACTAGAGCAAGCTCTTCGCCAACTTTAACTTCTTCGTCCATGTCAAGAGTAACAGGAACTGGCCAGAATGTGCCGTCTTCCATTAGGAAGCTTTCACAAACGCCTTTCCAGTCAGCTTTTTTCATGAATCCTGTGAGTGGAGAAAAACCACCACAACCCATCATGATAAGGTCACCCTTAGCACGTGGGGAAATTTCAATCTGCTTGAGTCCTGCAGCTTTCTTCTGTTCTGCTGCTAGTTCTGCGCCTTCGAGAAGTGCACATACGAGACCTTTACCGCCGTGAGGGGCTACGAGATTAGACATTTGTCTCTCCTTACTTGTAATTATTTTCAACACCTGGGCCTTTCCGCGAAACCTGAAGAGGATAATCTCTCTGCCTCACAAGTGAGGTCTGCTCTTCTTATATAGAAGGCATGGTCCGCAGAACGAAATTTTAAACTTTAAGTTATACGAAGTTTGATCAAACGCTGTGAAGCATTTTGATGTTTCTCCGTATTTCTTACAGGACTTATGAATCCTTTGTGAAAGAAATGTCAAGAGCAAAATGGGTGGCAAGTCATATTTTTAGCCGCATTTGCGACCGTGGTAGCAAATGCGGTTGATTAATTTCATTAAAAACAGCTGTTTGCGTAAGTGAAATTGTGAACAATCCTCGATCACTCGCGAACTGATGCATGTGTTGCGGTTGTATTGAAAATCACGATAATTCGTTATGAGTCGTTTAATTCTTGTGGTTAGCTATAGAAAGTGCAGTCTGTTTTGGGTTAAGCTTTGGCTTTATAGTGATTTGTGGAAGGTCTCTAGATAATTTCATGGTATAATCTAAAGAGTTTTATATCTATTACAGTAATTTAACACAAAGTTATATTTTCTTAAGAAATTAAAAAAAACACTTGCTATCAAAGGCTGGAATGAACTAAAAGCTCTGAAAGATAGAACACGCTAATGTGCTGAATTTGGCTCGAGATATCATCCTGGAGCGTCTTCGGTTCTCTTTGGAAAGTCTTATTCACAGGGTTTAAGTGAATCTTTTAAAAGAGCTTGTTCTAAATTTCACTTTCGTCTTGACACCTTTTCTCGGGCTTGATAGTCAATTGACCACAGGCCTGAATTTAAAGGCAAGAATATAAATGGTTAAGGATGTTGTCGGTTGATTGATAACTTTAACTTTTAGGAGGACTAGGTATGCCGACCTTTGTCAATCCAGAAAAGTGTGATGGCTGTAAAGGCGGAGAAAAGACCGCCTGCATGTACATCTGCCCTAATGATCTTATGATTTTGGACCCCGAAGCAATGCGGGCTTACAACCAGGAACCAGAAGCATGTTGGGAGTGTTACTCCTGTGTTAAGATTTGTCCTCAGGGAGCTGTAGAAGCTCGTCCTTACGGCGACTTTGCACCAATGGGTGGAACATCCATCCCAATGCGTTCAGCTGAAGACATCATGTGGACTGTTAAGTTCCGTAATGGCGACGTTAAGCGCTTTAAGTTCCCAATTCGTACTACTCCTGAAGGATCTATTAAGCCTTACGAAGGTAAGCTTGAGCCTACAGACTTGGATAACGAACTGCTTTTCACTGAAACAGAACTAGCTGTACCCCAGGTAGTCGCTGGCAATGAAATCAAAATTGGTGATGCAGACAAGACCTTAACTATTAAGGATCTGCTTTAATCAATACTTGTTGCATGCAACAGAGTGATTAAATTCCAGCAATCTGTAAACTTTCTAAGGAGGGAACATGCCTCTACTTCCTATTAATGAAGCTTCCAAGGGCGTTGCTCTTGCAGAGCCAGAACTTATAGAAAAAGACGTGGATATTCTTCTCGTCGGTGGCGGAATGGGTAACTGTGGTGTTGCCTATGAAGCTTGTCGTTGGATCGAAAAAACAGGTGGAGATATCTCCATCATGCTTCTCGATAAAGCTGCAATGGAACGTTCCGGTGCTATCGCACAGGGTCTTTCCGCTATTAATACTTACCTCGGTGAGAACAATGCTGACGATTACGTTCGCATGGTTCGTACTGACCTCATGGGCATCGTCCGTGAAGACCTTATCTTTGACTTAGGTCGTCACGTTGATGATTCCGTACATCTTTTTGAAGAGTGGGGCCTTCCTTGCTGGATCAAAAAAGATGGCAAAAACCTCGACGGTGCACAGGCTAAGGCTGCAGGCCTTTCCCTACGTAACGGCGACGCTTGCGTTCGTTCAGGCCGCTGGCAGATGATGATCAACGGTGAATCCTACAAGTGTATCGTTGCTGAAGCTGCTAAAATGGTTCTCGGCGAAGATGGCTACATGGAACGTATTTTCATCGTTAAGATGCTTCTTGATGCTAATGAGCCAAACCGCATCGCTGGTGCTGTTGGTTTCTCCACTCGTGAGAACAAAGTATACTTGTTTAAGTGCAACACAGCTGTAGTAGCTTGTGGTGGCGCAGTAAACGTATACCGTCCTCGTTCTACAGGTGAAGGCATGGGTCGTGCATGGTATCCAGTATGGAACGCAGGTTCCACATACACCATGTGTGCTCAGGTTGGCGCTGAAATGACCATGATGGAAAACCGCTTCGTACCGGCTCGTTTCAAAGACGGTTACGGACCAGTTGGCGCATGGTTCTTGCTCTTCAAAGCTAAAGCAACCAACTACAAAGGCGAAGACTATTGCGAAACAAACCGCGCAATGCTCAAACCTTACGAAGAACGCGGATACGCTAAAGGACATGTTATCCCAACATGTCTTCGTAACCACATGATGCTTCGTGAAATGCGTGAAGGCCGTGGACCAATTTACATGGACACAGCTACCGCACTTCAGAATACATTCAAAGAACTCACACCTGCTGAGCAGAAACACCTCGAGTCTGAAGCTTGGGAAGATTTCCTCGACATGTGTGTTGGCCAGGCCAACCTTTGGGCTTGTATGAACATCAAACCTGAAGAAACAGGTTCTGAGATCATGCCTACCGAACCATACCTTCTCGGATCTCACTCCGGTTGTTGTGGTATCTGGACTTCCGGTCCAGACGAAGACTGGGTTCCTGAGTCTTACAAAGTGAAAGCTGCTAACGGTAAAGTCTACAACCGTATGACTTCTGTTGATGGTCTCTTCACTTGTGCTGACGGTGTTGGTGCATCCGGACATAAGTTCTCTTCCGGTTCCCATGCTGAAGGCCGCATTGTTGGTAAGCAGATGGTACGCTGGTGTGTAGATCATAAAGACTACAAACCTGCGGTTAAAGAAACTCTTGCTGACCTCGCTAAAGAATTGTACCAGCCTTGGTACACTTACGAAGAAGGCAAATCCATCTCTACTGACCCAGTAGTTAACCCTAACTACATCACACCTAAGAACTTCATGATGCGTCTTGTTAAGGCGACTGATGAGTACGGTGGTGGTTGTGCGACATTGTATGTTACTTCTGGTGCTCTTCTGAAGACAGGATTCCATCTCCTTGGAATGCTCGAAGAAGACAGCAAGAAACTAGCTGCACGTGACCTTCACGAATTGATGCGTTGTTGGGAACAGTTCCACAGATTGTGGACAGTTCGCCTACACATGCAGCACATCAGCTTCCGCGAAGAATCACGCTACCCAGGTTTCTACTACCGTGGAGACTTCATGGGTCTTGATGACGACAACTGGAAATGCTTCGTAAACTCCAAGTACGATGTTGAAAAAGGCGAAACCGTCATTTTCAAGAAAGCATACCACCAGATCATTCCTGTTTAATATAGGCTTGATACTACGCGGCTGCGAACCTCACGGTTCGCAGCCGTTCTCATCTGGCGGGCGCTCTGAAATGGTCTGAATCCGAATTGCGACCAATAAGGTCGGTGTCCGGATTTGGGCCATTTTATGGCTAAGGGCCTCAAAGAGTTCAGGAGGATAGAGAATGTCAAAAAGCATACTTGTCGTTGGTGGCGGGTTCAGCGGTATCACTGCTGCACTTGAAGCCGCCGAAGTAGGCCATGAAGTCTTCATCGTAGAGAAGGCACCATTCCTAGGTGGCCGAGTGATGCAGCTGAATAAATATTTTCCAAAGCTGTGTCCCCCTTCTTGCGGACTGGAGATTCAATTTCAGAGAATCAAAAACAATAAGAACGTTAAGTTCTTTACCATGGCTGAAGTAGAATCCATCAGTGGTTCTAAAGGTGATTTTGAAGTCAAAATCAGCATCAAGCCAAGGTACGTTGGTCCCGGTAGTGTAGATCTGTCAGAAGTCATCGAAAAACTTTCCAATAACGTTACCGATGAATTCGAGTTCAAGCTCTGTGATCGCAAAGCCCTTTACATGGATGTACCTTTTGCGTTCCCCGCAAGATACGTTCTTGAAAAGGAAAACTGCACAGATGAAGACCTTAAGCTTTTCTCTGGCGTCGATGCAATCGACCTCAATGAAGAAGAAAAAGTCATCACTCTCAATGTAGGTTCCATCGTGTACGCTACTGGTTGGAAACCGTACGATGTGACTAAACTTTCAAATCTTGGTGCCGGAACAGTTGCGAACTGTATTACGAACATGCAAATGGAACGTCTTGCAGCTCCAAGTGGACCCACCAGCGGCCAGATCGTCCGTCCTTCAGACGGCGCTCAGCCCAAAAACATCGGATTCGTACAGTGTGCGGGTTCTCGCGATGAAAACCATCTCAACTATTGTTCATACATCTGTTGCATGGCTTCTTTGAAGCAGGCTCAGTATATTCGTGAACAGTACCCTGATGCGAAGATCACAGTATATTACATCGATCTACGTACTCCTGGCCGTTACGATAAATTTGCTAAACGTATTCTTGCAGATGATAAGATCAATGCCGTTAAAGGTAAGGTCGCTGAAGTCATCGAAGTATCCGGTTCTGGCAATGTTCTCGTTACAGTTGAAGATGCTGAAACTGGTATTAAGGCACAGAATGAGCATGATCTCTTAGTCTTAGCTACCGGTATGCAGCCTAGTCTCGCAGGTGTTCCAGTTCCGACTGGAGTACAGGTTGATGATCAGGGCTTCATCGTTGGCGGAGAAGAACAAGGCATTTTCGCTGCCGGGTGTGCTAAGCAACCTCTGGATGTCATGAAGACAGCCCAGTCAGGTACAGCTTCCGCTCTGAAAGCGATCCAAACGGTGATAGGGAGGTAAGTCGACATGCCCGAAAAAATCGGAGTTTATTTCGACCAAGCAAGCATCTCTCCTTTTCTGAAAGCTGAAGATATCGCCGAATTCGTCGGTAAAGTCTTTGCTAATGAGTGTCCGGTGATCAAGTGTCACCCTAGACTCAACACAGAAGAAGGAAGAAAGCTTATTCAGGAAGATATCGACGCTGGCAACGTTGATGCAGTATTAATCTGCGGCACAAGCCCTCGCGTTGACTGGGATATATTTAACTTTGACAATGTCATGGTTGAACGAGTCAACTTGCGTGAACAGTGCATCAAGGTTTTCAGGAATCCTGACGGCTCCTTACCCGATCCGAATGGTGAAGTTCCTGAACTCCTCCAAATAATGGCAAACGAATACGTTAAAATGGGACTCATGAAACTTACGAAAGGTGGATTATCTGAAGCTCAGGTAATCAACTCTACTAAAGTAGTCATGGTTCTCGGTGGTGGTTTCACAGGTCTTACCGCAGCTCTTTACGCTGCTAAGACTAACCACGACGTTATATTAGTGGAAAAGGAAGACACTCTCGGCGGTAAAGCTGCTGGAATGTACAAAACTTTCCCACTTGCATATCCCTACCTCGAAGCTCATGTAACCGGCATTGAAGACCTTATCGCTGAAGTTGAATCCAACTCCAGAATTAAAGTTCTCAAATCTGCTGAACTTACTACTCTCGAAGGTGCCCCAGGTGAATATACCGCCAACATTAAAGTTGGTTCCATTTCAGAAGAATTGCCAGTTGGTGCAGTTGTTCTCGCTACTGGTTGGGTCCCTCAGGATACTAAGTACGTTGAGCCTATGGGCTATGGTTCTTCAAAAGTTGTTACTGCTGCTGAATTTGAAGCAATGGTTAAAGCTGGAAAAATGGACGCATCGTCCGTTGCTTTCGTGCTTGATACCCGCCTCAGCGAAGCTCAGTTTGCAGCAGAAGAAGAAACTTATGCGAACCGCTCTGATGAAGAGATTGCTTCTGACGATGCTGATGCTAAAACTGCATCTGATGCAGCAAAAGCTAATGGCGAAGAAGAGGAAGATTTTGTTTATGAAGATATGGAATCTTACAAACATCTTCCTTACAGCTCAGAACTCAGCAGTCTAGTAGCTCTCAAGCAGGCTAACTACGTTCGTGAATTGAACGAAGACGGCATTGCTTACATCATCTATGATCACATGATGGTCCCAGGTGTAAATGAGCGTTACTACCGTGCTGCCCAGGATGATCCAGGCATCATGTTAACCAAGGGAACTGTCACTTCCGTTACGGAAGAGGGCGATTCCATGATTATTGCTGCTAGCAATACTCTACTTGGTGAAAATATCGAAATTCAGGCTGATCTGGTCGTTGTTCCTACAGGCATGGTTCCAACCACTGCTCACGATCCGACCATCAACCTCGTATATAGACAAGGGCCTGCATTCCCCGACCTCAAACAGTTCGATGGATATGCAGATTCTAACTACATCTGTTTCCCTTACGAAACACGCCGTACCGGTGTTTACGCCGCGGGTTGTGTTCGTCAGCCAATGACCATGGGTCTTGCAAGGGAAGATGCAGCCGGTGCTGTTCTCAAGGCGATCCAGTGTATCAACTCCGCCAATCATGGCGTTGCTGTTCACCCTCGTTCTGGTGATAACAGTTACCCCGTTTTCAACTTCATGCGTTGCACGCAGTGTAAACGTTGTACCGAAGAATGTCCTTTCGGTGCACTTGATGATGATGAAAAAGGAACACCAAAGCCAAATCCATCACGCTGTCGCCGCTGTGGTACCTGTATGGGTGCTTGTCCGGAACGCGTAATCGGATTTGACAACTACAATATCGACATGGTCGGTTCTATGATCAAACAGGTCGACGTGCCTGATGACATGGAAGTTGGTGGTCCTCGCTTTATCGTTCTCGCTTGCGAAAACGATGCTTATCCAGCTTTGGATATGGCAGCGATGCGTGGCAAAGGCTGGTCTCCGTATGTTCGTGTAGTTCCTGTTCGTTGTCTCGGCTCTGTAAACACCATCTGGATTGCAGATGCGATGTCTAAGGGTATTGACGGCGTACTTCTACTCGGTTGTAAATACGGTGAAGATTATCAGTGTCACTTTGTGAAAGGTTCCGAACTGTGTGACCGCCGTATGGAAAACGTCGCTGACTCTCTCAAGAGACTTGGTGTCGAACCTGAGCGTGTTGTCCAGTCTGAACTCGCCATTGACGATTACGATAAGGTTTCTGACCTCATCGACACATTCGTTAATGACATGATCAAGATTGGTCCGAACCCGTTCAAGGGATACTAGGAGGTAACGCGAGATGGAAAAAGATATTCGCATCAAACCTGATCTCCAGTTCATCAAAGAACTTCAGGCTGTGGGTGGTGACGGAGTTAAGAAATGCTATCAGTGCGCAACGTGTAGTGTAGCTTGTCCTCTCTCACCTGCTGATAATCCTTATCCGCGTAAGGAAATGGTATGGGCTCAGTGGGGCCTTAAAGATAAACTAGTTAACGACATCGATATATGGCTATGTCATAACTGCGGACAGTGTTCCGACTTGTGTCCTCGTGGCGCTCGTCCGGCTGACATGCTCGCAGGACTGCGTAACATGGCCTACCAGAAGATGGTTACCCCATCCTGCTTCGGCAAATGGATGAGTTCTCCTAAACACCTGCCTAAGCTTATAGCTATTCCGGCAGTTATTTACATGGTGATTTGGTTCATCATGGCTGGTGTGCGCGGCTCCTTCTTCCCTCTCAAAGATGGTAACGTTGTCTATGGATACTTGTTCCCAGGTGACTTTACTATTGACCCGATCTTCATGATTGCATTCGGTTTCATGGCTTGGACCTTCTATAGAGGAGTGAAAAACCTGATCGAGTCATTTAAAGATCAACCGAAGGTCTTTGCTGTTGGTGACAAATCTGAAAGACCTAGTCTTTTAGCATGCTTCGTGGATGTGTGTAGAAATGAACTTTTGACACACTCCAAATGGAAGGAATGCGGTGAAACCGACGAAGCAGATGAACAGAAGTTTAATGGACACAGATTCATTATGCTTGCTTTCATTTTCCTGATGATCGTAACAGGTATAGTTGCAGTTACTCATTGGGGTGGAAAGATTATACCTTTCCTCTCAGCCATCGGTCATACTCCGATGCCGCTGTGGCACCCGGTTAAGATTCTTGCAAATGTTGGTGCAGTAATGCTTGTTTATTCACTCGTATTGCTTACTAAACGTCGCTTGAATCAGGATGAATCTCAGCACAAATCCAGTTACTATGACTGGTATTTGCTCGGACTGATCTGGACAATTGGCGTAACTGGAATCATGTGTGAACTGCTTCGCCTCGCTGGCATCGCAGGACTTGCATACCCTATGTATTACGTCCATCTTGTCGCCGTGTTTATGATGTTTGTCTATCTGCCGTGGTCTAAACTTGGACATCTTGTCTACAGGACTGCAGCTTTAACTTATGCAAGATACATTGGCCGTCTTCCTATGCCGGTCCGTGAAGAAAAGACTTTTACTCTTTAAATAGAGCAAGGAGGATTGAATCATGTCTGAAGCACGTAAAACTTTCCCCATGAGCACATTTGTTGCTTATGTTAAGGGTGGCGAAAGCAACAACTCCGTTCAGGAACTTCTGTCCTACATGACACAGAAGGACATTGACGCAGAATTCGAACCTTTTGCAGCAGCGCTAGCAAAAGCTTGGATCTACGAGCAGCATCCTGAACTAGCTAAAATGAAAACAGGTCAGGTCGCAGGACTTGGCGAGAACGTCTCTGTAGGCGCTCTTCCAGCTGAAGAAATGCTCAAGGTTGACGGCATTTTCACTAAGCTTGCTGATTCCCGTGAAGCTCTTGCTTCTCAGGCTGCTACTATTGCAGAACTTAATGCTAAACTTGCTGCAGCAGAAAGCAAACTCGGAGTAACCGAAGTTGCAATGGCTGAATACAAAGGCAAATGTGAAGCATTTGAAGCATCTGGTAAAGGCGAAGGCGATGCAATTATCGTTACTTCCCAGACTAAAGTTGAAGAGTACATCGGCAAAGTCGACGAACTCCTCGCTTTGATCGAAGATGTTAAAAAGAACGGTGTTGTCACTGTTGCTGCTGGTGCACCTGCCGGCGCAGCTTCTGATGATGGCACTAAAGGAGCTGGTGCTCCTGAAACTGGTGGAGCTCCTTCCGATTCTTTCGGTTTCGGTAGTGATCCATTCGGTGATGACTCTTGGTAGGTTGAGATACTTACTTTTAGCCTTCATCAGGTTAAAGTTTATAAAGCCCTGTCAGCGAAAGCTGGCAGGGCTTTTTTGCGTTCTATGGATAATAATGAGGCAGAATATACTTCGGTTTAAAAATATCTTTTAAAGTACGTGATTCTTGTTACAAAATTGTACGCGAATTCAATTCTTCAATTAATGATTAAGATTATTAATTCAGGTGTTTGACTGCATAAAGATAAGTAGTGAGCTAGTGTTATGAAATTGTCTCTGTAGAATGGTCCTAAATTGTAAAAAGTAAATGGTAATTGTATGTAATGAATAAAGATGATAAAGATTTTATCTGATTCATTGATCAAAATTATGAGTTTTTAATAATAGTTTGATCCGCGAATCGCTTTTGTTGTTGAGTAGTAGTATCTTTTTGCTACTTCATTAATAATGTTTCGTATAAAAGTATGGCTAAGCAGTAGTTATAAGAACATAAAGTCTCTTGATTTGGTTATGTCTGAATAAAAATCGGTTACATTCTTGATCTTGAGAATAAAAATGTGTATAGGTATGACCAATATGGCAGAACTTCATTTACACGACGTGAGCGTCCGCTTCGGTGGATTACAGGCTCTGGCAGAGGTTAATTTCTCTCTTATGCCGGGAGAAATCGTAGGGCTTATCGGGCCTAACGGTGCGGGTAAGACTACCGTGTTCAACGTTATCACCGGAGTATATAATGCTTCTGGCGGTGATGTTGAATACGATGGTGCATCCCTACAAGGGCTTAAACCTTATCAGGTCTTGGCCAAGGGCATTGCTCGAACCTTTCAAAATATCCGTCTCTTTCAGAATATGACTGCATTGGAAAATGTGATGGTCGCACAGCATTCGCGCACTGGTTGCGGTATACTGGGTGCAATCTTTCGTACTCCTAGTCAAAAGTTGGAAGAAGAGCAGATAAAAGAAAGAGCAATGGAAGAACTCCGTTTCGCAGAGCTTGAAGATTTCGCTGATGAGGTCGCTTCCAGCCTTCCTTACGGACACCAGAGACGCCTTGAAATTGCAAGGGCTCTCGCTTCCGACCCAACTACCATTTTACTCGATGAGCCAGCAGCAGGGCTAAATCCTGCCGAGAGTTCAGAGTTGATGGAAACCATTTGTAAAATCTCCGAGAGAGGGATCAACGTATTGATGGTTGAGCATGACATGAAAGTTGTCATGGGCATCTGTCAAAGGCTTGTTGTTCTCGATCACGGGGTGATGATTGCAAAAGGAAATCCTGAAGAGATTCAGAAGAATCCTGCTGTAATTGAGGCATATCTCGGTAGTTAACCATATTTAATTAAGTGAGGCTTTTTTATGAAACGTTTATTTATGACAGTTCTGCTTGCTGCAGCTGTAATTATGCTCGGCTCCGGCATGGCATTCGCTAAAACACTAAAAATTGGCACAATGGGACCTTTGACCGGGCCTTACGCTGCTGATGGTGTTGATATCAAAAATGGTGTTTTGACTGCTGTTGAAGTTATGAAAGCTAATGGTGGAATTCCCGGTTTCGATGCAATCGAAGTTCTTCCTCAGGATACAGCATGTGAGCCCCGCCAGGCTGTTGCGACAGCTAATAAGCTGATCAATGAAGGCGTAAAGGGCGTAGTTGGTTCTTACTGTTCCAGTGCGACTCTTCCTGCTTCCGAGGTTCTTGACGAAGAAAGCATTGTAATGATCACCCCAGCCTCAACAAATGAGAAAGTTACTTCTCGTGGCCTTGAATATATGTTCCGCATGTGTGGACGAGATGATGATCAGGGTGCAATCGCAGTGAAGTTCATGCTGGATAAAGTGAAAGCTAAATCAATCTATCTTGTCGATGATAAAACTTCATATTCACAGGGACTTGCTGACGGTGTTGAGAAAATGTCTGCAGCAGCAGGGATTAAAGTTCTCGGACATGAGCATGTTAACCAAGGTGATAAAGACTTTTCCGCAATTCTCACAAAAGTAAAACAGCAAAATCCTGATGTGTTCTATATGAGCATGCAGAATTCAGCGACTGGTGCGTTGATGCTTATTCAGGCAAGACGTATGGGTATTAAGGCTACAGTGCTTGCACAGGATGCAGTTTATCATCCTCAGCTCATTGAAATTGCAAAAGACGCTGCTAATGACGTTTATTTAACATTCGGTTTCATTGACGACAATGCACCTGCTTACAAAGAATTCTACTCCGCATACCAGCCTAAGTTTGGTAACCCTGGAGCATATTCTGGTTACGCATATGACAGTGCTATGGCCTACATGATGGCTGTTAAGGCCGCAGGGTCAACTGATCCTGCTAAGGTTAAAGCAGAGCTTATGAAGCTTGATTATGATGGCGCAACAAAGCACGTTAAGTTTAAAGAGAATGGTGATTCCGGTTCAAACTACATTATCCGTAAAGTTGAGAACGGTAAGTTCCTCAACTACTGGAACCCAGCTACAGGCGAACTTTACTAGAGTTTAAGCAATCATCGGCCCTCGCTCATATGAGCGAGGGCTATTACGAATAGCCCCGGATACCCATGGAATATTTTTTACAACAACTCATCAATGGTATAACTCTCGGTAGCGTTTATGCGCTTATCGCACTCGGTTATACTATGGTGTATGGCATCATTCAGCTCATCAACTTTGCGCACGGCGAGTTCTTTGCGGCTGGCGGTTATGTAGGCGTTATATTCATGAGTTACCTTCTATCACAGGGGGCGCCGGCGTGGGTTTGTCTTTCAGGATCTTTGATTCTTGCAATGGCATATTGCGCAATGCTCGCTGTTGCAGTTGAGAAGGTCGCTTATAAACCACTCCGTAATTCATCTAGACTTTCAGTACTTCTTTCGGCTTTGGGTATGTCAATTTTCTTGCAGAATGGATTGATGCTAACTCAGGGCGTATATGACAAAGCTTATCCAACGGAGCTGACTCAGGGTGGCTTTGAAATGGGAAACGTAATGCTTTCCTATATGCAGCTTTTCATTGTCAGTTTGACAGCATTCCTGCTTGTCGCCTTGAACGTTCTAGTATTTAAGACTCGTATAGGTAAGGCGATGCGTTCTACTGCGCAGGATAAAGTGATGTCTGCGCTTGTTGGAATCAACGCAAACCGTACAATTAGTATTACTTTTGCTATTGGCGCTGCACTAGCTGCTGCGGCTGGAATAATGGTCGGCCTTTACTACGGCTCCGTTCGTTATGATATGGGATTTGTTCCAGGAATCAAGGCATTTGCTGCCGCAGTTCTTGGCGGAATTGGTAATATCACAGGTGCTATGATTGGTGGATTCATCATTGGTATGGTTGAAATTTTTGCAGCTGGCTATATTTCCGGCGAATATAAAGATGTATTCGCATTTGTAATCCTTATCGCGGTACTTTATTTCAGACCTTCAGGAATCATGGGAGAGAACGTTGACGATACCAGAGTTTAAAAAACACTGGACGTCCCTTGGTATAGGGATGGTCTGGCTGTTCATCCTATTGTGGCCTCTGCTAGGCATTAAACCCGAAGGTCTTGAAGTTGCCAGCACATTTAATGTGTGGTGGCGGATAGCTTTGGGGTGTTCGTTTCTTCTGTTCTTATATCAATTAAATAAGGCTGGAGCATTTAAATTTATCTCCAGACCAGCAGGCGCGGTCGCAGGTAGCATGAAAAGTGCGACTTCGATGGTGCCTATGGCTGTCTGGTTTGTGATCGGGATAGCCTGTACTGCGCTTATACCGCAGTTTGCCGGAAGATATGCACAGGATGTTGCGATCAACTGTATGATCTACGTTTGCCTAGGTCTCGGCCTTAATATCGTAGTTGGCTTGGCGGGTATGCTGGATCTTGGGTATATCGCCTTCTACGGGATCGGTGCATACACATACGCGCTTCTCTCAGTTCAGTTCCAACTTTCTTTCTGGATTTGTTTGCCAATCAGTGCCGGTATGGCTGGTCTTGGCGCATGGCTTATCGGGTATTGTTCCATGAGAATGCGAGGCGATTACCTAGCAATTGTGACGCTGGGTTTTGCCGAAATTTGTCGAATGGTGCTCAATAACTGGATGAGTTTGACCAATGGTCCTAACGGCGTAACTGGTATTAAAGCGCCTGGTCTCTATTGGTTCGACTTTACCAACGGCATGACTTTAGAACACATCTGGCTTAAAAAGCTTTCACTCATTTATTACGTGATCCTGATTCTTGTGGTCTTCACTATTATCGCAGTCTACCGTTTGCAGCATTCCCGCATTGGTAGAGCATGGGAAGCTATTCGCGAAGATGAGACTGCTGCCGAAGTTATGGGTGTACCTACATTTTATATGAAACTGCTTGCGTACTGTTCTGGAGCATGTTTCGGCGGTATGGCTGGAGCTTTCTACGCCGCACGCATGAGATTTGTAAGTCCCGAGTCTTTTACTTTCCTAGAATCAGCAATGGTCCTTTCTATGGTTGTTCTTGGTGGTATGGGATCTATTCCGGGGGTTATTCTTGGTGCGTTGGCTCTTATTGCCCTTCCAGAAATATTCAGAGAGTTCGAATTATATCGTATGCTCGTCTTTGGGGGAGTTATGACTTTGATGATGCTCTTCAGACCTCAGGGGATGTTGCCTTCGAAACGTACAATGAGATCTGGGAAGGATTAAGTCATGAGCGAACCAATATTAGAATTACGCGATATCAAGGCTGGATACGGAAGTATTAAAGCTCTTAAAGGGATAAATATTAAAGTATATGAGGGCGAAATTGTTTCTATTATCGGCGCAAATGGTGCCGGTAAGAGTACAACTCTCATGACCATATGTAATATTGTTCAGGCCACCAGTGGTGACATCTTTTATAAAGGTGAAAGGATAAACAATATTGTGTCTGACAAGTTGCCGAAGATGGGGCTGTGCCAGGTTCCTGAAGGTCGCAGAATCTTCCCGAGACTTACCATAGAAGAGAATCTCGATATGGGGGCTTTTTTCCGTAACGATAAGGAAATTGAAGACGATAAAGAACGCGTTTTCGGAATGTTTCCTATTCTTCGTGAAAGATGCAAACAGGCGGGGGGAACCTTGTCTGGCGGAGAACAGCAGATGCTTGCCATTGGCAGGGCTTTAATGAGCAGGCCTAAAGTGCTTTTGCTTGATGAACCTTCTCTTGGTCTTGCACCTCTTATCGTTAAGCAGATATTTAGTATTATTAAAGAAATTAATAGCTTGGGAACGACGATTATTCTTGTTGAGCAAAATGCAAAGGTAGCCTTAAGCATGGCCAACAGGGGCTATGTTCTTGAAACAGGGAATGTGGTTATGGAAGATGAAGCTAAGGCTCTTCTGAATAACCCGGACATTCAAAAGGCATATCTCGGAGAATAATTTTTTTAACAAGTTTTTAAGTTAATAGATAAAGCCTCTCACTCATAACGGGTTGAGAGGCTTTTTTAATAAAAGAAATGCTTGCAAAACAATAGCAGTGTGTGCTTAATTTATGTGGTCAAATAACGTTATACTTTTTTCCAAATATCTGGAGGCTGACAATGGCTAAGAAAGTAGTGATTGATCAAGATGAATGTATAGGATGCGAAACTTGTGTCGAGCTTTGCCCGGAAGTTTTTGCACTTGATAGTGAAGGTGAAAAAGCTGAAGTGATTAAAGAAGATGCAGTCGACATGGATTGTGTGCAAGAGTCAATTGATTCTTGCCCGGTAGAATGCATCCTTATCGAAGAATAGAAAAAATTTAACATTTCGCAAAAAGGCATCTGTAATGGATGCCTTTTTTTATGCTCTGCGTAAAAAGTGAATGTTCATACTGCTCAGACCTGTAATGGTTGTAAGCAATTCTTCTGTTATATCCTTTTCACGAAGTAACGCTTTTGATCCGTATTCGATTGTGAGACTTTGTCCGTCGATTCTTGCGCGGCACCAATTAACACCTGCCTGAAACATAATCTCTTCAATGTCTTCTACCATGTAAAGGTTGTTAGCTGTAAGCGGTTGCCAAGTCGTAATTCTTGTTGCAAGGCAACTATTAGAAGGTCGTTCGGCAGATATTAAATTTAAAAATATTGCTACTTGCTCAATCTTCTCTTTACTGTATCCCGCTAGTACCAAGGGTGAAATAACCCCAGCTTCTTTAATAGCCTTCATTCCCGGGCGGCTATTTGAATCATCGACATGACTGCCGTCAAAAAGCGGGAATAAGTTGATTGACTTAATAATGTTTTTCTTACAGTGGTAGCATCTTAGCGGAGAGTTCTCGGTGATATCCGTGATGTTAAGAAGATCTTTGCGAATTATCTTATGTGTAATACCTATAGATGCGGAAGACTTGCGAGCGTAATCGAGATCTCTTTTAGCGACTAACCCTGAGTCAACAGTGATGGCGACTGCATTGTCTCCTAATACATCAAAAGCAGCTTTAGCCACTAATGAACTGTCAATTCCCCCTGAGAAAGCGATGAAGGCCTTTTCGTGAGAGTGGAATAGATCAAGAAGCTTTTTGTATTGCTTTTGAATAATAATCGAGTTTTTTATGGGCATTTATTTTGCTTTAAATGTTACGCATTCAAGTAAGTATTGATTGTCTAATCAGAATAACCCTTGATACGTAAGGGTTGCCAAGAGGAAGAATAATGCATAATTACATATTAGAGAATGTAAATAAAACCCGCTACACTTTGAGTGGGAAGGCGAATAAACATATGCTAGTCAGTTCAGTCCCGATGGCGCACCGGGTGTTTTCGAAGGTGTGCTTTTCTTTAATTATGCTTGTTGCTTCAGTTTTAGTTGTTGGAATAAACCTTGGAGAATGCTCAAGTTTCTTATCTAAGCAAGAAGCTAAAGAGAAATCAGTCCTTAAACTCTCTGCTCCGGTAGAAGAGGGTATCAGTCATTTAATTAGTGCTTTGTCTGTTAAATCAGAAGAATTTGATACGAGCAAGGTAAAAGGGCTGATTCAATTCGTAGATAGTTCTGCGCCCACTGACAAGATGATTGCACTTCCCAAACGTGAATCATTAAGCGGAGCTGGTATGCGCATGAATATGAAGGCTTCTTTAGGCCGAATTCTAGAGTATGCATATAATCCCGAAATTCCGAATTATGCTATTTACCCCTCTGTTGTCCGCCTAAGTGGTTGGGACCCCAAGAGTGAATTTTCTGTTGATAATGTTCAGCCTTGGAAGCATTTGGATGATCCAGATCTTCCTAAAGTCTGGCGTGGTAAAGAGTTTGAAGTTAATACCCCTGATTCTTTCGGCGGGGCTTACTATAGATATGATCTAAATCGTCTTCTTGTGCTTCAAAAGTATGAGGGCCGTGATGTCTTTTTGTCGGTTTCTAGACAGGATGATAAATCTAGTGTCGGGATGAAGGGACTTGTAATAGATGATGACCAGTGGAATTATTTCTACAGCGGAATTCCGGGATTGACTGCTGGCGGTATGGGGTGGATGGACACTTTTATGTATGACTCCATTTCCGTGTCAGTCTTTATTCAGGATAAGGATAATCCTGAGTATACTGTTTTTTACCTGTTCAAATGGCTGCGTGCCGGGTGGGCAGGATTAAATGTAGTTCGTCCTAAGCATATATTCGAAGGAAGCCAGCGTTTTGCAAATGCTTTTAGTTCCTTGATGGAATCAAAGGATTTGCCGGAACCGGCTGTTTTTGCTGAAGAGGTTAAGTCCATTGGCGAGATGTCTGATCAAAAAATAGATACATTCATATCTGAGTATGCAAAAAGCATAGAGACCCTTGCTAGCAAGAATTCTGTGCTTTCAGATAAATTCCCCGAAGTATACGAAGACGGGAAGTACGCGGACTCGTTCACTCGAGAAGAGCGTATTGGTATTCTTGTTAAGGAATATGTTAAGCGGGCCATGGGTAAAGAGTGCTTGATCTACGAAAAGGTCGTTCAGAATTAATGTTACGCCTAGAGTTAATACTACGTTCGTATTTATATAAAGAAGGTCCTTATGATTTATCCAGAAAGTGAAGCTAAATTTAAATATTGTCCGCATCTCATGACCAGCGATGACAAAATGAAATTTTGTCAAGGGACCATGTGCATGATGTGGCGTTCATATGACGGGGACAAGGGATATTGCGGTCTTGCCGGTAAACCTGAAGTCAGCAAGTAGTCCGCCTTCATGTGGGGATAATTTGATATAATGCCAAGACCCTATCACTTCGAGCTTGAAAAAGTCCTTGATTTTAGAAAGCAGGTAGAAGAACAGGCTCGCTTGGCTCTAGCTAAAGCGTTAGCGCTTCATGCTGAGCAACTGAAGATTGTTAGCGATATAGAAAACAAAATCCAAATTAATGAAAAGAGCAAATATGCTAAGCTGTCCGCAGACGATATGTGGCTGTGGCGGCAATATGACGATGCCCTGAAAAAAGATTTACAAGCATCACACAACAGGCTGCGACAGTTGGCCCTGAATTTGCAGAAATGCCGTACAGAAGCTATAAAAAAGTCAAAAGACCGCAAGCTGTTAGAAAAACTTAAAGAGAACCAGGCGAAAAAATACTATGAAGAAGAAAATCTTAAAGAGCAAAAAGAGTATGACGAAATGGCAACGCTTCGTTTCAAGCCTAAAGATTTCTAAAGTACTTGTTTGTTTAGTTCTACTGGCTTTTTTCAAACTTTCTCTCATAGGTGTTCTTGGCTTCGATATTAGTGGTCCTTCAAGGAAAGTCGTAGAGGCAGTCATCGAAAGTAGTGTTGTCCGCGATGTGGTATCAGCTCCTGAAGCAATAGCCGCGGAGGCTGAAGCCAAGCCAGCTAAAGAGAAATCTGCTGCTGTTAAACCTGATAGAATGCCGGATGCTGACTGGAAGGCGTTAAAAGCTAAAGAAGATGAGCTGGCACGGAAGGAAAGATCTCTTCGTACCCTGGAACAGAATCTGGATAAAAAACTGGCCAAACTTAACGGTCTTGAAAAACGTCTCAAGAAAATGCTTGCTGACGCGGATGTCCTGAAAGACGCGAAAGTTAAACATCTAGTGGGCGTTTATACTGCGATGAAGGCGAAGAACGCGGCTAAAATTATTGAAACCCTGGATCCAGATTTATCTGTCAAGATTTTGTCAGGTATGCGCGGACGTAATGCCGGTGCAATTCTTGGTTTCGTTACTCCGAAGAAAGCGGCTTCCTTATCTGAAGCTCTTACTAAATTGCAGGTTCCCCTAGGCGAACAGTAAGCCGTTATTCTAAATACGATTTCGATAGTTGCTCCAGCTGCATTTTGTGGCTGGAGCATTTAATTTATATAGCAGTAGTTGATATTCGCAAAATTTAAACCTGACCATACAGTCTGTATGGCGGGCTTGGGTGCAAAGGTTAAGTTTTGAAAAGACTCAAAATGATAGTTGCTTACGAAGGTTCAAAGTTTTGCGGTTGGCAAATTCAGCCGGGCGTGCGGACTGTACAAAATGAGCTTGAGAAAGCAATTGCGACGATTACAGGTGAGCCCGTGCGGGTGTATGGATCGGGTCGTACTGACAGCGGCGTACACGCTTTGGGGCAGGTTGTGCACTTTGCCTTGCCTGAGAACAGGGCCAATGTGCCTTGGCAGAAAGCTTTGAATTCAATTTTGCCAGATGATATCACGCTTCTGAGTGCAGAAGTTGTCGACGAGAACTTTCATGCTCAATTCAGCTCAGTACGCAAGACTTACAGTTACAGTCTTTGGCTCGAGAATGGCTTTTTACTGCCATGGCGCAGGCATTTTGTATGGGCGTGTGGCCCGCTGAACTTAAGCGCTGTAGACGAAGCTATGGAGTGTTTTATAGGTGAGCATGATTTTGCCTCCTTTCAGAACGTAGGAACCCCCGTCAGCAATACAATCAGAACTATTTTAGAGTTTAAGCGGCTCCCCGGTGAAACTGAGCAGGAAATTACGCTGGAAATTTGCGGAACGGGATTCTTAAAGCAGATGGTTCGCAATATTGTCGGCTGCCTTGTTGAGGTCGGCCGGGGTAAAGCTCAGCCCGATTTTGTCCGATCAGTATTAGAGAGAAAAGACAGAACATTAGCGCCGGCCACAGCTCCTCCGCAGGGGTTGTGTCTTTCGAGTGTGTATTACGGGGAGCCAGTCAGTGGCAAATCTAACTCTGGACGGAACGAACCTCGTATCAACGGGAAAGACTGAAACGTCTGAAGCTCCTCAAAGAACTACAATAAGTTCTTTCTGGGGTGATAAGTTCTCACGCGCTGCGCTTAGGAGTAAATACGAAAAGTCAGGTTCAGTCACCGCTATGGAGGTGCAGAGCCGGATAAAGAGTTTTGGGGCCGCGTTAAGCCAGTTCCGTTGGGCAGACGATGGTTTTGGTTTAAATGATGCCCGTCTTGTTGTTAACGATCCTTTTCTTGATAATAAAATTTCATCTTCCATTACGAATAAAGACAATGTGGCGCGGTATTACCGCACATATTCACGCGGTTTTACCCCCAATTTACCAAATGGTCTTGATGCCGGAACATACAAGTTTGATATGTCCTACGGGTCGGAAACAAAGAACTTGAGTGTGACGCTTGAGAACGGCATGGATAATGATGCCGTCCTTGATGCCGTGCGCGATGTAGTTAATCAGAGCACGCTTCCTGTGCAGGCCAGAAAAATATCGCAGAACGTTCCGGGCGCAAATCTTGATGATCTGTTTGGCGTAGGGTCGGCTTTAGCCTTCTCGGTAAACACCGCCTATAGCAATAACGACACCAGCATTATCGGGGGCCTTGATGCTGCAACTGAGAGTGAAATAAATAGCCAGCTGTCCTTTAGTGACACTAGCGGACATTTGATGGCCCATCTCAAACTTGATGAAACGAAACTCCCCATTGGGTCCGCTAAAATAGCTCGCTATGATATCTCCGGCACTATGGTCGGTTCCGTCTCTGAATTCTTGACCAAGGGTTTCGATGCGAACGCGGAAAGCTCCTTGTCGGTGGGTAGCCATTCCATAGGCTATTCTCTTGGTGAAGAGACAGGAACTATTAATTTCGCTGTAGAAGATGGAGACTCGTGGCAGACAGTTTTAAATGCCATTAAAAATAGTGCAGCCGGTGTATCTGAGAAAATTACAGCTGAAGTTGTCGATGCTAAACTTCCATCACCTGTTTATACCGGGGATGATTATTACCTGATTGATGGTAAGGCTATTACCATTTCCTCAGTATCTCCTAAGCTAGGAGAAAGACTTGAAATTGAACCGGGTGCTGGACTTGGCGTTTTGGGTCTTAATCTTACTTCACAGCCGGGGGCAGATGCTGTCATGGTTGTGAATGGAACTCGTGAAACTCGTGCTCCCGGGGAATTCTCTTTGGACAGGGGGCGTGTGATTGTAGAGCTTGAACAGCCTTTCGGGGATACTCTACCATTGCGGGTAGTGGATGCATTAACTGAGATGGAGAAGAATATTGGCTCTTTCACGGATTCCTATAATGATTTGCGAAAAACAATATTGCCTTCCGAAGATCTTTTCAGAGAAGGCTTTGCAGATATGTGGCGTGTCCCTATTGAAGAGAATCGTGCTGATTATGCGTGGATGGGGTTACGCGAAGCTGAAAAGGATAAAGTTCTCTGGTTCGACTCGGATGCTTTTTATTCTGCTGTAGGGGCTGAACCGGATAAGGTTCGTGAACTTTTAGATGACGCTGAAAAAGGATTGGTTCCCATATGGGAAAATGTGAATGAGGATGTCTTAAAGAATAAGGTCAGCTCATATTTGATTCCGGAAAGTTCTTTGTCTGGTGCTGGACCCGCGCCGGGTCCTTGGTTGCCGGAGCCGTCGCCTAGAACTGAGCTTGAACTTGAGCAGAAGAGGGAGCTAGTGGATACATTTGATACGAATATGGAATATGATTTTGAACAGATGCTAGGAGATACGGGAAGTCTGGTTTCCCGAAAAGGTTGATTACAGATTCACAGCCACAATCGTCCGTGATCCCGAATCAAAGTGGAATTTCATCCTGTTCATGGGCTCTGTTACCTTTAGTGTCTTTCCGCCGATTTTAATTATTACGCCGGGATGAACTTTTCTTTTAGCTCTTATGGATAGCCGCTCAAGAGTTTGGTAATAATCTAAAAGTGAGTGAGAAAGCTTATTGCGCACCGTTTTAAGATTGTACTTAATTTGAGCCCGCAAAAGAAGGATTTTTTCCATTTGCGCTTGTTTGTCGGCTGGAGTTTTTGCCAAAGTGTTTTCGTCAGAATCCTGGCCTATGGAATCATTAATTTTCATTAACCTGCTGCGTAGTTCATCTCTCTCTTGTACTAATTCCTTATTGACTGGCTGACGGGATATGATGGTCAAAACTGTTTCGACTCCGAGATCAGACCCCAGTTCGTTTGCTTCTATGCCTGTTGCCGAGGCAATTACTCCCCCTTGTATAACACCTTTCCCTGCGGTCGCAGTTACAGCCCCCTTGCAGCGAATCATACAGTTGCTGACTTCGTGGGCGATAGTAAGCTCATCCCCGCAGTCTATGCGAGAGTTGGCAGCAAACTGTGCAACGATATTACCATCCGCTTTAAGATGGCCTTTGCCACCCATGATGATGCCGCCGTTAACGTCTATGTCGCCGCCAGCAAAAATATTAGCACCTTCGATTGACTCTTTCACCAATATATGACCGGGCACGTGTACAGTGAATCCTTCGCGAATACAGCCTGTAACGTGTACAGATCCTTTTTCCAGACGGATATTGCCCGTTGAATAGTCAACGTCCGCTTCTGTTTCTAGTACATCTATAACGGAGAGTTCACCTTTTTCAAGATTGACCATTCCTGTTGCCATTGCCTTGTATGTGATTCCATCAGGCAGAGGCTCGACATGTGCGCCAGGAGTAATTTCAAATGGTTGTCCACCGGGAGGAGGTGTCATTTTTCCATAAACATCTTCTCCGGCTTTACCTTCAACCGGCGGGTGGATCTTTCCGATGATATCGCCGGGGTTCACCATTGGATGGATTCCCCTTTCCTTAAAGTCAATGCGGTCGTTTTCCAGAGAAGTCCCTATGGAGTGGGCTTCTTGCTTTTCGTATTCAAACCAGCCATTAACCCCTGCGATAGGTTCTGTGCCTTTGGCAATAACAGTGTCCTGAGCTACATTGGTTTCTTTGGCGGTCTTTATGGCTGTTTCGCCTGCAACAAGTAGAAGAGGGCGTGAAATTTCAGCAGCTTCCATAGCAGGAGCAAGGCTTTCTAATGAAATTGGGGAGCCGAAGCAGTCTTGTGGGTAAATAGTAGTTCGGACTTGCATGGCATCCTCAGAAACGCTGAGGAGAGATTCAACATAAATTTGGTTGTCACGTATCTGCACCAATCCGTATGTATTTGAGATTAACGCATTGATTTCTTTGTCGTGTGTGCAGCCTCCACCTGGGGCCACGGTTAAAGACTCTGGAGCGTTTGTTTTGAGGACAGGAATTTCTTCGCCAAGGAGGTTGGTTCCATTTGAAGCCTTGATAGGTGCAGTCAATGTTCCGAAAATCATGCCTGGTACAACGGGGAATCGAAAGTCTGCATCACCTATGATGATAGCATCTTCAGGTTCCTGTGGATAAACACCGCGTACAAGTGCGACATTTAAAATGGATTTACCTTCTTCGGCTCTTTGCAGAGCGAACTTTGCTCCGTCAGGATCAAGTTGTCCCTTGTATCCTGCACGCTCAAGTTCTCTTTCCATTAGCTCAATAGAAAGTGGCACACCATCCCCTTGTGCAGGGGTGTAACTTGCGATAAATGCTGCCATTTTATCTTCGGTCACACTAAATTCAAGTTCCGCATCGTGGCTAGGGCCGTCATCCTGCGAGGATGCTGTACGTAACTCAGAACCTCGTATTGGGGATCCGTTGTCAGCCATTTAATATAAGCTCTTTGCGTAAAAATATTTGATATAGTGATTGTATTATGTACTTAATACTATTCTAATAAAGGGTACATTACACTACGTTGCCAAATTGTTCAACAAAGAGAGGCGACTATTAAGTTTATCAAGGTTGTTGTGGGTCTTTATGAATAATCCATGTCAATTCTTCGAGAGTTGAGAGTAATTTTGCATACATTCCTCCGGCTCCGGGAGGCGGTCCGAACAGTGCATTTCGCTGTTCTTGCAACCCTTTAGGGAAGACTGTTTCAGGCCCAAGGCTCCGCATGGTCATGGCAAATCTTTCGGCTAGCAGATAGCCCGTAACACCTTGTTCAAAGATTTTCATATACTTTATAAAGTCATCTTTAGAAGACGCCCACATTTCCCGAGCTTCGTTGCTAGGTTTTAGTGAGGTGACTTCGCATATAAGAGCGTAAAGACTGTTTAGCGCTGCGCCCGGTATTCCTCTGCGCCAGCCCAGAAGCCACGGGTTGCGCCAGAAAAGTAGGAAATGTCCTTGTCCGGTAGCTATGATCGTTTCTATGGATTTACGGGCAACGGCTAAATCTTTATCATCCCACAGTATAGGTGTGTTTGCTAAGTCCCACGCGGGTATGGGAGGTCTTTCCGTATGCGGTTCTTCCTGCATTTGATCTAAAATATGGGAAAGCCATGTGTTGGCTTGCGGCGATGCCGGAGTTTCAAGATGCGGATAGCTGAGAATGAATCTTCCTTTACCTGATTGACCGGAAACAACAGCAGGGCGGTCCTGTAAAAAATCAGGAAGCAGGCTGATGCCGTACAGATTTTCCCAGTCACTGAGAGTGTCCGCGGGTAGTGATCCTATACAAAGATCGGCAACCCAGAAGTCTGGTCCCGGTTCTCCGTATCTACCGAGTGCAGTAGTAGGTCCGCCGCTTTGAGGCGAAAACTGGCCCGGCCACCAGACGGGAACGAGCGCGGAGTCTCCAAGAGAGTCCGGTACAAGCGGGTCTTCCTGATTGAGGCTTAAATTTATGTGTCCGCTTAAAAAATGGTGAAGCCGGTTTTCGAATCCTTTGCGTTCCCAGCAAGTAAGGCAAAGTCCGCCAGCACCGGAAAGTCCAAGACCTGCGCCCCCGCAGAATCCAAGGTAATTTCCACCCTCGCGAACATAACGCTGAATGGCAAGTATTCCGGGGCCTCCGAGTCTGCCAACCTTACCTTTTGCCCAGCCTCCCGGAACGATAAGGGCCTTGGGGGGCTTGCTTGAAAGGAGTCCTTGCGCTATTTGACGAGCTCGCACTAATTTGTGGTCAATATTCCACGCTTTCATGGCCCGGTGGATTAGAAGTCCCCAGATGTGGGAGTCGTCCCATAATATATAGATACTTGACATGTTCGAGTCTCTCTATAAGTGTGTGTAGCGCAAGTTGACGGATCATCAATACGTGGTGATCCTTAATGATGAATACACAGAAAAATCAGGGTGTCAAAGCACATCTTTTTTTTATATTTAATTAGAACAAATACATAACCTTCCGCAATCTATTCTTGGAAGGTTAAGAAGCTATATTATAATACAGGAGTCATGCAATGGCTGAATCAAATTTACCTAAAGGCTACGAGCCTGAAGACGTTGAAAAAAAGTGGCTCGACCATTGGGACGCAAATAAAACTTTCACAGCTGACCCAGAAGCTGATGGTGAATCTTTTTCTATCGTTATCCCTCCGCCGAACGTAACTGGCGTTTTACATATGGGCCATGCGCTCAATCTTACTTTGCAGGATATTCTTTGTCGCTATCAGAGACAGCAGGGCAAAAATGTTTTGTGGGTCCCAGGTATGGACCATGCCGGTATTGCAACTCAGAATGTTGTCGAACGCCAGCTTAAAGAGGAAGGTCTTAGCCGCGATGACCTCGGGCGTGAAAAATTTATTGAGCGCGTATGGGACTGGAAAGAAGAAAAGGGCGGGCGCATTCTTGAGCAGATCCGCAAAATGGGCGCTTCTGTAGATTGGAGTCGCGAATGTTTCACCTTTGATGAACAGCGTGCAAAAGCTGTCCGTAAAGTTTTTGTTAAACTATATGAAGACGGCCTTATCTACAAAGGTAATTACATTATTAACTGGTGTAACCGTTGTCACACAGCTCTTGCTGATGATGAAGTAGAGCATTCTCCAAAGCCGGGTCATTTTTATAATGTCCGCTACAAACTTTCTGATGGTTCAGGCGAACTTGTTGTTGCAACCACTCGTCCTGAAACCATGCTCGGCGATAGCGCAATCTGCGTTAACCCCGAAGATGACCGTTTCAAACACCTGATTGGTAAGACAGCAATTCTTCCGCTTGTGGGCCGTGAGTTGCCTATCATCGGTGACACTTACGTTGATATTGAATTCGGAACAGGCGCACTAAAAGTTACCCCTGCTCATGACATGAATGACTGGGAACTTGGCCGCAAACATAATCTTGAAGTTATCGCTATTTTCGATGACGAAGGAAATGTAAACGAGAACGCTCCTGAAAAATATCAGGGACTCTACAAAGACGAAGCTCGCAAAGTAATTGTTGCAGATCTCGAAGCTGAAGGTTCCCTTATTTCTATTGAAGATCACGAACATTCAGTCGGCGAATGTTACCGCTGTAAGTCTGTGATTGAGCCGCATGTTTCAGAACAGTGGTTTGTTTCCATGAAACCTCTGGCTGAAAAAGCGCGTGCAGCAGTTCCAACTGATACTCAAATTTATCCTCCGAACTGGGAAAAAGTATATTACGATTGGTTAGATAATATCCGCGACTGGTGTATCTCCCGTCAGATTTGGTGGGGGCATCGTATTCCGGCTTGGACCTGTGAAGATTGCGGCGAATTGATCGTTCCTATGGAAGATCCAGATAAATGTACCAAGTGTGGAAGTTCCAAGCTGATTCAGGAAGAAGATGTTCTTGATACTTGGTTCTCCTCTGCGCTCTGGCCTTTCTCCACTATGGGATGGCCTGATGAAACTGCAGATCTTGCAAAATATTACCCCACATCCGTGCTCATCACAGGATTTGATATCCTCTTCTTCTGGGTTGCCCGCATGATGATGATGGGAATCCATTTTCAGGATCAGGTTCCTTTCAAGCATGTTTACATTCACGCCCTAGTTCGTGATGAAAACGGCAAGAAAATGAGTAAGTCTACAGGTAACGTAATTGATCCGCTTGAAATGAGTGATAAGTACGGAACCGATGCACTGCGCTTCACTCTGACCGCTTTTGCAGCTATGGGCCGTGACATCAAGCTTTCAGAAACCAGAATTGAAGGGTATCGCCATTTCGTAAATAAAATTTGGAACTCAGCCCGTTTTGCGCTGATGAATTTTGATGGCAAAGCGCCGGAAGCATCTATTGATGATGCTAAAGGGCTTGCAAATAAATGGATTCTGCATCGCTTGGAAGAAGTCAAAGACTCCATGCGCGAAGGAATCGAAGGATACCGTTTCAACGAAGTTGCTCAGACCATGTACAGATTTATCTGGAATGAGTTCTGTGACTGGTATCTAGAAATGATCAAACCCGATCTATACAGCGATGACGAATCCCGCAAAGCTCCTACTCTGAAAGTTCTATGGACAGTACTTTCAGAAACAATGGTTCTTTTGCACCCCGTCATGCCGTTCGTAACTCAGGAAATCTGGTCAGTTCTGCCCGGAATCGAAAACGAAGATATTGCAACCGTTCTCTATCCTGAAACAAGAGATCACTGTCGCAGCGATGAAATCGTTAAGCAGATGGATCTTTTCCAAGGTATCGTCTCCGGCGTTCGTAATATCCGTACAGAGCTTTTGATTGCTCCATCCAAGAAGCTGGAAATGATTATTCGCACAAGCTCTGATGAAGCATTGACCCTCATGAATGAAAGCGGAGAGTTGGTGAAATTCCTTGCTCGCCTCGATAAAATTGAAGCTGGACCAGATGCACGTGGACCGGAAGCTTCCGGTGCCGCAGTCGTTCAGGGTAATGAAATATTTATCCCGCTTGCCGGAGCCGTAGACTTTGAATCTGAGCTTGCAAGACTGGATAAAGAATTCGCTAAGCTGGACAAAGATTTAATTGTGATAGAAAAGAAGCTTTCTAATGTATCCTTTGTAAATAACGCTCCAGAAGCAGTTGTTGCACAGGAGCGGGAAAGATTAGCTGAAATTGATGATAAAAGGGCAAAGCTTACCGAGCTGAAAGACAGACTCGTAAGTGTAATGAAATAGCCACGATAGTTAAAAATAGGATGTATATATGGGCATAGTATATCTAATCGGTGCGGGTCCCGGTGACCCCGGTCTACTGACAGTTAAAGCCAAGGAAATTCTGGAATGTGCAGATGTCCTTATTTATGACTATCTGGCAAATAAAGAATTTCTTGCTTACTGCAAAGAAGGCGCAGAAATTCTTTACGTAGGTAAAAAAGGCGGAGATCACACTCTGCCACAGGATAAAATTAACGAACTTATCGTTAAAAAAGCGAAAGAAGGTAAGGTCATTGCTCGTCTAAAAGGCGGAGATCCTTACGTATTCGGACGTGGCGGAGAAGAAGCCGAAGAACTTGTCGAAGCAGGCATTAAGTTTGAAGTAGTTCCCGGTATCACCGCTGGTGTTGCCGCTGCCGCTTACGCTGGGATTCCTGTTACTCACAGAGATTTCACCACTTCCGTATGTTTCATCACCGGACACGAAGATCCTACCAAGGAAAAGTCCGGTCACAACTGGGAAGTTTACGCCAAATCAAACAGTACACTAGTTTTCTACATGGGCGTAAAAAATCTGCCCATGATCGCTGACAATCTCATGAAAAACGGACGCGATCCCGAAACTCCTGTTGCTCTAGTTCGTTGGGGAACCCGCCCAACACAGCAGAGTTTTGTTTCCACCCTAGAAAATGTTGCTGAAGAATCTGCGAATCGTAAATTCAAAGCTCCTTCCATCATCATTGTCGGTGGAGTTTGTTCTCTACATGACAAACTAGGCTGGTTCGAAAAGAAACCTTTGCTAGGCAAAGGCGTTGTCGTTACCCGTGCTCGTGAACAGGCCAGTGGGCTTGTTTCCGATCTAGGCAAACTCGGCGCAAGTGTGTTCGAATTTCCTACAATCAATATTGAGCCTATGGCTGATTACGCACCCGTCCAGAAAGAGATCACAAATCTTTCCAAATGGGATTGGCTCATTTTCACATCCGTTAACGGCGTGAAGCATTTCTTCCTACAGCTTGATGCCGCAGGTCTAGATGCCCGTGCATTTGCCGGAACTGAGATTGCCGCTATCGGGCCAGCCACCGCGCAGGCTTTGGTAGAAAAAGGCATTAAGCCTGATTTCGTACCTGAAAAGTACATCGCAGAAGGTGTTGTTGCCGGACTTCTTGAAAGAGGCGTCAAAGGCAAAAGTGTCCTAATTCCAAGAGCCCTAATTGCTCGCGAAGTATTACCACAGGAACTAGAAAAAGCCGGAGCTAAAGTTCAGATTTTACCTGTTTACGAAACAGGTCTTTCTGAAAATGATCCCGGTCCTATTGTCGAAGCTTTAGAAGCTGGTAAAATTGATTACGTTACTTTCACTAGCTCCAGCACAGTTGAGAATTTCTTCAATCTCATCGAGCCTGAGCAGTTCCATAAATACAAAGATACGGTTAAAATAGCTTGTATCGGGCCGATCACAACCAAAACTCTCGAAGGATTTGGTTTCGAGCCTGATATTCAGCCAGAAGATTACACCATTCCCGCACTGGTCGATGAACTGGTGAAAGAGTCCGCAGAGTAAATTACAAAGGAGGAGCGTATGCTCCTCCTTTTTTTAGTTTGGGAGATAATTGTGAGTTTACCTATAGCTGTTCTTATTTCTGGAGGGGGTTCCAACCTTCAAGCTTTGATCGACAAAGTTGAAGATGGAAGCCTTGATGTTGATATCAGAATGGTTCTTTCGAATAGGGCTGGAGCCTTGGGGCTTGAGCGTGCTAAAAAACATTCTATTCCTACCTGTACTCTCAGTCATAAAGATTTTGGAAGCCGTGAAGAATTTGATGGCGAAATGGTGCGTGTTTTAAAGGATGCAGGTGTCGAAGCCATTGTTTTAGCTGGATTCATGCGCATTATTACGCCTGTGTTTTTGTGTGCTTTCCCTGGAAATATTATTAATATTCATCCTGCACTGCTTCCAAGTTTTGCTGGTGCAGGCGGACAGACTGACGCTGCCGAATACGGCGTGCAAATTTCAGGTTGCACTGTCCATTTTGTAGACGAAAAAATGGATCACGGGGCGATAATTATACAGGCCGCAGTTCCGGCCATACCCGGTGAAGATGTTGAGAAGCTTACTAAACGAATCCTTCAGGTTGAACATAGAATTTTGCCGCAGGCGACAAAGTGGCTTGCAGAAGGTCGGCTGAGTATCGAAGGGCGGTTTGTGAAGCTTACTCCTTCAAAGCTTGTTTCATCTAGTGATTCTAAAGCAGAAAAAGCAGAAATTGATATCGATTTTCCGTGCCTGATTAATCCTCCATTGGAAGAAGGCTTTTAATATTTTATAATGGCTTGATTCTAAAAAAGCTATAAAATATCCTGAATGGTAAGTTTCCCGCGTGCCACATACCTCAGGAGTAACAATGCTAGATCCACTTGAGCCATGGTCCCTCGTCTCACTTCGCCGTCATAATAAAAAGAATATACCGGGCAGTCCTGAAAGGGCTATTTCCCGTTCTGTAATAGAAGATACCGATAACAATCTGTGGCTTATGGAACGTATTGCGACTAAACAGGTCGAACTTCGCTCTGCTATTGCGCGCAATTTACAATCGCTCCATGACTCCGGCATGAAAAAGATTCTACTTTATCAACTTACTGACGAAGATGATTATGTTGCAGATGTTATGGGGCTACCTTGGCAGCTTTCCCCTTTTTATGAATCAGACGATCTGCCGCGGCCCCAATTTATACATGACGCTGAGAGGGGTGAAGCACTGGCGGAGTTTATTTGTTCGCTTCGTAAGCATGCGAAGGGCAAACCACTTGAAAGTGGTGGGGAAGCTTTCGACTTGTTAGAATACGCAAAGAATCTCGTTGAAACGATTTCTAAACGTGAGCCGAAAGTCTTTGAAAGGCTAGAGCCTATTTACGATACGTTGCTTCCTGAAATGGAAAAGTTCCCGTCATTGCCCATTGCTTTTTGCCACGGAGATTTTCATCCGCTGAATGTGATGTGGAAAGGTAAAGCCGTTGGAGCTGTCATTGATTGGGAATTTTCAGATATGCGCCCTGAAATTTATGATGTAGCGAATATGATTGGGTGCGTTGCTTTTGAAGATCCTGATGCATTTAATTCGGGGCTGATTCCTGCTTTTATGGAAGTCCTTAAGCGTGACACTGATATTTCGGCTGAAAGTTTTGCAATGCTCCCTTACTTTATTCCCGCGCTGCGCTTTGCATGGTTGTCAGAGTGGTTACGCAAAAAAGATTGGGAGATGCTTTCTATGGAACTGGATTTTCTGGAGCTATTGCTTGAAAGAGCGTAGGTTTGTCTTTGCTCAAGAACAATAGGATAATGATAACATTTAAGTGTATTTTTATAATTAAATTGCTCAAAAAAAATACTAGAATAATAATTGTCATTGGGTCGTTTTTGGGCGAGAGTCTATTATAATGTCAATTTTATTTAAAATATATCCATGTGGTAGCTATGCTTGCCGTTACTAAACAGCCATGTCTATTTTTAACATTCGCAGTTAAAGTCACTGTTTTCTCGGTGCTTTGCTTGCTGATATTGCAAGTATCCACGTGTTTGGCAACGGATGCCAAAAAAGCATTATTGCTAAATTCGTATAGTTATGACCAAAAGTGGACGCGCAGTATCACGGAAGCGGTAAGCAAGTCATTCGATGACGCCGGCATCAGTCTGGTTGTCGAGTTCATGGATACTAAGCGCCATTCCAGCCCAGAACATTATTCCAATCTATTAAAAATTTACCAACGCAAATTCGCTAACACTGAATTTGATGTTGTTCTCACCTCAGATGATAATGCCGTCAACTTCGCTTTAAAGAACCGCAATACTCTTTTCCCAGACGCACCGATTGTTTTTTGCGGAGTGAATAATATAGAATTACCCGAAAGAGCCGATTTCGTTAATATAACCGGAGCATTGGAAGTTCCCGGTAGTATTGATATGATCGAGCTTCTGCTGAAGTTGCACCCTTCCTTAAAACATCTCTATGTAATTAATGAGTCCACTACGAGCACTGGCCAAAGTAATCACGACGTTATTAATAAAAATTTGCAAAAGTATTCTGATCAGTTTGACTCAATTTGGCTCGTTGGGCTTTCGGATAGTGAGCTGGTTGAAGAGCTTTCTGGGCTTGGCGAAGATAGTGCCGTATTGCTCCTTTCATACTTCCCAGACAATAAAGGTCAGACATTTAAGCTTTGTGACGGAGCTGCCTTCGTAAGTCAGGTCTGTGATCGACCCATTTATTCGATGTGGGATTACTTTCTAGGTGAAGGTATAGTTGGCGGCATGCTGACTTCCGGTAAATATCAAGGACTTGCAGCAGCAGGGATGGCTCTACGGATCATAAATGGTGAAGCACTGGAATCAATTCCTGTGATTGCCGATACAGCCAACCATTATATGTTTGATTATGATCAACTGAAGCGTTTCGAGATTGAATTGAAAAGCCTTCCAGCTGATAGTGTTATTATTAACCAGCCATCAAATATTTTACGTCAATACCAGTTGCAACTGACAGTTGCAGGTGTAGTTATTGCGTTGCTTGTAGTTATATGTATTGCGCTTGCAGTAAATGTAAGAGCTAGAAAAAAAGCTGAAAATGATCTGGCAAACAGCAACTTAGATCTTGAAGAGGTGGTAAATGTCCGCAATATGGAGCTTGAGCTGCTTAGAGATGCGGAAGCCGCTGTAAGTGAAAGTGAAGCAAGGTTTCGCAGTTTGTTTGATTCGTCTCCACTTTCGTTATGGGAACAGGACCTCAGTGGCTTGATTCCCCTTTTTGATGAGGCCAATAAACGTGGCTCGGATGATTTGTATATCTATTTTAATTCGAATCATGATGAACTGATCAGATGTATCACCGATATTCGCATTATTAATGTGAATAAGGCTTCGGTGGAATTGTTCGGGGCTGATACTCCAGAGCATTTGATTCAGAACTTAGGGAAAATATTTGGACAGCAAACTTGGTCTTTGTTCGCAGGGGAAATGGCTGCTCTCGCACGCGGAGCTCATAGTTTTTTTCAAGAAGGCAGGGTTAAGACTTTTTCCGGAGAAGACTTGGACATTCTGTTCTATGTCCAGGTTGTATGTGGTTATGAGGAATCTTTGAAAAAGGTGCTGATAACCTGTGTTGATATAACGGAAAAAAAGAAATTCGAAGAAACAATAGTTCAAACGGAAAAAATGATATCAGTTGGCGGATTGGCTGCCGGTATGGCGCATGAAGTAAACAATCCGTTAGCCGGTATTTTACAGGGCGCACAGAATTTGCGTCGCCGTTTTTCTCTAGATCTGCCTGCAAATGTTTCGGCTGCAAAGGATATAGGAGTTCCACTCGAGAATATTATCGCTTATATTGAGTCTCGAAATATTTTTAAGACTCTTGACGGGATATCCGCGTCAGGAGAGCGTGCCGCACAGGTTGTTCGCAATATGCTTAATTTTAGCAGACAAAGCGGGTCCAGTGCTTGTTCTTGCGATATGAATGCATTGATTGATTCTGCTCTTGAGCTTGCATCAAGTGATTATGACCTGAAAAGTAATTATGATTTTAAGAAAATTGAAATTGTTAAAGAATATGACCCTCAGGCAAAGTTTTCGTGGTGCGTACCAAGTGAACTTGAGCAGGTCTTTCTAAATTTATTTAAGAATGCCGCACAGGCCATGGCTGATATCCCAGATTATAGGGGGCGCCTGACGCTTTGTACAAGGGTACAAAATGATTATGTTATTATCGAGGTTGGGGATAATGGTCCGGGTCTTAATGAAGATCTGCGTAAGCGTGTCTTTGAACCCTTCTTCACAACCAAAAGCCCCGAAATGGGTTCGGGTTTGGGGCTTTCGGTATCGTATTTTATAATAACGCAGAATCACGGTGGATCTTTTTCTGTTAATACTTGCCCTGGTAGTGGGGCGTGCTTTACAATTAAGCTGCCACTGAACGTTACTTAAAAGCAGTCTGTTACTTAAAAGACTACCGCCTCAAACCAAAGGATAGTTGTTCCTTCATCCTGCCATGCATTTGGATCCATTCCTGCTTTGATACACGTTTGAGTTAGAAACTGCTGTCGATCCCACTTCCATGCAACAGCCACCTGCGGCAGTAATAGCCCGGACTGACGCTCTCTTTGCATGATCAGGCCGTGTTTGCCTATTTCTATCAAGTTAGTGTCGGGGCAAACTTCTATTGGGCTTAGAATTGAAATTTCGTATTCCAATTTTTCAAATTCCGCCATAGTAAGCGGGCGAAATCTTGAATCATCAAAAGCCGCCGCGCGGGCCATGCTCCAAATCGTTTTGAATAGCGGATCGGTTCCTTTCAGATGGCCTATGCACCCACGTAGATTGCCTTCTAAATTCAAAGTGACAAATGCACCAAAAACTTCTCTAAGATGATCAGTAGGAGGGATGGGGATATCTCTATCCGTTCCGCCCTTCAGCTCGCTTAAAATACTTAGTTTAACGATATCTTTGAGGTATTCTTTTTCTTCATCTGTGAGTGAGAAGCTGAATTTATCTGACATTTTATTCCGCCCTTTGTTTTTTTAACTTGTCAATTATGTAATCGTACCCTTCGGGACGGTGTGGTAATTTGCAATTCATACAATTTTTGATGTTGTTTTTAATTTCATATCTACCTCCGCAATCTTCCATATGATAGAGCGGACAAAAGCAGAACAGGCAATTAAAATTCATGTCATTGCTTGTTTCATGACATGGAAAATAGCGGCATTGGCAGTTTCGAAAGAAGCTATGACTATTATCCAAACTATGCTCCTTTATTCAGATGATTAACCTTGATGATCACAAGAGTTATGTCGTCTTCCTGTTCCATTTTACCTTGAAAATCAACCACGGCACGAATGATTAAGTCTTGGATCTCAATCGCAGGCTTTTCAGCATTGTCCATGATGATTTTGTCCATCCTTTTGCGTCCAAACATTTCATCCTTGCTGTTTCGGGCTTCCCATATTCCATCTGTACCGATGAATATAATTTCGCCGGCATGAAGCTCTACAGTAAAGTCATCATATTCACTTTCATCAAAGACTCCGAGGGCTAACATGGGGTCACCCATCAATTCGCGTTGCTCGCCTGTGGATGGATTGTAAATGGCAGCTGGATCATGACCTGCTCTGACGTACGTTGCTGTGGAATTGTCTGGAGAAATCTCCATGCAGAAAAGAGTCATGAACCTGCCTGTATCACCTATGTCCAGACAGAGTTGCTTATTCACATCCTCAATTCTGGAAGGAAGAGACGCCTTGTGTGTGGATGCGTGTTTAAGATGCGCACGCCCTGTTGCCATGAGCAGTGCCGCCGAAACTCCATGTCCGGTAACATCACCGAGGAGTATTCCAAGGCCCGCACCTTCTGGAGCTTCATAATAGTCAAAGTAGTCTCCGCCTGTCTCATCACACGAAATACTGATACCTGAAATATCAAGGCCGTCTATTTGTGGTGAAACTTCAGGGAGTAGATTGCTATGAACTTCCTGAGCAAGCTCCATAGATTTACTGATTCTTAAATGATCTTGAAGTTTAGGAACCATAGAATTGAAAGCGTCCGCGAGAGTTTTGCGTTCATCTGTTGAATCAATTTCTACGTGTATGGAAAGATCACCGTCAGCAATTTTCTTGGCCGCATCAGTCATGATCATGAGTGGTGCGATAATTTTTTTACTTCCCAAAAAGGCTACGAGTGAAACTGCAATAAGAATGATAAAGGCCGTCGTTCCGATTGCAATGTAGAGGTTCCAACTGAGGTCAAGAATTTGTTCAGCTGCTGCGTCAGGGATTTCCGTAATAACTTTTTCCGGAACGACAAGAACATAACTGCCACTTCCTCTAAAAGGAGCGTATGCCCAGACAGAATCCACGCCGTTGTATGGGAGCCTTGCCACGCCGGATTTCCCTTTCGATATGTCGTCGATTATCCTAGTCAGTTTTGCTTTATTGGAAGAGTCAAGCACCTTGATGGTGTTTGTCGTCTGCGCGCGCCATGAGATAGCCTTCTCTTCGTGTCCGGATTCGGCCCAAATATGAAGTTGTTGTTTGTCATTTATGGTCAATGGGGCGACCACAAAGGCTTGAAGCGCGGATGACCATTGTGAAGAAAGATCATTTTGTCGCAGAATTTCGATCAACTGAATGTCAATTGCCGCAACACCGAGGACCTTACCACCTCTGCCCTTTACCGCTTTTGATAAAGTAAAGATTTGTTGGTTTGTGGAAGCATCAATAAATTTGCCCCATATAAGATGATCGTTTTCAACTGCTTGTGTAAACCAGTCCCTTCTTTGCGGATCATAATCAGATGGATAGCCAGCATGACCGGGGTAAGCCATGTGTAGTCCTGAATTTAGCGTAATATAAATGCGATGAAGAGCTGTTCCTGCCTCTGAATAAAAAGATTTAAGCTCTGGTTTCAGCTGATATAATCGCGCTACATTCTGATCTTGCTTAAGAAAGTTTTTATCTTTAGTTACGTAAAAAACTGGCTCTTCCAGACTTATAGATGTGGGAGTTTTTTTACCGGACATCTCAATTTTAAAATAAGGTTCAGATGGTTTAAAATCAGCTGGTTGCTTGGATTTTTCCATAAAATCATCTGAGAAAAATACTTTTGGTAGTCCGTTTACAGGGTCATTCAGCACATCTTCTGTTTCAGCAACAATAGCCTTAAGCGCAAACTCGAGTGAGACCGCTTGTTGCTGTATCATTTTGGCCGAGTCTACGGCTGATTGCTGCATTTCCCCGCGTAGAATATCGATCATTCCTGAACGCAATTTTATGGATTGAGCTTGTCCGAGATTTAGAATTCCCTGCCTGCTAATGACGGAAACCACCAGAAGAGGGATTAGGCTGAATGCCAGTAATAGAAAGAATAATTTTTTACGTATGCTCATATCAGTTACTTTGTGTTTAGGAGAAATCTATGTGGTTAGGTGTTTCATTTTTATTCGGTCCCTCAGGTAAATCAGAGAAAGGGAACGGTTTTTTGTTATCGTTTAGGGTTACATATTTTAAAAGCTCAAAAGTATAGAGGCTCAGCCTTTGTCCGAATCTGCGAAGGGGTGCGGATGATTTACCGGCTACAAGTAGGTAGGCATATTGGAAAAGAACAACCGCCTGAAGTAGAAATTTAACCAGCGAAAAAGCAATCATGCAAACGATGGTTCTGAGTAATCTTTTAAGAATGTCGATGCGGCTATATTTTCCATCTGCGAAGTGGTCCATGATCTCTCCTGAATTAATTAATTAAAAAAGTTCACAAATACCCGTTAAGGGTGTTATATTAAAAGTAACTTTGGAAGTTTTACCCATTTGCTATACGTGATATTGTACCTGTTTTGCGGGCATACAGCAATGAGGGATTGATAATTGCAAAGCTTCTTGCAGCAAGAAGGATTCGTCAGTTATTCGACTGTTTCTTACGTTTTGGTATCAGCAAAACCGTTCAAGCCACAGGAGGTGTGCAGTGAACACTATGCTAATTGAAGAGTTGGTAAGGAGAAAGGCTCAGACTTTCAGGGCCGATGGAGCTTCAGTATCAGAAGCTCTCGATCGTGCCGAAGACGAGATAATGGTTCGCTACGGAGCAGGTCGCGGACATGGCTCTCGCTTTTGTTTGCGTATGTGTTTGCAAGCGGCAAAAGAACGTGTTGCGCCCGAATGCCTGTGTGACTCCGCAAACGCGGAGGACGACAAAAGAGTGCCGTTAAATATTTCCCCACCATCAGGTGAGTGCTGTCGTCTGTAACTAATCAGTTGCGCCGAGCCACTTCACCCAAAGATTGCGATTCCTAGGCCCATCAAATTCGCAGAAGAATACCTTCTGCCATGTGCCAAGCATGATGTCTCCGTTTTCCACGATAAGCATCTGCTCAGGACCGAACATACTAGTCTTGATGTGTGAGTCGCTGTTACCTTCCATATGCTGATAATCTCCAGCATGGGGAATCAGCTTGCGTAAATTTACGATAATATCACGAACCACGCTCGGGTCCGCTCCTTCGTTTACAGTAACCGCGCAGGTGGTGTGCGGTGAATATAAAAGAATCGCCCCTGATTCCCATCCATTCTTGCGGATAAGTTTCCGAACTGCGCCAGTGATATCAATCATCTCATCTCTGACATTAGTTCTAAGCTCTAGCTTTTCCATTATTTATCCTCACCTTTTCTGAACATATGACTGAATTCTGAATCATATAAAAGCGATTCACTATCCGAATTTTTACCCGGTAAAATTAGAAAAATAGTTTGCCGTTTAAATTCGTTTTCTTCTGCGGTCACAGCAAGCTTATCTAAAGTAGTTTCAACAGATTTTTCCTCAGGCCAGCCGATACGGTACCCAATAATGACGCTCGTATCTGCATCCATACCGCCGGCAAGTAATTCCTTTTGTATTCTGGAAGGATTTCCTGCTGAAAGGTAAATCGCCATTGCACTTCCATGCGCTGCAAGCTTCTCAAGGCTTTCACTTGGAGGAACAGGGGTGCGCCCTTCCATACGTGTAAGTATAAGTGTCTGCGTTCCGCCGGGAACCGTAAACGATGCGCTTGAAGCTGCCGCTGCCGCGCACGCTGATGTCACGCCCGGGATTACTTCATATTCAATTGACCTTTCTTTTAACAATCTAGCCTGCTCCTGAACCGCGCCGTACATGGAAGGATCGCCCGTATGAACCCGCGCCACGACTTCACCTTTCTCCGCATGCTCAGTCATGAGGCTGTTAGTTTCTTCAAGCGACATGGAAGCGGAATTCTCAATGCGCGCATTTGGAGAAGCTTCGGCAATAACTGCTTTCGGCACTAGCGATCCAGCATAAAGAACAAGTCCTGCCTCGCGGATAATGCGCTGTCCTTTGACTGTGATAAGTTCGGGGTCACCCGGTCCGGCTCCAATGAAATATACTTTGCCCATATTGTTATGTCTCCGGCTTATCAGCCCACATTATAGTGACGGGATTTTGTGCTTTGAAACGAACATCACCAGCGAGTTTGTCCGATATATTGGCTTGAAGTTGAATGGCTTGCCACTGCCAGCCCAATTTGTCGAAAGTCTCAGTCGTGCGCTGAACAGAACCCATAAGTATGGCGTGAACAACTATTTTGCCACCGGGCTTTAGGCGCGCTGTCGCTTCAGTAATCGTAGAACTATCATGCCCAACACCGCCGCCGATAAAAATACGATCAGGATCAGGCAACCCTGCAAGTGCATCCGGCATTGTTCCGTGAACCGCTTTAACCGTATAAGCCCCGAATTGACGAATATTCGCGTCGATCATTTCCATGCGCGCAGAATCTTTTTCTACCGCAAAAATTTGTGAATTCTCAGCAAGAAATGATGCTTCAATAGAAACAGATCCGCAACCCGCACCAAGATCCCATATAGTCTGCCCCTTGCTAAGCCCAAGCAAAGCAAGACCCGCCGCACGAACTGGAAGCTTCGTAATTAGACCTTTCTGGCGAATAAAATCATCATCGTTGCGGCCAATAATTGGATGTTTGCTACTTGTATTTTCCGCCGTAAGCAAAACAATATTTAGATCTGAACAAATGCAATTTGTAAAATCTTCTATAGCCGCAGACTTAAATATTTCCAACTCCGTACCAAGGTCTGCCATTACAGTCATGGTGTATCCGGTAACTCCTTTTTGGAGCAGAGCCTTAGCAATTACGTAAGGAGAGTTGATTTTATCAGTATAAACAGCGCAATCCATCCTGCGTTGCAAAGCGCTAAATAATGGAAAGAAATCGGTCCTACCGTGTAGAGATAATATCTCGAAATTTTTCCACGCGAGGCCCAGTCTTGAGGCCGCAAGCTGAACAGTAGAAACACAAGGTGTAATGCATACATTTTCCGCACCAAGATTTCTGATCATGGACTCAGCAATACCAAAAAGCAGCGGGTCGCCATCAGCAAGCAATACGATCTTTTTATCTGCATTGCTAAGCTCTTCAAGTTTTGCCGCAAAGGATGCGACAGGAGAAAAGAAGGGAAGTAGCTCTCCTTTAAAATCTGGAAAGTAATCTAACAACCGTTTGCCGCCAGCTAGAACATCGGCATTGGCGATAATGTTGCGCGAAGATTTCATGGGCTCGAGGCTACCGGGGTGCAAACCAATTATTTGTACAGCGTGTTTCATTTCGCCCTTATACAACGGAAGTTAAAGATATAAAAGGGGGGCGGAGTCATCAAAAAAAACGTAAAATATTACCGTCAAAATCAAATAAGCAATATTTAATTGACATATTATTTTTGCTTGTAAATCCTAGAGCGTTAACTTTCGCCTTGCCAATTAACATGTCGATAAAACTGTTTTTGGTGGCGCCGGGGATCATTTCGAAGACTTGTCTGGCCGTATTGGCTCCGGCTATTTGGGTTGTGATTGCTGGGTCAATGTTTAGCTCATCGCACCAGTTTGCTAGGAGCGGGAAGTCTATCGACCAGTCTTTGGCGTGGGTGTAGGGAAATCCCATGGCGTGTTTTACTAGCTTGCCAATGAATAAGGCCCAGCTAATTTTACGGAACTTTTTAAGCTCAGCTTGCCGCATGGACCAGTTGAAAAAATCAGCGGCTTGAATCATACAGATTGGCTGAGTTTCGGGGAAATGATCAAGATAAAATTTTTCACTTCTGCGTCCCGTTGTGAAGATAATTTCTTCGATTCCGGACGCTCTGGTGACAGCTAGCGCTTGCGCAATGGAGGCTTTCCATGATGCGTGACTGAACGGGCGCACTATTCCTTGTGTACCTAGAATTGAGATTCCGCCCAATATACCTAGCCGTGAGTTCATGGTCTCAAATGCGATTTCTTCGCCTCGTGGAACTTCTATTCGGATCTTGATTGTTCCATTTAAATTTGGTGCTGTTTCGGATATTTCTTTCAGTACACCGGCACTGATCTGCTTGCGCGGGGCGGGGTTGATTGCATATTCACCGACTGGAACAGGCAGGCCGGGGAGAGTCACTTTGCCAATTCCGATGCCGCCTGAGAGTTCAACTCGCAATTCTTCGCCGTTATCGATGTGCTCTACAACTGCGTGAAATTCGTGTCCGTGGGTGGCGTCAGGATCATCTCCGGCATCTTTTATGATAACGGCGCGGGCCGATTTTTGATCAAGCTCGGCTCTATGAACTGGGATGGTTAGGTTGCCTTTGACGGGTAGTGGTATTTCGATGGACAGGGGCGGGTTTCCGCCGAGGAGTACTCTAACCGCACTCATGGCGGCTGCGGTCGCTGCGGACCCTGTGGTGAAACCTTCGCGTAGATCTTTTTTCATAATATGATCACTGCCCTTTAACTTTTGAGGACAGTTTTAGCAGGCTTCCACGGGTGAGCATTGCTGTTCCGAACTTTTCGCGCACCTTGTCTACGGCCTTGTCTAAATCATCAAGCTTTTTGTCATCAACTATATTTTCTTCCGAAGTGAGTAGAGAAAGCTGACGGCTCCGATCATCAAAATTTGAAATGCCGATGCCAATTAAACGGATGGACCCCATATAACCTTCCGCGTCTAGCAGTGCGCAACCTGCTTTATATATGGTGTCGGAGTTGGAAGTCCTTTTACCTAGGGTTTTACTGCGTGTAATTTGTCTAAAGTCTGGAAATTTAACTTTCAGGGTGACGGTGCGTCCCTTGAGTCCTTTTCTGCGAACATCTGCGCTGATTCTTTCAGACTGTTTCAGTAACCACGTTTTTAATATTTGCGGATCGCAAACATCGTCGCCGAAGGTGTTCTCTGCGCTGGATGATTTCATCTGCCCACCAACGGCAACGGGAGTGGGATCTATTCCGGCGGCCTTGGCGTGTAGAATAATCCCTCGTTCGCCGAACCTTTCCTTGAAGAATTCAGGAGTAAAGCGGCGCATATCTGCGGCAAATCTAATACCGAACGAGTGAAAGCGGGGCAGTGCTTTTTTGCCAATACCGGGTATTTTTTCAATAGGCAGAGTCTCTAGGAATGACTCAATTTGATTCTGTTCAATAATGGAGATGCCCGCAGGTTTTTTTAAATCTGAGGCAATTTTAGCGAGAAATTTAACAGGTGCAATGCCGATGGAAGCAGTTAACCCAACCTTCTCAAATATATCTTTTTTGACGCTTTCAGCCAGCTCGAGCGGGGGACCGAAAAGTCTTTCTGTACCTGTTATATCGAGGTATGCTTCATCAATAGAAGCCTGTTCAACTACGGGGGAATAATTGCCTAAAACTGCCATTACCTGATTGGATATTTCTTTATATCTTGCCATTCTTCCGGGAACAAGAATCAAATGTGGGCAGAGTTTAAGGGCATGTACAGAGGACATGGCGGAGCGTACCCCGAATTTACGAGCTTCGTATGAAGCTGTGCTTAGCACTGATCGTTTGTGTGGAGTTCCTATGGCAATGGGCTTTCCTCGCAATTCAGGATTGTCCATTTGCTCTACGGACGCGAAAAAAGCGTCCATATCAAGGTGCATGATAAATTTTGTCATGAGTTTGTTTAGTTATGAAAAAAGATTCTGTAGAAGATTGTTAATCTTCTTCCTGCTCGGAAAAGTTGGCACATGATTCGACAAAATTTGTCGCGATCTCTGGATTGCTAGCAAAGTGGAGGTGGATATAACTTCCCAAGGTATTACCATCAGCAATAAAACCTTCAGGGGTTGGCTCACCTTTTTTATTGCTGACCATGTAACGTCTTTCAGCTGATTCAGGCATATCTTCAAGAGCTGAGTAGTGAAATTCATGCCCTCTGGCTATAGTACCCGCTGGTCCCAAAATGCAATCTTCGGTCAATTCAATTTCTTTATATCCAAGAGCTTGAAATCTATCTTGCATAATTGAGCGGAATGGAAAAATTCCGCACATTGGAAAGACTCTTTCTTTATTTGAAATGGAATCCATAAGATACATGAAACCGCCGCATTCTGCGTATATTGGTCTGCCGGATTTAGAGAATTCGGCAATAGCTCTGCGCAGTTTGGTGTTCTGTGCGAGATCAAAGGCTGAAAGTTCTGGATAACCCCCACCAAGGTAAATGCCTGAGATATTCGGTGGCAGTTCTTTGTCATTTATGGGGGAAAAGGGCACTAGTTCAGCCCCTGCATATCTGAGCAATCGTAAATTTTCTTCGTAATAAAAAGAGAATGCTTCATCCTGTGCAATTCCAATTCTGGTGCGTGGAATCATGGGTAGTTCATCGAAGCGTGGTTCCATAGGGATATCCGGCAGTGCTTCGAGAATCGTTTCAAGGTCGAGATGTTCTTCCACCCAATCAGCAAGAGCTGCGTATTTACTTTCCAGATCTTGTAGGTGCTCAGGAGTAATCAACCCTAAATGGCGTGATGGCGTTTCTATTTCCTGCCGTCTGGGCAAACACCCGACCAGCGGAATATCTGTCAGGGAAATTGCTTCGTGTAGAGTTTGCTCATGATTTTTACTTCCGACCCGGTTGAATATCACTCCGGCAACGGCTGTGTCCGGATCGAATTCACTGAACCCTTTAATGAGCGCAGCTGCGGATCGAGCCATAGCACGGGCATCTACAACGAGGATCACAGGCAGGTTCAGAGTTTTTGATAAATGTGCGGTGGAACCGGTTTCTTCAAGTGCTGAGTAACCGTCAAAGAGCCCCATGACGCCTTCAACAATGGCGGCATCAGCCCCTTGCGAGTGTCGTGAAAATATGTCGCGTAGAGTGTTTTTAGAGAGCATCCAGCCGTCGAGATTATGGCAGATCTGTCCGGCGGCTCTGGAGTGGTGCCCCGGATCAATGAAGTCCGGACCTACTTTAAATGGCTGAACCCGTAGACCTTTGCGCGCAAAAGCAGCCATCAGCCCGAGGGTGACGGAGGTTTTGCCACATCCGCTATGTGTGCCTGCAACGATAAAGCCTTTAATAGAGTTCATGTCACCTCTATAATGCTTTTTCTGGAATCAGCCCAGTTTATTTTTATCAAGATAAGCAATGAATTTTTTTGCTTCTTCAAATTCAGGGTTAAGTTCAATACAACGCTCCAGTTCCTTACGGGCTTTGTCGAAATCTTTTGCTTCGAAATAAGCTCTGGCCAGATTGTAGCGGAGGTGCTCGTCATCCGGACTGAGAGAGATTGCTTTTCCATAGTATTCAATTGACTGAGGAATCATTTTCGATTTGCGAAGATTTATTCCAAAATCATTGAACAGGTGCTTATGCTCGCTCTCAAAGGCTGCGTCCATAGAGATTAGCCTCGCGAATACGTCATTTGCTCGTTCGGTCTCGCCCCTTTCCATGAAACAAAGCCCAACACCGAAGTTTCCCCGTACATTTGTTTCGTCAACTTTTACTGCGCTGGAATATTCCATTTCAGCACTGAAGGTGTTGCCCTGCTTGCGATTTCTGTCTGCACGCGCAAGGGTTTTCTGAAGATCTTTCATGTTCGGTAGAACCTGCTTGTGGTACATTTCAGGCTCAGGAGTATAGTCTTTCAGTAGGGTTTCGCGATTAACCTTTTCGGCATTTCCAATAGGAACAAAGTTGCTGTTGAGAGGGCGAACATCAAACTCGTCCTCACCCGTTTGCTCTATAAAATAATATCCAACCTGCGCAACTCTGCGAGTGGTTGTGCCTGTGCCAACTTTGGCAACTTTCTGGCAAGAAAAAACCCCTTTGAGGTCTTGGATTGTACTCGAATCAGTCATTTGTCGGCTCCGCGCGTAATCTAAGTATTATGCTTTCACAATATCGGTATTTCTCGCTATTGAGAAGGGTGTTTTCACTACTTTTTTAAATTATTTTCTTTATTTTTCTCAACAACCATTTTTATTTGCCTACAAATACCCATGAGCAAGTTGAATTCATTTCTTTTAATGTCCAGTTTGGCCATGAATCTTTTTACAGGCAACATCCAGTATTCAGGGTTGTCTTCATTTAAAAATTCAATTTCGCTAAGAGTTTCCTGCAAATTGGAAAGTAAAACTTCTTGCTCCTCAAAGGTCGTAGAGCGTTCTCCGGGGGGGCCTGCTGGGACAAAAGGATTTTCCAGTGAATGCTTAAAGCATTCGTACAAAAGAATCAGGGCCGCCTGTGACAGATTTAGAGAGCTGCTTTCTTCACTTGTCGGTATGTTAATTAGCTGTGAGCAGAGTTTTATCTCATCATTTGTAAGTCCCTTATCTTCAGGACCGAAAACAATGGCGACCTTTTCTCCGGCACGAAGTTGCTCCACTATGCGCGGCGCGGCTGAGGCTGGGGTTAAAGCGCCTTTTCTCCAGCCTCCGGTCCGAGCTGTTGTTCCGTATATTTTTGTGTGACCTGCTAAAGCGGTGCTGAGGTCCGGGCATATTTTTGCATTATCAACCAGTTCGTGGGCCTTTGCGGTAGCAAGAGGCATCGCTTTTTCCATATTCCATGTGGGCGGGGTCACTAGTATTAAGCTCGAACAATCCATGTTTTTCATGGCTCGGGCTGTCGATCCGATATTTTCAGGATACTTCGTGCGAAATAGTACTATACTTAGATCTTGTAACATTTTATCTCCGCGGAGTTTGGCCAGAGTAGAATTTTGAAAATTGTCATAATGCACCCAGAGAAGGCGACTTGAAAGTTAGTAGATTTATCTTCCAGCCCTGTCTACTCTATATGAGGTGGAGTATGCGAAATTTGTGTGTTAGAACGGGAAAAATTTCAAAATTGCTAAGAAAGCTTGACCAATTGGATTCGCATCAATAGAAAAAGAGTAGTTTAATTGATCGACCAATCATCAGAAACACTTTTATATGGGGGTTCAGGCATGGCTCTTTTCACAAAAGAGGAAGCTCTAAAGTATCATAGTGATGGTAGAAAAGGTAAATTGGAAGTGATGTCCATTAAGCCTTGTAGTTCTCAAAAAGACCTTTCAATGGCATACTCACCAGGAGTAGCTGAAGCTTGTCGCGCGATTCACGCCGACGAAGAATTGTCTTACGAGTACACAGGTAGAGGGAATCTTGTTGCTGTTGTTTCAAACGGTACCGCAGTTCTCGGCCTTGGTAATATCGGTCCTGCTGCAGGTAAGCCTGTTATGGAAGGTAAAGGCGTACTGTTTAAAATTTTCGCAGACGTTGATGTTTATGACCTGAACATTGATGCTACTGATCCAGAAAAAGTTATCGAATTTTGTAAAATGATTGAGCCTACCTTCGGTGGTATTAACCTCGAAGATATTAAAGCTCCTGAGTGTTTCGAAATTGAAAGAAGACTGATGGAAGAAATGAATATTCCTGTTTTCCATGATGATCAGCATGGAACAGCTATTATTTCCACTGCAGGTATCATCAATGCTCTTGAGATTACCGGAAAAAATATTGCCGAAATCAAGATAGTTGTATCCGGTGCTGGCGCCGCTGCGATTGCTTGTTCCGAATTATATGTAACTGTAGGCGTACGCCGTGAAAATATCTTCATGTTCGATTCACGCGGACTGCTTTTCGAAGGTCGCGCAGGCGTAACCGGATTTAAAGCTGACTTCGCACAGAAAGAAGACCATGGCTCCCTTTCTGATTGCATGGTAGGCGCAGATATGTTTCTTGGCCTTTCTGTTAAAGACGCAATTAATCAGGACATGGTTAAAACTATGGCTCAGGGCGCAATCATCTTTGCTTGTGCTAATCCTGATCCTGAAATTCCTTACCCAGACGTTAAAGAAGTTCGTCCTGATATCCTCATGGGAACAGGTCGCTCCGATTACCCTAACCAGGTTAACAACGTTCTTTGTTTCCCTTTCATCTTCCGTGGGGCACTCGACTGTCGTGCTACCATCATTAATGCTGAAATGAAAATGGCAGCAGCTCAGGCTCTTGCCGAGCTAGCTAAAGAGCCTGTAGCACAGGATATTTGTGATGCTTTCGGCGTAGATAAACTTGAGTTCGGTATGGACTACATCATCCCGAAACCAACTGATCCTCGCGTACTGACTCGCGTTGCTCCTGCTGTCGTTAAAGCCGCTATGGAAACAGGTGTTGCCCGTATTGAACTTGATCTCGACAAATACAAAGTTGAACTTGAAGAACGCCTCAAAGCTTCTCAGGCTCGCGGTAACGCTGCTGTAGAATCCTTCAATTACGACTTCTAATTTTAGACGTTATAGTTGAATTATCAGCATTCTCTTCGGGGAACTGAATGATTAAATTAAAGGGTTAGCTAATTATTTAGCTAACCCTTTTTTTGTTTTGCGATCTTTGGTAAATTTATTTATTTTGTAAAATCTAAATCTTTGCAAAGTATAGAATATGAAAGTATTATCCACTAATGAAACATATTGAATTTACAGAGAAGCAGCTTGCAGTAGCAACCTCATCCGGCTTGTCAGAAGAAGAGCTATTTAAACTGCTAACAGGTGACGGGGTAATTCCGCCGGAATTGCTCGATGTTACTGAGCGAATTGCGGCGCAGATATCAAGTGTTTTAGAGGAAGACGAGTCTTAGAATTTATATGAATTTTATCGTGTCGGGGTAGGGCTTATCTTTCCTGTTGCATCTACCTCGCCAATCAACTCAAAGTTCGGGAAAAATTTCGGATTGAAAGTGTAAGAATAGTAGTCTTTGAATTTTATCAAATAAGTCGTCCAGCCATGTTCACGGCGCATTTGCGCGGCTTCTTTAATAGCTTCAGCCATTATATTTCTCCTATAGTTAAACTTAATGTTTTCCTTTAAAAATTATCTGCGTGGTATGCATTGATGCTTTTAAATTATGAGGGGGGATCTGAATTCCCGTCTAGTTTTGCTCGGATTGAGAGCTGTCTCTACTCGTGTCGGGATTTCTATCTTGAACTAATTCTGATTCAACTTTGCGGTTTGAAATCGTTTTTAAAGTCTTTTTCAAAAAATCACGTTTATTCTTGGATGAAATAGATGTGGTCAGTGTCATGTTTTCCTCCGGTTCAGTTTGGTGTTAGAAACAATCTTTAATGAATTTGAGAATCAATTTCAAGTAAAAAGATTAATGAATTTGAAATAAATAGAGAAACGGATCACTCAAATGTTTGAGTGATCCGTTTTTAACGATAAAATATGGATAGTTAAGAGACTGAGTGTGCAGAGGGGAGGCTTGCAGGGATATTGGCAGAAAATTATTCAAAAACAGGTTTCATAAAACTGCGTTCAAAACTGACTATGCACCTTGTTTTTTTTGAATAGTCCATTGCTGTTATGCAATCGGGATCAGTCTTTATTTTCTCGCGGTACTCTTCATAAAGAGCTAGGGACGGAAAGCTGAACAGGGCTAGACCTATGTTATTTGCGCCTTCATGCGGTAGGAAATAGCCATGATGAGTTCCGCCAAATTTGTTGACGAGCGGAATCCAGAGCTCTCCATAATGTCTGAATTCCTCCAATTTATATGGGTCGATGACATAGTGTAAGTAGCAGGTGATCATATTTTAACCTTTATCTAAAAATGTTCCAAAAAACGATAGCTTTATTCTAATAAGGCAGTGGTTAAACCCGATAACATCCGGTTCAACCACTACCATTTTATATAGTCTTTAGGTTATGAAGATTAAACTTTTTTGAGTTCTTCAATCAAGTTTTGCAGGTCTGAAGCTAGTCTTGCTAAGTCGGTTACAGCCTGTCTGGATTGGTCCATGGCTTCTGCTGTTTCGGCGGCAATAGTATTAACTTCTTCAGTTCCTCGGCTAATCTGCTCACTCGCTGCTGATTGTTCTTCGCTGGCAGTAGCAATAGCTCTTACCTGATCTGCGGTAGAGTCAACAATCTCAACAATGGAATTAAGGCTTTCACCTGCGCTACTTGCGTAGTCAGTGCTTTGGCTTACCATTTTTGCTGCAGTATTCATTTCATCAATGTTTTTGCGAGTTCCTGCTTGGATTGCGTGCACTGCTTGGCCTACTTCATGAGTGGCCTGCATAGTCTTCTCTGCAAGCTTACGGACTTCATCTGCAACAACTGCAAACCCGCGACCTGCTTCTCCTGCGCGAGCAGCTTCAATTGCCGCATTAAGAGCAAGCAAATTGGTCTGGTCTGCTATGTCAGTGATGACTGTGATAACTTGGCTGATCCCGTCAGCCTGTCCACCAAGTTCGTTTAGTCCCGAAACCATGATCTCGGTAGCTTCACTGACTGAATTGATAGAGGAGACAACGTTTGCGACGATTTTACCACCATCCTGGGCATTTCTCTTTGCTTCAAGTGCACTTTCTGCTGCGTTTGATGCGTTTTGCGCTACTTCTAGAACTGAGGCGTTCATCTGTTCCATTGCAGTCGCGGATTCAGAAGTACGCTCTCGCTGTATTTCTGTTCCTCGGCTGGATTCTTCAATTTGTGCGGCAAGCTCTTCAGATGCAGACGTTACTTGGTCTACAATTCCTTCAAGCTGGTGTGCGGCTTGGAGCATGCCTTCTTGTTTAGCTGTCTCTGCAGCCTCTTTGGCTTGGCGTGCTTCTTCAAGGGCTATATTCGCTGCATCTGTTTGTTTTTCCGCTTCCTGAGTTTTTTCTTCAGCCGTACCGATAAGCTCCACTAGGCTTGTTACCATAGTGGACAATGCGTTGTAGAGAGTTAGGAGTTCCCCTCCAAATCTGCCACTGTCAGGTTTGGAGTCAAAGTTTCCATCTGCGATGTCCTGTGCAAAGCCAACCATCAAATTAATAGGTGTGGCTACGCTACGGGCGATAAGTAGTACCACGATAAGAACTAAACATATCGCGCCGGCAGATAATAAAATACTGACTTTAAGAAATTCCTGAGACTCTGCATAAATTTTTTGCGTAGGAATAGCTAAGCCGATAGTCCAAGGGGTGCTTGTTCCAGCAATGCTAATAGGTTCGAACAGGAAGAAGTATTCTTTACCATCGAGCGGTGAGACAATATCCTTATGAAATGACTTACCATTTGCAATGTCGGCGGATATTTCAGAACGAATGTTTTCGGGGAAAGCTTCGGTTATGTTTGTCCCAACTAACTGCTTGTCGGGGTGTGCCACACAGTATCCTTTATTAGAAGCAAGAAAAGCATATCCTGTTCCCATAGGGCGAATATTACTGACCATTTTTTGGAACGCTTCTAGAACAAAGTCGATTCCGACAATGCCGATAAACTTACCATTCTTTATGATTGGGACACTGACTGTGGCCATGTTGGTTTTAGCGACTTCGGTATAATATGGTTCAGTTAGGATTGGTCCACCTGAGTCGCGAGGCCCCATATACCATGCACGTGTTGTGGCTGGCTTGTACTGAATTAAATCTTCAACTTTTAATGCTCCGTTTTCGCGCCAGAAATAAGGGCCATATTCGCCGTTAGGGCCGTACCACTCTTTGGTTCCTTTATATTCAGCATCTCGGCCGTCAAGAGCATTCGGCTCCATTACAACTTGAGTCCCAAAAAACATGGGGTCAGATAGTGTCAGTTTTTTTATGATATCATCTGCTAGTTCTCGGTCAAATCGATCTCCGAAGTTGCTAAATGACTGGAACACAGCTGCTCCAGCCAGAGATGCATCCAGAGCTTTTTCAATACTGTTTTTGACTTGATTTCCATATCGACTGGCCATTTCTTGGGCCATGTGGCTTGCTTGTGTTTTTGAAGCATTTCGCGTTTTAATGACTGTAATACTGGTAAAAGTTACGAAAATTAAAATCATCAGCACGCTAATGCTAATCGCAATTTTAGGTCCAATGCGCATGTTCTTCAGCATATCCCTCTCCTTAGAAAATAATTAAGTCTAAAACCTCGCAACTATCTTTCCTTCAATGTAAAATACGGTACAGTTAAGCAACAGTATAATAGTTTTTCTTAATAGGCTACATGATTGTAAAAAGAAGGTACAATAACGTATCAGCTTGAGCTTGTGTTTTTGTCGTTTACGGGAAAAGTACTTTATTCCAATAAGAAATGGTCGAACCAGATAACATCCGGTTCGACCATTGTCGTTACATACTGTTTTTCAATTATGAAGCTTAAGCTTTTTTGAGATCTTCAATCAAGTTTTGCAGGTCTGAAGCTAGTCTCGCTAATTCGGTTACAGCTTGTCTGGATTGGTTCATGGCTTCTGCTGTATCGGCGGCAATATTGTTAACTTCTTCAGTTCCTCGGCTGATCTGCTCGCTAGCTGCTGATTGTTCTTCGCTGGCGGTAGCAATAGCTCTTACCTGATCTGCGGTAGAATCAACAATTTCAACAATAGAATTAAGGCTTTCACCTGCGCTATTTGCATATTCGGTGCTTTGGGCTACCATTGTCGCCGCATTATTCATTCCATCAATGTTCTTGCGAGTTCCCGCTTGGATTGCATGTACTGCTTGGCCGACTTCATGAGTAGCCTGCATTGTTTTTTCTGCAAGCTTACGGACTTCATCTGCAACAACTGCAAATCCACGACCTGCTTCTCCTGCGCGTGCAGCTTCAATTGCCGCATTAAGAGCAAGCAAATTGGTTTGGTCTGCTATGTCAGTGATGACTGTGATAACTTGGCTGATTCCTTCAGCCTGTCCACCCAGATCGTTTAGCCCCGAAACCATGATCTCGGCAGCATCATTGATTGAGTTGATAGAGGAGACTACATTTGCGACGATTTTGCCACCGTCCTCAGCATTTTTCTTTGCATCAAGTGCACTTTCTGCTGCGTTAGAAGCATTTTGCGCTACTTCGAGAACCGAGGCGTTCATCTGTTCCATTGCAGTCGCTGATTCAGAAGTACGCTCTCGCTGTATTTCTGTTCCTCGGCTGGATTCTTCGATTTGCGCGGCAAGCTCTTCAGATGCAGATGTTACTTGGTCTACAATTCCTTCAAGCTGGTGTGCGGCTTGGAGCATGCCTTCCTGTTTGGCTGTCTCTGCTCTGCGAGTGGCTTTTTCAGCATCAGTCAGAGCCTCCTCTGCTTGCAGCGTCTTAACTTCAGCCTCTTTAGTCTTGTCGTCTGCAAGGGAGATGGTTTTGACCAGTTCACTGGTCATTGACTGCAGACATTCCAGTAAGTTTTTGAGCTCCGCAGTGAAAGAAGCCTTTTGGGGCGTTGCTTTATAGTTGCCTGCTGCAACTTGCTTTGCAAACTCACCCATGGAGTGCATGGGTTTGATCAAGCGTGAATTTACCAACAAAGTTCCGCCGATTCCAAAAATAATTGAGGATATAAGTCCGATGATCAAAATATTAATATTGGCAGCCTTGGATGCTGCATAAATTTCATCGCGCTCGATAAATGCTATCAGCTTCCAGCCGGTTTGCTCTGAATTATAGACTCTTGCTGAATATTCTTTCCCATCAAAAGCGATATTGTCAATCCAGCTTTCTCTAGAATTGAAAGCCTTAGCCAAGGCAGTAGAGTCTAACTCTTTTATGTTTTTTGAATTATAATCTTGATGTTTAGGGTCTGCTAGGATTTTACCATCACCCTGAACGAGAACAACGTATCCTGTCTCGCCGATCCTGATATCAGCTATGATCTTAGTCAGTTTACCCAGCGAAATATCAACACCTGAAACTCCTACGAATGAACCTTTGTTATCAAAAATCTTGGTGGTAGTCGCGATATTAGGTATGCCGGAAGTGGTTGTGTAAGCAGAAAGAAGCGTTGTATCGGTTGGAGAGTTTTTACCTTCCTTATACCAAGGTCGAACGCGGGGATCAAAATCATTGTTGATGTTGTCGTAGCCGTCCTGAGTATAGCCACCATTTTCAAATGCCATATAGACGTATGCAAAATCTTGATTGGCCTTCATCAATCCGTTGGCAATTCTATAAACTAATTTTTCTGATGGATCTGTTGCGAATTCAGTCGGTTTGGATGGGCTGTTCAGTTCAAAATACTTTGTCCATTCACCCTTCATAGCCTGTTTTGATTCTGGCATGTTTGCAACGAATTTGCTTACGTTCTCAGCTTTTTTTAAAATTTCAGCTATATAGTTATTAATTAGAGTAAGTTCTTCTAGAGATGATTTTTGGAAGTTTTTTTCAGCAGCATTGTTGAACTGTAATGAGACTGAAATCGTAACGACCGCGACGGATATCAGCATAGGTACAATGATTGCTAGTATCATCCAGGTTCTGATTCTCATAATTATCTCCTTCCTTATATTTAAATGACTATTATAGTTGCAAAAAAAATCGTAACCGTAACTGTAATTAAGTTAGACTCTTATTGACCACATTTTCTCCATTTCTGCTCGAACAAACTCGCATCAAATCTGCCTTTTGAAGCGAAGCAAAGAGAGGTTTAATAACTGTTATAACATTTTGATTAAAGATGCTACATAATTAGCATAATAATGCTCAATAAAGCAGCTGCTTAGGGCGACATCGTTTGTAATAATTTAGAGAATGTGATGTGATATAATAGAAGGTCCGCGCAGCCTAACGGCTGGCTTTGTGTGAGTGATTTAGGGGAAAATTAATTCTATCCCGACAGGGCAGTGATCCGATCCTAGCACCTCAGATTCAATCCATGCGCGCTTTACATTGTCTTTTAATTCTTCTGATACGAAGAAGTAATCTATGCGCCACCCAGCATTGTTTTTGCGGGCGTTGTAGCGGTAACTCCACCATGAGTAGTTGCCGCCTTCTTTTTCAAACATGCGGAAAGTGTCTATGTATCCGTGCTCAATGAATTTATCCAACCATGCCCGTTCGATGGGTAGGAATCCTGACTTGTCAGAGTTTGGTTTCGGATTTTTCAGGTCAATTTCTGTGTGCGCAGTGTTAAAATCACCCCCTACTACAATGGGCTTCTTTTTGCGCAATTCCTCAGCATATTCGAGGAAACAGTCATAAAATCCTAATTTGTATTCAAGTCGTTCGTCATTCATCTGCCCGTTGGGGTAGTATATATTGAATAGGTAAAAGTGTTCATATTCCATGAGCACAACACGTCCTTCGCCTTGGTATTTTTCATCAGGCAATCCGAAAGAGTGCGAAATAACCGGTGTGCGCGAAAAGCACACTGTGCCGGAATAGCCTTTCTTTACCTTGGACCAGTTCCATGCTGATTCGTAACCTTCGTAGTCTCGGTTTTCTTCTGGAATTTGGTCGGGATGAGCTTTGGTCTCTTGAAGCATGACAACATCGGGGTCACTCTCAGTAAACCATTCTGTGAAATTCTTCTTAATTACAGCGCGGTATCCATTAACATTCCATGAATATATTTTCATTTTCTAATCCTTTTTTTCGCATTGGTAGCAAAATTGTCCAATTGATATGGCGGTTATATTTACGAGTTTCCAGCCTGAATTCTCAATTATTTCCTCAACCCCTTTGTGGTCGAAGTCATTAAAAAAACCTGCAACCCTGCGATCTCTTTCAGAGTTCGGACGTGCAGGGTAGTATGTGAAAATTAATTTGGTTGATGACTTGTATGCCCATTTCAGAAATTCTTCCGGCTCGTGAAGAAATTCAAGTATAAACAGCCCCATTACAACGTCATATTTCTGGTCAGGGTACTGATGTTGATTAAGATCGGCAACTATACATTTCCGGCTGCGAGAAATAATATCGAGCGGTGTGTACGTGCAACTTTCAGGAATATAATCGCGTAAGAGCATCATCCCTGCGCCCGCGTCGAGGACCGTAGAATTTTCAGTTACAAATTGTCCCGTAAGCCCCGCTCGAATGTCTGACTCCTTGTGCAGGTGTTCCCATCTGGACCATCTTCCGCAGTCTGTGGCTTTTGCCGCTATGAGCCGCTCAGTGTATGCTTTGGTCACTTCAGCAGAAATCTTGGGGCGCATGGAGGGCGACATGGAGCAATGCGCTCCCCACGGCTTTTCATAGTTCGGTAGCGGGGTTATTGAAGAATCCAAACTTATGATGTTGCACGATTCGTGACTGATCACGTAGGGAACCAACGGCCCGCCCATATCTTCGTGCGGAAACCTGAATGAATCGTATTCTAAGTCTCGAAGGATATTCATAATATCTACAAATTCTCTCATTCCTTCTTGAGTGAGGTGGAAATGTCCTTTTTCCCATATGATAGCGGAAACGCGTCCTGTCTTGAGTAGTCCGAGAGCACCCTTTATGGTTTGCAGTTCATGCCCTTCTGTATCAATCTTCAGGATAATCCGAGTGTCAGAATCAGTGAATCCGGCTTTGGCCGCAATGTTGTCTACAGTGTCGAGGGCTACTTTGATGGGAGGTCTTTTGTCGGCTGAGTTTGCTAATGGAATAAGGCTGTGTCCCATGGAGGAATCTTGCCTGAGCATACTGTGCCCACTGCGATCAGAGGCTGCGCATTCTGCGATGGTTACGCTGTCTGAGCATTCGTTAAATTCAGTCCACATGCGAAGTCGACCTGCATTTAGAGGATGCGGTTCAATGGCGAGAACTTTTATTTTACCGGGGATTTTTTTGGCGGCGGTAAGAGTGTAGAGACCAAAATGTGCTCCGACATCAATGAACAGATCGTCCGGTTGCAGGTGCGCGTGCAAAAAAGCTCGCGATGCGTATTCGAATCCGCCCGTTCTAGTTTCTCTGAAAATAAGCGATGAAACCCCTGGATCTTTCATTTCAGAATTAGCCAGAACCATTTCAAATTCAGGTGCACCTGATTCGTTTTTGAACACACTTGGAACTTGCATCCATTCGTCTGCATGTTCATCAAGAGCTTTTAATATTTTTTCCCGAGTCACGATTTAACCGACCTGCTAAATGTTACTACGTTAATAGTCCTCTATAATTCATCTTTGCTGGAACCTATGCCGGGGGTAAACATGCGGCGGAATATCTTTTCTGCATACGTGTCCGTCATTCCTGCTATATAATCACAAATTTTTCGACTGGTGGATTCGCCCTCAAGAGAAATCCAATTTGGTATGAGCTGATCAGGAGCCTGCTGATATTCATCAAAAAGGGATGAAATGATGCGTTGGCCTTTACGTTCAAGCATTTTGACTGCCGGCTTCGATACGACCAGATCGTAGGTGATCCTTTTTTTCAGGAAATTGGTAAAAGGCTCTATCTTTTCATTTATAGCGAGTCGGTAGCGCAGCAATGGATGTTCGAATTCTTCATGTTCTTTTAAATAAATGGATGTGATCAGGACGTTAACAATTTCTCCGATGCTTTTTTTGCGTGCATAGCTATCTTCAAAGAGTGGGGTAAAACTGTCTATATTTAGCTTTTTACCATCAATCTCAATTGGTCCGTTCTCGCTGAAATAGGAGCTAAGTTCATTAAGTAATACGCCTTTTTTGACTATTTCTCTTGCTATAATATCCTCTAAGTCATGTGTGCAATAGGCTATGTCGTCAGCGCATTCCATTACAGATGCGTCAAAAGTCATGTTGCGCGGCTTGCCTTTTGATATGGAGCGAAAAAGTTTTCTATCCTGTTCTGAAAATGGTTCTATTGCCCAATTTATAAGTTCCAACTCACTCTGATAAAAGCATTTTGGAGGATGGCTGTCGCGCTGGGCTTTGGGAGAATATTCCGAAAAACTGGCGGGGTATTTTAGTACAGAAAGCAGAACCCGTCTTGTGGGATTAATGCCCTTACCCTTATGATATTTCTCGAGTCTGGTTAAAAGCCTTACGGTTTGCGCGTTCCCTTCAAAGCCGCCGCTCTCTTTCATTTTTTCGTGTAAGGCTTGTTCGCCGCCATGACCAAAAGGAGGATGGCCGAGGTCATGTGCGTAGCAGGCAGAAGAAATAACGGGGTGCGCGGTAGTTAAGTATGGCTGCAAACTGTCGGAAACATGTTCCTTCAAATTACCTTTTTCTACTCCTTCAAATAACCCCAGTCCTATTTGGGCTACTTCCATGGAATGAGTCAGTCTGGTCCTGTGAAAATCGCCTTCACCCGTGCCCATTACCTGTGTTTTTCCTTGAAGACGCCTGAATGCCGCACCATGTATAATGCGGGCAAGATCTCGGCTATATTCAGATCTCCATTCTGTTGTGCGAATGGGATCAATATCCTTATGAAAGCGTTCCATGAATTTAGAATCCGGCATCAAATGCTCCTGAAATATGTATGAAAGAGATGTAGGACTGAACAGCGATCAAGCCACAGGGAGGGGGCCGTGTCAAAGAAAAATGAGAAAAGCCCGCAATATGCGGGCTTTTCTGGAAAATTTAAACGGGATTACCCGTTAAAAAAGTCGAGGCTATTCGTCTGTAGAACTTGTAGCCTTGATGAAACCAATGACTGCGATAGTCAACCCGAGACCAAGAAAAAACCAGAAAAAACTCATCATATTCCTTCCCTCCATGTAATGCTTGTCAGTCTAGACTCAAACTCATAGCAAAAAAAAACGAACTTGAATAGTCCGTAAGGCGTGCGAATGTAGTTTTATAGGGAAATATATCAGTGAAAGTTAAACGGACACGTTCAGTACAGAACCCTTTGCAGGCGGTGCTAATGATCCTGAATTTTGGATATTGTCCATTAGTTCGCTTGCAGCCATCGGAGCTGTTAGCGCGGTAATGCCCGGGTTCAGCTCTTCGGCCTCAGCTAGAGCTTTATCTAGCCCTTTTTTAAAGGAGTCCAACGAATTACCCTTTTCATTTAAAACTTGATCAATCAAATTTTCAATGGATTCAGCTGTCTGCTCACCGAATTGCTGGCTGACTTGGGCAAAGGTATTGCTCAGATTCATTTTTGCATTTGTACCGGACTGCGCTGCGAAAAAGTGCTCTTGCAAACCGTTTTCAAAATGGTTGTTCATAGCGTTGTTCAGATTTGAATTGAAATGACTCATAACCTGATCGCCAGCGGCAAATCCGAAATTACGGTCAATAAACTGAATAGACTTAAGTAGTCCGTTACTGAGTGAATCTTCAGTAATCTGATCGCCTGAGTTTGCAATAACAAGCCCCTTAAAGGCTGTAGCGGCATCTTTGCCGAATTTATCTTCGATGAAGTTGGAAGCGTCGGACAGAGCAGAGGCCAGCTCAGAAGGATCTTTGGAAGGCTGAACAGCTTTGTCCGAATTATCAGGTACAACGGCCTTTTGAGCTATTAGATCAGCGAATTGGTCAGCAGTATTTACGGGTGGGGCCGAAACGTTAAGGCGAGCCGTTCCAACGTTGGAAGTCCGACTCTCGCTTAAAAGCGAAGCCTGACTGTTTTGCCAGCTAAGCTGACCGTATGTACTTTTTAGTGCTGATGCGTCGATTTGCATGACAGTATTCCTTCCTTAAGGATTTTATCGGACTGGTTGCCGTATTAGTTTAGGTTTCTTTACATATATATGGAATAAATTTTCCCCTGATATTGACGGACTTAACTCCTAACCGTATCTTCCATGACATGAATATTTCCCCAATTAAAGAATTTCTACTGAGTAAAAAGATAATACTTGCCGCAATTGCAGGTGTAATCGTTGTGATAACAATCGTTATCGGTGTGCTTAAGGTGCAAAAGACCATTGCTGTTGAAGAGGCACGTGTTGCCGAGGTGGTTCGCCTTGAAGAGGTGCGAGTTCAGACTGAAAAAGAGGATCGCGCACGCGAAAAGATCGTTTTCAGCATGAAGCGGCTCATAGAAACGGGCCATGCGGAAACAGCTTTAGCGGTAGCTGAAAAGAATAAGGATCTGATGAACGATGAGCTTAAGGCCCTTATTCATTTAGCTACAGAAAAAGATTTGTTGTTTAGGATAGAGAATACATCTAAATATAACTATTCAGAATTAGCTAAATACTATGCTCAGTTGGCTTCACTTGAGCCTGATAATTCCAAGTATAGCAAACAGCTTAAGGGGTATGATAAAAAGCTCCAGCGGAGACTTGAAAAGAAACTTTATGCGCAAGCGCAGACTCTTCCAATGCGTGATTATAAAGCCAACATGGATATCTACGCAGAACTGATGAGGCTCAATCCGGGCGAGGGTCTCTACGAGAGTAAATATGATCGTTACAAAAGTAAGTACGATAGTTTTATGAAAGATTTGGAGAAGTTTGGCGATAAACCTCAGAAGACCGCAACTGACGGTCATTATGTAGTTGTTGAAACTTATCTGAAAGAAAATTCAGAGTTTCCTGAAACTTTACAGATGGAACGTTGCACGGATTGTTATTTCACCGATTCCGGTTGGCTGGTCGGTTGCAATTATAGCGAGCAGAATGAGATCGGCACACGGCTCAGTGAATTTTTATGGTTCACTATCTCGAATTCTACAGTGCAGAAAGTTGAAGCTAGCGGGGCGTATACTGTTAATTAGTTTAGTGCGTGATCATTTAATATAGACTGCATAAATATAAAAAACTCCGCTTAGAGAATAATCTCTGAGCGGAGTTTTTTATTGGCTATGGAAAATCGAAAAGGAAGAGCTATTCAGCAGCAGCTGCTGCTACGTCTTCTTCCTCTTTGAGCCAGACTTCCAAAGCATCAATGATCTTGCGAGCCTGCTTTGAGCTGGAAATGTTGAATTTAGATTTAGGGCGGTATTCACCGTTCTGCTTCTGGTAGCGACGAATGGTGTACATGTCTTTGCCGAAATCTTCAGTTTTGCGGTCAATCTGTTTGTAACGGAAAAGAATAGTAGTCCATGCACCCTTGGTAAGTACTTCTTTATTCAATTCTTTTATAACGATTTCGCCGTTTTCTTCATATTGTATGGTCAAGTCATCAATGGTGGAACTCATATTATCTCCTTGAAGGTTTGTTTGTATACTATAGGAATTGCCGTAAATGCTGGGTCTTGTCAAAGGAGATCATGGGAAAGAGGGGGGATCTCACTCCAAAACCAAATACTCACTAAAATCCGTATGCAGCACATTTTTAAGCTCTACCATATTATCCTTCTCAACTTCCGCAAACATGAATGCGAATACTGGGAAATCTTTGTAATCAATCTTGCGTAATTCCAAGGGTTTAGTGAAGTAAGAATTAAATGCTTCGTAGTTCACGCTTTTTATTTTTGAGCGATCAATCGACGAATCAATCTCGCCAATAATCATGGCGCAGACTTTATCTTTATTCTTCGCAAATATCTCATCCCAGTCGGGTGTAAGTCCTTCCATGAAATATTTATACGGGTTGATTCCATATGCGAAGTAAGCAAGGTCCGTTACGCACCAACCTGCGAAGCGCATAGGGTTAACTTCAATCACGCCTAGATTGTCGTTTTCATCTCCCCTGATTTCGATGTGAATCGGAAAATTCTTGAGGCCAGCACGTTTACCTATTTCAGTTAGCAGTGCTTCAAACTTACTATACCACTTTTGGATAATCTCAGTGGATGTGATGTATACTCTGTCACTTACGTCATCGCTTGATGCGAAAAGATGTCCTAGAATATTCAGTATTACGGGCTTTCCTTCACCGTCAAAATACACATCTACCGCGAATTCTTCACCCTCGATGCATTGCTCGATTATGAATGTATCAAGTTCCAAAACTTTTGCGGGATACATGGTCTTAATATGTACCACTTCGTTTTGGATCTTGGAAAGCGCGTCATGCCAACCTTGAATGGATTCGACCATGTGAACGCCAAGGCTGAAAAAACCTACGCTCGGCTTAATCACGCAGGGAATAGGTAGATCTTCGGGATTGATTGAATCAAGGTCATCGAATTCAACCGTTTTGTAGAAGAAGTCTGGGTATATATCTTTTACGAGATCGCGAAAGGCGGCTTTGTCTTTAAATAAACGAATCTTTTGCGGAAGATCACTGGAACTTAAGTTGTTGTCGATCCAGTCAATTGCGTTTTCGGAATTGGAATAGACAGGCTGTGCTGGATTCTCATTATAGTTACTAATAAATTCCTGCTCGCTAAGAAGTGCAAGCCGTGAATCCTGCATTGCACCGCGTGCAATCTCATTATCAAGAACTTTTGCATTCAGGTCGATGAGAGTCTTTTTTAGTAAATCAGACACATATGGTTTTTCGAGGATGAACATAGTTATTCCTTAAAGATGGTGAATATATCGGAAGTTTTTCTGTAAAGGGAATTAGTCTTTGTCAGAAGTACTTAATAAGGGAGGGCGCAATTGTATAGTGGCAGAGTCAAAAATATTGGGGATAACAGAATTTTTTAAGCCGTACTTTGTGCAACAGATAAGAGTATATAAATATAAATAAGTTCTGAAAGATGAAGAATAAGTGGGATGTAGAATAAGTGAAATTTCTTGCTGGCGAGGTTTTGATTTTTATTGTGAGAGGCCATATCGGAGGGGGGAGTGAGCCCCCCTCGGAAATATGTAGCCAGCTTAAATTGCGTTTGAGTACAGCTCCACCCGAACTCATGCTTTCAAGCTAATCGAACAGTCTGGGTTGCCCTTAACAAAATCCATCTCTGTGTAAGCCCTGACTGTTCGCTGACCGAATATCTTGAGCGGTAGATTCCGGCAGCGGATGCCGGAATCTACCGAAACTCATTTAATTAAAGAGCTGCTTTGTAAATTGCTGCAACTGCTTCGTCTGTCATGCAACGTGGGTTAGTAAGACCACAAGCATCTTTCTGTGCGTTAGCTGTCATAGTTCCGATATCTTTTTCAGAAACCTTCTTGCCGTAACGTTCGCCGAGAGCAATTAAGCCATCAGGGATACCTACGTCTTTTGAAAGCTGACGGATAGCTGTGAGACATGCTTCTGCGCCTTCACGTTTGGTCATTCCGGATACATCTGTTCCAAGCCATTCTGCCATGTCGCAGAAGCGGTCAAGGTTTGCAATCAGGTTGTGTGCTTCAACGTATGGGAGGAGGATAGCATTACATTCGCCATGTGGAAGGTCGTAGAAGCCGCCAAGCTGATGAGCCATAGCGTGTACATGACCGAGGCTAGCATTATTGAAAGCCATACCGCCCAAGTACTGTGCGTAACACATACCTTCGCGAGCATCGATGTCCTGTCCGTTAGCAACTGCTGCGCGCAGGTGCTTAGAAACGAGTCTGATAGATTTTTCAGCACAAGCGTCAGTGATCGGAGTGGCGATCGTAGAAACATAAGCTTCAACTGCGTGAGTCAGAGCGTCCATGCCTGTTGCTGCTGTGAGGGATGGTGGCATACCCATCATTAACAATGGATCATCAAGTGCGATGCCTGGAGTTACACGCCAGTCAACGATTGCCATTTTAACTTTGCGGGAAGTGTCGGTGATAATACAGAAACGAGTCATTTCTGAAGCAGTACCAGCTGTTGTGTTAACTGCGAGGTAAGGAGGCATTGGGTTGGTAGATTTATCTACGCCTTCGTAATCATGAATTGTTCCGCCGTTAGCGACAACAAGACCGACACCTTTACCACAGTCATGTGAGCTACCGCCACCGAGGGAGATAAGTGCATCACATTTGTTGTCTTTGTATACTTTTACGCCGTCAGCAACGTTTTTGTCAGTTGGGTTAGGGATAGTTTCATCATAAACAACGCAATCCATACCTTCAGCTTTCAAGATATCTACAATCTGCTGCGTCATGCCGATTGCTGTGATTCCCTTGTCAGTAACAAGTAGAGGTTTTTTGCCTCCAAGGGAGCGAATGCGAGCTGGGATTTCCTTGTGAGCGCCAATACCGATAAGGGTAACGCTAGGAATAAAGAAACCGTATACTTGTTCACGTACTGCCATGTTAAACCATCCTTTAAGCTAGAAGTTAATGAAGGTTGGGCTTGCCGAGTGCTTATTAATGAATCTCTCTTAGCATTATGTGTGCCAATGATTAAAGTCAGTTATTTTAGGTATTTATTGCTTTTGTTGAGTGTGTCATGTGAGTCTCTTTGGTTGAGTCCATCGGGGGAGGTTATATTTTAGTGTGCTTGCTCTAAGTTGATTGGAGTCTTTAAAGCTTTGTAGAATGGGGGGTGGGGTGTGCTTGTGTCGTTTTGACTCAGTAATTGGTTGCAGTGTGTCACTCTCAAAACGAACAAAGCCCCGGAGAAAAACTTCTCCGGGGCTTTGTTTAGGGCATGATATTGTATCTTTTAGATCCCCTATACGTAGGTTTAACTATAGGTTATATTTATCTATTTTCCGATAAAGAGTCTTGCGTCCTATTCCTAAGGCTTCCGCTGCTCGCTGACGATTATTGTTAAAGAAACTCAGTGCCTTAATGATGTGCTCCCTCTCCATTCGTTCGAGTGAGAGCACGCCGATCTCGCTATCTCTTTCGGGTTGGTCCGCAATTTCTTTCGGAAGGCAGTTCGCGGTGATAACGTAATTGTCCGACAGGATAATACTGCGCTCAAGAACGTTGCGAAGCTCGCGAACGTTCCCGGGCCAGTAATACGAAAGCATACATTTCATAGCTTTTTCGCTGACGGTATATTCACCTTGCCCCATTTGCTGGCCAAGTTTTGTAAGGAAAAAGTCCACAAGTAACGGGACGTCTTCGCGCCTATCTTTTAGCGGCGGAATATTAATATTAAAAACATTTATGCGATGGAAAAGGGCTTCGTGGAATCTTCCTTCTTCAACTTCCAGAGCAAGGTTCCGGTTAGTTGCGAAAAGAAAGCGAATGTCCACAGTTCGTTCATCCTTTTCTCCTACACGCCTGAAATTATGTGATTCGAGAACTCGTAGTAGCGAGGCCTGTACTTCCATCGGCAGTTCTCCGATTTCGTCCAGAAAAAGAGTTCCAGTGTGGGCAAAGGTCATAAGTCCGTCGCTGTTCTCCATGGCTCCGGTAAAAGAGCCGCGTGTGTGACCGAAAAGCTCACTTCGTGCAAGTTCCTTTTGTAGGGTAGCGCAGTTTTTAACTATAAGCGGCTTGCCACAGCGCTGGCTGGCAAGGTGAATGCTATGGGCAACAACATCTTTACCCGCTCCTGAGTCTCCTGTGATGAGAACCGGAACATTTGTAGGAGCTACTTTACCAATAAGATGGTTGATGTGTTTTACGGAGGCCGCGTTGCCTACAAGCTGTGTTTTGTCTGTTCCGCTTTGTGAGTGTTTATAACTTCTGTTTTCTCGCTGCAAACAAACTCGCTGCCATGCGCGTTCTACTACCAGTTCAACTCTGTCTAGCCGGAAAGGTTTTGTAATATAATCGTAAGCGCCGATGCGGATAGCTTCCACTGCGTTATCAATGTTGCCATGTCCGGTAATGAGGATGACTTCCACATCAGGTTCTATGTCTTTGAACTCTGTCAGTAAGTCTAGCCCATCTCCGTCAGGCAGTCTGATATCAGAAATGATCACGTCATATCGGTCTTTACGGACTTGTTCTCGAGCCCTTTCCGCACAATTTGCCGTGTGGATGACTCTTTCTGGGCTCGCGAGTTCTTTGCTCAGTAATTTGAGTATGGATTCCTCATCGTCGACAACTAGGATTTTGTATGTTTCAGGCATGTATTTCTCATTTTATTGGTAGAAGAACTGTAAAGCAAGAGCCTTTTCCGGGATTGCTATCTACTACTATTTCACCGTTGTGATCGCTTACTATATTATAACAGGTAGAGAGCCCGATGCCGATTCCGTGGCCAACAGATTTAGTCGTAAAAAATGGCTCAAAAAGCAAATCTATGTTTTCGGGAGGAATGCCGCAACCGGAGTCGAAGACTCTCAGTCCGACGTTGTCACCTTCGATAAATGTTTGAACCTTGATTTCGCCAGAGTCTCCCACTGCGTCAACTGCATTGGTCATCAGATTCAGAATAACCTGTTTAAGCTGAGCTTCGTCGCCGTGAACGTGTTGTATGGGCGTTATCAGTTCTGTGGTAAGTTTTATGGAATTGTTTTTCTTAAGCTGATGATCCAAAAGGCGGAGTGTATCTTTAGCCACTTGATTGATATCAACCGGCAGAAAGTCTGCGGCTATAGGGCGGCTAAAGGATAGCAGCGTTTTAACGATCTCCTGACAGCGCAAACATTCTTTCAGGATAGTGTCGGTATAGTCGTGTAAATCGTCTGCCAAGTCTTCCGGCACAGATTCGTCAAGGCGGGCAAGCCTGCGCTGTATACCTTCTGCAAATCCGGCTACTGCTGCCATGGGGTTGTTAATTTCATGGGCAACGCCTGCGGCAAGAACTCCGATCGTTGCCATTTTCTCAGCTTGATAAAATTTTGCCTGATACTCTTTTTCTAGTGTTACATCTCTTTTAAATATGAGGATGCGGTTTTCAGTCAGATCAGGGTTTTTAAGTGGAGAAGCAACCATGTCAAATTGAAGGTTTCTGCCGTCGATACGAAATATAGCTGTTTCTTTACACACTGAATTTGTGGAAAGAGCACGAAAAGCCGGGCATTCAGGGCAGGCTCTTTCTACATTTCTAAACAGACTGTAGCAGGTTTTTCCTATTGGATTTACACCGGGAAAAAGCTCTTCGAAAACATGGTTGACAGAAATTATTTCCAGCTTTTCCGAAAGAACCATCATTACGTCTGTTACACCATCAAGGATTGCCGCAATTTCGCGCCGCTGGTCTTCAGACTGCAAATTGATAGTGGTAAGTTCTTCAATGTTTTTTTGTAATTCCTGAAAGAAATTGAGCTTGTTATGCTCTATTCCCATAAGGTCTGTCAGGGATGTGTTTGTGCTCATTACCATGCCTCTTTACATATTCCGAGTAGGTCCTGCCAATTGGCTTCTCTCGGGTTAGGAACAGCGCAGGCATCGTTTATTGCGACCTTGCAGATTTCTTCCAGATCAGTTTCGTTAGGAACAAGGTCCCTGAGGCGCATGGGAATTCCTAAGTCTTCGAACATCTTTTGCAGTGTGTCACAGACTTGTTCAGCCTGTTCATCTATGGAGCATAAACTCGCTCCATTTATAGTACGGGCGATGGTTGCTATTTTTCCCTTACAGCTTGGAATATTAAAGCGCATTACAGACGGCAGTAAAATAGGTAGGGCCATGCCGTGCATAACGTCATAACGCCCTCCAAGTGCGTGAGCTAAGGCGTGCCCGACTCCCAATCCTGCGTTGCTGAATGACATTCCTGCGGCCGTGCTTGCAATTGCAAGTTGCGTAAGAGCTTCAGGATCTTTGCGATTCGCGGCTGCTTCAAGATTTTCGGCAATCAGTTTAATAGCATTCAATGCTTGTGGTTCTGTGAATGGAGAAGCGAGTCTTGAAATATACGATTCTATCGCATGAGCCAGAGCATCCACTCCGGAGGCTAGAATCAGTTTGCGTGACTTGGTTACGAGTAAATCTGGATCAATGATCGAAATATTGGGAACTAGCGAACGGCTGATAATTGCCATTTTAACTTCACGCTCTTTATCACTTATGATCGCATACTGTGAAACGTCTGAACCACTGCCTGCGGTAGTTGGGATGAAAATCATAGGTGGCAGTGGATGACTTATTCGGTTTGCCCCTTCATAGTCACTGACTTTCCCCCCATTGCTGACGATGGTGGCAATTCCCTTGGCTGCATCAATCGGGCTCCCTCCGCCAAGGCCGATAATGACGTCGGCGTTGTGTTCAAGGTAAAGCTCAGCCCCTCTATGAACTTGGGTGTCTCTGGGGTTGGCGGTTAGGTCATTAAAGTAGATGCATTCTAGTTTTGCGTCCTTGAGAAGGTCAATGACCTGCTTGACCCATCCGCAGGATTCAAGGCCTTTGTCACTGACGAGAAAAACTCTTTTAGCACCAAGTCTGAGGGCACACGAGGCAAGAAATTTAATGCTTCCGTTACCGAATATTACTTCGGGAATAGCGAATTTAGTAATTTGCATATGGACTCCTGCTTAGCGCGGGGATTATGTGTAATGATGGACTTAATTGGGTAAAGATTCTCCCCGCAGGATGCGATAAAGTCAAGAAAGTCCTCTTCATAATAATTTTGGCACTAAAAAATCATACTTTTTCCAGCGGTTCGTGCGGCCAGAGGTGATGTTATAATTTAAATTTGTCCGTTGCCGCTCGCACCGAGCTATGTTATTTTAAATAAAAATTAAAACAACCAATGGAGTATAAATTATGAGTGAAAGAACTGGGGTAATAACATTTCTTGGCAACCCTCTGACCCTTATAGGGGCTGAGGTTAAAATCGGTGATGATGCAGCAGATTTCAGCGTAACCGATAACGGACTGGCTCCTAAAACTCTTGAAGATTACAAGGGTAAGGTGCTTATCTTAAGCTCAGTACCGTCTCTAGACACTCCTGTCTGTGATATGGAAACCCGCAGATTTAATACTGAGGCGGCTGGCCTCGGCGATGATATTGCCATCCTGACTCTCAGCATGGACCTTCCTTTCGCTCAGGCCCGCTGGTGCGGAGCTGCCGGAGTCGAGGCTGTCACGACTCTTTCAGATCACAAAGAAGCATCCTTCGGTGAAGCTTACGGAGTTTTGATCAAAGAACTTCGCCTGCTTAGCAGAGCCGTATTTGTTATAGGTAAAGATGGCGTTGTAGAATATGTTCAGTACTTGAAAGAGATTACTGAAGAGCCTGATTATGATGCTGCTCTGGAAGCTGCTAAGAAACTTGTTTAAATAGAAGATCAAAATTCGACTTTGGTTTAGAAAAGCCCCCTTACATATAATGTAAGGGGGCTTTTGTTTGTGAAAAGATGAGTGCGAGTAAATAGAGAAAATGAATTTAATATTATCATATCTCAGATGTTTTTTTTAGAGGGATATTCCATTGTTTCATGCGCTTCCATACGGCTGTTCTACTTATTCCAAGTCGTCTTGCTGCTTCGGCCTTGTTCCAGTTGGACTCATGGAGTCTAAGTATTAACAAATCCCTGGTTAGTGGCTGAGACTCATTATTTGCATTCATGGAAAAAGCAGAGGGGGTAGCTGCTCCAGATAGGCATTCCCTCTGCCTGATTTCAAGAGGCAAATGATCGGGTTGGATGATGCGGGACGAGCAGAGAACAAAGGCATGTTCTACGGCATTTTCCAGTTCCCTTACATTACCAGGCCAGTCATGATCCAGAAGTCGTTGCATCGCCTTGGGTGATACCGCCTGAATATTTTTCCCTGTATCATTGTTTAGTCGGTCACAGAAGTGGCGAACCAGCAAGGGAATATCCGTTTTCCTTTCTCTTAATGGAGGGGTGCGGATAGGAAAAACTTTGAGACGATAGTAAAGGTCTTCCCTAAATTTTCCTTCCCTTACGAGATTGTAAAGATCCCTGTGTGTAGCTGTGATCACACGGATATCCAACTTCCGTTGAATAGATTCTCCTAATCGTTCTATGGTTCTTTCTTGAAGGACTCGAAGTAATTTCACTTGAACCAGAGGACTCAATTCACCGATTTCATCCAAAAATACAGTGCCGTGGTTACCCTTCTCAAGACGCCCAATGCGATCGGTGATCGCTCCAGTAAACGCTCCTTTTGCATGTCCAAAAAGCTCGCTTTCAAGGAGCGATTCTGACAATGCGGAACAATTTACAATAATGAAGGGGGCTTTGGCCCGCTCGGAGTTGTAGTGTATTGCCCCTGCCACCAACTCTTTACCCGTACCGCTTTCACCTTGAATTAATATGGTAGCATTGCTTGCTGCCGTTGCATTAATGGCTGTGAATACGGCTTTTATGCAGTCGCTTTTCCCTATGATTCGGTCGAGATTGTGTTTCTCTCTCAAGCGCCGGGTATTTTCATCAATAGTCCGTCGGGCTTTTTCAAGTTCAGTAAGATCGGTGATAGTCTCAATGATGCCTATGACGTTTCCTGTTTGGTCTTTTATGGCGGTTGCGTTTTTTATTACTGGGACATCATGGCCACCCTTATGCCTAATGAAGCATTCTCGCGCGCCGGTTGAGTCCCCCTTGAGGACTCCGCATTGAATTGGGTCTCTCGTTCCTCTGATGCCAAGGCAATTGGATATTTTAAGCAGACTACAGGTTTTACCTGTGGCTTCACGGACCGTAAAGCCCGTAATCTGTTCCATGGATTTACTCCAAAAAGTAATTTCTCCGTTGGTATCCATAATAAAAACACCGTCAGCAACGGTATCTATAAGCTGTATCAGCAAGGGATCATTTATTTCAGTGATTAAATTTTTCATATTCTTCATCCTTTTCCAATGTAAAAATAGGCCATAAAAACGTTTACTAAAAAACTATACTCTTGCTTGTTATTACACAAGTTTTTCAAATCTAATTGAATATATACTGTTGTTAGTTAACGGTTAACGGTAAAAACGTAAACTAAACGTAAACTTTAGGTTTTTTAAAGTTCTGTAGTAAATATTTTTTTAGGTAAAATACGTAATTATTATAAGAGTTATATCGAAAATTATCTTGGAGGATATTTCTGGCGCATTTGATGCAACTCGAATTTGATAAATTCAAGTTTCAACAAACCCTAGAAAAAGGAAGTACTGATGAAATCAATTATACTCTATGACTCTATGAGTGGAAATACTGCCGAGGTTGCAAAAGCAATCCATCGTTCTCTTACAGAAAAATTCATGACACCATCTCTGGTAAAAGTAGAAGAAGGACTTACTGTCGACCTGTTTGATTTTGATCTTATTTTCATAGGGTCACCTGTGATTTCTTGGCTGCCCACCCAGACCTTGATGACTTTTGTAAAGAAAATGATGAAGGATTATAACGGACAGGGGTTGATCAAACCCTCCTCGCCAGTAATACCCGGTAAATTTGGAATTAGCTTCGGAACTTTTTCCGGTCCTCATATCGGAGTAAAAGAGGCTTTACCCATGACCCTGTGGCTCAATTCGTTTATTGAACACCTTGGATATACCGTGCTTGATCAGTGGCATGTGGTGGGAAAACGTAATAACCCTCCTAAAAACTGGCCTGAAATAAACAAAAATGGTCGCCTTGGAGATATTGAAGATCGTCCTAATAAAGCAGATCTTCTATCAATTGAAAACAGAGTAAAGGGAGTAGTGGATTCCTTGAGTTCATGGAATAATATTAAGGAGCACATATGAAAAACGATCATTTGCGCAATGTATGGGATCAAAGAGCGGACATACATTTTGCCAAAAAATTATCCAACTCACCGGATCTATTCTCCGAATTGTACAACGAAAGTTGGTGGGGGTACATCGAAACCCTTTTGTCAGAAATTAAGAACGGCAGGATTCTTGAGGCTGGTTGCGGTCCCGGGCGTTGGGCAGAAAGGCTAGCCCCAATGGACTTTGATATGGTTCTCTCAGACATATCTCCAAAGATGCTTCAAAACGCCCGGCAATTTGCTGAACAAGGCGGTTTTGCTGATAAGCTATCTTTTGAGGAACTTGATGTCTGTGATATGCATTCGCTGCGAAACGATAGCTTTGATATGGTTATATCAACAGGTGAATCAGTTACTTTGTGTGCTGACCCTCAGAAGGCCGTCAGAGAATTTTGCAGGGTCGTCCGTCCGGGGGGCATTGTAATCTGTGATGCCGGAAACAGATATCGAAAGATGTTAGATCTTTTTAATGGGAAGGATTTTTCTCAGATTATAGAGGTCTTAGAGACGGGTGAATACATTTCAGAAAACGGTTTGACCTCGCATCTCCTTGGTCCCGGAGAATTTGTTGATCTGTTTAAAGAAAACAAAATGGAAGTTCTTAATTTAGCCGGTGTAACTCCACTGTTCAATTTTCCGCCGGAGAGTGAACTGAAAAGCTCACTTGAGCGTGAAGATGTTTTCCGTGACATGTGTAAAATAAGTCAAAAGCATGCTGAACTACCCGGGGTTGTCAATATTAGCAGTCGTTTACTTGCTGTTGTCCGCAAACCGAATAATTAATAATGACATTGCCGCTCTTTTCTCGATGGTTAGGTAATCCATAAAAATATTATCCTGACTAATTGTTAAAATCGGCTTTGTTCATCAAAATGGTAAAGAAAGTAATTGCAATATTCTATAAGACATATCATGAATCGAGCTGTTCCTTCTTAGATGGAAACCTTCTAAAAAGCCCCACGAGCTACATTTCAGGCAAATTCCAACTCTCCATTTTAAATCTTTCTTTATACCTCTACTTTTTATTCAAGGATTTGCCTGATGTCTTTCAAAGTCATGACTGCCGAAATTTCACATGAAACCAATTCATTCAGTCGCCGTAAAACCGGCAAAGAAGCCTTTATGGCCCGCTATGCGCTAATGGGTGACGCCGCTGTTGTCGAGCGTGGCACAGTAAATACGACGCTCGCTGGTTTCCTTGATGTTGGACGAGTTCATGACTGGCAGGTCACTCATGTTATCAGTGCCGCCGCTGGGCCAAGCGGCAAAATCAGACGCAAGGCGTTCGATTGGTTATGTGAACCGATTCTTGCCAGTATCGCTAACAATCAATATGACGGACTGCTTCTCGGTCTACATGGGGCGATGGGGCTAGATTTCTGTGATGATGGGGAAGGTGAAATTTTGCGGCGAATTCGCCGTCTGGTGGGAACTATAATGCCGATTGCCATTACTCTTGATCCGCATGCAAATGTTGGTACGCAGATATGTGGGCTGGCTGACATCATCGTGTCATACAAAACCTACCCGCACGTCGATATGCGCGACATTGGTCAGCAAGCGGGCGAAATTTTACAGCGGACTATGACTGGCGAAATCAAGCCACGTACAGTCCGCGCCAGTCGGCCCATGCTCGAAGAAATTAATGGGGGCCGAACAGATATCGGTCCGATGATCGAGCGGATTGCCGCCGCACGTAAATATGAGGAACAACCGGATGTCTTTGCCGTAAGCGTCAATGGCGGATTTGCCAGCGCGGATGTCAGAGATGTTGGTCCAACAGTACTCGTTACTGGACAAGGGGATTTCGCAGCGCACACGGCATTCGCCGAAACCATAGCTGATGATATGTGGAAACGGCGCTTTGAAGTTATCAATGACTATCTCGAAGTGATAGATGCGGCGGAGATTGCCGCGGCCTACGAACCGAGCGAAGGGCCATTAATCATTGCCGACTATGCAGATAATCCCGGAGCTGGAGGCTATGGCGATTCAACTGATTTATTGCTTGCACTGCTAAATGCGGGAGTGACCAATGGATGTTTTGCACCCATAGTAGATGGAGAGACCGTGCGGATATTGCAGGAATGGGTTGTTGGCGAATCTATTCCGATTGCGCTTGGTGGAAAGACTGATCGTGCTTTTGGAGGCGGTCCACTGATAGTTGAGGTCGAGCTTCTTTTTCTTAGCGATGGGCACTTTATCGGTGATGGTCCAATGATTCACGGATTGCACGGTAATTTCGGCCCAAGCGCGGTTATCCGTGTTGGCGGTATTGAAATTTTGGTGGTGACCATTCCCGGACAAATACTAGATTTACAGCAGTTTAAAGCCTTCAATATTGATCCTGAAAGCAAAAATGTCGTAGCACTAAAGTCTATGCAACATTTTCGAGCTGCGTTCGAACCGATCGCGGGACAAATAATTATCTGCGACAGCGGCGCGCTGTGCACTCCGCGATATGACCGTCTTCCTTATAAGAACGTTCCAAGACCTATTTTTCCGCTTGATCAGTTTGAAATTTAATCTCGTTCGCAATCATCCACGCTGAACCAACTACGCCCTAATTATACTTACCATAGTCATTTACCAACAAGTGAATCGGCGCTTCATCCTCTTCAACTTCAGGAAAGCGTGGTAATGATTCGTGAAAGCGGTTGTCGATGTTGTCATCGTTGACCGCGCTTACTTCACCGACCATCACGTCTCCTTTTCCGTTCTCGCAGTAGAAAGAGTGATACATACCCGGCTCTAGGCAGATGCTTTCGCCTGGTTCGAGGACGATTTCTCCGCCTGGTTGAACTGTGCGAATAAACCCATCCACGCTAACATCAAGCGGCTGGTCGGACATGGCTTCGTTTTCATCGGACCCGTATAATTTTATAACGAGATTGCCGCCAGCGCGGTTAATGATGTCTTCGCGCTTGGACCAATGGAAATGCATGGGGCAGATCTGTCCTTCGCGCAGAATCATGATTTTTTCAGCGTACTGCTTGGGATCGTCTGTTTTGAGATTGCCGTTGCGTATGGTGAAAAGTATCAGTCCCAGCTTTGCAAAATCACCTTTGCCGTAATCGGTCAGATCCCAGCCGAGCATGTTACGCACTACTTCGCTGTCACCTGTACCTTTCCACTCTTCCGGCCCCCAGAACGCCCACTTTGGAAGGTTGAAATGATGTTTAGCGTAAAATTCTTTTGCCTTAGTGATGAGTCCGTTTATCTCACTTCTTTTCATGCTGTTTCTCCGTATATAAGAAATTTATTTTATTAATTTGTACTCAGTCGGGATAGCGGGCATTGCCCCTTTGCAGGAGCAGACATAAGCGGCCAATCTATTCGCATGGTCACTGATATCTTCCAGACTGTGACCTTGAAGCAACCCGATAATGGTTGATGCGGTAAATGAATCCCCAGCGCCGATGGTATCCTGCATGTTTTGCACTTTAACGCCGCTACTTTCCACAACCTTTCCATCACCCATTATCAAACTACCGTTGCCGCCTCTTGTGAGTACTGAATATTTAAGATCAAATTTATTGTGCAATTCGCTGAGCATATTTTGCTCGCTACCGGAAAGATTGAACATGGGAGCTACAGTTCGAATTTCATCATCATTCAGCTTAAGAACATGCGCCTTCTCAAGCGAAAGTCTGATGATCTCTTCGCTGTAAAAATGCTGACGCAAGTTCATGTCATAAACTTTGAGAGCCTGCGGTGCTCTATCTAGAAAGGCGTGAATTGCTGTACGCGATTTTTCACTGCGCTGAGCAAGGGTTCCAAAACATACGGCATCAACTTTCGGCGCAAGACTTAAGGCTTTGTCATTTAATACTAAATAATCCCAAGCGATGTTGTCGGGAAAATTGTAATGAGCTACACCCTCGGCATCAATTGTCGCTTCAACAAATCCAGTAGCATGTTTACTATCAATGCTGACAGCTTCAAGGTTTAATCCGCGTCGAGTCAATTCTTTGATGGCACGTTTGCCGCGCTCGTCATCACCGATGGTTGAAATGGCAATGGAATCCGCACCAAGCAGTCCGGCGTGATATGCAAAGTTAATCGGCGCTCCGCCTATTTCCTCAGAATCAGCAAGCACATCCCAAAGAATTTCACCAAGCCCAGCAATAAGAAAATCAGCCATATATTCGTCCCTATTCCTTGACAGATCCTGCCAACAACCCTCGGATGAAATAGCGTCCGAGGAAAATGTAAATTAGTAAAACAGGCGCGGCGGCCATTATGGAACCAGCCATCGGTAAGTTCCAGCTTACGGCCTGTCCTCCGGCGAGCTGAGCAAGCCCAACTGTGATGGGATTGTCTGCATGGCGGGTAAGACAAATGCCCCAGAGAAATTCATTCCAGACCTGAGTTACCTGCCATAATCCGGTGACTACAAAGCCGGGAATGGAGAGTGGAAACACAATTCTCGTGTAGACGGAAAAGAAACCTGCTCCGTCAAGCCTTGCGGATTCGATGAGGGCTGTTGGTATCTGGGAATAGAAGTTGCGGAAAATAAGTGTGGTAATAGGAAGACCGTAAACCACGTGAGCGAGAATCAGTCCGGGCAGACCGCCGTATAAATTCATTGCTCTGAGCGTTTGGAAAAGAGGAATCAAAATTACCTGATATGGGATGAACATACCAAACAGGAAAAGGGTGAAAATAAATTCGCTACCTTTGAATTTCCATTTTGAGAAAACATAACCGTTCAATGAGCCGAGGACCGTTGAAAGGGTGGTTGCACAGACTGTGAGTATTACAGAACTGACGATGTTTGATTTTAAGAGCGACAAAGCATCCGAAAAACTCGACCAATGAAACTTGGACGGAAGTTCCCATGCTGTGGATAAATTAATTTCCGCAGGTGGCTTGAGAGCGGTAACTATCGCCATGTATGCGGGCATAAGGAAAAAAAGTGCCAAGAAGAATAGAGCGCCGTACATTGAAATAGTACCGATAGTTATTCTGCTTGTGGTAGTTGTAGGTTTACTCATTTTTTATCCTTTAGTCCTTTGTCTGTACTGGCTCACCACGTATGGAACTATGAACATAGCCGCAACCATGAATAGAACAATCGCGATTGCCGCGCCTCTGGCAAAATCGTTTGCGCGGAAGGTTGTCATGTACATGTTCAGTGCGGGATGGCCTGTCTGGGCATTGTCCGGCCCGGTCATGGCGAAAATAAGATCGAACATTTTGAGTGATATATGGGAAAGAATGATTACGGCACTGATTGTAATCGGCTTTAGCATTGGGATTGCTACATGGCGGTAGTAGGACGCATTGCTTGCACCGTCTAACATTGCCGCATCACGCAGGTCTTGAGAAATGCCGTGGAATCCGGCTAGGTAGAGAGCCATGGTATAGCCGGAATATTGCCAAATCGTTGCCATTATTATGCCCAATGTTGCGAGGTTGAAACCGTGAGTTTCTTCCATAAAAAGGGCTTCGGGGAATAGACCTCCGCCAAACCATGCGATTAAACCAACGATTATTCCCGGTCCGAGCCAGTATTTAACCGCACGTTTTTGATTGTTTTTAAGTATCCACAAACCTACGAGAATTAAGGCAAAAGATGCGATGTATAGAAATATTTGTATTAGATTCTGCCAGTTGAATTCCAGTATAGCTTTTGTACTGGATGTCCACTGGAAGGTGAGAGGGGGCAAACCTACATAAGTAGGTAAAACGTTAACTCCGCCCTGAGGGGCTAAAAGCCAGCGCCAAATAGTACCGGATACGATAAAGGAGAGGGCCATTGGGTAAAGGAAAATTGTGCGCAAGATATCTTCGCCCTTTGGTTTCTGATCTAGCAGGATAGCGATAAACATGCCGAGCCCTATGGCTCCGACTAGTAGCATGATTGAATAGTATACCGCGTTTACTAGGTCTTGCCTGAAACCGCTGGAAAGAAATCCAGTGAAAAGGTCACTGTAGTTTGCAAGCCCTACAAAGTTCATTGTAGGCTCAAGTGCTAAAGCGCCATCGCCGCCCCAATCTGTCATGGATATCCAGACGGTGTTTCCGATAAAGCCATAGACAAATATACCAATCAAAATGATGGAAGGCAGAAGCGTCAAAAACGCCTTTAGTCTGTCCCGTGAAGCTTCCCTCATATCCCGCACCTTTACCTTTATTGGAGCCGCACCGGATAAACCGGCGCGGCTGCCTTTTACTTAACTGAATGCTTTACAGAAGAAGCCTATTTACCGATTTTGGCTTTGTCAGCAAGCTGCTGGCAGGCCATAGAAACGGCTTTAGCGTTTCTGGTCTTAAGGAACATTTCCATGATCTGTGAGAATCCGCCCATGAAGGTTTCATTCGCTGCTACACCATGAGCAAGTGAACCTACAACTCTGTCTTTTCCGAAATCTGCTGATGCAGACTGTAGGTAAGCATTATACTTACTTAGGTCAGAGTCGGTACGGGGGGAAATTGATCCCTTGAGAGGATTGAATGTGTCGCTACCTTTCTTTGATCCAAGGACTTTGAGCCAAGCGATGGCGTTGTCACGATTCGGTGCGCCCTTTGGCAGTCCGAAGGAGTCAGACAGGAACATGAATTCTCCGCCAGTATCCGGGGAAGTAGCCCATCCGAAGTCTTTGCCGGGAGACATCTTTTTGGTTGTGGACATGTAACCTGCTGCCCAGTCGCCCATAATATTGAAGGCAGCTTTGCCGTCAATCATCATATCAGTAGCCTGCTGCCAAGAAAGAGAGGAAGCGTCTTTGTTTGTGTATTTTAGGACATTGCCGAACAGTTCCCATGCTTTAACAACATCAGGGCTGTCGAATCTGAGTTTACCAGCCCAAAGAGCGTCCCATTTGTCAGCACCTAAAGATGCAAGAGCTACGGATTCCCAAAGGTGGTTAACTGTCCAGTTTTCAGCAAGAGCGAGAGGAACAATGCCTTCTTTCTGTAACTTAGGAGCGATTTTCATGAAATCAGCCCAAGATTTTGGTGCAGTAACGCCCCATTTTTTCAGATTGGCAGGAATGTACCACATCACATTGGAGCGATGAATGGTCACAGGTACGGACCAAATGCCCTTATCTGTGCCGATAAGTTTAACTAATCCTTCTGGAAATGCATCCATCCAACCCTGTTCTTTGAACAAGAATGTAAGGTCTTCCATGCGGTCAGCTTTAACCCATGTTCCGATGAGTTCCTGTCCGGAGTGAACCTGAAAGCTATCAGGAGGTTCATTGCCGAGCATGCGTGTTTTTAAAACCGCTTTAGCGTTTACGCCTGAACCTCCGGTAACGGTGGCATCAATAACATTAACATTTGGATTCTGATCTTTGTACTGCTTGATCAGAGCTTGTAAAGCAGGGCCTTCATCACCAGCCCACCAGGAAAAAATCTCAAGGTCGCCGTTCAGTTCTTTGGCCATAGAGACCTGCGGAACTGTAAGCATTAAAGCCACGGCAAGTACCAAAAACAACTTAGCCAAGGACGTTTTCATAAATTCCTCCTACAATGTTAAAAAAGACAATTTCAGACTTAACTCGCAAATAAGTTGTCGCTTTAAAGATTGTTCTAATAAAGCGCCATTTTCGTTTCAGGGTCGAAGAGAACCATGCGATCGAACTCAAACCCGATGCGAACCGTTTCGCCGGGATGTGCTACAATCCGTCCTTCGACTTCTGCCAATAAATCGTTCTCACCATCTATAATGATTTCAAGTAGTGAATGCGCTCCGAGAATTTCAGAAACAACCACTTCACCGTGACACCACCAATCTTTAGGAAGGCGCTCGACATTCTGTCCCATCTTAATGGAGTCAGGGCGAATTCCGGCAAGTACTGGCGAACCGTCTACAATTTCCGCAGCTACTCCGTCCTGAATGGGAAATCTGGTTTTGCCAATGACAACAAATCTTTTGCCATCAATAACATTGCAAACACCTTCCAGAATATTCATGGGAGGGTTTCCGATAAATTTTGCGACAAATACATTATTAGGCTTCTCGAATACTTCAATAGGTGTCCCGACTTGCTGGATATATCCGTCTTTGAGAATGACGATTCGGTCAGCAAGGGTCATAGCTTCTATCTGATCATGGGTGACATATATGGTGGTGGTTTTCAAACGCATATGCATCTTTCTAAGCTCCATACGCATTTGCGTTCTGAGCTGTGCATCAAGATTTGAGAGAGGTTCGTCAAACAGGAAAACATCTGGCTTGCGGACCATTGCTCTGCCCATGGCTACGCGCTGCCGCTGTCCACCGGAAAGTTCGGAAGGCTTGCGTTCAAGGTAAGGTTCCAGCTCTAAGATTCTAGCCGCCTCCATTACTCTTTCGTTCTGCTCTTCTTTGCTCTTTTTCCGCATTTTGAGCGAAAAACCCATGTTTTCGCGAACAGTCATATGCGGATAAAGGGCATAGTTCTGGAATACCATGGCAACGTTGCGGTCCTTGGGAGATACGTTATTGACAACGCGATCGCCGATGCTGATTTCTCCGCCGCTCAAAGTTTCCAGCCCTGCTACCATGCGTAGCAAAGTCGATTTTCCGCAGCCTGACGGTCCGACAAGCACAATGAATTCGTTTTCATGTACAGAAAGATCAACACCATGGATAACCTCTACGGGTCCATATTTCTTGACGACTTTTTTAATCTCTACGTTTGCCATTTTTTATCTCGCCTTAATCGGTTTTAGTTCAGCGCGTTTAGTTCGCGAAACCTGTACTCGGTTGAGTGGACGTATGCTTCTCCGGGATGCAGGATCACGGATGGAAAATTGGGGTGGTTTGGCGCGTCTGGGTAGCCTTCAGGCTCAAGGCAAAATCCTGAGCGGGGGCCATAGGTTGAACCACGTTTTCCAACGGTTCCCTTTGGGATATAATCTCCGCTATAAAACTGAAGACCTGGCTGGGTAGTCGCTATCTCAAGCTCTAACCCTGTGGACTCAGACTTTGCTATAGCGCAAACAGATAATTCACCTTTTCTGGAATATAGCTCATAAAAGTGGTCATATTCTACGGGAAAATCTGAGGCCGCGCCACCAGATGTTCTACCATTTATTGAAGAAAAATCAGTGAAATCAACATTGGAACCGGAAATGTCCAGAATGTTTCCAGTTGGAATAAGTTTGTCATCAAACTCGAGAATTTGGTGAGAGAATATTTTCAGATTATGGCCGCTAATATCTTGTCCGTTTCCGTTCAGATTAAAGTAAGGATGGGCGGTCATATTTATGGGAGTGGGCTTGTCTGTCTCGGCTCTATAATCAATGCGTAGCCCATCTTTAATGATGGTATACTCTACGGTAACTTGAACATTTCCGGGATAGCCATTCTCTCCATCTGGACTTTCATGGCAAAATCGTACGGTTGAATTTTCTGCTTTATCCGCAGAGCATTCTTCCCAAAGTTGGTTGTTAAACCCGTTAGCCCCGCCATGTAGGTGGTGCTCGCCTTCGTTCTTGTCCAAAAAGTATTTTATACCGTCTAATTCAAACTCTCCATTTGATATACGGCTGGCGACTCTGCCTATGGTAGAACCTAAATACGAGTCATCCTTAAGGTACCCGCTTAGCCTGTCAAACCCTAGAATGACGTCTATTGACCGGCCTTCCGAGATCGGAATTGTCAGCTCTGTCAGAGTTGCGCCATAGTCCGCAACACTAGCCTGAAAACCCCCTTCATTACCTATGGTGTAGAGATATGATTCTACGCCTTGCATGGTCAGGCCAAAGCTTTTTTTACTATGACTCACTTGGTTCCTCTCTTCCAACTTGATCCGCGTATGAGCAATTCTGTCTCCAGAATGATGGTTTTAGGAGTATATGCCTCATCTTTGCTGTCCAATTGCTTTAGTAGTAAGGAGGCCGCGGTCTTGCCCATTTCAAACGCGGGCTGAGAGATAGTTGTCAAAGCAGGTTCAATGAGAGCCGATTCCGGCGATCCCGAAAAACCTGCAAACGCGATGTCCTCGGGTATGCGAAGTCCCGCTTCGCGGCAGCGACAGAAAGCGCCAACTGCTACGGGATCATTGATGGCGAGCACTGCGTCCGGCGGATTATCCATTTTGAGATATTCATCCGCCCCGTACCGTCCATTTTTACCTCGGCACCCTCCGATATTAATATTTAATTCGGGGTAATAGGTGGCTCCGTGGTTTTTGAGCGCTTCGAAATATCCATTGAAGCGCATTCTATTCAGAGAAATACCTTCCCGTCCGGCAAGGAATCCGATCCGTTTATAGCCGCAGTCGATGAGGTGGCTTGTTGCTTTGTAAGCTGCACGAAAGTCGTCGATGCAGACCTTTCCGGTCTCTAGTTCTTCGACCACACGGTCAAATTGAACCAGTGGGATTCCATGTTTTATGACATTTTTAATGTGGTCGCAGGTAGTAGTCTCAAGAGATATCGCCATGAGTAAGCCTGCTACGCGGTTCGCCGTGAGGGCTTTTGTGTTAGCTATTTCACGGCTCAGAGATTCATTAGATTGGCAGACCATGATGATATAGCCAGCATCGTAAGTTACTTCCTCGATACCGCTGATGACCGTTGCAAAAAAGTTATGACGAATTTCCGGGACAATAACGCCGATGATGTTGCTGCGCTTTTTCTTTAAACTCTGTGCCATGGGATTTGGCTGGTAGCCATATTTCTCTGCTGCATCCATCGCCAATTGCTTGGTTTTTTTACTGATATCTGGATGGTCGTGCAAAGCTCTGGACACAGTTGAAGCTGATATACCTAACTTGCGAGCGAGGTCTTTGAGCGTTAGCTGGGCCATATGATCTCCCGTCCGGGCTGGCGGACAACTAGCTCAATAACTGCGCCTGCACCAAAAAGTTTATCCATAGCGTCGCGGTATTTCTCAAAGTGAGATTCGTGGACATAAGCTTGAATGGTTCCAGCGAATCCGCCTCCGTGTACCCTGCTAACTCCGTTTGAACCAAGAAGCATCTCGGTTACGGCTAGAGCTAGAGGGATTGGCTGCTCAGAAGGAGCGTGAGTATTGTAGCAGTTTTGTAAAAAGTTTGAAGATGAGTGACCGGATTCTGCAACTTGCATCATATATTCTTTCATGTTGCCAGCTTGTAAAGATTTTACCTGCTGAACGGCACGTTCGTCTTCTCCTATGAAATGCAGAAGCCTGAGAGTTGCGCGATCTCCAACTGTTTCCCGCAGCGGGCCAATGTGTTCCATAACCTCTGAAATGGTAATCCCCCGTGCTGCTGTGCGTCCAAAAAATTGTGCAGCCTTCAGGATTTCTTGCGGGATGCTTGCGTATTCCGGTGTCAGGTCCGCGTGGCTTCCGCCGGTATCAATTACACAGAGCCGGTATCCGGTTCCGTAAAACCCGTCAGAACTATTTTCAGTATTGGTAAATCCGGGAGAAACTCGTTCGACTATAGGGTTGTCAGGATCTTCGAAATCTATCCCAAGAATGCCTTCAAAAGACGAGGCCATCTGGTCCATGAACCCGCAGGGCTTACCAAAATATAAGTTCTCAGCCCGTTTTGCTATGCGCGCTATATCTAAAGGATCGACCATAGAATTGTTGAAAAGGGCGCTGAAAATCCTCCCCACTAAAACCTCAAAAGCGGCTGAAGAACTAAGCCCTGCCCCCGATGGAATGGTGCTTGAAATGCATGCATTAAAACCGGAAGCTTTAAATCCTGTTTTGCGGAACCCGTCAGCAACTCCGCGGACGATGGATTCACTGGTTCCTTCTTCTTCTGGGCGCGGGGTAGTGTCAGATAGATCCGCCACAATGGGGTGTTCAAAATTTTCAGATAAGATGGTGACTGTCTGTTCATTTGGTCCTGAAGCCGGCGAAAATATGGACAGGCAGTCCAGATTGACCGCTGCCGCTAAAACTCTTCCATGGTTATGGTCGGTATGGTTTCCACCTAGTTCTGTTCTCCCAGGAGCGCTGGCTATCTGCGAATACTCAGGGTTGAATGATTTTTCCATCAAATCCAGAAGCTTAGTTAAGCGGTTGTTTGATTCTTTACATCTGGAGCTGGAATGAATATCGCAAAAATCTTTATCAAAGCCGCCTTTAGCCAAATGATTTCGTATGGTTGCTATAGAATACATTAAATTAGCCCCGGTCCTGAAAGTGTATTTTCGGTAGATCTCGGAGCTGTTTTGCACTTTGTTCGGCAGTAATGTCGCGTTGCGGCATACCCATCATTTCAAAGCCAACCATGAACTTACGCACAGTGGCAGAGCGTAGAAGCGGCGGATAATAGTGGATGTGCCAGTGCCAGTGGTCGCCACCCTTTTCATGCACCGGACGCTGATGAATTCCCATGGAGTAGGGAAAGGATGTTTCGAATAGATTGTCGTAACGTATTCCCATGCTTACCAGAGCTTCCGCGAGATCCTCTTTCTGGCTACCATTCATGTCGGTTATAGCGCCCATGTGGGCTTTGGGAAGTAGCATGATTTCAAAGGGCCAGACTGCCCAAAATGGGACCAGCGCCACAAATGAATCGTTTTCAAAAACAACCCGCTCGCCGGATTCAAGCTCACGCTCCGCATAGCGGCAGAGCATGCATTGTCCTTTTTCTTGCCGATATTCTTTTTGTCGGGAATCTTCTAGAGCGGGGATTACTGGGATGGAGCTGGTTGCCCATATCTGACCGTGGGGATGGGGATTGGAACAGCCCATGATATCACCACGGTTTTCAAAAATTTGTACATAGCTGATGTCTTCGCGATCTTCCAGTTCTCTGAACTGATCACACCAAACATCTACAACTTTGCGAACCGCTTTCGGTTTCATGCGCGAAATGCTCAAGTCGTGTCTTGGAGAGAAGCAAACAACTCGGCAGACACCGCTTTCAGGTTCAACTTTGAAAAGTTCATCCTGATCACAGGAGCCATTTATGGATTCTTCAAGCAGGGCGGGGAAGTCGTTATCGAAAACGAAGATGTCTTTATAGTCGGGGTTGATAACTCCCTGATTTCGGATATTGCCCGCGCACAGATAGCATTTCGGATCATGTCCTGGAAGCATGTCCGTTTGGTTCTTTTCCTGCAGTCCCTGCCACGGACGTTTTGTCCGATGCGGAGAAACCAGAACCCATTCCCCAGTCAAGGGATTGAAGCGTTTATGTGGGCAATCCTGAAGATTATTGCTCATATCTACCTGTTTCGGTATTTAGCGTATAATTACAGCGTCTTATATGTGTTTAAGTGCGTTTTGTGTTTTTTGCAAACGACACCGCAAACGTTTTCGGTAGTATTGTATGAATAATTAAACTTGTCAATAAGGTCTGCGGAAAAAAACGTGCAGTTGCAATATAAAGCTCGTTTTCAGGGAATAAATACTGCGGTATCAATGTGATGCATGCGTAGCAGAACTTATTAATTTTGCTTGTTCTTAAAATGCATGTTAAATTGAGAAGGACTAAAAACTTAAATTCTTAGGGGTCTACAATGCATGGATTAATTTGGTTTGTATTGATAGGGCTGGTCGCCGGTTGGTTGGCTGGAGTCCTTATGAAGGGTGGAGGTTTCGGCCTCATAGGTGATATCGTCGTAGGTATTATCGGAGCTGTGATTGGTGGATACGTCTTTGGATTTCTTGGCGTCGGAACTCATGGATTTATCGGGCAAGTGTTCGTCGCTACAGTAGGTGCAGTGATTCTTATTTTCCTCTTACGGCTGATTAAACGGATTTGACCGTTGGTTTACAACCAAAAAAAGGGTTACTCTTAAATTTAAGAGTAACCCTTTTTTTGGTCGTGTTAATTAGTCGTACTGGGGAGTCTTATTACTTATCGAGTTCCATTGAAGTCTTGATGTAATTGTACTCAGATATTGCCGTCCATGCGCGGGCTTTCTTCATGTAGCTGCGCTGTGATTTCAGCACTTTCTTGAAGAATACGTTTTCAGCTGCGTAGCTGTCATAGATTTTGTTGGCTGCATTTTTCATCGCTTGTAGTACTGGCTTAGGGAATTCTTTAACTTTGATGTTAGGGTATTCGATTTTCATCTTGTCCCAAGCTTCAATGCTCATTGCGTAGTTATCAATGAACATGTCCATGGAACACGCTTTCATGGCAGTTTTGAGGATAGCTTTGTATTCAGTTGGAAGCTTTTCGTATTCTTCTTTGTTGATGATGTACTGAAGCTCGGATGCTGGCTCATGCCAACCTGTATAGTAGTAAGGTGCGATCTTGTGGAAACCCATTTTGATGTCCATAGAAGGAGCAACCCATTCAAGAGCATCTATAGTTCCGCGATCAAGTGAAGTGTATAGTTCACCGGAAGGAATGTTCGTTACGTTAACGCCGAGCTTTGCAAAAACTTCACCTGCAAGTCCCGGAATACGCATTTTGAGACCCTTAAGGTCTTCGAGGGAATTGATTTCTTTTTTGAACCAGCCGCCCATCTGAACGCCTGTGTTACCGCCCGGGAAGCTAAGTACATTATACTTATCAAAAACTTCCTGCATGAGCTCCATGCCGCCGCCGTAGTATAACCAAGCGTACTGCTCATTCATATTCATGCCGAAAGGTACTGTGCAGAAAAATACTGTTCCGATATCTTTACCTTTCCAGTAATATGATGCGCTGTGGCCCATATCATACTGACCGCCTTTGACCATATCAAGGATGCCGAGCGGAGCTTTATGTTTTTCAGAACCTTCAACGCGGATAACAAAGTTCCCGCCGCTCATCTCGCTGACCATTTTGGATAATTGAAGTGGAGCCGTAGAAAGCGGGGTAAGCGTTGTAGACCATGTCATGGCCAGCTTCCATTTAACTTTCTTAGCTGCGAATGCCGGTGTTGCCAGCAGGGTTAGCAGAACAAAAAACGTAAAGACTTTAATTGTAGATTTCACTCTCAATCTCCTTGTATGGAAAGGTATAACTTTCCTTCTTTTGGCAAAAAAATATAATTATATTTGTAGTTTTGGGCGGCAATAGACAACGTTGTCACTGTTCTCAACTACAAAGCGCTCTGTTTTATTGCATTCAATTAGGCCCTTTTCAAGTCTTAAAAGATGAATATTGGCAGAATAGAGGTTCTTACTGCTCCGATCTTTTTACCATTTAAATTTCATTTCAAATATTTCAGAAACGCGGTGGTAGCGATAAAGGTCGAAAATGCCTGCTTCTACCGGATCTTCTTTTAAGAATTTTTGATTATGCCAGTCAGATTCTATCCAGAAATTGGGGCTTGTTCTTCTTGCCACGTATTTTGAAGCTAAGTTGAAGTACCCAATTTTATCTCTTAATTTCACTAGTTCATCCGCAAAGTCATCAACTCCATTAATATCAACTTTTACAAAAGAGTTCGGATAGCTGCCTATGTAGCCTTTTACAACAGTTAAGGTATCATCCTCAATGACTCTTCTCCGTTCTTCATCAAATAAAAACGAGTTGTTACTAAGGGCCTTGTTGCGAATGACAGTATAAATAAGATCTGTTTTGTCATTGCCTGTGTCCACATGAACAAAAGCTACATCGGGAATAAGTTGCACCTGCTTTCCACGAAGTTGTGCAATTTTCCAGAAAGCTTTGTCGGCTCTGCGCTCAAAAGGATTAGATGTCGTGTCGGAACATTGTCCATCCGGGCAGCCACCAAGGGAGATATGCTCTTTTATTGGAATCCCTACATGTTTATTTATCATGCTGAAGAATTCAATCTTTGGGTCGTCGGTGGAGAATGTTACATTGGTTTCGAGCTTCATGCCGTGAAGACCCATTTCAAATTCTTTTTGATATTCGTCCTTAGTGTCTTGGTACCAATCGCTACGGATTGCTATGCGTTTGTTCTGCGGGAGGAATTTTAGCAGGTTATTTTCTCCCTCAATTCGCAGGTAGTCCATATAAAGGCGAGTTTGTAACTGGTGACCAACATTTCCAAAGATATTAAAGCCTGCGACCAGCAGGTAATGTATTCTTTCAAGCATTGGGTAGTCGATGACCCAACCTGTTTTTGGGTTCTCCCCGACAAATCCTTTTACCACACTTGCGCTGTCGAAGTGTCTGAATACGGTCAGCAGAGCGTTGTTATTTTTGTGTCCGTCGCCATCCCAGATGTACGAGAGATCCCATCCCTTATTGTCAGGGAAGAGGGCTTGTTCGTACTTTTCTTTGGCGGTTAGGTACTCTTGCTGCTTGCCGTTGAATTCGTACCAGAGCGTAACGAGTCTAATGGTGCTTTCTACGGACGTTGGCAAAGCTAGATTGTCGCTGACTCTGTCTAAAAAAGCGGTGTCATCGCTGACGGTAACTTTATCCGGGTTAATAAATGATACGAAGAAATGGTCGTTTATAACGTTCAGCGCAATCTGCCCACGGCAGACAGGACCTTTAATGAATCCTTCGATGGTATATTTTGCATTTTCGAGCATGAATTTATAGCGCGATTTCGCCGGAATTTCTCGGAACACTTTAAAAGGGTTTGAAGCATAACCTATCTCGTATCCGGGTAGTGATGTTACTTGGTATTCTGTTTCGAAAAATAGTTCGTTGTATTTGTCCATAGTTGTTTCATCAATTGGATAAACCGTATGGTTTTTTGCAACAACAGTGCTGACAACAGGTCTTAAGCGGTAGTAAAATTTATCAGGGCCGGGATCGTCGTAGGGCCTGTCAGTACTTAGCTCAATAATAGGTTCTCCGGATGGTGTTTTGGATCTGACCATGCGGTAAAATTCGCGTTCGTCCAGGCTTTTGAAATGAATGTGCGCCATGAATAAATGTTCATAAATATATCTGGAAACAAGCTGTTCTTTAAGCGAATCTTTGTTGAAATAGTCCTCCCATTTAGTAATGATATTTAGCGCTTTTTGGGACGGTTCAGGGCGCGCTGTTATTTTAGATCCCTGCTCAATCCAATCTGTTAGGACTTTGTGCTCATCTGCATTTAGTCCGGGAAGCGCGTAAGGCATTCCCCACAAAGGATATTTTTCTTTGTAGTCAACAAAATCTTCAGTTGTTGTGCAGGCTCCTTCTTTATCCAGTCCGATATCAAAGGTTGCGGGTAGTAAATCTGAAATCGGTTGAGGGTTGTTCTTTTTTAATTCCAACATGAGGCTGATCAGTGAATTCTGAACATTCGCTTTCGGAGTTTGATTACGCTCATTCAGAATTGGATGAAATTCAAGTGCACGCCATTCTCTAGTTGAGGTCGCATCAATAAAGATCCGCGTTGGTGTGGCCCGTAAGATCCTGGATCCATCGTAGATCATATTTTTGCTGCCGCCCCGGTCAATCCCCTCAAAACTGGTCAGTTTCACCTGACACGGGGCATCATAGCAACTGTGGCAAACGTCGCAGCGTCTTTCTAAAATAGGTCGTACGTCATTATAAAAGGATATGTCGCCTGGAGGAATAGCCGTTACCCTGCGGTCTATCGCCGTAACCGGACCATATGCTTTGTTGAATTGGGAATCGCGGTAGTATGATGTACAGCCCACAAGTAGGGCTATCAGTAGAAAAGATAAGGGGATTAATTTGTTCATTATTTGCCCGTTTGTTAAGCGGTTGATCAGTTATGGTTGTTAACGTGTATATTTTTAATCGCATCCGGCCTGATATTTAAAAATTCAGGAAGATTTGCTGCATATTCTTTACTGCTGAAGCGCGAGAGAAGAACAGGCGGACTATCTGTGCCGTCCTCATCTATATGAGTCAGGAAAATTTCGGTATATTTTGAATTTGTCTTGGAACTGAAAATCATCCATTTCCCGTTTGGTGAAAAGCTATGCCAAGAGTTGAAGGATGCGCGATTGCAGTTCATTTTTCTCGGGGCTCCACCTTTTGCGGGGACTATAAATAATTCGCTATCAGGCTGAAGCATAATTCCAGTTTTACTTTGTGTAAATACTATCCATTTGCCATCTGGGGAGTACCTTGGGAAGTAGTTGCTTTTTCCATTGCTACTACCCCCTTTAAGCGGCTTAGGTTGTCCGCCGTTTCCTTCATTGAAAGGTACTGTATATAAATCATATTGAATAGGAAATTGCTCGTTCAGTTCATGAATGTTTTTATTTTCGAAGTTGGTTTTTATTTTGAAAACATCTTCATGGTAACTATTCATGGTTTCGGACCGCGCAAAAGTAATGGTCTTCTCGTCGGGACTCCAAGCAGGGTTGGTTTGCACATAGTCTAGGCTGTCTGCGCCGGGGATGAGTTTTATCTTTTTCGTCTCAGCGGAGTAGCAGGCTAGAACTCCGTATGTGGGGAAAAAAAGTTGGCTGTATTTGTCGGAATTAGTCACTGCTGAATATGAAATTTCGTTAACTGTACTGGCTAAATATTTGCCGGAGGGCGAGAGTCTGGCGAAGAGTCCGCGTGTTTTCGGCAAGACTACGGATTTTGGTAAATCTGTCCATGTCATAAAATCTTTATCTGTAAGAAAAATATTCTCACTCACTTTTGCAACAAACTGAGCACCGCTATCGCCCTTATAGTTTAATTCCATACTGATCAAACTTCCGTCTTTTGATCCCTGATGACAGTTTGCGCAGGTATTCAAGTTTTCCAAAATAACAGGGGGTTCATCATATGATGATATATCGCCGAGTCGCCATTTTAACTTGCGAAATGTTTTAACCTCTACCTTAAAAGGAAGCGGAACCTGTCTATATAAAATAGCTCCGTCAACTTGGTCTGTTGATGTACTTATCTTCAAGCTTGAGGCAGCGGTTATGACTTTTTTCCCCTCGTGACTCTTGAACCCGTATATAGAAATGGTTGCGGTCCCTTTGACCGAATTCGCTTTAATTGTTTCCCATAAATTCCGATTCGGCTCATATGATGATTTGGAGCTGTATGCGTAAATCGGAGCTCGTCCGTTACTGAAAGTAAAAGCAATGAACCAACCGTTTGAGCCTGACCCCTTGTCCTTCCAGATTATTTGCGTTGCGGCTATTTTTGGCGGGAAAATAGCACCATTGACTGGGCGCGTTATCTCCAATTTTGGAAATATATAAGGTATACCTTCTATTACGAGCTTTTGCAGAAAGGATTTTGTATCCTCTCGCATTGATTCAGGAGGACGTCGGTGGCTGTCCCATACCCATTTTTTTTGGGCGCACCCAGCTATAGCCATGGTCATTATTGCAATAAAGAGCGTCGTTAATATTATTTTTGCGTTGTTTTTCATTATTTATTTTTGATAGTATCACGCCGTTATTTGGTGTTCAATCCACAGATTAAGGCTTTTAATTATAAGTTTACATGTTTTCCTTTAGCATACCGAGTGGACAAAAGAATCGTATAAATTTAGATTAGTGGTTATGTATACACTGATAATAAGAAAAAGTAATATTCATATTTTATTTATGCTTGTCATGCTTTCCTTTGTTGCAGGCTGTTCAAGCAGTGGTCCCTCTACGTTAAATTTGATGCCTGCTCCTTCGATATACAACCCAGAGATCGAAGAGGCATTGAATATAACCAAGGGTGTTCTGGTTCCTCCCACTGAGATTTTCTATGCGACCAACCGTGCCCCAGCTGTTGCCAATTCTACTCAATACAGCGGAGATCGTGGTGGTGTGCTGCGTTTTGGAGAGGCTAGGATTATGATGGGAAAAGGTGAACATACTTTTGAAGAAGTTCGCGAAATTTCACTGCTTAAAAATCGTTCTGAAGAATATCCACTTAGTGTTACAGATGTGCATGAATACGGCCTATTCAGTAAAAGTTTGAATTCGTTCTATGCAGAGGAAGTTTTAAAAAGTGGGCGAACTGCTCAAGATGACCAGTTTGCGAAGCGTATAAATGAAACACTCGCGAATTCGTCTCGCAAAGATGTATATATATATGTGCATGGATACAAAGTTGATTTTGATAATCCGATCTTAGTTGCTTCAGAGCTGTGGCATTTTCTTGGGTATGAGGGGGCCTTTGTGGCCTTTTCATGGCCTTCAACTCCCCGCACTATGGCCTACCTTGCCGATTTAGAAACGGCAGAAATATCATCTTACCAGCTTCGAAGGTTGATATCATTTTTATCAGAGAATACAGACGCGGAGCGGATTCACATTATGGGGTATAGTGTCGGAGCTCGTATAGTTGTTAAGAGTTTATCTCAGCTCAGTCTTACTCGCAGGTATGGCGGTGAAAAATTAAGGATTGGTCATGTAATGCTTTTCGGGAGTGATCTCGATGCAGATATGTTCGGAGCGAATATCAATGAGGGATTGCTTGATATCGTAGATGATATAACTTTGTATATTTCAGAGAATGATCAGGCTCTTGCTTTTTCCGGGTGGATCTTCAGTCGTTCAAGACTTGGGCAGTTGGCTAGTGAAATCACTTTAACCGTGAAACGATTTCTTGAGGGTAACCCAAAGCTGAGTGTCGTGGATGTGACCAAAGCATCTGCCTCCGATACTGGAAACGGGCATGCATATTTTCGGAAAAGCCCGTGGGTCAGCAGTGATGTTCTAATGAGCCTGAAATATAATCTTAAACCGGGGGAGCGCGGTTTGAAGAGAGAGGATTATGGCCCTATCTGGACATTTCCAGAAGGCTATATGGAAAAGCTGCATGAAAGGATAATGCGGAGGCTTGCCATGAAAAGGGCTAAGGGTGTGAATCCATAACCTTTGCTATTTGTCGATCTATATATTTTTTTATCAGGTAAGCGACAATCGGGTATGACAGCCATGAAATTTCCCATGCAATTGTTCCTACAAAGGCAAACGGGATGGAGATACATGCGGCGATTGGTTCAGGTAGAATCGTAACTTTCATATATGGAATATTGTTTTTTGGCATATCACTGTCGATCAGGTCTTTTTTGATTGAAGCATAATGCCAGCCCCACATAGAGGTGAAACCGACCAGTGCAAGGGATACCGATTGCATCAGTAGCGCTGACGGGTCGTTGTTAAATCTAAGCCCCATGCTCATGAAATGAAAGTACGTAAGCAGCAGAAATAGCTGAACCACTGATATAGCTGTATGTTTGTTATCTGTCGAAACCAGATGGCTAAATAGTCGATTATTTTGGCCCCAGTATATGACTATAAAAATCAATCCAATAACGAATGTCGCTAAATCGTCTAAATTTACAGTCAAAAGTTCCCAGACAGTCTTTACTTCGGGATAATTTTTTACATCAGGCAGCATCATAAAAATTTGCCAAAGTAAAATCGCAAAAACAACGTCCATGAATACTTTCAACCGCGGTAGCTGTCTTGCGTGCCGTTTCTTTAGATACTCTTCCTGATTCATAATGCCTCTCCAATTATATTTACTGCTGTTCTGACTTATATCATATTAAATGTGGTGATTTGGTTGTTTTATTAACTCAAGGATTCATTTCCTGACCGTGTTAGATAATAGGTTAGTTTTTATGTGTGTGCAAAGTTTTAAAACTTACAGGTGAAAGAGTTAAAACAAAACTTTAAATGCTTACGATGAACGGCTCAGAATAGTTTGTGTAATTTCTTTGTTTTGTTTTCTATGTTTTGGAAAAGGTGTATAACGAAAGTACGAGGACGATAGTTCTCTTATTTTGATAATTAAGATTTAATATAAAAAAGGAGCAATCATGGCTGATCCAAACTTTCTCAAAAAAGTGCCAAATCCTGTTATTATTAAGAATATTGATCATGGAAAAGTTGTAAGTCTAGTTGATCTTGTCACATATCAAGAAGGGCAGGTTGTTAGTAGAACCCTGTCTCAGCATAAAACAGTGACCCTGACCCTATTCGCTTTTGATGTGGGTGAAGGTATCAGCACTCATACTACTCCGGGGGATGCGATGGTTCAGGTGCTTGATGGCACAGCTGAAGTCACAATCGGAGATGAGGTGTTCACTGTTAAAGCAGGCGAGTCAATTGTAATGCCTGCAAACGTTGCTCATGGACTCAAGTCTAAGGAGAGGTTTAAAATGCTTTTGACTCTGATTAAAGAAAAAAAAGTATAGTTATAAATTGAGATTAAGTGGGAGAAAGCCTTTGTAGGCTTTCTCCCTTTTTATTTGTTATTTTGAGGTTTCTGGAGATTTTAAATGCGTAAAAAATGTTTCTTGGTTGGTGGTAGCGGAGTAGGCCTTACCTTGCTGATTCTATGGTTGGCAGGTGCTTTTAATTCAGGTGTTATTCAGCAGGGAAGAATCGTTCCTACAAGATCTGCGGAAGAACCCGCTTTGACCGTGGAGGCGCAGCTTGTCACTGTACCTGTTATGTATGAAGCTGTAGGTACCGTACGTCCGAAAACCGAGACAAATATTGAATCGCAAGTTACCGGAAAAGTATTGAAAGTGCTTGTCCGTGCAGGGGATAAAGTAAACAAGGATGATGAGCTTATTGTGCTTGATAGCAGGGGTTTTCAAACCCGTCTTGAAAGTGCAGAGCAGGGACTGAAATCTGCTGAAGCTTTACGCAGGCAGGCTGCTGAATCTATTAATGCAGCGAGAGCGGCATCCTCCAAAGCTACTTCAACATGGAAGCGAATCAAAATTCTGCATGAAGATAAGGTGGCAACACTTGATGAGCTTGATCGCATGGAGTCAGACTATTTACAGGCGAAAGCATACCTAGCGCAGGCTGATGACGGTTTTACCGCTGCATCCGCGAGAGTAAAGCAAGCCCTTAAAGGAGTTGAAGAAGCTCGAATTAATCTCGGCTACACAAAAATTTTAGCTCACACTGACGGAGAGGTCGCCAGACGTAAGGTAGAGCCGGGCGACATCGCTTTTCCCGGTAAGAGTCTCATGCTTATTCAGACGAGTGAATCTCTCAGGCTCGAAGCTCTAGTTCGTGAAGGAGTCATCGGAAAGGTTCGGCCCGGAGTAAAGCTGACAGTAGAGATCGGTGCCCTAGGTGAGAGATGTGAGGGCATTGTCGAAGAAGTTGTGCCGTCTGCGGACCCATCAACACGAACTTTTCTTGTTAAGGTTGGGCTTGAGCAGTTGCCCGGTTTATATCCCGGAATGTTCGGCCGGTTGCTTGTTCCCATCAGAGAAAAGGAAATCGTAGTTGTGCCTGAACGCGCTGTTTCCAGAGTGGGCCAGCTTGAGACCGTTTTGCTTAATACGAGTGAAATTTGGGAACCTGTGTATGTTCAGACAGGGCTGATATATGACGGCAACATTGAAATTATGTCCGGCCTGCGAGGCAATGAGACTGTCGGTATGACAGCTCTGGAACCGGGCGGAGAACTGAAATGAGTGGGTTCGATGAAAAGTCTAAAGGGCTGATATCTTCCGCTGTAAGGTTTTTTCTGCATTCTAAATTGACAATCATTTTAGTGATTGCGTCTCTACTTCTCGGCGTTGCGGCAATTCAGCTTACTCCAAGAGAGGAAGAGCCACAGATCGTTGTGCCTATGGCAGATATTGTGGTTCAGGCGCCTGGTGCGGGAGTGGAGGAAGTTGAAAAGCTTATAACCACTCCCCTTGAACGTGCCTTGTGGCAGATTGACGGAGTTGAGTATGTTTATTCTGTATCCCACCGTGACACTGCCATGGTTACGGTCAGATTCTTTGTGGGTGAAAACCGTGAGAAATCACTGATTAAGCTTCATAATGCCATTACTAAAAATACTGAAAAAGTACCCGGTATTGTAACTGGATGGGTTGTTAAACCCGTTGAGATTGATGACGTCCCGATCGTTGCATTGACCTTGTTTCCATCGGCTGATCATCCTGAAATTTCTGATTTTGAACTGCGGCGCGTGGCGGAAGAGCTGTCATCACGGCTTGCGGAAGTGGAGAATCTGTCCCGTGTTTCCCTTGTTTCGGGAAGGTCCCGCGAAATCAGGGTGGAGCTGTTGCCGGAACGTATGTCCGGCCTTAGTGTCTCGCCTATGAATATTGTGAATGCCTTGAAAGGAGCTGATCAGTCAGCCGTCGCGGGGACCGTGCTGTCCGGCAACAAAGAGATTACGATATCTGCTAATTCTTTCTTGGAATCAGCTTCCGATGTGGGGAATTTGATTGTAGGTGTTTTTGATTTCAAGCCCGTATATTTGCGCGACGTCGCGGTGGTGGTGGATGGCCCCGAAGAGTCTTCGTCTTATTCGCGCATTGGATTTTCGCGGCTCTATCTAACTAGAACGGGACAACCGTCAGAAGAGATGTCTCGCCCTGCCGTGACAATTGCTCTTTCCAAGAAGAAAGGAACTAATGCAGTCAAAGTTGCCGAAGCAGTTCTTGCTCGCCTTGATCAGCTAAAAGCCACCGTGCTCCCCGCTGGAATTGAGGTAGAAGTAACTCGAGACTACGGAAAAACTGCTGATGCTAAAGTCAGTGATTTGCTGAATTCCCTAGGCTTTGCGGTGCTTACTGTAGTTCTTTTGTTGGCTTTCACTTTGGGATGGCGCGAGGCGTCCATCGTTGCACTGGCTGTTCCCGTCAGTTTTTCTCTAGCACTTTTTGTAAATTATCTGCTGGGTTATACCATTAACAGGGTAACTCTTTTTGCTCTCATATTATCGCTTGGGTTAGTTGTGGACGATCCAATTACCAATGTGGATAACATTCAGCGCCATATTCTTATGAAAAAAAAGAAGGCGGCTGAGGCAACTCTCGATGCTGTTTCGGAAGTTCTTCCTCCTGTCATCATGTCCACTTTGGCGATTATTGTTTCGTTTGTTCCGCTATTCTTCATTACGGGCATGATGGGCCCATATATGGCGCCCATGGCGGCGAATGTCCCGCTTACCGTGGTCTTTTCAACTGTTTGCGCATTAACTATTGTGCCTTGGCTGGCCTTTCGCCTTCTTAAAAATATCAAGCCGAAGCCCGGTTCAGAGCTTAACTCTGGCCCTGGTAAAATAGAGATATTTTATTCGCGCCTCATCACTCCATTTCTAGAATCGAGAACCAAACGTTGGATGCTCGTGAGTGTGATTATTTTGGGGTTGATTTCTTCAATGGCGCTTGCGGGCTTGCGCATGGTTCCGCTTAAGATGCTGCCTTTCGATAATAAAAATGAGTTTCAGATTGTAATCGATATGGACGAAGGAACTCCCCTCGAGCAGACGGACAGGGTTGTTCGCGAGTTTGAACGGGTATTGCGCGGTGTGCCGGAAGTAACGAATTTTGTGACTTATACGGGTGAGCCGTCTCCCATGGATTTCAATGGCCTTGTGCGTCATTACTATTGGAGAAACGGCGGACATATGGCGGATATCCGCATTAATTTGGCGGACAAATCACAACGCAGTGAGCAGAGTCACGCGATTGTGCTCAGGCTCAGGCGGGAACTTGAATCTATTGCCGAGCGTAATGGTGCGAGCATTAAAATTATTGAATCGCCACCGGGACCACCTGTAATTTCGACTATTACCACAGAAATTTATGGAGCAGAGGACCGTCCGTACTCCGCTTTAATAGACGGGGCGCGTCAGGTGAAATCCGTCATGGCTACCGAGTCGGGGGTTGTCGACATAGACGATTCTACCGAGGCGGATCGCATTATGGTGGATTTTGTTCTCGATAAAGAAAAATCCGCCTTGCACGGAGTTACGGCTAGAAGCGTTGTTGCAACTTTGCAGATGGCCTTGTCCGGTATGGTTCCGGCAACTGTGCATGTTCAAGGGGAAAGAAACCCGTTGCCCGTGAAACTTATTTTGCCGCGGGTTCGCCGTTCGGACGCAGGAACTCTTTCACAGCTTAAAGTTAAGTCGACCGCTGGAAAATCAGTGCCTCTGGCTGAGCTTGGAGAGCTGGTGGAAATTGATCAACAGCAGCCTATTTACCATAAGAATCTAAAACGCGTTGTTTATGTCTTTGCTGAAATGGCAGGACGAGCACCGGGTGAAGCGATTCTGGATATGCAGTCTGGACTGAAAAAAGATCCGCTTCCACCTTTCATCTGGTCAGAGTGGGCGGGAGAAGGTGAGTGGCAGATAACTCTTGATGTGTTCCGTGATTTGGGGATTGCTTTTGCCGCTGCCCTGCTCGGAATTTACATTTTGCTGGTGGTAGAAACAGGCTCATTTGGTATGCCGCTCTTAATTATGAGCGCGATTCCACTTACCCTGCTGGGCATTATGCCCGGATTTTGGTTGCTTAATGTGATCGGGGCAGGTGAAGTGGCAGGGATGGTGGGCGAAGCATTTGCCGATCCGATATTCTTTACCGCGACCAGTATGATCGGGATGATAGCGCTTGGCGGGATTGTTATCCGTAATTCTTTGGTGCTTATTGATTTTATCCGGCAATCACTGGCGGAGGGAATGGCGCTGAAAGATGCTATTATCCGCTCAGGATCAGTTCGACTCAGGCCCATTGCATTAACAGCAGCTACAACCGCACTTGGCGCGTGGCCTATTACTTTAGACCCGATTTTTTCCGGTCTCGCATGGGCTTTAATCTTTGGCTTGTTAGCGTCAACTTTGTTTACTTTGGTTGTTATCCCCGTTGGTTACTATGCCCTCGAGAAAGATTAGGATCAGTCTTAGTTTAGCCCCCTGCAAGCTTTGCCTTGTAGCCGAGCTTTTCGAGTTCTAGCTTCAGCGTATCCCGATGGTCGCCCTGAACTTCGATGATGCCATCTTTGATGGTTCCACCTGTTCCGCATTTTTGCTTAAGGGTCTTGCCTAGTTTTTTGAGCTCGTCTCCATCAAGAGGTAGTCCCGTTATGATTGAGACTCCTTTGCCTTTGCGCCCCTTTGTGTGGCGCTCAATTCGCACAACTCCATCATTTTTTTGGACGGATTTTTTACCGCAACTGCATTTATCTTTTGGGCGATTGCATGCTGGGCATATGGTTCCATGATCAGTTGAATAAACTATTCCCGCAAATTTTTTATTATTAAGCATGTGCTGAACTCGGTTTGTATGTTTTTAGTCCGTAATAATGAGCGTGTCTTTGTGAGATTATTTCATAATGTCACAAAGAGGAAGTCGTTTTCCGTTATTGTTTTAATAATATTTTGTAGCCTATTTTCAAAAATATGATTTTATATTGCTGAACAGGGTTGAAAGGGATCAAAGATTTTTGTAAAGCATCATGACCTTGTTTTAATCAATGCATAGTACAGGAGAAACATCATGGGCCAATATACCGATATTTTTACCGAGCAAAAGCTTGAATCTCTTTTCCCCGCGAGTCTCTCCGATGACTTCTTTGAAGCTCTCTTTGGAGATGCCGAAGAAGGTAGTTACGATATTTCTCTTGGTTACACTGGAGATTCCGGTGACACCTTAAATTTTGAACTTCGTCTTAAGCAACGTCCCGGGCGATGTCTTGTTTGTAATCTTACATATGGATTGCCGCAGGTTTTTTCGCGTCATCCTCTTATCAATATACAGGGTCTTGCGGAAAAAATCGGGGACGTTGTCGGCAAAAGTGAAAATGTAACATGGAAACTTGGATCTACTAAGGAACACAGCAGCCAGATGCATGTAATCCCCTTAGTGGTCTCTCTCGCATAGATTTGGTTAAGAGAGCTTTCTCTCTATAATCTAAAATATACATCCCGCATTTATTAAGGATACAGTCATTTGGCTGTATCCTTTTTTTGTTTATATAAAGTGAGACAACGTGGTATGTAAGAATTTACTTTTGGCGTATAATATATTCTAGTGAAAGAGGTCGGGCCAAAGTACTCGATGTGTATTTTTATTTTGTCGTAGAGAGTTGATCAATATTCTGTTTATGGATGTGATTATGAATTTTTTTAAAAAATGGGCTTTAGCTGCGGGCTTTACTTTTCTAATCGTTGTTTTTGCCTCTATTATTATTATCTCTTCGTCTCTGACCTTTCGTAAGACCTTAACCGGGCTCGCTCACAATATTATGGAGAATATAGCTTCATACACGCTTGATAAGTCAGAAGACTATTTGCGTCCCGCAGAGAAGGCCGCAGAATTAACGAAGTTCTTGGCTGATAGTAATATTGTTACAAGCGAAGATCCTTCTTCGATGATTAGCTATTTTTATCAGCAGATATCCCTATATCCTCAGTTTACATCCGTCTATTACGGAAATACAAAGGGTGAGTTTTTTATGGCTTCCCGCTCAAACTCTATAGTTGAGGGCGGATATTATACGAAAGTGCTCCGTAAAGATGGTGAGAAAATAACTGGTGAACTTTTGTGGACGGATCAAAATTTCAAAGTGATCAAAGAAGAGATTGATGACACGCAAAGCTACGATCCTCGCACCAGGCCGTGGTATAACGCCGCCGTTAGGCATAACGATGTGATCTGGACTGATCCATATGTGTTTTTCACTGGTAAAAAGCCCGGTATAACGACAGCAAGTCCTGTTTATGATGCAAACGGGATATTGCTTGGGGTGGTCGGGGTTGATATTACAATAGATGAACTTTCCACTTTTCTTTCAAAGACTAAGGTCGGGAAAACAGGCAAAGCTTTTATCGTAAATCGTAATGGTGATGTTGTTGCATTTCCTGATATTTCCAAGTTGAGGCGCAGTGTTGGAGCAAATAATAAAATTCGTCTTAGCAGGATGAGTGAACTGGATGATGAAACCAGTCGCTTGGCTTATGAATCTTTGCCTCACGGGCGATTGCCATCAAAGCAAATCTTTACGACTTTTACTCATAATGGGTCCAAATATAATGCGATGTTTACTCCCTTTAAAGGAACTCAGTGGCCTTGGACCATTGGCATTTATATGCCGGAAGATGACTATCTCGGCGAGGTCAAGGCGAACCGAAATGTTAATATTTTAATCTCTATTTTTGTAGTTCTGTTAGCCGGTCTTGCTGGGCTCGTTGTAGCTAAACGTATTGAAAAATCTAGGCAGGAAGCTGTTGCAGCGAATGTTGCAAAAAGTCGCTTCCTAGCTGTTATGAGTCATGAAATTCGAACTCCTATGAATGTCATTTTAGGCACAACTGATTTGTTGAAGGCTACCGGTTTGAGTGAAGAACAGCAGAAATTGGTTGATCTACTCGGTAATGCCGGTGAAGGGCTTACCGATCTGATTAATGATATTTTGGATATGTCCAAGGTTGAAGCTGGATTGCTCGATTTGGAACACGTTCCTTTTGATCCGCGAGAAGTGGTAGAGCGGGTATGCAGTGTTTTTGTTATTGCAGCTTCGGCGAAAGGGATAGGTTTTAGCTGGAATATAGATCCTGAAATCCCGGCCAGCGTACTCGGTGATCCCGGTAGAACCAGGCAGGTGCTGATTAATCTCATCGGTAATGCCGTGAAATTTACAAACGAAGGGCAAGTTCAGGTTAAGGTAACTTTCGAAAAGGGAGATGTCGAGGGCATGGTGCGTCTTCACTTTGCCATTCAGGATTCAGGTCCCGGTATTCCTAAAGAACGGATGGAATCCATCTTTGAGTCATTTACTCAGGCGGATGCCACTGTTTCCCGTAATTATGGTGGAACCGGATTGGGCTTAACTATAAGTAAAAAATTGAGCCGTATGATGGGTGGGGATATTTACGTTGAAAGTAGGCTTTCTGAAGGAAGTACATTTACCTTTACGGCTCCTTTTGAGGAATTTGTGAGTAGTGCTGATTTTCGTGAGAAAGGGTTGATTGAAAGGGCTGATCCTTTAAGCCCTCTAACTATTTTGCTTGTGGAAGATAATGCCAGTAACCGCATGCTGTTTCAGCATTACCTAGAAGATTCCGGTCACAACGTCGAGATGGCTGCAGATGGTAAGGCTGGTTTTGAGATGTATAAATCTATACGGCCCGATATTGTTTTCATGGATATTGAGATGCCAATTATGGATGGCTATGAGTCAACACTGGCAATTCGCCAATGGGAAAAATATTCCAGTGTTCAAGCTGTACCGATTGTTGCTCTTTCTGCACACGCTCTTAAGGGAATGGAAGAGTCCGTTCGCGACGCGGGCTGTACTGGATATGCAACAAAGCCTTTTTCCAAGAAGCAACTAATAGAACAGCTGGAAAAACATTTTCGTAGTTAGTTAACACTTAATTCTGTTGAGTTTTTTTTTTCTAAAAAGACGTGTTATTGAATATAATATTGATACTAATTGCTTTCCGTATTGCTGGTTTCAGTGTAGAAAATAAAATTAAATCAGGTAAACTAGCTTTTCTGTATGGAGTTCTGTAACTGTAAAAATAGTGTTTTTGTTAAATATATATAGATTGGGTTCTTATGAAAATTTTTAGTAAATGGGGTTTAGCCGCAGGCTTTACCTCTTTGGTTTGCGTTTTTGCTGCAGTAATCATCATTTCTTCCTCCCTGACCTTTAGAAGAACGCTCACAGGGCTTTCCCATAATATAATGGAGAATATTGCTTCTTATACTCTTGATAAGTCTGAGGCATATTTGCGCCCTGCTGAAAAAGCAGCAGAACTGACCACCTTTTTGGCCGACAGCAATATCGTGAGCAGTGAAAATCCATACTCCATGATTAGCTATTTTTATCAGCAGATTGAACTTTATCCGCAGTTTACGGCTATCTATTATGGAAATATTGAAGGCGAGTTTTTTATGGCTTCGCGGTCAGATTCTATTGTGAAGAATGGATATTTTTCCAAAATAATCAGAAAATCTAAAGAAAGCCAGAAGGTTGAGCTGCTATGGACAACCCCTGGACATAAGGTTCTGGAAAAGAAGTTTGATCCGACCCATACATATGACCCCCGTTCCCGTCCGTGGTTCGTCTCTGCAGTCGAAAGCAGCGAAGTCATATGGACAGATCCATATGTGTTTTTTACCGCGCAAAAGCCGGGCATAACTACTGCTTGCCCGGTGTATGACAACGCAGGGAAGCTGCAGGGTGTCGTCGGGGTGGATATTACTATTGATGAGTTATCCACTTTTTTGAAGAAGTTAAAGATCGGTGAATCTGGCAAGGCTTTTATTGCCAACCGAAATGGTGATGTTGTGGCTTTCCCAGATTTATCCAAAGTTCAGGGTACTGTTGGCGAAGAGAATAAAGTCAGCCTCAGTAGAATGAGTGAACTTGATGATGAGGTTAGTCGTAAGGCCTATAACTCAATGCCTTCAGGGCAATTGTCCTCTACTCCGGTATATACTTCTTTCAGTCATAACGGTGAAACTTACAATTCTATGTTTGTTCCCTTCACGGACCCTAGATGGCCTTGGATTATTGGGATTTATGTTCGTGAGGATGACTTTTTGGGTGACGTGATTGCCAATCGAAACCAGAATATTGTTATTTCACTGTTTGTTGTTTTGCTTGCTGGGCTTGCTGGGTTGGTTGTGGCCAGACGTATTGAAAAGTCAAGAAAGGAAGCCGTAGCAGCTACGGATGCAAAGAGTCAGTTTTTAGCAAGCATGAGCCATGAAATTCGTACTCCGATGAATGTTATCCTTGGAACTTCTGATTTGCTCCAAGGAACTGAGCTTAGTGAAGAACAGCTTGAACTGGTTTCGCTTCTTGGAAATGCAGGAGACGGATTACTGAACTTGATCAATGATATTTTGGATATGTCAAAAGTTGAGTCCGGGCTTTTAGAATTAGAAAGTATAGATTTTAGTCCTCGTGAAGTTGTGCAGCAGACAGCTAAAATATTTGAGGTGGCCGCTTTACATAAAGGAATTCAAGTTGTTTGCAATATTTCGCCTGATGTTCCCAATTATGTTAAGGGCGATCCTTGCAGGCTTCGTCAGATATTGATCAACCTTATTGGTAACTCACTTAAATTCACAGTAAGCGGTGGTATCTATATTGATGTAAAACTCTTAAGTGATGCTAGTTCTGCTAAGAAACATATTGAGTTTGTTGTGCGTGATACAGGGCCGGGGATGGACAAGAGCGTAGTGGACAACATTTTTGAATCCTTTGTTCAAGCTGATTCTTCTGTTGCCCGTAAGCACGGAGGAACAGGTCTAGGGCTGGCGATAAGCAAGCGTCTCAGCAATATGATGGATGGTGATATTTGCGCCCGGAGCGAGCTAGGTAAGGGCAGCTCATTTCTTGTAGATGCGTACTTTGATACGAGCAAGGTTGTTTCTGTATACTCGAAGGAAGTTGATGGTTCCGTTGAAAAAAACGTTGAGGTTCGGCCGCTGACCATCCTTTTGGTTGAAGATAGCGAAGACAACCAGATGCTGTTTAAACACTACACTAAGAAAAGTCCTCATACAGTTGAAATTGCAGAAAATGGTAAAGTCGGAGTGGAGATGTTTAAAACAATCCGGCCGGATATCGTTTTTATGGATATAGAAATGCCAGTGATGGATGGTTATGAGGCAACAAAGGAAATCAGGCAATGGGAACGTGATTCCTGTCTTGTTCCAACTGCAATTGTCGCTCTTTCGGCCCATGCACTGACGGGTGTGGAAGATTCTGTTCGAGCAGCCGGTTGTACTGGCTATATGACAAAGCCCTTTTCAAAGAAAAACCTTATGGAAGAACTCCAAGCTATTTTTCGGGCTTAAAGGGTCCCTCTACGTTTGCGGGGAATCTTTCTCTTCAATTGAGAAGCATAGAGTGAAGCGAGTCCAAAGTCCTGGTTCGGATTCAACTTCCATTGTGCCGTTGTGCTGATCTGTGACAATAAAGTACGATACTGATAGCCCTAGGCCTGTTCCTTTTCCAACTTTCTTGGTTGTGTAGAACGGCTCAAATATACGAAGGCGTGTTTTTTCATCCATGCCCGGGCCGTTGTCTTCTATTTCAACTTCCACTGTGCTGCCTTTTTTCCTTATCCGGAGGATGAATTTAGGATTGTCGTCGTGGTAGTCTTTCTCAGCCATGGCTTCAGCCCCGTTTTTCAACAGATTCAAGAAAACTTGCTGAATTTCATTTCCCTCACAACGCACGTTCGGGATCGCGTATTCGTATCGGCGAACAATTTCAATTTTGCGAAAATCATATTGGTTTTTTAAATCGTATTCATTTGAGGCTAGCTCTAATGTTTTGTCTAGTAGTTCAGCTAGATTGAAGGAGCCAATTGACTTTTCACTTTTTCTGCTGAAGTTAAGCATATTACTGACGATTGTAGCAGCTCTTTGGCCTGATTCCTGAATTGAATTCAGCATTTTTAGTATGTCCCGCTCAGTCAGGTATTTCCGGACATCTTCTAGAGATATATTGCATTTCGCAGCTGTGATTTCATTTTGTTTAAGATCGCCAAAAATGCGCCGGTTTATATTGTGGCTGTGTCCAAGAATGGCGGCAAGTGGATTGTTAATTTCATGTGCCATGCCTGCTGCAAGCCCCCCTACAGACATCATCTTTTCGGACTGTACCATCACTTGCTCGAGTCTTACTCGCTCTGTCACATCATCGACGCGAATTACCGCGCCTTCAACTCCATCCTCTATGAGGGGGTATATTGTGATGTCTTCGTAATGGATATCCCTGTAATCCGGTGTGTGGGTTTGTTTTAGGTTCGTTTGCTTCTGTTTTGTCGAAATTGCAATATTGACTCGGCTCATTTCATTCGCCAGATGCGGAATTACATCTTTTAGGTGCGTCCCTATTGCTTCTTCAATAGAGCATCCTGTGACTTTTTCAGCTTCAAGGTTCCACTGAGTGATAATCCCACTCGGGCTGACTCCTATGAGCATGGATGGCATAGAATTAATGATATTTGCGAGATAGTTTCTTAAATCCCGAAGATTTTTTTCGCTCTGGATAAGGGTTTGATGTTCTCGTATACGATTTACAGCTACAGCAAGCAGGTCAGCAATAACTTGGATCGTGGACAAGTCCTGATGCGTGTATCCTTGGGGGGAATTGGCTACAACGATTTGTCCCATTAGTTCGGTTTGATACGTGGCTGAAACTGATAAAAAATTCTTTAAAGATATGTGCCCTTCCGGCAGGCTATTTGCCTCGAAATATTTTTCAGGGTCGTTTGAATAAAAGTTCGGCTCGGTATTGAGTGTATGGTCCCAGAGCATGCCGTGACTTATTTCCTTTCCTGAATAAATCGGATTGTTGCCGTATGTAAGAGGGCAGATACGTTTTTTTGTGGAAGATTTGTTGATTTCTGGCTGTGTTTGCGGGTCGTATATGATTGGATCAATGGTGTTTATGAAAGCATACTCACTCATGGTCAGTTCGAGGACCCACTCATGCACAACTTTTGATAAAGCCCTGATTGATGTTTTTTCTGTAAGTGTACGGACTATTTCAGCTTGAGCTTTATTAATTTGAGCTTCGTGAAAAATTTCATCTTCGCGGATGCCGATGGCTTCTGCCATATCGTTGAAGCTGGCGGCTAGGGCTCCGAATTCCTTATATTCCGGTTTAATTCTAACGTCATACTCCCCCAAAGAAACAGCTTCAGTCCGTTCAGTGAGAGTTTGTATTGGTTTGAACAGCATCTTTCGGAAATATGCGATAGCTACGAGCCCTGAAAGCGTGATGAGTAAGACTGCAACAAGTGCGAACGAGCGTAGGTAGTGTACTGGACCCAATGTCTCATCTTTGGGTTGGAAGACTAGAACAAGCCATTTGGTGCCTTTAATCTGAGCAACACTGGCAATTCCCTGTTCTGAATTAAATTCGGAGTTATATGTCCCTTCATTGCCGGATAAACCTAATTTTACCGCAGGCATGTTGAGTAGATTTATTCCTCTAAGAGTTAATGAAGCGTTCGAGTGCCCTATAATAATGCCTTTTTTGTCCAGTATGGAAATAAACCCTTTTGCGGACGGGTGAGTTACTTGGGTAATTTCACTTAGTACTTTCAGATTGACGTGCCCAGAAATTACCCCGCCAGGAAAAGCCAGAGAAATCGTAACCATCGGAGTGGCGGTTTGTCCTGATATAAAAGAGTCGGTCCATTGTACTCCATTGGATTCTTGTGCTTTTATAAAGAAAGGTTGGCGAGAAAGATCAATTCCTATCAAGTCATTATTTTCAGGCGCAACCGCAATAACGTGCCCTGAGTCGTCGAGAACTTGAACTTTTTGAAAGATCCTACCGAATTCTTGTAAGGCTTTCAGTCGTGAGGTCAGTTGTTCTTTTGTTGGATTCGTTTCGGCATATTTACTGACGTCTATTAAGTCTTGAGTGGGCTCTTTAAGTATATACCATGTCTGTATGTTTATGGATTCAGCCAGATTCATATTGCGCTGAGATATGTCGTCAATTATTTGCGAGCCAAGGTATGACGAGCCTATAAAGATAAGAGACGCTGTGAACAACGATAGAATCACAAGCCCGAAAACGACTCGTCTATGTAAACTTGTATTTTTTTTCATGGAGTATCAATTATGATAAACTTACCATCTTTGATGGTTTGTAAAAAAAGATCGCCCGAGATATCTCCGTTTTTGTCCACATCAAACTCTCCCTGAATGCCTTTATAAGGGCTGCCTTCAATAATTAATTCATTGAGTTTTTTTTGTGAACCTTTAGATGCTTCCTTAAGGGCTTCGGCTAACATAAATACGGCATCATGATTAAATGAAGAGCAATAGTTTGGGGCTTTTGCGAATCTAGCTTTGTAGTTGTTTATAAATTGTGTATGGCTAGGCAGTGTGGATTTTGAATTGAATGCGATATAAAGAAGTAAACCTTCAACGGCAGAGCCTCCTTCAGTAATAAGCTCTTTTGAGGCAGCCCATGAAGAGGAAAAACATTGTATGTTGCTACCTTTTAGGCGTAACTGCTGAAGAATCATAGCCGTTGCCAAAGGGGCTGTAACCATAAGCAAGCCGTCTGGATTGCTCGCAATAATTTCATCTGCCAGTTTTGAAAACGAAAGATTGTTTTGCGAGTTGAAATGAATCGACTCGACTACTTCTCCGCCGAACTCATTTACTTTTTTTTCGAAGCTAGTGGCAATGGGAGCTGTGTAAGCTAAGTTGTCGTCGTCAGAGATTATCGCGAGTCGCTTGAGACCTTTGTCCGATGCAGCTAATTCACCCATTTTACTTCCGAAGATCGAAGTTGACGTGTACATTTTTATGAAAAAATCTTCTTTTTTTGCCATGAAATCGCCAGCAATAACTGGCCCAATAGTCAGGATTTCATTATCATTAATAAGGTCTAAAATTTCTTTTGCGGACGCAGATGTAAGCGGCCCGATGATTGCTTGAACATTTTGAGCAATAAGTTGTTTTGTAACGGTTAGCGCCATGTCTGAAGATGACTGGTCATCTCTTACCACGAGTTGTAGTTTTCTGCCGTTTATGCCGTTGCTCGCATTTATTTCCTCGACAGCCATTAGGGCTCCATCCCTGCATGTTGTTCCTAAATCAGAAAATTTACCGGTTAAACTACCGATATATCCAATGCGGATCGGTGGCTCGGGCTGTGAAAAATGAAACCATGCGAAAATAAAAATACCTGCAAACAATATAATAAATAAAGCGGTAAGTTTTTTGTTCATAAGTGCTCTTCTTAAAAAGTATTTCTTATAAGTGTAGTTCGATTAAGTTGGGCGAATATAAATAAAAGGTCTTTCAATAATCATAGCATACTTAGTTGGCATTGTTAACTTAATATTGGGTGATCTACCGTCTAGAGTAGAGAGGGGCCTGATGTGAGCAAGGATAGCCTTACGGAGGCAAGTAGGAAGTTTGAGAATTGTTTAAGTCATAGAAACTCTCAAAGTAAATTTAGAGTGTTCGCATAATACAAGATGGTTTGGTGTTTTAAAACTGGTAAAAATCCCTAAAAGACCCTATTCATTTCTTTAGAATAAATTACGAGAATTAGAGATAGTTCGTTTCGAGAATGGGTATGTTCTAAAATTTCTCTGTTCTTAGGATTATGGTGCAAAACCTGCTCTCGGGGAAGTGAATTGCTGTTGGGGCAGACTCTATGACGTGGATGAATGGATTTTTTATATGCGAGTGTTAGTGGAGTTAAAGTGAAAGTATTTAAGCCTTTTATTGATTACTACGGTGAGAACGAAATTTCTCCAGTAGCGCAAGATATATCAAATATTACAAAGCATTTTGAAATGAGGAATTCCCTCTATATGGCTTTGGGCATCCCTTCTCGTTTAATCGAGGGACGCAGTGTTATAGAATTTGGCCCGGGCAGCGGGTATAATGCTTTGTTTACTTTATCACTATCGCCTGCAAAGTACTTGCTCGTAGAAGGTAATCCTACAGGGCTCAAGAATATAGGGCAGCTTTTTGCCGGTAGGGATAATGTTGAGAATCTGCATGTTGTTGAATCATATATAGAGGAATTTAATACTGCAGAAAAATTTGACCTTGTTATCTGTGAAGGGGTTATCTCAAATCAGCTTAATCCTTCTGAGTTTTTGAAACATGTTGCCTCTTTTTCCGCTTCCTCAGGACTTGTCGTAATTAATTGTATGGATAGTGTCTCTTTTTTAAGTGAAAATCTTAGAAGGTTTGTTTCATTTTATATGACAGATGCGGACCTTCCTGTTCGTGATAATGTGGAAAAGCTTCTTCCCGTATGGAAGGATCATCTCGATAGTATAAAGGATATGACCCGCCCCCACGAAGATTGGATTCTTGATAATATGTTGCAACCCCTTAATGGGGCAATGTTGTCAATTTCTGATGCGGTTAAGGCTTTAAGGGATGACTTTTATGTGTATAAAGCCTCTCCTGATTTTTTTACTGATTGGAGATGGTTTAAGAAAATTCATGGGGACGAGCGCGATAAAACTAATGATATTGTACTAAATGAATATGAAAGAAGTGTTCATAATCTTTTAGATTATAAGAAAGAATTTAGCCCACGTGATCCTAAAGAAAATCTCCAGCTTCTTGAATTATGTGAGAGGGTAAACTCCGATGTTACACAATTTATGGTTTCTCGTGACCCTAAATATGTGGAGCTAATATTAGAGCTAACCAAGCAGATAGAGTGTAATTTGAAAAGTGTTGATAGTGATTTTAGTAAAATATTTGAGGACTATAGAAACGGGCTTAATCAGGTGGTTTCTGGCGTTACCGATATTGACTTTGGACACTTTACTTCTTTCTTTGGCCGAGGGCAGCAGTATTTATCATTTGTCAGACATGAGTAGTGTGCAAAGAGTGATTTAATTACTCTTATTTCAGGGGTTTAAATGAAATTTCCCGTATTCATTTCAGAAGTCTCCAGTAATCATGATTGTGATTTAAACCGCTGTTATGAATTTATTGATACATCGGCGCGTATTGGGTGCGGCGCAGTGAAATTTCAACTGTTTAAAGTTGATGAATTATTCGCTCCGGAAATACTTGAAAATAGCGAAGAGCATAGAAACAGAAAGCAGTGGGAACTTCCAGAATCCTTTATTCCAAAACTCTCGATCCGCTGCAAAAATGCAGATATCGCCTTTTCCTGCACGCCTTTTTATTTAGATGCTGTTGATATTCTCGCGCCATATGTAGATTTTTTTAAAATAGCTTCATACGAGTTGCTTTGGGATGACTTGCTCCACGCGTCTGCATCGACCGGAAAGCCTGTGGTTCTTTCAACCGGCATGGCGAATATGGATGAGATAGCGCATGCCGTGACTGTTCTTCGTAAAGCGGGTTGTTCTGATTTGACTTTGCTTCACTGCGTATCGGGCTATCCCACCCCTCCTGAACAGGCAAATTTGTCCGCGATTGATACTTTACGGAATGCATTCGGCTGTGACATCGGCTGGTCAGATCATACTGTTGAAGAAGGGGTTGTAGCACGGGCTGTTCATAAGTACGGCGCTAGCATGATTGAATTTCATCTTGATCTTGATGAGAAAGGGGCGGAGTATTCGGGGGGGCATTGCTGGCTTCCTGAACCTGCTGAAAATCTAATCAAAAATGTTCGTATTGGTCTAACCGCTGACGGTAATGGTATTAAAGAATCTGCCGCGGCAGAGTTGCCGGACCGAGATTGGCGTGCTGATCCTAAAGATGGTTTGCGCCCGTTAACAAATTTACGAAAAAGCTTCATTGGGCGTGATTAAATATTCGCGGTTTATGGGTATTCAGCTTTAAATGGTATCTTTTTTTGAGAGTAAAAAGGAAATATGATGACCAGCCTTGATAATAAAATTAAGACAGTTTCTGAGCTTTCAGAAATAGCTGCCGAGCTGAAAGAGCAAGGCAAAAAGATAGTGCTTTGTCACGGCGTTTTCGATCTTTTGCATATTGGGCATATCCGCTACCTGAATCAGGCTAAAGAACATGGCGATATCTTAATAGTAAGTCTCACCCCTGATCGCTTCGTGGACAAAGGGCCTGACCGGCCGGCTTTTACAGAGGTTTTGCGCGCTGAGGCTCTGGCATCTCTTGGTGAAGCTGATTATGTGACAATTAATGAATGGCCCACAGCAGAAGAGACCCTTCGTTTAATTCGCCCGGACGTTTATGCTAAAGGGGATGAATTTAAGGATGTTGACAGTGACCCCGCTGGCAAGATTGGTGGCGAGGCTGATGTCGTAAAAGAAATCGGGGCAAAGCTTGTATTTACTTCAGATATTGTTTTCAGCTCATCTAATCTCATCAATCGTTATTTGACGCAGAATAGTGAAGAAATGAATGAGTATCTACAGATGTTTAGAGCTCGCTACGAGTTGAACGATATTCTGTCCATGCTTGATAAAATGAGTGAATTAAAGGTGCTGGTCGTAGGTGATACGATTCTTGATGAGTACCAGATAGCCGCAACTTTGGGGAAATCCTCAAAAGACCCGATCCTTGCTCTGAAGTATCAATCTCATGAGCTATACGCAGGCGGTGGACTCGCTGTTGCCAACCACGTTGCTAATTTTGCAGGTGAGGTCACTTTGCTTTCAATGCTTGGTGATACTGATAGGTATGAAGATTTTATTCGCGAGAAACTGAACCCTAAAATTGAGCCGTATTTTTTCACCCGCCCTAATTCTCCGACTACATTAAAACGAAGATTTATTGATGGCTATTCGCTTAGCAAAGTGATGGAAATGTACATCATGAATGATGATCCTTTGCCAAGTAATGTAGATTCTGCTCTCTGTGATCAGTTGGAACAGTTGCTCGGAGGTTATGACGTTGTTATTGTCGCTGATTTTGGGCACGGTCTCGTTACTCCGAATATGGTTGAACTGTTGTCTTCGAAAGCTCCATATTTGGCTGTAAATACGCAAGCCAATGCCGGAAACAGGGGTTTTAATACTATAGGAAAGTATCCAAGCGTTGATTTTTTCTCTCTTGCTGAGCATGAATTACGTCTTGAGACTAGAGATCAGGTAAACGATCTTCGTCCTTTGCTCATCGAAGTAGGCAAGAAGCTTGATGTGAAATTAGCAATGGTGACTCAGGGGAGTCGCGGTTGCTCATTATGGAATCCTGAAAGTGAATTCGTTAAGATCCCGTCATTTATTTCAAATGTTGTAGATAGAGTCGGGGCCGGAGATGCTCTGTTTTCAGTTTCCGCCATGGCAGGATCCATGGGCCTTCATGAAGAACTTGTCGGCTTTTTTGGTAATGTAGCTGGTTCTCTAGCTGTGCAGATTATGGGTAATGATAAGTCTATCAATAAAGAGGCCATGAAAAAGTACATAACTGCAACTCTCAAATAAAGATTAGGTTATGCCCAGTAAATACAGGTTGTTTGATCGTTCTAAGCTAACGTTACTTCCCTTGGAGAAGAGGAAAAGTCTTCTCAGTATAGATATTATGCAAGAGCCTGCTCTTCGTAGTGAATTTAATCCTTCTTTCGCGAAGGTCGCAGAAGATTTAAAGGCTGCAAAAGAATCCGGCAGTGCACGCATTCTCATGCTAGGAGCACACGTGCTTCGTTCCGGTATGCAGAAATATTTATTCAGCCTTATGGAAGAAGGGCTAATCAGTTGCATCGCGGTAAATGGTGCATGCGCAATACATGATTTCGAATTAGCCTATCACGGTAGCACCACTGAGTGCGTTTCCACATATATTTCAAATGGACAGTTTGGTCTTTGGCAGGAAACTGGGCTGTTAAATGATATTGTTACTGATGGCGTTAAAGCCGGACTTGGTTTTGGTGAAGCTGTAGGTAAGTATATTGTAGATAAAAAGCTTTCTTCAGCGGATATCAGCCTTTTTGCTAAAGCATACGAGCTTGAGATTCCTATTACCGTTCATGTTGGAATCGGCTACGATATTGTGCATGAGCATCCCAATTGTGATGGCGGTACGATAGGTCAGGCCAGCTATACTGATTTTTTAATTTTTGCGGCGCAACTTCAGTCCCTCGAGGGAGGAGTTGTGATGAATTTCGGAAGTGCGATCATGGCACCTGAAATATATTTGAAAGCTTTATCAATGGTTCGTAATGCTGCTCATAATTCTGAGTCTGCCGTGCAGAAATCTATTTGCCATTTCACCAGCTTGGTGTGTGATTTGCACGACCTTCCTGAAGAGGTGAATGCTGAACCTCCTAAAACCAATGCAGCGTATTATTTCAGGCCTTGGAAAACCATGTTAGTCAGGACTGTCGCAGATGGCGGCAGAGGCTATTATGTCCGTGGGTTCCACGGCGACACGATTCCTGAACTATGGACAGCAGTAAGAAAATGTTGTTCCAACAGTAACTCGGAAGGGTAATGATTTGTGGCTTAACCATACTGATTCTTTACAGAACTGCCTCGGATCATTAGAAGTTAGCTGTGATTCAAAAGATATTAATGTCTGCGATCACGCTTTTGACTATTGGAAACAGATGACAGTTGAGCTTCGGGAAAAAGGCCACATTATTTATATGGTGGGGAACGGAGCGAGCGCGTCAATGGCGAGTCATTTTTCCGCCGATCTTGCAAAAAATGCCCATGTTCACACTCAGGTTTTTACTGATCTGGCACTTATTACCGCCATTGCCAATGACCTTTCATTTGATCAAATTTTCGTCGAACCGCTTCGACGCAGACTAACTCCCAATGACATGCTTGTTGCTATCAGCAGTTCCGGGGATTCTCCGAATGTTGTAAATGCTTGTCGTTTTGCTTCTGAGGTGGGCGCTTCGGTGATCACTGTTACCGCTATGGGGGCAGAAAATAAAATGCGCCAGATTGGAGATCTTAATTTTTGGATTCCCGCAGATACTTACGGTATGGCCGAAACAGGTCATGCGTGTATTCTTCATTACTGGATGGACTCAGTTTCTATATAAATTTTAGAAGGATAGAGGGATTATGTCTAACGATGAATTTCGTATAGATTCTCATAAGTTACTGTTTCATCCACAAAGAGTCGCCAATTGGATGAATGGTGAAAATATTTATCCATTGTACATGGAACTTAGCCCCGCTGGAGCGTGCAATCACCGATGCCGTTTTTGCGGGCTTGATTTTGCGGGCTACAAACCTGTTTTTATGGACGGAGAGAAGCTTGGCGTCCGGCTCGATGAGATGGGTAAACTTGGTGTTAAGAGCATCATGTATGCAGGTGAGGGTGAGCCTTTTCTGAACAAGAAGATGACAGATATTATTTTACGCACTAAAAATGCGGGGATTGATGTTGCTTTGACCACAAATGGTGTGCTTATGACCCCTGAAATAAGCGAAAAAATATTGAAGGCTATGAGCTGGATTAAAGTTAGTCTTAATGCAGGAACGCCTGAAACTTATGCTAAAATTCACGGGACAGACTCGGCTGATTTTGAAAAAGTGATGAAGAATCTTGAGGCCGCCGTTGCTATTCGCAAAAAGTTGAATGCAAACTGTGCTCTTGGTGCTCAGATTTTATTACTCCCTGAAAATTCAGGAGAAATAGAAACCCTTGCCGTGAGATGTAGAGATATCGGTTTGGACTATTTAGTTGTGAAGCCATATTCGCACCATCCTCAGTCTGAAGGTCAGGAATATGCTGACATAGTCTATGAGGATTACACCGAACTTGCTGCGAAAGTTAACAGCTACAGCACAGAATATTTTAATGTCGTTTTCCGTCTTGATTCCATGAAATCATGGGATGAAAAAAAGCATACGTACAATCGCTGTCATGCACTGCCGTTCTGGTCCTATGTTGATTCATATGGAAATATCTGGGGTTGCAGTGTTTATTTGCAGGATGAGCGCTTTCTTTACGGAAATGTTTTCGAACAAAGTTTCGAAGATATTTGGACGGGCGAAAAACGAGCCGAGTCCATGAAGTGGTGTGCTGATAATCTTGATCCTCATAATTGCCGAGTTAATTGCCGTATGGATAAAATTAATACCTATTTATGGGAGCTTGTTAATCCGAAAGCTCATGTCAATTTTATATAGTATGTTTGCCGCTATTTATTTGAATACATATTTGAGGATGCCATGATTTTAGGATCAGATTTCGACAATACTATGGTTGATTATAATGCGCTATTTTATCAAGCTGCGTTAGGAATCGGCTTAGTTGATGGTTCCGTAGCCGCGAATAAAACCGCAGTACGTGACCATATACGGAAATCTGATGGCGGGGAGATTCTATGGCAAAAGTTGCAAGCGGAAGTTTATGGACCTCGCATTAATGAGGCTGTTCTGTTTTTAGGTTTGTGTGACTTTTTGACCCTTTGTATCAAAAATAAAATCCCTGTGTATGTGGTGAGTCACAAAACCCGTTTTGCCTGCCGCGGAGATGTTGATTTGCGCGAGGCTGCTCTCAGTTTTATGGAAAAGAACGATCTTTTCAATTCGTCTCCTTATGGGCTGAGTCTTGAGCGCGTTTTTTTTGTAGACTCCAGATATGAGAAGGGCGAAATTATAAAATCACTCAATTGTGATGTGTTTGTAGATGACTTGATTGAAGTCTTTTGTGAGTCTTCTTTTCCCGCTGATATTTCTAAATTTATGTTTGCGCCGCAAGTAATAGAGACTCCGCTAGAAGTAGATAGTCTGCTTGAAATTGAGATGGTCAAAACATGGGACGAGCTGTCAGAGATTATTTTCGCCGAACCATTTATTTCTACTGTTGGGTTGAAAGATGGAAAATAAGGATCTCATTCGCATATTCGGAGAAAATCCCATAGAAATTGTACCTATTGGTGGCGGCGGAAATAGCAAAGTTTGGAAAGTCACGCTTAAGTCTGGTCAGATCCGGACCGTGAAAGAGTATTATCTTTTATGTGCGGATTGGCAGGATCGCATGAATGCAGAGTTCAAGGCCTTTTCGTTGGTACGCGAGCATGGGATTTTGTGTGTGCCTGAACCTTTGCGAATGGATCTTGAGGCAGGAGCAGCGGTCTATTCTTTTGAAGTTGGTCGCAAGGTCGATGCTAATAATATTGAGCTTGAAAAATTGGATAATTTTGTCCAGTTTGCCGGGCAGCTATTTGAAATTTCAAAGGAAAAAGAAACTTCTTCCTATCGGGCGGCAAAAGCTAATTGCTTAACGCAAGCCGCGATTGAAGAACAACTTGAGTGCCGGATTAAAGCATTGAAAGATTTGGATGCAGGTGATGATGATCTTGCTGCGGAATTGAAATCGTTTTTGACGAGTGAGTTTATACCACTCTATCAGGAAATAGCTTTATGGCGGCGCGGCCAGCTACAACTCGCGGGGATTGATGGGTACGCGCTTAAGCAGGGCGAGTGGACTTTAAGTCCTTCGGACTTCGGTCTCCACAACGCGTTGTTAAAAGATGATGGAACATTTGTTTTTGTAGACTTTGAATATTTCGGGCGAGATGATCCGGCAAAGATGGTCAGTGACTTTATGCTACATCCTGCAATGAGTTTAAGCTCTGAGCAAATCCGCAGAGTTTATGATGGGTTAGATAAAGTTTTTGGGTGCGAGGAATACCAAGTCCGGCTTAGGACTTTATTGCCGCTGGTCGGGCTTAAGTGGTGTACGATTTTTTTGAATGAATTTTTGCCGCATGGTTTAGCTCGCAGGGTCCATGCTGCCGGTAAAGATATAGAATTTCAGAGTGCAAGGCGACTTCAGTTAGATAAAGCTCTGAAACAATTCCAAATGATTAATGATGGATACGAGGATTATTTAGATGTCATTGTCAACAATTGAGCCGTCCTGCGGTGATGAACGCTCTTCTTCATTGCGCAGAACCATTTTGCACACTATGCGTTGCGGCGGTCGCGGTCATTTGGCGTCGGCCTATTCGCTGGTAGAAATTTTGCGTGTTCTCTACGATGATATTTTAATATTTGATTCAAAAAATCCAGACTGGGTAGAGCGGGATAGATGTATTCTAAGTAAGGGGCACGGGTGTCTGGCTTTGTATGCAATTCTCGCCGATAAAGGGTTTTTCCCGAAAGAAGAGCTGGAAAAATTTTGTTCAGGTGACACTATTTTGGGCGGTCATCCTGAGTATCATAAAGTTCCTGGCGTTGAGGCGACCACTGGCAGTCTCGGGCATGGCCCATCCATCGGAATCGGTTATGCCTTAAGTGCTCGAATGCGCGGAAACGATGCGCGTGTTTTTGTTATTACCGGTGACGGTGAGATTAATGAGGGTTCTGTCTGGGAAGCGGCCATGTGCGCCAGTAAACATAAGCTTGAAAATTACACTTTGCTTGTTGATTACAATAAATTGCAGTCGAGCGGACCTGTTGCTGAGGTCCAGCCTCTAGAGCCGCTTGTGGATAAGTGGAAAGCGTTTGGCTTTGCCGTAAGAGAAGTAGACGGACATGATCCGGTTGCACTTAAAGAGCTACTAAGCTCAGTCCCTTTTGAAGCAGGTAAGTCTAACGCGATCATTTGCCATACCGTTAAGGGCAAGGGAATCAAAGACGTTGAACACAATCTTCAGTGGCATCATAAAGCGAACGTGGATTCTGAGCTTATGAACAGCATGTTTGCCGAACTGGGAGGCGAGTAATGCGTAAAGCTTGCCTACAGGAAGTTCACAGGTTGGCAGGAGTGGATGAACGCGTAGTATTTATAGGTTCTGACTTAGGGTTTGGAACCCTTGATGAAATGCGCAAGGACTATCCCGAAAGATTTTTCATGGAAGGTATAAGCGAAGCTAATATTCTGGGCATGGCTGCCGGAATGGCTCTCGACGGTTGGATGCCGTACGTTAATACCATTGCTCCTTTTATTACTCGCCGTGCATACGAGCAGGTCATAGTTGATCTTTGTATGCATAATGTTCCGGTCCGTCTCATTGGTAACGGAGGCGGTGTTGTTTATGCTCCTTTAGGGCCGACCCATCAGGCGATTGAAGATTTAGCTGTAATGCGGGCGGCTCCCAATATGACTGTTGTCGCTGTCGCTGACGCGGATGAAATGCGCAGGCTTATGCCGTTGACATTGAATGAATCTGGCCCGATCTATATTCGTCTTGCTAAAGGTTACGATCCTATTGTTACTGACGATTCACAGCCTTTTATTATCGGGCGAGGATTGCCGTTTCAAAAAGGAAAGGATCTCCTGCTCGTCACCACCGGAATAGGTCTCAGGCTTGCGCGGGAATCTATGTCTGCACTTGAAGAAAATGGGCTATCCGTAGGTTTATTGCATATGCCTACAATCAAGCCTTTTGATTCAGAGATGCTTCTTGAAATGAGTTCGCAGGTAAAAGCTGTGATCAGTGTTGAAGAGCATTCTGTAATCGGAGGACTTGGCAGCGCCGTTGCTGAGGTACTGGCAGAAGCGTGCCTTGATAAGCCGTTACGATTTAAACGTCTCGGTTTGCCTGATTGTTTTGCTGATAGTTATGGATCGCAACTTTCACTTATGGCTGGCTACGGGCTTTCTGCAGATGGAATTGTTAAAGCTGCTGAAACGCTGCTTGAAATTTAATACGGCGTAGGAGGATACTATCTTGGCTGATGATTTGTCCCTAAGACATGAGAATGAAAGAGATCAAAAGGATGAGTTAGAAAAAATATTTGCTGATACAGATCTCAGCGTATTTGATATGTTCAGGAATTTTCCTGTTTTTGCTCCAAGGTATAATCTTGCGCGGTTTTTAGTTCATTATGAGTTGTTTAAACGTATCGCCAACCTCCCCGGAAATATTATTGATTTAGGCGTTTTCAGGGGCGCCTCTACTTTTACCTTCGGTAAATTGGCGGAAATATTTTGCCCAACAGACGTTCGTAAGGTCGTCTACGGTTTCGATACCTTTGAAGGATTTCCTGACGTAGAAGACGTTGACGGCGGCGTTAGTGATGAATTGGATCGCAAAAAGGGCGGGTTTTGCGGAGGTCAAAATATCGAACAGGATCTCTTGCAAGCGCGCACTGCCATGAATGCAGATAAACATCTTCGTCATATTGAGCGCATTCAGTTTGTTAAGGGGGATATGTGTAAGACCATTCCCCAGTTCGTTGAAGATAAGGGAAATGGACTTCGCATTGCTCTGCTAAATATTGATTGTGATCTTTATGAACCAACCAAGGTTGCGTTGGAACACTTTGTTCCGCTGATGGTTCGTGGTGGTATTATCATGCTGGATGAGTATGCCCATGAAACTTTTGGCGGTGAATCCAAAGCTGTTGATGAATATTTCATAGCCAACTTTGGTAAACGTCCCAAAATAGAAAAATTTACATGGCACAGCGTGCCTTCGGGCTATATTGTTGTAGATTGGTAGCTCCAGAGAAAAATTATGAGTAAATTAATATTGGATGGAACAAAATTGGCTTGGCATAAGGAGCGTGTAGAGGCTCTGCTTGCCGGAGAGCGAGTTGCGCCTATAACTATTGACTGTGCGCTCACTAGGTCTTGCACTTACAACTGTTGTTATTGCATCGGGAAGTTGCAGGAGAACGAGAGGAAGAAGCTAGACCTAGACTCCATGTATCGTTTTTTAGACGATTCTGCCGAGATTGGAGTTAAAGGAATTAGTTTTGTAAGTGATGGGGAGTCAACTTGTAGCCCCCATTTGTACGAATCCATCTTGCGTGGAAAGCAAAATGGTATTGATATGGCTCTTGGGACTAACGGTTATTTGCTTCAAGATGAACGATTAGAAGATATTCTTCCCGCATTGACCTACCTTCGGTTCAATATCTCAGCAGGTGAGCGGGAAAGATATGCAGAGATAATGGGAACTTCTCTAGAAGCGTATGATAAGGTCGTAAGTACCATAAAAAAATGTGTGGCGATCAAGCGGGAAAAAGGGCTTGATGTTACTATTGGCTTACAGATGGTGCTTATGCCTCAGTTGGCTGACCAAGTGCTCCCTTTAGCTCAGTTGGGTCTTGAGCTTGGCGCGGATTATCTGGTTATCAAGCATTGCAGTGATGATGATCAGGGAAATCTAGGGGTTGATTACGCGAAGTATTATGAACTGACAGATCTCCTTAAAGAAGCTGAAACTTTTTCTACTGATACATATTTGGTCCAAGCTAAGTGGTCTAAAATTATGAGCGGTGGTGACCGTAAGTATGAGCATTGTTACGGGGCTCCCCTTATGATGCAATTTAGCGGATCAGGTTTAGTCGCTCCTTGCGGTGGACTTTTTAATACCCGATTTAAAAAATATCATATCGGAAACTTGGCAGATATGTCCTTCAAAGAAATGTGGAAGAGTGACAAGTACTGGAATATATTAAGAGAGTTGTCCTCAGAAAAATTTGATTGCCGAAAATTGTGTGTTTCTCTGTGTCTTCAGCACAAAGTTAACGAAGTTTTGTGGGATATAAAGCACGGTAATTTAAAGCTCGAAACTCCAGAAGGAGATGCGCCGGGTCACGTTAATTTCATATAAAAGATACGCTGAAATGGTAGTTTGAATAAGGCTAAACCTAAAATGACATTAAGTAGAATAGTGTGTCAGTAGTAGTTTGCTCAGCTGAGGCAAAACGATAATTTATTAGAATGATATTAGAGCAGGATGCATGAAGTTTTTAATAGTTATTCCAAGATTTATTGACCGTTTAGGCGATTACTATGACTTTCCATTGGGACTGGCTATCATCTCCGCTGTGCTTAAGAGAGACGGGCATGCTGTTGAGGTTCTGAACCTGAATCATTGTTTCACCGAGGATGTCGGTGAGCAACTTCGTCAGGCTATTGATGAGCGTGGCGCTGGGGTTGTTTGCTGCGGAGGTTTGTCCGCCCATTATCATGCAATAATGGATGTGGTTAACGGAGCTCGGGGGGCAGAGAAGGATGTAACTTTGATCCTTGGTGGAGGTATAATCAGTAGTGAACCAGAACTAATGACAGCAGAGCTTGATGCTGATTATGCGGTCATTGGTGAGGGTGAACTGACCATGGCAGATTTGGCCAGGGCCTTATCCGCAGGAGAAGATGCCACTCAACTTTTAGGAACACTGCACAAGACTGCATCGGGCCGGGTTATTCGCAACGCACCTCGTCCCAATATTGAAGATTTGAACTATGTTCCCTTTCCAGATTATGAAGGGTTCGGTGTGGATGACTATCTTTCTTTTCAACGTCCGAGCGATAATGTTTATATGAATGTGCAGGATGAACCTAGGCTTCTTCCCGTTATTCTAAGCAGATCCTGTCCATACCAGTGCACATTTTGTTTTCATCCTCTTGGCAATAAATATCGCCGCAGTTCTCTTGATAATTTTTTTGATCAAGTCGACGTTCTCGTCAAAAAGTATAAGATAAATATGTTGGCAGTCCTTGATGAATTATTTTCTTTGAATAAGGAAAATATGATCGAATTTTGTGAACGTATGAAGCCGTACAATCTCAAATGGATTGCACAGTTAAGGGTTGATCAAGTAAGTCGCGAAATGCTTGAAATGCTGAAAGATTGTGGGCTTTTCTATATTAGTTACGGTCTTGAAAGTACGTCGGAAGTTGTGCTTAAATCCATGAAGAAACATATTACGGCCAAGCAGATTGAGGACGCACTTGCTCTGTCACGTGAGATAGGTATTGGTATTCAGGGTAATTTTATTTTTGGGGATCCAGCCGAGACTTTAGTTACAGCTAGAGAAACCATTGACTGGTGGGAAAAACATTATTTTTATCACATTAATTTGACCGCGCTTATACCTTATCCCGGGTCACAAGTTTATGATTACTGTCTGGAACAAGGACTGATTCAGGACAAAATGGAATTTGTGAAAAAAGGGTGTCCTTCCCTTAATATGACTGCTTTAAATAATATTGATTACGGAACTATCTATGCGGAAGCGAGAGATGCCCAAGCTAAGAATAGGCAGTTTGCGAAAAATATTTCAGCCGTGCAAACAGGACATGATTCTTATAAAGCAGCACATGCTTATAGTCTAACAATGACCTGTCCGCATTGTGACACTGTTAATGTGTATAATAATTTCAGCTGTAATGAGTTGGGTGCATTCAAAATTGTATGTCGTCATTGTCATCAAAGAAGTGATGTTCCTTCGTCATATTTTGAACACCTGAATACGAGATGGAAACCTGTAGCCGCTGCCCTAAAAAAAATAGTGGATTCATCTGCTCCGGTATCGCTTACGCCGGTGGGGGATGTTCTTAATTTTAATGATGGCTTGTTAGCTTTGGGTATTGATGTTGATTCACTCAATTTGCAGTACGTGCTTGATTACGATGTAAATAAGGAAGGGCAGACTCTTATGAACCTACCCGTTTTACACCGCAGCCCAAAAAACTTAGCCGAGAAGTGCAAGGGGCATTCTTTTCTTATTCTTCCCTGTGAAAACCATCAGCGCATATATGAAGAGTTGCTCCGCTGCGGAGTTGAAAAGGGCCGTATTGTGTCCTTTGTCAGCCCTGAAGCTTATGAGCCTGAGCGTCCGTGACATCTAAAAGAGTTCTTTTGCGTGTTTCCGTAAAAAATAAGAACTAATAGGTGTTTCGTAGCGACTATTAAACACTGAAGGTTTAAAAAGTGAGTGGTATTGTTCTTTAAGTTTAAGATCTTCCTCTGTGTAGGTCCATGTCCCATTAACTTTTTGGTGCATTTCTTTCATGGCCTCAAGAATCTCTTCTTCGGTATTATCAATGAGTTCGATATCTGAGTTTACGAATTTATCAATTGGCCAACGCCCAATTCCTGATTCGAGGAGTTCATGTACTTTTAGTAGTCTTTTTTCTTTTTTGCTCCATGTTAATTTAAACATGGCAAGGTCCTCAGGGTAACAATATTCAATTTTTTCAAGCCGTATGGCATTGACCCGCAAACATGGAACTCTAAAAACTTTTGCTACGTGCTGCAATCCACTTTGTACCCCTACGAAAAATTTACACTTTGATGCTAGGTAAATGTCTAGGAAGTCAGACCTATGATTGCTTTTGGCGTAGTCAATAAAGTTTGGATGATCAATTTTAAGTGGATCTTTGACAATACTACCCATTCTCAAAACATTATAGTTGAGATTCAGCAGTTCATTCACGCCTGATTTAAAATTATTGATATCCATGTTACGGGGTTCTTGGTGATCGGCATCATTAAACTGAGGAATGGTTTGCTGCAGGAACATAGAGTCTCTGCCTAGGATACATACACTTGGGCGATCCTTATCAAGGTTCATTGCTTCGAAGTCTTTCTGCCCTTTATCGTTCTGTTCCGCTGTAAAGTGGATGTGACCCTTTGTATCATGCATAAGCCCGGTAGAATCTCGTGCGTGAGATCCTGCTCTGGTAGTTAAGAGCAACTCGTGTTTTGCTGTCATGTTGAATCGGCGAATTGCATCATGGATGTGCTCAAACCACTTGCTTGTATGCATTTTTTGAGAAAATAATTCGGCCAAAGTCTCATTTGAAACAGAGTTGTCTTTAAAATAAAATAAATCCAAATATGCGTGATGTTTCCCTAGAGATTTTTCAGATAGGTAAATGTCGCAGTCAAAAGCGAGATGTCCAATGCGGGTAGAATAAATTTCTGCAACACGTATGATTTTGAACATGGATGAAAATTTGATGATTAATGCGATTAGTCCGAGGCTTATGAATTGAGCAATTTCTTTGAGCACAGAGGGCTTGGGGGGAGATGTTATGAAATCTTCATTTCTCACCGAGGTTTTAATAACTAGATCTTTGAAGTTGGAATAAAAATTTACAGAATTTACAATATTATCATGGTCATAGGTGGCTCCGCATACAATAGTAATCTCTTCAGGCTTAAAGAGGAGCATCGCTTTTATTAGTGGAGGAAAAAAGGGATTAAAGGTGCCTTTGAAGTAGCTTGTATTTTGATCTGGATATGCACCACGATCTCTTTCTGGAACAAGTAAAAGTACTTCGGCATCTGCAAAGCTAGCTTTAGCAATGTATTCTTTAATAAGATGTTGCGGGGCCGCGCCGATGATAAGTGTTCTTTTTTTCATGTATGGGTATTCTTAAATGTAATTATGTTGAACTGTCAGAAATTTTTTAAACTTTATATTCCGTCGATTTCAAGCAACATCCGCTCCACTGTAGGAGCTTCATATTTTCGTGAAATATAATAAACCGCTACAACTTGTCCTTTAGAATTTAGAGCTAAATCCCCGTATCCTCCGTGGAATCGTCCCCCTTTATACCATGCAAGGGTTTCGGGCCAACTCCATGTCTCTCCGTGATCTTTTGATATGGAAAGGGCGACTCGGCATTTGCGATTCTTACGGATCATACCTCGGTAAATCATCAGAATGGATTCATCCGGCATAAGTAATAAAGCGGGGGCTTCGCCATAGAGTCCGATAGGTTCCGGGGTGGACCATGTTAGTCCGTCATCATCTGAATGTGATTTAAAGATCCCTTCGTAGCATGGCTGTTGTCTTATAAGTGCGAGAATTCTGTCGGATTTAAGACGTACAATGGACGTTTCATTCAGTCTATAATTCTGAGTGCTGAATTTAAACAACAAGGTTTGTGATGATATTTCAAGTGTTTCAGGATTGATCTTGAAAGTTCCACATCCGGGGCCGTTGTAAAAAGTACCTATGATATTTTTCCCGTCTAATGCGGGAATGAAGTGTCCGAATGATGCCCATTCTCCCGGAGGAAGATTGAGAGGTTTGCGCTCTTGAAATGTAATGCCGCCATCTGTGCTGAGTGACAAATAATTTTCTCTCAGTTCGGAGGAATGTGTGCGCGTTATTAACGCAACTCGGTTGTCACCGAGGGAAGTAACTAGCGCATCATGCTCATTCGTGTGGTTATTTTCATGGCTGATGACTAATTTAGGCTGGTCGAAATTTTGTCCGTCATCACTTGAACGGGTGATATAAACATCCCCCGCCATTCCATGATCCATTACATTACGAAGGCTCGGATGGATGTTTACAGCTCTGCGAAATCCTACAAGTAAGTCAGTTCCGACCTTTGTTATGGTCGGGAAGGACTGGTACCCATCCCATTCAAGCGGTGTGATGCGTTTGGTATCTAATATTTTTATTGAAAGTTTTGGGCGTTTCATATTACTCACGGGCATGTTTTAAGGATTGCATCAAGGCCTTTGGCACAGGAATCAACCTGACGCTCAGTCATTCCGGGATGAAGTGGGAGAGTCATAATCCCTTCGTAAACTTCTTCGGCAACAGGGCAAAGGCCGGGGCCGGTATTGAAATTCTCCATATAATATGGATGGTAATGAACTGGTATATAATGAACGTTCACGCCGAATCCCTGATTGCGCATTCCTTCAAATGCAGCTTTTCGCTTATGAGCCGGAACTTTTACAATATAAAGATGAAAGGCATGCAGTGCGTCTTTTTTTGTTATGAGGGGCTTAATCTCGTGATGATTTAGAAATAGGGTTTTGTACTTGGCGGCATGTTGGCGGCGTATTTTTAAAAAATTATTCAGTTTTTTTAGCTGGCTGAGTCCGAGGGCGCATTGGATGTCTGTTATGCGGTAGTTGTAACCTAACTCCTGCATCTCGTAGACCCATGTGCATTTTTCTGAGCGGGCGGAGGCATCCATGTTAATGCCGTGATTGCGAAAGGATCGCATGCGTTTTGCAAGTTCTGGCTCGTCAGTAAGAGCCATTCCACCTTCGCCTGTGGTGATGTGTTTTACCGGGTGAAAACTTAGTACTGAAATATCTGCTAACGATCCGGCTGAGTTGCCGTGCTCATCTTTCGCGCCGATGGAGTGGCAACAGTCGCCTACAAGTTTGAGATTGTGCTCTTCACAAATAGTTTTAAGGGCTACGTAATCACAGGTCTGTCCCGCGAAATCAACAGCAATGATTGCGCGGGTTTTTTTAGAAATTTTATGAATAACACTTTCTGGATCTATCAGCAGGGTGTCAGGATGAATATCTGCAAAAATAGGGGTCGCGCCCATGTATACTATACAGTTTGCAGAGGCGGCAAAGGTGAGTGGTGAGACTATGACTTCGTCGCCAGGCTTGATCTCAAGAGCGTGCATTGCTGCGTGTAGAGCCGCTGTTCCACTTGAAACAGCAACAGCTTCATTTACGCCGATGTATTTTGCTACGCCGTGTTCAAAGTCTGTAACAATTGGGCCGGTTGTAAGCCAGTCTCCGCGTAGGACTTTAACTACTTCAGAAATATCATCTTCATCAATAATATGCTTGCCGTAGGGGATCATCTTCTACACCAGATTAAGTAGGTCTTCTTTGCTGAGCCACTTGTCATTGTTGTCAGAACTGTATTCAAAGTCATCTGCTACGCTTACCCCTGAGCAATGTGATTTAGCTCGTTCAAAGAAACGGTAGGCAGGCTGGATTATGAAGTAATCGTCAAATTCGAAAGTGTTGCGAGCCTCGTTCATGGGGACCATGACTTCGTGCATCTTTTCGCCCGGGCGGATTCCTGTAATGTTCATTTCGCATTCAGGGCAAAGGGCTTTTGCCATGTCGTCGATGCGCATGCTTGGCAATTTGGGGATAAAAATTTCGCCCCCCTGCATAACTTCAAGACTGTTGCCGACAAATTCTATCGCGGCATCTAGAGTAATCCAAAAGCGGGTCATGGCGGGGTGAGTAATACGTACTGTGCCGGTTTCTTTTGCTGCTAGAAAACGAGGGACAACGCTTCCTCTGCTGCCAATCACGTTTCCATACCGGACTACTGCAAATCTCGTGGAGTCTTGTCCTGCATAGCTGTTGCCATTAACGAAAAGTTTGTCCGAGCAGAGTTTTGTTGCTCCATACAGATTTGCCGGATTGGCGGCTTTGTCGGTGCTTAGAGCTATTACGCGGGAGACATTTTTATCAATTGCAGCTTCAACAATATTTTGAGCACCGAGAATGTTAGTTTTAACAGCCTCATAGGGGTTGTATTCACAGGCTGGAACTTGCTTTAAAGCCGCCGCGTGGATGACAATGTCAATTTTATTAAAAGCTCTGCGTAGTCTGTCCGCATCACGCACGTCTCCGAGGAAATAGCGCAAACATGGGTAGTCTTCTGCTGAAAACTTTTGCTGCATTTCATGCTGCTTAAGTTCATCTCTGCTGAAAATTACAAGTCTTTTAGGCCGGTATTTGTTTAGTGTCATTTCAACAAATTTCTGACCGAAGGAGCCTGTCCCACCAGTAACTAAAATTGATTTGTCATTAAACATTTATACAATGCCTGTTTTTGAATTCGGTTTAATGCTGAATCCTGTAGAAAAATTATATTGGTTGTCGTCACAGACTGAATGCACGCACGTTTCATCCATTTCCTGCATAGAAAATGAAACCCGCACAAATGGAGAAGGATTCGCCTGACGGCATGTTAACATTGCAATAAATGCATGTTCTTGCATTATTGGAGTAATTTCGAGAAAATTTTCTTCTCCCCCTAAGATTAATGCTGAATCCGTCATTCCCGTTGCTTGCGAGGACGATACCAAAAAAGACACATTATTGCTATGGTCAAAGGTTTTCCCTTTTAAGGAGAAAGTCTCGCTTTTTCCTCCACTTGCAACGCGGTAGAACAGCCCGTCCGGATTCAGTTGATCCGTCATCAACGTAATGTGCCCGAGCCTGATAATTCCTTGGGGTCTTGCTGTAAAATTGAATCTGTAAAGTATATCAATTTGTGCTTTGTCCTTGTGAATTCTAACAGCCTTATCAAGGTGTCCCTGATGTATTTCCATTCCGCATGAAATTTGTGTGTATTCGTCCAGTTCCAAGACCTTAGGGGTAATCTTGCAAAGGTCCGTCTCTTTCGGACTTCCTGGACCTTCAATGATCAGGTGGCCGGAAAAGAAGTCTGCGCCCAAATCTATATCGTCAAAATATCCATGCTCCTTGGTTCCGAATAAAGGAACATGGCCGTGATCTGCAAAACTGGCTTTGTGTATAGCCAGCCCTTTTGCTGTGTTTAAAATAACAGAGGTTGAGGCTGTTTTAATATTTAAAAGCCGGCTCTCATGTGTAGAGATATCTCCTTTAACATCAAATTGCGGACCTCTTACCGGGGCTCTGACTGACTCAGCTAGTTTGCTCAGCCTCGTAGTCATTTTATTAAATCTGTCTTGCGTAATATGCGTTCTGAAATCACTGGACCAGCAAAAGCAAAGCTCCTTCCATTTTTTTTCAGTTCCGGCGATAGATTGATCTGCCTTTTCAAGTTTAGCCGCAATGGCGCGGCATAGTGAGTTTATAAAAAAGTCATTCTTCCCGCTAACTGCCCATCGGGTAAGATTATATTTACTTTGTTTTTTTACAGGCACGGGCTGTTCGGTTGAACCTAAAACTAGTTTTTTCCCTGCAGACTTGTGCCCTAAATCGTTTAAAGCTTGTGAAGGCAAATAAAAATGATGGTCTCTCTCGCGCAGAGCATTGAATGCTTCTGAAATGCGATTCCACTCGCTTTCATCACTTGTCCTTGCTTCGGTTTTGTATCTTCCCGGTCTGAAATCAAATATCTCGGCGTCGTTGCCATAAATGGGCAACCACCCATTCCCCGTTCCCATGTTTTCAATGTAATCTAGGTACTCAGGTAATTCCAAATCGCCATGTACTAGCCGTTGTAGCTTCTGGAATATCATGGAACGACTCCATAAAATGGGAATAGATTCCCCCGAAACACCTAGTGCCCGTTGCGGGAAATGTTGAAGCTGATCGTCCCAGTTATCTGCAAAACGGGCAGGATTATCATAATCCATGAATACGCCTTTGTATCCAGCCTCGAGGTAATGGGCGACAAGCCCTGCGGACCATGCTTGCTCATTCACGAGCGCAATTACTGGCGTCAGTCTAAGAATCTCTTGATATACTTGGTTGCCGATTCGAAGGTTCGCTTTGTTCACAGATGCTGGAACAAGCGGGCCGATTACCTGCCCATATCCGCTGCCGATGAATTCACATTTGCCAGAATCAAGCAGGCTGCGAAATTTGTCGATCCATGCGGGATCAATATCTTGGATTATTTCAAGCGTAATAGCTGATGCTTCAATTCCAAGCGGAAACCCTTCATATTCAATGAGACGTAATAAAGGCCAATAGCATCGTTCTATGACTTCCGGTCTGCTTTCTACCGGAATGGAGGAGAACATGAGATTGAGATGAAATATCGCAAAATGTTTCATAGCTATATTTTACTTGTAGTTATTTTGATGCAGTTGACGGCTTTTTTGACTTTAATAAGCGCATTTTCGCGGGTATCTGCCACTGCGATAACGACCCCTGCGCGGGCGGGATGGCTGATTGTCGGCGGAATGATTTCGCCAACTTCGCATCTTATTTCAACCATACGGACCCCTTCGATTTTCTTGGCAGCTTCAACTCCGTCAATGGCGACAACTTTGCCTTGCTCGGGGAAGAGGTAGCGCTGGGCGACCCCGTGTTGGTATTCAGGAATCATTTCTTCGGGAGTGGGAGTTTCTCCCATGGCTAGCTTGATTGCCACGCCGACAAAATCCACTCCGGTATTCCAGGGGATTTCGTGCGAGCAAAAATATCCTCCAGAAAGTCTAGCCGCCATTTCAATAACGTACGGTTTACCGTTGTGAACGACCATGTCTCCTTTTGCTACACCGTTCTCAACGCCGAGAGCTATTGCTGCTTTTCCAGAAAGATCTTTCACAGCCGTTTGAATATCGCCCGGTAGAAAGGAGGGAAGTTGCCCACCGTTTTCAATGATGTGGGGCGCAAACTTATCTAAAAATTCGTAGTTTCTATCAGAGAATCCGGGTGTATAAGCCTGGCCATTCACCACGAAACCTTCGGTACTGATTTGCGGTCCGTCAAGGTAGGTTTCCACCATGACGCGTTTGGTGGGGGATTCGTTTTGTGCTTGCTCAAAGGCCCATTCGTGGGTTGGCATGTTGTCCGATCCGTAAGTCAGTCGTAAAACTCCTCTTGCGCCGCGACTATCTACAGGCTTTATTACAAGGGATTCTTTGTGGTCGCTAAGGATCAGCTTCAATTCTGGTGCGCTAAATATTTCTTTATACCAAGGAATGGGTATGCCCGCTTCCTTGAACCTGTCTTTCATCGCAACCTTGTCGGTGGCAAGTGCCGCAGTTGCTATGCTGACTGCGCGTAGCCCGAACTCTTTTGCCACAGCCGCAACTGTGTGGGGAGCATCAACAGCCGCGCACATAACTCCATCAGGTTTGGCCCCTTTTGCCGCCCATATTTTAAGCGCGGCGACCGTTTTTTGGGGAGTATAAACGCATCCTATGATAGATTCATCTGCATGTTCAAAACCGGGCGCGTTTGGGTTCAGGTCGGTGGCGACCACGTATATACCCATTTGCTTAGCCCTAGTTATGGCTGGGATAGTTTCAAGCCCTGCGCCGACCATGATTAAAATCTTTTTCATCTTTTTATTCCGACTTTTGGCAGACCATAAAAGTGTTTTGCCCCTTTGAGTCGTCTGGGAAAATAACTCGTCCCTGCTTAATTCCGATGATTTTATGAATGGTGAAATGTTTGGAAGCAAGCTCCGTAATCTCATCTATAGAAAATTCTCGAAGGTGCTGAAAATTGACCGGAATGTGCCCTAGAATGTTTTGCGGTGTACTTAAAATGAGGAATCCCCCGGGACGTAGCACTCGGTGCATTTCCGCAAAATAGGGAACAGGATCAACATGCTCGACAGTTTCAAAGCTTGTGACCGCATCGAAGGAGTTGTTTTCAAAGCTGAGTTCTGTCACATCGGCTGTCTGGAAAGAAAGATTGTCAGGATTAGCGCTGCTAGATGCCTCATTTTTAACTGTTTCTTCGTCAAGATCTGCCGCAATGACAGAAGCCGCTTTACCTGACAAGATACGCGCTCCGTATCCGGGCCCGCAAGCGCAATCGAGCATTTCTGTTTGCGGGGTGATAAAATCAAGGGCGAGTTCGTAGTGGAAAGTTAACTGATCGCCAGCCTTGATTCCCTCATTTTTGCCCACAAGCATTCTACCTTCTACATATACACCCTCTGCAATCTTGCGACATGCTTTGAGCCAAGTGTCGGATACTGGAGGGTAGTCTGTGAAGTGTGAGCATTTGAAATTGTCAGGATTTTTGAGCATGAAAAATTTTGGATGTACTCTGAAAATACCTGCACTCGGTAATTCTCCGAGCAGGGCAGAAGCTTTTTTTAGCGCGCTAAGTCTGTATACATCTGAGGTCAGTTGTATGGGGAAATCATCCGGCATTTTCATGCAGTCCAGCTGGTTTAGGTTGGCCGATTCTAACATGGCGGTGCCGTGTTTCGGTAGCCATCCAAAATGCAACCCATCTACGCGGAGAACGAGAGTTTCATCTGCAAAACCTTCAAGAGCCGCGATCATGCGATCCAGTGGACTTGCATCAAATCCGTAGTAGACACTTATTTTATTGTCTGGAAACATGGCCGGAAGATCGTCTAAGCGTCCGCCCTTATCAAATTCGGGCGCAACTATTCTAATATCTGCATCGGGGAATTCTTTCAGCCCATTCTCAATAGTAATTGCCACAACGGGGCGTCCGTCAATTTCATTCATGCACCAGTCCGGCGCACCGCTCCATGCTCGGGATGCGGCCTGTACTAAGATTATGGGTCCGTTCATGTGTTCCTCTGAGTTCTCTTATTTACAGCTTGCGGCTAACAGCCTTACGCACAGCCTTAACAATATCATCCGGCATTAGTCCGTATTCTTTTGCAAGGTCTTCCGGCTCGCCGGATGCTCCGAAAATGTCGTTTACAGCTACGCGCTCAACAGGAGCAGGGCAGCATTCGCACACAATTTCCATAACAGCCCCGCCGAGTCCACCATACTTGTTGTGATCTTCACAGGTAACGATTGCGCCTGTCTCTTTTGCCGCTTTGATTACTGCGGATTCGTCCATAGGTTTTAGCCACGACATGTTTAACACGCGGCAGGATATCCCTTCTTTTGCAAGTGCGTCCGCTGCGATAAGAGCGCGGTGAACCATAACGCCTACAGCCATAATGGTTGCATCGGTTCCGTCTCGGAGAACCTGTGCTTTGCCGTGTTCGAAAATTGTGTTTTCGTCAAAAACATTCGGCAGTGGACTGCGCCCTGTTCTCAAATATAAAGGGCCTGTATTGTCGAGCAAATAGGGCATCACGGCTTTTAGCTCTATTGGGTCGGCAGGGGAAACTACGCTCATTTTTGGAATGCTGCGGTAAATGGCGATGTCTTCAAGTGCCTGATGAGTTGCCCCGTCTGGACCAACGTCTAAACCTAAATGACTGGCTGCAATTTTTACATTGAATTCTGGGTAAGCGATAGAGTTGCGAGCTTGTTCGATAGCGCGCATGGAAGCAAAAACTGCATAGCAGGTAACAATCGGGATAATGCCTGATTCCGCTAAACCTGCCGCCATTGAGAACATGTTTTGCTCTGCTATTCCGCACTGAATGAATCTGTCTGGATAAGCTTCACGGAAATGATAGGTTCCTGTTCCGCCGGCTACGTCTGCGTCAAGAACAACGAAATCGTCTCGCTCTGCCGCAAGTTCAGTTAATATTTTGCCGAAGGCGTCTCTCATATTTTCCATTATATTAACTCCTCGCATCCACATTCACGCATGGCGCATTCTCTTTCTTTTCCGGTGGGGCAGAGGCTACCGTGCCATTTCGGCACATTTTCCATGTACGAGATACCCTTACCTTTAATGGTATGGGCAATGATCATAGTCGGCTTGCCCGACATAGCTCTTGCGCGGGTAAATGCGTTTTCGATTTCGCGGAAATTGTGACCGTCTATTTCTATCACGTGCCATCCGAAAGCTTTGAACTTGTCATTCATAGGCTCAATGGCTGTGATGTTAGTGTTCAGGTCATCACTTTGAAATTTATTGTAATCGACGATGCCGACCATATTGTCTAGGCGCTGATGTGCGCCGAACATGCACCCTTCCCAAATTTGCCCTTCGTTTAATTCGCCGTCACCAAGCAGGGCATATGTGCGGTTTTTCCGGCCTGCTCTTTTCGCTCCGAGAGCGCAGCCGAGTGCAAAAGAAAATCCTTGCCCGAGTGAACCAGAGTTGAATTCAACTCCCGGGGTTTTCAAGCGGTCGGGGTGTCCTTGTAGAATTCCGCCAGCGTGGCGAAGTGTCTTGAAAGCTTCCTTGGAGAAAAAACCTTTTTCCGCAAGTGCGGCGTAAAGAGATAGACAAGAGTGTCCTTTAGAAAGAATAAATCTATCGCGCTCGGGATCATTCATATTTTCAGTAGAGTAGTTCATTTCGTTGCAGTAAAGCCAGCTGATGATTTCCACACATGACAGCGACCCGCCCGGATGGCCTGATCCCGCATGGCAGTTCATTATAATGATTGATTTTCTTAACTCTGCGGCAAACTTTTCAAGTTCGTCATACTTGGACACGCTCATTATTTCTCCTCTCGATCTTTTGAAAATTAGAAATATAGTCCGCCGTTAACGTTGATCGTTTGTGCGGTGATATAAGAAGAGTCATCGGAAGCTAGATAGACAACGGTGTCTGCCACTTCTGTTGCTGCTCCGAATCTCTTCATAAGTACATTTTCAGCGGCTTTCTGAACAGCCGGATTCTTAAGTCCTTCGTCTGCCATTTCGGAAGCGATAAGACCCGCAGAAATGGTATTGCAGCGGATATTCCATTCTGCTCCGAAGCGAGCGGCGACCTGCCCGAGGGATATCAATCCCGCCTTACTTGCTGCGTAATGTGCGGTCCGTGGCCCGCCGTACTGCCCGCTGACAGAACCAATGTTGATGATGCTGCCAGCCTGGCTTTTTTTGAGCAGATCAAGGCAACGCTGGGTACATAGAAACGGCCCTTTGAGGTTCACGTTTAAAATTTTATCCCAATCGTCCGAAGTTATCTGATCAAAATCAGTGGGATTGTTAATTCCGGCATTGTTAACCAGAATATCTAAGCGTCCTTCTTTGTCTGAAATGTTTCTAGCGACAACGTCAACTGAGGTCTCATCACTAACTTCAAGTTGAAGAGCACGGGCTTTGCCGCCGCTTGCAATTATGGAAGCGACTGTTTCATCCGCACTTGCGCTGTCCGAAACCCATGTGAGAATTACTTCCGCTCCGTTTTCGGCAAGTTTGGTGGATATGGCTTTACCAATTCCTCGTCCGCCGCCTGTAACCAATGCAATTTTATTTTCTAGTCTGCTCATTGAAATCTATTCCTTTTCGCTGTTCTTTTGCGCAATTACAAGTACGGTTCGTCCCATTCCGACCTCAGCAAAACAGCCGTATAGTTTATCTAAAAAGTCTTTATTGCCGGACTTGGTAAGTTTCAGCTCAAGTTCTTTACGCATGGCATGGCATTCACGCCCGAGTGAGGGGTCATCCAGATAATTTTTGCCCATAAGCAGGAACAGTTCCATTGGGAATGAAACGTCTGAATGGCAGGGCGTAAATCCAGTGCGGGAGAGTAACCCCTCGAGGGATTCTTTATCAAAGTAATTGAGGTGATGGGGAGGAGCAACCCACCAAGGGCGCACATCCATATCTTCGGTTAGAATCTTTTGGATTGGTGTGTATTCGTTTGGAACGGATACCGCAATAAGTCCGCCTGGGCGCAAGACTTGATTACATAGATCAAGTATGTCTTTGGGGGATGGCACATGTTCCATAACATCGCCCAAATGAACCACGTCGAAAAGCTCCAGACTGTCCGCACATTCTTTATCAAAAACAGAGCACGTAACATCAAGCCCCTGCGAACATGAGTACTCAGCAGCCTTATCGGAAGGCTCGATGCCTTTTACAGTCCATCCTCGCTTTTGCGCCTGCCCGAGCAGGAATCCGTTGCCGGAACCTATATCAATAAATTTACCTGTGGAGCCTAAAATTTTCTCTAGTGTGGCAAGACGCGCATCATTCACGCTTTCAAGCCACTCTTTATCTTCGAGCTGATGTTCAAGCATGAGCGGTTTATCTTTTACATGATAATCGTGTTTGTAAATTTCACGCAGTTCATCTTCGCTAGGGATTGGAATGATGTGCTTAAAACCGCAAGTGTTGCAGTCAATTACATCAAAACTGTCCACGCTATGCAGGACTGTTCCCTTGTGCTCTTTCCAGTTTTTTCTGTTGCTCACGAGATCGTTGCTCATTTTATTGGGCCAGTCGTTGGATTATGGTGGAAACGATGTTTGAGGATCCGTCCCCTATACCGAGTTTTTGGGCATTGGAACTCATTTCAGATCTTAGACTTTCGTTTGAAATAAGTTTGCGCAGATTCTCAATCAAAATTTGTTCGCTGACAAGATCATATCTACCGAGTGAAATTGCTGCCCCGGCATCGTGTAAGGCGGATGCTGAGCGTTCATGGTCATCTGTCAAACACATGAGTAGCTGCGGAATTCCGCATGCGGCAAGTTCATATGCCGTCATACCGAAAGACCCCACCGCGATATCGCTTTCTCGCATAAGTTCAGCCATTGTTTTTACGTTGCTGAGCACCCCAATTTTGTCTAGAAAAGTTGTAGATATTTTCTTGATTTTATCTATATCATTAAACATAGGGCCGATTATTACTTTTGCATGGAACGGCTCATTTAACTTCCGTAAAGCTAGTAACGTTTTTAAGGTAATATTAGCAGGGTCGCTTCCGCCCGCTGTGATTAGAAGCTTAGGTGGCGCAGAAGATTTTGAATGATGCGCAAGACTTGGGGTGTTGGCAAATTCTTTTCGCAAAGGGATGTAGTCCCAATCACAAAACAATTCGCCAGCGTGGTTTTCCCACCCAAGTTCTTTCACTTGTGGGACGGGCGGGTAGAAAGCTAAATCAGATTTAAGTCTATTAGGCGTGGGATCATCAAGTGTGCAAATTAAAATATTTTTACTTGATGCGGTTTCAAAGAATGTATCTTCGAGCGGTATAAGTAGATCAAGAATAACTGCGGCTTCGTTTGAAAATTTGTAATTGCTAAAATCCGGTTCGTTAGCCACTTCGATAACTTGAAATCCAGCTTCGGATATTTTATTTCGTGCGGCTTCGTTTCCTCTGAATACAAAGATGCAGTTGCGGCTGTGTTCTTCTTTTAATTCTGCGGCAAGAGCAAGGCATCTACCAACGTGCCCAAAACCTCTCTCCGGTGAACCTTCACAAAAGAACAGAATACTGCCGTGTGCGTTGTTTGCGCATGTGGCGTATTGATCTTTCGGAGCTGGTTTATGCATTGGTTGCGAAGGCCTTGTAGAGTCGCTCGGCAATTTCCCAATCTTCAGGGGTATCAATGTCTACCGCCATATGGCGCGGCAGGAAGTAGGGCAGGTTCAGCCCTTCAGTTCTATCAGCGGGAAGGTCTGTCAATTCATGCCAGTAAAATTGGGCCGCATCGTGGAAAAATGTAGGAAGATCTTGTGATCTGCTTTGGCTATATTCGGGGAAAGCATAGGCGACGCCTCCCTGATCATTTAATTTAAAGGAGCGTAGTATTGGGTAAGCAAATTCGGTTACACCCAAAACGCAGTTCGCCTTTTTCTCGCGCAGGAGCTTATATCCTCCACGAATATTCTCGGTCGTGACAAACGGGTTTGCGTAAAACTGGCAATATCTTTCGGGTTCGCCAAGGTTTTCCCGCACCCAGTTAAGGGCATGCTCGATGACGGGGGCCGTTGTGGCAAAATCATCCGCAAGTTCTGCCGGACGCATGAAAGGAACTTCGGCGCCATATTCTCGTACTACTTCTGCGAATTCTTCGCTGTCCGTGCTTACTATAATATGGTCAAAAAAACCGCTGTCGCGAGCGGCCTCAATCGCATAGGCGATGAGCGGCTTCCCCAAAAAAGGACGGATCGATTTTTGGGGAATACGTTTACTTCCAGCGCGAGCAGGGATTATTGCGACCTGCATGTTTATTGTCCCGCAGTTGTGAAGGTTGCCTGAGCGGAAACCCAGTCTTCTTCGAAATCGACTTCGATGCATTTGTGATCAGAGATATCTACCGGCTTAATTTGGACGCCGTCGTGAATTATCATTTCAATTGCTTTTTCGAAGTAATCGTCATCGTCGCATTTGCGAAGGGCTTCTGCGTAGGTTTTGAGGTCACGCTTGCGGATCATATTGATACCGACCGCTTCCCCTTCTGCGTTCACAACTTCTTTGGAAATTTCGTTTATGTACCCATGTTCATTCCGGGTGTATTTTACTTCTTCTTCTCCGCAGGATTTTCGGTCTACGCAGACGAAATTGTCATCTTTAATGCTGAGAACTTCGCGGATAATTGCTTTATCAAATACAACGTCACCGTTCATCCAGAGAATGTCATCGTCTAAGTCTTCAATGGCGCAAAGCAGACTTTTGGACGTGTTGGTGATGTAGTAATTGGGATTGTATTTGTAGTAAACATTCGGGAAATTTTCCATGATCAGAGTCATTTTAAAACCAACCACAATGATGATTTCAGTTACGCCCAGATCCTTTAGTATTCTAACCTGTCTACCGAGAATTGTTTCTCCGTATGGCAATACTGAAAGTGATTTCGGGAAAGGTCTGCTGAGCCTACTGCCGATACCTGCTGCAAGGATAATAGCTTTCATATTGTACGCCTCCGTTTATTTATAGAAAGTTAGAAACTATGTGTTCGCCAAGTCGTTTGGCGGCCTTACCGTCAGCATTACTGAAAGATAAGTCCCGCATTTTCTGTCTTACTACCACGAACTCATCAATATTTTTTAGCATGATATCTTCAAAAGCGGTATAGAGTTCATCCTCGGTCATTACTTTTTTACCCGGAGTCATTGCATCGTAATCGAAAAGAAGTTCGCGGTTTTTACTGACATATTGCTCATAATCGTACGGATAGAAAACCATGGGATTGTCCACCAGTAAGAAATCAAAATATACAGAGGAGTAATCAGTTAACAACAGATCGCAAAGCGGGAGAAGCGGGTATGCATCACTCTTGGAATCCACCAGCCTGATGTTGTCAGGAAGTGTTACGTTGCCAAGGGTGAGATATGGATGAAATTTACAGACGAACAGCAGATTATTCTTTTTACAAAATGCCGACATGCGCATCATGTCTATTGCGCCATCCTCGAAAGGTCCACCGCCCATGTCTCGGAATGTAGGCATAAAGAAAATGACCTTGCCGCCCATTTTGCGGAATTTAACAAGCTCGCCATACATATCGCGGTCAGTGTTGATCATATCAAATTTGGTAGGACGGCGTTTGAAAACGTCATTACGCGGGTAGCCGGATTCAACGAATTCTTTCGCCTTGAACGCTTGCCCGAAAGCTTTTTCCGTAAAAAATGGAGAAGTGGAAACGACTGCATCGTACCCAGAGTACATAAGTGACAGATGTTCGGCCTTTTTAGGGGTCATGTTCACTGTAGAGTTTATCTCAGGAAAGCCGATGGCTTTTAGTGGAATGCCATGCCAGAGTTGAACAGTTTTGGCGGATGATAGTAGCGCCCACAGAAATTCTTGATCTTTCCAATGGAAATCATCGGATACGACTATACTGGTTCGTGCCATAAGATCAGCGGAGTCGGGATGGTTCACCCATGTTGCAGGCAATCCTTGTTCTCGCAAGATGTCTGCTTCTCTTTTGTCAAAAGCCATGAAATGGCATTCCAGTTCCGGCTGATTTTTTACGCAATGCAGGAAGAAATATTTAACATTGTCCATAAAGTAGCTTCCAGCCCGACCAAAAAATATGGTGAGATTTTTCTGCTTTGGTATGGAAGAGGCCAGTTCGCGAAGTTTTTGCATTTCTTTTTGCTGCATGAATATATCTCTTGTGTGCTTAATTGGGCCGGTTTGGTTCAAAATATCTCAGAAAATAGGGAAAATTACACCACAATGTGAGCTTTTTGATACTTCGATTAAGTTTATTCAAAATAAATGCCAAAAACAATGGAAAATTAGTAATGTACGATATTTTATGTGTTTAAAATATCGAGCTTAATTAGAGCCGTGGTGGTTAGTTGTTTGGCGAAGTGAGGAATGGCTGTCTGGCAAAGTTAATGACGTTTAATTTTGTCTTCTTTGTTTTTCTTGGTTAGGCAAAGTCTATACCAAGTCAAGTGTCTTTAATTGTTGATTAATTTGTTTTTTAATAAGCTTGTTAAGTCTGGATGTTCTAGGTTATTTACCTCTCATGAGAACAACAGCAGACAGACTTAGACATACCATACTATTCGAAACAATTGGACTCCTGACTTGCGTTCCACTTGCATCATGGATCTTGGGCCGGGGGCTGGTGCAAATAGCCTCGCTCAGTATTGTGTTGTCGATTACGGCAATGGTGCTAAATTATATATTCAATTTGCTATTTGATAAGGCGCTAGTGAAACTTGGAAGACCCATAAATATTCGGCCCATACGGTTGCGCGTACTTCATTCTGTGATGTTTGAAGTAAGTTTACTTTTTCTGACATTGCCGATGGTGGCGTGGTGGCTGAAGATGACTCTGTGGGATGCGTTCCTCACAGACATTAGCTTCGCGCTGTTCTTTCTTGTCTTTGCGTTTGCTTACAACTGGACTTATGATGTTGTTTTTCCGATGCCTGTTGCTGAGGGAGAGGCGTAGGGCTTATAGAGTTACACTTGCGTGTATTCGTTGCGAGTTAATTTCTATAATACTATTATTCAACCCCCAAGCTAAAACAAATATACGTATACTCGCCCATATTTTGGAGGGTGATGTCTGAAACAATCTTTGCTAGCAGTACTAGCCCCAGATTGTTTAATTCTTCTTCACTTATTTGTTCAATGTTCTTGGGTATTGTACATGGATTGTCCAAATCACTGTGCAGTCTTGAACCAAAAGAAATTTCGACAGAAACCCGCTTATTTAATCTATGGATTTTGTATCTGATTTTTCCCTGTATATTTTCACGCTCAAGTTCTGTTAAGGCATGAACAAAAATCTCTTCACAGGCAATGTCCAGATAATTTGATTTTTTCATGCTCATTCCAGCATTTGCAGCAAATGAGGATATCTTATTTCGTATGGTTACAATCTCATCTGGAACAGGCTTTACAAAGAAAAGCAAAGAATGCTTTATGCTGAAACGAGTAAGGATGGTTAAGCCTACGGCAATCAACCCACCAACAGCAAAGCCGTTTGTTGTTAGGGGGCGGATAAATTCGGGAAATGCTTCGGGATAAAAAATATCATTTTCAGCTATTAGGCCAAAACATAGTGAAAGTCCGGCAATTACTCCGTTGCGATAATCCAGCTCTGTGGCAAGCATGCGGATACCTGTTGAGAAAAGGTGTGCAACAAGCACAACTCCTACAGCCCCCATTACTTCACCGGGAATTGAATTGAAAAAATAAGCTGTCTTAGGTGATAAAATTAACGCCATGAGCATAATTGCTGCTACTACAGCAACTTTGCGGCTTGCAATACCTGTCATTTCCATCAGTGGAATATTGGGTGAATGTGATGAAGACGGCATTCCACCAAACAGAGACGTTACTGCCATACTTACACCATTAGAATACAGGCCACCTTGAATTGCGTCAAAATCAGTTCTTTTCTGGCCTGGACTTACGATTCTTTGAAGTGCCATTGCGTCACCGACATATTTGATGCTTGTAACTTGTATTGAAACGACAAAAGTAAAATAGGTCGCCCAGTGTCCCAGGTTAGTAAAATCAAAACTGAACTCAGGTAAATGTAAGGGGGGGAGTCCAATCCAAGGCGCTTCCATAACCTGTGAAAAATCGAAGTCACTAATTAAGATTTTAACTAAAATCCCTGAAGCAAGCCCCATGAAAAGACCCCATGGTCTTAATTTTTCTCTGCCAAACCATTCGACAAAGATCATGACCAAGATAGTGGTCATGCCTATTAGAATATTCAAAATGCCGGTTTGCCCTACGGATTCGCCCGCCCCGACCCAAGTAAGCACCGAATCTTTTAGTAGTCCTGTCATGGCGAGCATTATGATCACTCCCCCGACAGTTGGAGTGAGAATATGGCGCATAAACCGTATTCCATAGCTGAATAGAATCTGAATTGGTGCAGACATGAGTGTTAGTGATGAAAAAAGAGGAAAACCTCCTAGGCCTATTGCTGCATGGGCGCATGACATGAATGCCCCGGATGTTCCCATGTACATGGGCATACCGAGACCGAATTTTTTAAATCTGTAGGGCTGGAGGAGGGTTGAAATACCTGCTCCGATGGTGGTCATGAAGATTAAGTAGTGTGTTTCACCCGAACTGAGCCCGTATAGTTGTGCGAGCATTGCAGGGGTAATGATGATGCCTACAAAAAGAATGATTACATGCTGTAGACTTAATATCCCAGTGATAAGGTGGTAATATATGCTAGTGTGGTTCATGTTTTTTTCATTTATGCAGCTACTTGTTTAAAATTGTATGATTAAGAATTAGTTTTTTCTAGCCTTATGCCTATTTGTCTTTACGAAATATCTTACCCAGCAACGCTTTACCTTTGCTCTTAATACTTTCGCGCGGGGATTCTTTTTCTGTCCCTGTTATATATGCATGTACTGAACGGTCTGATTGTTTTGAATGGCCTGATTGATTTTTATTCACAGTTTTCTCTCCATTTTTCCCATTTTCACTGCCAGAAAAGCTCGCAAATTTAGCGACCTTCTGAGCTTGCTTAGCTGAGAATCTTGCGGCCTTACCTGTTGCTTCGAAGGCTTTGTCTTTGGAATCCACAACTTTTCGTGCTGCGTTCATAGCCTTATCACCAACTGAGCTGGTGATTGTTTTCAGGTAGGCAGAAGTAATCATCTTGGTTGAATCTACTGCGATACTCAACAGAAGTTTCGCGGCTTCCTTTAGCACTGCTCTGCGAAATTCAGGCGTTTTTTTGTCCGCTCTGTAGCTGAAGTGGTTTCGCGTAATGATGCCCACGCGCAGGGCGAGGAATGCATTGGTAGATCCATCGAGAATGGAGGCTGTAACTATAGAGGTTAGGCCGCTTGCACCGGGAATCATGCCTAGAGCTGAACCTGCGAGTACGGGGGACATGATCGCTTCAATCTGTGATTGAATATCGAGATCTTCTATTGCGCTCGCAAAAAACGCTGTAACCGCCACATTCGAATATACCGAAACCATGTCCCGCAGTGAAGGGCGTTGGTTATATATTTTTGATACATCCCACACCAGTTTGGTAAGTGAACCGAGAACTATGAATGAGTCTAGTTTGCCGTTTTGCGAAATGGCGGTGGATAGGAATATTCTTGAGGCTACAGACTTCATTTTTGCGGTAGAAATTTCATCGAGCTGATAGAGGGCTATGTCGAGCTCCTCATCGCGGGAAAGATTCAGATTCATGGCCCGCACATTTTTATTGGTCCGCAATCTTTTGCGTAGCTTGTGCATGAATTTTACTTGCTGGGAGGGCGTAGGATTGTCCGGCAATGTCAGCGGACCGGGGCGGAAAAAAAATATTAATATAGGGCTGATGATCATGATCAAAAACAGGCCGCTCAATCCGAAAAGTACGTAGTCATATGACTGCGGAAAATACACAGCGCAAAGTTCCGCTAGCGCCGAAATCTGATTCAACATAAAGAGCACAAATCCCGCAAGTAGCAGGAATATTCCAATTGAAATTAGTCTGGTCAGTGTTTTAGTCACGATTTGCACCTCGATAAGGGCTGTATTGATCTAGATTCATTAAACTGTATCTATATAATTACTCGTAACTACGTCAAACAGTCTCTATGGTATTAAATCACAAATTCAAATCGGCTACAGGGCTGGGAGTGGCGCAGGTTCTTACTGGATCCGCGCTGATTGCTCTTGTCGGTATTTTTATAAAAATTTTGTTGGTTGATTATGGTTTGCCAATTCTGGTGGTAGCATTCTGGCGCAATCTGTTTGTCTGCATAGCTTTGCTGACGGGGTTATCATTATTTAAGCCCGAACTGCTTCACGCGGGCAAGAAGAATCTCCCCTTTCTTGCTGGATACGGATTCATATTGACCATGCTGAATGGCGTATGGGGTGGCTCTGTTTATTTTAACGGGGCAAGTGTAGCAACGGTTCTGGTATATATTTCGGTTCCACTGACAGTAATAGGGCAATGGTGGCTTGGCGGCGAGAAACCTTCGGCGCGGCTCATTCCTTCTACCCTACTTTGTTTATCCGGGTGCGCGCTAGTTTGCGGCATTCAGGGTGTATCAGATTTCTCCCTTACGCCTATGGGGCTGTTTTTAGGTTTATTTTCTGGATTATTCTATGCGGGATATGCGCTAATGGGGCGGGCGTGTGCGCTCAGAGGAATTAATCCCTTCACCGTCTTGATGTATATTTTCGGATTTGCCGCCTTGTTTATGCTAACGGCAGATCTCTTTTCAAATGGACTGATTCCCGGCGCGGCGGCTTCTCCTACGGATATTCTGTTACCGGGAGTACCCCTAAAAGTGTGGGGCTTGATTCTTACTTTAGCTATGGGGCCGACCATGGCGGGTTGGCTGCTCATTAATATGAGTTTGTCCAAATTAACGCCTTCCGTGGCATCAGTACTGCTAACCACCGAACCTATGATAACGGCTCTTGTAGCCATACCGACTCTTGGTGAATATATGAATACTCTGCAATGGGCAGGATGTTTTTTGATTCTGGGCGGGGTCATTGTACTTAAAAAGAGAGGTTAACCTCTTCTATATATATTGCTGATGAAGCACAAAAAAAGGGAGCCGCTAACGACTCCCTTTTTTATTTGATATTTTTCTAAGCTCTATACGTTGAATAGGAAGTGAACGACGTCGCCATCTTTGAAGACGTATTCTTTTCCTTCGGAACGTAGAACGCCAGCTGCGCGGCAAGCTGCTTCTGTGCCGTGCTTGATGTAGTCATCGTAGCCGATGACTTCTGCGCGGATGAATCCTTTTTCGAAGTCGGTGTGAATCGCGGCGGCGGCGCGTGGTGCTTTGTCGCCATCGTTGATGGTCCAAGCGCGGACTTCTTTTACTCCGGCAGTAAAGTAGCTGATCATGCCGAGGGTCAAGAACCCTGTGCGAATGATTTTAGCTAGGCCGGATTCGGTTACGCCATATGATTCAAGGAAATCTTCATATTCGTCATCTTCAAGGCCGATAAGCTCTTCTTCCATCTTGGCAGAAATTTTCACGAACGCGGCGCCGCGCTCTTCTGCAAGCTTCATTACGGATTTAACGTAATCATTATCTTCGGTCAGGCCGTCTTCGTCGACGTTTGCACAGTAGATAACTTTTTTCTCAGTGATGAAACGAAACTCTTTGAGCATCTCGACCATGATATCGGTGTCGAGCTTGTCGTAAGTGCTAACGGGGTTGCCTTCGTTCAGGTGCTCAAGAAGTTTTTTGCACTCCTCGACTTTAGGGCCCATGGATTTGTCGCCTTTAACCTGTTTAGCCATGCGCTCAACACGGGTATCTAGAACCTGAACATCTGAAAGAATCAGCTCAGTTTCAATGATATCAATGTCGCGGATAGGATCGACAGAGTTGGAAACGTGGATAACATCATCGTTATCGAAACAGCGGACAACATGAAGAATTGCCTGTGTTTCGCGGATGTTACCAAGAAATTTGTTACCGAGTCCTTCACCCTGACTAGCTCCGGCAACTAGGCCGGCAATGTCGATGAAGTCTACAGTAGAACTTTGAGTGCGCTGAGGCTTAACAAGCTCAGAAATTTTATCAATGCGTTCGTCCGGTACTGGGACGACTGCTTTGTTTGGTTCGATGGTACAGAATGCGTAGTTTGCACTTTCTGCGTTCTGAGCTTTTGTAAGGGCATTAAATAGTGTGGATTTGCCGACATTTGGCAAGCCCACGATTCCTATACTGAGGGCCATATCGGTGGTACTCCTGAATTATTTATTGTGGGGGCAGGGTGATAAAATCAGCCCTACGCGGCCCTCAATACCTTTCTTCGCTGTGTTGGGCAAGGGAAGAATGGGGGCGGTGGTTACCTTAAAGTTACTATTGGGGAACTAGAAGGCAAAGGGGACGGTTCTAAAGAGGCGATTATGTCATTTGTAACCCCTTGTTCTTTGAGAAGAGATTTTATATCCGACTCACTTAATCCAAGACTTTCTGCAATTGTTGGTAAAGATAAATCTTTACTTATTAATGATAGAGCTTGGTTTAGTAGTGAAGGGTGAGCAATCGTAAATTCGCCTTTTTCGTTTGTGCGTTGCCCTGTTTTAGAGATTTGAACCATGCCCCATCTAAAGCTAGATTCTGATATTTTCCCAATTTGCCTTGCTCGGTAAAGAGCCGCTTGCATAGATATATGCCAAACTTCTTTTATATCTAAAAAGGCTTGTTCATTCCATCGAGCAGGACAGTCTGCTGCAAAGCTTCTTGATGGCGCTAAAAGAGCTCCGGCAAAGCGGTTTGCTTCTCTTTCAATGGATAGGTCTCCCGTATCGTCTTCTGAATGAAGAACTAAGTGAGCAAGCTCGTGTGCTAAATCAAATTGTATTCGGCTGCCTTTGTGAAGGTTCGGAACCAATGCAATAAAGGGCCTTTCGTCATGCCAAAAGCTAAATCCGTCTAAACCCGCAAGGGCTTCTTTTAAGAGAATTACGCACACGCCTTTACTTTCAAGTAAATTCAAAACATTGGGAATGGGGCCTGTACCAATTCCCCATTCTTCTCTAACTGCGTGCGCGAGATTTTCAATTTCAACTCCCGATCTGCTTTCAAGCTCATATTGAGGTATTTGAACAGGGGGTAATTTGATCCCTTCACTTTCGAGTAGTTGGTATAGTGATACTCCAATTTTAATGTATTGAAGAGATTTGCGTTTGGCTGTTTGTGATGTCTTCCGGTTCGCTCTAAAATGACACGCTAAGAGATCAATTTCTGGTGTGTTGTGGATTGCAAAAAAAATCGTAGGTACACCTAAGGCTAAGGCAATAGCGCAAAAAGTATTGAGTTCTGGTTTTGTTTTTCCAGATTCATACTGAGTCACAGCTGAAGGCGTCTTAGCAATACGTTCAGCTAATTGCTTTTTGGTAAAGCCCTTAAGCTCTCTCGCAAGAGTGATCCTTGCAGGATTAAGCTGAGATAAATGGTATTGGTTAGTCTTTCCCTTCATTATCTTTTCTGTCTTTTTTGCGGTCATATTGAGTTGAAATATCTTGCTCAGGGACAGGTTTTTCTTTGCTGCTCGGAGAAACATATTCAGTTTGAATAGTTTGGTCTGGGACTGGTACAGCATTGCTTATTGTTGAGTCAAGCTGACTGTCGAATAATAGGGCTTCATTTATAGTATAAACTCTTTTCCCTTCACTGAACACACGGTCAAGAGTTATTTTACCTACGCCTGTTGCGATACTGACGTCATAACCAATGTTGAGCTCAAAGTTTGAAATTTCAGTTTTAATGTATTTACCAAGACCTGGTAGAAGGTTGCCGTCAAGAAGTCGTTTTTTTAGGGATTTAGCACTTGTAGGAACTCTCGTTTTAGCATCAACTTTTGAAACGTTTATTGGAACATTAATTCCTTGTACTTTCACTGTAACTTGGCATCCCTCTTTATTGCTAGGGGGGGATTCCGTCCAGTCTATGTCATAAAATTGAGAGTATAAATGTATATAGCTATTAACGCCTATTATGTAGTTGGGGTTTCTGCTAGTTATCGCTTCGTCTAACTCATAAACTGTGAGAGCGAAGTCAGCTGCTTGATTTATACATGGAACTATCTTTTCTGAAAGAATGTTGATTAGTTCTTCTTTGGCCTCAGTAAGTGTTGGATCAATAAATATTTTTTTTCCCATGGAGAGAAGTTTTCATTTTTTTTGTGCGTTTGTCAAGCTGTACACAAAAATACGTTTCAAAATTAAGTAAAACTCTTAAAATAAGTCTTTACGCAGTCCCACAATAATTCTACAAAGCGCAGATGAACAACTTCGAAATTAACACTGACTACGACGTAATTATTTTAGGCGCTGGCGCATCCGGTCTCTACTGTGCCATGCATGCAGCCAAGAATGGCAAACGTGTGCTGGTTCTGGACCATGCGGGCAAGGCTGCCCGTAAGCTCCGGGTTACCGGTGGCGGAAAATGTAACTTTACTAACTTGAATGTTGGACCTGAGAACTTTATCTGCTCCAACCCTCATTTTACTAAATCAGCGCTGGCTCGTCATAACCAGTGGGACTTTATAGAATTTATTACTGAAGCCGAAATCGCATATGAAGACCGTAACGAAGGTGAACTTTTCACTTTGGACGGAGCAGGGCAGATTGCCGGACTTCTCGTTTCTAAGTGTCATCGTTTGGGCGTAGACACCTTGCTCGACCGCAACATTGATTCCGTTGAAGGGCGCGGGCCTTTTACCGTGAAAACTGGTGTGGAGATTTTTGAAGCTCCATCACTTGTTGTGGCGCTCGGCACACCTACTTTCCCATCTGTTGGCTCAACGGCTCTCGGCTATAATATTGCTGACCAGTACGCGCACCGCATTGTTTACCCTCACCCCGGTCTTGTTCCACTTATGATCGGCGGCCCGAATGGTAAAATTTGTGAAGAGCTTAGCGGCAATTCATTGCCTGTCCGCATCAGTTGCGAAGGGCAGAGCTTTGAAGGCGATATGCTCTTTACTCATAAAGGGATTTCCGGCCCCGCGGCATTACAGATTTCATCCTACTGGCGCAAAGGTTCCAGCGTAGATATTGATCTTTTGCCCGGTCAGAATTTTGGTGATATTTTGGAAGATTACCGCACTGAGAATATTGCTCTGCATTCTTTCATGCACAGATATTTCACACGCAAATTAGTAGAAGTTCTGCTTACCGGTGAAGATGATGAGACTCCGGTCAGCCAGCTTACTAAGGTGCGTCGTCTTGCTTTATCTGAGCGCATTCATTGCTGGACACTTAAGCCTGAAGGAACCGAAGGGTTTTCTAAAGCTGAGGTTGTTGTCGGCGGTGTGGATACTAATCAGGTTTCGTCTAAGACTATGGAATCAAAGAAAGTTCCGGGCCTTTACTTCATAGGTGAAGTGCTGGATGTAACGGGCTGGCTTGGTGGTTATAATTTGCAGTGGGCTTGGTCTTCTGCTTTTGCTGCAGCTGAGTATGTATAGATAAGAATTAAGAATTGGTGAAATTACAAAAGCGGCTTTGAGTTATTTTACTAACTCGAAGTCGCTTTTTCTATGGTCTGCATTAAAATTTCTATATCGAAGGGCTTGCTGACATAATAATTTATGCCTGATTTCTCAAGTAGGTACCGTTTCTCTTTGAGAGAGTGGCCCGTCATGGCTATTATGGGAATGTCGGATTTATCTCCGAAAACTGAGCGATCGTGTATTCTTTTAGTTGCCTCTAATCCGTCCATTTCAGGCATTTCCAGGTCCATAAGAATACAGTCAAAGTTCTCTTCTTTTAGCAATTCAAGAACCTGCCACCCACTTGTTGCTGTGGTCACAGTGTGGTTTCTGTTTTCGAGCAGGCGTGATGCAGCCAATAAATTTATTTTTTCGTCGTCTGCTATAAGTATATTCATCCGGCTCGTTTATTTAATTATTATTAGTGCCCCGCTCTTTACGAACGGGGCACTGTTTTTACATTTCGTTAGGTAGTTCTTTTAGCTGTGCGTATGTGTAAACCGGGCCATCCTGACAAACATAGCTGGTTCCGATGTTACAACGTCCGCAGATACCGATTCCGCATTTCATGCGCTTTTCAAGAGTTGTGTAGATCTGCTCATCCTTGAAACCAAGTTTAGCCAGTGCCTGAACAGTGAATTTAATCATGATAGGCGGGCCACAGGTTACAGCGACACAGTTTTCAGGAGAAGGATTAATGTCCAGAAGAACGTTCGGGATAAGCCCTACGTTGTGCTCCCAACCTTCGAATTCTGCATCGATTGTCAGATGAGTATCCAGATCGTCTCTTTCGAGCCACTCAGGGAGTTCATAGCTGAACGCCATATCTACCGGGCTTCTTGCTCCGTAGAGTAGAGTGATTTTACCGTAATCTTTACGATTATCAAGCATGAAAAGCAGCAGTGTGCGAAGCGGCGCCATGCCGATTCCGCCACCGACGAAGACGATGTCTTTGCCTTTCATATCTTCGTATGGGAATGCGTTACCAAGTGGTGCGCGAACACCAATCTGGTCGCCAGCGCTTAAGGTGTGAAGCATAGAAGTTACTTCACCAGTCTTCATTACGCTGAATTGCAGGTAATCCATGCGGGTAGGAGGGGAATTAATTACAAAGGTAGCCTCTCCGATCCCGAATGCAGACAACTGTCCGACCTGACCTGGCCCGAAATTAAAATCTTTTTTTATTTGCGGGTTGTTCAGTGTCACACGGAACGTCTTAATAGTCGGGGTTTCTTCGATTACTTCCTGAATTGTCGCCATTGCCGGCAAGTAAGGATTACTAGTCATTATTTAGCCCCTTTTTTCTTGGATGCAGGCTTTTTACTCTTTTTATTCTTTTTGGCTTTGGCGCTAGTATTTTCAGCTTTGACGCTAGTTTCTTTCGGCGCTGGCTTTTCAGTTGGAGCCGCTTTAGGTTCCTCGGCAGGAACTTCTTTAGCTGTAGGGTCTACGAAGGCGATTGCACTCTTAACCATTTCGCGGATATCAACACCTACCGGACAGCTCTTTATGCAACGTCCGCAACCACAGCAGGAGATAACTCCGCCGTGAATGTCTGGATAGTAGCTGAACTTGTGTCCGACTCTATTTTTGAGTCTGTTCGCCTTGGCAGGACGCGGATTGTGTCCGCTTGCTTCAGATGTGAACATGGATGACATACAGTTGTCCCATGATCTGATGCGTGTGCCCTTAAGTCCGTTGGCTTCATCTGTGATATTAAAGCAGTAGCAGGTGGGGCACAGGTATGTGCACGCGCCACAGCTGATACATTTATCTGACATTTCTTCCCAGAACGGTCCGTTATCAAAAACAGCCAGAAGTTTTTCTGGGCTGCCTGTGAAATCAGGTGCTTCGTTCATGGATGCGTCAGCGGCTTGTTTGTATTTAGTTGCTTCGCCTTCCATCGAACTGCCGTCAGTAAGCAGAGAACTGGCTAGCAGTCCTTCACCTTTTGTGCTGACACATTCGATGTAATAGCCGTCTGTTACAGGGGTGATGAGAAGATCTGATCCATCAGGATCAGATGGTCCGCTTCCAACCGCATTACAGAAACAGGTGGTTTCACCTTTTTCGCAAGTAAGGGTTATGAAACAGGTGTTTTCTCTACGAGCCTTGTAATAAACGTCGACTTGGTCGCCATCTAGGTAAACACGGTCAAACATGGTGAAACCGCGTGCATCACATGGGCGTCCACCGAAGACTACATAAGTCGTTGTCGGAATGGTTTCCTTAACGTCTATAGCGATCTTGGTGAGGTTTTCCATGTCTTTGATCTGGCTATATTCAAGAAGGGTTTCACTTTGCGGGAAGATTGCCTTTTTAGGAGGGGCAGTTGCTTCGCGGTCAATGAAGACTCCTTTCTCTGAATCATAGGGCCGGAAAATGATAGAGTCACCTTCGAATCTTGGAGCCAGCACGGTATGCGCCTGTCCAAGTTCTTCCAGCCATGCCGACAAACTTTCTTTTTTTATGAATTTAGTCTGCGCCATTACCATTTCCTCTCTGTGATCTTATCTTCCTCAGCTTTGAAGGTCATCAGCGGAGGCGTAGCATCCGGGTTGATTCCAGCTTCATAGTCGAAGACCTCTTTGATCTCTTTGTTCATTTTTTTCTTGAACAGGAGGATGGGGATATCTACAGGACATGCCCGCTGACATTCTCCACACTCAGTACAGCGACCGGCAAGATGGTAGGCATGGATAACCTGAAACATCCATTTGTCACGAACATGGGCTTCCTGACTCAACCAGTGAGGATCGCGGCTTTGAGCTACGCAGTGATCGCGGCATACGCACATCGGGCATGCATTTCGGCATGCATAACAGCGGATACAACGGTCCATTTCTTTGAGCCAGAATCCGAATTTTTCTTCCTCAGGCTTTTCTTCAAATTCGACTACATCTTTGTAACCGTCTTCAAAGGTTGCTGTGGAAGTTATTTCGGCTCCGGCAAAGTGGTCGCTGAGCACTGCGTTGGGGTAGCGGCAGGTTGCGCATTTTTCGGAAAGAACATCACTCATGGCGAGTTTATGTTCTGTGCCGGATGCGCTGACCTTGACTTCAGATCCGGATACTTCACAGGAATCGATGTTTCCAACGTCTCCTACAATTCTACGGATCTTGGTCTGATCTACGACGCCGGTACAACCGAACCCGAAGATGGTGACATCTTCACGGTCGATTAATTTTTCCTGTAGTAGTTCAACTACAGAACGGCTATCGCAACCTTTCACTATGATGCCGACCTTTTTGCCGCGCATGCTTGGCAGATAGGTGGCAAGGTTATGAACGCAAAGCGCGTTCACTTGAAGTTTATCAATATCTTCATCCCTGCGAATGAAATGTGGTGTGGCGTGAAGTGGGTCGTAACCCCCTGTCCAGCCAATCACTACATCTAATTCCGGCAGGGCTTTCCTGACTTGTTCTTTTAGGTCTTCCAGATTTTGCACCCTGTATCTCCTTGGTTGAAACTGGCTCTATTAAAGAGCTGCTTCCATCAATTTGAGTGTCTCTTCTGCTTCCGCTCCAACAATTTTGGGGGCGGCACCAAGCTCATGAATCTGCTCGGTGAACTTCGTCACGACTTCCTGCCAGCGTTGCCCTTCTGAGGCTGAAACCCAAGTGTATTCAAAACGCTTGGCATCAATCCCCATGATCGGAAGGAACCTTTTGAGCATTTCCAATCTGCGGCGTGCGTAGAAGTTACCTTCTGTGTAGTGACAGTCTCTAGGGTGACACCCGGAAACGAGTACACCGTCCGCGCCAGCTAAGAGAGTTTTGACGATAAACAGGGGATCTATTCTCCCTGAGCAGGGAACCTTTATAACGCGTAAATCAGTCGGCTGTTTGAATCTTCCTACTCCGGCGGTATCAGCACCACCATAGGAGCACCAGTTACAGAGAAAACCGACGATTCTAAGTTCTTTACCTTCTAGAATCGGCATATTGCGTTAACCTCCGCGAGAATCTGGTTGTCAGTGAAATGCTGGAGCTGAACTGCGCCTTGCGGACAGGTGGAAGTACAGATTCCGCAACCCTGACAAATGGTTTCGATTACATCAGCCTTTTTCATGCCGCGGAAATCAATTTCCTTGATGGCTCCGAATGGACATGTCTGGATACATTTTCCACATCCGATACAGCGTTTGATGTCAACAACTGAAACCTGTGGGTCACTTGCAAGCATATCCTGAGAGAACAGGCCAAGTACTTTTGATGCTGCCGCGCTACCTTGCGCAACTGATGCAGGGATATCTTTCGGCCCCTGACATGCTCCCGCCAGATAAACTCCGGCAGTGTTTGTTTCAACAGGCTTAAGTTTTGGATGTCCTTCCATGAAGAAACCGTATGCATCGTATGAGATACGAAGCTTTTTAGCCAGATCCGTAGCTCCCACAGAGGCTTCTGCGCCTACAGCAAGGACAACTAGATCCGCATCAATTTCAACCTGAGCACCCATGAGGGTGTCTGCGCCGCGAACAACTAAGTTGTCACCTTTCGGGTAAATCATAGATACGCGACCGCGGATGTAATTGGCTCCATATTCTTCCATGGCTCTGCGGGTGAACTCGTCGTACAATTTCCCCGGTGAGCGGATATCCATATAGAATACATGTGACTGGGAATCTGGAATGTGATCTTTGGTCAGAATTGTTTGTTTCGCTGTGTACATACAGCAGAAACCTGAACAATAAGGGCGACCGACAGATTTATCTCTAGACCCTACACATTGGATGAACACAACGTTCTTAGGTTCCTTGCCGTCTGATGGACGTTTAATGTGTCCTTCGCTCGGGCCGGAAGCTGAAAGCATGCGTTCGTATTGCAGGGAGGTGATAACGTCAGGGTATTTCCCGCCGCCGTATTGACCGTAAACAGTCCAGTCGAAGAGGTCAAAACCGGTGGCGGCAACAACTGCGCCGACATTTTCAGTTATAAACTCATCTTTCTGGGTAAAATCAATAGCTTCCGAAGGACATACCTTGGCACAGACTCCACACTTATCTTTCTGGATTTTCATACAGAAATCGGGGTCGATTTTAGCTTTTTTAGGAATGGCCTGTGGAAACGGAATGTTGATAGCTTTTGTTGTTGCAAGTTTTTCGTTAAAGAAGTCAGTCGCTTTTCTGCTAGGACATTTTTCCACACACAAACCACAGCCTGTGCAAGCGTCCCAGTCAACGTAGCTGGCTTTCTTTTTAACTTTAATCTCGAAGTTTCCGACATAGCCGTTAACTTCTTCGATTTCTGAATAAGCGTGCAGATTGATGTTCGGATGCTGCGCAACATCAACCATGAGAGGTCCAAGGACACAACTGGAACAATCCACAGTAGGGAATGTTTTATCCAGTTTAGCCATCTTACCGCCGATGGTAGTGTCTTTTTCAACGAGGACTACTTTGAGTCCACCGTTAGCACAGTCCAAAGCGGCCTGGATGCCGGCGACACCGCCACCAACAACCATGACACTCTTGTTTACAGGGAATTGCTTAGAGAATAGTGGACGGTTTTTGAGCAGTTTTGCAGCCGCCATACGAACAAGATCCGCAGATTTGTTAGTATTAGCTTCTCTGTCTTTTCCAATCCATGAGACGTGTTCTCTAATATTAGCCATTTCGAAAAGGTAGCGGTTCAGACCCGCTCTTTCCAGAGTACGGCGGAAAGTAGGTTCATGCATTCTTGGAGTACAAGATGCTACAACCACACCATCGAGCTTATGCTCTTTAATTGCTTCTATTATACCATCCTGTCCGGGTTCGGAGCAGGCGTACATTGTATCTGTTGCGAACACTACGCCGGGAAATTCCCGGGAAGCTGCAGCAACCGCGGCAGTATCCACGGTCCCTTCAATATTAGTTCCGCAGTGGCAGACAAAGACTCCTATTTTCATTTAAGTCTTCTCCTTGACGTTCTTGACCGGTTGGGTAGCTCTAGGAAGCGTCTTCCGCGCCGATGTCATTAATGACTTTGCGAGGGGATACGCAGAGCTTATCAATTCCGAGTTCCTTCTCATCTAACCCAAGAGCTAGTCCAATAAGCTGGGTGTAATAAAACACCGGGATATTGTGCTTTGCTCCGTTAGCTGAGTTGATTTGATCCTGTCGCAGATCAAGATTCATCTGGCAGAGAGGGCAGGCTGTAACCAGCGCCGTAGCTCCGATGTCTTGGGCTGCATCAAGGAGTTTGCCGGACAGGCTCATAACAATATCCTTACGAGGAATACCGAATGAAGCTCCGCAGCATTCAACTTTCAGCGGGAATGGAAGGACAGTCGCTCCCAGAGCTGTAAGGATATTATCCATAGCCATAGGGTGTTCGGGGTCGTCAAAGTTCATGACTTCCGGCGGGCGGTTCATAATGCAACCGTAATATGCCGCAACTTTCAGCCCCTTAAGAGGCTTTACTACCTTTGACTTAAGCGCATCAAGTCCCATGTCTTCAACAATAATCTGTAGTACAGACTTGGTGTCAACTCCGCCATTGTATGGAGTATCCAGCAGTTTGTTGACGTCATCTCTAAACTCGTCTTTGCCCATTCTATGGGTGGCGGTTTTGAGGTTGGTCAAACAACTTGGACAGGGAGTGATAGCCGTGCTCAGATTCATCTTTTCAACCAGCGCAAGGTTACGCGCTGAAAGAGCTGAGGACAAAGTGTGGTCGACTGTGTGTGCCGGAGTAGAACCGCAACAGCTCCAATCCGGAATCTCGTTCAAAGTTATACCCAGCTTGGCGCAGATTGCGCGGGTGGACATATCATATTCAATAGATGTTCCGGTTCCAGAGCAACCGGGATAGTAAGCATAATTTAAGGAATCACTCATTTTCGAGACTCCTCTTTAAATCGGTTGAATATTTTTTGGACTTCTTCCTTCCCTTGAATCTGGGGAGGCTTGAAGTGCATTTTGCCCTTAGGCAAAACTTTCGGTCCAAGGTCCACATCTGTCCAGAACCGTCCTGTTTTCGCAATGTAAGAGGCTAAAAGGCCAATTTCAAAAACGCGTCCATGTTTTTCAACAGACGATAGGAAGCTGTCCCAAAACGATTTGACTGTAGGCACAGGAGCGTAACCCTCACGGCGAGCCATGTGGCGTAATACGTCCATGATGTGTGCTACATCAATGTTGTTGGGGCATCTGGTTGTGCATGATTCACATGTGGCACAGAGCCAAAGAGACTTGGATTTTAAAACAGTCTCTTTCTGACCTGCTTGCACAAGGCGCATAATCTGATTCACAGGCTGGTCATATACAAATGTATATGGGCAACCTGCGGTGCAGTTACCGCATTGGTAGCAGTGGCTCATGTTCTGGCCGCTTTCTTTTTCGACCTGCTTTACGAAGCTAGAGTCGTAAGACTTAGTAATATTAACTATTTCCATAAATGAGTAGCCGCCTTTCCGCTTTGAAGTCCGGTGGAGCGGACTTGCTTTGTGTAGATTGGCTTAAAGATTCATAACAGAGGATGGATTCTTAAGATGAGGTATACTGCCAGAAGATGTATCCTTACCGCAAGTGATAATCGAATGATTTGAGCGTTTATATAAAACTATTTTTTTGTCAAAGTACTAAATTGATTGTATAATCAGGGGTAAAGCTTTTTTTGTGTCCTTGAAATTAAGCAAAGTTAACATTTTAGTAGATTAGAACTATAAGCATTGATGTGTTATTTATTCAGGAAGGCTTGCCTTCTACATTTTCCTTCACTTATTTATCGAAAGAGAGTAACGAAATATCAAATAAGGCTTTTTGAAGAATTTGATTAATTGGGGATAAGTTGATTCAAATTGCTTTAATAATTACTTTTTCGCTTATTAGATGGTGTGTCGGGGCTTGGTGATTGGGGTTTCCAAAAATTGGGGTGTATTTTTATGCGAGGAAAATGTTATACCGTTCGAATTGCTGTGTTTTTAGCGGTGTTGACAGTCTTCGGACTATCGTTTGTTGACTATGGTGTTACAAATGATGCGACTTATGTCGGGTCTGAAGCGTGCGGTGAATGTCACGAGAAAGAATTTTCAAACTATAGTGCGTTTTCTAAAAAAGCTCACTCTAGCAAGAGTATCAAGATAATGTCTTCTGATCTTGATCAGGATGAAGTCAAGGAATGTTATGCTTGCCATGCTACTGGATATGGTAAGCCGGGTGGGTTTGTTTCTTTTGCAGCAACTCCTCATTTAGCTGATGCTGGTTGTGAGGTTTGTCATGGTCCTGGTTCTCTTCATGCTGAAGATGGAGACCCTGATCTCATTAAAGCTAAAATGGAGATCAAAGATTGCGAAACTTGTCATAATGCTGACAGGGTCGAGAATTTCAACTTTAAGCCGCTGATCTACGGCGGAGCCCACTAAGGGAGGGAATATGAACTTTATCAAAAACTCCCTTGGTAACAAAGTTATGGTCTTGACCTCTTTGTTGACCGCAACTGTTTTCATTTGTCTTTTTGCCGCCAACTCATATTGGCAGAAAAATGCCATGCTACACGAGATTGAAACTTCTGCCGTTCGGAACTCTGATTTAATTCAGCTCGCGATTCGTGAGCCGATGGCGAAAGGTAACAATAAAGGAACTACTGAGAAATTTTCCACGATTTCTAAACATTATGATGATGTAAGTGTTTATCTGACTAACTTTAAAGGTAATATCACTTATTCTACAACAAAAGCAGACTTGCGCTCTGAATTGTCCACTAAATTTGATAATGCAGATGTGGACAACCTTTTTCAGAGAAGCTTGAAATCTCCGATCAAAGAAGGAATGCTTTCTGAGATTGGTGGCAAGAATGTATTTGTAGAAGTTGAATCCATTAAAAATGAAAAAAGATGTTACCATTGTCATGGCAGCCGCAGACCAATTCTTGGTTCATTAGTAATGGTTCAGGATATTTCAAGTCAGTTCGGCGCCCTAGTTGATTCGCAGATTAAAGCCGCTATTCTTTCATTTAGTGGATTCGCTGTTCTGCTTGCCGCGTTACTTTTCTTTATGCGCAAGTCTGTTGTTAACCGCATTGAAGTCATTGCTGGTGCAACGGAAGAATTTACCAGCGGGAATCTTGATGCTCACTTTGATGTTCCTGGAAGTGACGAACTTGGGTCTCTCGGTAAAAATCTGGGAGAAATGGCCAGACAAATCAAGGATCAATTGCAGTACAATAAGGGCGTACTTAACGGTATAACCGTTCCTCTTATCGTTACTGATGAAAATAACAATATCGGATTTGTTAACGGGCCGATGTTGAAAATACTTAAGAAGTCAGAAGAACACGTCATTGGTTCCGCTGTCGCAAGTTTCTTTACCAAAGATGGTAAGGCAATCACTGCTGATGCCCTTGAATCCAATGACTGTCCGGAGGGCTTGATTCGCTACATGCGCGAAGATGGCGTTGAGTTCCCATTACGTTATCAGGCTTGTGCTCTTCTTGATGCTGAAGATGAAATTGTCGGAGCAATTGCTGTGATGGTTGACCTTACTGAAGAAGAAAACAGTAGACAGCATATTGAGAAGCAGCAGGAAGCTCTTCTTGAGGTTGCCAATGAAGTTACTGAAGTTTCAACAAGACTGCTTTCTTACACAGAAGAGTTGTCGCAGCAGATGAATGAGCTGACAAGCGGAGTTGATACCACTGCAATGCAGACCGGACAGGTTGCTACTGCGATGGAAGAAATGAACGCAACTGTCCTGGAAGTAGCACGAAACACCGGCGAAACTGCTGAAGCCTCCGAAAGAGCTAACTCTGTTGCTCGTAATGGTGGTGTGATTGTAAGTGATACTGTAAAAGAAATACACATGGTTACCAATACAACGGATCGACTTGCGGGACTCCTCGAGGACCTTTCGGTCCGCGCTGTTAATATTGGTGAGGTTATGTCCGTAATTAATGATATCGCTGACCAAACCAACTTGCTTGCTCTTAACGCCGCTATTGAAGCAGCTAGAGCTGGAGAAGCTGGGCGAGGGTTCGCCGTTGTTGCTGATGAAGTTCGTAAGCTTGCTGAAAAGACAATGTCTGCAACTAATGAGGTTGAGGGCGCAATCGGTCTTATTCAACAGAGCACCACGAAAGTTGTAGAGGAAATGAGCGATGCTCGTGAACGCGTAAGTAATACTGTTACTATGGCAGAGAACGCAGGTGGTGTTCTTGACGAGATCGTTAAGGAATCCGATGGTATCGCTGACATGGTAAGAGCTATTGCAACTGCCGCAGAGCAACAGTCTGCTACTAGTGATGAAGTCAACAACAGTGTGACCGAGATCAACACCTTATCGCAGACTCTCTCACAGGGGATTATGAATGCAAACGAGGGAATTCAAGAAGTCTCGGAAATGGCTCAGCACTTAAGTGAGCTTGTATCCCGCTTCAAGTAACAGACCGTTTACATTCTGATTAGATTCAATAAGAAACGCCCCGGTTGAACTTTGGTTCAGCGGGGCGTTTTATTTTATTCGGTTAAATGTGATGCAGGATCTTGTAGCTCTTAGCGCCAGCCTTTACCTGAATTACTGAATATCTCGGTAATGCGGGTGCGCTTAACCGCTTTGAAGTTGCTCTGGCGAGCCGTTGCCGGACTGGAACCGATGCTTTCGTAGACAGTCTCAATATATTTTAGAAGACCGACGAGCCCTTTGCGTTTGGAGCTTGTTTTTTTTACAATGCACGTAACGCTGGCGGGATCAATGGCGTGGTATCTGGCGAGGTATGAACCGTCCTCGTTTGGCCTGATTTCCATATGCTGTATGCCTTTGATGTGACTTCTATTGAGTTTGGTTACCCATCCCTTGGCGAATATTTGAAAGCGATTGAGGTCTGTTTGGGCTGTCGCATCATTCGCAAAGGCTCCAGAAGATAAAACAAGGCATAAAAATATTGCTGTCAGTACTATTTTGATTCTTTTCATTAAAGATCTCCGGCTAAAAAAAGGGTGGAAAGGACAACGCCCCTTCCACCCTATTGTTACCCCTTATTAGTCTTGAAAACAAGAACCTATCAGGTGGCTATAATCTTTAGATTTTTTATTCTTCTACATCAATTTCAACACGACGGTTAAGCTTGCGGCCTTCCTTAGTCTTGTTGTCGTACTTTGGATTCATTTCGCCGTAGCCCTGAATCATGATGCGCTCAGCAGGAACACCGTTTGCAGCCATCCAATCCGCTACAGACTTAGCTCTGCGTTCGGATAGACCTAGGTTGTATGCTTCTGCACCAGTGCTGTCAGTATGTCCGCCAACCTGAACTTTAAGGTTCGGGAAAGACTCAAGCATTGCGGCAGCCTCTACAAGAGATGGTTCCATTTCTTCAGTGATCTGGAATTTGTCGAAGCCGAAGTTCAGATTACGGAAAACGATTTTTTCCTGAACTGGAGGAACTACAACAACAGGAATGATTTCAACAATAAGTTCCTCTTCCTGTGTGTAGAATACGTCCTGAGCGAATTTGTCTAGAACTGCCTTGTTTGAAAGGTCAGATGCTTCTACGAAAACTCCGCAAGGTGTAAGGGAAGCAAGACGTTTCATAACAGCGAGGCCTGCTGGTGTGTCTGCAACACTAACTGTGTGAAGGCAGAAACGATCTCCGTATTTTTTGGACATGTTGCTGATAATTGCAGCAGGGTTTCTACCTGCGTTTGAAAGACCATCAGAAACAAAGATAACTGCAAGTTTGCCTTTCCATGTGGAAAGAGTTTTGTCTAGGTCAGAAAATCCAGTTCCCATTGGGGTCGACTGGAAGAAAGGAAGGTCAGTGGGTGTAGTATTCAGGCCTCGGGCAATAGCACCTTTATTATAAGTTGCTTTCGGAGCGTATGTTGCGAAGTCAGGCATTGCGTAAATAGCTGACTGGTAACCCAGGTTAGGAATGACGTTATTCAATTTCTTGAGAGCGTTCAGTCCTTCAACAATTTTAGAATTACCTGTAGCTTTGTATGCTTCGTCCATAGAAGGGGAAGTATCTACAAATAATGCAAACGCATCCACTTTAGGTTTGAGAACTATTTTAGACTCGGCGGAAGCCATTGAACCCATGGCCATAAAAGCAATCAAAGTTAAGGTCAGAAGCGAAATTAGTTTTTTATTTTTCATTATAAAATTCCTCCAAACAAATGGTTAATAGGTTTAATAAGATATACTTATACCTTAATTATTAAGGTATTATTTTTTCTTAAGCAATGCTTTTGTGTTATTTTTATACAACTCTTAACTTACTGCAGAAGCAAAATGTTTCTCGAGCATGATTTTGAGGATTGTTCTATCAGTATCTATCATTCCCTGTGTGCTCAGTGTTCCAATGTTTTGCATGGTCTGTTCTGGTGATGTTCCGATAATACCATCTGTTGAATGAACATTCACACCATGAATTGCGAACAGTGCCGCTTGAACAGCCGTACCGGCTGCCGTTGCGAGCTTTAGAGCACAACCTGACTTAGCTCCGTCACAAATAATTCCGGCAAGATCCTCCGTTATATTAGTAATTGCTCCCGCCATCTGAGATGATGTTCCACCCATTAAGTAAGTGGTGCCTGCTGTCGCGCCTGCACCTGCTGCTACTGAACATCCGCATACCGCAGATAATCTGCCAGTTTGAGCTTTAACATAAGCCGTGACAAGGTGACTAAGCGCGATGGCTTCAAGCAGAGTCTTTTCATCACAATCAATAAACTTGCTAACTGCATAGATTGGTAGAATTGCTGTAAGTCCGTGGTTGCCGGAGCCTCCTGAGCTCATAGCGGGAAGTTTAATTCCGCCCATTCTGGCATCAGAAGCCGCAGATGTGATAATCCTCGCAGATAGTATCATATCGCGGGTAAGAATTTTCAGTCTGGCGAGTCTTTCGAGTGTCAGCCCCACTCCGAGGCCTGAGCCATGCTTAAGTCCGTAGTCTGCAAGGCGCATATTATAGGTGATTCCTTCCTTCAGAAATACGAAATCATCATCATCAAGATCGCTAATCATATCTATAAGGTCATCAAGAGTAAGCTTTTTGATAAAGTCTTCAAGTTTGAAAACATCAGCTTTTTGGGCTTGTTTAGCTTTTACCAGTGGGGAGCTTGTAACAGGCGCTCCGTCCATGGTGATGGAAGTGATGTTATCATGCACCCCTTTAATAATAGCCTCAACTTTATGCTCTTTGAAAGTTAGTAAAGCTTTAACGTAAATCCCTTTTTGATCAGCAAGGAGGTTTACGGTGACTCTAGATTCCTGTTTGTATTTGCAGGCCAGCTCAACGCCATCTTCGGTGATAGGTTCTAAGACTTCTAGTCCAAGAGACGCATCGCCGCATACCGCTCCGAGTGCAGCCGCCGTATCTAGTCCGTTCAAACCTCCGGTTCCAGGAATAATTACTGCGAGTCCATTTTTATAAATATTGGGATCAACCCATATTTCAATGTGATCTGGTCTTTCATCTTTTAGTACAGAAGCCGCTGCAGCTGTGGCGAGGGCTATGGCAACTGGTTCCGTACACCCAAGTGCAGGAGCGACTTCAAGATGGAGAATTTCTTTTACGGTATAGGCCATGTTCTGATTAATCCTCTTGTTGAGTGTGTTTAATTGTCCGAGGTTACTGACTAGAAAATATATATAACGCAGTTGTTTAAAAAGTCTAGAGAAAATCATGATAAATGCAAACGTTTATACAAGTATAACATGAAATAAAATGCAGGCAAGCGCAAAGATGATGTATCACAAATAATAATTATGATGGGCCGTGTTGTTTATGTTGTTTAAAGCAACTTTAATGCTATAAATACATCTATCTATCTGTTCAGACGTAGTTGTGTAACATAAACGAAGATTAGTACTGCGACATTTAATGCATTTTTTGTGATTTGTGCAGTTGTCAAATGTATTTATAGTTAATATGAAAAGGTTTTAATTAAAAAAGAATGATTACGTAGAACTAATAACTGATGCTTTGAAAATAAATTAAATAAATATTTTAGATGATTACGGTGCTTAATGTTAGTTTTATGTTTTAATTATGTACATGTAATTCGTTCGTTTTATTGATGAACATCAGTCAAATGTGATGTATAGAGCGAAATGTAGTTGAAAATTGTTAGAAAAATAAGTAACATCCGGCATCTTGAACTGTGAAATGTTAAGTAGTTTAATCATATCTGCCTAAAAAAGCAGGAGAATTGATATATGTATATTGTTACCGGCGGTGCTGGTTTCATTGGTAGTGCCATGGTTTGGAAGCTCAATCAGATGGGGATTGACGATATTTTGATCGTTGATAATCTTGCTAAGAGCGATAAATGGAAAAATTTAGTTAATCTTCGTTACGAAGATTATGTACATAGAGATCAGTTCTATAGGTTGATTCTTGAAGGGGATGACCCGTTTGAAACTGATGCGATAATTCATATGGGAGCTTGTTCTTCCACCACAGAACTTGATGCTGATTTTTTGATGGAAAATAATTATCGTTATACGCAGATGCTTTGCCGTTTCTGCCTTAAGCATGACGTCCGCTTTATCAATGCCTCCAGTGCTGCGACTTATGGGGATGGCAGATTTGGGTTTAATGATAATCATGACGGCATTACTCAGCTACAGCCCATGAATATGTACGGGTACTCCAAGCAGCTTTTCGATTTGTGGGCGCTTCGCGGAGGAGTGCTGGATAAGTTGGTCAGTCTTAAATTTTTCAATGTTTTCGGGCCTAATGAATACCATAAAGATGACATGAAGAGTGTTATCTGTAAGGCGTTCCGCCAGATTTCAGATACAGGCGAGATGAAGCTTTTCAAGTCTTATAAAGATGAATACCCCAACGGTGGGCAGATGCGCGACTTTGTTTATATTAAAGACTGCGTGGATGTCATGTGGTGGTTTTTGCAGAATCCGGATAAGAACGGGATCTTTAATATCGGTACAGGTCAGGCTCGTCAGTGGAATGAACTGGCAAATTCAGTTTTTGCTGCAATGGGTGTTAAGCCTGACATTAGTTATATTGAAATGCCTGAGTCTATTCGTGATAAATATCAATATCTTACTCAGGCAAATATGAGCAAGTTAGTTGAAGCTGGTTATGATAAACCGTTCACTTCACTTGAAGATGCAGCTAAAGATTACGTACAGAATTATCTTGCTCAAGAAAATTCGTTTTTAAAAAGCTAAAAGTTTAAAATAGTTGAATATTAGAGGTAGATCGTTTTGAAATTAAGGCTAACCATACTCATACTTTGCTTGCTAATGTGTTCCTCGGGCTACGCATTCGCGCAAGAGCATCTTGTTATTCCTGCGACTAAAAGTGATGTTGCCGGTAAAGGTGATAAGGAGTGGACGTTCTCTGCTGATAAAGTTGTCGCTGAGAATGATAGCGAGTATGTGCAGGCTTATGGAAACGTAACTGTTAAGAGTGGTGGAAGCTTCATTAAAGCTGATTTTGCGCGCTTTTATCAGGCTACCAAATGGATCTACCTTAAAGGTAATGTTCAAGCACAGTGGGAAGGCGATTTCTACGAAGCTGGCGAAGCTGAATTTGACCTCAATAGTATGGTCGGTTGGCTTAAAAAAGGCCGAGTCTTTGTTGCAAAACCGCATGTTTTTTTTGAAAGTGAATTTATAGAAAAGCACAACGGTGCCACATATAGTTTTAAAGATGCAAAAGTGACTGCCTGTGATGGAGAGAACCCTCTTTGGTCCTTTGAGTCTGAAGAAGGGGATATTACTCTTAATGGAAATGCAAGACTTTGGCATTCTAAGTTTAAAATTAAAGGTGTGCCTGTTGCATACACCCCATATATGAGTCTCCCGCTTGAGTCTAAACGCCAGTCGGGGTTTTTAACGCCTTCAATTGGATCCTCAGAGAAGATGGGCTTCAAGGCCACTATCCCATATTACTGGGCTATTAATGATGAGACAGATCTGACTGTATATGGTGAATATCTCGGAAAACGCGGATATAGACCAGGTGTTGATTTTCGCCATAGTGAAGATGCTAACTCCAAAGGGGAGTGGCGCGCTGATTGGTTGTACGATGGTAAAACGTACGACAATGCAGCTGACGGATCTAGCGTATTTGAAGATAACGGAATGGTTAGACCAAATCATAATAGATGGTGGGTAAGATCTAAATATGATGGTTATATAGGGTCGCCAGATTGGCAGACAATGGTTGATTTAGACTTGGTTTCTGATCAGGATTATCTTCGTGAATTCAGAGGTGGCTTGAACGGATATGAAGAAACTCGTGAAGGATTCATTGATGAATTTGGTCGTGATATTGCAGCCATGGACGCCAATAATCGAATAAGTACAGCTCTTGTTGCGAAAAGCTGGGATGATTTTTCTGTTTCCGGCTTGGTTCAATATAATGAAAATTTACTCTATCGTAATGGCAATAACCCGGGGGATCTAAACCCTACGTTGCAGAAATTACCTGAGATTGATGCCTTTGCTTTCAAACAGCAGATAGGTGACACCCCCCTTGAATGGCAGGGTGATATGCGGACCAACTATTTCTGGCGTGAGTATGGAATGTCTGGTGGACGTATTGATCTTCATCCAGAACTCAGCATGCCTGTAACTGCTGCAGGAATTACTTTTATTCCTCACGCAGGGGTTAGAGCTACATCATATTTGATGGATTCTTTCCAGAACGCAAACTCAACAATTAAGCAAGATTCTACTCAGACCCGTATTATGGCCGATGCTGGAATCAGCGCATTCACCGATGTTTTTAAAGTTTTCGAACTTGGTTCCGGTCCTGTTGTTTCCAAAGAGAATATTGGTCAAAGTAGCTGGACGAAAATGAAACATAATATCGTTCCGCGCCTCGATTACAACTGGATACAGGATGAATCTAACCAAGAAGAACTTCCTTATTTTGACTCCCGTGACCGCATCACAAAACAAAACGACATTGTTTTCTCGCTGACAAACGTACTTGACCGAAGTATGTCTACTGTTGTTGCAGGGGATGATGGACAAGCAACTCTTGAGAATGAATATTTAGAATTTTTCAGATTCCGTTTAGAACAAGGGTATGACATCGACGAGGCAAATCGCTCTTCCGATTTGAGTCAGTATGAGAGTCGCCCGTTCTCTGATGTTATGGGTGAAATTATTTTAACTCCTTACGATTACGTAAATCTGACTTCGCGCACTTGGCTGTCTCCATACATGGGAGATATCACTGAACATGAAAATGTTCTCCGAGTTTTTGATGACTCAATTGGTGAGGTTCTTTTCGGTTACGATTACCTTAGTAAGGTTGATGAGTATAAACGAAAACAAGCATCTAGTATGCAGGTTGTCCGGTACGGCGCTAAAGCTTATCTTCCATGGGGTCTTGAAGTCGGTGGTGAGTTTAGAGCAGATCTGAATAACAATCGTGATCTTGAAAAATCACTCTCCGTCGGCTGGAAACAGCAATGCTTCTTCGTAGAATTCCTTGCATCCCAAACTACCGTTGACGAAAGTTACAGTGTGAATTTCAACTTAGTTGATTTCGGAGTGTTCTAGACTTTAACAACGAATTTTAGAATTTAAAGCCCCCCGTTCATCTGATGGACGGGGGGCTTGCCTTATTGTAAGTTGTTTTCACTAAAACACACATAATCTCTTGATTATCAGTAGATGAGACTTACTTGTATTGATCACCAATTGATTGGATACTTGAGGGGAAACTTTTGTTTGTTAATGCACCCAAGTGAATAAGGATACGTTAGCTTGCTATGAGCAAAAATAAAATTCATGTTCTTCCTGCCGCGCTTAGAAACCAAATTGCGGCTGGTGAAGTTGTCGAACGTCCCTCTAGTGTGGTTAAAGAGCTTGTAGAAAACTCTATTGACGCCGGAAGCACTCAAGTTGATGTTGTTGTTGAGCGTGGCGGTCAGGGGCTTCTTTTTGTTCGCGATAATGGATTTGGCATATTGGCCGATGAATTGAATCTTGCAGTAACAAGGCATGCGACAAGTAAAATTTCAGGGGTTGAAGACCTTTCAACCATTACAAGCTTTGGATTTAGAGGTGAGGCTCTTCCAAGTATTGCTTCTGTCTCCAGATTTAAAATGAGTTCTTGCACTGCAGGTTCGCCCGAAGGGTGGTTCATAAATGTTGAGGCCGGAGATGTAATTGATGAAGGCCCAGCCGCTATGCCGGAAGGAACATCTGTTGAAGTTAAGGATCTTTTTTATAATGTTCCGGCTAGGCTTAAATTCTTAAAGACCGAGTCAACAGAAGCTCGTCGTTGTAATCAGGTTTTATTTAAAATTAGTCTTTCAAATCTGGAAGCAGGCTTTTCTTTCGTTTCAAACGGTAGAGAGCAATTTCGCCTTCCAGCGGCTCAAACTCTTCCGGAAAGATTATCCGTATTCTGGCCTCGTAATATATGCGAATCGCTATTAGATTTCTCTCATGAAGTCGGAGAAATGAAAATTTCAGGATGTGCGGGGATTCCGTCTGTTGCGCAGGGGCGTGCTGATAGAATTATTATGTTTGTAAACGGACGACCAGTTCAGGATAAGTTGCTGCTTAGTGCCATTCGAGGTGCATACAAGGGCAGGCTCATTTCCCGCGAATATCCACAGGCGGTTGTTTTTCTTACCCTTCCACCCGAGTTGGTAGATGTGAATGTGCATCCTGCAAAGATGGAAGTTCGTTTTCAGGATGAAAGATCAATATACAGCATTATACACAATGGTATTTCTCAGGTGCTTTCACGCTATGAACTTGGTGTCATTGAAGGTGATGATTCTTCCGGCTCGGAAGGTCTTTTCTCCGGAACACGTTCGGCAGTAAAAGAAGGGTCGAGGGCAACGCACACTTCTCTGCCTATTGAGCCGCGAGCCAAATTTCCCAGTTGGAATGAGTTTAAGAATACGGATTTTTCAAATGAACCTGATTCTGACTCCCAAGCGAGATCTCAGCCAGTTGATGATCGTTTTGGACGCACTGATTTTACCGCTCTGGGTCATGCCGGGAGTAATTATCAGCCTGCATATGTAAACGAACAGTATGTGGGTTATAACGCGCATGGCGGTCAGGGGGCACAGATTGAATCACCAAATAGGGGGTTCACGGAAGCTTTAGAAAAATCAGGAGCGGTTCCCGTTGAGGTTTCTCTTCGTGGTTCTGGAGAATCCGCGCCCCGGAGCCTGTACGTACCAGGAACGTTTATCGAGTATTTAGGACAAGTTGCCGATACTTATCTGGTACTTAAACTTGTAAACGGGTCACTTGGTCTGCTTGATCAGCATGCTGCCCATGAGCGCATCATTTATTATAATATGCGTGCTGAGCGGACGAAGGGCGATTCACGCCCACTTGCAATCCCGATTGAACTCACTCTGCATACAAGTGAAGTTCCAAAAGTGCAGGACATGTGGGAAGAATTGCGTAGTGCCGGATTTATGCTCGAACTTGAGGGTGGCTTGAGTCTTTCTATGCGGGGTATACCTCCATCGCTTGAAACTGGTGAAGCTAAAGAGTATCTAAAAGCAGCTATCAGTGGACAGGCCAAGAGTCTGGATGACTTGTGGATCATGCTTTCATGTAAATCTGCTATTAAGGCGAATCAGTCTTTGGCGGTTGATGAGGCTCTTGCCTTACTTGAGGCTTGGGTAAAATGTCCGCAACGGGAGTATTGTCCACACGGCAGGCCTGTTATGATTAGTTGGTCTTTTTCCGATATGGAAAAATTGTTTAAGCGCAAATAGAATTTTTTGAAACAGGCATACGGTAAATTTATGGCAATTGAATATAACACATTTGAAGTCGAAGTTGATCTTGGCGCAATACGCAATAATTATAAATTTCTTTGCGAGAAAGGGCATAATGTCTACGGCGTTATTAAGGCGGATGCTTATGGTCACGGGTTGATTCCTGTTGCGCGCGCCCTAGAAAGTGAGGGAGCTGATACTTTCGCCGTTGGCACAGTCGCAGAGGGTGTAAAACTACGTACAAGCGGGTGTAGTAAACGGATTATTGCCTTGCTTGGACCTCTCGATGAGGCCGATTGTATTGGGATTGTTGATAACAGAATAATCCCTTTTGTCGGTTGTTTTGAGCAGCTTGAATTACTGGGGTCGGTTGCTAATAATCGAAAATCGGAGATTGGAGTAAGCTTAAAATTCGATACTGGAATGGCGCGTCTGGGATTTAGTTCAGCTGATTTGCCGGAGCTGATTGAAAGGCTTAAAGAGTTGCCGCTAATCCGCCCAGTAATGGCTAGTTCGCATCTTGCAACCTCTGATGATCCGGCATACGAAGAGTATGTTGAAGAGCAGGTAGCGAAGTTTCGACGTGTTTTGGATCTGCTCGATTCTTCAGGGTTTTCCGTGGAACCTAGTCTAGCTAATTCCGCCGGAATTTTGAAACATGATCAAATAAATTTTTGTGCACAGCGTGGTGGCATCGCTTTATATGGTGGAAATCCTTTTTGCGGAACAGAATGGGAAAATCTAGGGGCGCGGCTGAAGCCTGCTATGCAAGTCAGCACAAAGATAGCTTCTGTTCATAAGCTCAAAAAGGGGCAGACAATTAGCTACGGATGCACATATACAGCCGAGAAGGATATGACTGTTGCTATTGTCTGCGCTGGGTATGCAGACGGTTACAGTAGAAATCTGTCAAATAACGGTTGGATGTGTATTAATGGTCAGCGGGCAAAGATTTTGGGCCGTGTGTGCATGCAGCTTACTGCCGTGGATGTCAGCTCTATTTCTGATGTTAAATTCGGGGATATTGCTTATTTGCTTGGCGGCGAAGGGCACGGGGCTATAAGTCCCGAAGAATTGGCCACTTGGTGGGGAACAATTACTTATGAAGTTTTCTGTATTTTGGGTCTGAACCCGAAGAGTTATATAGAATAAAATGCGAAGACGCTTCGATCGGAAGCAAAACTGTTTCAGGAGGATATTACTATGAGTGCTTGGAGAGTAGCTGAAAGCCATCCCCTTAAGGATGTTGATCCCGCAGAGCTTAGATACAAATGGGAAGAAGTCGCGATTGATATGGCTCTTATTCCTGCAAACAATGTCCGCGTTTATATCGAAGACGGAATTGTCCGTATCGAAGTAAGCACAGAGCTATACAACTGTATGGCCGGAATTTAGTTGTTAAGGGGTAGTTCTTTACGGAACTGCCCCTTAATGCTTTAATAAGAAAAATAAATCTTATCGGAGGCTATTCCACCCATGTTTATGAAAAAAGCAGTTATTATTTCATGTTTGATTATGATGATGCTTTCCGCTTTGGGTGGATGTTCCGGTGAAAAAGAAGCCAGTGGGCCCGAACTTCGAGTTGGGGTGATTGGTGTCACCAGCGGTGAGTTGTTCCGAAAAGGTACATATATACTTGCCGCTGCAAGATACGCCGTTGATGAAGTTAACGCTGAGGGCGGTGTTGATATTTCCGGCGTTAAGCATTCTGTAAAAATATTTCCTGTTGATAGTGGTGGCTCTCCAGAAATTGCCACACAAATGGCCTTACGCCTGATTGATCAGGATAAAGTCTCTGTAATAATTGGCGGAGCAAGTAGCGGCGTTGCTTTAGCCATAGCCGAAGTTTGTGAGAAAAAGAAAGTTCCGTTCATCACTCCTGTTGCCAGCACGAATAAGCTCACTGCATATAAATACGCATTTAGAGTTTCATATACTAATTCCGTACAGGCTTCGGCTCTGGCACAGTTTGTCAGTTCAAAGCTTAAAAACGAATCTGTGGCTATTTTATATGGTGTAGAGAACCCCTATAGTGTTGAATTAGCGACCCTTTTTAAAAATAATTATGCCAAGCGTGGTGGGGCTGTAGTTGCTTTTGAAAGCTATCCGGCTGGGTCTCGGAAATACGAAGTGCAATTAAAGAAGATAGTTGCGGCCAAGCCTAAAATTTTATTCCTGCCGAATAATACGAAAAAAATACAGATACAGGCTCGTCGGGCTAGACAGTTGGGGTTTAAGGGAATCCTCCTAGGCAGTGATTCATGGGATCCTGTGGATTTGCTTAGAAACGATATTTTCAAAAATAGCTACTTCACCGATCATTGGTTTCCAGGTCTTCCAATTCCCGGTTCCGCAAAATTTGAAGCTGACTATAAGAAAAAGAATGGTGTGGACCCAACTGAGCTGGAAGCATTGACTTATGATGCTGCCATGTCCGTTTTCGCCGCTATCAAAAAGGACCATTCTGATGATCCTGTCGCCATCCACGATAGTTTAGTGGATATGCCACCATTTGCCGGAGTGACGGGTAAATTTGACTACAACAATAACGGTGATCCAGCTAAAGATGTGTTTATCTCACACCTTAAAGATGGTCATGTCGTTCTTGCTGATACTGTTTTTGTAGAATAGTTAATTTATATTTTAAACTATAGAGCTTCCGCAAGAGTTCTTCCTGCAAGTCTAGCTTCTTCCATGATATTTTCATGGTTGGCTATTATCCCTTTGTCGAAGAGGTTCAGGACTGAAATTTCGCTCACTATCTCGTATCCGAAAGCTTCGAGTGGAAGGCGCATTGCCTCTAAAGTAAATCCCATATCTTTTTTGTGTGCCTGTTCGGCGACTGCTCCGATTACTGCTTTTCGTCCTTGTCCAGCAAGTCTGCTTGACCAGCCTCTAGGGCGCGAGTCCGTGAAATCATAGTAACAATACATGCGGTCGATAAAAGCTTTTATCCATGCCGTTACATTATAGTTATGTACGGGTGAGATAAGAACCAATCCTTTGGACTCTTCAATAAGCGGATATAATGTAGTCATGCCATCATCAAACATGATGCAGGCTTTTGCTTTTCGGCACGCTTCGCACCCTACGCATGGGTCATATTTCAGATCGCGCAAATGAATCGCATTGGTGGCAACTCCAACTTCCTGCGCACCTGCTAACACGGCTTGAAGCATGGTGTGCGAATTTCCTTTCTTTCTTGGGCTACCTTCAATTGCGGTGATCATTATATTTCCTTGCTGCAATTGTTTGAACGGTTGTAGGCGAATGCTATATCTTGAGCTCGCGTGGCAAGAGGAAAATCGGCTTCAACCACAGTTGTAGTTGAAGCCGATTTGAGAATCGATATGTGATTTATATTTCTATTGTGGTTGCCCTGTAGGGGCGATTACTATTTCGCGTACACATACATTCTGCGGCTGTTGATATGCGAACATGATTGCGCCCGCAATATCATTCGGCACAAGAACAGAGCCCATCGCCTTTTTAAATTCGTTATATCCACTAATGATTTCGTCTGATGTTGTATGGCTGAGTAGTTCAGTTTCAACAACGCCGGGCGCGATGGTGACGAGGCGTACATTTGATCCGCAAACCTCTTCGCGAATGTTCTCAGTCATTGCGTGCACGGCAAATTTAGTACCGCAGTATGCAGCGTGTTCGGGAAAAGTTTTTCTTCCTGCGACAGAACTGATATTTACGATAGTCCCGCCTTGTCTTGCTTTCATCTCTGAGATGACAGCTTTAACTCCGTTCAAAACGCCCATTACGTTCACATCAAACATAGCTTTCCATTCAGATGGATCTTGGGTGTCTATAGCGCCAAGAAGCATTAAGCCCGCACAGTTAACGAGGCAGTCTGTTTGACCATATTTCGCTTCAGCTTTTTTTACAGCTGATTTGAACGATTCGAGATTTGTAACATCAACTTTTTCGCACATGGTGTTTGGTAAGCCAAGAGCTTCCAACCTTTCAACCCGGCGAGCCAGCAAAAGCAGAGGATGCCCGGCAAGTGAAAATACTTTTGCTGTTGCTTCTCCGATGCCTGAACTTGCTCCGGTAATAACTATAAGTTCTTTGCCCATTTAATGGATCCTTTTGTTTATGTTAAATGTGAAATTATAAAATTAAGAAAAACTAGTATGTGATAGATGAATTAACGCGTCAACAAAGATAGGAATAAAATGGGGAGTATCTTGAAATAGTGGAGAATAAAAGAGTAATGGCTCGCAAAAGATGAATTTTGCGAGCCATTAACACTTATGGAGTAAGGATGCGGTGAACTAGTAAACTTTGAATGGCTGAATTAGTGATCGCAGGTGTTCTGACCTGTGACAAGAGAGCCTGCCAAGTAATTGGCAACTACGTTTTCAGGTGATTCAGCTGGAGCGCCGACAACGACTCTTACGCCGGCATCAGTAAACATGGTCTGCGCTTTTGCGCCCATGCCGCCAGCAAGAACAAGGTTGACGCCCTGCTCTGCAATCCACTTAGGGATAACGCCAGGTTCGTGTGGTGGAGGAGTTTCCATGTTTGTGGCAACAACTCCTTTTGTCAGGGTATCAACGTCAACCATTGCAAACTGTTCGCAATGACCGAAATGCATGGCAAGCTTACCTGCTGCAACAGGGACAGCGATTCTGACCATGCCGTTTTTGCCTGAGAGATCTTCTAGAGTAGGCATTTTTAAATTTTCTTGTAAAGTTTCAGCAAGGTTTAGCAAAGGCTTGATAATCGCACCTAATGCTTGGCCTGTTGCTCCGTCATGATCAACTCTGACAATAGGGTAGCCCTCATCGCCTGAACGACCAACTTCAGGGTCGAGTGGGATTCTTCCGAGGAAGTTTACGCCCATTTCTTTTGCGAGATCTTCTCCGCCGCCAGTATTGAAAATGTTGTGAATGCTGCCGCAATCAGGGCAGACGAATCCACTCATATTTTCAACAATACCAAGGACTGGATTCCCGACCTGTTTGCAGAAGTTCACAGAGCGGCGAACATCATCAATGGCCACGCCCTGCGGAGTTGTTACAATGATAGCCTGTGCATCTGGTCCTAATGTCTGCAATGCGGAAAGAGGCTCGTCGCCTGTTCCAGGAGGGCAGTCAACGATGAGGAAATCAAGATCATTCCACGCTACGTCCTGAACGAATTGCTTGATCATGCCGATTTTAACAGGTCCACGCCAGATAACTGGCTCATCTTTGCTAGGGAGCATGAATCCGAGGGACATAACCCACAGGTTTTTGCTGTATGAAATAGGTTCGATAATTTCGTGACCGATGTGAGGCTGCTGGCCTTCTAGGCTCATTAATCTAGGAATACTTGGTCCGTGAACATCAATGTCAAGTAGTCCGACCTGTTTGCCTGTAAGAGATAAAGCTACGGCAATGTTTGTTGCCACGGTGCTTTTACCTACGCCGCCTTTACCTGAGATAACGACGATCTTGTGTTTAATTCTGGCAAGTGTCTTTTTCATTTTCATATCTTCAGGGCTGCAGCCTTCAGATGAACATCCTGAACCGGAGGAAGAACAGCTTCCGCACGCTTGATCGCTCATTTATAATCTCCCGCCCCTGAAAGTAGGGGGTTATGTTTAGTAGCTAAAGAAATATCCAGTAGAAAGTAAGACTTGTCGTGGTGATGTCAATGCATCACCACGTTTGAATCTATTCGCCTACCAATGTCCGTCTTTGTCTGCGCCTGCTGCGGCTACAAGTTTGCCGTCTTTATATGCCGCAAAAGCTTCGGCAACTGTTCCGCCTTCGATAAGGTGAACTGAGATTGAGCCTTTGTCTAAAGCAGTAAAAGCCTTCGGGCCGACGTGACCTGTGATGATGGCCTTTGCGCCTGTTGCTGCTACATTCTGTGCAGACTGGATTCCTGCACCCTGAGCAGCATTCAGATTCTGAGTGTTGTCTATGAATTCATGTGAATCATTTTCGGTATCAAAAATCATGAAACCTTTTGCCCGGCCAAAACGAGGATCGACAAGGTTTGTTAGTTCGCAGCCTTGGCAGCTAATTGCAATTTTCATTTTATTTCTCCTTGAGCCTGTGGTTGGAAGGATTATTTTGGGTGCGGTTTTGTTTGCACCGGCCGTTTTGCCTTACTCTGCCAGAGCAGCCCGGCATTATGAATTTCTCAAGCTGTCCTAGTCTGTAAGCTTCAAGAACTTCATTAATTGTTCCCCTGACCCAGGGGATAACTTTAATTCCGGCTTGTTCCAGAGTGTTTCTGGTGCAGCCGCAAATTGCTCCGCATATTAAAGATGTTGCCCCGCAGGTCAAAGTGGCGGATGTCCTGTCCTTTGGGTCTTTTGAGGGAAGGGATAGGAGACCTACGGGGCAAATTTTATGGTCGTTAATCTGGAACATCTGGAGTTCCGTAGTACTGTCAAATACAGAGGCCAGCCTGTCTTCGTAGCAGGCCAAACAAAGCGTTTCCGCATTATTTGTTGTGTATTGTTTTTGTCCTCTCATGGTCTTGAGTAAAGCATGAGGCGTGCCTGAACAAACAATGTTCAATATTGTAAGTGTTTAGCTGTATATATAGGTGGAGGGGAAGTTGTCTCGAGGCGTTTTATGCGCCGCATGTTTTTAGAGTGGGCTAGTTATGCGCCCTTTCCTTCGCAGCGGGCTATTGTCCTGCGCAAGGTATCTTTGGATATGCCGAGTTCTCGGCATGTGGCCATTTTTTTACCATTATTTCTTTCAAGAGCGCGGCTAATTGCTACACATTTTATTTCTTCCAGAGTCATCGGATGATCTTCGGAAGATTGAGTATGCTGACTATGGGGCTGCAAGTATTCCGGAAGATGTTCAATTTGAATAAATCCGGACGGGCACAGAATAAATGCAAATTCGAGGATGTTCTCCAGTTCCCGCACATTGCCCGGGAAGGGATGGCGCATTAGGATTTGGATTGTATCTTCGGAAAGACCATCAATGTTTTTACCCTGCAAGATGTTAAATCTACTTATGAAGTGATTAATTAACAGAGGAATGTCTTCAGGGCGTTCTTTAAGAGATGGAAGGTTGAGCGTAACCACATTCAGTCTGTAAAACAGGTCCTGACGGAAAACTCCGTTCTCTACAAGCTCAGCAAGGTTACGGTTGGTTGCTGCAACGATTCTAACGTTTGCTTTCACGCTTGCAACTGCACCAAGAGGCTCGAAAGTTTTTTCTTGTAATACTCTCAGGAGTTTAACCTGAAGCTTGGCGGGCATATCGCCGATTTCATCGAGAAAAATTGTTCCGCTAGCGGCGAGTTCGAAACGGCCCGGCTTATCTTTGCGTGCATCGGTAAATGCTCCGGCCTTATATCCGAAAAGTTCTGATTCGAGGAGATTATCCGGCAAAGCACCGCAGTTTACTGCTACGAAGGGGCTGTGTTTGCGGTCACTAAGGTTGTGGATCGCGCGGGCGAAAAGTTCTTTACCTGTGCCTGATTCGCCCAAGAGTAGAACGGTGGCTTCGCTCTTACTTACTTGCGGCATGATTGAGAATACTTTGGCGAGAGGCTTACTTTTGCCGATGATGTCTTCAAATCTCCATGATTCGAGCACTTCACGGCGCATGATTTGAATGTCGGTTAGATCTCGAAAGCTTTCGACTCCACCGATAATGTTGCCATCAGCATCTACGAGAGGGGCTGCGCTGATAGATACTGGTACTTTTTCGCCATCGGCATGGATGAAAAAAATTGATTTGTTGCTGATGCGGTCATTGTGTTTCATGCAAGAGCGTAACGCGCAGTTTCCATCGCACAGGCTGGAGTGGAATACTTCCCAACACTTTGAGCCGACGGCAGCCTCTCCGGGAATTCCCGTTATTCGGCTGGCAGCTTCATTGAAGAAAGTAATGTTCCAGTCTTTGTCTACTGTGAAGACTCCGTCCGCAAGTGAGTCCAGTACAGCAGAACAGGGGAGGTTACTGGGAAATTTCATTTTCCGCTCCGCATGTTTCCAATTGTTTTGATCTAAATAATGCGCCCCTATCGATTTGTCATCTTCAAGGGGCGCAGGGGTAGCTTTATTTAGCTTATTTGAGATCAGCTTTTTAATTTAAGCTTTTGTAGCTCTAGCTTCTCTCAGCCACTGGTACCAACCTTCAAGCCCTTCGCGTGAGCGGCAGGAAAGCGGGAATATTTTAATGTCGCTATTCAGTTTGCTAGCGTGCTTTTTAGCTTTTTCCATGTCAAAATCAACATAAGGAAGAAGGTCAATTTTGTTCAGGATCATTACAGAAGAAATGTGGAACATGAGGGGGTATTTTTCTGGTTTGTCGTCACCCTCAGTTACAGTCAAAAGAGCAATTTTGTGATGCTCACCTACATTGAATTCGGCAGGACAAACTAAGTTTCCTACGTTTTCAACGAAAAGTATATCAAGCCCTTCAGTATCAATAAGGCTCAGAGCTTCTTTAACTTGATTTGAGTTAAGGTGGCATCCGCCTTCGGTGTTGATCTGGACTGCCTGCGCACCCGTTGCAGCGACGCGGCGTGCGTCATTGTCTGTCTGCAGGTCACCTTCGATAACAGCCATCTTGAACTCACCTTTAAGATCAGTGAGTGTTTTTTCCAAGAGACTGGTCTTACCTGATCCTGGAGAACTCATAAGGTTGAGGCAAAGAATGTTGTTATCTGTAAAAAATTTGTTTAGTTCGTCAGCAATTCTGTCATTTGCTTCTAAGATATTCCGAATGATAGGCACTTCACCCATTTTGATCTCCTTATTTAGTCTTAATCAATCTCTATGCCTTCGATGTGCAGTTCCTTCCCTTGAAGGACTTTGTGGCCTATTTCTAGACCGCAATCGGGGCATGGCATGTAAAGTTTATCTTCGGGGATGAACTCTTTCGAGCACCCACCGCAACTTACTTTTATTGGTATTTCATTAACAACGAGAATCGATCCTTCAAGCGGAGTTTCCAGTGTAATGGCTTCCCATCCGAAGGTCAGAGCGTCTGATACGATTCCAGCGAGGGCTCCGTTAGCAATTGTAACTTTTTTAAGCTTTGCATCAGGGTGTTTCCTCAATTCCTCTTCCACTATGGCAAGTATACTTTGAGCTATTGACATTTCATGCATGAATTTGGACTACCTCAAAAAAGTAACAGGGGCAAGATACTTCCTGTCATAACCCTTGCGTAAGTGGTGGGAGTGTTTTATCGACCATTAGTGCGGCGCAAAAGTTGAGCCATAAAAATTTTACGAAACCGGGCTTCCCGGACTCTGGAGGACTTATAGATGTATGTAGGACTGAAAATGCTTAAGGATTTTGTTACGGTAACTCCTGAAACTTTAGTGAAGGATGCGGACAAACTTCTAGAAGATAATCAGTTGTGGATGCTTCTTGTCAAAGAAGGTGAAGAACTTGTAGGTTATGTCACTAAAGAGGATGTCCGAGCAGCTTTACCTTCAATTATTACTTCTCTTGAGAAGCATGAATTGAACTATTTACTTGATAAAATCACTGTTAAAGATGTGGTTCGTAAAACTATAACAACAATTCCTCCTGAAACAGACATAGAAGCTGCCGCAGATCTTATGTTTGAGATGAATCTTTCCGGTCTCGCTGTTGTCGACGAAAATGAAAAACTTATTGGCTATATCAACCGTAATAAGATGCTCGAAGTTCTTGTGGAAGAAATGGGCCTTAAGCATGGTGGATCGCGGATAGTTGTCGAAGCGGAAGAGCGGACAGGGGTTCTTTATGAACTTGCTGGAATTATTTCAAACATGAAATACAGTATTATCAGTACTGGTCTTTTTTATCATAAAAGTCGCAGAATGGTCGTGGTACGCATAGATACTGAAGATCCTGCACCCGTCATTAGCGCTTTAAAAGAGCGCGGGCATAAGGTTGTCGGTCCTTCCGACTTCATGAGCGAGTGGAAAGTTTAATTTAATCTTATTTATAAGACACAGAAAAGGCCGTTTCAATTAAGAAACGGCCTTTTTTTATTTGGGTCTACGACCCTGAAAACCTTTATTGCGACTGATTAGCCGCAGCTTCCTGAGCAGGAACCGCATTCTCCGCCGCCGCCCATATCCATATCGGAAGTGATAACAAATCCGCTATAGCTAAGGTCAACCTTGAAAGGGCTTCCCTGTCCATTCAGTTCTTTGTCTATTAGAAAAGTAAAACCAGCAGCATCTATATTTTCGTCATTATCTTTTGACTCATCCAGAGCCAATGCCAAGCGGGGGCCTGCTCAGCCGCCGGTTGCGAGATAGATGCGTATAGGGGTTTTTTCTTTATCTGCAAAGTAGCTTTCTAACTGCTTGCTAGCAGCTTCTGTGATTTCAACCATTATTCCCTCCTTATAGGACATGTCTATCTAAAAATAAGTTTTCTATTGAGTTTTGTCAATTGCGTTGTGTTGACCTTAACAGCCGCTTAAGGTAGGAATTAAGCTGTTATTAAGTGTTATCAATTATAACGCATTTTAAAGATATTTCAACAAGATTAACTAAACGCCTTTAGCGTTTATCTGGAGTCAGCAAATGAAAACCAAAGATATCATCTTGGCAACAGCCAAGGAAATGATCTCTCAGGTGGGTTTCCATAGAGCCACAACTTCGAATTTAGCGAAGACTGCAAACATCTCTGAAGGCACTATATATAGACACTTTGAAAGTAAGGAAGATATTCTTCTTCATATCCTTGCCGCACTTGAAGAACAGTTCTCTTATTTTATTGAGAGTGTTCGTCAGAAGCTTGATAAAGATCAATGTACTCTCGAAATGATTATGGTAGATTATTTTGCATTTGTTGAAGAGAATGAAGTTGATGTTAAGATTATGCTTTCTACTTATGGACTGCTTGATTCTTCAAAACGCCTTATGGCTATTTTTTTGAAGAATCTTGAACTGATCCTACAGGATTGCATTAAGCTCGGAATTAAAAAAGGCAACGTAAAGGATGTTCCAGTAGAAGAAAATGCAACAGTGGTAATGACGATCATTTTCGGTTTGACCAGATTGCATTTGTACTGGCCTAACGAAACAGATGTTCGCACTGAAGCTATTGAATTCTGCCGTCGCAGTCTCCTCAAATAGCATTTACAGTAGATTTATTTTAAAGGCCGCCTAGCTTTAGGCGGTCTTTTTTTATGTCTTTTGTTGATTAATCTTTGATTGAGAAAAACTTAAGCCGTAATGCGTTTGTTACTACGGTGACTGAACTGAGCGACATGGCTGCCGCCGCGAACATGGGAGAAAGAGTCGGGCCTTCGAATACATAAAGCACCCCTGCGGCAACAGGAATTCCAAGTATATTAAATGCGAATGCCCAGAATAAATTCTGCTTAATATTACGAACTGTCGCACGACTGAGCGAAATAGCTGTCAACACGCCCGTTAAATCTCCCTTCATAAGCACTATATCTCCGGATTCGATGGCAACGTCTATCCCTGTGCCCATAGCTATGCCCAAATCTGCCGAGGCAAGAGCCGGAGCATCATTAATGCCATCTCCGATCATAGCAACTTTGCGTCCTAAAGCTTTTTCTTTGTTAACTACTTCCGCTTTACGATCCGGCATGACCTGCGCGACCACTTCATCTATCCCTGCGCTGGCCGCAATGGTTAGGGCAACCTTTTCATTATCGCCTGTCAGCATAATTGTTTTTACACCGAGTGCGTGGAGTTTTTTTATTGTAGCGGGAGCTTCTTCTTTTATCTTATCTGCGATAGCTAGAATTCCGACCAGCTTGCCGTTCTTTGCTATGTAAAGCGGACTTTGTCCTGCCGCCTTAAAACGAGTGGCGGCATCCTGCGCATCTTTATTGTTAAGATCTCCAACAAAATTTCGATTTAAATATTCTTGGTTGCCGAGCAGCATAGAATGTCCACCTGTCTTGGTAGCAATGCCGAGACCCGCCACCGCATTAAATGAAGTCGTCTCCGGTAGAGTCAGTGCTGCATCTTTGGCTGCGCGCAAAACCGCCCTTGCTAAAGGATGTTCAGATTGTTTTTCCGCAGAGGCGGCAAGGGCCAGAACTTCATCCTCACTGTTTCCTGCCGCGATGAAAGAGTCTGCAAGCTCAGGCTGGCCGTAGGTTAGAGTTCCTGTCTTATCAAAGATCATAGTGTCTATTTTGCCAGCAGTCTCGAGAGCTTCACCTGATTTTACAAGGACACCAAGCTGTGCTCCGCGCCCGGTTCCGACCATGATGGCTGTGGGCGTGGCAAGCCCCATGGCACAAGGGCAGGCAATAACCATTACACTGATGAAAATGCGTAGCGCAAAAGAGAACGGCTCATCACTAAATGCGTACCAGCAAAGGCCGGAAATAACTGCAATAGCCATGACCGCCGGTACAAAGTAAAAACTTACCGTATCAGCGAGGCTGGATATGGGAGCTTTCGATCCTTGTGCTTCCTGTACTAGCTTGATGATGCGTGAAAGAACCGTATTCTCTCCAACATTTTTCACGCGGACTTTAAGCGCTCCGCCTCCGGTATTAACTGTGCCTCCGGCAACATCATCACCGATTGTTTTGGATACAGGCATACTTTCGCCAGTGAGCATTGACTCATCAATTTCGGAATGCCCTTCGTAAACGGCGCCGTCAGCGCCTACTCTGTCACCGGGGCGGATTAAAATATTGTCACCTGGGCCAATTTCTTCGATGGGAGTAATAATCTGTTCACCATTTTCCAGTAGAATAGCTTTAGCCGGAGTCAGATCCATAAGTTTTTCAATGGCTTCAGATGTTCGTGATTTAGCGCGGCCCTCTTGAAATTTTCCAAGAGAAATAAGGGCGATGATCGTGGCGGCTGATTCAAAATAAAGGTCCATAGCCTTCATTTGAGGATCAATACCTATCGCTATTTCAATAAGATTCCAAACTGAATAAACGAAAGCCGCAGATGTTCCTACCGCGATCAGAGAATCCATATTGGGTGCACCGCGCATAAGAGTCGGGAACCCGTGGATATAAAAATCTTTACCGAACCACATGACTGGCAGAGTCAAAAACAGTTGGATAAGAGCAAACCCAAGCGGTGAGTGCTGCGGGCTGATTATGTCAGGTAGTGGCATGCTCACCATATGGCCCATGGTGATTATGAGCAGCGGAATGGTAAACGCCAGCGCATTGATCAGCCGCTGTTTCATTAAAGCTAGCTTTTCCTCATTTTGTTTGCGCCTGGCATCGAAATTTTTGTGTGCGTCTTTTGTCTCTTCAATTTTACCGGCTTCGAAACCAATATCTGCGATTGTCTGCCTGATGGACCGAAGTGAAATGATAGCGGAATTAAATTTTATTGTAGCGGACTCGCCCGGCAAGTTCACCGCAGCCTTAATGATCCCATCAGTCATATTTAAAACGCGCTCAAGCCTTGAGGAACACGCTGAGCAGGTCATACCGGATATGGGAAGCAGAACTTCGGTTCCTTCAACTTTTTCGGTAGCTTCAAAACCTGCCATTTTAACGGATTCCATGACTTTTTCGGAGGAAGTTATAGCCTCATTAAAATTTACAACCAAGGATTCAGTAGCCAGATTAACGCTGGCGTGCTTAACTCCATCCATGTTACCGATGACCCGTTCAAGGCGTGTTGAACAGGCTGAACAGGTCATTCCCTTGATTTCAAAAAGAGCATTCATAATATATATCCTGATTAGGGGTTGCTCAGGGATTGCATTGCCCCGTTACATTTTTTATAGCTGTTCCCGAAAGGGATACTATTTAAAAGAGTAAACAGATTTTATTTAAATACTAGAGCTTCTTTAAAGGAAGATTAATATGCAAAATCAAAAAATTATACTTTCAGAAAAAGCGATGGCTCGTACTCTGGAAAGACTTGTTTCAGAAGTAATGGAGCGTCGCGGTGATAATGAAAATCTAGCAATCATAGGCATTCAGCGCCGCGGAGCCGATCTAGCTCAGAGATTGAAAGATCTGTTAGACAGCCGCCTTGGTAGGAAAATACCTCTTGGGAAGCTGGATATCAATCTTTATCGTGATGATTGGACAACTCTAAGCCGTCAGCCAAGTATAAATTGCACTGAAATTCCTTTCGATATTGAATCTTCATCAATTATTTTGGTTGATGATGTTCTCTTTTCGGGACGGACCGTCCGCGCGGCACTCGAGGCTGTTCTGGATTTCGGCAGACCCCGCAGAGTAGAACTTTTAGTCTTAGTTGATCGCGGACATCGCGAGCTTCCTATACGGGCAGATTACGTCGGTAAAGAAGTCAGAACCAGCGGTGAGCAGCATGTAAATGTGCTGGTCAAAGAGCGTGATGGCGAAGACAAGGTTGTTCTTACTCTGCCTGAAGCATAGTAGAATTCGTATGTTCGGTCCCCTGCAACTGGCCCTATTAAATTATAAAGGTTTGGTTTCATATGAGTAATAGAGATTTGAAATTTTCCGAAGCTAGCGGAGTTAGTCTTATCGGGATGGCCGGAGCAGGCAAATCAACTCTCGCACCCCTTTTAGCTGAGAAGCTGGACTGGAAGCACATTGATACGGATTTGGTAATTGAAGCTTTTTACGGCAAGCTTTTGCAAGATATAGTGAATTATCTCGGCGTGGATAAGTTTCGTGAAACTGAAGATGAGATTCTATCCACTCTCGGCGCTATCAGGACAATTGTTTCTACGGGCGGAAGTGTTATTTACGGTTCGCGGACAATGGAAAACTTACGAAGGCTCGGCCCTGTTATTTATCTTCGCATTGGTTGCGAAACTTGCCTTGACCGGGTTGGAAAGGGGGATGGGAGAGGTCTTGCAAAAGAGCCCGGACAGAGTCTTGAAGCTCTATATAATGAACGCGTGCCCCTTTATGAACGCTACGCCGATTTCATAATTGATACAGACAAATTTTCTGCTGATGATTGCGCTGAGCAAATTGCAGCGTGGCTTAAATCAATACAAGAATAAAAGAATATTAAGGTTGAATAATACATGAAAAAACTGACCAGACAAGCTGTTTTCCGTAAACTGGATTCCCTATACGAACGCATGGCGGACGTTTATGCCGAAACTTCAGCAAAGATCGGTTTATCCTGCGCTGACTGCGAAGATAACTGTTGTACCAGTTACTTTCAGCATCATACATATGTTGAGTGGCTATACTTATGGCAGGGTTTAAATAAGCTTTCAGAAGAAAAGAGAAACGAATACGTGCAAAGGGCCGCGGACTATGTAAGAGGCTCGCGCGGAATGCTGGAAAACGGTGTGCGTCCCAAAATTATGTGCCCTCTGAATGATGAAGGACTATGTGGAGCGTATAAACATAGACTGATGATCTGCCGGATGCACGGGGTCGTAAACACCTTGCGTCAACCTAACGGTCAGCATCATTCGTTCCCCGGATGTTTCAAATGTCAGGCTATTACTGCGGATATGGAAAATATTCCGGTATTAGATAGAACTCCGCTCTATAAAGATCTGGTAGGTCTGGAAATGGCATTGCTTGGTAACAAAATAAGAACCATGCCCAAAGTAAATCTTACACTTGCTGAGATGATCATAATGGGACCTCCCGATTTGAATAAACTTTCCCAGCAGTAAGTTCTATGGCGAGTTGAATAGTATTGATTTGCCGTTGTGTATAATATAGCCTTTCGTAGTTGTTTGTGTAGTAATATGTTGGGTGTTCTAAATATGCAGTGGTTTATGCGTAATGCGTACGGAGATGTATGAAAAAAATAGCGTCGGTCTTTACACTAGTTTTTTTGCTGTTGGTTGCTTCAATTGCAAGTGCCGCTACAGCTGTGCCGATTGTATTTGAAATACCATCTTCTTTAAAACCTACGGATGTGCATATTCAATTCATAAGCACTACTGGTATTACAGGAACATTCGTAAATGCTACTGATGGCACACAGAATTTGACGACGACCCAAAATTATTCTCTTGCTGAACTTACTGGAAAGTTTTCGGTTGGTGGCGGAGCCCCAGCCAATAAACCGGCTGTTTTAATTTCAAATTTTGTATCAGGAAGGGTGTTTGTTACAATCGGTAATAGTACTGCGATGAGCCCTGTTCAGCAGGCGGCTCCACAAACTCCGACTGACCCAAATTATTATGAACGTTATCAGTATTTTGAACCTACCATTGTAGGTGGAGAAATACATGTAGATTTGTCTTATATCGATTTTGCGGCAATTGCTCTTACAATGGAAGCGAAGAACTCTCCTAATGCCCAATTCAGTCCGCAGTCCACTACTGTAACAAGTAAAGTGCTTACAGACCGTCTGGCTTTAACTTCTATGGTTGCAGATTCGGGGGTTATTTCAGGTGGTAATAAGTTGCCAAGCGAAAAGTTTGCCCGTGTTTTGGCTCCGAACACCCCGACCGGGGCTGCTTTGTATCCTGACTGGAGCTATTATTTAACTACGACTCTTCAGGGGAAGAAAGTGCGTATTAAGGGTCTATTTTCAGGGACTCAGAACGCTGCGGGAGTCTTTGCAACTAAAGAGACTCAGGGGCAGAACTATGATTACATTGTTACTTTCGATGCAGGCGGAAATGCAACCTTTACTCCCAACGCTACAGTTGGGACTACGGGGTCTAGTAATGTGGCCGGAATTACAGACAAACCTTTTGCCGGGGTTGGCAATGGTGCCGGTACAGTAGTAACCGTGTCTTTTGCGGAACTTAGTACTGCTGGCGGGATATATCAAAACAGCCCTAAATATAATGTCGGTGGCGGGGGGTTAACTGCTGGAATTGTGAATGATTTCTATGGATGGATCGTAGGAGATTTACTTGCTGGCCTGAGCTGGGGTTTTCCCGGTAGCACGGTTCAATTTGGCGGGACGGCTATAGGTGATATGTATAGTGCTAACTGGTGGGGCGGTACCTTGGAAGATGGAACTAAAACTCCTAAAGCGGATACTCCTGCCGGGAACGGGACTGTTTTTGGGCTCGCACAGCTAGGCACTCTCTTGAAAAACAACTTTCATACGTACGCTGCTGCACTTAACGGAATTACTCCAGGGTACGGTTTCGCTTTACAAGACAGGTTGGGTGAGAACCTAATGCATTTTGATACTGGTGTGGATGAAAATGCATACTTGTTAGTTCAGATTGAGCCTGAGGCTAAGGCCTCTGTTCATCCTAGTCCTGGGCAGGCCCCAGGTGCGACCACATTGATAAGAGCAACTGTTATTAAAGAAAAGAATGCAGGGGCTCTGAAGGCGGAGTATCTTACTGATAATTTTGATCCAATCACTTCTGTTTGCTCGTTTAACGGAACAGTAGTTCCTTCTGGTTTATGTGCGACGTTTATGATGGACACTCATAAAACACCGACTGGAAAAGTTTCAGATATAACTTTAATGAAGCTTTATTCCGCCGGAACATCTACTCCGTATACATATGCGCCTACCGGAGCCAATTATGAAGATGGTTATTGGTGGCTTACCGATGCAGAATATAATCACTTAACGCCAAATGATACTGTCATCTATGGGACTCAGTATTATATTCATTTCGTGGTTAAAGATAACGGTTCATTTGATGAAGATTCTGCGGCAGGCTATATCACTGACCCTGTTTCTGCAGGCGTTGCTACCGTTTCAGGAGGATGTGTCCTAAACCCTGCGTCAAATGTGTCGTATGAACTTGGCGCGCTCCTTGTGGCAGCTTTGATCATAGGGTGTCTACGCAGGCGAAGATCAAATAACTAATAGTGAATATAAAATCCCCCTGTAGCTCTGCTCAGGGGGATTTTTTGCTTGTTAAGTTTTATCCGCAGTGGCATGTAAAAAGCCTATGAAATCTTCTATACCCATCTGGCGGCATTTTATGTAGCGGATGGCGTAATCTTTGAAGGTAAGGCTCGCCCCGTATACATTGTAGCGGGTTTCCAGCCCTGCGAATTCTAGTTCTAAATATTCTGCTATTTGCGGATGAATGGGTTGCTCGAATTCGGGGAATGGGGCGGGGAATGTTTCAATTTGATCGCAGGTTAGATCAGGCAGTTTCATTTCTGATAGAATTGCATTTGCCGTGCGGCTAAGCAGTTCTGTGCCGGGGTGGTTGATCGTATTGAAAAGTCTTTTTTCCTTATAGTTCTCAAGGATATAATCTACGTATCCGGCGGAACAGAAACTTTCTTTAGCTCGTTCTATCTTTTCAGATTTGGCAATGATCGAGTCGAAATCATAAATTTTAGTGATCTTGGCATTCATAAATAAGTGCAAAATCTGGGATTCGGTGAGATCTCTTTCGAGCAAAGATTCAAGGAATGTGTCGGTGTAATCGAATCCTTTTTTGCTTGACCAAAGTGGCCAGTAGTGAATGAAAAGCATACTTGGAAAGGTGATGGTCTTGCAGTCTTGTTTCAGTTTGGCGCAAAGGTTTGTGGAAGAAAGATCTTTCCACCCTTCTGCAAGGTGTTGGTATATAAAAAGATCGCAGTTTGCTAAAAGCTCATCAGGAATTACTTCACGTATATAATTGGTGAAACGGTGAATTTCGTAAGTTTCCGAAAACTCGCGACTAAGTCGTAAGAGATTTTCAACAGGTTCACCTTGGCAATTCGCCTGTAATATGCAAATTTTCTTCTTCATTATGGAACGCAGGCTAACATAATCAGTTATGATAGCACAATAAAGAGAGCCTTACTTTCCACGTAAGGTTTTCAATGAGCATTAAATAACTTCAGGTAAAATAAATGAAAAATTATTCCAAAGCAGATTTAGAAAATATAATATCACAGGTAGCAGAAGTAGATTCTGCACTTGAGACATCTGCGCGCGCCCATTTGGATAATTTAACTAAGCCGATGGGCAGCCTTGGTCGTCTGGAAGATCTGGCGGTTAAGATGTTTGTTGCGTCGAGCGGCAATGCGCCTTGCTCTGATCCGGCTCGTATCTATACTATTGCGGGAGATCACGGTGTTAATGCGGAAAATGTGAGCTTCTATCCGCAAGAAGTGACTCGCCAGATGGTGGAAAATTTTGTGCGTGGCGGCGCAGGTATTAATGTGCTGGCTAGGACTTCCGGTGTAGAACTTATAGTTGTTGATGCAGGTTGTAAGGGCGGGAGTTTTCCTGATCATCCGCATCTTATCCAGCGCAAGATAAACGCTGGAACAGCGAATATTTCTAAAGGTCCGGCCATGACCGAGGAGGATTGCTTAAAGGCCATTTTTCTTGGTATTGATCTGGCAGATGAAGCTCATAGGGATGGCATTAAGACTCTTGGTACTGGCGAGATGGGCGTATCAAATACGACTCCTTCTACCGCGCTGTACTGTGCATATTTCGGTTTGGAACCTAAGTTTGTAACTGGTCCCGGCGGCGGCATTGATGCTGAAGGTGTGATCAGAAAGACCGGGGTTGTTTGCTCCGCCCTTTCTGCTAATCGCGATGTTGTTGCGGCTGGTGATGCTTTTTCCATTTTGACGGCTCTGGGTGGTTATGAAATTGCAGCACTTGCAGGGCTGATCATTGGTGGCGCCAAAAATAGACAGATAGTTTGTATCGACGGGTTTATTTCAACTGCGGCTTATGCTGCGGCTTATAAGCTTTGCCCCGCTGTAGGGGCTTACTCTGTTTTGAGTCATGCTTCAGCAGAACCAGGTTATGCGGGGGTTGTGAAGGCGCTTGGTAGAAGGCCCTTGCTGCATTTGGACATGCGTCTAGGTGAAGGTTCTGGCGCAGCTCTCAGTATGTTTATGCTACGTGTTGCTTCGAATATTTATAATGATATGGCTACTTTTGATGATGCTGGAGTTCATGCCGGTACTTGATATATATCGTTTTACAGAAAGGAGAAGACTATGTCCGCTTGGGAACTGGTCAAGACTGTCAAAGCCGCGGGTTGAGCCGCCAAGATCGCTCCGGGGGACCTGGAGCAAGTGCTTGAAGGGTTGGCTGTGGAAGACGAGCGTCTGCTGACCGGACTGGGGGGGAATGATGATTCCGCCATAGTGTCTTTTCCTGCGGGCAAAGCTCTCGTGCAGACTGTGGATTTTTTAACGCCTGTGGTGAATGATCCATATTGTTTTGGGCAGATTGCTGCGGCGAATTCGCTTTCAGACGTTTACGCCATGGGCGGTGTTCCTTGGACTGCGATGAATATTGTTTGCTACCCTATGAAAAAGATGGGGGGCGAGGGACTGCGTCAAATTTTAAAAGGCGGCATGGATAAAATCCGTGAGTCTGGAGCTGTTCTGGCTGGCGGACACAGCGTTGAGGATGACGAAATTAAGTATGGCCTGTCGGTTACGGGCTATATTGATCCAGATAAATTTTCTTCTAATAAAGGTCTGCGCGTAGGTGATCATTTACTGCTCACTAAGCCACTTGGAACAGGAGTGCTGGCAACTGCGCTTAAAGCAGACTGGGATGGGGCCGATCGTTTTGAGAAAGACGTTTATAAATGGGCTTCGCGGTTAAATGTGACTGGTGGTAAGATCATTCGTGAGCTTGGGTTGCTGGGTGCTACGGATGTCACTGGATTCGGTCTTGGCGGGCATGTGCTTGAAATGGCCGCTGCATCTGGAGTTGCTGTTGAGTTATGGCTGGATAAAGTGCCATTCATGGATGATGTGGTAGAGCTTGCATCCATGGGTCTTATTCCGGCTGGAAGCTTTGCTAATCGCGATTTTTGCAGTTCGGTGGTAGAGGTTAAGGACCATGCCGATCAAATCATGACAGACCTTATTTTCGACGCACAGACTTCTGGCGGGTTGATTTTAGCGGTACCCGAATCTAAACTTAATCAGGCGAAAGATATGCTGCTTGAGGCTGGAGATTTAGCCGCTCATGTGGGGCAGGTGGTTTCATTTGAATCAGGGAAAGGCAGGTTGCGGATAGTTTAATTTTTTCTGCTATATATTTTGAATAAAAAAAAGCGCGTATCTGCTACAGATTCGCGCTTTTTAGTTAAGTGAAGTCAATGTTCCTAACGTCGAATGGAGGTGGTCCTGAGCACTATGCACTACCGTGACTCGATGAAACAGCTTGAATCAGATTTCCGCTGGCATTATAAACCGGCGATGATTCAATCTTTACGAGTTCGCGATGCATTGATGGGTCAGCGAAAGCCTGTCTGTGCAGCCTCTTGCGCTGTAATACCTTCATTGAGTTAGCCATGTTTTCTGTATCCATTGGGGCCTGAGCAACCTGAGTTAGATCTGGTGAGTTAAGCATTTGGACCTCCATCCGTGGAAGTTATAATTAGAATACTCTTTGAAATTGTTCCTCTTTAATATTCTTATCGGTTTTGGGCTGTGAAACTTTAGGGGGAAAATGATTAATTTATAAAACTTAATGATTAAAGATATTTTGATAGATAAATAAAAAGCCCGAAATCTATGTGCGAACGATATGCACAAGATTTTGGGCTTTTTTACTATTAATGGTTGTGGATCTGATCAGTCTTTCCAGCTCCACCATTTTTCAAGATGCGGATCGCGTTCTTCAGTATTAACGCAGTAATTTACGCATCTGAAAACGTAGAGCATACAACGGTCCACGTGCTGTCCGGCTAATTCTTCCAGCCGGAAATACATTATTTCCGGATCTTCACCCTTCAGATCATCAAGTGAGCGATAGCCCATATTCCAGAGATCTTCGGCGATCACTTTGCCTACTCCGGGCAGAGTGCGGAAGTTTTTTAATATGCTAACCTTTTCCGCAGGTAGCATAGACACGGTCAAGTATTTCTTTTGCGCCTTTGGCAAGAACGTCATCGGCGAGTTTCATTCCAATGTCCCATGCATCGACAGCGAGGCCAGTTCTTTCCATTCTGATAGGGGATGTTCCGTCGATATCTGCAACGAACCCTGTCAGTTTGATATTTTCACCTTCAAATACAGACCATGCTGCGATGGGAACCTGGCAACCGCCTTCAAGCCCAGTCAAGAATCCGCGTTCAGCGCGAACCTGCTGTGCTGTTTCTTCATGGTGAATGAACTTAAGGATATCTTGAATTTCGGTATCTTCAATTCTATACTCGATTCCTAGAGCGCCCTGTGCCACTGCTGGCAGGAAGGTCGGAGGTCCGAGAATTTCGCTCTTAGGAGCGGAAAGATTAAGTCTGTTCAGGCCCGCTGTAGCGAGTATAATGGCGTCAAAATCGCCAGCGAGAAGTTTGCCCACACGGGTATCAAGGTTGCCGCGCAGAAATTTGACCTTAAGATCATCGCGCAGGGCTAGGAGCTGCGACTGTCTACGTAGGGAGCTTGTTCCTATAACTGCGCCAGCAGGAAGGTCTTTGAGCGATGCATATTTAACGGATAGAAGAGTGTCGGTATCAGCTTCTCTTGGCGGAATGATACCAACTTCTAGCCCTTCAGGAAGCTGAGTCGGAACATCTTTCATGCTGTGAACAGCCAGATCTGCTTTTTTAGCTAGGAGCGCCTCTTCGATCTCTTTTACGAACAATCCTTTGCCGCCAACTTTTGCAAGTGGAACGTCCAGAATTATGTCGCCTTTTGTTTTGATCTTGAGCAACTGAACATCGATGCCTGGGTATTCTTTACGAAGAAGGTCAGAGATATGATTAGCCTGCCAGAGAGCAAGTTTGCTTCCGCGGGTCGCGATGGTAATTTTTCTCATAGTGCCGCCATTTATTTTAAAATTTTGTGAATTAACCGCAAGAAGAACAGTCGCCGCCGGAACATCCTGCGCAGGCGCTACTACTAGATGAAGTCGTCGGAGCAGATGTCCCCGTATCACCAGAATCTGCGCCACCAGTTTTAAACTTGCACGCTGATATCAGCTTGCCAGTGCTCTCAGATTTACATCCGGGACAGGGAGGACATTCATCTCGGTTGAAGACAAGTTCTTCAAACTCAATTCCACAGTCCGCACATTTATATTCGTATATAGGCATGAATTACTCCATGTTTTAAAGTCTAGTCGCGAAAAATGCATAGCCCAAAACAGCCGTACGGGCAATGTCTTGCTTTCATATAAGTACGGTTGAGGGAATTGCAAGAAAAATGGTCCAACCAATTGGTGACTGTTTTATCTGACTATGTTGTTAAGAAAAAACGCGACCTACCTTGTAGTAAGTCGCGTTTTTTATAATTATTAAATTGTAGTAATTACTTAATTTTAGCTTTAGGCCAAACTTCTTCGATTCTTTCGATTGGAGTAATGTCAATCATAGCACGTAGATCATCAGGAATATCTTCAAGGTCTCTCATGTTCTGAGCAGGTATGAGAGCGCGCTTCATTCCGAGCGATACAGCTGCAAGAATCTTCTCTTTTATTCCGCCTACAGGAAGAACTCTTCCGCGCAGGGATATTTCACCTGTCATTGCGAGTTCTGGATCAGCGGGGATGTTGGTTAGCGCAGAGACAAGCGCTGTTACCAGTGTAACACCTGCAGATGGGCCATCTTTCGGGGTCGCGCCGTCTGGAACATGGATGTGCAGGTCCATGTCTTCGTGGAAGGTAGGGCTGATGCCGTATTCTTCCGCATGACGGCGAGCGAAGGATACAGCTGCCTGCGCAGATTCCTTCATTACATCACCGAGCTGTCCTGTCAGAAGCAGCTTACCCTTGCCGGGCATGGCTGAAACTTCGATATGAAGAATAGTGCCACCGAACGGAGTCCATGCAAGTCCTACTGCAACTCCAGGAGGCAATATCTTTTCTTTTTCATCTTCAAGGTAACGGGGAATACCCAGCAGCTTATGAAGAACTTCAGTTGTTACTTCGAATGGTCCTTTCTCGCCTTCAGCTTTTTTACGAGCTAACTTACGACAAACTGAGCCAATTTCACGCTCAAGGTTTCTAAGTCCTGCTTCGCGAGTGTATTCTGTGATTATTTTTGCCAGCGTTTCATCGTTCATGATGAGCTCGTCTTCTTCCAGACCATTTTCCTTTGTCTGGCGGGCAATAAGATAGCGACGGGCAATTTTGACTTTCTCGTGCTCAGTGTAACCGGGGAGTCTAATTACTTCCATGCGGTCAAGTAGGGGACGAGGAATTGAGTCCAGAACGTTGGCTGTACAAATGAACATTGTCTTTGACAGATCATAAGGCACGTTCAGGTAATGATCAGTAAATGTGTTGTTCTGTTCAGGGTCGAGCACTTCCAGTAGAGCCGAAGATGGATCGCCGCGGAAATCAGAACCGAGCTTATCAATTTCGTCGAGCATGATAACTGGGTTGCGGGTTCCGCATTGCTTGATTCCTTGAATGATGCGTCCGGGCATAGATCCTATGTAGGTCCTGCGATGACCGCGAATTTCAGCTTCGTCACGCATTCCGCCAAGGGACATGCGATGGAATTTACGCTGCAAACTGCGCGCGATCGAACGGCCGAGGGATGTTTTACCAACACCCGGAGGGCCCACGAAACAGAGGATAGGTCCTTTCATTGACGGGTTCAGTTTACGCACACTTAAGTACTCAAGGATGCGCTCTTTAACTTTTTCGATATCGTAATGATCTTCATCGAGGATCTTTTTAGCTTCTTTAATATCAAGACGGTCGCGGGATTGTTTTTTCCAAGGAATTTCAGTCATCCAGTCGAGGTAAGTTCTGATAACTGTAGCTTCTGATGCTTCGGGGTGCATAGCTTCAAGACGGCGGAGTTGTTTTTCCGCTTCTTTGCGCACTTCTTTCGGCATCTTGGCCTTTTTAATTGCGTTTTTCAGCTCTTCCATTTCCTCGGCTTCATCGTGTGATTCACCAAGTTCGTTTTTAATGGCTTTTAATTGCTCGCGCAGATAAAAATCACGCTGAGCTTTGTCCATGCCTTCTTTTGCCATGGACTGAATTTTATTCTGCATGGAAGCCACTTCGACTTCCTGAGTAAGCTGAGTATTGACCAGTGTAAGTCTTTCAACTGGACGTTCGCATTCCAGAATAGACTGGGCTACGGGGACCTTCATACGTAGATTAGATGCGATCAGGTCAGCAAGTCTTCCCGGTTCATCAACATTATTAAGCACGCTCATAATGTCTGCGGAAGAGATTCCCCTAAGTGAAAGGATTTTTTCGCTCTGCTCACGTGAAGATCTGATCAGAGCTTCTTGTTGAGGGGTTATAGGAGTGGCTTCCTCTTCTGAAATCGTCTTAATTTCAGCAACATGGAACGGTTCAGATCCGATAAATCTTTTTACCTTTGCTCTGGAAACACCCTGCACCAGAACTTTAAGCCTACCGTCAGGCATCTTGAGCATGCGCATGATCATACAGACTGTACCTGTCCTGTAGAGATCTTCATGCTCAGGAACTTCAACGCTTTCATCTTCTTGAGTTAGGATAAGAACGTAACGGTCGCTAGTCATGGAAGCTTCAACAGCGCTAACTGATTTTTCGCGGCCCACAAAAAGGGGAAGAATCATATAGTTAAATACAACTATATCACGGACGGCTAAAACAGGAAGAGTCGACGGGATATCTGTATGAATATTCTCATTCATGTGTCCGGTTTCATCTAAAAGGTCAGCCGCATCGTGTAGTACATTTAGCGGAGACACAGGAGGTTTGTTTAACCCTTGATCGTTTCCGGCATCAGTTTTGTACTGCTTTTTGGTAACCTTTTTAGCTTTTTCTTTTCTCTTAAGCTTGAGGGGTTTGATCGGGGATTTCTTTTTTTTCAACTGAAGATCCTTATGTCAAAGTGGTTATTTATTGCGATATATTAAGAGCAATACAAGTCCATCTCCTTTCCTGAAAACGGTCTGGAGTATGAGCATGCTCACAGATACTAATTAAAACTTATTGCGTACTAAACCAATGTTGAGGCTTACAAGCTCATTTTTGGTCAGCGAATTTCAAACGAATCATGTTTTGTCTCATAATCCATCCATCCACATTTCAGGTCGGTAATCTGCGATAGAGGTGATCCTACAAGCAGTCTTTTTTTCATTTCTGCTATGTTGTCTTCATTTCCCTGGAGCATAACTTCTACCTTCCCATCATCAAGATTTCTTGCCCAACCACCGAGATTCAGCGCAACCGCTTGATCGTGAACCCATGAACGAAAGTAGACACCTTGAACCTTACCGGTAACAACACAATGATATGCTTTAGTCATCGAGTCCTTCCTATGGTTAGAATTGCAAACGTCCTTCTTTCATAAAACTGAAAAAACTGTTGGTGGTCACGATCACATGATCAAGTAACCTTATTTCAAGCTCACTGCATGCAGATGCAATATCCATGGTCCTTACTAGGTCCTCAGGAGAAGGATTCGGGTCTCCTCCGGGATGGTTGTGGGCTAAAATTATGCCGCTTGCGTTATTTCTTAAAGCCAGTGAAACAATTTCTCTAGGGAAAACCGCCGTTTTATCAACAGTTCCCTCAGAAAGCTTCTCCCAGCATATCACTTTATTACCATTGTTGACCAGAGCAACCCAAAATTGTTCGATTGCCAAGTTCCCTATGCGAGCCATTGCCGCATTAGCTACCGCATCCGGTGAGGATAAAGCGCTTTGAGTAAACATTGGTTCTTCGGACATCCTAGCCCAGAATTCGCGAAGAAGAGTGAAAAAAGTAATAACTCCGGGGCCTATCCCTTTTACTTTCTTAATCCTTTCATCAGGCGCTTTGAATACACCGCTCAAGGAATCAAATTCCGCAAGCAGTGCCTTGGCAATGGGCTTAGTGTCTTGCCTGGGAAGGACTTGCCCCAGCATCAATTCTAATATTTCATAATCAGCGAGATTTTGAGAGTTGCTGCAAAGCCGTTCTTTTAATCTCTGCCGATGTCCGTGGTAGTGTGGTTTGTCCTTCATAAATAAATAGTAAGTATGCTTTGGCAAGTCGTATAGTTAAAAAAGATGAAAAATGTGTAAAATGTTAAAAATAACACAAAAAAAATGTAATAAAGGCAAATTTAGATCGTTTGTAATTAAAAAAATTGTGGAATTTGCCTTATTTTCTCAAAAGATACCTGATATATTACCTGAAGTCATAATCTACCTTATATGAAGGCATGATAAACAGTATTTTTTAGCAAATCAATTTGTGTATGCTTCTTTTTAGTATGTTTTCGTGTAAAAAACATTATTTTTTATTAAAAACGAGTTTTTTACACGAAAAGAGTGGCTAACATAGCTTGCCAATAATTGGAAAAAGGGATTGGTCGGTAGCTAAGGAGGGTAATTGATAGCTCTTTTTTAGCGTCTGCCGCGATTTGGAGCTGTGGAGGCAAAAAGAGATGTAAGCGCTGCAACTAGTAACTCTAAAGCCTGTTCCGGCTTGCGGTTACCTGTTTTAATTCCAATCTCAGCTTCCATAACGATGTCAAAAAGCTTCGCAATTCGGGCTGGTCCGATGCGCTGAGCCAAAGCCATTTTTTGCTTCTTTACGAAAGGTGGCAATCTTACAGAGGATTCCTCGCCGTGGAGCATCATCCATAGTGCGCGTGCTTCGCGGGTAAGAGAGGCGGTAAGCATAAAGACCATGGAATCTTTTTCCATGTGATTTGTAAGAACTCTACGCCATATTTCGATGGGGTCGCCGCCTTGGGATATGGCATTCATGAATTCAAAGAAATTCATATCGTCGGAGAAAGCGATCATGCTCAGGTGGTCTGCCAGAAGTTTTTTTTCAGATCCGGCAGCAAGTTCTAGCTTATCAAGTTCAAGTTTAGCCGCTCTAGCGTCTTTTGGGAGAGCCTTGATCAGCGAATTTTTGACCGGATTTTCCATGGTAATGGACGTTTTGGCGGCCCATTTATTAATGAATCCCGCAATAGATTTTTCATCAAGCCCGGCAGATTGCCATGTCCATTTTTGCTTCTCAGCGAATTGCCAACATTTACGTTTTTTTAATACGGCAGGAACAGGTGGTCCTTTTCTTTCCCATTTACCCTCCAAGCAAATGAATAGGAATGAGGAATCAGAAAGAGAGGCCAGAGCTTTGTCCAGCATCTTCCACGTGGCAGTCTTGATTTTGTGTGCACGGCGAAGAACAACGGCTTTGCTGGAGCCGAAAAGAGTCTGGAGAGTTAGGTCATCCCAGAAATTCGAAGGCAGGTCTTCGTCCGCCCAATAGACTTTTTTTTCAAAATCAGAAGCGTTATTACTTTCGAGCAATTCGCTGATGCGTGCATGTAGTAGCTCCGCATCAGGGCAGGTCAAAAAGATGTATCCCGGTCTGGACATGTTTATCCTGCTTAAGTTTAAGCTTCTAAGTAACTTGGCTTAGCCATTTTAGACTGAGTCTGGTAAATATGGTCTGGTGGAAAAAAGACCTAGTAGGCCTGATTCATGCGGTCTACTAGTCTACGGATCATAAGTTCTACAACCAGATCCTGAGTAGTGTCTTCCTGACCTTTATAATAAGATTCAGTCACTTCAACGGTTCCTGAGTTCCAGATGATATGACCGTCTGCGGCGTCAGTAACTTTCATCTGGACTTTTAGAATTGAGTTGTATTTGAGAGTCTCATCTTTGTTGCCAAGTACTCGGCTGTTATTGGAGAAACTTACAATTCTGAGGCTGATGAGTGCTTCAGCTTTTGATTTATCGACCCATACAAGCTGACCGCGACGGGTAATCTCATCTCTGAGATCTCCTCTTAATCTAGGCTCAAGCCAACGCTCAAGGGTAGGGTTTTTTACTTCAGAAATAGCAATTTCGTGGTATTTTTCAGATAACTTATTAGGTTCACTTGCAGAGCTATGATAACCACACCCGCTTACAAAGAAAACGAGACAAAGAAGTAAGAGAAGTCGTTTTGCGGAGTTGGTGGCAATCATTTGAAATGTCCCTGTAAGCCGCTTTGAGCGGGTTGTTGTTAGCAATCTGTGAAAATTGGTTTGTGCAAAATCTTTATGAAAAGAGGGGCAGATAAATCCACCCCTCAAGAATTAACTAATTAGCTACGATGTTAACCAGTTTACCTGGAACAACGATCACTTTTCTAACTGTCTTGCCTTCGATAAATTTACCAACATTTTCGTGAGCAAGAGCTTCTTTCTCAATATCATCTTTACTTGCGGAGGCTGGAACTGAGATCTTCGCTCTCATTTTTCCGTTAACCTGAATAACTATGAGCAGTTCGTCGGTGACTAGTGCAGATTCATCATATTCAGGCCATGCAGCCGCGGCAACGATTCCTTCGTATCCCATAATTTCCCATAACTCTTCACAGAGATGCGGGGTGATAGGAGCAAGAACAGTAAGGACCGTGCTGAAAGCTGATGATAGTGCAAATTTGCCGTCTTCAGACTCAACCAATGTATCTTTAAGAGCATACATCTCGTTGACCAGTTCCATGGTCGCGGCGATAACTGTGTTGAACTGGAATTTGTTTTCCATGTCACGGCTAGCGCGGTTGACTGTTTCATGCTCTTTGCGGCGAAGTTTTTTAGCGTCAGATGAAAGTTCGAATCCTTCCGGCTTGGCGCAAGCACCAACTGGAGAAATTAAACCTTCAAGACCTTCAGCTAGTCGCCATATTCTGTTCAGGAAGCGGGAAGAACCTTCTAGTCCTTGGTCGCTCCATTCGAGATCCTTTTCAGGAGGAGAAGCAAACAGAATGAAAAGTCTAGTTGCATCTGCGCCGTATCTCTGAATCATGGAATTTGGATCAACTACGTTCCCTTTAGATTTTGACATCTTAGCGCCGTCTTTGAGTACCATTCCCTGAGTCAGCAAGTTTTTAAAAGGCTCAGCAACTTTTGTGTAACCTTCATCACGCAGAGCTTTGGTGAAGAATCTAGCGTAGAGCAGATGTAGAATTGCATGCTCAATTCCACCGATGTACTGATCAACTGGAAGCCAGTAATCAAGTGCTTCGGGATCGAATGGGCCATCTTCTTTACGCGCACTTGTGTAGCGTAATGGGTACCATGAAGATTCAACAAAGGTGTCCATAGTGTCAGTTTCCCGCTCAGCAGGCTTTCCACATTTAGGACAGATTGTGTTGACGAAAGATTCCATCTGCGGAAGCGGGGAACGACCGTCTTCGTTCATTACTGCGTCTTCAGGCAGAATGATTGGAAGGTCTTCTTCCGGTACAGGAACAATTCCACACTGATCACAGTAAATTACAGGAATCGGTGATCCCCAGAATCTCTGGCGTGAAATATTCCAGTCGCGCAAACGGTAATTGATTGATTTTTTGCCTTTGCCGCTTTTACCAAGATAACTGACAATTGCGCCTTTAGCTTCATCGTTCGGCATACCGTCAAAGTCGCCAGAGTTCACGAGAATTCCTGGAGCTGTGTAAGCTTCAGTCATTTCATCAAGATTCAAATTTTGATCTTTAGGGTGAATGACTATCTGCATTGGAATGTCGTACTTTTTAGCAAATTCATAGTCGCGCTGATCGTGTGCAGGAACGGCCATTACTGCGCCGGTTCCGTAACCCATGAGGACGAAGTTTGCCACGTAGATAGGCATCTTCTCGCCGTTAAGCGGGTTAATGCAGTATGATCCAGTGAACACGCCTTCTTTTTCAAGGTCGTCAGCGGAGCGGACAATCTTGTCTAGGTTGGAAACTTTAGTCACGAATTCTCGGACTTTTTCAGCTTCCGGCTTGCCGTTGATGAGCTTTTCCACCATGGGATGCTCAGCGGCAAGAGACATGAAAGTTGCACCAAAAAGTGTATCTGGTCTGGTTGTGAAAACAGCAATTTTGTTATCACTGTCGCTTGGTGCGTCTGCAACTTCAAATTCAAGCTCTGCACCGACACTTTTGCCGATCCAGTTGCGCTGCATTGTCAGAACTCTTTCAGGCCATCCGCCTTCAAGGTTTTTGAGGCTGTCTAATAGTTCTTCAGCGTAATCGGTAATACGCATGAACCACTGGGACAGTTCTTTCTGTTCAATCACAGTTTCACAACGCCAGCAAAGGCCGTCTTCAACCTGTTCGTTCGCAAGGACAGTATTACAGGTTTCGCACCAGTTCACCGGAGATTTTTTGCGGTAAATTAAACCTTTTTTCAAGAAAGCAAGGAAGAACTGCTGTTCCCATTTGTAATAACCGGGATGACAGGTCGCCATCTCACGTCTCCAATCATATGAATAACCGAGACGGGAAAGCTGGGTGCGCATGTCGTCGATATTGGCGTAGGTCCATTCAGCTGGATGGGTGTTGTTTTTGATAGCCGCATTTTCAGCAGGCAAACCAAAAGCATCCCAACCCATTGGGTGAAGGACGTTGAATCCCTTCATCCTTTTGTAACGGGCAACAACATCTCCGATGGAGTAGTTGCGCACGTGACCCATATGGATTTTTCCTGAAGGGTACGGAAACATCTCCAAGACGTAGTACTTGGGACGAGATGTATCTGTTTCTACATTGAAGGCGCCTGTGTCGGTCCAAGCCTTCTGCCATTTGTTTTCGATTGTTTCTGGGTTGTATTTCCCGAAGCCCATTATAAAATCCTTGCGTAATATGTCTAACATTATTGTAGGCAGAAGAGGTTCTTCCACCTACAATAATATAACTAGAATTTCTTAGTAACTGAGAATTTTCCGCCGTCAATATCACGAGCTACGGCATCGAGGATTCCATTGATAAAGTTGCGGGAATTTTCATCACCGAACTTTTTAGCAATTTCTATCCCTTCATTGATACCGACCTTAAGGGGGATATCCGCCTTATGAATCAGTTCGTAAATAGCAAGTCTAAGTATGGACAGCTCAACTTTCGCGATGCGCTTGATCTTCCAGTGCTTCGAGTAGCTTGTGATGACTTCGTCTAATTCTTCAAGCGTATTCCAAACATTGATCAGCAGGTCGCGAGCATAAAGAATTAATTCTTCATCTGTTTCGCGTGTAACTGCGGGGCTTTGATTGTATATACGTTCACATGTCCACCCACCGTGCGGGGAGACAAAACTGAGACCATAAAGAACCTGGAAGGCTAATATACGGCCTTTTCTGCGTAAACCTTTAGTCTGGGACATCTGACTTTATAATCCTGTAGGTTCAGACGCTCATGCGTCGTGCTCCTAAGATACAATTAAATTGTTTTTAAAACAACACAACGGGCAATCGGTCTCCGTTTTTAGCCAGAGACCGGCTGCCCATGTGATAAATATATAACTAATACAGTTGCATGTCCTTTTAGACGTAGCTTCTGACTAATTCAATGAAAAACTCTGACTAGATCTGTTCCATTACTCTGATAGTTTCGAGCATTGCGGAAGCAGCTTCAACGCCTTTGTTTCCACCTTTGGTGCCGGCGCGTTCGATAGCCTGCTCAAGGGTGTCACAAGTGAGAACTCCGAATCCGATAGGCAGGTTGTTGTCCATGCTTACCTGAGCAACTCCCTTAGCACATTCGCTACAAACATAATCAAAGTGTGGTGTAGCTCCGCGAATTACAGTCCCAAGGCAAGTAATTCCGTCGTACTTGCCTGATTCTGCGACTTTTTTGGTGACTACAGGCATTTCAAATACACCTGGAACTTTAATCAAAGTTATGTTTGCTCTGTCACAGCCGTGACGGACTAGATAATCAACAGCTCCGCCGACAAGTCTTTCAACGATGAAATCGTTAAAGCGACCTGAGATGAGAGCAATTTTAAGATCTTTTGCGTCAAGCTGTCCTTCGATTGTTTTGATGTGACCCATATTCAGTCTCCTTATTTCTTGGTGTCGTCCAGATGTTCAAGAAGATGACCCATTTTATCTTTTTTAGTCTGGAGATAGTTATGATTCATTTCGCATGCGTCCATTTCGATTGGAACGCGCTTAGTGACTTCAAGTCCGTATCCTTCAAGTCCGACAATCTTTTTAGGATTGTTGGTCATAAGCTTCATTTTAGAAATTCCGAGCTGAACGAGAATCTGTGCGCCTGTTCCGTATTCGCGGAGGTCGGCTTTGAATCCTAGTTTCTCATTCGCTTCAACGGTATCACATCCCTGATCCTGAAGATGGTAGGCTTTGATTTTATTACCAAGGCCGATTCCGCGTCCTTCTTGTCTCATGTAGAGCAGAACTCCGCGTCCTTCTTTGCGAATCATACACATTGCAGATGCAAGTTGTCCGCCGCAATCACAACGCTGTGAACCAAAAACATCGCCAGTCAGACATTCGCTATGGACTCTGACCAGGGTTGGCTCGTTAGGATCAAGCTCACCCATCACTAATGCAATGTGGGTGCGATTGTCTTCTGAGGAGTGGAAAGCAACCGCTTTGAAATCACCCCAGCATGTAGGCAGTTCAGCATCAGCTTCACGGGTTACCGTGTGACTACCGAACTTCATGCGGTATTTGATGAGAGCTTCGGTGCTACAAATTTTGAGACCGTGCTTTTTAGCGTAAATTGTAAGATCAGGAAGTCTTGCCATTGATCCATCATCATTCATGATCTCACAAATGACGCCAGCTGGCTTGAGACCTGACAAACGGGAAATGTCGACACTGCCTTCTGTCTGGCCTGCGCGAACGAGAACTCCGCCGTCTTTAGCGCGAAGTGGGAAGATGTGACCGGGAGAAACAATTTCTTCAGCCTGTACGCCATCAGCGACAGCAGCTAGAATTGTTGTTGCTCTGTCAGCCGCTGAAATCCCGGTGGTAACGCCGTCACGAGCTTCGATGGAAACTGTGAAGTTAGTACCGAACTGAGAATCATTGTTCTGAGCCATGAGTGGTAGCTTAAGAGTGTCGACCATGGCACCAGACATGGCGAGACAGATAAGGCCTCTACCGTGTGTGGCCATGAAATTGATAATCTCAGGTGTTACTTTTTCAGCAGCACATACGAGATCACCTTCGTTCTCACGATCTTCATCATCGACCATGATAACCATGCGCCCTGCACGGATGTCCTCGATTGCTTCTTCAATTGTACATAAAGGCATATTAATATCCTCGTACTCCAGCATGTCGGAGCGGTTCGTTATTTTTTCCCATACTCGACGCTTGCGAGCAGGAATTGTCTTCTTACCTTAAAAAACAAAAAGGGTGAAATATGTTTTTCATGCCCAAAAAATAAAATTATTTAAGCATGTTGCTGCGTTAAAAAGGGCTTAAGTACAAGCTGTTTGATGTTGCTTTGTGCTCAGGCTCTATTAAAAATGGGTTAAAATCCATTTTTCTGGAGAAAATCCATAGTCACTTTGCTCTCAGGACTTTGACCTTTCGCGGATTGGCCTGTCCATGGTCCGAGCATTTTCTGTACATATTTCCCGATAACATCGGTTTCAATGTTAACAGGGTAGCCCGGCTTCCAGTCGGAGATTGTGGTCTGGTCCTGAGTTTCAGGAATGATGTTGACCTCAAGAAATTCGGGGCCGCAGTCGTTGACTGTAAGGCTGATTCCATCAAGCCCGATTGATCCTTTCGCAACCACGAACTGACCGTGTTCAGCAGGAAATTTAATTCGATAAATCTTGGATTCTCCGGCAGGGCGAACCGATTCAACAGAACCTAAGCAATCCACATGTCCGCTGACAATGTGTCCGCCTAGTCTGTCGCCCATGGCAAGAGCTCGTTCATAGTTGACTTTTGATCCCGGTTTTAAGTTTCCGAGATTTGTGCAGTCCATGGTTTCCTTACTTGCGTAGCAAGAAAACCAGCTGTCACTGAAAGTTTCAACTGTGAGGCACACTCCATTAATGGCAATGGATTCACCTTTCTGGTAATCTTTAATATCAGGGGCTATGACTGTAAAACGGGTTTCTTTTCCCCTGTTTTCAGCTTTTGCAATTGATCCTTTTCCCTGAATAAGTCCGGTAAACATTTATTGATCCTCTATTGATTATCTAGTTGGCAGTATCAACAGGTTTGAAAACTATTTTTAAATCTTGTCCGCTTTGGCAAACTTGGCTGATACGGAAATCAAGAGCTTCTTCCATGAGCTGTCTGTCTGAACCTGCGAAGTTGGGTCTTCCAAGTGCATTGCCCAGAATACGCGGAGCTTGATACATTACGAATTCATCTATCAGCCCCTGTTCAGCAAGTGATAACGCAAGCTTTCCTCCTCCTTCACAAAGGGACCGTAATATTCCGTGCTTTTCGCGCAAGAATTTAAACCCATCCTCAAATATAAGGCCTTTTTCGTCTTGGGGAAGAGGTATAATCTCAATACCTTTATTCGTAAGCGACTTGGCGATTTCGGAAGCGGCTTGTTCGGTGGTAGTCCAGAAAATTGTTTCTTTTGCACGAGTGGTCGTCAGGGTAAAATCATCGTGATTTATAGGAAGTTTGGTTGTGACGACAACAGCTTTCGGCTGAGTGAATCCTTCGGGCTTAACTTCGAGCCTGCAATTCAGTGATGGGTTATCTTCACGTAAAGTATTTCCGCCCACAATCACAGCACCGACTATGGATCGCAAATTTTGAACATCCGCAAAAGATTCGGGGCAGGAGACAGGTTCCTGTTTGCCTGTTGCACCGCCGATTTTACCATCGATTGTGGAGGCAAGTTTTAAAATGGAGTAGGCGCGGTCGCTGTTTTGCCAGAGCAAAAAGTCTGAGATAATGTCTAAACACTGTTCTTCAAGCACGCCTGTTTCGACTTTGACTCCCTTTGATTCAAGGAATTCAAGTCCACCAGCGGCTTTCGGATTTGGATCGCGTGTACCGATCACTATATGCGGGATTCCTGCTTCGAGGATTCCATGCGTACATGGGGGTGTTTTACCGAAGTGATTGCATGGCTCTAGAGTGACGAACATGGTACATTTGGTCATGTCCACATTCCTAGCTATAGCGTTAGCAATGCAGTTGCGTTCAGCGTGAAGTCCACCGCAATACTGGTGCCATCCTTCAGCCACAATTCGGTCGTCATAAACCATCACAGCACCAACCGTTGGGTTAGGCGCAGTGCGGTCTCTGCCACGCAAAGCCAGATTCACGGCGCGTGCCATGAACTGTTCTGAAGAATTAATTGTCGAACTGCAAAAGTTCAAACTTAACTCCAGCTTCTTTAAACATGCCTTCGGATAATTCGTCAGAGTAGCTTTCTGAAAAATATACGGCTGTTACGCCAGCATTGATGAGCATTTTTGTGCAGATGAGGCAGGGCTGAGTGGTGCAGTAGATTTCGCAACCACCAAGTTTAATACCATGGACAGCGGCTTGGATAATGACATTTTGCTCAGCATGAAGTCCACGGCAGAGTTCGTGGCGTTCTCCGGAAGGGACATTCATGATCTCACGTAAACATCCAACTTCAGCGCAATGGGCTATGTTGGATGGGGATCCGTTATATCCAGTGGCGAGGATCCGTTTGTCCTTAACGGCTATCGCACCGACTTTGCGTCTGATACAAGTAGCTCTTTCCGCGACTTGATGCGTAATGCGCATAAAATATTGAGGCCAAGGAAGTCTTTTTTCCATGGTAAGCTCCCTGCTTTTGAAGCTGAGCGCGGATTCAGGAATTTCTTCCTGAATCCGCCCTTATGTCAATGAATTTGATATGTAATTAAAACTTCAGCTATTTAGTAGCCGATTTCCAATTATTCCTAGTATGCGAATATTGGGTAATCTTTAGCGAAGTCTGCAATTTCTTTTTTGATAACGGCAAGCTGTGTGTCGTTATCCATAGAACCGATTGCTGCTGTGATCCAGTCTGCAATCTTAGCCATTTCTTCGGTTTTCATTCCACGTGTTGTCATAGCAGGTGTTCCGATGCGGATACCTGATGTTACGAACGGGGAGCGTGTTTCGAAAGGAATGGTGTTCTTGTTGACAGTGATACCTGCAGCGTCAAGAGCATGTTCAGCATCTTTGCCTGTGATGTCTTTGTTGGTCAGGTCTACCATCATAAGGTGGTTGTCAGTTCCGCCTGAAACTAGGTCGAAACCTGCGTTTACTAGGTGGGTAGCAAGCGCGTCTGCGTTCGCAACAACCTGTTTCTGGTATTCAACGTATGAAGGAGAAAGTGCTTCGCCGAAAGCTACTGCTTTCGCTGCGATAACGTGCATCAGAGGTCCACCCTGAATTCCGGGGAAGATATTGGAGTTTAGTGACTTGCCAAATTCTTCAGAGGAAAGGATCATACCACCGCGAGGCCCACGAAGGGTCTTATGGGTGGTAGTGGTGGTGTAATGCGCGTGCTCGATACATGAAGGATGAACGCCAGCCGCGATTAGTCCTGCGATGTGAGCCATATCTACCATAAGGACTGCGCCTACTTCATCAGCAATCTGACGGAAACGGGCGAAGTCGATGATGCGTGGATATGCACTCGCACCAGCTACGATCATTTTAGGTTTGCACTCTTTGGCAATTTCTAAAACGTTATCATAGTTGATGGTTTTAGTGTCAGGATCAACTCCGTATGATTTAAAATCAAAGAGTTTTCCTGAAAAGTTTACTGGGCAACCATGGGTAAGGTGACCACCATGAGAAAGATCCATTCCAAGAACAGTGTCACCGGGCTTTAGGGCCGCAAAGTAGACAGCCATGTTGGCCTGAGAACCGGAATGAGGCTGAACGTTGACATATTCACAACCGAAGATTTCTTTCGCTCTGTTGCGAGCAAGTTCTTCAGCCTGGTCAACGAATTCACAACCACCGTAGTAACGTTTGCCTGGATATCCTTCAGCGTATTTATGAGTCATTACGCTGCCCATTGCCTGACGAACCGCGGTAGAAGTGAAATTCTCCGATGCGATAAGTTCAAGGTTGGTCATCTGGCGAGTTACTTCACGGCTGATGGTTGCTGCCACTGCCGGATCTTTCATCATTAGTTCTTCCATGACTAGCTCCAAGAGTTTGACGGTCCCTTACAAAGAGGGGGCCAATTAATCTTCAAATTTTTTGAAGAGCATGCAGGCGTTTGTTCCACCGAATCCGAACGAGTTGCTCAGAGCGTAGTTCACCTGCTTCTCACGCATTCCATCTTTACCGTAATCGAGATCGCAGTCAGGGTCAGCTTCTAACTGGTTTGCAGTTCCGGGGATTATGCCGGTTGCAAGAGTCTTTACCGCAAATGCCGCTTCCATTCCACCAGCGCCACCTAATAGATGACCAGTCTGGGATTTGTTAGCAGTAATTGCAATATTTTTAGCATGATCTCCGAAAACTTTGTGAATAGCTTTTGTTTCGCAAAAGTCGTTCAGCTTAGTGGAGGTCCCGTGTGCATTGATGTGATCAATGTCAGAAGGGTTGATACCCGCTTCGCGGATAGCTGCTTCCATAGCGAGAGCCATGCCGCTACCATCTTCTGGTGGAGCAGTCATGTGGTATGCGTCTGAGGATGCTCCGAAACCTACTACTTCAGCAAGAATCTCTGCACCACGCGCTCTTGCGTGATCAAGTGATTCCAGAAGAAGCAGTCCACAACCTTCACCCATTACAAAACCATCGCGACCCATATCAAATGGACGTGATGCTGTTTCAGGATCATCGTTGCGAGTGGATAGAGCCTTCATGGATGTGAATCCGGCAAACCCTAGAGGGGTTATGGTGGATTCTGTGCCGCCACAGATCATTGTGTCTGCGCGTCCAAGCATTATGTCAGTGTATGCTGCGCCGATGGAATGAGTTCCGGATGCGCAAGCTGTACACATACACATGTTCGGTCCACGAGCACCTGAAAAGATGGAAACCTGTCCAGCTGCCATATTTCCAATTATGATTGGAATAAAGAAAGGAGTGATTTTTCTAGGGCCGGATTTTTGAAGTTTTGCGTGCTGAGTTTCAATGGTCTGAAGACCACCAAGCCCAACTCCGATAACTACTCCGGCGCGTTTGCAATCATCACCTTCAAGCTTAAGCTTCGCGCTTTCGAGCAACTGCTCGCCTGCGGCCACAGCTAGCTGTGTGAACCGTTCCATGCGCTTTGCTTGCTTGTGAGGGATGAATTCTTTGGGATCAAAATTTTTGACTTCGCCAGCAATCTGAGATGTGAATTCACTCGCATCAAAGGATGTGATTTTAGCGATGCCAGACTTACCAGCAAGGAGGTTGTTCCAGCTGGTGTCTATGTCATTACCGATGGGGGTGATGGCGGAAACGGCGGTTACTACTACCCTGTTCATGGTATTATAGCCTGTAAGGTATTTCGGAATTTAGTTTGGCTGGGCAAATGAAAAGGAGCGCCTTACGCCCGTAAGGGATCAGTAAGGCGCTCTTCAAAAGCCTTGTCTAGGTCAAGTCTTATAAACTATTTGCCTTCAACGAAAGCAACAGCGTCTTTAACTTTAAGAATCTTCTGAGCGTCTTCGTCTTCAATTTCGATGTCGAACTCTTCTTCCATAGCCATGATGAGTTCAGTCAGATCAAGAGAGTCTGCGCCGAGATCTTCAACGAAGGAAGCTTCGTCTTTAATTTCGTCTGCGGATACACCAAGCTGGTCTACGATAATTGCTTTTACTTTTTCAGCTGCGGACATAGGTCCCTCCAAATCATTAAGTTTGTTTTATTACATGTACATCCCGCCATTAACGGCGAGAGTCTGTCCTGTGATATAGCTTGAGTTTTCCGACGCGAGGAAGGAAACAGCGTTAGCTATATCGGCAGATGTTCCAAGTTTTTTAAGCGGTATGTTTTCCAACATGTGTGCCACGACCTCTTCAGAAAGCTCTGCTGTCATGTCAGTTGCAATGAATCCCGGAGCTACGGCATTCACAGTGACATTGCGCGGAGCAAGTTCAAGGGCACTCGCTTTGGTCAGGCCGATTAGGCCGGCCTTGGCCGAAACGTAGTTTGCCTGACCGACATTGCCGGCCTGAGCTACTACTGAGGAAATATTAATAATTCTTCCGTACCGTTGTTTCATCATTATCTTTGCGGATTCGCGAAGGCATGTGAATGCTCCGGTCAAGTTGATGTCTAGAACTTTGTTCCATGCATCATCTTTCATACGGACAAGAAGTCCGTCTTTGGTGATTCCACCATTATTAACGAGGACATCAAGTTTCACTTTGCCCTTGATTTCTTCTTTGAAAAAGGATGTTACCGCTTTAGAATCAGAAGAATCCAGCTTGTAGGCTTTTGCCTTTCCGCCAGCAGCTTCAATGTCAGAACAGACTTTGTCTGCTGATTCTGGACGGCTAACGTAAGTAATTATAACGTCAAAACCGTCTTTCGCAAGCTTTTTGGCGCATGCTTCGCCTATGCCTCTTGATCCACCCGTTACGAGGGCGGTGCTTGGCAAATCACTCATCTGTATTTCCTCTGTATAATTTATGTAGTCCTGCGTCTCATAGCCTAAAGAGGGGCCGACTGCAAATTTAATATATGCGTGCCCATTGTTGGGCTGCGCTTGCTAAAATTGAATCAGAGATGCTCCCCAAGTTAATCCTCCACCAAAAGTGGTAACAAGAGTTAGGTCTCCCTTTTTAACAAATCCGGTTTCTTTTGCCTCTGCGAGAGCAATAGGTATTGATGCCGCAGAAGTGTTGCCGAATTTATTAACGTTAACGAAAACTTTTTCGCTCGGAATATTCAGCTTTTTACCTACTGCTTCAATTATGCGCTTATTTGCCTGATGAGGAATGAAAACATCTATGTCATCACTGGTAATATCGTGTTTAGCGAAGAGTTCTTTCGCAATGGCAGGCATTGCTCTTACAGCTTTTTTGTAAATTTCGCGCCCGTTCATATGGACGAAATGATCATTCCCTATAACATCACCCATTTTGTAAGAGCAGGATGATCCTCCGCCCTTGACCAGCAGGGCGGTATCCTCTCCTTCGGAGGAGAGAAGAACGTCAATAATTTTAGCCGAACTATCGCTATTTTCTGATGTGACAACTACCGCGCCGGCCCCGTCTCCGAAAAGAACGCAGGTTGAACGGTCTTCCCAGTTTACACGGCTGGTGACAACTTCGCTTCCACATACAAGAATTTTAGAATCTGGATTTAAAGCGACAAAAGCTCTTGCTGCTTCAACGGCAAAGACAAATCCTGAGCAGGCAGCTCCAATATCCATTGGTATTTTGTTTTTAATACCAAGTCGTTTCATCACCAAGCATGCTGTTGATGGGATATACATGTCGCCAGTGAAGGTTGCTACCAGAATGTGGGTGAGCTCATCCGCGTCCATTTGAGCATCTTCGAGAGCTTTTTGGGCCGCTTCAAAAGCTAGATCCGCGCTGGTCTGATTATCAACAATCCGGCGCTCTGTGATCCCTGTGCGGGTGGTTATCCATTCGTCAGTGGTATCAACAAATTTTTCAAGATCGGAATTTGTGTAAACTCTTTCAGGGACGTAGTAGCCAAAGCCTCTGATATAGGAGAAATTACTCATTGTTACAGTTCCTGTTTTTGACTGGGAGGGAAGCAGTTCTCCTGCTTGTAAAGCCTTCCGAAAAAAAGATAGCTGTATACATCCGGGTGTGAAGAGTAAAGAGGTATGGTAAAATTAAACTTCGCGCTCGATTATTTCACTATGCGCTGCCAGACCTTCTTTAAGATGAGCAACGGCATCATTTTTAACAAATCTTGCCGCCATCTCAATGGCTCGTTCGATTGCCAGACTATCAGCCTTACCATGGCAGACAAGGACAATACCTTTTAACCCGAGTACGGGTGCGCCGCCATATTCAGACGTATCTACCAGTCTACCGAATCTTTTGAAAGCCTTCATTGCTAACATTGCTCCTAATTTTGAAACAATATCGCGTTTTAGCTCACCCTTAAGGATGTTACCAAGGCTGTTCGCAAGACCTTCTGAAAGTTTAAGCGCAACGTTGCCTACAAAACCATCACAGACTGCAACGTCAACGTCTCCAGTAAAAATGTCTCTTCCTTCAATGTTGCCAACAAAATTCAAAGATGAATTTTTAAGCATATTGTAGGTAGATTTTACCAGAGCGTTGCCTTTGCCTTCCTCTTCACCAATAGTCAAGATTCCGATGCGAGGCTTTTTGATGCCGAGCACATCTCGGGCAAGCACGTCCGCCATAATTCCGTATTGGAAAAGATGTGCGGGCTTGGAGTCTACGTTGGCTCCAACGTCGAGGAGTACCATAGGTTTTTTTTCGGTGGGAAGAATTCCGGCCATTCCGGGTCTAAGTACACCTTTAATTCTACCTATGATAAACATTCCTGCAGCAACCGTAGCTCCGGAATTGCCAGCACTGACTACTCCGTCAGCGTGTCCTTCTTTTACTAAGCGGCAGGCCACCTGGATTGACGAGTCCTTTTTTTTGCGCATGGCATCAGCAGGCTTGTCTTCCATTGTTACAACCTGCGATGCGTGAACAACGTCAATAGTACATGATCCGGTATCAAGCCTTTTGAGCTCGGACCGGATCATGTACTCATCTCCAACCAAAGTTATTGGAGTGCCGTTCTTTGCGGCGCGAACCGCTGCAGAAACTATTCCCGAAAGGCCGTGATCGCCACCCATGGCGTCAACTGCAATGCGGGGAAGGGTTTTAGGCATCTTCAGTGTTGATTACCTGACGACCCTTGTAGGATCCACAAGAAGAGCAAGCTCTGTGAGCAATGATAGGCTCACCGCAATCACAAAAGATTACATTAGGAGGTGTGAGAGCATCGTGAGATCTACGCATACCTCTACGGGACTTGGAAGTTTTCTTTTTAGGCTGTGCCATGACTGTCTCCTGAGAGTGATTTTAAACCGATTTTTGCAAACCGGAATTTAGTTCTTTATCTTAAGATTGCGGAAAACCGCAAGCCTTGGATCGCCCTCTTCTTTTTTACAGGCGCATCCATCTTTATTTAAATCGGCTCCACATTTATCACAAAGACCTTGGCAGCCGTTGCTGCATAAGGGCTTTATGGGTAGCGCCAAGACGAAATGTTCCCAAAGGAGAGCTCCAAGTTCGAATTTTAAACCTTCTTTGGTTTTAACCACCGGGGACGGTTCAGTGTCCTCAGCGTCCGCAACCTGTTCAAATTCCTCGAACTCGGTCGAAATATTCTGCTTGTAGTTTGCCGTACATCTATCGCAAACAAGTTTGATTGCTCCAGACGTTTTCCCCCGGACGAGACATCCATTGTCCTGCGGAAGTATAAATACTTCAGTAATAAGAGGTGTCGCAATTTCTGCGTCAACATTACAGTTTTTCATGGTTTCAGTCCAAAAAGACTGATCATCAAAAACTAAATCTTTGCCCTCTTCAGGGATGTCGTTAAGCGTAATCCAAAGTTCTGACATATTTTTCCTCGAGGAAGGGGTTCTATATGAGTTTTTTTTCTTCTGTCAAGGAAAAAGAGCTTGCATTTTCCAGAACCAACGTTTAAATGATACCTCTTTTGTGTGGGTGGAGCAATACTTCTAACCGAAGGATTGTGTGTTTCGCACAAATATGAAAAGATAAGTTCCATAAGGAGGTTCAACATGTCCCAGGTATGCGATATATGCGGTAAGAGACCACAGACAGGCAATAACGTATCTCACGCTCATAATAAGTCTAAAAGACGTTTTATGCCTAATCTTCAGAATGTTCGTACTCAGCTCCCAACCGGAGAAGTAAAGAGCATTAAAGCATGCACTCGTTGCATTCGTTCTGGCTCTGTTATTAAACCAGTTGCTAGAAAAACTGAAAAGTAATTTTTTCAGAGATTTTATTTCGCACGGAATGCCGTGTAAAAAGCCCCGATCATTACTGGTCGGGGCTTTTTTTTGTGGCTAATTTTAAAGTGAAACTTATTTCAAATTTGATTTGCTTGCCCATGCTGTAGCTTCAGCAAGTTCTTCAAGTTTGTAGGTCTTAAGTTTGCAATTCATAAAGTTATTGGCAATCTGGGTTCCCCATACAACCCACTTAGGTCCGCCGACGACTACTATTCTGTCGAAATCATTTTTGTGAGCAAGTCCAAATTTAGCATCTTCCCACATCGCTTCGAGTTCCCAGCCTTCGAATTCTTCATCCATGTAAAAGACAATGTTAGCTTTCTTGTACTTTTCGATGATTTTTTCCAGTGCTGGGATCCAGGCGTCAGTGTAATCGCTCTGAGTCAATGTTTTTGTCGCTCTTACAGCCAGTAGATTACCAGTGCTTACATCCATTATTTCAATCATGTTCTCTCTCCATTCGCTATATGCATTGTTTATTAGTTTCAATTCAGAACTTCTGTTTAATGTATATCACGTTTTTACGCTATATGTTCATATTACAAAAAAAAGGAAAGTTCCGAACTGGAACTTTCCTTTTAAAACTAATTTATTTGTAAGTGAAGGTCTAAGCTGGATCAAAAGCTCGTTTTTTGAATACCGCCTGTTCGCGCATATACATAGCTAACAGGAGCGTTGCACCGATTGCGTGTAATCTCATGTCAGGCCAGAGCAAAAGACCTGCTGCGCCCGCATAAGATATTCTCTGAAAGATTTTTAGTGCGTACGTGTTGAACCCCTCAAAGAAAACTGCAAAACAAAATAGTCCTGCTGTTGCTGAGATAACGGTTTCAGCGACTTGCCAAAGCGGGCCTTCAAACAGAATCGGAGTGTAGCAGAAGAGCAACGGTATTATGTAAAGTCCTTTTGCTATTTTCCACGATTCGATTCCCGTTTCGAGTGGCTTTGATCCCGATATTCCTGCGGCACTATAGGCCGCGAGGCACACAGGCGGGGTAACGTTTGCATCCTGGGAGTACCAGAAGATGAGCATATGAGCTGCAATCAGGCTTGTACCGAGCATTTGCATGGCAGGAGCTGCGAGTACTGCGAGCACGATGTAGGAAGCGGTTACGGGTAAGCCCATCCCTAAAATGAGGGATGCTATGGCAATCATAAGTATTGTCAGGAGCAGGCTGTCTCCGGCAAGCATGGTGATGAGCATTGAGAACTTAATTCCCATCCCGACCATCAGGACAACTCCGATCACAATACCTGAGCAAAGCAGAATTACACCCGTGGTAACCATGTTCACGCCACCTGCAGCCAGAGCGTCAAGGACATCTCTGCCGGACATTCGGGTTTTGGGATTAAGCCAACTTGAAGCTACTATGGAAACGATTCCTCCGCATGCGGCAAATGTTGGTGTAAATCCGACCATGAGCAGTCCCATCAGTACTCCGATGGGGATGAAAAAGTTCCAGCCTTCTTTTATTACTTCACGTAATTTCGGAATATCTTCTTCAGGCACCCGTTTGATGCCTAATTTTTTTGCGCGCAAATGAACAAAAAATGCAACACTTACAAAATACATAATGGCAGGAATGAATGCCACCCCGACAATCGTTAGGTATGGAATTTGAGTCCACTGACTCATGATGAATGCTCCCGCTCCCATAATCGGAGGCATGAGCTGTCCACCTGTTGATGACGCGGCTTCAACTGCCCCGGCAAATTTACTCGGGAAACCGGTTCTTTTCATCATGGGAATGGTTATTGAACCTGTACCTACCGTATTGGCTACGGCGCTACCGGATATGGAACCCATGAATCCGCTGGCAAATACAGCCATTTTAGCCGGGCCGCCGATGGTACGTCCCATTGTCGCCAATGCCATTTTTATGATGAAATCTCCGGCCCCTGATTTGATAAGGAACGATGCGAAAAGTACGAACAGGAACACGAATGTACTGGATATTGTAGCAATGGTTCCGAATATACCATCGGGAGCGAAGTACATGCGGTAAAGCATGCGCGGCACTGTGACTCCCGGGAAATGCCACAAACCGTCTAGGTATCGTCCGGCTCCGAGGCCATATGCCAGAAATATAATTGCCAGTGTTGGGATTAAAAATCCTGTTGTGCGCCTTGTTAATTCCATCAACAGAACCATGGCTAATCCTGCCGCAATGAGATCCACCATAATCGGGACTTCGTTTCTCATGTGCAGTGCATCTTCAAAAAAGACTAGGTAAAGGCCAACCGCAAATGACAAAATTGCTAGAAAATAGTCTAAGGGAAGCGTTGCTCTCGCATGCTTTTTTAGAAGTGGATATTGTATGAAGCCGATGAATAGCATGAATGAGTAATGTATGGCATTGCGCTGGATTTCAGGCATCACCCCGACGGTATTAACCCATAGATGGAAAAGCGAACAGGTAATGCCTACTACATATAAGATCTGTGCTGTTTTTCCCTCAAAAACTCTTTTAATAGCTAGAGTTTCACCGCCTGAATCTTCTTTCACTGATGATTTATCGTTTTTAATATCAACCATGCTTATTTAATTGCGCCAACTTCATGGTAGTATCTTTCTGCGCCAGGATGCAGAGGAGCGGGTAACCCTTTTGTTGCGCGCTCAAGACTCATTGCTTTGGTTGCTTTGTGAATGTTGTTCAGGAATGGAAGGTTTTCATAAATTGTCTTGGTCATGAGATATACAGTCTCTTCTGGGAGATCTGCACGACATGCTAAGAAGTTTGGTTGTGCGATGGTGTTGATATCATTTTCTTGGGAAGGGTATGTTCCTGCGGGGATTATATATCTGTTCCAGATAGGGAACTGTTTTTGGATGTCAGCAACCTGTGTGTCGGTGAAATCGAGGACTGTTACATCGTCAGAACCGAGCTGTGCGTAAAGCTGAGTGATCGCCGCGGCTGGAGGTCCTGCTGGAATATTTGCTCCAGCAATACGACGATCCATCATAGCCTGAGCAGATGGAGTGTAGCCGAGGAATTCGAGGGTGAGATCTTTATCTACATCCACGCCCATGATTTTGAGCAGAGTTCTACCGGAACCTTCAGATCCACTACCACGCTTACCAATTGAAAATTTCTCGTCGAGGGTTTTCAGGTCTTCGATGTTACCCGTTTTGAGGTATTTGTTCAGGATCGGAAAATGTTCAACATTTTCCCAAAGCATGGAGATGCTTCTGAAATCTTTGTAAGCTTTGCCTTCGTATGGTCCTTTTCCTTCGTATGCATTAAGGCCGTAAAGAGCCTGCAATATAGCAAGATCAGCTTCTTTATTCTTGAGCATCTGCACGTTTTCACCGGAACCAGCGGAGTTAATTGCAGTTGTGGTAATTTTATCGCTTTTCGCAAGCTTAATGCTAATGAGTGTGCCGATTGCAACTCCAACAGGATAGTAAGTGCCGCCAGTAGTTGCTGTTGCAAGAATAAGATTTTTGTCGCTGGCCTGTGATGGGGCGGCCGCAAAAGTGATACAAATGGTGCAAACTAAGAGCAGGCAGGAAAGTCTTTTTAACATTACTTCTCCAGAGTTGGTTCGTTTCGCGTATGGGGATAGAAGCTAGTTTAAATCAATGTAGACGCTGAACTTTTAACTGCACAATTGAGTTAAAACGTTGAAATGTAAGTTTTACATAGTTTAAAATATTCAAAAAAACCAGAATAAAGGGTCACTCCCCAAGTTATTTCCCCGCAATAGAGTGTGGTTCTTGCTATGACCTGTCTAGATGTTTATAAGTGTGCCTTAAATTAGGTGGAATTGTATGACCTAATGGATAGTATTAAAGGATGTTTTGTTCAGTTCGCGAGGGTGGGGCAAGTAAGAAGTACGGGAAAACATCAAATGAAAAAAGTTGGAATTATTAGGTGTCAGCAAACAGAGGATATGTGCCCAGGAACGAGCGATTTCAAGGTTGCAGCAAGCGGGAAACTCGCGTTTGAGTCTACGGGACCAGTTGAAATTGTCGCTTTTGTCAGTTGCGGAGGATGTCCCGGGAAAAGGGCTGTGTCTCGTGCCCAGATGATGGTTGATCGTGGGGTGGATATTATTGCCTTTGCTTCGTGTATTTCAAAAGGAAACCCCATTGGTTTTCCTTGCCCGCATTTTGAAGAGATTAAAAAGGCTGTTAGCAGGAAGATTGGTTCGGAAATTGAAATTTTAGATTATACCCATTAATTAAGTCGAAAACTTTAATTTGAGAGAAGCATTATGTCAGAACTTACAGATGAACAATTAGAGAAGAGACTTGATGAATTGTTGGGAGATGATGTGCCTGCGCAGGTTCTGCAAGATGTTAATGTAGCGTTGCTTGTCGCTGACATTGTGCAGACGAAAGGGTATACATTTCACATGGAAGATCTTTGCCGCCGGAGTATGGATGACTGTATGTGGCGCGTGATTTTCTCAAAAGACGGATTAGAGTTTAGTGCTGATGATCCTAGAGCTGCTGTAGCCGTTTGTTCTGCTGCCGTGAAAGCCTTGGAGAATGATTAGCCATAAGATGAAGGCCACCCTTGATTGGGTGGCCTGTTTTCATATTAACATAAACCGTTAGAAGTGCCGTCTGATCGCGGATCACATCCCGCGCACAAAGTTCCTGTTTTTTCTTCTCTGCTGATGATCTGCCCACGTCCGAACAATACTCGATCATAACCTTTACGGACTTCAATTTCGTGGCCCATATTTTCAAGTTCTTGTAAAATTTCATTGGGAATGCCTTCTTCAACGCATATCTTACCGCCTGCTTCGCCCGGTTCTATACAGAATCTAAGTCTGTTTAAAGCTTCCTGCGGGTTGGCTCCATCGTCAAGCATGGCGGAGATAACCTGCATGTGTCCCTGAGGCTGCATGAATCCACCCATAACTCCGAATACTGAGTGTAGTGAACCGTTAGCACGGAGACAAATGCCGGGTATAATTGTGTGATATGTGCGTTTGCCGGGTGCAAGTACGTTTGGATGGTCCGGGTCCAGAGAGAAATTATGTCCACGGTTCTGTAATGTGAACCCAAGTCCGTCCGGTACAATTCCTGTTGCAAAATTCATATAGATAGAGTTGACCATGGAGCAGCCGTTTCCAGCCTTATCAACCACATTGAAATAAACTGTATCCGAGCTATTTACGGGCACGCCGCTTTCAGCATCTGGATTAGCTTTTTCAGCGTGTATTTCAGAAGCTCTTTTTGCTCCATATTCCGGCGATAGCAGCTCACTCAGTGGTGTTTTGTATATGGTATGGTCTGTTACGTGCAGTCTTGCATCTGCGAAACCGAGGCGCATTGCTTCAATTTGATGGTGTAATCTTTGAGCTGAACAAGGCTCGCCTTTGTCCGCAAGCTCTATGTTTTCGAGAGTATTCAATGCAAGCAGAGCGGCAAGCCCCTGTCCATTCGGTGGGCATTCATGAATCTCATATCCTCGGTAGTTCGCTTTAATTGATTCAGCCCAGACGCTTTCGTGGTCCGCCATGTCGTTCATAGAAAGAAAACCGCCATTCTCACGTACTGTAGTCACGATCTTTTCTGCAATCTCGCCTGTGTAAAATGATTTTTTAGCTTCCTGTGGGCTGAGCTCTGCAAGGGAGCGTAGTACATTTGCAAGAGCTTGGTTGTGCATAATCTCGCCAGCCTTTGGCGCCTTGCCGTTCAGAAGCAGGGTCATACCACCTGGGCTGGTAGTGAGTATCTCGTTTTCGCCATCTTTCCATAGTTTGGCCGTTACCGGGCTTACGGGAAACCCTTCTTCTGCGAATCTTATGGCGGGCTCGAAAATTGTTGAAAGTGGAAGACTGCCGTGTTTGTCGATCAGATCGCACCACATGGCGCATGTTCCAGGAACGTTCACGGTCATAGCATGGCGCGTCGGTAATTCCCCTTCGATGCCCATCGCTTGAATCTTCTCTAGTGTCATTTCACGGGGAGATTTTCCTGACCCGTTCAGTGCAGAAACTTTTCTGTCGGCGGCTGTGTAGTAAAGAGCAAATGCGTCACCGCCAAGTCCCGTGCTGCAAGGCTCGATCACGGCGAGGGCGGCAGCTATTGCAATAGACGCGTCAGCAGCGTTTCCGCCAGCGCGCAGCATTTCAATTCCTGCTTCAGTTGCTAAAGGCTGGCTGGTTGAAACCATAGCTTTTGTTGAGTAAACAGGTGAACGTCTGGCGTTGAAGATGAATTCGGGCTGTGCGTGGTCAGATATTTCGAAGGGGGCCATATATTACTCTCCACTTTATACTTTTGTGTCGGCTGCCATAGTAGTGAAAATATATTGGATATTGCAAGCTTAGTTTCGTCATGAAGTTAGATTAGAAAATTCGGCGGATTTACTATGTTATATACGAGTTTGTAAGTGGCCTTATTATAATATTTTATAGACACTTAGGGGTTGTAAGAATTGCTTTAAATTTCTCATTGATCTAGTAATTAAAGGAATTATGAAAAAATTACTTTTATCCCTTCTGGGAGTTGTGCTTTTGTTCAGCCCATTTCCGGCTCTTGCAGATAATTTGAAGGTGCTGGCAGAGGACCACCCTCCCTATTGTTATGAAGAAGAAGGTCAAGCTAAAGGGTTCTTAATTGACCTTGTTCGTCTGGTTATGGAGCAAGTTCAAGAGGGGAATACCACTGTGATGTTTGTTCCGTGGGCGCGCGGGTATCATGACCTTAAAGCAGGCACAGGTGATGTTCTCTTTCCTATGGCAAAGACACCAGAGCGGGACAAACTTTTCAAATTTGTAGGTCCAGTTTTTAAAAATGTTGAATATTTTTACCGTAAAAAAGGTTCTAATATTAATATCTCGACTCTTGATGACGCGAAAAAAGTAGATAGAATAGGCGTATCCCGTGATACTTTACCGCATCAAATTTTGACTCAAAAGGGATTCACGAATCTCGATATTGGAGCTGATTTTGAGTCTGGACTTCATAAGTTAGTCAAGGGCCGTGTCGATTTGGTACCGCTGTCTAACGGTGTTTTGCAGGGATTAGTCGCTAAATCTTCTTCGTTAGATCTTTCAATGTTCGAAAAGGTTGGCCCGCCCTTGTTCGCCGCTTCCGGGTATATTGCCTTCGGAAATCATGTTCCTGATACTGTTGTGGCTAAATGGCAACAGGCTTTGGATAATCTGAAAAGTTCCGGTGTTTACCAGACTATTGTAGAGAGGCATATAGCCATTTACAAAGAATAAAGGCTATATTCTCCCTTTCTTTTTATTCAGGTTAGAATACTTTTGATGAATGGTTTTGAGGTTGTATTTCTTTATATTACTGCATTGATCAATATTCACTGCGGTTTTATTGCGAAGTTCCACCCCTTTTAAGTTAAGCAATTGCTTTTTTATAATCTCTGTTTTATTTGTATAGTATGAAAAATTTCATTTATGCCATAATACTTGCCTGTCTTACACTTTTGACGACGCAGACAGTGTTTGCGGATTCTCTTAGGATTACAACTGAGAATTATCCCCCATATAGTTACAAAGTTGATGGCCATGCTGAAGGGTTTGTTTCAAATATTGTTAATATATTAAGAGGGCAAATCGGCGAGGAATATTCGGAAATTACTTTTTTACCTTGGGCTAGAGCATATCAAAATCTTAAAAATGGACAGTCCGACGTTCTTTATCCCATGGTTTTAACTGCCGAGCGGGATAAATTGTTTAAATTTGTTGGTCCGGTTTTTACAAATAATGTTTATTTTTATCGTAAAAAAAGGGGCCGATGTAAGTGTTAAAAATCTTGAGGAATCTAAAAATAATGTCAGGATTGCGGTGACCCGTGATGATTTTTATCATCAAATGTTGACCGAAAAAGGGTTTACGAATCTTGACGTCAGTTCCAGCCAGAAGTCAGATTTTTTAAAGTTGTTGAAAGGGCGTGTTGATCTCGTTCCTATGGGGGAGCGCGCGCTGCAAGGGTTTTTAAAAAAGCATCCTGATTTTGATAATTCTATGTTTGAAAGAGCAGGGCCGCCATTGTTAAGTTCTGATACTTATATAGCCTTTGCCGCTCACGTTCCTGATGATGTGGTTCAAAAGTGGCAGGATGCTTTGGATAAAATTAAAGAGAATGGCGTGTATCAATTAGTAATTGATTCTTACTTTGAGCGGCATGATGATTAAATAATATCGTAAACAAAAGGCCCCGCACTTATTAAGTGCGGGGCCTTTTGTTTACGATATTTATGTGAAAAGCTATGCGAGGGTAATGGTTTTCTTCATGCGGGCAAGGGTTTCATCTTTGCCCAGAACAAGCATTAGATCGTATAAGCCGCCGGGGCTTTGGATCTTTCCGCAAAGTGCCAGTCTAACAGGCTGTCCTATCGCTTTGAATTTCAGCTCTTTTTCTTCGAGGTATCCTTTGTGGATAGCTTCAAGTGAATCGTGGCTGAATTCTGAGTCTGCTTCTATCTTAGCTGTGATTTCTTTAAGGTGATCAATTGCTTCAGGGGTCAGAACTTTTTCTACATTCTTTTCATCATATTTAAGCTCATCTGCGCTAACTAAGAAGAAATCACACATGTCGGCCATTTCTTTATAGTTGGTAGCGCGAGGCTGTAGAAGAGGAATGATCTTCTCTAGATATTCGTCCGCAACCTCTGTTCCTTCTGGAAGGAAGGAGCGCATACCGGGAATAAGTTCTGCCGGAGCTTTTGCTTTGATATATTCACAGTTCACCCAGTCCAGCTTCTTGGTATCGAAAACCGAAGCGGAATTTCCGAGGTGTTCTGTGTTGAAAAGTTCAATTAGCTCATCTTTGGAGAATATTTCCTGATCACCGTGAGACCAGCCCAGGCGAACAAGGTAGTTCACGACTGCTTCAGGCAGGTAACCCATTTTTTGATATTCCATGACGGACAGCGCGCCATGTCTTTTGGAAAGTTTTTTCTTGTCTGGCCCAAGGATCATAGGAACATGGCCGAAACGCGGAACGTCCCATCCAAGTGCTTTATAAATAAGAACCTGACGCGGGGTGTTGTTGATATGATCGTCACCGCGCACAACCTGAGTCACACCCATGGTGTGATCGTCAACGACAACAGCTAAGTTGTATGTAGGAGCTCCATCTGAGCGGCGCAGGATCATATCATCAAGTTCGATGTTTTCGACTGTGATGGGGCCTTTGATCATGTCATTGAAAGAGGTGCGTCCTTCGATAGGTGTTTTGAATCTTACAACTCTGTTCTCACCTGGTCCGATATTCTTTTCGCGGCAGGATCCGTCATATTTAGGCTTACGCTTTTCCTTCATGGCTTTTTCGCGCATAGCATCAACCTGCTCTGAAGTGCAGTCGCACCAGTAAGCGTGGCCTGTTTCAATGAGCTTGTCGATGTAGCTGTTGTACAGATCAAAGCGTTCGCTCTGGTACATCAGCTCGCCGTCCCAATCCATACCTAACCATTTCATGGATTCAAGGATTGCGTCAGTGTATTCCTGTGTGGATCTTTTCTGATCAGTATCTTCGATTCTCAGAACGAATTTCCCACCATTGTGGCGAGCTAGAAGCCATGAAAAAAGTGCGGTTCTTGCTCCGCCTATATGTAGATGCCCTGTCGGACTAGGTGCAAAACGAGTTATGGTATTGCTCATCGAGAAATCTCCTGAGAGTTGTTGGGAAAATGCGTATAGTTGAAAAAGCCGCAAGAGATCGCGGCTTTTGTACTTAAAGTCTTGAGTGTTTTTTTGTGCTTCAGGTGCGGGAGCTTTAATCTACAGCTTCGACACCTTTAAGTTCAGGAATTTCTTTGAGCAATGTGCGTTCAATTACGCTTCTCAAAGTTTTCTGTGACATAGGGCATCCTTTGCATGCGCCCTGAAGACGGACCATAGCAAAGCCTTCATCTGTTACTTCTACAAGTTCAACATTACCGCCATCAGCTTGTAGGAAAGGTCTGACTTTTTCGAGTGCAGCTTCGACTCTATTGTGCATGGTAAATCCTCCGGTTTGGTATGCATGGTCAAATAATGCCTTTAGCTAACCTTGTCAACGCGAGGAGGATGTGTTGCGCGTCTTAAGTACCCAGAGTGGTGAGGATGGAGAAAGCGTCTTCGAGCATAGGTCCTAGCTCTGCATCGAGCTTTTTAAGCTTGTCAGGAGTAAGGCCGTTCTCTTCCCATCTTTCGTTTTTAACATCTTGAATGAAAAAGTCACCACTACCGCCGATCCCAAGTGTTTTAGCAATAATATTAGCAAAGTAGACGTATAAGGACTCGGGTGTCTTGGTAGCCTTTGATGCATTGTGGTGGTAGAGTACAGCTGTTACCAGTGAGAATGGCAGGTTCCATTTACGCAGAAGCATTCCGCCTAATTCTGAGTGGTCAAAGCCTGCAACAATTCTTTCCGCTTTGAACATCAGAGCGCCTTTATTTCGAGAAATAGCAGTCGCGGCGATGGCTCTGTCTGGCAGGGTCATCATAAACACAGGTCGTCCGATGTCATGGAGCAGCCCGGCTACAAAACATTTTTCAGGTGAGCCTTGCTTAAACATCTTTGCAAGCTGGCTTGCTATAATTCCGCAGGCAAAGCTGTGTCTCCAGAAAAGTTCAAGGTCGAGTATGTTTGTAGGAATACCTTTGAACATGTCCATAACAGACGTTCCAAGTGCCAGAGTCGAAAGCTGTTTGGTTCCGATAACTGCAACGGCTCTGGATATGGTGTCTATCTGAGAAGGAAAGCTGTAGAAGGAGCTGTTTACCATGCGCAGTAGGAATGCAGAAAGAGCTGTATCCTGAGAAATAACTTTTGCTACGTCCGTCGCGGAACTGGATGGATCATTAATGACCTGCCTCATTTCGATGAAAACCTGCGGCAGAGACGGCAATTTAATCTCTGACTGCATCAGTGTCATCGGATTCACAGGTTCAAACCTTTTTTTGGGCATGGGAAGAGGCTCACCCTTTCTGTACAGTTCTGGGTGTTCAATTAAATCTCTTGCTACATGGTTAAGCCCCAGTTCATATAATGTGGCGAGAACTGGTTTACTTCTATCTGCATGAGCAAACCGTTCATCCATTAAGGCTGTTGCCTCTGCAAGTGTTTCTTCTGGGATAGTTATTTCTTCTGTCATATATAGTCCACATTGCTTGAAGTTAATTCTTTCAATTATACTACATCAAATAAAGTTGATAGCAAAGAAGTGATTGCTGTCAATGATAAGCCTGATCTGATTTAGGTTTGCTGAGAGACAGCTCATTAGGAATATATGAGCTGTCTCTCAGAAACGATAAATAGCGAAAAGAAATATTTTAAAAATAATAATACTTATTGACTGGGTGACATAGGATGATGATAACGCAAATATAGGCGAGTGAAGCGGATTTGTTAAGATAATTTTATATTGCTATTTTTTAGAGTAATTTGGAATTTGAAAACATTATATCTGAAAATTTTCTAACCAAATTTAAGGAGATTTAATATGGATTTCGTCAAAGACATAGATGTTCCCTGTATGGCTGTGGGAATTGGCTCAGGAAAGTTGACGGTTAGACATCCTTTAGGAACTTGCGGTCAGCCCGTATTTGTTGCTGATTCCTCGACAACCGGATACGGACCTACGGAAGTCACGTCAATCCAACCACTAGATGGGGAAACTTACTCTGTGGAGCAACTTGAGTATGTAAGATATCACGGGTTGCAGGTACAGGGTGCGCTTGCATGGTATATGGAAGGCTGGGCGTCAAGTGGGCATAAATGCGAAGGGCATTAGAATCGGCTCTTCCTATAAATGTTTAGCTCAAATTTTGAGCTAAACATTTAATGCTGAGAAAGTTTTATCCCTGCAGATTGCGTATAAAAAAAGGGTTTACAAACAATCCTAAAATTGTTCGTAAACCCATGATATAACCGTGGAACCCAGAATGCGGATTGTGGCCTATTTCACCCAGCTATCAACCAGCTCTTTGTTTTCTTTGATGAAACGTTTAGCATTTTCATATGGGTCAGCGTCTTCTGCCTGGTTCCAAGCCATGACCATCTGAAGCTGTTTTGGGCTTTTCCATGCAAATTTATCAAGGAAAGCGTACACTTCAGGTTTGTCTTCTTTAAGACCTTTACGGACGACAGTATTAATGGTTTCTTCTCCACCAAGGATGCCTTTAGGATCTTTAAGGTATTTCATATCCCAACGACCGAATAACCAGTGTGGGGACCAAGCTGTAACAACTATCCATTCTTTGTTTTTGATAGCGTTGTTAAGACTTGCAGTCATGGTTGCGCCGGAGCCTTCCATGAGTTCAAGGTCAGTTAGCTTGTACTCTTCCATCGCTTTTTCGGAAAGACCCATGAGGCCTGCACCTGGATCAATACCGATGATTCTACCATCTAATTTGTCAGCGTACTTATTAAGATCAGCGATTGAATCAACTGTTACATATGAAGGTACAGCCCAACCGAGTTTTGCTCCGGTTACATTAGGACCGAGGTCTACAATGTTTTTCTGAACTCTTTTAAGGTAATCACCATGTGTGACAGGTAACCATGCGGCTGCCAAAGCATCTACATCACCTGTTGATACAGCCTGCCACATGATTGCAGCTGCTACGGGAAGTATTTCTACCTGATAACCCATGCGTTCTTGAAGAACAGCTTTGATAACGTTGGTAGTAGCTGTTGCGCAGTCCCATTCAACGTATGCAAGCTTAACTTTTTTGTCGCCGGCGAAAGCTGGGAATGCAAAGGAAGCTACAAGTAGAGCTGCCAAAGCGAGTGTTAAAATCTTTTTCATTTTCTCTCCATTTTTAAGAGTTTTCGTAAATTATTGTTTTCTAGAACCGACTTTCTGTAAAACACGGTCCATAATGATGGCCACGATAACGATGCCGATGCCTGCCTCAAAACCTTTGCCCATTTGAAGTCGCTGAATCGCTTTCCAAACTTCTCCACCAAGGCCTTTCGCTCCAATCATAGCAGCAATAACTACCATAGATAGCGAGAGCATGACAGTCTGATTTACACCTGCCATGATTGTGGGGGTTGCAAGAGGTAGTTCCAGTTTAACAAGCCTCTGCCAGCGAGTAGACCCGAAAGCCTCAGAGCACTCGATAAGTTCTTTTGGAACCTGCTGAATGCCAAGACATGTGAATCTGATTGCCGGAGGCATTGCAAAAATAACGGTAGAAAATATAGCCGCAACCTTGCCTAGTCCGAAAAACGGGATGGCAGGGATGAGGTATACGAATGCCGGCATGGTTTGCATGACATCTAGCACTGGCATTACAGTCTTGTTCACGTATTTGCTCATGGCAGCTAAAATCCCAGTCGGGACACCTATCATCAAGGCCATAAGGGTGGATACTATTACTAGCGAAATGGTGCTGACGGTCGCTTTCCATAAACCCATGTTCCAGATCAGCAAAAGTCCTGCTATTGAAAACAGAGCAATTCGTTTGCTTCTGGCTAGTCTCCATGTAAGCAGGCTAACAATGATGATAAAGAGCCACGGTGGTAAGGCAAGCATGCCTGTTTGAACTATGTCTAGTCCTGTATCCAGTACGTCAGAAAAAGCTCGTGTTGCGAATGAGCAATGCTCAACTAGAAAGTCAATGCCGGCTTCAATCGTTTTGCCTACGGGTATGCGTGGGATGTCCATATTAATTCCCCCCTCTTTCAGCTATTGCAGCGATTAATGAGCCTCGGATAATTACGCCCTTTAATCTATTGTCGTCATCAACAACAGCAAGCGGATAACCGAGATCCTGCATAATAATAAATAAATCCTGAGCTGGTGTGTCGAGATGTGTGGTTTTGCAGGTTGTGCAAATTACACTTCTGAGATCGCTTGAGCCTTCTGCGACAAGTTTAGCACAGTCCTGCGCATTAACAACGCCCATAAGTTTGCGTTCTTCGTTCAAGACGAAAAGACTGGAGATGCTGTTTTTACGCATTTTGCGAAGTGCAGCTCTTGGTCCATCAGTTTTGATATGGCCGACAGCTTCGGTCTTTTTCATTACAGATTCGGCTGTGAGAACTTTGGTGATATCGACATCCTCAACAAAGCGGGAGACGTAATCGTCAGCCGGATTAGTAAGAATATCTTCGGGCGTTCCTATCTGTACAATTTCGCCGTCTTTCATGAGGACAATGCGATCTCCAAGTTTTAATGCTTCGTCAAGGTCATGGCTGATGAAGAGAATTGTCTTCTGCATGCGCTCTTGTAAGCTGATAAGCTCATCCTGCATGTCACGGCGAATAAGTGGGTCAAGTGCACTGAAAGCCTCATCCATAAGCAAAATGTCGGGGTCGAGAGCCAATGCTCTGGCAAGTCCAACTCTTTGCTGCATTCCACCGGATAGCTGGCTTGGAAATGAGTCTTCCCATCCTTTAAGCCCAACAAGCTCAAGGGCATCGTATGCCTTTTTGCTACGCTCTTCCGGATCCATGCCTTTGATTTCAAGGCCAAATTCTGCGTTCTGGAGAACAGTACGATGCGGAAATAGAGCAAAGTTCTGGAAAACCATTCCAAGTTTTTCAAGGCGGACTTTGCGAAGTTCGTTTTTATCTAAGGAGGTCAGGTCTATGCCATCAATGAAGACGCGTCCTTGAGTGGGTTCAATTAGTCTGTTTATGCATCTAACTAGGGTGGATTTGCCACTGCCGGAAAGGCCCATAACTACAACAATTTCACCTTCTTCAACAGAAAAGGACGCGTTATTAACGCCAACGCCGTGCTTGGTCTTTTCCATTATATCACCCTTGGAGAGTCCTTGCTCGAGCATCGGGATGACTTTTGCCGGCTGAGGGCCAAAGATTTTGTAGAGGTTTTCGACGCGTATTTTTTCCATGATTTCTCCAGTTAGAATGACCAAAATCCGCTTTCAGCATTGAGCTTAGCGGATGAGTGATGTAATGTATTTAATGTACTTTCAAAGCATCTTTTAATGCAGTAGTTTAAAATAACAGTGAGTTGTAATGTACTAATTGAATGTTGCTATAGTATCTCTCTCGTTGCATTGACTGCATAAGTCTAATGCATTGACTGTAAGTCTGTTTTTTATGTTAAATCAAAAAAATAATTAAAAGAGATAAGTGTCGTTCCTTTTTGTTTTTGGAATTACTCTTTTTTCGTCTTAAGGGTAGATAAATAAGAATGGTATGTCAAATATAGTGATTTATGCTAAGTGATGAGAATCTTTTGTGTGCATTAGATCAAAAAAAAAACTTTTTCTGAATTGATACATAAAATGGAACAAACATAGTCATAGTGGGGGGTAAGGCCATGTATAAAAAAGCGTAAAGAGCACTTTTTATGAAGTATGAGGCTGTATTGATCGCAATAGAATGGGGTTCTTGAAGTATATTTTTACGAGTTATAGCGAAAAATATTCCAAAAAAAAGGGACAACTCAAATGAGTTGCCCTTTTTTTGATGATTCCGAAATATGAACCTGTTCAGCCTAAGTGGTATCTATCTTCTTGTTAGACCGTATTTTTTAAGTTTGTATTGCAGTGTGCGGCGGCTGATCCCTAAAGCATCGGCTGTGCGCTCACGGTGATCCTGATTTGCTTCAAGAGCCGTAATGAGAGCTTGTCTTTCAGCATCATCAAGTGGCGCGGCAGAGGCTCTAGGGGGCAAGGAGGTTGTCCCGCCCTGAGTCTTTCTGGCTGAGGAGGCTGCAGACGAGGTCAGGGACCGTACTTGCGGAGGTAGCAGTTCTGTACCAAGCACTTCAGATCTGCTGAGAATTATGGCCCGCTCAAGTACGTTTTCAAGCTCACGGACATTTCCGGGCCAGCCATAGCGACTGAGCGCATCCAGAAAAGACGGGCTTACCGAGCGTACTTTTTTATTGTTCTTGCGTCCTAGCTTCTCCAGCAGGTGTGCTACCAGTGCCGGAATATCACCGGGTCTTTCCCTTAAGGGAGGAATGCGGATTTCGAGAACTCCCAATCTGTAATACAGATCTTCGCGGAAATTACCATTTTCCACCTCTACTTTTAAGTCACGGTTGGTCGCAGCTATTATGCGTACATCGGTTTCTACCGGTGCGACACTGCCGAGTGGTTCAACTACTTTTTCCTGAATAGCCCGTAAAATTTTTGCTTGGAGAACTTGTTCCAATTCACCTATTTCATCGAGGAAAAGAGTGCCGCCGGAAGCTAACTGGAATCTACCTGGTTTATTGGTTGCGGCCCCTGTGAATGCCCCTTTTACGTAACCGAAAAGTTCACTTTCAAGAAGATCACCGGGAAGGGCGGCGCAGTTAACCTTAATAAGCGGCTTGTCCGCTCTGTGACTGGCACGGTGCAAGCCTTCGGCAACTAGCTCTTTACCAGTCCCGGATTCACCGAGAACTAGAATAGTCGCCTCCGAAGGTCCTGCCTGCTCAATGAGTTCTTTTACCTCACGCATAGGCTGGCTGTTTCCGATCATCTTTTCAGTGGCTTCTACGGCTGATCTGAGGCGTTCATTTTCGTCAACAAGTCTGGAATAATCGAGGGCTTTTGCCATTACTGCTTTTAGTTCTTCGTTGTCAGCAGGCTTTGTCAGGTAGTCAAAAGCTCCCTGCTTCATTGCAACTACTGCGGAACCTACATTGCCATACGCTGTTAGCATTATGACCGGAAGGCCTGGTATTTTTGCGTGAATTTCTTTCAGCAGGGTCATACCGTCCATTCCGCTCATGCGCATATCAATCAGAGCAGTATTCAGCGTAAGGTTTGGAAGCATAGCAAGAGCTTCCTCGCCAGAAATTGCTTCGTGCACAGTCCAGCCATCATCTTCTAGGACAGCTCTGATGAGCAAGCGAAGAGAAGGTTCATCATCAACTATGAGTACATTTTTATCAGTCATGGACATATATTATCCTTCATTACGGGGGCTTGGGAAGAAAAGTTCTACACAGGTTCCAGGGGAAGCAGAAGGGGAGATTGTTACGCGTCCGCTATGGCCGCGCATGATGGTATTAACTATCGCAAGTCCTAGTCCTGTTCCTTTTGGCTTGTCTGTAAAGAATGGCTCAAGTGCGTGTTTGCGAACGTCTTCCGGCATGCCCGGTCCATTATCGCAAACGCTGATCCATACGCCATGGTCATTTTCTTTGGCGTGAATTGAAATTTTTCCATCACCTTCCGGTACAGCATCGAGACTGTTTACCAGAAGATTTAACAATACCTGCCTGATGCTGTCGGGGTCAGCGTAGACCTCATTTACATCAAGGAGATGTTCTAGCTTTGTTCCTTTGTGTTCCAGATCAAAACCCATCAAAGTGTTCATTGAGTCGCAAATTTCACCGAGATTAACGATTTGCGGTTCAAGTTCGTGTGGTTTTGATAAATATAGCAGATCCGTAACAACACGATTCAACCTGTCAGCTTCTTCAAGCATGGTTTTGGCGTATGTTCCGTAGGGTTTTTCATCTTTAAGTTTGTCGGCAAAAAGCTGCGCAAATCCACGAAGGGAACTTAACGGATTGCGGATTTCATGGGCAACACCCGCGGCAAGTGAACCTATCGAAGCTAATCTGCGCGCTTCGTTGAGATCATCTTCAAGCTCGGCAATATCGGTTTTGTCGCGGATAATGACCATGGTACGGACATCTGCGGGGCTGTCGAAATATTGGAAAAAGAGCAATTCAAGGTTGATCCCGTTCAGCTTTACTCTCTCCCACAGTACTGCTCCTCTGCGAAATTCCTGAAGAGAATCGAAAGCAAATTCATTCCAGTTTCGCCCGACAAGAGGTGCTTTTTCGTTGGCATTCAATAACGTATGTGCGGAGCCATTGGCTGCTAAAATTTTACCCTCAGGTGATAAGGTAAGCAGGCCATCCGGCATGTGGTCTAGCAAATTGGCCTGAAACCGTTCTAATTTAACAAGCTGTTTGTCACCTTCTCTGCGTTTAAAGTATGCAAGAGCCAGTAACCACAGCACAAAGCCGGCGATAAATACATATCCGGTCTGAATGAGGGCAGCACGTTTGTACTGTTTGAATTGAGCGAGATGTTTCTCAGCATTAAGCCCTAGCATAAGGTAGGTTTGCCGTTCCTGCGGCGGTAGGAACCTCTGGTCTCTATGTCCGTATAGCCTAAGTAGATGAGGTTGGCCCACTGTTCCATATAGTAAGGCAGCTTTCTTGTTTATTATTACAGGAGTGCTGGACTCCCTTAAGGAACGGATCATGTTGAAAATAGATGGGGGAGGAGTGAACTTTGGTGCCACTTTATTTTGTCCAACAATAATTAGTGGCTTATCGTCTGGACCGTATAATCCGATGAACAGTAAATCTCCCTGGGCTACCATTTCTTTAAAAAGCTCTCTTGCGGCCGGAGCAAGATTTTCTTGCGCCTGATGGCTTTTCATACCTTGGCGGCGCATTCTACGCATTCCTTCCGCGAGCTGGATATCAAGTCCGCGGGTAATGGATTTTGCGGAAAGCAGCATATGCTCAAATACAGTCTGTTGCATTTGACGCAGGTTTTGCCACGTTAGGTAAAGACTTCCGGCTCCGAGTAATAGCAGAGCCAGAAGCGCTAAAGCTAGCGGAAGTTTATGTGATCTTTTAGAGCTTAATTCCATATATATTCTATTCAGTTAGGGGTGCAGAAGTGTTCCGATTTCGCGCGGAGAATTCATATCAAGCATTCCGGCAATGTCGCGGATGGTAGTAGACTTGTTAACAGTAGCACCTTTCTCTTTAAGTGTTGCGATAGATGTATTTAGGTCTAGTCTCTGTCTTTCGCAATATTGTTCAAGAGTAAGCTTGCCAAGTCCCATGCCGGTTGCTCCGTTTCCGTGAATTTCGTCATTAGTGACAGGATTGCTCTGAGCACCGTTTTCCTGAATAGCATCATTTTTTTTGTGAGGGGCAGCTGTTTTAGCTGAACCTTGCTGATCTTTCATGATAATTTCATGTAATTCTTTGGGAGTGATGCCTGCTTTTCCTGCAAGTTCTTTTAGTGATTGCTTTGGTGATTCCACTGCAATCTGGGCGGCTTTAAGAGACACGACAGCCTTCTCGACATCAAGCCCCATGCGCTTGCAGAAAACACTAAGTGGACTGAGTTCTGCATGTCCATACGGTGGTACTCCGTATTTTATCGCACCTCGATCTTTTAGATGTGCGGAAAACTCAAGAACCTGCTGCATTGGGGGGACACCAGCGATAGTTCCAATCACAACATAAAGAGTAATAAAAAGACTTACGAAAAAGGCAGGAGAGGAGAAGTTTGAGGCTCCTGATTTCTTTTTGAGATAAGCCATAATAGGTTTCCAGTTTAGCCATATATGCAAAATGGAAGCGACAAGGAAAAGAACTCCTGTACAGATATGAATGTCGCCCCATTGTTCTTTGCTTAGTCCTAGGAGTTTCCAGTTTGCCCAGTAAGCGACGCGCCCTTGAGGTACGACGTATAGAACAATACTGGTTAATAACATGATGATAATTGAGAAAAAACTTACCAGTGAAGTTATTTTTCTAAACATAGGATGCTCCGGTATTGAAAAAGTTTAGCAAAATGTTCAAAAAAGTGCGAGGAGTGAAATACGCATTCGGACCTTTTAGGACAGCCTGATGTAATTACTGAAACCAACCTTTACATAGCTTAAACACTACCATGATAGAAAGTACAATTAACAAAAAAAGGAGGACTGAAAGTCCTCCTTTTTACCCGTTTCCTAATTCTGTGTAGATGAACGCTAATTAAATCAACTTAAGAGTTAAGACCGGGGCAGTTCTGTGGTCCAGAGCCGCCGCAATTGCCGCGTGCATTATTTCCGCAACCATTAGAGCCGCCGCCTCTTCTCATTCCGCGACTGTTACCCATTCCGGCAGCAGGAAATTTTAGGCCGGTTTCTTTTTCTATCTCGGAAGACATCTGCTTATGGGTTGCATACATTTTATCTCTTGTTTCAGAGAGATCTTTCACGAGTGCGTGGATTGTTTCTTTATCTGCTTTGCCGGATTCGACGAGTGCATTCAGTTCTGTGCGCTTAGCCCACTGCTGACTTCTCAGCTTCTCAAAAGTTGCTTCGTAATTTTTTATGATAGCTTGGACTTGAACCTGTTTTTCAGGTGTTAGTTGTTCATAAGCAGCCCACTTGCCGCCATTATGATACCCATTTCCGTTATTGCCGCCACGAGCCATAGCTACTGCGGCGATTGATAAGATGAATATTACTACTAATGGGACCAAGGTTTTCTTTTTCATATGATCTCCTGCTGTTAAATGTTGTTGCCCTCTCAGGATTACTTAAAGCAGTATGCGTGCCAAAATAATAATTAACATTATTGCAAATGGTTATAAGAATGCGGACAAGGGGCAATCTAAATATGTGCAGAAGTCTGCACAAGATTTGCACAAGTGCATGGGCTATAATGAAAAGGTGCAACTAATTTTAGGTTAGCTGTCTATTCGCTAAGCCACTTTTGCATTCCGCACATTTTGCATTCTTCACACCCTTTAGGTGGACAGGGAGGAGTGATTACTCCTTTCTGATACCGTTCCCATTCGCGCCATAGATAAGATTTATTTATGCCCGTATCAATGAAGTCCCAGGGGAGTAGTGTTTCTTTGTCTAAATTGTGGTCTATAAATTTTTCAAGGTCGCCTTCGTAATATTTGAAAGCTTTCTTCCATCCGCCTTGTTCGGCGGCTATCATAATGAATTTATGCAGTTCTTCGTTACCGCGAGCGAGTATTCCCTGTAGTCTCGCTTGAAATGGTGAGTCGCCTGAAAATGCGATTCCCTTATATTTTTTTGTGAGCGATTTAACTTTAGTCAGGACATCTTTCAGATCTTTTTCGGATGGCATAGCGGCCCACTGCAAAGGGGTCCATGGCTTTGGAACAAGGCAACTGGCGCCTAAAGTGATGCGCATATACTGTTTTTTCTTTTTGCCCTGACCACGATTGCGAGCTTGATCTATTTTTTCAAGCATTTCCGACAATTCTTCGTAATCTTCTTCTGTTTCACCGGGCCAGCCTACAATGATGTAAATCCGTAAATGATTTACGCCCTTGGATGCGCATAGCTCGACTGCACGAAGGAAATCTTCTTCTTTCAAATTCTTATTTGTAGAGTTGCGTAGTCTTTTGCTTGCACCCTCTAGTGCCAACGTAACAGTACGAACTCCGGAAGCTCTCAAAATATCAAGCAATTCTTCCGTCAGTCCATCTGCTCGGACTGAGGATAGCGAAAATTTAGTTTTTCTGTCTTTTAGCCAGTTAATATATGGCACAAGGTCGGGCCAATCTGTAAGGGCGGTGCCAACTAGGCCGACTTTAGGTGGATCAGCGAGCTCAACTATTTCTTTAAGCTTGTCTATTGAGGCATGTCTCGGTGGTCTATAAATGTATCCAGCTGCGCAGAATCGGCAACCGTAAGGACAGCCTCTGTTCACCTCAACCAAAAACATATCTTTGAATACTGCTTCTGGACTGATGAAGCATGAGTATGCCGGAGACGTAAGAACAGGAACCTGCTCGTTTTTATTTCCGATGGCAGGAGGCACAACAGCTCGTTTAACCTTATTTGTCGTCTTGCCCGGGACATATACGCCGGGCCTATCTTTAATCAGCTCAAGAAAGTCATCTTTGGATCCACCATTAAAAATATGGTGCTTAAGCTCGATACAAATATCCTTAAGGCCACCTTCGGCTTCTCCTACCCAGAAAAGATCGAAAAAAGGGGCAATGGGTGCAGGGTTTAGAAATGCAACCGGGCCTCCGGCCATCACCAGAGGGAAGCCCGGGCGTTCCGCCGCAAGCGGAGGAACGCCCGAATCTTTCAGCATTCTAACTGGGTGGAGGTACTCCTCCTCGAAGTTAATGCTGAAACCGATCAGGGGAAACTCGGACAGTTCTTTATCACTGTCCATTGAAACAGCTGATTTTCCGGGGTCGCCTAGAAAGAACCTTTCAACTGCTAAACCTTCGTCAGGAGCAAGCAGGCGATAAACAGCCTGCCACCCTAATGTGGATAAAGCAGCTCCTTTTCTGCCGGGGAAGACTAGGGCCGTGGGCAGACGTCCACCAGTCTCTTCAGCCGCGGGTTCTTCGCGTCCGTAATAGAAGAAATCTTCATTTACAGGCATTGCGTGTATTCCAGAGCAACTCGGATTGTTCGAGCTATTTCCAAATTATTTGTCATTCTTATGCAGGATTAGTCAGCCTGTTTGCGAATGAAAGTAGGTACTTCAAAATCGTCATCATCGTGGAAGATGAACTCTTCTCCTCCTGAATTAGCAGCAGATTTAATCTGTGCAGGCTCAGGATTTCCAGCTGCTTCCGCAGGTTTAGCTCCGGCGCGTAGGTAGGCCGGAATAGAACGATCTTCCTCGGAATGAGCATTTCCAATATGTCTTACATTGGTCTGTTCAATGTGCTTTGCAGCCATTCCTCTAGGAGTCAGGTTGGAACGTTTTGGCTGTCCCATTTCGACTACAGGCTGAGCAGGAATCTGATTAACATCTTCGATTCCGGTTGCAATAACGGTGATACGCATTTCGTCACCTACATCAGGGTCGAATACAGTCCCGAAGAAAATCTGAGCATCTTCGTGAGCTTCTTCATAAATAATATTAGCAGCTTCGCTTACTTCATCAATGGTCATGTCAGGTGAACATGTGATGTTGATGAGTACGCCTTTAGCTCCATCAATCGAAACATCTTCGAGCAAAGGTGAGGTGATCGCCTTCATTGCAGCTTCACGTGCTCTGTTTTCACCGCGTGCGATTCCTGTACCCATGAGAGCAAGACCGGAGCTGGACATAACAGCCTGAACATCTGCGAAGTCAAGGTTGATTAAGCCGTGAACAGTAATGAGATCAGCAATACCCTTAACACCGTAGTAGAGCACTTCATCAGCTTTTTTCAGCATTTCGGAGAAAGCTGCTTTTTTAGCTGCGAGCTGCAATAGGCGGTCATTAGGAATAGTAATAATTGAGTCAACGACGCTTTTTAGCTCTTCAATGCCTTTTTCAGCTTGAAGTAGACGGCGTTTACCTTCGAAATAAAATGGCTTAGTAACGACCGCAACGGTAAGTGCTCCAGCTTCTTTCGCAATCTGAGCGATTACGGGAGCAGCGCCTGTTCCGGTTCCGCCACCCATACCAGCAGTAACGAAAACCATGTCACAATCGCTGACAAGTTCGCGAATCTGATCGATGCTTTCAAGAGCAGCATTTTTACCGATATCAGGGTTAGCTCCGGCTCCAAGGCCTTTGGTCAATTGGTCGCCAAGCTGAATTTTGTATTCTGCAAGAGATTTGTTGATATCCTGAACATCTGTATTGGCAGCAATGAAGCGTACACCAGTCAGAGCGGATTGAATCATGTTGTTGATAGCGTTACCACCACCACCACCACAGCCGATTACCTTAATTTTCGCATGCCCGTCGTTTTCGATTTCCATGTAATCCATCATCATTTTTTCTTCCCCTGTTAAGCTTCCATTAATTTGAATTCCCGGTGATCGAATCCGGGAAAGCCTTCTCCTAAATAGCCGTGACTAAGCTATATCGGAGAACCATTTACGCATCCTGCCCAGAATGCGGTTGAAAACATTTTCGTCGCGAATACGGAAAACCTGTTCAGTACTGCCTTCTTTCTCTGCTCCGTACATGAGAAGACCGACTGCTGTTGCATATTTAGGACTGTAAACCACGTCTTTGAGACCGCCGATTCCAGCCGGGTAGCCGATGCGTACTGGCAAGTCAAAGACCTGTTCAGCAAGCTCCTGCATACCGTCTACAAGTGAAGTCCCCCCCGTGAGCACTACACCTGCAGCAATCAGGTTCTTGTAACCGCTACGAACTAATTCCTGATCAACAAGAGCAATAATCTCTTCACAGCGAGGCTCACATATTTCAGCAAGCACGCGTTTAGACATTTTGCGATGATCGCGCCCACCAACGGAGGGTACTTCGATAGTCTCATCGTTTTGAACGAGATCTGTCAGAGCTGTTCCGTATTTAACCTTGATCTGTTCAGCTGAACCCATAGGAGTTCTTAGACCGAAAGCAATATCGTTGGTCAGGTTATTGCCCCCCAGAGCGATAACCGAGGTGTGCTTAATTGAGTCGTTAGCAAAAATTGCGAGATCCGTTGTGCCGCCCCCGATGTCAATGATCGCAACGCCTATTTCTCTTTCTTCTTCAGAAAGAACAGCTTTGCTGGATGCCAATGATTCAAGAACGATGTCGGAAACATCAAGCCCTGAACGGTGACATGATCTAATGATATTTTGAGCAGAAGTTACCGCACCCGTTACGATGTGCACTTTTACTTCAAGGCGAACACCTGCCATACCTAGCGGGTCAGCAATGCCGCGCTGGTCGTCGACTATAAATTCCTGCGGCAGAGTGTGAATTACTTCTCTGTCGAGTGGGATAGCTACAGCTTTAGCCGCGTCAATTACTCTATCCACATCTTTCTGAGTTACTTCTCCGCCTTTTACCGCGATGACTCCGTGGCTATTAAAACCTTTGATGTGGCTTCCGGCGATACCTGCGTATACGGAGCGGATTTCACAGCCAGCCATCAGCTCAGCTTCTTCAAGAGCTTTCTTGATGGACTGCACGGTCTGTTCGATATTGACTACAACTCCTTTACGGAGCCCCGTTGAAGGCGCAGTACCGATGCCGACGATGTCAACACCGTCCGCAGTAGCCTCTCCAACCACGGCACAGATCTTAGTAGTGCCGACATCAAGGCCGACTATCAGATCAGATTTGGACATACTCATTTCTCCTCATCATCTTAAATATAGGGACATTTCTCATTGTGACGCGCTCATGCCGGGAGTCCTTTTTTCAACCCAGACTCTCCCTTTTCCGACAGATATCGTCGCAACATTCCTGAACTCTCCCCTGTGTTTGAGGTCGTTCCAAACGGTGTTCAGGTGTGAAAGCTGTTCTTGCCAGTTGTTCAACTCCAGCCTTACAGTCAGGCCGAGGTTGTCCATAAAAATTTCCATCCTGTTGCCGCCTTTAATATCAATCCATGCAATTTGCCCCGGATCAAAAGGAAGCTCTCTTCTGCTCAGCACAGCCATGAATTTAGGCAGTATTTCAGCCTTATCCATAGCATCCGACTCAATGTTTAAAAAAGGCAATGAGGCGAATTTTCCCGGTGCTACGGGTGCGATCAGTTCCCCAGAACTGTCGCAATAGAAAAGTTTGTCACTCTGTCTGACCATAAATTGCGGTGACTTCTCACGCACATGAATGGACAGACTTCCCGGTAGCTCACGTTTTACAGCTGCGGATTTAATCCAATTGTTATCGCTAAGCCTGCTTTCTACATCTCCGATGTTCACGGCTAAACTGTTTTTATTCAGTCCAACTTCGGAAATTCCGAGAATTTCACCGTAAGTTAAACGGTGGTTACCCGTTACTTTGATATCTTGCAGAGCAAAGTAGGGATGGGCAGTCAGCCAGCGGTATCCGGTAAGACATCCGAGACCTAGGACTGCAAGCATTAGTATGCAGACTGATGAAATACATGTCGTACGGAATATCCCTGTAAGAATTTCCGAAAGCGGGCGAGACGGATTGCTACGCATTTTGTTGACGTTGCGGCCCCGTTTTTTCCTGTCCGTGTGGTTCAGGTTGAGACGGCTTTTGTTTAATTTAACAACGCTCATTGTAGTATTATGACCTCCGACTCAAGGGTTACACCGAACTTTTTCAAAACGGCTTCTGTGGCCATATCCAATAACTCCAAGGCCTCTGCCCCTGTCCCATTTCCTTTATTCACCAAGAAATTTGCGTGCATCTCTGAGAAAGCCATTCCGCCGATGGTTTTACCTTTGAATCCAGCATCATCGAGCAGTTTACCTGCGCTATGCCCTTCTGGATTCTTGAAAACACAACCCGCGGTTTTCTCTAAAATAGGCTGAGAGCTTTTCTTTTTGGCGAAAATAGCCTGAACATTCTTTTTAACTTCATCTTCGGTAGACTTGCTGAACTTGAATTCAGCCTCCCATACTAAAGTGAACTCATTTGTTCCGGCAGAAAAGTGCCTGTATCCGAATTCCATCTCGTCAGCGCTCTTCCAGAACAGCCCTTTGCTAGGAGTCCAGAGTCTTGCTCTTGTAATGGTCGCTTCAATGTCGGTTCCGTACGAACCTGCATTCATTGCGATGCTTCCGCCCACTGATCCCGGAATTCCCGCGAGTCCTTCCATTCCGCTAAAACCGTTTCTAATGAGAAAAGCTAGCAAACCGGGAAGTCTTGTATCTGCAGAAACTTTGACAGTAATAGCTTGGTCATCGTCTACAGAAATTTCAGGTTCAACTTTATTTACAAGATCCACATTCACGAAGGCGTAGTTAAGTTTGCCATCTGCCGCGAGCATATTGCTTCCTTCACCGATAGCGATAAGACTTGCTGCTTCTTTCTCATGAAAGAAAGACAGTTCGTCTAATCCCGCTTCGTCCCGCACTTTTGCAAGTGCTCTGGCAGTTCCACCTATACCTAATGAGGTAAGGTCTGCCATTTTCGGTTCGTGAAGTAATTCAAGCGTCATTACTTTTCCTTTGCCATTACTTATCGCCTTACAGCGAAGTAACTCTTTCCGGTTTTGTGGTTGTAGAAGTTGAGCCGTCCTCAGATTTTTTTTCTAAATTTTTCAAAAAGTTCTCACCGATACGGTAAACTGAACCTGCCCCCTGAGTGATGAAAATGTCGCCTGCTTTAAGAATATTAGGCAGTTCATTCTCCATCATTTCAAAGTCTGGGTAAAAACGTACTTTCGTTGAGCTGATCTGTCTGATTCCTTGCGCCAGAGACATACCGTTCACTCCTGGAATAGGTGATTCTGAAGCTGGGTAAATTTCAGTTAGCAGGAGCTCATCAGCAAGTTCAAAAGTTTTGCAAAAGTCCCCAAACAAGGCTTGCGTGCGGGTAAATCTGTGAGGCTGAAATGCGATAACCAGCCTTCTGGTAGGGTAACAAGCCTTTGCTGTCTCAATGGTTGCCTTGATTTCTGCCGGATGGTGTCCGTAATCATCAATAACCAGAATCCCTTTGCATTCGCCTTTTTTTTCAAATCTTCGCCCAACTCCCATGAAGTTTGAAAGTCCTTCGAGAATGTCTTTTTTATCAATACCAGTCTCGAGAGCAACGCCAATTGCGCCAAGGGCATTTAGCACATTGTGCTTGCCGGGCTGGGCTAGTGAAACTTCGCCGAGCAGTTCATTATCAAGGTAAACCTTAAATAAACTACGGACTTCGCATGATAGAATTTCAGCTCTGAGTCTATTATGTTTTTCCAAACCGTATGACATGCAGGGGCGTTTAATAGAGGGGAGAAGCCTCTGAACTCCGGCATCATCACCGCAGACGATATTCATTCCGTAGAACGGAATGGAATTCATAAACTGTCTGAATGAATTGTCGATGGCATCCTGATCTTTATAAAAGTCCATGTGATCCATATCAATGTTGGTGACAACAGTAATGATCGGGGACAGGCAAAGGAAAGATCCGTCAGACTCATCCGCTTCAGCTATAAGGTACTGTCCTTCACCGAGGCGCGCGTTGCTACCCCAAGTGTTAAGTTTTCCACCGATGATAACTGTCGGATCTAGGTCCGCTTCTGTAAAAATTGTAGCTAATAGCGAGGTGGTAGTCGTTTTACCATGTGTTCCTGCGATAGCTATGCCTGTGCGAAGTCGCATTAGTTCAGCAAGCATTTCCGCTCTTGGGATAATCGGAATTCCAAGTTCCCTAGCTTTTACAATCTCAGGGTTGTCGTCAGAAATTGCTGTAGACTTGACCACAACATCAGCATCGGTGACGTTTTCCGGACCGTGACCTATGAAAATCTGTGCTCCTATTTTAAGGAGACGCTTAACGGGATCACCCGCAGCTAAATCCGATCCTGTAACGGTAAATCCCATGTTAATCAGAACTTCAGCAATGCCGCTCATGCCGGAACCGCCGATTCCTACCATGTGAATAATGCCGACTCTACTACGCATAATGGGACATGCTTTATCCATGCGTGCTGGTACACTAGGTCCTTCTGCTGCGATCATGCCAAACCTCCCGTTTTTTTCATGCGGATAATTACTTCTAAGCCGCTCACTATTGAGGTTGCGGCTTCGGGTCGTGCAAATTTAAGTGCTTGATTTCCCATTTTATCGAGAGTTTCCTCGTCACATAGTAAATTTAGTATTTGCTGAGCCAGTTTTCTACCTGTCAGTTCATTTTGCGGAATAATTTTTGCGGCACCTATTTTCTCAAGATGCTGCGCATTTCCGGTCTGATGATCATGTGTAGCATGAGGATACGGGATGAATATCGCCGGTTTCCCTGCTGCTGCTATTTCAAAAATTGTTGAAGCTCCGGATCTACAAATCACAAGCTGAGCCTCTGCATAAGCGGCAGACATATCATATATGAAAGGAGAAACAGCCAGTGCGTTCACTGTTGCCTTTTTGTACTCGCTCTTGACTCTTTCGAAATCAGTTTTGCCCGTTTGGTGGCGCATATTTATGTCTTCAAGTTTTAGCAAGGGAAGAGCTTCAATGATTGCATCGTTGATTGCTTGTGCGCCTTGACTTCCGCCAAAAACAAGAATGCTTTTTTCTTTTGCTTTACTTGCAAAATCAATGATTTCTTTGCGAACCGGATTTCCCACAACATCAACTTTGTCAGGGGCGAAAAATCCTTTTGTATCTTCGAAAGAAGCAAAAACGGTTTTTACTACTTTCCCTAGTACTCGGTTCGCAAGCCCGGGAATGCTGTTTTGCTCATGAATGGCCGTGGGGATTCCGAGCATCCATCCGGCCAGTACTGGGCTGAATCCTGCGTATCCGCCAAATCCAATAATGACATCGGGCTTAAAGCTGACGATCTCTTTTATAGCGCAAACCAAAGCTTTAAATATCCAGAAAGATCCGAAAAATCTTTTTAATCCGCCGCCCATAACACCTTTGGCAGGAAGATCCTTGAACGTGATGTCTGCACGTTTAACCATGTCGCCTTCTGGTCCTTGGCCACCAAGGAAAAGGATTTCACATTGCGGGTATTTTTCCTGAATGGTGGCCGCAACAGCTAAAGCTGGAAAAACGTGTCCGCCTGTTCCGCCTGTGGTGATTATCACGCGTTTCATTATACTTTCCCCCTAGATAAATTAAGGAGAATGCCAATGGCGATGAACGAAATCAGCAAACTTGATCCGCCGTAGCTGACGAAAGGCATCGGTACTCCTTTCGGAGGAACCGTTCCCATGACAACAGCGAGATTCAAAACGAATCCTAGACCAAGCATTATGGTCATTCCGTAAGCAGTGAATCTATCTTGCAGGTTCTCTTGGGCCAAAGCGATTTTAAAGCCTCTCCAGAGCAAAAAGCCGATTACAACCATTACAAATGTTACGCCGATGAATCCAAGTTCTTCACCGACAACAGCCATAATGAAATCGTTGTGCGCTTCTGGAAGGAAGAAAAGTTTCTGTTTACCTGCGCCAAGTCCCTGTCCGAAAACATTTCCTGATCCGAAAGCGTATAGAGACTGAACAAGCTGGTACCCTTCGTTTTGCGCGCTCTTAAACGGATCCATGAAGGCCGTCATGCGTTTTAGTCTGTAAGGTGAACTCGTAATTAGCAGATAGCCTGCACCCCCTGCGAATAGAAGGGAGGTCAGCAGATATGAAATACGTGTTCCGCCCACAAGGGACATGAAAAATAAGATCATGCAGAGAAATACTGATCCGCCGAAGTCCGGTTGGAGCATGAGCAAGAGACACAAAGCGCCTGTAATGGCGAATGGTGGCAAGAATCCTATGCTGAATGATCTGATTCTTTCCTGCTTGCGAGAGAAAAAGTAAGCGAGATAAAGCACTAGCGCTGGTTTACAGAACTCAAGTGGTTGAATTCGGATAGGACCGAAAGCTATCCAACGTTTAGCACCACCTGCTGCTACAGAAAGAGGAGTAAAATCACTGAGCATCAATAGTACGAATGCCCCCATAAGCCAGATGTAAACTAAGTTGTAGAAGATGGCTTTGGGCAGACGTGAGCATAGGTACATCATGAATGTTCCGGCGCAAAGGAAGATCGCCTGTTTTCTGAAAAACAGGTATTTGTCATCGAAAAACCGTTCAGCCATAATGCCACTGGCAGAAAGGACCATTATAAGCCCAAAGCACGCCAGCAATAGAGCTGCGCCAAGGAGCCAGTAGTCTAAGCGTTCCGGTTTATCGGAGAGTGTCTTCTTTTTATTCAAGACAGTTCCTCCATGATCCGTTTGAAATCTCTGCCTCTAGCGTCGTACCCTGTGTAAGCGTCAAAACTAGCTGTGGCGGGGGAGAGCAGGATTGTATCTCCTTTACTAGAATTCTCGAACAGGACCTTAACTGCCTTTTCAAGATTTTCATGCCACGAAATTTTAAAATCATTTGCCAGAACACCTTCAAAATGTTCTCTGCCGGCACCGAAAATAGCTACTTCTGCGACTTTCCCTTTCATTGCCGGAATGAGATCTGCAACATTTCCGCCTTTGAAAATGCCACCAAGTAAAAGTCTTATTGGTGCGTCAAAGCTGCCCAGTGCTGCGACAACCGCGTCAAGATTGGTTCCTTTGGAGTCATCAATAAAAGTGACTCCGTTTACGGTTCCGATGTTGTTGATGCGGTGTTCTTTTCCTTTAAAGGAATCCAGTCCCGTCTGAAATTCTTCTATGGTCAGGCCGAACTTTTCCAGAGCAAGCCATGCCGCTTCGATATTTGAGCGGTTATGCTTGCCGGGCAGATTTGGCTGCTCTTTAAACATTTCACCGTCAAACCACTTAACAGTCGCTTTGGTGAATTCTGATGGATTAAGCTCGTCTTGCATTTCTTTCGGTAGAATTGCCAGAGCATCAGATGGTTGACGCTCGAAAATTTTCAGCTTGGCACTGACGTATTCATCCATATCTAAATGGTAATCCAGATGGTTGGCAGAAATATTGAGCAATATGGCTACATCCGGTCTGAAAAGATGGCAGTTCTGTAACTGGAAACTTGAAACTTCTAGAACAAGAATATCGCACTGTCCTTTAGCAAGGATATATTCAGAAAGCGGAGTGCCGTAGTTGGCTCCGGCGAATACTGTCTTGCCTGAATTTTCCAGAATGTGAGTGATTAAAGCTGTGGTCGTCGTTTTGCCGTTGGTCCCCGTAATGGCGATTTTCGGCTCATCAGCAAACCATGACGCGAGTTCAAGTTCGGAGATGATTTTGCGTTCTGGCAAATCTCCGATCATTGGGATAATCTTTCTAACCGGAATACCGGGACTGACAACGATGACCTCTGCGCCTGCAAATTGCTCAGGACACGCAGGGCCAACCATAAGTTCTGCTTTGGGTCCGAGTCCTTGCAAAATGTCGTCAGTGAGGGACGTGTTTTCGTCAACAATGCGCACAGTAGCACCAAGGGCGTGAAGCAACCTTGCGGCGGCAATCCCTGAGCGCCCGGCTCCCGCAACAATTGCGATCCGGTCAGTGAACATGCGGGTCTTAGTGACCTTTTTGACGAATTCGCTATCCATTTCCTCTACCTGAGTTTTAGTGTGCTTAAAGCCATTAGAGCCATTAATATCGAAAGAATCCAAAATCTTATAACAATCTTTGATTCAGGGATGCCCTTGTGCTCAAAATGATGATGGAGCGGGGCCATGCGGAAAATTCGTTTCCCGCCGCTGAATTTAAAATAACCTACCTGTAAAATAACTGAGAGAGTTTCGAATACAAACACTCCGCCTACAATGGTCAGTAGCAACTCCTGCTTTGCAAGTACGGCGATAAATCCTAAGACTCCACCGATACTGAGCGATCCTACATCACCCATGAAAATCTGAGCGGGGTAGGCGTTGTACCAGAGGAATCCGAGTCCTGCACCTACTAATGCGCCGCAGAAAACTGTTACTTCGCCGACCCCCGGAACGTGAGTTACATTCAGGTAACTTGCTATACCAGCATGTCCGGCAACATAAATGAAAAGTGTAAAACAGCTCGCCCCGACAATCGAAGGCCCGATGGCGAGTCCATCCAGTCCGTCTGTCAGGTTAACGCCGTTGGATGATCCTATAAGAACAAGTAGCGCGAACGGCAGGTAGAACCAGCCGAGATCAGGAGTTATATTCTTAAAGAACGGTACCGAGAGTTCAGTAGAATAGGCCGGTTGCATGATCAGTAATGTGACTGCAATTCCCGCAACCACTAACTGACCTACCAGTTTGGCAATGGCTGAAAGCCCTTTGTTCTGTTTTCTGACTACCTTGATGTAATCATCAATAAATCCTACCGCGCCGAATCCTACAAAAACGAAAATTGTGAGCCAGACATAGATATTCGTAAGGTCCGCCCATAGCAGGGTGGAAACCAGTACTCCAAATCCAAGTAGTAAACCGCCCATTGTAGGCGTTCCGGCTTTGCACTGGTGGTCTGGTCCATCTTCCTGAATGTACTGCCCGCATTTAATTTTCTGCAGCCAGCGCATAAACATAGGGCCTAGCACTATAGTGATAATAAGAGCTGTAAGCATGGCGTATATGGACCTGAATGTGATGTATCTGAATACATTCAGTGCGCCTATTTGTGCGCTCAGGGGGACTAGAAAATGATAGATCATGCGTTGTTCCCTCCGGTCTCCCCAGTGACCTCGTTATGAAGTGCGTGGAAATAATTTTCCATGCGGCAGGATCTTGACCCTTTAAAAAGAACCACCGCATTATTTAGTCCAAGTTCATGTATTCCAGTCATAAATTCAGAAGGCTGTTTGACCGGAACAAAAGTGGAGCCATTGGTTGTTTGTGCAACATCGTCATAATGGCTACCAAAGTAGAAAGTTACGTCTGGCTTGATTGCGGCGATTTTTTCGCCGAGATCGCGGTGCGCTTTTGCTGCACCATCACCAAGCTCAAGCATGTCACCGAGCACTAGAACCAGAGGTCTTTCCCCGGATATCTGGTTTGCCGTGTCGATGGCCTTGTTCATGGAAAGTGGATTCGCATTATATGTGTCGTCTATGAGCGTCCATTTTCCGTGAGTGTGGCAGTGAAATCTTTGTTTAGGCAGCTCTACAGTTTTTAATCTGTCAGCTATTTCCTCTAATCCTAGTCCAAGCAAGGACGCCGCGCATGTAACAGCCGCCGCGTTCTCTGCGAAATGTGAACCGCAGGTTGGTAGTAGCGTTTCAGCTGTTTCTTTTTCGGCCTTAAGCAGGAAACGTCCCTTTCCGTCGGGCATAGCTTCAAGTAATTCACTGAAATATGGCGTGTTCGAATCCTGAGATGAAAACAGAGTCGGGTTTGTAATCTCGGATGCCGCGTTCCAGAGGAGTTCGTGATCCTTGCAACAGAGAGCTCTACCGCCCGGCTGTATGTATTTGAAAAGCGAAGCTTTTGCTGAAGCAACGTTTTCCATTGAACCTAAACCTTCTAGATGTGCAGGTCCGATGTTGTGGATTATTGCCATGTCCGGTTCTGCAATCACACCAAGTTCATCCATATCGCCCGGTAAGCTGATTCCGAGTTCCATGACCCAGAAATCTTCGTCCCCTGTTGCAGCCAGCATCGACATTGGTAGTCCGATCTGGTTGTTCAGGTTCATGAAATTTTTGTGAACGGAATATTTGCCGCCAAGAACGTGCGCGAGCATTTCCTTCACGGTAGTTTTTCCGGCTGATCCGGTAACAGCTATCATTTTAGCTTTTGCGCGGGTCCTCCAGTATGCGGCAAGTTTGCCGAGGGCCTGAACGGTGTTTCTAACCATGATCACAGGCTTGTCTTCAAGCTCAGGCATAAACTGCGAAGCTACAACCGCAGATGCTCCGGCCTTAAAAGCCAGGTTCGCAAAGTTGTGACCATCGTAATTATCGCCTTCAATACAAAAGAAAACGTCACCTTTACGCACAAGCCTGCTGTCTATGCGCACGCCAGATATTTGGGTTTCTTTTGCATTAGGGAAATCACTGCCCCCTTTGAGCTGCTCTTCAAGTTCAGATATAGTTAGTTTCAACTGAATATCTCCTTGATTGCCGCGCTGACTTCCTGCACATCGCTAAAGTCCCTTTTCTCTGTTCCTATAATCTGATATGTCTCATGACCTTTTCCGGCTATGAGGAGCACATCCTTATTGGTCATTTCTTCTACAGCCCTTCTAATGGCTATAGCTCTGTCTGGTTCTTCAATATAAAGTGGACATCCCTTCATACCGGGACGGACGTCATTAATAATATCAAGAGGATCTTCGGTTCTTGGATTGTCAGAAGTAAGAACCGCCACGTCAGAATATTTGCACGCGGCTTCTGCCATGAGAGGGCGTTTAGCCTTATCTCTGTCACCGCCACAGCCGAAAATAGTGATGATGCGCTTGAAATTCAGGTCTTCGAGAGTTTTCAATACATTCTCAAGAGCGTCAGGGGTGTGGGCGTAATCCACAAAAACGTCTAAGCCTTTTTTATTCTGTACTCGTTCGAGCCGCCCGGGGACGCCCTTGAATGTTACTTTTTTCATGTCCGCAGAGGTAAGGCCAAGGTGCAATCCAACTGCTTGAGCTGTGAGAAGATTGTATCCGTTATGGTTACCTATCAAGTCGGTCTTGATTTCCCATGTTTCGGCGCCGTAGGTCATTTTCAGGACCATTCCTTTGCCTGTGCAGGAGATCATCTTGCCACAGAGGTTATTGCCGCGGAGATCTTTTGGGTCAGACATTCCAAACCCTATGGAAGGGGAGTGGGATACAAGAAGACGTCTGCCGTAGGGATCATCAAAATTTATGATTCCGCATTTGTCTGCATTCGGAAAATAATTGAACAGCAGTGATTTGGCCTCGAAATATGATTCCATGTCACCGTGGTAATCAAGATGATCTTGAGTGACATTGGTCAGGATGGCCGCATCAAAGTTCAGTCCTGCAACTCGTTTTTGATCTAGTGCATGGGATGAAACTTCCATGACCATGACATCGACATCAGCCGCGTCCATTTTGGAAAGCATTTCGTGCAACTGCCAGCATCCTGGAGTAGTGAGCGGTGCGTCCTGCTCGTGCCCAGGCCAGCGGTAACTGATTGTGCCAATGACGCCGACTCTCATTCCAGCGGAAGTTAGTAGCTGTTCGATAAGATATGAGACGGTGGTTTTCCCGTTCGTCCCAGTCAGGCCGATAACTTTTACTTTGTTGTTGTCGGTCTTGAAATATGCGACAGCAAGTTCAACCAGTGCTTTGCGTGGATCAGAGTGGGTAATCAGTTTTGCGGAACCTAAGTCTTCGGTGGAAATTTGTTTGGCGCAGACAATATATGCTGCCCCATTCTTAATGGCTTGTGGAACAAAATCCGTACCATCGCACGTAGGACCGGAGATCGCGACAAAAACATCGCCATCTCTAACTTCCCGTGAATCGGTACGAACCATCAGCCCCTCTCGAACTTTATCGAGGAGCTTGTTCCATTTTGTTATGTCCATAGTAATGTCCGACATTTTAGCCTTTTAAGATAACCAAAGAACAATTTCAGCGTTTTCATCTTCAGGCCATTTCTCGCCTGCTTCAGGAACCTGTTTAATTATTGTCATTCCCTGACCTTTCAGTTTGGGAACGAATCCTCTCTTCACCATTATTTCGACAGCCCTGCGAATGGGCATTCCTTTAACATTCGGAACTGTTTCGCTTGAAACAGATGTCTGCGCTGAATTTGCTCTTACCGCTTTTTTAGGCATTTCAGAGCTAGGCGTCAGACTTGCGGACATTACCGGAGCAGAATTTTGCTTTTCAGGCAGTTTGCCATAGTAAGCGAGCGTCTCAGTCATCACGGTCTTAACTACCGGCGCGGCAACCACTCCGCCGTAATGATTCGGTTGAGGGCTATCAACCATTACAAATACGATGTATTCGGGGTTGTATCCTGGAACCATGCCTATAAATGAGGCCATATATTGATTTCCGTATCCGCCCTTTTCAGCTTTTTGCGCTGTTCCTGTTTTCCCCGCAACGGTTGTGCCGCTGATTCTTACGCGAGTGCCTGTTCCATCTTCCTGTACAACTTCGCGCATCATAGAGAGTACTTTTTCTGCGACTTCTGTACTGAAAATCCTTTTAGGAGCCTCGTCTTCTTCGGATCTAGGCAATTGTACCAACCTTAAAGGTTTGGCAACTCCTTTGTTGGCAATGCATAAATATGCTTTCGCCATTTGCAGAGCGGTAACTCCTACGCCTTGTCCGAATGCACCCGCAGCAAGATCAATTTCATTCCACTGTGCGGCGGGGCGGATTGATCCTACTCTGTCTCCGGGAAGCGGGAGACCTGTTTTACTTCCAAAGCCTATGTCAGTCAGGAACTTGTGGTAATTTTGTACTCCAAGCTCAAGGCCGATTTTTGCTACGCCAATATTACTGGAGTATCTGAGCACCTTATGTGCGGGCAGCCATCCATATTTATGCGTATCTTTTATGTACTTTCCGTTCAGATTCCATCTTCCACCCTCGCAGTCGATGAGCTTTTCGGGAGTAATAACTCCGTGTTTTAACGCCGCTGCGATCAAAAATGGTTTCATTGTTGATCCCGGTTCAACAACGTCAATTGCTGCACGGTTTCTCCACGTTTTAGGAGAACTTGTGCGGAAAATATTTGGGTTGAACCTAGGACAGTTGGCAAGTGCGAGTATGTCACCCGTGGCCACTTCAACAACTACTGCTGTTCCCCATTTCGCATTGTATTTCTTGATCGAATCAACCAATGCGTTTTCAGTCACTGATTGCAGATGCGAATCAATGGTCAAGTGAACGTCTTTCCCTCTGATATCCATTTCGCGCCCAAGCTCATCTAAATAAAGCCTGCGCCCTGATGCGTCCCTTTGAACAACGAACTGCGCCTTGCGTCCTGCTAGGCGACCATTGAATTCTTTTTCGAGCCCTTCAAGCCCTTTGCCGTCGATTCCTGCAAAACCGAGTAGTTGTCCTGCTAGGTGATTGTTGGGGTACAACCTGACAAATTCTGTGGTCAGGTATACTCCCGGTAAATCCGCTTTTTTAATTTTGCGGGCGGTTCTGTCATCGAGCTGTCGTTTTATCCAGATGAAATTAGATTTTCTGGATAATTTTTTTCTAAGCTTCGCTTTTGAAATGCCAAGTATTTTAGAAAGTTTAGCTACAGTTCCTGAAACATCCGTTACTTTTACCGGACGAATATAGAGCGATGAAGCATCTACACTGGTGGCAAGCATATTGCCGTTGCGGTCAAATATATTTCCGCGTTCGCCGCGTTCAAGTTCTGCGGCCAGGTGCTGACGTAGTGCAAGACGTGAAAGATCCGCTCCTTTGTAGAGCTGCAGCCATGCTGCTCTTCCAAGAAGGGCCGTCCACACAAGGGCGAAAAGAACCATAACGAAGAGCAGTTTATTTCTGCTCGACTTCAGGCTTTCTTTTTTCCTTTTTGCCACGTCCAAAGCTCCTGTTTAATTTAACGTTGTTATTTCTTTAAATCTCCGCGATCTCTTCTTATCTGTCCCTGTGACGCTGGTCCGAATCCGTATTTTTTAGCTAACTCTCTAAGTCTTATAGGCGAAATTAAGTTGTTTTTTTCGACTTCAAGTTTGCTTTCAAGAGCTTCTTGCTCGTTCAATTTCTTTTCCATTCGTCTTAAATCATAGGCCTTGTCGACTCGCTCAATATTTAGCCAAACAGATATCAGCCCTAGGAGCAGTGCCGAAATCATTATTGTGGCTAGAGCTAGGGCTATTCCTTTTGAGTCCTCTTTCATGACGGACTCACTTGGTATCCTGTGACCTTTCAGCCACCCTTAGTTTCGCACTACGGCTGCGCGGGTTGGCTTCCATCTCTTCTTCAGTAGGAAGGAGAGGCTTTTTGGTCAGCAATGTAAGCCTCTGTTTATTTCCACATGTACACATAGGCTGCATGGGGGGGCACGTGCAGGATTGTGATTGGTCCCTGAAAGATCTTTTAACGATTCTATCTTCCAATGAATGGAAGGATATAACCGCTATTCTCGCGCCCGGATTCAGTCTTTCAGTAATTCTGTGCAAGAACATTTTTAGCTCTTCAAGCTCAGAATTGACCGCGATGCGCAGTCCCTGAAAGGTCTTTGTCGCCGGATGTGTCCGGGATAAAGCTTTCCTTTTGGCCGGATATGTTTTCGAAACGATAGCAGCCAGTTCTAATGTCGTAGTTATCTTTTTGATTTCTCTGGCAGCAATGATTGCGCTGGCAATTTTTGAACCCAAAGGTTCTTCGCCATATAGTTTAAAAATTCTGTTTAGGTCAGAGTGGGACCCTTTATTTATAATGCTTGAGGCAGGAGGCATTCCTCCTGACGGGTCCATTCGCATGTCCAGAGGACCGTCTTTAGCAAAGCTGAAGCCTCTGTCCGCATGGTCTAGATGCAGAGAGGATACACCAAGGTCTAAAATAGCTCCGTCAATCTTGTCCCAGCCCATTTCGTTAAGGGCTATTTCAAACTTACTAAAGGCTAAGTGAAATCTGTGCGCTCTGTCTCCGAAAGGAGCCAGCCGTACTTTTGCAAGCTCGAGTGCTTGTTCGTCCCGGTCAAGTCCTACTAGCTGAGCACCTTCGCCGGCTTTTTCCAGAATTGCACTGGAATGACCGCCCATACCCAAAGTTCCATCAAGGTATAAACCGCCCGGTTTAGGAGCGATCCATTCGATGATTTCATTAAGTAGAACCGAGGTGTGAACCTTTGCAGGGTTCGTAGTATTTGTTTCCATAATGTCCTGATCCAATGTTTGTTCGGGGGGGAACGGTTTGAATCTTTGGTGGCTTTTGGAAATTAAAATTTCAAAATGATAAAGAGACTATGTTCAACAGTGGGGCAATCAAGCTATATCTAGAACGGGAGTTCTACTCCGTTCTGGGATATTTCTTCGTAGACATCGTCAAAATCTTGTTCAAGCAGTGTTTCGTAAGCCCGCTTATCCCAGATTTCAAATCTGTCTCCGACACCAGCCAGAACAATGTCTTTGTCCAGCTTGCCGCTTTTTCGCAAATGGGAGGGGATGGTTATTCGACCTTGTTTATCAAGGTGAACTTTTTCAGAACCGGAAATGATGATACGGATGAAGTTTCTAAGACTTCGGCTAGGATTCTTGATCTTTGCAAGATTTTCTTCCAAAATAGCCCAGTCAGGAGGAGTGAAACCAACAATGTTTCCTTCAAAAATAGTTAACGTCACGAAACCTTCCGCAGAATCAGTATAAACCTGATCCCGGAATTCCGGTGTAAGCATGAGCCTGCCCTTGGCATCCATGCTCCGATGTGCGTGACTTGTAAACTTCATCCGTCTACCACCTAATTACACAGTTCTACCACCAATTCCCCCCGTCTACCCACCTGTGTGTGAAAATAGGGAAAAAGTCAATAGCACTTTCTAAATTAGAGGGTACTCAAGTCAGGCAATTCAAGCGTAATAGAATGGGCTAACAGTTTAAATATATGGACTTTAGAATGCTTAATTTAAGCAAAAAAAAAATTACGTTTTTTTTAAATATAATCACTAAAAAAACGATCTTAAGTGAGATGGCCTTCACGAACATAAGTTTGGGTGCTATAGACTTTCAGTACAGGTGCAACGTAGATGAGAGGAATTAGTGCTTCTTTTGTCGTTTTTTATTTTTATTAAATCAATCAAGATAAATAAAAGTGCTCCTTATAAGTAAACATTACTACTGGTTATCCCCGCTTTAGAGAGGTTTGCGGTATGAATGCAAAAGCTAAAATGGCAGTTCCTGAAAGTTTAAACGAAGAGTTTTACCAGATAAGTGCTGATATTATTCAGAGTTTTAATAAGTTTAGACCTCCTTTGGATATCTTTGTCTTCAAGGAAGAGGTCGGTCGTATTGCCCCTTATTATAAAGTAGGTGAAAGGCTTAGTAAGGAGCAGATTGAGGAATTATCCGGCCTGGTGAAAGAGGGGCTCATTTTTGTTTCGCGCGCGGACCACGTTGTTTATGTGAAACATATTGCATATCAGCTTGATTTGGTTCTTGTTGATCGAAATTTGAAAGAGAGTGAAATCGCGGATATTTTCCTCGAAGCACTCACCATGCGTATGGAAGAATTTTTGGATCAGCCCATTCCCGTTGTAAAGCAAAAACTATGGGAAGACCTGATGGTTCTTACTGAGTACCTCTGGGGTGACGTGTATAGAATTAAGGCTTTGGCCAAACGTCTTCATAAAGAGCATTCCTTAGCAAAGCATAGCGTGAATTGTGGAGTACTCGGACTGACAATATTTATTAGAATGAAGTTTGATGCTTTTGCGAATAAAGACATTACGAGAAACCACTTTAACAGGCTTACCGTAGGGTTATTTATTCATGATTTAGGCATGACTAAAATACCCGCATTCATTAGGGAAAAGCCAAAGCCGCTCACCACTGATGAGCGTACTAAAATTAATAAGCATTCTTCGCTTGGATATGAAATGCTAAGCAAGCTTGATCTCAAATATAAGGAGATCGAGGCTTGCGTAATTGAGCACCACGAGCGAGTGGACGGGAAAGGATATCCGCAGAAAAAGAAGGATAAAGAGATCACACAGATCGGCAGAATTTGCGGGGCTGTGGATTCTTTTTGTTCCATGATTACGAAGCGCCCTTATGCCGAAGCAATTAATATTGAGAAGGCCGCAGGCTCAATTTCTCAAGATGCAAAGTATGATTCTGAAGTGACCAGGCATATTTTAGCTTGGGCCATGACTGTGAAATCTTAAGAAATATTGTTCATAATAAAATCCCGGATTATCGTACGAGAATCCGGGATTTTTTTGCAATCAGCCGTTGGAAATGCTGTTCGATATAAGCTAAAATTGGGTGACGAGGTCTCTGGTAAGCTCACGGTATACATCACTGATTAAAACAACACCGATGATTTTTCCGCCTTCTTGAACAAGCGCCCATGAGCGTTTCTTTTTTCGGAAAACTTCCAGCACCACCAGCATGGGGTCTGTGGGTTTTAGTATAGGAGCGTCAGTCTCGATGTGGTCATCAAGGGAGCTGTGGCAACATGCTGTTCCTGCTCTTTTGAATGCACGATCCCAGTCTGTGTCCTCGGTCAATTTCAGGTCATCGTCTTTGAGAACTATGTCTTCGACAGCTTTTAACATGGTCCAGATAGAAGCAACGCCTCTAAGGGCACCTTTCTTGGTTTGAACGACAACTACATTATTATCAGGGGCCGTTTTCATGCTGTCCCGAAGAATTCTTATAGTTTCGGCAAGGCTAGCAGATTCATCAACAGTCGCGAAGTCCTCGCGCATCATATCCCAGGCTCTTTTCCTTAGCAGCATTAGCAATCTCCTTCGCAAAGCTGTTGTTGTTAAATATAGATCATTTCTTGTTTTATACGTTAAAAATAACTTAAAGCATATAGTAACCCTTTCCGTAAAGAGGGCTAAGGCCTAATCCGAGTAAAAACCTTAGTTAAATTCTAATCAAATCCTAGTTAAAATATGTAAGCAGAACTCCGCCTTATTTCAATCACTGTAGTGTTTTCCATGTGATGCATGCTTATTGTGTCGCGATGATTAATTACAAAAAATATTCTGGTTTTTTGGGTTCTTTGTAAAGATTGTTGAGCCTCTTAGAGGCGTCTTCTACTGGACCAGCTTTTATAGTTCTGGCTTTTTGAGGACAGTTCTTAATGCACCCGCAACATGATATGCATTTTTCCTGATTAATTAGCGCACTATTATGCGGGGCGATAGCACCTGTAGGACATAGCTCTGCACAAAGTCCACATTGTATGCACCCGTCACTTACTGCAATAAAATCAATATCCCATAGAGTTGAACACCCTCTGTAAGGATCAATGCCCGGTATCTCTATGTCTGAAATTTGAGAAATTGATGAATAAGATTGCAATTTCTCACGTATTTTCTGCCCAAACATTTCAGCATGATTTAAATCATCTCTGTCAGGACGCCCGTGCGCGGTTGGCATGTTTGGGCTAGAGAATGAGTGCTCCCCGATATATGCCGCTCCTCCAATGGGTCTGCATCCACATTTTGTTAGAATATTTTTTAACTCGAGCAGAGCGTCATCATACACTCGGTTCCCGTAGACAACAATGCAGACGGTAGGGGTATTATCCGCTTGAATTGAAGCTAACCATTCAATCAATAATGCCGGAACCCTGCCCATATAAACAGGAACCGCAATTATGAGAAGTTCCTCTTCCGCAGTTCGTAATGGCTTCTCTCTCGCTATTGGCATGGTGATATCAATTAATTCAAAGGTATCCATATTAATACCATGCGCAATGGACTGTACAACCTTTTTTGTTGTTCCAGTGGGCGAGAAATATACTAATTTTGCTGATTCTATTTTCATTTTTTACTCCATAAATTGTGTGATTGTATTTGTCTATTTCTGATCATGTTCGGCCCGGATTCAGATTAATTTTTAGTCCGTTGAGGACCGTTAATCTTATTTCGTTACTGATCGTAACGAAACTTGCTAAAACCTGTCAAGCATGGCAAAATAGAATTAGAAAATTAGAGAGGTGAAAATATGGTGAAGGCAAAAACAGGACGTCCCAGAAGCAAGAAGTCGCGCGAATCAATAATTAATGCCACTCATGATTTGTTGGTAGAAAAAGGCGTGGCAGGGGTGACTATTGAGGCCATTGCAAAGCGATCTGGAGTTGGCAAACCTACCATATACCGATGGTGGGCCACGTCGGCTGATGTCGTGCTGGAAGCTGTGCTAGGTCAAGCCGAAACAAGTATTCTTGTTCCCACTTGTGAGTCGTTGGGAGAAGCTCTCCGTCAATTTTTGAGGCAATCAATGCAGTCTATAGCTGAGGGGGGTGGCGCGCATCTTCGTTTCCTTATGGCGCAGGCTCAAAAGGATGAAGGCTTTCGCGAGAGGTTCCGGGTTAATTTTGTCGCAAAAAGGCGCGCGGTATTAATGTCTATTTTTCTAGTGGCAGTGGAAAATGGACGAATCGACTCAGATCATAATTTGGAAATGGTGGTGGACATGGTTTTCGGCGCAATGTGGTATCGTCTGCTTATAGGTCACGCGCCCATGGACGAATCCTTTGCAGATGAGTTGGCCCAGATTATTCTCGGAGTAGTTCAGGCGAAGATAAAATTTTAGTTCAAATGCTTAATCAAAATCGGCGAGCAGCGGTCCTACATGGATTCCTGCTACTACAGGGTTTTCCATATAGCGCTGGCTTATTCGCCAGTATGCTTGATGGAGGTGTGCGGAAGTTATTCCATTTTGCAATGAGTTGTATGCTTCCAGAAACGCAGCCAAATGATCGCATAATTTCAGGAGTTCTCCATCTCTCGGGTCGAAAGAGTCGTCATTGTAACGAGAGTCTAGTTCTTCGGTCGTAACTTTTTTAGCAAAGCCACCGATGATAGCTGCTGATTGAAATTCTGATCCTGTTTCTGCTCCGAGAAAATAACCAAGTCTTGAAGCTAAGTTTTTATAGCCATTCTCAATCAGTGGTTTCATTATTCTGGTTTCAAGTTCCTGATCTTCATATTCTTTAATGAGGTCACCAATGGTCGGATCTGCTTTTTTTACGGGAGAAATAATATCACGTGTCAGCAGTTCGGGAAGGTCGTGAAATAGTCCGGCGAAAAAATTATTTTGTCTGCGTGCCGGACAAGCTCCAATTTCAAGGCTGAAAAACCAAGCGAAAGTTCCGACAAGGTAAACGTGACCAAGAACGGATGTTTCCGGAATTCTGGGGGTTTGTGACCACCTAGTCTGGAATCTAAGTCGCCCGCAAAGGTCCGCGAATCTGCCAAGTGGGGTAGATTCTGAATTAAGCAGTTCCTGTGTTCCAATCAGGTCTGAATAGCTTTCAAGACGGGATCTGAAACTCTCTTCAATACCGATAAGCTCTTCATCCGGTTGATTCAGGTGCTTGAGTAGTTTGAATTCCGAGTAGCTTGCATACATATGTGACGCGGCCAGTATTCTATAGGAAAGTGAAGTCTCATCTGGGTTCAAGTGATAAGCTTTGAGTCTTTTCCAGAATTCTTTTCCAAGAGGCATTAAGCGCGGGCGTAATTGTTTAAGCACCCATTCAGTCAGCTTTCGGTAATGTTCAGGATTTTCTTTAATACGATAGAAAACAGGTGGTTTGATATCCGTAATGACCATACGGAACAGGTATTCAAAAATACCGCCCTCGACAATATCAGAGCCTAGTTGAACTTTTTCGCGCGGTTCCAGATGTTCACTGTTCAGTGTAAAGAGGATCCACGCTGCAATCATTTTGTGAGCTTGTTTATCTATTTCTACAAGCTCCATTGGACGGAGTTTGTCGTTCCAACGTTTCATAAATGAACCTGAAAAGATAAGTTGAAGCAGGCTTTTGCGGATATTGGGCATGTGCGACCTCGTAAGGGGCTGGGTAGTATCAGCTTGTTTTGAGATAATTCTCAGGATTCGTACCGGAACTTTTTTTGCCGACAGGTATTTTTAAATATGGGCAATCAGAATTTTGAGGGACGAACTGTTCCATTTCCGGCTGTTCACTACATAAATTTTGCATTTCGCTAAGCAGGTACTTCGCAGGAGATTCCATCAGCATTGGGGTAATTTTGAGAGGTCTGCAAAAAATTTCGCCCCAATTGGTATTGTAAACGAGGCAAACCTCTTTAATTGTAGCGTTTTCACGCGCAACAGATAAATTCACAATAAAGAAGGCCTTTAACATGCGCTCAGGATTTAGAGTCTCCTCAATAGGCGTGTCGAAAGTATGCTTCGGAGGGAAAAATTTCTTAAGATCGGTAACAAGGGTTTTTATTTCCCGGTCTCTTATAGGGGCTGAACTGAGATCCGTTTTTATCTTGATACTTGGGTCGTAGAGCCCATTCATTACAAGCCATACAAGTATGGGTGGTAATTTAGGTGCGGACTTAATTTCTGTGATGATATTTCTAGCACCTGTTTCATCTGGGTATTCTCCGCTTATCACCCATTTTTTAGGCTCAGGACGGGAAACTAGGATGTTTGTGAAAAAATGAGTTTTAGGCCCAGGCAGGCTGAGTCTGTTAATTTTGTATCGGCGCGGCGTAAAGTTTGCTCCTATTTTACGCCCGAGCTTTGTCAAATCTTCCGGTGTGATGGATACACTGGAAAGTTTGTCCCGTTCCTTTCTGATATGTTGATAAGTGTTAATCATGAAAAGGTTGATCTTTTCACCTAGATTAAGCACGGATCTAAAATCTGTAAGAGACTGAAATTCTTGTTTTCCGGACTCAATTGTAGGTCTTGATATATTCTCTGTGAATTCTATAAGTTCTTTTTCCTCAGGGCGGGTAGGAGTTTGCTCTGTATTTTTACCGTTCAAAAGTCCGCACTTGAGCCGTAGGGCCATAGCTGTAAGCCACGCGTTTTCATACTTACCCTGCCTGTTATAGAAAGCAGCAAGCTCTTGATACATTAGCATGTAAGGATCAATGCGCACTAAGTCCCGCTCTCCTTCGATTATGTTCTTCTTGATAGCTTCACATAGTAGAGGCGCTCTTGTTCCTGAAGTATATCTTTCGAGAAGTCCGAATTTCATGATGGATTTGAACGGACTTTTAACTCCTTTTACGATCTGCCATAGGGACGCTCCGAAAAATTCTTCTCCGGGGATGCGTGGCACATTGCCAAGATCAACAGCAAATTCTTTGCCCTTCAGCACGGACACTTTCTTTTTCGCTGCCAGATAAAGCTTGTCGTTTGACTCAACTGGCGAGAACCACCAGAGGGGGGGCTTTCCGGCTATTAGTAATGCGGAGCGATAAAATTCCTCTTTGAGGATGGCTCCCTGAGCAGATCCGGAACTTTCGGCGTCACTTATTCCGAAGTTGTTTTCTTTTATCTCTTTGATGTCCATGAGGAAGAAGTGAGCTTCAATGGAATATTCTTTCATTGCCCAATCTTCAATGCGGGTAAGTTTGTAATTAAGCTTTTTCCTGTCCTGTGCTGAGTTGTGTGAGAAGTCACAGCAAACCCAGTAGTCGAGGTCGGAGGAGGGTGTCTGCGCAATAGTTCCTACGCTTCCTATTGAAAGAACCGCCTCGATAGGAATGAAATCTTCTGCTAGGGGCTCATCATCTGTACTTGGAAAAATTGTTTCCAGTGCGGTTGTTAGGTCTGGTGACGGGATGTATCCTGAAATTTTGGATGCTATAGATTTATCGACAAATTTAAGAGCTTTTTCAAATGCATCTGTATGTAAAAGCAGGGGTAATATTTCAAAGAAAAATTTACCTTTGGAATCCAGCTTTTCAAGAGCCCAGTCTGTGCGTCGAAAGTTGTTCTCGGCGAATTTTTCATAGTTGCGGTTGATGTCTTTTACCGCGAACCATCTTTTTATAGCTTTGGAGATCAAGTCGCGGTCAAGCTCATCAAATTTTGAAATGCCGGAATTTTTTTTCTTAAGTTTTTCTCTTTTAGCAAGGCGGGCAGTCAGCGTTTTGTTCATAGCCGTCAGCACTTCCGGTGCATCTGTCGAAGCATTAAGAGCCTTACATTCTTTTGTGAAGCAATTGGTAAAAGAGCAATTTTTGATTTCTGTGTTATTGAAAAGAGCCTCCGCAAAGTCACAGTTTTTGAAAGAGACTCCCTCTATTAAACCTCGGAAAAAATGTGTTTCACGGAAATCTGCAATATTGAATGTGCTCAATTTAATTTGTGATCTGCAAAAAAAAGATCCAGCAGTCGACGTCGAATTAAACTTGGAATTTTTTATGTTGCATAAAAAGAGAATCGCCAAGTCAAAGTGGCTTGTTTCGAATTTACAGTCATTCAATTTTGTATCGTAAAAGACTGTTTTGTCGAATGAGCACCCGGCGAATGAACAGTCTTTGAATTCACATTCAGTGAAAACTGCTTCCCCGAATGAGCACGATTCAAATGTGCACCCGACAAAGTGGCAGCTTTCTAATGTGGAATTTCTAAAATCGGCAGCATTGAAAGTTGAAGTCTGAAAAGTAAGGTTACGTGCTAAACTTTTCCATCTGTTTAGTTTGTGCAGTCGCTGGTTTGATATTTGGGCGTCAGTGTAGACATCAGGAGACGAGTCCGAGCTTCCCTCGTCTGGAGATCCAAAAATTCTATTAAACCCCTTGGTCACCGAACTCTGCTCAATGTTTAAAACAATTGGAGCCCCCAGTTTTATGAAATCCAGCCCCGGAACGGTTTTGCCTTCTGGGGAAGCTGGTTTTGCCGGAGGCATAGGGGTGTCCGATTTTATTGCCTTTGCAATTGTGTCACTAAGCAGTTTGTGCTTTTTGCCTCGGTGGCCTTTCATTGTAGAGGATAAATTCTGGCCGAAACAGTGTGCATCTTCCTCGCAAAGAGTGGAGAACAGAGCGGAAGTGACAGGTGCATGAAAGTGATCAGAAATTTTCGCCATGAAAATAGTAAAATTTTCACTGTTGAGTTTAGGGAGCCTGTTGATTATCTCCGCACGTATTTTAGGGGCTTTATTAAAAAGCTCTGCAAAGATGCTACCTCTTTTGCCTGCTGCATATTTTGCGATGATGTCTAGAGCCGCTTTACTAAGAGCCTGTGTAGGAAATTCCGCTAGTGGAATGATCTCTTTTAGGAGATTTCTGTCAATAGATTCGGCTAATCGTGATATGGTTATAAGGATTTTTTCCATAACCAGAGGGTCCATTGAGCGCAAATGCAAAGCAACGTCAGATACAAGCTCATGATCGGGATAAGAAGGGATTGATTGTGCGTAAAAGCTTATTTTTTCTAAAGACTCAGGGTTGATTAACTCTTCACGGCACTTGGTTCCATAGTTGCCGGACATGAAATTTTCCAAAGTGAAAAAAGTCATCTGCCCTTTGCTTGTACCATTGTCTTTGAAAAAAAGAGCAGTGCTCTCCGGGTCGAGTGCCGCCGCACTGGTGACCACTTGCTTTGCTATATTAATTCGTTCCGGAATATTGTCGTAATTAAGAGCAATCATTCTATCTGCTACGGCAACGAGGGATAGATTTGTCTGGCGCTTAAACCAGTCTTTAACCCTTGAAAGAGGCATTGATTTATTGCACAGAATGTCTGCCGCGAGAGTATTACCAAACAGTCCCAAATTGGATAGGGCGTCCAGACATATGTCCGCAGAAGAATCGTTATCTTTGGAAGATGAAGATGAAGATGATGAAGGTGTTGCTGATTGTGCCTCTTCAAGTGACTTTATAGCGAGCCCGTAAAAGAGCACAGCAAATTTAGCTTCGCGGGGAGAGGCTAATGTTTCTCCGGCTGCAATAAATCGCGGCTCAATCTTGGCACGCAGGTCGTAAAGCTGTCTTTCTTCCGGCGGGTATAGATTAAGGCGGCGTAACTCTCGAAGCAGAGTGTCTTGTTTTTCCGTTTCATCCATAAGAGTAATTAATCACGGAATCCTGATTAAGTTCAGGATTCCGTGATGGTAGAGTTGTTGTTTCAATAATTGTGTCAGCTTTTAGCGTGTCTCGTCAACAAAGCAATACACTCAACATGGGCTGTATGGGGAAACATATCAACCGAGGTGAACTCAGTAAGCTTGTATTTTCCTTCGAGTCTTTCCGCATCGCGGGCAAGTGTCGACGGGTTACAAGAAACATATACGATCTTTTTTGGAGCAAGAGAAAGTATGCGTTCTAGTGTCGGAGTAGGTACGCCGCTTCTAGGCGGATCTAATACAATAATATCAGCGCTTGGAAGTTCCATAGGAACGCCGTCTTTGTCAGTGAGGTTCGCCGCAATGAACTGGCAGTTTTCAAGGCTGTTCAGTTCTGCATTTTCTCTTGCTGACATGACAGATTCTTTTGAAAGCTCAAAGCCTATAACTTTTTTGGCAGAGCGGGCCATGAATAGGCCGATGCCGCCTGATCCACAAAAGAGGTCGTAAACGACGTCATCTGAAGTTGGATCAGCCATATCTAGACATTTCTGGTAGAGTAGCTCTGCTCCAACAGTATTGGTCTGGAAGAAAGCGTTCGGTGTGATTTTGTAGCTGACCGGATTATCGTCTCTTTTATTTAGGGCTTCAGTGATAAACTGCTTGCCAGTAAGAGAGATAAGACGCTCACCGGAAGCAATGTCCGGTCTGCCGATACGTGTAGAGTGAGCAAAGGATATAAGCTCAGGCACTTCTGCGGAAAGAAGCTCTTGCAATCCAGGAATGGCATGATGCGTTTTAGAAGGAGCGGTAATGACGTGAATCAATATCTTGCCAGTGTCGTGCGATGCACGGACAACGAGCTTTCTCCAGTAACCGCCTTTACCATGTCTATGGGTGCCGATTTTGCTTTTAATACAGTAAGCCTGAGCGAGTTCAGAAATCTTTTTGCATGATTCTGGAAGTAGCGGACATGAACCAACGCTGATAACTTCAGTTTCAGAACCGCGTCTTTTAAATCCGATTTTCAGAGCATCGCCATATCCCTCAAAAGAGAAATCCATTCTGTTGCGGTAACCTTTTTCGAGAGGTGATGCTAGGGTGTCTTCGCCCATGCCTTTTGTTTCTTTGGAAATTTTACCGATTCTTTCAAGTGTTTCGCTGACCTGCCGGCCCTTCCACATAAGCTGCGCAGGATATGCCATATCCTGATGCATACAGCCGCCGCATGTTCCGAAATGTTCACAGAACGGGGTGACGTCATCTTTAGAAGGTTTAACAACATCAAGTCGTTTGGCGATGGCGAATCTTTTTTTGAGTTTTGTAATTTCACAACTCAAAACCTGACCGGGGACGGCATGGTTAACAAAAACAGTTAACCCGTCTAAGCGCGCAATGCCTTGTCCACCGAAAGCTAGTGATTCAATTTCGACTTCTATTGTATCGCCCTTAACAAGGGTATTCGTTTTATTACTCATAATTTGACAGTTCTCCTTGAGCCACGGTATATTCCGGCTCATGATTGATAAAGCAACCGCTCTTGAGTCGGTGCTGCGGAAGTTAAAAAAGCTTCCCGTAGGGCACTGCATAGACCTGCGAACATACAAACGCAACCGTTCTTTGCTCATTCTACATCATATAGATGAAGAGTTCACTATATTTGAGGACGGTTATGAAGTATTCGAACATAAAACAACGTCAAAAACAGTGCGTAAGTTGTTGAAAAATTTATTTAAGCGTGAATTTCCGCGAAGTAATAAAATAAGAATGTATGATCTTGGCGAATTTAATGAAACAATGCGTGAAAGAGAGATGAAGAAATTATAATTTTTCTATGCTCGCTTGCAATGAACGCTAATACTTAATAAAGGTATAGTGCTGTAACACAAGACTATACATATCATACGGCAGGAGATTTTTATGTTTAAACGATTTTTATTAGTACAGTTCGTGTTCATTATCCTTTTTGCTGGATCTGCTTTTGCCGCAGAACAGACTACGAACAGTACTGTGGCGAGTAAAGCGTCCGCTTCAACGAAAACCAGGGTTATTCCTGCCAACTATAAAGAAGAAGGCGTAGCTTCCTGGTATGGCGAAAAATTTCAAGGTAAAGTTACTGCCAGTGGTGAACCGTATGATATGGATAAACTGACTGCTGCACATAACTATTTGCCGCTGGGCGTGAAAGTGACGGTAACAAACTTAAGTTCTGGGAAAAGTGTAGCCGTAATTATTAACGATAGAGGACCGTTTGTGCCGGACCGCATAATTGATCTTTCCCGAGCAGCAGCTGCAAAACTGGATTTTCTTGATGCGGGTAAGGCTAATGTCCGTATAGAACCGTATCGTCCAGAAATAAAAAAAGCACCGGTGTCTAAGCCTGCATCAGAATCTGAGCTGGTTTCTATCGCAATTGCCGCACCTGTTCAGAAGAATATTTACGGATCTTTTTACATTCAGGTAGGGGCTTACAAAGTAAAAGATAACGCCGACATGCTTGTAGGAAGACTTCAGAAGGCTGGCTTCAACAACTCAAGGCTTGTAAGAGTTGTGACAGATAGCGCGCAGATTTTCAAAGTTCAGCTGGGCATGTACAAAAGTTTAGCCAGTGCTCGTAAAGCCCATAAGAAAATAGGTAAAGGTTTCACCGGAACATTTATATTAGCTGATGTTATTCAGGATTAATAATTAAGTCTGAATTTGTCAGTAATGTTTTCTTTTTGATTATTAAAAACAAAAATCCCGCTCTCGAATCGAGGGCGGGATTTTTTTATGCAATTAACTTGGGGATAGGGGATATTTCTAGGTTACTGAATCGGTGTTCCCTTATTGTTATTTTTTGTTTCATCAACTTGTGTTTCACTTGCTTCGATATCAATTACGTTATCAATTTTCTGTGAAGGCGGCTCTTGGTTAGTCCAAGCTTTGAATTCAGTCTGTTGGTAGGTCATATGTACATTCGGGCTTTTCTTCATCTGTTCTATCTGAATACGCAACCAGCGCTTGAAATATCCGCGTGTGGGCGGGAAGAGCAGGAGCAAGCCGAGTGCGTCGGTAATGAATCCGGGAGTGAGTAGTACAAGTCCTGCTGCGAAAATGATTACTGCGTCGAGTATTTCTTCGGCAGGCATGACCCCGCGATCCATATTTTCACGCACTTTTTGCATGGTGGACATGCCCTGTGAGCGGGCAAGGGATGCACCGATAAATGCGGTGAGCAGTACCAGCATTACTGTGTTGAGGGTTCCGATTTCTCCGCCGATTTTCACAAGTAGGTATAAATCAAAAATCGGTATAACAACGAAGGCTAAAAAGATTTTGCCAAACATGAGTTTTTTTCTCCGTGCTTAAAGTCTTATGTCGTGCTTTGAAAAATAAGCACGATTCCCATGAAGACAAGAAGGATCATGACCATTCTTTTATAAAGATCTTCAGACACTTTGCCTGAAAGGATATGGCCAATATATACTCCAAACTGTACGGGAATTAGGGATGCCATGAAAAGTTGTAAAACATATAGAGTTGTGAGGCCGCTTAAAAAGTGACCGATCGCAGCGAATACTGTCGCTGTTGCAAAAAAAACAGCAAGAGTGGCTCTGAAATCTTCTTTTTTCCAACCCATGAGTGAAGAATAAACAATGGTTGGAGGCCCGCCTGCACTAACTGCAGCGATAATTGCGCCTGTTAAAAAACCAGGGACAAGGCCCCATTTGGGATTAATCTTAAGAATAATAGGTTTAACGAATAAAGAGTAAAGCGCATACCCGGAAATAAGGCATCCTAGAAATAAGGTTATAAAATCGGCGTTTACCTCTTTGAGGACGATTGTTCCAAATATTGCTCCGGGCACGCTACCGATAATTAGAGGCATGATCTTTTTTGGGTCTACATTTGCACGCAGGGTCACGGCCATTCTAATGTTGATGATTATTCCGCAAAGTGTGCAGACCGCAACGGCAGTTTTGATGTCGAGAACTAAGACCAGCAAAGGCATTGCAATTAGAGCGGAACCGAATCCGGTCATCCCTTGCAGTAATCCGGCACTCAGGAAAATTAGTGGTACGATTATAAATGGTGTCATGATAGTGGTCTGGGTGTGCAAAATTGTCAGCTTTAACGCTGTAAAATTTGACTGAATTTAAGGTAGTGATGTTATCTTTTGCGAAGAATCAAAAGTGTTTTAGTCTCATTAAGAAGCGTTTCAGATATAATTTCTGCATCTTTAACTTTTGCAATTCTCTCTAATCGCGAGCGCTGGTCGGAATAAATTTCAACGGAGAGGGTCATGGTCGGCATGAGATTTTTGAGACGTGAACTCGTCTCGATAAAGCCGGCTCAGCAATCAGCCCAGCAAATGATGTTTTTGCTATTATTCATACTGTGATGGATGATAAATGTAGGGCCGGATTTCTATTAAAAATCCGGCCCTTAATACTAATTTTTGTTTTTCATGGCTTCTTGTAGTTTCATACCAAGAAGTCCACCAAAACCAGCTGTGTCGCCAGAAGTCATACTTTGAGCAGACTGCTGTTTGCGAGGAGCGGATTTTCTAGGAGCAGGTTTAGAGTACTGTTTCCAGTCTTCATTTTCTTTTGGTTCACCTACAGTCAATGTTACTTTGCGGTCAGCAGTATTAAGTTCTGCAACGTAAACTTTGACTTTCTGACCTGGTGTCAATGCTTCCAACTCAACTTTCTTGTCTGAGCGAGAGATGTGAGACATAGGTAGAAGTCCGGTGATGCCGGGAGCAAGGCTGATGAAAATACCGAATTCGGCCTTGTTTTCAACAGTTCCTTCAACTTCGGTGCCAGGTTTGAAAGAATCTTCAACGTCAAGCCATGGATCACCAGCAGCGTCTTTCATGCTAAGTGCAATGCGACGTTTAACTGGATCAAGATCCTTGATCATGACAGAGACTTCCTGTCCGGGAGTAACTTCGTCGGCAGGTTTGTGAACGCGTTTGGTATAGCTCATTTCTGAGATATGAACGAGTCCTTCGATGCCGGGAGCGATCTCAACAAATGCGCCGAAGTCTGCGCAACGGGCAACCGTTCCGGTAACTTTGTCGCCAGCACTGAATTTATCGCCTAGTTCGTCCCAAGGATCAGCCTGAAGCTGCTTGAGAGAAAGACCGATTTTCAGTCCTTTGCCGTCTTTGCGAGGCTCGATAGAAAGAATTCTTACAGTGATTTCATCACCGGGCTGAACAATGTCTTCGGGCTTAGCAGAGCGGGACCAGCTGAGTTCGGAAATGTGAACCATTCCTTCAACGCCGGGAGCTAGTTCCACAAAGGCACCAAATGCCATAAGCTTAGTGACTTTACCATCCATGACTGCGTCAGGCTTGACTTCCTCGAGGAATTTCTCGCGGAATTTTTCCTGTTCAACTTCAAGAAGAGCTCTGCGGGAAACGACGATGTTGCGTCCGTTTTCTTCAAACTTGATAATCTTGAAATTGAAAGTTTCACCCACGTAATCTTCGGGGGTTTCCACGAAGGTTGCGTCGATCTGGCTAACAGGACAGAACACCTTGCGGTGCATCATGCTGACTCTGAAACCGCCTTTACATGTTTCTAGAACCTTGCCTTCTACAGGAACGCCGCTCTCATATGCATCATTAAGCATATTGAGGCCGCCTGCGCCGGACATGGCTTTGGATAGGCTGATTCCATTACTGTCGATGGATATTACGTAGAGTTCTACGGCGTCTCCGTCCTTAACGGTCAGTTCTCCTTCGGGATCGGTCAGTTCGTCACGGTTTACAATTCCATCAACTTTGGAACCAGTGTCAATAAACACGGAATCCTTAGTGATTGAAATTACAGTTCCTTTGACTAAATCACCGACTTGAAGGTTGTCGTTTGACTCTGACTGAAAGGCTTCAAAAAGTTCGGCAAAGTTTTCTTCGCCATTAGCTTCCAAGTTCTGCTCGGACATTCTCTATACTCCTAGAGGGAAAAAACTTCGCGACAGATGTGTTTTTTTAGTGCCGCGAACATTGGGAACCTAACGGTATTGGGCTTATTTTTCAAACCATTTATTCAACATATTTTCAGAACAGACTTTCCGTGGAGCGCGGCACCCAGTGCACCGACCATATCCGGTCTATCAGGAACGGATGGAGATATCTTTAGTGCGTCTGTTAACATGTTGATAACACAAGGGTTATTAGCCACTCCGCCCGCAAACACCAACGGCTCATTCAGTCCTACTCGGTGAAGCATATTTGTTGTGCGCCTAACTATTGATCCGTGCAATCCGAGTGCAATATCGCGCGGATTCTTACCTTGGGCCATAAGTGAGGTCGCTTCGGTCTCCGCAAAAACGGTGCACATACTGTTTATCATTAATGGTTCATCACCCTCAAGAGCGTAGCTTCCGAAGTCCGCAATGGGGATTTGAAAAACTGTTGCGAGGTGCTCTAAAAATTTTCCAGTTCCCGCCGCGCATCGATCATTCATTTCGAATTTCGCAACTTTCCCGTTTTTCATGAGCGATATAGCTTTGGTGTCCTGCCCGCCAATATCAAGGATGGTGCGCGCTTCAGGAAACAAGTGTGCAACTCCAAGGGCGTACGCTTTGATCTCCGTCAGCGAAACAGTGGTGACACCGCAAAGCTCCTCGGTCACGAGTTTTCTGCCATAACCTGTAGCGGAAATAATTTCGGGAGCAATTCCGTCCAGAATAATTTTTAGCTGTGATGCAGGATCAAAAGTGGTGGCTAATCTGCGTTCAAGCACAATTTCATTGTTTGTATCATCAGGGTCCAGTAGGACTAATTCCATTGATCGTGAGCCGATATCAATTCCAGCTATCATTTTAATTTTCAGTCCTTTTATATAGAGGGGCGATAATCTCACCCCTCTATTTTGATTGTAAGAAAGCAGGTTTAGGAAATCATTTCCACAAAGGCTTCAACCCTTGTTTTTAGCTGTTCAACGTCTTCCATGCTGTAATCTGTTTCAATGGAAAGCATGGGGATATTTTCGGATGCCAGAGTCTTTTCTACTTTGAAAGCTTCATGAGTATAGGGCTGGCAGAACATGAGTGAGTAATGAATAACACCATCAACGCCAGCTTGCTCGGCTAGCTCTTTGATGTTGTCCATGCGTTCATTGTTAGGTGTGAAGCATGCGCAGTCTATTTTCATGTAACGGTCGCAGATCGCATCAATCATTTCTTCGACGGTTTCACAGGATTCGTCAACTAGATCGCGGCTGTTGCGGGTTCCAATGCATGATTCCTCTGCAACAACCACAGCGCCTGAGCTTTCTATTATGTATGGAAGTTTCCAGTTCGGAACAGCCATCGGGCAACCTGAAAGCATTAAGCGTGGTGTGTTTTCGGCTACAATCCCTTCACTATTTGCGATGCGTTCATCTATTTGGTCACAAAGGGTATTGATGCTCTGTGTGAAGCGGATTGGATCATCGTAAAAGCTGATCTGATTGATTAAAAGAACGTCACGCCCTGAAATCGGTGTAGGTTTGGCAGCGCGAAGTGTGTTTAAACGTTGCAGAGCACGCCGTTTATCGTTGGAGATTTTGATGCCGTTTTTAAGAGACTCGGCTGTGATGGTTTTGCCTGTTAATTTTTCAAGCTCGTCTTTCAAACGCAGTACTTCAGATTTCCATAAAGCCCTGTCGCTTTCTTCTTTGCGTTGTGGAACTTCCATGATGTGCATAGGAGCCATTTCGCCGAATGCTTCGTAAGCTTTTTTCTTACCATCACAGGTAGTTTCACCGATAATGAGATCGCATGATTCAGTGTAGGGGCAGATTTTTGCCATCTTAAAACCGATGAAAGATTTGATTAAAGCACAAGTATTTCGGGGTACTACAGTTTCAGCCGCTTCCGTTCCTGCATCCGCTCCGGCGCACAGCCCAACTTGAATCGCATCAACTGCAAGGGATAGTTCCTCGGGTACGAAAACACAGAATGTTCCGATAATTTTACGACCAGCTTCTTTTGCGTCCATGAGTTCCTTGACGCGGAGTCCATGCACTTCTGAAAGTACGAAATCTAAATATTCCATACCCTTGAGGCGTTTTTCTTGACTCATATAAATATCGCCGTAAAATTTTCCAAGTACTTCTAGGAGGCCATCGTGTGCCTCAATATCCAAATTTAGATTTTCCCACATTGCTTTGTAAGCGGAATTAGACATGATTTGTTCCCCCTGAAAAGTTGTTTGAAATATGTTTAGTATAGAATTGCATTAAATAGAGGAGTTACGGGGTTAAAACAAATCGATTTAAATAGTCGATCCGCGCACTAACCATTGATTAAACTAATAGCAGCAATAGATTCGCCCTAGCCTTAGTTGATATATTCATATAGTTCTGCCGAAATAAACAAATGAGGGTGAATTTGAAAAAAGCGGAAGCGACGGCTTATGCTCGCGGTTTAACTCCTGAAAGAGAGTTCAGCGCGGCTTATATGGATTTAAGAAATTTGCGCGGAATTCTGCAAAAGAGTCCCGATTGTGCGGACTATTCAATTTTGAAGGCCGTATGGGACGTGATTATCGAGCAGAGATATTCCGATCAGACCATGTCCCGCCTGCTTTACCGTGAGTGCGCAAAAACCCTCGCCGCCGTCGGTGCAGCGAGCAGTGATTCCGAACTCTCATCACAAGCCTTAAGCCTACAAGTCCAAGCCGCATCAACATGTTCTGAACACGCCTCAATTGAAGCTTCCGCAGGACTTGGCGTGTTGCCATTTGAACTTGTTCTGCCTGAAGCTCCTACTAATTTTTCGGGCTATGCCCCCTCTATTACTTGGGATGAATTGATAAAACGGGGAGAAGCGCTGGAAGTCCCTACATTTTCAGGTCGATCAGCAGTTATGAAGTCCGCAGGCGATGATCAAATTTTTGCTATTAAAATTGCGCGCGAAGGCGAAATTCCTGACGGACTACATCTTGAAGGTAAATGGACAGAAAAACTGACGGGATTCTCTAAGAATTGCGAAGTTCGTTTCGATTGTCCGCGCCCATTTGGCGTAGCGGGGCAGGTTGTATTTAAGGTTACAAATCTGCCAGCAGACGCACCTAGTAATCTACATAAAGATGGCTATGCTATGGCCTATCACGCCCATAGCGATTATTTCGTATATCCTAATGATGATAGGGAAGGCAGGCGTTCCGATAAGGATGATTTTTTAGAGATAATGTCCCGCAATACTTTTATTTTAGGCCAGTTAGCAGGGAAAGGTATCGTGCACGATGCCCCGATTCCGCTCTTTCATAATAGAGTGCAGGCCCTGCGCCGCACGGATGAAGGGGTATATGAGTGGCACAAATTTGGGCGTTTAGATCGCTGGCTTGAGTCGTGTCGCTTCCCTAATTTTGGGCTTTCGGGGTTGCGTGATTTTGAGCATTTGCAAATAATGAAGCCCGGTTCAGATAAATTTTATCGCGGTGTAGGTTCGCATTTCATGAGTATATTGCTGGTAATAGGCAGTTGGTTCAGGGCGCAGAATCCAGAAATGTGCGGCCTAGATAAAAACGATGAGCCGATTGATGCGCGAGAACTCTTTGATGCCGATTTTTTTGAAGTTGCAGTGATGGACTGTTTCAAAGAATATTATCGAGGGTTTACGGGTAGTGAGTTTCAAAATGAAATAGAATTGCATCCCGCCAAGCTAGTAAAGAGTATGATCGAAGAAATGGGCGTTGATCGGCACATGTTCGAGGTTATGCGAATTGTTGATCAGAAAATTTTAGATGATCAAGAGTTTCGCGATTACCTATTAAAGTACGGAATGGACCCCGCAAAAGTTTCAGAGCTTAAGAAGGATGAAGCAGACGTTCCGCTCGTAACAGGCCCGCATTTAGGGGATTTCAACGGGGCGATATCACTACCCGAAATAGTCGAGTGGTCCGCAATGGCCGCAGGATGTTGTATTGCGGCTAAGTCGCTTGGTAGTAGGTGGATTGGTGTGAGGCTTGGGGAGGTTTAATCCCCACCCCGAACTTCAAATAAAACCGAATCCGTCCGCCCGAATGAATCTGTAACAGATATTTTATGCTTTCCCGCTTTTATTTCTGCGAATAGCTTTTGATCGAACTTACCCTTATTTACTAATCTTCCATCCAGAAACCAATGGAGCGTTCCGCTGTCCGCTTCTGCGTTTGCTCGCAAGCTGATTTGCTGAAACTTTAGCGGCGTTCCTTTTCTTAATAGATAAGGCGTGCTTGAAGCTGGAGAAATTATCCTTGGCGCATTGCCTGCGGGGATTAGATCACAGTCTGGAGACAGTGGCGGAAGTATCGGAACTTCCATGCTGTTTTCTGCTCTCCATCTGGCTAATTGCGCGGGTAGCGTTCTCACTATTTTCTTATCTAATTTTTTGCGATCCAAACATTCACCTGAAAGGCGGAATCCACTTTTGGGATCGACAAAAATCTGCCTGCAATATTCACAGGGTTTGAACTGCGTTTTGCCCGACAGGGTTTGCATGGTGATTCTATCTGTACAAAATGACCCAGGCAATTGATGGCTGTGCGCGCAGACTTTCACTTCGCTTATACCAGAACCGTCAGGCTGTGCCGGAAGCTTACCTCCCGGTGATGCGGCGCGAAGCAAATCGAATAACAATGGTCCCGCATGAACTGCTCCCGAGATACCTTTGCGCGGCCTCCCGTCAGGATTTCCCACCCATACACCGATGGCGTACTCTCCTGAAATTCCAATCGCCCACGCATCTCTATGTCCGAAGGACGTACCCGTTTTCCAGCCAGTTTCAGGCATGTCGTTTGTGAGCATCCATGTCTCATTCATTTCAGGTCGTGATACTTTGGATAGCATTTGTAGCGTGATCCATGATGCTTCCGGCGAGAGCAATTGGGAACTTATTTCATTCTCTGACGGCCTAATTTTATACGGCCTATATCTCCCGCTATCCGCTAAACATGCATATAAATTTGTGAGTTCGGTTAGTTTCACTTCACACCCACCAAGAGCGAGTGGCAGTCCATATTCCATCGGATTTTTCTCCAAGGTACTAAGGCCGCCCTTTCGCAATAAATCGACAAAGCTAGGTACAGTCGTTTGAGCCAATGTTTTGACCGCCGGAACGTTGAGCGAGCGTGCTAATGCTTCGCGCATTTCCACTTGTCCGCTCCATGTCTGGTCATAATTTTCGGGTGAATAGCCAGAATAATCAACGGGGATATCATATAAATATGATGCGGGAGCCATTAGCCCTTTATCCATAGCAAGTGCATAGAGAAACGGCTTGAGCGTTGATCCCGGTGAACGTTTGGTTTCAGCTAGATTAATCGCGCCTCCGTATCCCTTTTCGAAATAGTCGGCAGACCCGACCAACGCACGAATTTCACGCGTGGGAATATGGATGATTACGCACGCGCCATTGTCTATATCGTCATTGCGCAAAAGCGAAATGTGATTCTTCAACCGTTCTTCCGCAATCTGTTGAAGCCGATAATCAATAGTAGTTTCGATAGTTGGCGCTGGCCCTGTACGTTCAAGAACCATGCGTGAAAAGTGCGGAGCTTTCAAAGGAACACGCCGCGTTCTGGTAGGCAACGGAACCTTCTTATTACGCTCAACTTCCGCGCTCGGAAAAACACCGCGTTCCTCCAATTGCTCCATTACGAGATTTCGCCCACGCTCGGCCTGTTTGGGATGCCTAACGGGGTCATAAGTAGCAGGGCCGCGCGGCATAGTAGTAAGCAACGCCGATTGCGCAAGTGACAAAGTCGAAGGATCGTGCCCGAAGTAGAAGTGTGACGCTGCGGCAACGCCTTCAATATTGCCGCCATAGGGGAGCATGTTCAGATATATTTCAAGCAGTTCGTCATTTGAGTGGTGCCATTTCAACTGAACAGCGCGAAATGATTCTTTAAGCTTAGCTAACAAAGTACGGCGCTTCGGCTCTGCCATACGAGCGATCTGCATAGGAATTGTAGATGCACCTGAAATAACGTGGCCCGCACGGATATTCGAAACCGCCGCGCGGATTGCAGAAAAAGGATTAATACCCGGATGATATTCAAACCAGCCGTCCTCCGAAGCTATAAGCGATTGTATGAGGACAGGCGACACCGTAGAAATATCAGTGTGCATACGGCGAGCGCCATCAGGAGGCAGAAAAATGCGCAAAGGATTGTGATCGCGATCATAAACAACAGTGGCGGTCGCTGGGTGCAATTTGTGCTCGGGAAATGGATACATAAAATCCAAAGCAAAAAAGGCGACAAAGCAAAGAGCAATGCCGCCTAAAATAACCATTATTTTTCTACTTATGTTCAAGTTTTTCAAGGCTCAACCCGCTAAAAAGTTTTGGGGTTCTTAGCCCCTTTTGGCAAAAGGGGCTAAGCCGCCGGAGGCATTATTCAATAATCATTTTACCAAGGTCGGTAGCTCCTGCTATTTCAGGATTATACATAGCTTCGACCTGTGCCGGTGGGATTTTGAACTCACCTCTTGTTACGGCTCGTAGTAGCGTTACTTGTTCTATCTTTCCTTTGGCTGGGATATCGGAGAAAACTAATACTCGGTCATCCCTTATATCTACGTGATCGGGCCTTACATTTCCTTTTTCCAACCATGGTAAATCTTCGGTTGTGGCTAGCTTGGTATTCTCTGGCTCTAGGCCGGACGGTAGTAAACATTGAATCACAGTGTTCGTGATTCGCTTACCTTTGGACGTTACGGTGGTCCGCATGGCTATTAGCTGTCCTTGCTTGATTTTGTTTACGTCTAATGGCTCACCATCGCGGGTAAGAAACTCGCGTGTGATTTCAAGGCCGTTGGAGAACGATTTCCAGTTTGTTATTTCGGGCACTGCTCTTGATGTAATGGTCCAGACTGCGGTCCCTTCTTTGGGGGCAGAGTCGAGAGCTATATCAAATTTTGCATCGCCTTTTATTGTCACAACTGTGGTGGAATTATTATCGAATGCGGCAAGCTCTTTACCGCCGCTGGTAATTTTACCTGCTGGTATTGGGACGGCCCTAGTTTGACCGAAGAATGAACCTAACGCCATAAATCCGAGCGCATTGTCTTGTGTTACGTTTCTGCCGTTGTCCGCCATGAGGTTGGACAGTTTTTTGATCATTTTAGGTATGGCATCGTCACCTTTGTCGGACTCCATGCGGACTAGCGTTTCGAGAGCTAGGTCACGGGTTTCGGAGCTGAAGAAGTTGTCTTTGTCAGCGTCTGAAACGGGAATCGGTTTGGTTGCTAATAACTTTGTGTATGCCGCCATATCACCTGTTGCGGCGAAAGCTCCGCCTAGTAAGGTTAGTGATAGTTGGTCTAGCTTGGCAGCTTTTTGCTCACGCAGATAGTTCATGGGGCCTTGCATTGGCTTGCCGCATTTGGCGAGAACATAGAGTGCGTAACATGGTAATCTGTATGACTTCTTATCGTTAATTTGACTTGCTATACTGGATACATAGGAGATCGCAGAGTTCTTAAGTAGAGTGTCTACTTGATAACCGGACATGCTGGCTTCGTATAGGAAATGGAGCGCGTAAATGGAGGCCCACGCGTCTGGTCTGTGACCGCCGGGCCACATTGCGAATCCGCCATTGCCGCTTTGCATCATGGCGAGCCTGCTTAGGGCAGATTGCACCATGTATTGCGGTGACTTTTCATCGAAACTTGAAGGCGCAAGTTCGCGCGCAAGTTCCGGGAATTTCAGTAGCGGGAAAGCTCTGGATACTGTTTGCTCTGCGCATCCATATGGATAGCGGAGCAGGTAATCCAGTTTTCCTGCCATGCGAATCATGGGCTGATTACCGATGGTTAGCGTTCTGCTTATAGTCGCGTTTCTCATTCCTTTAAGAGTGAGCGGGAATGATGTTTCTTTGTCTTTCAAAAAGCCGGACCTGCTGCCGCGCTGAACGGGAATTGCGGGACGTATTATCATATTGACTGTCTCTTCAGCCTTTTCTTTATTTCCTTCCGCAGTAATGACAAAGACTGATTCTCCAATGTTATTATCGGTTTTGGTTTTAAAGAAAGCCGTGTCTTGTCTACCTTTTTCTACAGGCAAAGAATCAAACTTCATTTCGGTTTTGAATGCACCTGAGCTCTTAACCGCGACAGTAAAATTACCATTCTCAGGAGTGTCATTGCGAATAGCTATAGGGATATCAAATGTTTCGTTAGGCGCTAGGAATCTAGGCAGAGTAGGCGTTACCATAAGCGGCGAACGGACAGTCATTAGTGTTGATGATGATCCGAATTTTTTGCCATCAGTCACTACTGCCATGATGCGCAGTGCCCCACTGAAACTTGGAATTTTTGCATCAAAGGATGCATTACCGTTCTTGTCGGCGGTGATTATGCCGGACCAGAAAGTTACGGGCTTTACTCTTTTAATGGATCCACTGCCTGCGAATTGCTTCATCATGGCAAGCGATGCGCCACCACCTGCAGGTGAATTGTTAATTGGTCCTGCGTCAGGCATGAGCATGCCGAAAGTGTCGGACCATCTGACGCCGAGAGCCCTTTTGGCGTAAAAATAGCCGAAAGGATCAGCCGTTTTCTGCCCTGAAAGTCTGAGTATCCCTTCGTCTACAGCGGCTATGGTTAGCTTTGCTCCAGAAGTCGTTTTCACTTTTATTTTTATAGTCTGCATAGGGCGTATTGTTTCCGGAGACTCAATAGCTACGGATAGCTTATTGGAATTTCTGTTCACAAATAACGGAACAGCACCCACCGCGCGCGCGGATGATCCAGCTTCAATTTTATTGACCGATCTGATCAAAGTCGCCGTAACATAGGCATTAGGGCTTAGCCCTTTTTGAACAGGTACGGATATTTTAGCTGTATTACCTTTAATGGATAGGGTCTTGGACCAACGAATCGAACGGTCCTCGATGGTGATCAGCATTTGTCCCGCGAACGGGGCGCGAATTTGATATTCAGCCATTTCACCCGGCTTGTAGTCTCTCTCTTTTACGGGGACAATTTCTAGCCTCGAAGGATTCTTCATGGCCCAAGGAGAATAACCCCAGCCGCCGCAGAAGAAGTTTGCCTGAGCGGAGACGCCGGACTCGGGATCGCTTAAAATAACGCGGTAGCTACCGAATTCGGAAGTCGTTACTTTAAATGAACCAAGCGAGTCTGTCGGCGAAATTTTGCGGGTTTCGATTAACTGCGGATCCCTCTCCGTGACATATTTGAACCCGCCCGAAGGCGTTGCGCGAACAATCGTTTGCCAGCGGTCACGGTAAAGAGTCATGGTAAGATTTGGCGCGATAGTTTTTTCACCTTCAGGGGTAAGTGTTACGTAATCAATTTTGACTGGTTCGTTTTGTTCATATCCCTGCTTGGCAGGGTTTTTGAGGCCGGGATAGAATTTAGAAATATTAATCGGTTCTGTTTTTGTAGCAGTAACACCGCGTCCGCCTGTTTCACTTATTCTTGCTGTTAACCTAGCTTGTAATGCTGAATCAGATTTTATGTTGTCAGGGATAATAACGGAGAATGAATGGATGCCGGATTCGTCCAGCTTTTTATCGGAAACCATTATTTCGCGAGGTTTGAAAGAGCTTGAGTCCGTATTAAAACGGTAACTTTCGTACCCTTTAGGGGCAAAATTAGCGGATTCAAGAGATACTCTTGCTGTCACGGGAAGACTTTCTGCCGGAGGACCGAACAGGTATCTTCCTTCCACTTCAAATCCTAACTTTTCGCCCAGTGCCGGAACTGCTGACGTGATAATTTCTGCCGCAATTCTGTCCGGCATAAAGTCTTCAACTGAGTAACGGTAATTACCGATGTTTTCATTTCCAGCGAGAATTTTGACTGAGAAGTGACCTGTGGGTGAGTAATCCGGAATTTCACGTTTAAACTCGATCATGCCCTGACTGTCGGTGGTGGCTGTTTTGCGGAAAAGTTCACGTCCGCGCTGGTCGGTGTAGACTAGGACTACAGGCATCTTCTTTGGAGGAGTAAGCTTTTTATCTCTGATAATTGCGACACCTTTTATAGTCTCGCCGGGACGATATAAATTTCTTTCACCGTATGAAAAAGCTGTAAAACCTTTTGGTGAAAGTCTTTGTCCCGCTACATCAAGCCCTGCCATGTCGGTTGCAAAGCGGTCTAGGAGGAGAAATGTCATATCGTTTTTGCGCTTAACAACGACCATATACGGACGCCCTACATCCTGTCGCATAGCATTCTTTTTGATGATGAGCAGGCCACGTTTGCTAGTAGTTCCGCTCGCCATAATTTGATTGCGATTGCTTATGATCTGTACGCGTGCATCGGTTACGGGTTTAAGCGTGGAAACAGATGATACCCAGAAAAGGGACTCGTTTTCCCCCTGTTTGGCAACAACTCCGAGGTCTGTAATCATTATCCAGCGCTGGGCCTTTTGGCTCTGTCTAGGAACTCCTGCGCTGACTCTGTAAAGTCCTTTGCCGCCCTTTGCTATAAAGCTCTGGAGAGATAGTGGCGTTACGGTTTTCTTGTTCGGTTTGCTGGCAATATCTATTTTTCCTGAAAAAATATTATTACCCAGAGCAGGAGAAAGTCCACCTCCATATGTTGTGGAATCAAAAGCCATGTAGCCATAATGGGTGAACAGTGAGAATAGGTTGTTCGGGAAAACACGGTCCACATTTATATCTACATGTTTAGTATTGACGGTTTCGACGCCTAGAGTTTTATAGCCTGATTCGGATAGAAACATGCCATTGGCGGTGAAATCTGCGACAGGAGTGATGTTGGGAATGGTTACGTTTGCGACGAGTCCTTCGTCCAGTATTGCACCGTCGGACGCAGTTAATCCTTCTTTTAAAGTGATGTCATACTTTTTACCGGGCACAAATGGTCCTGATAGTACAACTTTTTTACCAGAGGACGCCGCCGAAACGGATACTTCGGGTTTAATTGAGATCATTTCAAGAAGCGCAGCAGGAATTACAGGGCTGGAAAAACCAAGTTCTACACTTGATCCTGTTATAGTGCTTGCTCCGTTGTATCCTATATAATGAAGAACTGGATCAAAAACGATATCAATGGATTTGCTATAGTCTTTGCTAAGTTCCATGTTCTCTTTTCCATCTGGCAAACCTTTACTTATTTTAAGGGTGTAAGTTTTGTTGTCCACAGTCTTTTCAATGGGGCCACTTACAAACCTTTGGTAATAATCATCGTAATTTGTAGTTATACTTAGAGGAATATCTTTACCGTCAGATCCAGTCAGAGAGATGCTAGCAAGTACTTTTTCTGGCTTTACGTAACTGCTGAAAGAGATAGCCCCTTCAATGCGTACGTTTTTGCCCGGGCCGGAGATAGGCTCAGTTTGCATCGTGGTTTCAGTTACCGTGAAGCTTCCGGTTTGAACCGTGAAGCTTGTATCACCGGATAGATTTTGCCCTTCTAATAAGAAGTTCTCAGGTTGCATCTCTATCGTGAATTTGGTGTCTGATTTAAATGACGGATCTGCCGTGAATTTTAAACCATAAGGGTTAATCCAGCGCCATTCGCCTTTTACTTCTGGCGTAATTTTGGCGGGCGGAGTTAATAGTGCAGCCGAGACTCCTTGTGGACCTATGGGACGGTCAAAGGCGATAAGTAGTTGAGAATATCCTTGGCTGTCTAAGCTGACGTCCGTAATTACAACATTATCTCCAGCCTCCATACGATCTGATACGGATTCATGTTTATTTTTTAGAAGTGCCGATGCCTGTATAATGCACAGCATAAGCAGTAGGCCGATTATTACGTTTTTTTTATCTCTGAAAGGGGAAGGTCCTCTGTCCATGTGTAAATCCTCATCTATATGTAGCGTTTATTTATGTTTGGTTTCGATAACTTCGCTATAATGCCATTTTTTTCTTGTATAGTCATTGGAAGATAGGGGTTTACTTATTGAAAATATCCCAAATAATAATCAGAATTGATAAATCGTTGATATGGGGCTTGCGAAAAAGCGCAAAGGCAGGGTAAGAGAGAATTTAAGCTTAGTAATTACTGTATAATTACAAAGCCGTTATTAACTGTTTATAGTATTTTAAGGGGTGGCTATGGAAAATCATAATATAGCGATTGTTGGTCTTGGGAGAGTTGGGTCCGTATTTCTTGAGAAGGTCGCAGGGGATGATAGCGTGCTTAATGTTAAATGTGTTTGCGAGCTATCTGATACCGATGGTAAAAAGTTTGCTCATGAGAACTGTGTTCCGGTGGGATCAATTGATGATATAATTCAGTTGGGGGTTGGTGTTGATGTTATTTTTGACTTCACTGGAGTCAAGCAAGTTGCAGATATTTTAAATACAAAACTGGCTGAATCTGGAAACAATTATACTCAGGTTGCGCAGATAAGGCTTGCCAGATTGATTTGGTCATTAATAGGCGGAGATGATTATCTGCCGGAAGTTAGCGCAACAAAGTATCAATCCTATGCGGATATGCTGCTTTCTCAGCAAGAGTAATATTTTGCTAGTGAGCTATTGAATTAGAAAAAAACGGGAGGGTTATGGTGAATCTTGTCCCCTCTCCCTGATTTGAATCTACTTTAATAGTTCCTCCGTGGTTATGGGTAATAATGAAGTAGGATACAGATAGTCCTAGTCCCGTTCCTGCTCCAGGGGCTTTGGTTGAGTAAAAAGGCTCAAATATCCTCTTTAAATGCCTGGGCAGTATTCCGGGACCGTTGTCCTCTATTTCAATATGAACCGAGGAGTTATCAACGGATGTCCTGATGATGATTGTGGGTAGTTCCGTTTTATTCGATATTTCCGACAAAGCTTGCGCCGCATTTTTAATCAAATTCAAAAAGACCTGGCCTATCTCCATTTCCGTGTAGTTGAATGGTGGTGTGTTTTCGTATTCGCGGATAATTTTAATTTTTTTGAAATCATATTGTTTTTTGAGATCGTAATCATTTGAAGCAAGAGATAGTGCGTTTTCAAGAGCTGTCTCAATGTTTCCTAATGTTTTTGCGGAATTGCTTTTACGACTGAAGTCCAGCATGGACTTTACAATCTTCGCAGCTCGTGTTCCCGCATCTTGAATACTAGCTAGGTAATGGTCTATTCCCCGCTTTTCCATGTAATCCTTCAGACAAATCAAATCTATGCCGCACTCTTTCGCGAGAGGCATGTTTCCGGGCAACTCAGGAGAAGTCCTGCGGATAATATTTTGGGTGACCTGGAGAATAACTCCAAGCGGGTTGTTGACTTCATGTGCCATGCCGGCGGCGAGACCTCCCACCGACATCATCTTTTCAGTCTGGATCATGATTTCCTGCATCTTTTTGCGCTCTGTGATGTCGCGCATGACAATTAGGAGTCTTTGTTGACCGCCAATGGTTGCAACTCTGGCTAAGTTGTCTGTCCAAAATGGTTTGCCTTGAACATCTTTTACCATCCATTCAAAGTGTACAGATTCACCAAGAAGAGCTTTTTTGAAGAGTTCCCCAGCATATTTATTGTCGTAGGGTGGTGTGTTAAAGCTAATTTTTTCAGGACTCATCCCTATAGCCTCCATGCGATCAAGCCCAAAGAAATCTAAAAAGGCTTGATTAACATCTATAAACACCCGTTTTTCAATGTCTAAAACACCAATAGCTTCTTTCGTAGAGTTAAATATCTCGCGATAAGTTAATTCGGATTTCAATAAATCTTTTCTTGCTGATTCCCTACTGTCGATCATTGTATTTGCGAGAACAGCCATTTGGTCGAATTCTTTAAAAGCAATTTGCGAACGGTCAATTTTTACCGGTGAGTCTGTCCCTTTGCGAAAAAAGCTTTCAAAAGAATCAAAATTGTAAGTTAAAACTTTTTTGAATGTCTCGGTGAAAAAGAAGGCTGCAAATACAAGAAGTAGAAATAGTGCACAGGTTACTGAAACCTTGACTAAAAGTATTTCAAATAATTTATCATGTTGCTCCTGAAGCGTTTTCTCTAGTCGCGAGATGTTGGGCCCTGCTCCGAAGTACCAACCCCATTCGTTAATTGGCAGGCAATAGTTCAATTTTCTGAGCGATTTTAAGTGATCATCAGTTGATGGTGTTGCATAGGTGACAAATCCTCCTCCAGCTTTTGCTACCTCAATAAGTTTCTCCATGATTTTTGTGGCTTCGGTGTTTTTACTTTGTAGAGGGTTTTGGCCCTTTGCAGGTCCTAAAAGGACTGTTCCGTCATAAGATCCGGCGAAAATGTAACCATCTCTGCCGAGGCGTATTAGGCTCAAACGCTTTAGAATGTCTTTTTTAGTTGCCTTAGTGATAGCCTCGTAATCTTGCCCGGTTCCTATTACCCATTTGAATGGGGCAAAATATTTAATGTATTCAAGCTGAGTGTAAGCATTTTTTGTCGCCCCTATCTCGCTCCTGTTCTGATTGACGAACCCTTCATTTTTAGACTCGGCAAGGGCAATTATTGTTTTGGTGATGAAGCTGCCGTCAGGTGCCCTCTTTGACAGTACGTTTGTTTGCTCAAGTTCGGGATGGTTGGATGACAAAATTTGTGTGCCTTCCATGTCCAAAATGAATGTGTAATCAATTTTGTTTTCGCGGGTCAGATTACGGAGAGCTTCCTTTACCAGTTGTTTCAGCTCAGTTTCGTTTATGGAATTCTTATATGTATTAATTAGGTGAGTTGCGACTTCTTCTGCTTCGTTTACTTCTGCCTTTATTGAATTTGCTGCAATGGTATTGGCTGTGCTTATGCTGAAATTGATGTTGTCTTGTATTCTGAGCATTTCAGTCTTGAGAGTCTCTTTGGCGGTTCCCATAATAGCCTTTTCCGTTTCGGCACAATCTTTCTGATAATTTGAAACCAAAAAATAGAGTATCATTCCTCCAAAAAGAAGGATTGATGCAAAGCAGAATGCTAGCATATAGCGTGAGAGGGTTGAGGTAATACTCTTCATTGGATACCGCTTAATGTGTTACTGATTAAATATACACGCTCTGGAAGTTGGCTGTCATTTATCTGATTCTAGCATAGTGAGATGAGTGGAACAAGAACGGATCGGGAAAGTGCTGTTAAAATAATATTTTTCAAACATTATGGATACTTATTTTTGTCTTTTCGGTCAGTACGGCTTGTTTTTATAGTTTTTTTGCTTTTTCCTGTTAGAACAGTTACGTTAACGCTACAAGTTAACTCTATAAATTGTAATTGTCTCCCCTGGGAGTGTGATTTTATGTGTGTGCGCCGTTTTGTACTCTGCGTAGATGAAAGAAGGGTGTTTTAAAAATGTGTAAGGGGTTAGAACTATCTTATTTTGCTCTGTCTAGGTTTCGCGACATACTTAAATTAAGCGTTTTAGCTTTTGTTATGGTGGCTCTGTGTTTCAGTCTCGTTGAGACTGAGGCCTTTGCTGAAAATCCTGTATGGACAATCGGGGTTGATGTCTGGACTCCTCCATTTAATAAAAGTTTGAAGCACAAAGAAGCTCTCTATGTTCCTTTAAAGTCTGCTTCTAAAAAATGGCGGATTGCGGCCTTTATTCCGCATCTTAAAGATTCTTACTGGCTAAGTGCAAATTATGGTCTAATGGAAGAAGCAAAGCGGATCGGAATTAGCCTCACTTTGTATGAAGCCGGTGGGTACGTAAATCTTAATATCCAGCGGGATCAAATCAGCTCATGCCTTGCCACGTCAAAGCCTGACGGTTTAATTGTTGGAGCAATTTCAGAGACGGGACTGAACGATATTCTTCTTGAAGCTTCCAAGCAGGGTGTTCCTGTAGTCGATTTGGCGAATACTATCAGGTCTCCGCATATTTCCGCTCGGGTTGCTTCTTCTTTTCAAAATATGGGACTATTAACTGGTAACTACCTGAACAAGCTACAAGCAAAGAAAGGCGGGCCTCTTAATGTGGCTTGGTTTCCCGGGCCTAGGGGAGCGGGGTGGGTTGATTCAGGAGTTCTCGGATTTACTTCCTCAATTGCGGGGAATCCTATTAATGTTGTCGCCACTGAATACGGTGACGCCGGTAGATATTCTCAGCGACCGCTTGTGGCTAAAGCGCTGGCTGATTTTAGGAATGAGCTGGATGTGATTGTAGGCACGTCTCCTTCAGCGGTAGAGGCCGCTAAGCAGCTTCAAGCGCAAGGGCTTTCGGACAAGGTGGATGTTCTCTCATATTATTACTCTCCGGATGTAGATGAGGGAATCAGGAAAGGTCGTATTCTGGCGGCTCCGACAGATTCCACCGTGACCTTATCACGAATTGCTATCGATACTATGGTAAGAATTCTTGAGGGGCGCAAATACTATAAACATGTGGCCCCGTCTGTTATCGTGATTGATAAAAACAATATTAATTCCTGGGATTCTTCGAATTCCCTTCCTCCTAAGACATTTCGGCCAACATTTTTTTCGGAAGAATATTGATATATTTCATTAATTATTGAGATTCTATCTTTCCTCGTTTTGCTACCCGTTATTGTGGTACATACAGCCAATTTATCCTCTTGTGCGGAGAATCTTATGGTTTACAATATGCATAAAATGATCGCTCTATTTTTTTTAATAATCATGTTGGGGTTAGCTGCCTGTAGTGATCCTGAACCGATTAAAATCGGTGTGGTGGGGGAGTTTTCCGGAAGGCGCTCAGAGATAGGCGTTGGCGCGCGCAATGCCATACAGCTTTATGTCGAGCAGGTAAATGAGGCTGGGGGGATTAAGGGGCGGTCCATTGAACTTGTTATTCGCGATAATGCAGGTGACCCTGAGATTTGTCGCAAAGAGCTTGATTCTATGATTGCCGATGAGTTGAAATTTATCATAGGGCCAGTGTTCAGTCAGATGGCTGAAGTTACTCTTGAGGCCATTGAGGGTAAGGATGTTCTTGTTTTGACGGGAACGATGAGCACTAATTTGTTAGCAGGAAGGGATGATAACCTTTTGCGGGTTTGCTCAACTTTAAGCCATCAGGCTTCCTTATTGGCTAAGAGTGTTGTGGGAAGGAGTATAAAATCAATGGCTGTTGTCTATGATCTCAGTAATAGAAAATATACTGAGCAGATTTATGAATTGTTCAAAAGCGATGTTGAAAAGCATGGGGTGGATGTTCCTCTTGCTTTGACCATAGAAAAAACTAAACATCCTGAGATGTTGGTTTTAGCTAGAAAGATTGTAGATGCCGATGTCGGAGGCGTGTTGATGTGCCTTTCTGCCGTTGATGCCGCAAATCTTGCTCAGCAAATTCGTAAACTTGGTTCGAATATTCCTTTCTTCGGTGTAAGTTGGTCGCAGAGTAATGATCTTTTTCAGCATGGAGGCAGAGCTGTAGAGGGAATGTTCCTAGTCTCTACACAGTTTTACGGTCAGCCAAGTAGTGCTATGCTCGCATATAGAGAGCAGTATTTTTCCCGTTATAAACAAACTCCTTCTTTCGCTAGTGATCTATTATGGGATGGGGTCGGTCTAATGTTGATGGGAATGGATAGGGCCGAGGAATTGACCCCTGAGGATGTAAAAAAAGCGATGCTATCTATTGAAGATTTCCAAGGGCTGAGCCAGCCGGTACGCCTTGATAAGTTTGGAGATGTTCTTGACGGGTACTATCTGGTTAAAGTGCTGGATGGAAAGTATGTTACAGCGGATTAGAAAAAATGGCTAAGCCTAGAAGTCTTAAATATATATTTTATCGTAATCTTGGAGCAGCTTTGGTTGTTCCTTTGTTGCTCATGTCTTTAGTTACTGTCTTTACTGCATATCAGAATGCAAGAACGCAGATGGTTGCTAACAGCAAGCGTGTTTCAATTTTGCTTTCTAGTACGATCAAAACCAGTATTCAAGATTCAGAAAGCGGGATTGCAGCTCTTTCTATGCTTTTGGATGGCGGTAAGATAGAACCTGAGGCCTTACCGTATGTTTTGGGGCAGATTTTAAAAAGCCACGGAAGTTTTCTTGATATCAGGGTTTTAAATGATCGTGGAATTGTGTGGGCCATGTCACCGTACGATGAGGACGTGTTAGGTCTCGATATGTCGAGAGCTCCACAGTTCTTTGATGCAAAAAAATACGGAGTTGTTCTCTGGTCTAAAGCATACATCTCCGCTTATATGGGCCATCCCACCGCTTCTATTTCCGTTCCGTTCTCTGGCGGCGTGATTGTCGCTAGCTACGATTTTGTGAAGCTTCGCAGAACTGTGAGAGAGTTTGCTCCGGATAGTGGGCTGACTGTGTCCATACTTGATGAGGCCGGAACTATTCTCGCTCATTCGGAAGCTGGAAAGGCTCTTCGCCGGGAAAGAGATCCTAATACTGATGATTATCTAGCTTTGTCTAAAGAATCTTTACGTCTCGCAATGTTTGATATTGGCGGACATGAAGAGATGATTACGGTCACTCCCATTTCTGCTACTGGTTGGACATTGGTGGTAGCTCAGAACATGAAGCTGGTTATGGGGCCTGTTTATAAGTTGGCGTACACTTACGGCGTGTTTGCCATTATTTTCTTGTTACTCGGAATTGCGCTTGCATATCATTTTTTGAGCAGGGTCTTTTCATATTTCCAGAAGCTCATAGTGAATATTCGCCGGGTGAGTGATGGGTCATATCAGCTTGATCTTCCGCATGAAGGGATTCGTGAAATGGAAGAGGTTGAAGAAAATTTCTACTTAATGTCACGACATATTCGTACACGTGAAGAGCATATCGTTGAACTTAATGAAGAACTCCAACTTCGCTTAGGCGAGGCTGAAACGGCTAATCTGGCTAAGAGTGCATTTTTGGCAAACATGAGCCATGAGCTTAGAACTCCTCTCAACGGCGCATTAGGTATGCTGCAATTGTTGCAAATGTGCGACTTGAATGCTGAACAGAAAGATTATACTGAGATCGCCATTCGTTCTTGTAAAAGTCTAACAGGACTTTTAAATGACATCCTTGACCTTTCTCGCATTGAAGCAAATCGAATGCCGATTATTCCTGAGCGGTTTCGTCTTTCCGAGATCTATACTTCTCTTGATGAAATATTCGGCCTGACTGCGCGCAAGAAGGGAGTTGATCTTATCCTGGAAGTATCACCTGAAATCCCCGACGCGCAGCTCGGCGACCCTGTACGTATTAAGCAGATTTTGTTTAATCTGGTGGGTAATGCTGTTAAATTTACCGCCACAGGTAACATTATGGTCGAGGCTTACCCGCTTCCATCAGACGGCTTGGATGTTTACCGCGTTTTATTCTCAGTTTCAGATACAGGTCTTGGCATTGATGACAGCCAGCTTGAAAATATTTTTAAACCGTTTACCCAGACTGAAGCTTCATTCACCAGACGTTTCGGCGGGGCTGGCCTCGGGTTAAGTATTGTAAAGCGATTGGTAGAGCTAATGAGTGGTAAGATATCAATAGCAAGTTCAGTTGGTTATGGTACGGTGGTATATTTTTGCCTGACCTTTGGTCCCGTACCTAGTCAGGATGAGAATGTAAGTGTTCCTGCGGAAATTAGCAGCAAAGCCGATATGTCTGGAGTGCGTATTCTTGTTGCTGAGGATGAAAAGGTTAATCAGATGTTTATTGAGGGGCTACTCATCAAACATGGTGTTCATCCCGTTTGCGTAAAAAATGGGCAGGAAGCTTTAGAAATGTTGGAGAGTAACTCTTTTGATCTGATTCTTATGGATGTACAGATGCCCATCATGGACGGTATGGTTGCAACTCAACTGATACGGGAAAGTGGTAAGCCTTATGCAGAAATTCCTGTTATCGCTCTAACCGCTCACGCGATGGGCGGAGATAGAGAAAAGTTTCTTAAAGCAGGTTTTAGCGACTATCTTTCGAAACCACTTGAATTTGACGATTTGCTGAAGGTGCTCGCGCAAAACAGACCCCAGTGAAATTAAAAATGCGTAAATTAGAAAAGGGCTTAGATATAATATCTAAGCCCTTTTTTTGGTCTGTGGTATTTGCGTGAAATTAGAACGGAGCAGAACCGGAAGACCAAAAAAGAAAAAGGACTTAGATTTTCATCTAAGTCCTTGTTTTTCTAGTGGTGCGCCTGAGAGGATTCGAACCTCTGACTTACGGATTCGTAGTCCGGCACTCTATCCAGCTGAGCTACAGGCGCGCTTCGAGAAGAAGTACTATTTAGAAAGCTCGATTTCGTCAAGCGTTATTTGAAATAAAGTTGTTTTTTTTTGAATAATTTCACTTGTTAGTATTGTTATACTTTTTAAGGCTTTGTTATATAAGGGGAAATTTAATATTTGTGTTTTTACTGTAAACACCAGCGGAATTCACCTCAGTGCATAGCCGGTTGGGATTCGTGTGTATGATGCCATTTGAGGTTGCTCATATATGTTTATTGTTTGGCGGGGATTATTACTGGGAAGTTGTCGGTTGTGTAAATTGACATGTCCGGCAATACCCACATGGCTGAACAGTTGGGATAAAACTGTTTAATAAAATCGGTTCCGTCTTTCGTCCCCATGATGAAGATTGCAGTGGCTAATGCGTCAGCCGTTTCGGCCGTGGGGGCTATGGCGGTGGTGGCGATGCTTTCATGGGATGATCGCATGAGTGATGGGTCAAGAATGTGATGTTTCCTAGTTTCTTGGGCGGAGGCATCCGTTGATATGAACTGATGATAATCACCTGAACCGCACACAGCCATGTTCTTGATCTCGATTTTGCCAAGCAGTCCAGTCGAGCGCGGATCTTTTATACCGATGGACCACGAGCGTTTTCCATATCCATAGAAATCTCCACCTGCTTCAACTAAAGCGGCATCTATGCCTGACGTCCTGAGAGCCTCTGAGGCGGCGTCTATGATAGATCCCTTGGCAATGCCTCCTAAGTCGAGAGCCATGCCCGTATGCTTGAGTTTTACAGAGCCTTTTTTGCGATTGATCTCAACAAGTTTGTAATTAACCAGCGGTTTGCGTTCGCTTAAAATATTGTCGTCTAAAACGTAATAAAACGGAGTGGTTGTGATGGCTCCGATTGAAATGTCAAATACCCCTTCTGTTTGCTCACCCAGTTTTAAACTCCGCCCTATTAGCTTAAATGCTGTGTCTGATATTTTTACAGCTTTAATTCCCGCCGCTCTGTTAATTCTTCCCACGGAACCCATCTTGTTGCGGTGATCGAAATCCCGCTGGAGGGAACGCATTATCTGAATGGTTTCGCGGGCGGCTTTTTTAGCTTGGTCCTCAGATGAACTATCAAGCGTCAGGTTTACGATGGTTCCCATTGCCACGTCACTATAGCGGAATAAGAATTGGTTCTCTTTTGGCGTTGAGCCTTGCGCGAAATTTCTATCTGAACTCAGCGGTATATTTATAAAAGCTAAAAACAATATTGCGGGACAGGCTATTGCGGAAAATATTTTAATGGACTTATTTATTGATGATGTGCGGAACGTTTGGACCAACATCGGCAGGGCGAAGACGGTCCCCGCTAAAGCTATCAACTTGAATGATGCAGAGATTGCTCCGTAAAAGTTGATGATAATTCCAACGAGCAGGGGTCCGAGGATGAAGCCTAGATTGGCTGTAAGGTTTGCCAGTCCCAAATTTTTGCCAAGTTTTGGACTTAGTTCCGAACAGATTACCATTGATGATGGAATTGAAAGTGCCGCTCCGGCTCCAATGATGGTGCCAGTTAAAATGTAACCGGTCATATTTGTGCAGTCAGGAATAAAATATAGTCCTGCGGCGCTGAGGAGCAGTCCTGTGCAAACCATAAATTCGCGTCTGGTATTAATTGGTAAATGGTTGAATGTTGGTAGATGGTTGAACACCGGCAAGAGCAGTATGGTTGCGAGGTTCGGAATTGCGAAGAGCATTCCTGTTGCCAGCGGTGATGGGTTCATACTGGTTTTAAGCAGAACCGGGTAGAAGGCAATCATGGACCCGATGCCTATTGCTCGTCCGAAAACGGCGAAAATAATGGGTGGCAAGGGTGTTCTGATCGTGGATGAAAAATTCGAGGTGTGATCTTTGGATGTGTCAGTGCGTGGAGGCGGACAAAAATGGAAAATCAGAAAGGAAATAGCCATACATATTGAAAGAGCGGATAGGACCGGAAAATAATCGCGATCTATATATAAAGCTCCTCCGAGCAGAGGTCCGAGAAAGAACGCGGTATTAATACCTATTGAAAGATTCGAAAATTGTTTGGTAAGCGCGCTTTTAGACGAGAGTTTGCCTACAGCCGCCATTCCTACTGTTTTGATAGTTCCGGCGCATAACCCGAGCGCAAATTGAATGCCGTATAGCGTTTCGATAGAGGGGCTGAGCAGATAAATAAGCGGTAGTAGCGCCCCAATTCCTGAACTGAGCAGCAGCAGGCGGCTTGGTCCATTCCAATCTGATAGTGCACCTGAAAGAGGGGCTATCAGCAATTTGGCAAGAAAGTATCCGCTGAAGGCTGTTCCGAGCCAAAGTCCTCCGGCTTTCTCATCCAGACTAAGCAGAGGAAGCGTGAAAGTGAAAATCCCAATGCCTATAGATGCAATAAAGATTGCACCGATTAACATCGGTACATGGCTGGCCTTTAGTGTGCTGCTACGCTTCTGATTATGAATTGGCATGCTTCTTCAAATAGTTCCGGGATTTCGTATGGAGTCAAAAATTCGGTCCGAACTGCCCCGACAATGTTGCCATAAATTAAGAATGAAGTTTGCGGCATAGGGAGCTCTTTTACAGAACCGTCTTTCATTCCTCTTTTCAGGTATATCTCAATTTGATTAATAAGACTCAGGAATTTGGAAGCGATCTCGTTCCTATCAAGCTGAGGGTTTTCGTCACTGAATGGCGAGCACCTTAGTAGCGTCGGAAAGGTGGTTCTATTCGCGGCAGTAAACTCGAGATAGGATTCTATAAATATGCGTAGAGCCTCAAGGCCTGTGTCAGCTTCCTTTGCCTTTTCTTTAAGAGATGTGAGCATTTGATCAATTAATGCTCCGCCGGATTCTAGGAACAAACTGTCTTTGTTTCCGAAATAGTGCGAAACTAGGCCCGCAGCCACTCCCGCATGATCCGCAACCATTTTCAGTGTAGTGCCGGTAAAGCCATGTTTTCCAAATTGTTCTTGCGCTGACAGAAGTATTCTTTGTTTTTTAGTCATTAGGCTGAAGCTCCGAAAAAGTCGTTTTGATTATGTTATTAATAGTGAGTTCTCTACTGAAATTTAATAAAAATGTTGTCAATACGTTTTCAATATTGATTGACCAGCCAAATAAGGAATGGTAACTACAATTATAAGTATCTTAAAAAAGTTTTTTTAGCCACTTCAAGTTGAAAAAACAATTCTGCATTTTTTTTAATCCTCTTTTTGAAACATATTTAGTTAATCCAGTGTTTTTAGATGAGTGGCAATGAAGCCTTTTGCTATATCTGGAATCCTTTCTTGACTTTTCTGCCACCTTTTGCGCTGGTAGAATTAACTCGGTTACCTGCATTGTAAAATATGGTTAACCACAATTTAAGAATTATTCAGGAAGTAGATGATGCGTACTATTAAAGCTGAAACTATTATTGAAGCTGTAGCGAAGATGTGCATAAGCGCGAATCGCTACTTGCCGGAAGACGTGCGGAAACGTTTTGAAGAATGTGCTGCCGCAGAAGATTCTGCTGCGGCAAAAGAAGTCTTCAGGCAGATTAAAGAAAATTGGGAATTGGCTGAAAAGTCAGGGCTTCCTCTTTGTCAGGATACTGGACTCGCAGTATACATCGTTGAGGTAGGCGAAGATGTCAGCGTTGATGGCATGACTCTTAGAGAAGCCATCAATGAAGGAACTCGCAAAGGGTATGAAGAAGGATTCCTTAGAAAGTCTTCCTGCGATCCTCTCACCCGCAAGAATACAGGGGACAATACACCTGCTATTATTCATTTTGATCTTGTTGCGGGTGATAAACTTAAAATAACATTTATGGCGAAGGGCGGCGGCTCTGAAAATATGAGCCGTGTAACTATGCTGACTCCTGCTCAAGGCTGGGCCGGGATTAAGAAATTTGTCATTGAACGCGTTGCTGAAGCTGGTCCAAATCCATGTCCACCGACAATGGTAGGCATCGGTGTCGGTGGTACTTTTGAATATTCCGCGCTTTTGGCTAAAAAATCACTCATGCGAAAAGTCGGCGAGCCAAGTGCGGATCCTGAGATCGCGAAGATGGAAGCTGAACTCATGGAAGATATCAACAAGCTGGGGATCGGTCCTATGGGACTCGGTGGAAAAACCACTGTTTTTGATGTTAAAATCGAAATGCGTCCATGTCACATTGCCAGCTTACCGCTTGCTGTGAACATCCAGTGTCATTCTTCAA
>JAQYWK010000006.1 GCA_030145055.1 Desulfovibrio sp.
AATTTGAGCGTGATGGTGTCAGTTCTAAGTCGGATGAAAATATTAAGGTGACTCCTTTTGCTGTAGCGGAAATGCAAGCCCCCTACTCGACACTAACAACTGCGCGTGATGGTGATGGCAGAATTATTGAAAAGCTACTCCACCTCGGAACCATTTATCATCATGTTCAATATGACTACGATGAGGGTGGAAGGCTCATCAGAGTTTTTAACGACGGTAATGTCATTGAGTCGTACGAATACGGTAAGTTTGGCGAGCGGCTTTTCGCTGACACGGTAAGTTTTGGTAAGTGTCAGTATGTTTACGATAAGAATCTAAAACTTATTCAGGCTGGCGAGGTTAAGTATTATTACGACGCCAAAGGTCGGCTTGTTTTGAAGCAGGACAATGGGCAGATCACCAAATATTCATATCTGCCAAACGGTGCGCTTCACAAAGCGCAATTACCTGATGGCCGTATCATTGAATATCATTTCGATTCCGAAGGTATGCGTATAGCCAAATCTGTGAATGGAGCGGTTACCGAAAAATATCTATGGAAAGATTTCACGACACTTGAAGCTGTTTCTGATGGCGCAGGACAAAACGTGAAAGCCTTTGCATATGACGATGAAGGCGATCCCGTTGCCATGATCTACAACGATAATATGTATTATTTCGCGTCGGATCAGGTCGGCTCCATCTATATGGTTGCGGATGGTAATGGAAATAAGGTAGAGCAAATTATATGTGATTCGTTTGGTAATCTTATTGTCGATACTGATGGAGCTATTGATATCCCTCTAGGTTTCGCAGCGGGACTTCTCGATAAAGATACTGGCCTAGTTCATTTCGGATACCGTGAGTATGACCCCGCCATTGGGCGTTTTACCACTCCTGATCCTATAGGGTTTGCTGGTGGCGATGTGGATGTTTACGGTTATTGTTGGGATGATCCGAATAATTTTGTGGATCGGGATGGTTTGATGGGCTATGTGCCAAGACTGGCTCCATACGGTTCTGATATAGTGAATGCTCTAGATCCAAGTAGGCCTTCATGGCAAGGTGCAGCCTTAGATACTATTGTGGATGCTGTTAAGAATCAAGATCTTGATAAAAATATTAAGGAAATACAAGAAGGACGATTTGGAGAAAAGGAAGATGTTCCTCTTAGAACCGACCTGAGAAAACAAAAAGAAAAGAGCAAAGAAAACAAGAAAAAAGAGCAAACCGAAGAAGGTAAAAATACTCTTGATAAAAATATTGAAAAAATACAAGAAGGCAGGTTCGGAAAAAAGGAAGATGTTCCTCTTAGAACCGACCTGAGAAAACAAAAAGAAAAGAACAAAGAAAACAAGAAAAAAGAGCAAACCGAAGAAGGTAAAAATGTTCTTGATAAAAATATTAAGAAAATACAAGAAGGCAGGTTCGGAAAGAGAGAACGTAGGCCAACAAGGTCTGATTTGAAGAATAGTAAAAAAAAATAAAGTGAAAAAAGGTACTAAGCTGCGGGAAACTTCTCCCGTAGCTTAGACTAATCACGGATAAGGATTTATTTATGCTGAAAGAGTATTACTTGTTTTATAAAGAGCAATGGCTCGTTTGGACGATGGTCGCTGCAAGTATATATATTATGGGGATTTTGATTGGTAGGCGCTCGCTATTCCTCTTGTTTTTATGTGTAACTATTTCTCCTTTCTTGCTCTCTAGCGTTCATCGATCTTTCATGTCTTATTTGAAAAGTATGTTTACCTTTAATGGCTTATTGCGAATTATATTTATCACGTTCTCATGCCTTTTTATTGTTGAATCATTATTTACTTTAATGTGCATCAAATTATTTTTTGATGGCATTACAAGTATTCAAGATATAGCAAAATCTTTTATATGGGATGGCATCTCGGCGATTATTTTATATTTTATTTATAAAAAAAAGATGGTGCGAAAAATAAATGATGAAGGAATAATTATCGGTGTTATCATGCTCGTTTTGGGATTAACCTTGCAGTATACAATTTTGGGATATTTTCACTCATCAAATAGTTATTTTGGCTCGCCAATAAGTGTTGTTTTAGATTGTTTTTGCATGGGTAGTTTTATTTATATTTTGAATAGTTCATTACGACTTAATCACTAACTATAGCATAAGAATTAAACACCCTTGCTGTGCATGATCGATGTAAATGAGGATAAAGTAGATGCAGAATGGTACATAAAACAAGCCATCATTTCGGATCTACACCAAATAAAGGGACGATCACAACGTTGGTTTCAAATTAACAGCTTTAGCTTTCTCACCTTGCATCAGATGGTAATATTTTTGCTGAGTTGTGCTAATGCTTGAATGTCCAAGCATTGCAGATACAGCAGCAAGGTCTGCCCCATTTCTGAGCATCTCTGTCGCCCATAAGTGCCTTATGTCATACATCCGTACCGGGTAAGCAATTCCAGCTTTTTCTACAGCAGTCTTAAAACTTCGTCTTATTTTTTTCAGCGGCTTGTTAAGATATGATCCTGCCACACTTTTCTGGACAGTGAGTTAAGCCACAAAAATATTTTCCTGACAGTTGGTTTCAAATTCAGCAGGCGACTTCCAGCCATTGCTGGAATGACGTCTTCTGCGATTGTAGTAGGCCTCAATATATTGAAATAGAGCAATTTCCGTTTCATGTTTGTCTAAAAACCTTCTGTGATAGACCATTTGCGTTTTCAAAGTGTGGAAAAAGGACTCAGCAACCGCATTATCCCAGCAGTTGCCTCTTCGGCTCATACTTTGGATGCAACCATGTTTAGCGAGATGTTTTCTGAATTCTTGACTAGCATATTGCACTCCTTGGTCACTGTGAACAATCAGTCCCTTAGATGGTCTGCGCCGGACTAAAGCCTTATTGAAGGCACAAATTACTGAACTTCTTTCCAGAGAATCACTTAAATCCCAGCCAACAACAATTCGTGAAAATAAGTCTATAAAAACTGTAAGGTAGAACCATTTTCGGCCCACTTTTATGTACGTGATATCCGTTGCCCAAACCTTGTTCGGTCTGGATACGGAAAACTGGCGATTCAGCAGGTTGGGTGCTGCGGGTTCCTTGTGGGAGGAGTCAGTGGTAACCACAAATTTTCGTACAGTTTTACATTGAAGTCCCATAGCCTTCATCTTTCTTGCAACTCGTGTACGGCTGACTTTTTTGAACCTTTCCTCTGCATGTAAATCGCCCGTAATCATAGGGCTTCCTGCCATTTTGCCATGTTCAAGATATAGTTCTCGAATACGACTCTTCAATATTTTGTTTTCAATGGACCTCTTTGATTCAGGTCTTGATAGCCAACTATAAAAACCACTCCGAGAAACTTTGAGGGTTTGGCACATCTTCTTCACCGGAAAAATCGAGCGGTTCATTTTTATAAATTTGAATGTCATTTCGGTGCTCTGCTGAAGATGGCCAATGCTTTTTTTAGGATATCTCGTTCTGTTTCAGCGTCACGTAGTTTTTTCTCCAGCTCTTTTATTCTGCGTTTTTCATCGGTTAAAATTTCGTTTCCCTGACCGGAAAAGGCAATTCTTCCGTTACGAGAAAACTCTCGTCGCCAGCGGTAAAGTATGGCGTAAGAAATTCCAAGGCTTTCTGCCACTTCAGAATGTGTACGAGACGGATCTTCACTTAAAAGAACTGCATTGCGCTTAAACTCTGGATCATAAGTTCGACGTTTGGGCTTGGTCATTTACTTCTCCTGTAAAAGTCAGGATAGTTACTTAACCGTGTGTCCGCAAATCTATAGCAGGATCACCTCCTAACACCCCGCAATATTCTCAACCTCAGTCCCCAGAACTTGATCACTCACCTGACCATCATAAAAATATTAGCTACTATCATGAACTTGAAGAGGACTACAGACTTGAATATTCAGAAAACGTTCCGCATCACCCTGCAGCCATATATAAAAAAGGACAACCTTATATTTGGACGTCTTGGTATGGAGGAAACGACACCATAAACACTATTGACTGGTCTCTGCTGAAAGGACGTGATGTGTCATTTGGGGTAGACTGGAAATCATATGAAAATACGCAAGAAATTTTTAACATGATCTTTTTCATTAATTCCCAGCTACACGACAATTTATCCGTTATTCTTTGCGAAGGCTATGCACGAGAATTCAATCTACCCCCTTTAAACTATCCCTACAGATACAAACTTCACATCGATAATTTTCTCGAATTAGCTATAAAAAAATTGAGGTTATTCCCGGATAAAAACATTCAAGACAAAATTTCAAAACACACTAAAAAGCAAAAGGTAAAAGACCTAAGCAGCTTAACAAAAACGACATCACCTCTCCCACTCCTTTCCCCTGTCATAACAGCAGGCAGCTTATCCATTTTGTACGCAGAATCAGGCGCTGGTAAGACATGGGTAGCAATGAGCATTGCTGTTGCGGTGTCGTTCGGAATAAAAGCATTTCATACTTGGAAAGCCAAAAAATCTCACAAAGTGCTGTATATCGACAGTGAATTGGGTAAAACAACTTTTAATGAACGCATTGGAAAAGTTATATCCTGCTATCCTGGAGACTTAAAGCACAACTCAAATAACACGCAGCTAACATGGGAACACGCCAACGACATTGATATTTCCCAGCTATCTGGGCAACAAGAAATTAATGACTTAATTTCCGAAGCAAATTCGAGAGACGATAAGAACCATAAAGTCAGGCTCCTCATACTTGATAACCTTTCAACCTTAACAAATTTCACAGACTCAAACAAAGCATGGAATTCCATACATACATGGGCAAAAGAGCTTGCAAAGAAAAACATTGCGGTATTGGTTGTCCATCACTCCGGTAAGGATGGGGCACAACGAGGCGGAACGGCAAAGACTGTAACAGCAGATTCTGTAATACGACTCGACAAAGTAAAAAGCGGCCCAACTAAAATTTCACTGAAAGTCAGTATTCAGAAGGGCAGAAACACTTATGGGAAGCATGCAGAACCATTTACGATAGAACTTGATCCCAACAAAAAAAATAGTCGCTGGAAAACCATACGTCCCCAAAGAAATAAGGAAGAACAGAATAACATAATTATAGAACGATCCGCACAGGGCTGGAAAGAATCGGAAATAGCTGACGAATTACAACTTTCGCTTGCAACTATTAAAAGACGTCGTAACCAGCTCAGTCTTACAAAAAAAAGAAACTAGAATCCTGCGAGGTATAAAACAACCTCACAGAATTCTAGGAACTCATAAACTTACTATAAACATTCATCATCACTTACTATTTCAAACTGAGGAGCGAAATTCCACTTCCTTGTGGACACCATAGTTATCCTTGTGACAACATCCTCAAGCCTGCAATCAATTTTACTCAATTGCTGCAAATAGGATTTAAAAGCATATACGTCTTTAGGAGCATGTAATGTTAGCTTATAAAATTTGTTGGTAGACCTTAGATCGAAATCGTAGGCTAAAACCCAACCTTGAGGAAGACACTTTTCATCATAACATTTCCGCTCCCCTTCTAGCCCTCCGTGCCCCCACTTCAAGAAACGCTTTCCTGTTAAAGTAAACTGTGCTTCAAGCGAACTTCCTAGATTTGTTTTATTTTCCATAAATTTACTTCTCCTAATACTGATAAACATAATCGTATCCTCCGAACTTTTTTGAAGTTAATAAAAGAGCTCTGCATGGTATTATCCATACAGAGCCCAATTTGCCTTTAGACATAAAAAAAGCCCTGTCTTTATAAGAAGATCAGGACCAACAATTCGTATTTATGTATTCTTCAGCTAATCACTGCGAAATCAAATTAGTAAACCACCACTCAAGAAAAGGGTCTCTAACAATCAGTATCTTACGATTACCGGATTTCAAGAAGCACTTATCAGGGATTGTATCTTCAGCAGCAAGATCCTTATTTGCACGAAGGTTTTGGATAGTTCTCCATCTTACAGCTTTACCTGTAAACACATCAAGTTCAGTGGCTGCAAATATCGGAGGAATAGAGCTTTTAAGTTGTTCAATCAGTTCATCCATTTTATCTTCTCCCAGGTCGTATGGTTAATTCTTCATACGATTGAGGAAGAAGATATTTTTTTATTTCAGATGCACCATGATGTTCACGATTCTCAAGCTTTCAGAGGGATAACAAATTTCCCTTTGGAACCCTGGAACACCCTATTTCCCTAACCCTTTTCGGAGCACCTCCCTTGGTATTAACCTTTGCCAGGTAACTACACCGCTCGAAGCAAGCATCCTTAACGTGACCGTAGTCATCACAATTTCGTCTCATACGGTAGCTATTAACCTGAGTCTCTCCACTACGGGATTTCGTGCAATGATCAACAAGACCTTGTCCATCTAACTTAAGTGTTGAGCCCCAATGTTCTTCTGCTTTTTTAGTCAACATATGAGGGTATTGCATTTTGTTTCCATCAACCAAAACAATCATGTGGTAGTGCTGATTATTGCGCCCTTGCTTCTGTTCACGAACCCATAAGTAATAAGGATCAAGACCGTTCCTTTTAAAGTATATGCTAAACTTAGAAATAAATTCTGAGATGTGATTGTTATCTGTAGGAGCCTGATAGTCTTGCGGATATCTCAAATCCATTCTGACACAAAGGACCTTGTTATGCTTCTGAGTTGTGTGTTCTATTAAACCATCTATTCTGTTTAATATTTTTTCATCACATCCTAATCCTTTTTCTTTAGAAGTAAGTATTGGATAACCATTGTAAGTTTCATCATAGGTAATTTTCATTTCTATAAATTCCTTTTAGAATATTAATTTGATAAATTTAAACTATATAATAAGCATCAATTATATTTTTTTAATTAGAATTAAAATGTATATAGAAGTTTACAAACAACAATTAGTTCATAATTTCTTTTTATATGAATATTATTAGTTCATAATCAAATTATTAAGTTAGTTGCATTAGATACTACTAAAGACCTAGCTACTCACTGCATTAAATTTGAGGCAGTATTATTAAATTACCTTGCTAATCACATATATTTTACTTCATCATAATATGACGGAATTAAACTAAAATCTAAAATGAAGATCTCGCGACAGTTCACATCCACACCCTTTCCGGTTATGAACAGCCTCTAAACACAACAATTCTCACACAGGAATATATAGATGTTAACCGGATCACTTAAATCACAGATAGATAAAGTATGGGACGCATTCTGGTCCGGCGGCATAGCCAACCCGCTGACTGTTATTGAGCAGATATCCTACCTGCTATTCATGCGCAGATTGGATCAGCTTCATACTGCGAAACTGGCGGAAGCTGAAATCATGGGTGAAGAAGTAGAAGATCCCATTTTCGGACCTGAACAGGACACCTTCCGCTGGTCTGTCCTTAAAGATAAAGCCCCTGCTGATATATTCGACATCATCACGCAGCGTGACGGGCTATTTGATTTCATCAAGAATCTGGACGGCAACGGGGCATCTTATACCAATTTCATGAAAGAGGCCGTCTTCGTCATCCCGACCCCTGCACTGCTAACTAAAGTAGTAGACCTTATCGATGCCATCCCCATGGATGACCGCGACACGAAAGGTGATTTATACGAATATCTGCTTTCAAAGCTAACCACCGCCGGAGTTAACGGACAGTTCCGCACTCCCCGCCACATTATCCGTATGATGGTGGATTTACTTGCCCCCACACCGCAAGACACAATCTGTGATCCCGCATGTGGTACAGCTGGATTCTTAATGTCTGCCGGTGAATATCTGCGTGAGACTCATCCTGAAATATTTCAAAGCGAAGATCTGCGTAAACATTTCAACGGCCCCATGTTCACAGGATTCGATTTCGATTCATCCATGCTACGCATCGCGGTAATGAACATGATGCTTCACGGCGTGGACAATCCGAACATTCAAGCAAGGGATGCTCTGGCGCAGGAAAGTGAAGGTATATCTGATATCTGCACGAAGCTGTATGCCAACCCGCCATTTAAAGGATCATTAGATAATGAGATAGTAGCCAAGGATTTGCTTAGGCCCGTTGCAAGTAAAAAGACTGAACTGCTTTTCATCAATCTGTTCCTGCGGCTACTCAAACCGGGTGGACAATGTGCATGCATCGTACCCGATGGCGTACTTTTCGGTTCATCAAGGGCGCATCTGGCTATTAGAAAAATGATAGTAGAAGAGCATAAGCTGGACGCGGTTATATCCATGCCGTCTGGTGTGTTTAAGCCATACGCAGGGGTATCTACAGCTATCCTTATTTTCACCCGTACAGATTCAGGCGGAACCGACAATGTGTGGTTTTATGATATGAAGGCAGACGGCTACAGCCTTGATGATAAACGTGCTCTGCTTGAGTCAGATGTTCATGAGAAGAATAATATTCCCGACATTAAAGATCGTTGGAATAATTTGGATGCTGAGAAAGGTAGGAAGCGCACGGATCAGAGTTTCATGGTTCCAAGGGAAGATATTGAGAAGAATAAATATGATCTGTCTATTAATAGATATAAAGAAATTGTATATGAAGAAGAAAGTTACGATCCGCCGCTAACCATTCTGGACAGGATGGAAGAGCTTGAGCATGATATCTTAAAAGACATGACAGAACTAAGGGGGATGCTAAATGAATAATCAGGACGTACGTTGGAAACAGCGTTTCAGCAATTATTTGAAGGCACTGGACATACTTACCGAAGCTGTTGAGCTGGCAGGAGAACGCCCTCTTTCCAACCTAGAAGAACAAGGCATGATTCAGGGATTCGAGTTCACCCACGAACTGGCCTGGAATGTTCTAAGAGACTTTTTGAAACATCAGGGAATCAGCAATCTTATCGGCTCGAAAGATGCAGTTCGTTCTGCATTTCAAAATGATCTGGTCGAAAATGGCGAAGTCTGGATGAGCATGATTCTGGATCGCAACCGTTCTTCCCATACCTACAATGAAGATACGGCAAAAGAAATTGCCACCAAGATTCTGGCGGACTACCACCCCGCTTTTAAGAAAATGGCAGAACGGTTCAAAACCATTCGTAATGAATCTGAGGATTAGTATGCGCTTTGGACTTAAAAAGGAAGTAATAGAGCGGATATGCGCTGTTATTCGCAGCTATCCGTCCGTAGAAAAGACAATCCTGTTCGGTTCACGGGCCAAGGGCTGTCACAGTCGCGGTTCAGATATAGACCTGACCCTTGTGGGGGATGAGATTACCGCTACAGAGCGGGACCGCATTCTTTTAGCTCTGGATGATCTTTTTCTGCCCTACACCATTGACTTGAATCTGTTCCGTCAGATAAATTCTGAGGATTTACGGGAGCATATTGAACGGGTTGGGGTTGAGTTTTGCTCTTGTTTGGATGTTGAAGTTGAGGCTGGTGAGTAATATGAATGTTATTGATATTGCGCTAGTGGGTGATGAATTGACGCTTACAGATCAGGCTAAGATTCTTGATGCGATTGAGCAGACTAATATTCCTCAAAAGGTAGATATTGTGTTGTATAGAACTATTCGTAGTAATGAGCTTTTGGGGCATATTGCTGAGTTTGAGGTTGGGTGGGATGTTGTTGGATTTGGGTTTGGGGGTGGGTTGTGAGTTGGGATATGGTTCCATTGGGTGATGTTGTAGACATTCTTTCAGGCTTTGCCTTTAAATCAACTTCCTTCTCTAATTCTGAAGGAATGCCTTTGATCAGAATACGAGATGTTAAACGCGGATATACTAACACTTACTTCAATGACAGTTTCGACAAAAAATTTGTAATCAATAATAACGATATCCTCATTGGAATGGATGGAGAATTTAATGTTGGATCTTGGCCTGGACCTGCAGCCCTATTAAACCAACGAGTTTGCCACATCTCACCTCTCAATGAGAAACTAGATAAACAATATTTATTTCACTTTTTACCAAAACAGTTGAAAGAAATCGAAAGAAAAACTTCATTTGTCACAGTAAAACATCTTTCAGTCCAAAAAATTAAGGGAATTAAAATCCCCCTCCCCCCCCTTCCAGAACAAAAGCGCATAGCCGCCATTCTGGATAAGGCCGATGCTCTCCGGCGTAAGCGGAAACAGGCGCTTGATATGGCGGATGAGTTTTTGCGGGCAACTTTTCTTGATATGTTTGGTGATCCGGTTACTAATCCTAAGGGGTGGGATGTTAAGGAGTTGAGGGAACTGCTACAGTTTTTAACAAGTGGATCAAGAGGGTGGGCTAAGCACTATTCAGATGAAGGTTCAATTTTCTTACGCATTCAAAATGTCAAGAAAGGAAAATTATCTCTTAGTGATGTTCAACACGTAATCCCCCCAAAGACAAAGGAATCTGAAAGAACAAAAGTTCAAAAGGGTGATTTACTCATAAGTATAACAGCGGACTTAGGTCGCACAGCTGTTGTCGACAAACATACAGCCCAACATGGCGCTCACATTAATCAACACCTAGCTCTTGTACGTCTCAACAAAGACATAGTTCCTGAATATATTTCTGCATTCATCGAAAGTATCGGAGGTAAAAATCAATTTAAAGGGCTTGATCAAGTTGGAGTTAAGTCGGGATTGAACTTTGACGCAATCAAATCGTTAAAAATACCTTTACCTCCTAAGAAATTGCAAAAAAAGTTCTTAGCTATGCAGCTCAAAAATGACATAATGGTAGATAAAATTTCTACAGATATTAAACTCTCTGATTCCCTCTTCGCCTCCCTATCCCAAAAAGCCTTCAAGGGAGAATTATAAAAAATTCGATATACGGCATTGACAGAAATATCTCTGATCTTATTTTTATCAAGTTGACAACTTGGTGTGCATAAATAAGACGGAGAATACAGATGCCATATTCAGATTGGGATTTATACAATTGTTCTGAAGATCACGAAGAAGACTACGTGGTTGGGCTGTACCACGAAGATAATCACGATGAGATTAGAAAATTCTTGCGAGCAAATTGCAAAGACAATACTATTTATAAAATGCGCCATGATACGCTGTATGAACTAATCGAAGACAAACTAGGATTTACACGGGAATAATCCCTAAGCAACTAGTACTACCAAGCTCAACACAAATGACATGACCTTCATAGGCCGCGACATTTACCTTTAAGACCAGCATTATGCTGGTCTTTTTATTTGGTGTGGTGTACCGATTATTCACACTCAAATTAATAAACACATTTCATAAGCCATAAAATATATGCCATCATCAAATTTCACATTCCTAAAATCCGAATGGCCCGAACTCTACAAAGCCGCGCGTGAAGCTGAAAGTCAGGTTCGTTCTGCGCCCCGCTCTTGTTTATTTTCCTGCCGTTATGCCCTAGAGCAAGCCACCAAGTGGCTTTATACTCATGATGAATATTTAAAAATTCCTTATAATGATAACCTTGGCGCACTTATTCATGATCCTTCATTTAAGGACAACATGCCGCCCAAACTTTTTCAGAAGCTTAACATTATTCATAAGAACGGAAACCTTGCGGCGCACAGCAGTAAAAAGCTGGCCCCTATTGATGCTTTTCAATGCACCAAAGAACTATTCCATTTTTTATATTGGCTGTACCGCAGTTATTCCAAAGCCGAACCGCAAGACATTGAATTCAATTCCAGCTTGCTTGTAGCAGAACCAGACGCGAAGCCGGACCTTACACAGGCCGCAATTCTTAAACTGCAAAAGCAACTCGATGAGCAAAATAGAAAACTCAAAGAAGAGCGCAAAGCTCATGCTGTATCCAAGGACGAGCTGGCAAAACAGACGGTAATGAATAAGCAGGTTGCGGAAAACAAAGAACGCAATGCTTACATTCCAGACACGCATGACTATACAGAGGCGGAAACCCGTTCTTACATAATTGATCTGCTGCTCAAAGAATCAGGTTGGGACATTGAAGCCGAGAACGTGCGAGAATTTACGGTTGAAGGCATGCCTAACCCTAGCGGAAAAGGTAAAGTAGACTACGTTCTATGGGGCGATGACGGCAAACCGCTGGCAATTGTCGAAGCGAAGCGCACCACCTTGAGTGCAAAAAAGGGACAACATCAAGCCAAGCTTTATGCGGACTGTCTTGAAGAACGCTATGGTGTACGCCCTATCATATTTTTCACTAACGGATACGAAACCCATATATGGGATGACACAAAATATCCGCCTCGTCCGGTGCAGGGATTCCATAAGAAGGACGAATTAGAGCGGCTTTTCATCCGCCGTACGCAGGCTAAAAAGCTTAGCGACATTCCGCTTAATCGTGATGTTGCTGGACGCCCGTATCAGGAACTTGGAATACGTAGCGTCACAGAACATTATAGTGACAACCAGCGTAAGGCTCTGGTGGTTATGGCCACCGGAACAGGAAAGACCCGCTTCGCCATTGCTCTTGCTGATATTTTACAACGTGCGGGATGGGCAAAGCGCATTCTTTTTCTTGCGGACCGCAACGCGCTTGTTAAGCAGGCTAAGAATGCTTTTCTAGAACATATGCCGGACAGCAATCCTCTGGATATCCGCACGGATCGCGCAAGCGGAGACACTGCCCGTATAGTACTTTCTACATACCCTACCATGATAGGTGTAATTGATGAACTTGTGGACGGGGAACGTCGTTTCGGAGTCGGACATTTTGACCTTATCATTATAGATGAAGCTCACCGCTCAGTGTACCAGAAGTATAGATCTATTTTCGAATATTTCGATTCCTTCCTGCTCGGGCTAACAGCAACACCACGCGATGAGGTGGATCACAACACCTATGAACTTTTTGAGCTTGAAGATGGAGTTCCTACCTATCACTATGAACTGGACGAAGCGGTAAACAGCGGCTGGCTGGTTCCGCCTACCAATCTATCTGTACCTCTAAAATTCCAACGAGAAGGCATTAAATACGACAACTTAAGTGATGCTGAAAAGAATGAATTTGAAGCGGCCTTATGGAACGAGGAAGAAGACGGTATCCGCGAAGTTGAGAAATCAAAAATCAATACATGGCTCTTTAACGCGGATACAGTAGATAAGGTTCTAAAATTTTTGTTTGAAAACGGCCTTAAGGTTGATGGCGGCGACAAGCTTGGAAAAACCATTATTTTTGCCGCAAGCTTTAAGCATGCTGAATTTATTCAGGAACGATTTGATAAAAATTTCCCACGATACGCTGGACACTTCGCACAGGTCATTGCTAGCGGGGTTGATTATGCCGAAGACGCACTTGAAAAGTTCAGCCTCAAGGATAGTGATCCGCAAATAGCTATATCGATTGATATGCTAGATACCGGCGTTGATGTGCCTGAGATTCTAAATCTCGTATTCTTCAAGCGCATTTTTTCCAGAGTGAAATTTCATCAAATGATCGGACGCGGCACACGCCCTTGCGAAGATCTATTTGCACCCGGTGAAGATAAAAAAGAGTTCATCATTTTCGACTTTTGCGAGAATTTCGAGTTCTTTGGAAACAATCCGCAAGGTTTCGTAAACTCAGCGGGCCACCCTCTGCATCAACGCATTTTTCTCAAACGTCTGGGGCTGCTTCTTTCACTTAACAAACAGCCAGTAAAATCAGACGAAGAGAACCATTTCCTTGATGCTGTGAAAGACACCCTCTACCGAACTGTGCATAATTTAAATGTAGACAGCTTTCTTGTTCGCCCATCACAAAAGTATGTTGAACAATACGCGGATATTGCTCGCTGGGATTCAATCAGTCAGGAAGATGAAATTGACATCATAAACAATTTATCAGGACTGCAATCTGAATACGACGAAGGTGATGCATTGTGTAAAGGGTTCGACCTGCTAATACTTAATACCCAGACAGAACTGCTAGCAGGGACCTCAACCTTTGAAGGGTACAAAGGATCAATAATCGGAATTGCAGCGGCATTAATCGGGAAAAGCACCATTCCGGCAGTGCAAAAAGAAATGGATTTGCTCGAGAGTATGCAGAACGATGCATTCTGGGAGTCACCATGTTGCGGCTTGCTGGAACGCATTCGGATATCACTGCGCGAGCTTATTAGATTTCTGGATAAGAAAGTACAAGAGCCTGTATATACAAATTTCAAAGACACCATCGGCGAAGCTACTACGATTGATATGCCGGACAGTCCATCAAGTCTCGCTCAATATAAGTTAAAAGTGCAGCAGTTTATCCGCTCACATCAGAATCATATCACTATCAATAAAATACGGATGAATAAGCCTATTACGGCTTTAGATATCAGCGAACTTGAGCGCATGCTCTTCGAAGCGGAAGAAGTCGGCAGCAAAGAAAAATTCACTCATGCATTCGGCGAAGGTCCATCTCTAGGTAGCCTGATCCGCGATTTGGTAGGGCTGGACAGGGTTGCAGCGCAAAAAGCTTTCAGTACATTCCTCGAAGCAGGACAATACAATTCCACGCAAATACATTTCGTAGATCAAATAATAGACCACCTGACCAGCAAGGGAACAATGGACCCAAGCCTGCTCTTTAAATCCTCGCCATTTATAGATAGCCACCCTTCTGGAGTTAGAGGCGTATTCTCAATTGAAGAGTCTAAAAAAGTCGTGGAATGCTTGAAAGCAGTTAATCAGAATGCGGTGGCTTAAATCAATAAAATAAGCCCATCACTCAAACGAGTGATAGGCTTACATTAGCTTAACCAGCAGTGGTTCGATCCGGCATAAAAATATAAATTATTAGTAGCCCAATCGGTCCGCAAAATCCAGTTAACAGTAGAAAAAGAACCGTTAGCAAAGGATTAACATTTCTTCTTTTAGCAATTCTCATTGCTTGCCAAACGCATAATAGCCAGACAATCCCTGCAATTAAATATACAATCATTTACTCAATCTCCCTTATTTGCACTTAAAAATTACTCAAAACTTGCACTACAAGTGTTATTTCAAAAGCACCAATAACACCTATCGGTGCTAGAAGTCTAGAAAAAATGCAATCTAAAGAAGGTTTCCAGATCAGAGTCTCTCCTCCACACTAGAAAAAACTGGAGAAGTTCTATCATGTCAAATTCTTTGGAAAAAATAGGCAGCAATATCCGCTTACTCAGGACTCAAAACGAGTTAAGTCAGCAAGGTTTGGCTGAACGAGCGGGTATCAGCTATAAATATCTTGGGGAGATTGAACGAGGACAGGTAAATCTATCTGTTGAAGTGCTCATGAAAATAGCGCAATCGCTTAATACAGAACCCGGCAAGATACTTGCTCCTTCACCTTCGGATACGGAAGAGCTCTCAAAAGCTAAATTTATGCTTTCCGAACTATCCCCCAAAAACTTGTCCATAGCTCTTGCGCTAATTCAAGTTCTTCAAAAACATTCGGAAACTTAAGAACAAGTCATGTAGCTTTGTGACTTTCAAATAATTTCAGATATATATTACTTTACTGAAAGAACAATATTTTTACTCAAAATCCCCATCCCGCAATAAGCGGGATGAGGATTTTCTTATGTAAGGAGGAAAACATGAACAGCACAGATCTGTGTTCTCCAGAAATTACCGAGCTAGCAAAGGCGATGATTAAAGTTCAACAATCTTTAACCCCGGCATTAAAGGATCAGTTAAATCCATTTACTAAAAGTCGCTATGCAACATTAAATTCTGTAATTGACGCTTGCAGAGAGACTTTGATCAGCAATGGTATTTGGGTAGCTCAATACCCAGTATCAACAGAGCAAGGACATATTGGATTGGTTACCAAACTTATCCACGTTGAAAGCGGGCAATGGCAGTCTTCACTTATGGTCATGCCGCTACCAAAGAATGATCCACAGGGCTACGGTTCTGCGTTAACCTATGCGCGCCGTTACGGACTAGCCACTTTAATCGGGTTAACTACAGAATCCGACGATGATGCAGAAGGAGCTATGCCACGTAAGCCCAATAACGAGCATGGAAAATCATCACAGCCGCCAATATCATTGGGACCTCAGCTTGCTGGTGTGAAATACCAACCTGTTCAAGCTCAAGATGGCCGTAGTTGTATCAAAGCCATAGGAGCGACAAGATCTAAAGCGGACCTGTTAAAGAAGGCTGGATTCCGTTGGGATCAAAAACAGAAAATATGGTGGAAGTTTGCCGATATTGCGGCGTAGTTCTGACTACGATCATTACTAATAAGGGTCCTCGGCTAAAAAGCTGAGGACCTTTTTGTTTGCATAAGCAAATATTATCAACACAGAAACATATTGCATCTTAATTAGGCGGTTACAATGAACGAGCATAATGAATTAAAGCAACTAAAAGTGATAGAAATGGACGCTGGCAATGTCTTCAGCGGTCAAACTTCAAAACGGATGATCAACGGCTATTCGGCTGCATCCATATACACCCCTAAATCAGACCCAGACTATATATACCACGACACCATGCGTGAGATTATTGTTTGGTTAATGAATCCATCTGATCCGCTTTATATCTTTGGCCCTACCGGAAGTGGCAAGACAAGCCTTATCAAGCAGTTGGCTTCTAAACTCAATTATCCCGTATTTGAGGTTACAGGTCATAGCCGCGTGGAGTTCGCGGATCTTGCAGGGCACTTGAGTATCGAAAAAGGAAACATGATATTCCAATACGGCCCTCTCTCACTTGCCATGAAATACGGAGGCCTATTCCTGCTCAATGAACTTGATTTACTTGATCCTGCAACAGCGTCTGGACTGAACAGCATCCTTGACGGTTCTCCCTTATGCATTTCCGAAAATGGAAGTGAACTGATTTATCCGCATCCAATGTTTCGCTTTGCCGCTACAGCTAATACGAATGGCGGAATTGATGAATCAGGATTGTATCAAGGAACACTCAAACAAAACATTGCCTTTATGGATAGATTTTGGCTCTGTGAAGTCAATTATCCAGAACCCCAAGCCGAGGTCCAATTGCTTAATAAGGTTGCGCCCAATCTTCCCGAAAAGCTGAGGACCGGCATGGTAGACTATGCCAATGAAGTTCGAAAACTGTTTATGGGAGAAAGTGCTAATCATGCGGAATTAGAAAATTCAATTGAAGTCACCTTTTCCACACGAACATTAATGCGATGGGCTGATCTCACAGTAAGATTTCAGCCACTCAGCCAGCAGGGAGTGCAACCTATTACGTATGCGCTTAATAGAGCTCTTGGGTTCCGTGCAACTCGGGAAACACGAGCAATGCTTCATGAACTAGCTCAGCGGATGTTTTCAGGTTCAGAGCATGGCATAAATTAACATTGCAACTATAAAATACGACCTATCACCATAAGGGGAGTCAGAAATGGCTCCCCTTTTTTACGTCTAATAAACAAGGAAGAATCCCATGACTATTACCACAAATATAAAGGTCCTAAAGTGTCTTATGGCTATCAGACTGGATGTAAATATTTGGTCAGCACGTAAAAAATTAATACCTTCTGACTTCGGAGCAACAGAGCTACCTCCTGAAAAGTTGGCTTCCCTCGGCAGTAAGAAAATTTGCAATCCTAAAGAACTATGCATCTTTGGAACTCTTAAAAGTCGTGCAATTTCATTGCTAGATAAAAATGGTGTGCGTTTTCTTGGAGGTTGGGCATTGCCAGAACAAAAGGTTGATGGAATTCAAAATGAACTTTTAGAAATTGCAGCAGACTTCAATAACGCAAAAGAACTATTCTTGAGTCATTATGATGAATCTGTTCAGGAATGGATAAGTAACAATCCCGGTTGGGAATCACTGATAGCCAGCTCTGCTGTCAGTTCGGATTATGTCCGGTCTCGTTTGGACTTTAACTGGCAGATGTTCAAGATCATGCCGCCTAGTAAAAAGAGTGAAGCTGTAAGCTCAGGTCTCCAAAATGAAGTTGAAAATCTAGGAACAACTCTGTTTGGCGAAGTCGCAAAAATAGCTAAGGACAGCTGGCATAATAGCTTTGCTGGCAAAGACAATGTGGCAATAAAGGCCTTATCTCCTTTGCGCTCAATTCATAGCAAGCTTTCAGGGCTTAGCTTTATTGAACCAAGAGTCTCACCGGTTATCACCCTACTTGAAACGGCCTTCTCCAAGATACCAGCAAAAGGAAGGATTCGTGGAGCGAACTTGATTATGCTCCAGGGTCTTCTCTGCTTGCTTCGTGATCCGTCAGCGTTGATTGAACATGGTCAGAAAATTATTGAGGGGAATACTCCCGATAAGGTTTTGCAGAATCTACTTAGCAATCAACAAACTGTTCAAACATCTCAAGTCGAAGACGTTAACTTTGCTAACGAGAAAACTGAGGATCTTCCAAAATTAGCAGACCTTTCAGTTCAAACATCCCAGCTTAATAGCTTCGGTCTCTGGTAGGAGGTTAATATGATTGCCAACAAGCATATCTTGAAATCTCTACCGTTACTTGCTGCGGTCCTCGGCAAGAAATATGGAATCAATGTTGAAATAGGCGGTAAGTCAGCTTTCACTAATGGGCGGACGATTACTATTCCAAGTCTTCCTTCTGAATGTGACAGCAACTTACTCGGGATGGTTAGGGGGTTTATTGATCACGAATCAGCCCATATCCGCCATACTGACTTTGATATCCTTAAAGATGAATCCATCACTCCACTTGAAAAACATATCTGGAATACACTTGAAGATTGGCGAGTAGAAAACCAGCTTTCACGAATTTTTCCAGGATGCAGAAAGAACTTCAACTGGCTCATTAAGAACCTGTTTTTAAAAGATAGTGTTGAAGTTCGTGAAAATAATTTCAAACTCAACATTCTGAACTGGTTGCTTTTAACTGTACGAAGTTGGGATGTCCCAGAACTGGAAGTAAGGAGTAAAAAATACGCTTCTATAATCAATGGCTACTTACCAGGTTTAATAGCTCCATTAGAGCATGTACTCGCAAAAGTTCGAAAGGATTGCCCTAATTCAAATGCATGTCTCATTTATGCAAAAGAGATCATCTCAATACTGCAGGGAGTTACCCAGCAATCTGAATTTAAAGCTATATCTGATACCAACACACCAGCCAGCACAGGTTTAAAAAGCCTTCAATCGCAAAAGGAGAATCAAAGTCGAATAGATAAGATATTCCCTCTTACAAGTAAAAAGCTGAAGGATCTTGAATTACTTCTGAATGCTTCAGAGCAAGACCTTCCAATAGATCTTGGCAGTACCCTGATCAAATCTTTAGAAAGCCATCCGGGAGAAATTGATGAACAGATCCAAGTTGCGGTCCTAGGAAAGCGAAAACATTCAGCTTTGAGTAAAGACGAAATTGCTGAGGTCCGTAAAATAACGAATAGCATGAGAGTTAGGCTCTATTCGTTACTTCAAGCAACTTCATTAACCCGTTCAAAACCAGCGCGAAGTGGTCGGCTTAATTACAAGCGACTTCATAGAGCGTTAACCCATAATCCCAGACTCTTCTTAACCGACTGCCCGACACAAAAAATCAACACTGCTGTTCATATCCTCCTTGACTGTTCCGGCTCGATGAGAAGGCGAATTAAATTGGCAGGTCAAACCTGTCATGCCGTAGCTTCTGCTCTGGAGCACATCGGAGTAAACGTCGCAGTGTCAGCCTTCCCATCAGTCTATCGGGAAGGACAATCTCACAAAACAATCGTCCCAGTGCTTCAGCACGGAGAAAGAGTCCATCAGCGATTCAAGCTATCAGCTTCCGGGCAAACGCCTATGGGGGAGGCTTTGTGGTGGACTTTGCAACAAATGGTTCAACTCAAAGAAAGCCGAAGAATCATTCTAATCATCACAGATGGAAAACCGGATTTTATTCCAACAGCTAACCAAGCTCTAAAAACAGGCCAACAAGTAGGGTTTGAGTATTACGGACTCGGAATTCAGTCTCCAGAAGTCCATTCCTTACCTTTGACCAATAGTAAAAATATCAACCAAATAAATGATCTTTCTTCAGCAATGTTTGAAATGCTGCAGAAAATTTTAACCTCTAAATAAAGGAAAGAAAATGTCTAAAAAACCTAGATGTCCAAATTGCAATTCACATCAACACGTTGTCCTCATTAACACAGCACAAAAAGCAGGTACTGTCGCAGGAGGAGGTCTCGGGGCGGCATATGGCTATGCCGGAATAGGTAGTGGGATTGCGATAGGAAGCTCACTTGGCTCGGTTGTGCCGGGTGTTGGAACAGCACTTGGAGCTATTGCGGGAGGACTAACTGGAGCATTAACTGGCTTCTTTACCGGAGCGGCAGTCGGCAATGCAGTAGGCGAACAGGTCGACACCCATGTTATTGGTCGATATCGGTGTAATCGTTGTGTGAAAGAGTTTGAGGGGTAACCATGAGGGGGAATGAAAAAATACTTACGTTTTTGGTGGTATAACTATTAGAATTCTTGTTGGAGCTGGAGTTTATGCTTTATATGAAAACGTTACGATTCAACCATGTAAGAAAGATATGTATGAAGAGAAAGAAGCAAAAGCATGCGGCTAGCGATTCATAATTGAGTGACTGCCGGGTTTCCCCGGCAGTCTAAAAAATGTAACCAATTGCCTTAATCCAAAGATTCCTAACTCTATTTTTATTTTTTCCCAATTTATAAAATCTTGACCTAAAACTAAACACATAATTTAACTTCCTAAGACCTATAGTCTGTTGTTTTTAATGATTATTACTGTTATATGGTCAGTAGTGCAAAACTTCATTTAACAGACAGTCTTAATAAAAGGATCTTGATATGAGTAATATTGTAAAGGTACGAGAAATAGTTAGGACCCATGGTCCAGTGAAAGCAAGACAAATTGTTTCTATCCTAACAAATGATTACAATCTCAACATTACCAAATCCGATGTAAACTCCATTTTATATAGATTAAAATCAAATGAGGAAGCTATAATAAACTCCAGTTACCAATGGACACTTGATAAGGTAAATAGTTCTCCCAAAAAGAACTCATCAAATCATACTTGTTACTCATCTCAAACCCCACAAGCAAATGCAAAATTCGAATATACAGATGAACAAAAAAGAATCATAAATCTAGACACTAATGGCAATTTACTAATCCGTGGGCAAGCAGGTAGCGGAAAAACAACTGTGCTTGCAGCACGAGCCGGAAATATTCTTGCCAGTGTAAGCAAAGGATCAATGCTATTTCTTACGTACAACACAGCACTATGTTCATATGTTAGAAAAACATTTCATGACGCAAACCTTTGCAAACAGATGAGAATAACAACCTTCCATGAATGGGCAAAAACAACCTCAAAGGATTTAGGATTAGATTTTGGAAAATGGGCTGAGAGTAGATGGAAAGCCGAAACAATTAAAAACATAATTAGGACAACGTCATCAGAAACAAACGAACATCGTCTATACTCAACCGAAAATGGTTTGCTTGTATGGTGGGAAGAAGAAATTTCTTGGATATACGGTCAAGGAATAGATGAACTTGATGATTATCTACATTCCGAACGAACTGGGCGAGGAACTTCTATCAGAATTTCAGCTGTAGACCGACAAATAATATGGGATATCTTTCAAAAATATAATGCTGAGCTCGATGATGAAAACTTTGAAGATTATGACAATGCCGGAGGCCTGATTCGAAAAGTATTAAAGAAAAACAACACTATTCTCCCTGAAAAAGTTCGGTATGATCATGTATTCATTGATGAGGTCCAAGATTTCCATCAAAGTTGGCTGTTAGCATTGGCTCCTGTTGCAAGAACATCACTTTCAATGGCTGGTGACCTTGCACAAAAGATATACAAACGAAATTTTACATGGAAATCCGTTGGAATTGAAGTAAGAGGTGGAAGATCAAGGAGACTAGGCGGTTCACACAGAACAACAAAACAAATTATGGATATTGCTTTAAAAATGGCAGACAATGTTGATATTCTAAATTCTGAAGATTATGTCATTCCGACAATTCCAAATAAAAATGGCCCTATCGTTACCAGAATTTTGAGGTCAACCCCGCGCGAAGCATACTCTGCAGGTAGTATGTATGTTAAGGAAAAATTTGGACGACTTAGAGCAAAGTCAGTTGCTGTTGCACTACCTATTAATAAGCAAGCGTATGGAGCCAAAAATGGATTAAATAAGTTAGGAGTGTCGTGTGAAGTTATGAAAGGAAATTCTCTTGGAAAGTTTTCAGGAGGAATAGTTGTTACGACATATCACCAACTTAAAGGTCTTGAATTTGATCACATTATTTTGATGGGATTGGACGATAGTACTTTTCCCCAAAAATTCATTGAAGGGGTTAAAGAAGAAGATTTAAATGACGAACTATATTGCCTCAAGCGCCTTCTTTATGTAGCAATGACAAGAGCAAAAGAATCGTTAACTATAATTGGTTCTAAACCCTTTTGCAGATTTTTTAATGAGACATTAGACTCTTCATTTGATGATGTTTAACGATATCTTAATCTCTACTTTACATAAACCAAAGATGCCCTATTTAAAAATATCATATGGCTTAATAACTCAGCATTTAAAGATAAAATTGCACCCAATACAGATGATATATGCTAAACCATCTTTCCTTTTGACCATCCTCGGGTTTATGTTAGCCCACAAAACATTGCCTTAATTGCAATGTTAAAGTAAAATATTTTAAAATTTTACAGCTAACGTTTCTTTCAAAATAAGACTCAAAGATCTTCCATTTAATAAAAATTAGGGTTCAGTTATTTAATCCCAAGTTCACGTCAAGTATTATAATCGGACTTTTATTAAACACAATAACGCAACATTTTTTCGTACTCACTATCAAGGTATTCATTGACAGCATCTACATCCATTTTTCCTACCATGTACATTGATTTTACTTCCTTAAGAGCAAGAAAAGAAAATCTAGCCCATGCAAGCATATTTGCACGGAGGAGAAACTGAACAATATCTCCGCCAGACCTAATCCCTGCATCTAACCCGTCAACCAGACAGAGCGATCCATGTCCAACCAACAACATTCGACGTAATTCAGGATCTACTGCAGAAGGGATACACTCGCCCCACCTCTTATTATGATAATACTTTCGCTTGAAGGTCCAGGAGAAACGAACAAGGAGTTCAGTGATAAGGACAGGAACGGCCATGGCTAAACCATGTCTGAGATCATAACCTTGTTCAAAAACCTTTACAGCAACTGTTGCAAAAGTCTGTTTATCCTGACCGAATTCACCAACATTTAAAAACTGAAACAAAGAATAAAAAGGTATCGGTATTCCAGAACCTCTAGAAGAAGCTCCTGATGAACCGGCCATATCCGAAAAAAGATGTCCCAACCAATTTACAAACCCAGCATAAACTTTACCCGCAAAATTAGAGCCTTTAAGCTCAAAGGATTTAGTATCAACACTTATAATTTTACCAGAATCAACAAAATAGGACTTATCTATAAACTGACCTAAAATAGAAAAGAAAAGACCAACCAAGTCAGGTGAATGCCCTAAACTTTTCATATGATGATTTGTTGTCGTCATATCAAAGAGATTCCCGACCTTACTACCAGTTTGTTGGTCGTAATTAACTTGATATGAGCGCTCTAAAAACCCTATAGCACTCTTTGTACTATCAGATCCTTCCCGAGGACCTTTCCAACCACATGCTGAAGCAAAACCCTCTACAGCCTTATCCACAGCCTGATCAGAGGCTTTACCGAGCATCCCTTCTCCCGGCATGCCAACTAAAAACACATCGACAAGCCCACCAATGAGGCCACAAGTAGCTGCAAGCATATAGTCATACTTGTCACAAGACGCATTTTTATAAGAGAACTCTTCTGCAATACGTTTTTCAAGCTGAATCCTTTGAGAATCAGTCATCAACTTTTCAAAAGGATCTGTAGAAAGATCAATGCAATGCTGAACAGCATACCCATTTACGGACTCAAGATATTCATTCCAGTTCATTTCCTCAGAAACATGAAGAGTGTCCAAAGGAGATATACATAAAATCTTATCAGAAATATCCTTTTCACTGACATCAAGTAATCTCTCAATTTCCATGCCCGTAGTACATTCACCCAAAGAAGGGACATCCTCGACAGAATCCAACAACATATCTAGTTGGGCATCCAGATCATCAAACAAATTTATGTTTTCCTGTTTGAGATCTTCAAGATGATCGATTCCTTTGGAAACTTCGTCTGTCTTTTTGACGAGATCTATCTGTTGATGCTGCTGTACCAGCAGAGAATCTCCGCTATCCTTAAACTTAGCCATTACCAAAGACACCTTTCAACTTGCCTTTAAAAGCAGACTGTGCTGAGGCATAGTCCAACAACTCAAAAACTTGACCAAGGTCATGCATCTCTTTGGGATTTGAATTTGGAACAAGCTTTAATATAGTTTGCTTAATTTTCTCCCCATCCTTTTCTTCAACAATCAATTCTTCACTGTAAAACTTCATTACAAAATCTAAATATTTTTTCTTAACTGGATCATCTGTCACAGCTTTTAACCTATCAAAATCTAAAACCTCAGGACACTGCAGCCGAGCTTTATTGGCTTCTGCTTGTTCTGTCCTTGCACTTACTATTCTGGATGCTGATATGTATTGATTCAATTTCCCGGCAAGTCGGTTAAGTTGCTCTTTGGTTACACTTTCCGACAAAATAGCTGATGACAACCTTTCTGAAATATAATTAATATCCTCAATTACAACATTCAAAGTTTTTTGTGATTGACGAATAACTTCCTGCAGCATCAACTCACGTCTTCTATCGCCTTCCTCTGCCCCCGTACCTGTAAAATGCTTCATCCCTTTGTATGCAACGACTCCCAACAAAACTGCTGCCCCAATTCCTGTAGCCATACTTGAAAGACCGAGCACTCCGCCAAGCCCCAGAGTGGCGAGCCCTGAAGTCATACCGGCAGCAGACATCCCAACAACTGATCCGGATAAGTATACGGCTCCAAGCGGCACACCTACAGCTCCTGCTTTTGCACCAAGCTCTTTAACACTTTTAGTTATAGCATCGTCCGAATATCCACGATCCAGAATCTTCCTATCGTTTGCAATTGCCATCTGGGCAAGCTCAATTTCATCATCAGTAGCTTTGAACAAATCTCTATTTTTTTCGAGAAATGGAAAATCACAATTAACTTTTCCTTCAACAACAGACTGAATACTGATTAAATCCTTAACAAGTGAAATATGCAGTGACTGGTGCATTCCGTCAGGAGTATATTCGTCAATAGTCTTAACTAAATCAGTCATGGGGGTAAGCTTGTCAGCATTAGAAATATAATCTCTCACTTCGTAGCGAGATTCTGGGCTCAAACTTAAACGGGTCATTAACTGTAAAATTTCAGCAAATTCGATTGAATCAATTTCTCCATCATTATCAAATGCCATATTGGCAATGACCTTAATATAACCCACCTTCAACTCTTCAGAAAGATCTTCAATAGGCTGTAACTGACTTTGTTCCTGAAACTCGTCAAATTTATTAACAGCTTCATTCAAAACACTTGAAAAGGAATCTAAATCAAGTAAAGCAGCATACTTTATTTCCCTGCTTGAACCATCTGCAAGATTAATTACAAAGATCTTACTTTCCTTTTCTTTTCCATTCTTTGTGGTAGTCACTCTACTTTCATAGCTGACATCGTTAATTTCTGAAAAGTTAACTGTCACAGCATCCCCAAATGACTCTTTATAAATAATCCTATCGCCTGTTACCAAAACCCCCTCTTTTGCACTACCAAACATGGTATTATCAAGAATACAAATAATGGCACCTTCGTCTCCTTCATACGAAAAAGCCTTAACAGCATTTGCTAACTTCTTTTCAGGAATATTAGGTGAAACGTACGTTTTTCCACCAACTTCAGACAACTTATCTTTTAAAAACTGATTGATACCAGACATATATCCTCCGCGAAAAACTATTAGACAATCACAGTATATTAACATTTGAACTTTATAACAAGCTTACCTACAAAGTGCTTACCCTAAGAAAAGACAATTTCCAATGTAAAATACTGCTAGTAGAGCCCAAGCCTACTACTGTCTGCAGTAAAGAAATTATAAACAAAAAGACTCTAAAATCTATGGGCTAAAACCTCTAGATGAAAGGTTATCTATATACCATCTTTGATGCGCCCGTACACAACCTCTACTTAATTAGCAGCTCTTGAAAAGTAAGCTTGTCAAAGAAGCCAATCTTAGACAGGCCAGTAATTGAAATTTTAGGATGTTAGTGGTCTTTCGCTTCGAGATCCATGCTGGGGATGGTTAAGTGGATATCTGTACATAGATGATAATTTTCTATAAGCTTTCGAAGTATTTCAAGAACAACAACGAGACTTCAAGTATTTTATCGAGTATTCCACAATATACCTATATAGATAAACACTATATAGAACGCTGCCATGACCGAACATTCCTGTTTACCTCTCGAGATAAACATAAACATTTCACACCTAACCGGATTTACCAAATGAATATAGACTGGAATACCTTACTTACTGGGCCGAATATATTTTTCTTCACTTGCATCGTTTTGTGCTTAATTTCAGGACTGATAAAAGGTGGTGGATCACGGAGCTCTCTAGTTAATTCATTACCAGGAATGGCCATATCCTTCGGTATTCTTGGTACTTTTACTGGAATATTTATAGGATTAATGGATTTTAATGAAAATGAAATTTCAAAAAGTATCCCATTAATGCTGGGAGGAATGAAAACAGCTTTCGCAACTTCACTAGGTGGAATGTTAACCTCTATCATTTTAAAAGCCTGGTTCTCTATACGTGATGATAATAGCCTAATTGCCTCAGATGATCCGATAAAAAGCTTACAAAAAATTGAGTCCGCAATAGTTTCATGTTTTAAATCAGATGAAGAATATTCTTTAGTTTCACAAGTTAAATTAATTCGCCAAGAACTAATCGATGGCCGACGCGAGACAAAGGTAGCTTTTCAGGAGTTTGCTGATCAGTTCTCGAAAATGGCTTCAGAATCACTTGTTAATGAGCTTCAAAAAGTTGTCGATAAATTTAATACAATGTTGAATGATCTTGTCAATGAATCCTTCAAAGAGCTTACCGAGTCTACAATTAGATTAAATGAATGGCAAAACGAATACCAAATAACAATTAAGCTAAACCAGACTCAGCTACAAGAAATGCTAGAACATATAACACAATTGCACCAAACATTTACAGAAACTGCATCTAGACTACAAGAGGCTGACAAAACTTTCGAAAGTATCGACAAAAGCCTAACCGCAATTTCAACATCGGGAACCGAACTAGACGAACATTCAAAAGCACTTTCAAATCAAAATGCGCTACTAGAGGCATCCATTACATCAATTCGCGATATCGGCATTGATGCCCAAAAAGTCGTACCTGAAATTTCAGATAAAATGACTAAAATAATTTCAGATATTTCGGCCTTACAAAATAGTTCGAACTTATTTGTCACAGAGACAACCAACAAACTTGAATCAGGTGTGGATAAAATTACAAGCACACTAGTTGAAACTTCTGAAGCTATGCAGAATACAACTAAAGACTTCGTCGAGAAGACGACAAATGAATTGAAAGCTGACTATGATCATCTTTCCAAGAGCACTCAAGAACACGTTGTTGCAATAGAAAAATCACTAGAAAAAGAATTAACTAATTCACTAAATTCACTAGCAGGAGCACTTACAGCTCTCTCAAACCAATTTGTCTCAGACTACGCCCCGCTTACCGAAAAATTACGTGAAGTAGTTGCAATTGCGGAGGCAAGCCGTGTTCACTCGAACTAATTCTGAAGATTACTGGCCTGCCATATCTGATCTAATGTCAGGTTTAATGCTTGTTTTCTTACTGATAGCTATTGCCTATATGCATAATGTCGCCGAAGGACAAAAGAGAATAAAAAAAGTAGCAGTTGCCTACCAAGAAGCCCAGGTTAGCCTTTATGAATCTTTAATGGACGAGTTCAAAAAAGACCTCCCAAAATGGAAAGCAAAAATTGATAAGGAAACTTTATCTGTGCAATTCATGGAGCCAGAAGTTTTGTTCCGAACAGGAAGTGCAGAGGTCACTCCGACTTTCAAACAAATACTGAATGATTTTTTCCCACGATACTTAGAAATACTTTTTTCTGACAAATACTCTGGAAATATTGATGAGGTAAGGATTGAAGGCCACACTTCTTCTGAATGGAGTAATGGACATGCCTCCCCTGAGATTGCCTATTTTAATAATATGCGGCTCTCACAAGATAGAACTAGAGCCGTCCTACAATACTGCTACAGCTTGGCAACCAATGTTGATCAGCAATCAAAAATGAGAAAGTATGTTACAGCCAATGGACTATCATCAAGTCAGCTTGAAAAGGACAATTCTGGTAAAGAATTAAAAAAACTATCCCGTAGGGTTGAATTTAGAACAAGAACTAACGCAGAGCACAAGATCGTCGAAATAATAGAAGAGTTCAACAAATGAAACTCCCTAATTACTTAAAATGTCTAGAAGTTAAAGACCTTCTTATAAAAATGGGAGTACAAAATATTCCCGAATTATCCCACGTTACTTTTGTCAGAAAGGTCACAAAAACAACGACAATTGAAATTGAAAATCCTAAACTAACATTTAATAAAAAAATATATTTAGAATCAGTACCAGTCAGCCAGACCAATGTTTCCATCGGAAAAGACGGAACTATTGAAGTAAATGGAATTAAGGCCTGCGCTTATATTAAAAAGCAAAGACAGGGAATTGATATGTATAATAAAACGTCCACATATCGATACCATTTATGCAACTGTAAAACCATCGAACAAATGATCAATGGCGGAAGAAAAGATAGATATGTCTCGACAACTCGTGATGATGGCTTATTCGAAGTAATTGACCAGATAGGAGGTTCTGCTCGCAAGTTAGAGCTACGTCTTGAGTTGTGTCATAATTGTAAAAAAATTCTTGAACACAAAAGAATGCTACCAAATCCATATTCTCTAAAAAGTTTTTTCAATAAATATCAACCAGAGATACCAAAAACAATTAAAAGAACTGAATCTGTTCTTGTAGAAGAACAGTACGCACCAAACCACAATGAAATTGCCGTCCTATTTAAAGAACAAGTTGGCTATAAATGCCAGCTATGCGGTGTAAATTGCTCAACCACCAAACAATGTATACATCTTCACCATAAAGATGGAAATGGGCAAAATAATTTGGCGCACAATTTAAATGTTCTTTGTACTGATTGCCACTCAAAACAATATAATCATTCACAGATGCTAGCAAATTTAAATTTCAAACGACAAATTGATACGATTATAGGACTTAGAAGCGAGCAAAAGATTCACACGGTTGGATAGATAATTCTTAGTGTTAATAAAAAGAAAAGATACTTCCGCTGGTGTATATCTAAGCAAATAGCAACATAAAAATATCTCTTGAACACCAATAAACACATCAAGCGTTACCATGATCACACTAAATAATCCTGCGATAAAGATCTCAGATGCAGTTCAGTCAACCAAGCGAGACAACTATAGAACCCATTTCCATCATCAAATCAAAAAATAGTACCTTCTAACCTCCATTTAAAATTTTTTTTAAAGTACGGACAAACTCCATTTTTTTAAACCTTATTCCTTTCGACAAATCAAAAAGATCTTCCCACCGTCCACTATGATTTCCTCGCCTTAAGCCGAGCTTCAAAGGCGAACAGTATAGAACAATATGCCTGTACTTTTCAGTACGGACATAGCTTTCAATAAGACCGCCCCACTCATCAGGACAATTTTTCGCCCAACCTTTTCTCTCAATATGGGGAAGTTCTTCCCAGGTACTAGGAACCAAGTTTGGCTTTGATCCCGCTGTTGATGAAGTTGCGACAATTTCCAGCACTAAACATGGCTCATCTAACAAAGAATCCACAAGCTTATGCATTGCCAAATAAGCCTGAAGACAGACTCTGCCGCGAGATTGAGTAGACAAGTGTAAAACCCCGCCATTCAGCATAGTTACGGGAGACATTTCCACATCGGAGTCACCAGTATGCCTGACCAGCTCAGTAAAATGCTCCGTAAACCACTCATAAACATCTGCCATAAAGTTTTTGTTTTCATTCATTTCTGTCCCCTTCAAAGAAAGCGCATGTCCAAATTCCTCAAAATAAAATTCCCGTTCCGACTGCACTGGAAAAGGATAGACAGCCCTATAACAAACATCACACTCAACACACCCTTTGCAGCTAAGCATTCGAAACCGTGCACCACAATCAGCAACATTAGTAGCAATGTGTGGAATCAAATTTATTTCATCCTTAGAAATTCTTTTTGCGAGCAAAACAACAAACCAAACCACCCCCCGATCAAATAGAACTTGCCCAAATCTGTTGTCGCGACAATATTCAGTTATTTTTTCCAAATTATATTCTATAGCCCCGCAAGAGATTGGAGTTCGCAATACCCAACATTTATCCAGCTCCTCCAGCAGCACTTCTGCTTTCGCAGCATACGAGCAATCCTCTGCTCCTTCAACAAAGGGCGGATCGAGTTCAATAACAGCCGTAACTGTTCCCACTCTGCGGTTGAGTTCAAAGCACTCAACAAACTCCCTTCTCACACCAACTGCTTCACCAGCATAAACCTCAGAGCTGACATCTAAGGGGCTTTTATCTCGAGCACAAACGAGAATTCTAACATTGGAACAGCCGGCAAACCACTTCTCATAGTCATCAGTCCCTAAAGGAAGTTCAAAAGAAGCTAAATTTAATCGCTGCAGATAGGATAATTTGACACCTATTTTACGATTAAAATCTTTAAATTCACTATTACAACTATTGATACGTTCAATTTCATCTTTGTAGCCACGCAACACCTTATCGCCTGCATGAAAAGAGCATTCCGGCATATATTCAACAATATTATTAGAAAATGAATCTGGCAGTATGGGAGAATCAGCCCAAGAAAGATCAGCAACAGAAATTTTAGCAGCGTCCCGCTCTTTTAAACCAAGATCAAGCATACAGTCACATTTACATTTTTCAGAAAGTACCCGCTTAACCTGCATTTCATCCAGCGTATCTGCCAGATATGGGAATCCAACTTTAAGTTTAGGATGACTGCAACTTATATCGCTAAATTTGAATTTACTTATTTTACGAGAATAAGCACTTCCAAATCGGTCCACCCTGCCAATCCTCTGCTCCAAATCACCAGGAGTCCAAGCAACTCCGTAGTTTTCAACTTCATCACAAAACAGATGCAGGTCTACGCCTTCTTTCAACACATCCGTACAGACAAGTACGTTAGGATGAACAGGAAATTTAAATTGCCGGATCGCGTTTTTATCACGCAAACGTCCGGATCTCCCGTACACAGGTTTCATTCTGAAAAAAACGCCATCAATGTCGTTACAAACACTCTCCCAAGTAGACTTAGAATTACTCCGCAAACACTTATCTACAATCAGCTCAAAATGGAGTATCCACCTGCGAATTTTTTCCCTCCAATTCTCTATATATTCCTCAAGAGGTTCAGGAAATCTCATCCCTCTATCATTATTGAGGAACCATAACATTTTTTGAGGGAGGCTCACCTTCTCAGGCTTAATTTCTTTAACAAACCGATGAAGAATATAAAGATCCACTAAAAAATCTGTCTGCCGCATAGATTGCAGAATGCACCTTTGCAACGAGGCTATCTTATACCCGTCTTCGGCACTATCACTACTTTTTAACACCCACTCAGCTGAAGAAATATCAGATTCCTTCAAAACCAAATTTACAAGATCCCTCCAATCAATATCGTTAAGTGAATCTTCTTCCTTCCCTAAAAGTTGCTTATGTTCATAAGCAAGAAAGCCCCCAAAAGGGTTATTTGACTTGCGTTCGCCTTTGATTAAAAGGCGGTTTCTGAAGGAAAACATTAAACCGCTCTTCTGCCTACCCTTTTTCTTTTTTCCAAGTAAAGCCTTATAATATGGAAGCTCTGAACATTTAGAGACATCCTCTTTGACCTCCCCCTTGCTATCCTCTTTGATCTCTTCTTTCCGATCCTCTTCAGAAAGATTAAGATTCCAAAACCAGGAGAAATCATTTTCCTTTAGCGTATTCAGATTCTTCGTAATCAGGCAGCTAGAACTATCCGCAAGCACTACACTCCAACATCTAATACGCTCATTCACTTCACCTTGAAATTTTTTCAAAAGTTCATTCACAAGCTCATCAACTGTATCCAGCCGCCTTACAAATATTATTTTCTTATTGTTACTTCCATTTTTAAAACACCCCTCGAAAGACTTCTCAACTGTAGAGGTGACCTTTGCATGCGGCAAACACAATTGCTCCTTTTTATCCCCCATTTCCTTCCTAAAGCTTGTATTAAGATTATCAATAAAGGAGCGATCAGGTGACTTTTTAGAGCGGTCTTTACGGCTAAGAGCGGAACTCTGTTCAAACTCTTTACCGCCTTTTGAACTACAATCCGAAGCCAGATGCGGATCATTCTCTATAGCCCCTTCCCTGCTGATACAATGGTTTTTCACAGAGGATGCAAGTGACTCAAACGAAGATAGTTCACCCTGCCTGAAACTTTTATCATTACCCTGCAACATACTTACAAGACGCTTCTGCACTAACGCCATAGCCAGAGAGGTAAAAGGGTCATTATTACTTGAAATTCGCTCCCGTGAATAACTGCGATAATCTAGCTTGCCGTACTCGTTATCGCTGTAGTCCAAATACTTTCGCTGCCGTCTTACGAGCATTTTTTTCAATAGAAGAGGTAAATCCAGCTCTCCAGAAGCCCCCATCATTTCAAGATTGAAGTGAGGACACTTTATTTCGTAACAAGCCTTGCAGTCTACCTCATAACCACTGGGAAAACCTTCGTCCCGTGTACACAGGTATTTATCCAAACTACATATATCTGCATTTGACGTATGAATTGGGGTTGCACTCAGGAACAGCCATCTCTCTGCATTTTTACGAAACATGCTTATTATATTGGAATTTTGCTGATTACCCGTATGTCTGAGATATTGAGCTTCATCAAAGACCACTAGATCAACTTTGTGAGCGGCCAACAAAGAACCCAGTCTTTTGCAGAACAACCCGTTAAGCTTGCGTATTATTTCTAGACGCGTCTTATCTGAATCAGCCTGTTTATAAGCAGTAATAGATGCTGTTTCCTCTTCAGAACAACGGTTCAGTCCGATCTCATTCAAAAACACCATATATTCTTCAGAAACGTCATTCGGGAGTTTTTTGTCATCTCTTTTAAACCATAGAGGACGTCTGAAAGACGAATACCTAAGCATGTGAATTTTTGTATTGCCGAGTAACAATGAGCCTGCAAAATCTCGTAGACGGTGATGTACTTCTAAAACTTGAGGCGGAGGTGTATGTAATGAATTTTTTATTGAACCATCATTAATATTGAGGCAATTTTTCAAAAAAAAGTCCCACTCAGTACTCCACTGTTCTTGCAACGGCTCTCCCGGGCAGACAATGACGACTCTAGAATCAGGCTTATTCAAAAATTGAGTGGCAATAACCCCCATAGCTTGCCGAGTTTTACCCATGCCAACCTCATCAGCCAAATAAGCATAATGTTGTTCGCAAAGCATCTTCCACAAAGCAGCAACACCTTTGCTTTGAAGCGAAGCCTGCAAACTTACTTCGGCTTTATCATCACTACCATCAAAATTAATATATGAGCGTATAATCTCGGCTGAAATTTCTTTAGACCACATCAAGAGTATCCTTTTGAACAAAACATAATTCGGCTTTAAACCAATTAATAATTTTTTTAGGGCACTGACTTCTAGCCCCTATTTTGCCGAACATGCCCTTGAGTGAAGGTGCCCCTCTTACCAATTCAACCACTTCTTTTTCGAGTTTACCCAACTCAGACTTCAAATCGTCTCTCTTGCGGAAAGGATCATCACCTCCATCCAACTTACCATCAAAAAAGGATAATGTTTCTTCAAGCTCTAGCAACTGAACATATTTATTGATTCTATTCAGTTCGTTTTGAGGCTCTACGTCAATAGCTACATACAACTCATTAAGTATGGAGTAATCGACTGCTGTGCATTTTTTTTTCTGAGATAAACGCAATTTATACATAGCCTGAAAAAATACATAAAAGTTGAAGGATTTACACTCATCCCTGTGCCCTTCTTCGGAGCTGTCACCTATTTCATCGGAAAAAGAATCGTATCCCACGCTCTCAACATCAATTTTAAGGAGACTATCAATCATCTCATCCAATCTTCGTTTTTTTTTGTAACCAAGATCACTCTCATCCCCTCCCAACTGAATTACCAAACCGTAGTATTTTTCGACTGTATTCTTATAAGGGTATTTGATAACAAAGCTCCGAATCGGCTTTTTTGCATCGAAATCTAAAGAACCATTGCGAACAAGGTCTTTATACTCAATCCCCCCAACTAAAAGTGTAAGTTTCTTTCTAAAAACCGGATCGCAATCTATCAAATACTTAAATTTCTTGGCGTCCCAATCATAGAGAACTTCTGCTTCAAAAGGAGGAAGCGGCGGTGCGCCTTCACTTGCGTCCGTATTAGTAGCAATGCGATCAACATCTAACGTAGTAAACTGCTCACTCCACTTCTTTGATGTTACCGAATAACGCAACATCATTTCGACATTACTAAAAGAATCGGATTTTCCAAGCATTGCCGCTTCTGTGAAATTAGCAGATCCAACACAAAGATAATTTCCATTTTTCTTTTCTAGCCAAAGAACTTTTGCATGCGTAAAGCGTTCGGCTTCACTAGCATTTTCATTATTGCCAAAGTTAAACTTCAAAAACTTATATTTTAAGAGATCTTTAGATTCACAGTTAAATAAATGTTTGCCACCTGAAAAGATTGAAGGAACAAAAGATGTATCCCGTGCTCCCAGCTTCCGTCTCAAACATGAGACACCAGCCCAGTAGGGAGAAACAACTATAGCCTTATCGTAATCGTGCTTCCCCTTCATACGACTAAGAAGGGACCCACCCTTGTGCTCAGGAAGACCGAGAAAAAGATCGGGGTAAGAATCAGGTTTGTCTTTAGGGCAATTATTTTCCAGACAATCAAGCAAGTCATTCAATATTATACTCGTTTCACCTTCTTCTGCGGCAGATCTACTCTTTGAATAGAACCCTGCTCTTTTAAGCATCCATCTCAATAGAATCTCCAGCTCAGAGCGATGCTTATCAACCACCCTAGTGCAACCTATAACTTCCCTGTTCCTAGCCCAACCAGAAAAAGAAATATTGCAACTCCCAACACTAAGCCATAACCCTTTCTCTTTTTTATCTACTTTCCCATCACTTATAAGGTCGCCATACATAAGCATTATCTTAGGATGAAAACGCCCGTTCTTAAGTCCAACTGGAAGCAGACCATAGCGATAATTCCCTTTGGGTTCAGGATGGGCGGACCGATCACAAATCACAGCTATTTTCCGCCCCTTAAGACTATTATTCAAGCTGTAAGGCAAGACTTCGCTACTTTTTAGATTTTCAAATGAATATCCCCCAAATAACGGCAAAATATTCGTCTCAAAAAAAGAAGCGGAAAAATTGAATGTCGAAAAAAGGGTTAATTCAGGAGAACGGTCTTTAAAACGACTCAGCATATAATCAAAAGTATCTCTAACTTTCAATTTACTATCTTTTTCTGTGCTCACTCTTTCATCTCCACAGCTGATTATATATCGTTCCTGCTGTCCAAAAATAATAATGATTTCGCCATATAGAGGGAGTTTTATTCCCGACTAAAACTTCCCTTTGCACAGCAGGCTCTGAATGAACCGCGAGTTTGTCTGACTCTACACAAACGGATGGCATCTTCCTTCTGCCGGTCATGATTACTTCATGGTGATTAAGAAGTGCGTGCATAAAACTTTCCATATTCCCATCATCTGAAACCACTGCTTTTGCTAGTTGAATAAAACCGCCCGATCTCTCACTATGAGATCTATTTTCAAAATAAAGAAACCTAGCGGCCGCATTACGCAGCTTTTTTTCAAAATCTCCAAGACCATCTGCTAGTGCACCTATACTACTCCCACCGGCACTATGCATGTATTCGAAACACTCATAAACACACACTAAAAACGGTTCGCACTTTTCAATATTATTTAGCTTGCTTGTGATCTCTGAATGGATCGGATTACAACCTTTGCCAAAATTCTCTTGAAGCTTCGAATGAAAAGCACACGGGGTCAATAGTTGCTCGGCTTCAGGATCATTCAATATTTCACCACACCCCTTGGCAAATTTAATATGCATATCCTCACCAAGGAGAGTCTTTCGCAAAAGTTCATCAAGCTCAGGAAGGAGAAACAAAGATTTTAAACATTGTGACACATCTTTCTTTTTTAACAATTCCACAGGTATATACTTTGCCTTGCTACCAATCCATTGCTTAAATAACTTTGGTAGTTTTTCTAATTTAGGTGAACTAAAAATTTGCGCTACACTTTCAGGAACATCCCAGTTATCTTTAAGTAACTTGCACCTTCGGCAAGTTCCCCGGTAATATTGATATAGTCCATTGCAAACAATCCGCGGATCATCACCACCTACGGAGAACTCTTCTGCTACTTCAAGTGCTTTTATTCCAAAGCAACAGTCGTATTCCTCTGAATGATGCAAATAATACTCAAAAAAACCCTCCAGTACTTTGAAAACCGAACGAAACTGCGAAGGATTATCATCGGGAAGGTCGAGCTTATCTTTTAACCAATAAATAAAAAGAACGACCTTAATACCATTTATATCCGTAACCGGAGCTGCCAAATAGGGAACTAGATTTTTCCCAAAAGCACTCCAGATAGGCAGAGCCCCTAAAAGATCGCGCCCTCTTGATCTACGCAACATCTCATCATCAATTGACGAGAAATAAGGCATGCGATGTTCAATACCCACCATAACTATATCTCCTGAATTTTATCTCATAACTACTAAAATGGAGCATCCTCTGACAATTTTGCAGGCCTGCCCTTAAAAATTATCAAAGTCCTTGAAGAGTCACATTAAGCATCTATATTTTTTAAAAAAACTACATATAACAATTTTAAGCATGCAACAATAATATATTTAATACTTAAAAAGTTTACTTTATCAGTTCCATACTGACGAACTCATACGTTTGTTTCGAAGTCGACAAAATAGCAGATTTCCCCGGAGTCACAATATAAACTGCAGCCGTAACAACACTGAATTAGCATCACAAGCGATGAGGAAGTATGAAAAATATTTTACTATTATTAATGATGTGCTTGCGAGGATTAGGGATGTAACGTTGGTCAATGCTAAGGAGCACAAGTAGTGGATAAGCTATTTAATATTTATAAGAAAAATTAGTTAAGTACCGATAAGATAAGACCATAAAATTTATATTTTTTTACCAACATAATTGGAGTATGATTCCCCCCGAATCCGATACAAGAACTATCATTTGCTCCTACCCCGTTTCCGTTTCTTCGGCTCCACTTTATCAAGAACCTGACACATAAACGTAAACTCTTGCTCTTTTACTTCTGTTGCTTCCAGCAAGACATCTAGAATATCCAAGCAGAAGCAAATATTAACGAATGATTCTAAAGATATTTTTCCAGTACGTTCAAACTTGCGCAGGGTAGAAAGTGACACTCCGGACCGTACAGACAAAGCTTCCTGAGTCCAATTACGTTCAAGACGTTGCTCACGAATATTTTTGCAAACTCTCTAGAGGCTTCATGAGGAAATTTTGTATCGTTAAATAATACCATAATGTCACTTAATCACATGAAACCCACATAAACAACACTATAATGATACTTAAATAGTGATTCATAATCCTGCGGGCATTTGACGCATCTTCAAAGCAACAAACACATATTCCCCTAAATCTTTCCCTTGGTAAGCAGTCTTATTCAAGAGCATCGTCACAGATCTAATCTCTTCTGGAGTTTCGGGCAACCGGTCGAATCTATGCCAAACTATATGCTCAATTGCCTGCATCATCTCATTCATGGTGCCCAGCACGCTTCGATTGTAAGTCTTGCCGTATGAACTTTACCCGCCACACTGAAGCAAAGCCTTGATCTTGTTGTTTGTGCCTTCAGAAACAGGATGCCGAAGCGATGAGTTACCTGGATATGGCCATGACCTGCAATGGTCTTAATTTTGAAGCTTCAACTCTGCAATCCAATCTGTAATGGCACGGTCTGCCGTTTTCTTGTCTGTTTATGATCAGATTTGCCGTAAATCATCTTTAATATAATAAGCTATCGCTAGCGGCTTATTCAGTCTCAATGCATTCATCAATGCACTGTTTTTTATTTCGACTCTCATCTAGATTCTCTGGTTTTTTCATAAGCATCCAACGTGTTCTTTTCACGGTCCTCTTCTCCATTGGTGAAAATATTTCCTGAATAACTGCCGCCGTATTTGGGTAATTTATCATTCATGAGCTGGACTACATGAAAACGATTAAAAACTAGAGCTGCACCCTTCAAGTTCTCGTAGAATTATTGAGAGAATGCGTAAGGGGGATTGTTAGGGTATGAAATGCTGGACCAAAGCATTTTGATTATATATAAAGGCAATGTTATTATTTATAGATAAATTTGATTTTAGATGACATAAATATGAGTTGCTTAAATCTCAATTTATTGGACGAGTGAACTAAATCATCCATGTTTTATACTCATTAAGGATCTAAAAATGATAAAATATATATACGCTTTCCTACTTTTTATATTCCTATTATTCCCTGCATCCGGCTGCATCAAAAGCACATCAAGCTCCAACAATTCACACGGTTATACCGCAGAAAATGTATATTTTGAAAAAACTTTTATCGAAATTTCAGACAAAACAGATGCTTTTAATAACGGCTATTTCCAAGTTATCGGGAGGGGTGAAGGCGATACAAAAGAAATGGCTCTACTTGCGGCAAGATCTGTTGCGCAAGCTCGTTTAGTAGAGATCATTTACGGACTTGAAGTCGAAAGAGACACATTGGTTAAAAATGGAAAAATCGAAGAAGATGTAATCAGTCTCAAATCAAAAGGATTTATTAAATTCGCGTCTGTTTGCGGTGAGCAATACAACCCGAATACACACCATGCAGAGGTCTGTCTAAAGTTAATGCTTAAAACAGGCGGACTCGGTGATTTAGTGGAAGTCCTTATAATTAAATAGCTAGAATAGATGATAAACGAGAGTTTTAGATATGAAAAAATTAGTTATGTTAATAGCGGTATGTTTTGCAATAGTCTCTTACGCTTTTCCTGCGGTTGCTGAAAGTAAGAAGCAACTATCAAGACCTTCAATTTTGGTAGAATCTGAAGGCGAAGCATGTCTCGGAACGGACAAAACCAGGTCGCAGGTTATAAAACTTGCGTTGGATAAAGCAAAGCGGCTCGCATCCGAACAAGCCAGCACCCATGTTTCAAGAGAAACGAGTCTGATTAAAGGAAAACTGGAGACAGATTTCATAGATGTTTATTCAAGAGCCACAGTAAAGATTCTCAAAGAACTTGAGAAGGGCTGGGTCAAATCTGCAAAACAAACTGGATATGTTGATGAATGTTATAGAATAAAAATTCGAGCAGAGATTTTCCCCGCAGATGTTGACTTCAATAGTATTTCAGGACGTAAAATCATAAGTGATCCTCGCTTGCCCCTTACAGTTGAACTCTGGACAGACAAGGCTTCTTATAACTTAGGGGATGAGTTGAAATTTTACTTTCGAGGCAACAAACCGTTTTATGCTAAGGCCGTATACAAGGACGCGGAAGAGAATTTGATTGAAGTAACCCCTTCTCACAAATCTAAATACTATAAAGGCGGGGTTGTGTATGAAATCCCCAGTAATAAAGATAAATTTACCTTATTGATAACCCCTCCATTTGGAAATGAAAAACTAATTCTTTACACATCCACCGCACCTATGAGCCGCTACGACGGGCAACAGTCTGGTGAATTATATTTGATACGAGGCGGGGCGGATGATTTGGGAACAACTACCCGCGGACTTACAATTCTACAAAACTCAAAAAGTGGCAAAAATTCTGCGCGAGCTGAATTTGCAGAGACTGAAGCTAAAGTGAAAGTCCTAAGTATAAAAAAAGACAAAGATACTTTTAAAATTCGTGGAATCCAATGAGATACGCCTTTATAAACCACCCATTATATCTTCATGTATCTTAAGATTAGCATTCCAATCAAATCAGACATATGATAAGGAATCAAACATTGCGTTGAAAAATATATTTGTTCCATCCACATAAACAACTAGAAGACCATCAACCCACATTTATAAGCAAAACTTATGACCACAATTAGCCACCAAAAAGCAGCTCTCAATCTTTTACTAATCCTAATGCTAAGCTGCTCCTTTTATGGGTGCAAAAAAAATATATCAACACTCAGTTTTTCAACCAGCAAGCAAGAAGTACCCTCAGCAGAATATCCTAAAATAAAAGTCGCATTAATTGATTTTATGCCTCTTCCTAATGTCAATAGATTCAAATACCCCGTAAATAAAAAAGTGATGACTCGTGAATTTTACTGCGCGGAAAAAGATCCAGTTTACAAAAAAGGCTACTTTATCCCCAAAGAATACAGACGCATAATTAGGGAAAACATTCAGTTTTCTGCCCAGCTTCAAGACATTGACCTGACAGTCCATAATTCGCTTACAGGCATTGTTAAAGGGAGATATGGACTCGTTATAACTGGGCGAATTATAAATGCTAAAGTATCAGACCTAGCACTAATTGAAATAGAGCTTCTAGTTCTCGACGGGACAACATTCCAGTTATTGCACCGTACAAAAATATCTCACACAGAATCTAGAAGACAAAGCGATCCGATTCACACCCCAATTCATTTTATTGGGGAGCATGAAAAGGATTTCAATGAGCAACGCACATTACTTTCATACACTGCACACATGCTCGCATACAAAATATTCGAAAAATCTTTTGAGGATTATAAATAATGAAAACGGCTTTAACTCCCCTATTCATTGTTGCACTGCTCTTATTTTCACTGCCATCTCATACCCGTGCAAATGAGATGGCTTGGACTCCAGAAGAATCTCTTTGTGCGACGGATTTTCATGCGTATGTCTCATTTTTCAAAGAAAAAAAGAAATTCAATAGCCTTGTTCAGCTGCTTGAACACGAACTTAAACAAATCGATGAACGGCATCAGAAAAACAACAAAAGCACAAACTTTGATGAGATAGAAACCAAATTATATATTCTTGACGACCTTGCAGACATATACACATACGGCCTTGTAGATTTTACAAAAGCAAAAGAGGTCAACGCCCAGGTTGAAACTATTTATCAATCAATAAAAACTAAAACACTCAAAGACCTGCCTGTTTCTTCATACTTCAATAATTATCGTTTCCTATATTACACTTTCTACTCTGAAAGCTCTATGCTCGGAGGCAACGACAAGATGGATTTCGCCTTTCCAGAAGAATTCATCTATTCAATCCGCCAATCTGACTTTGAAAAAGTCGGAAAGAGAATTGAAATAAGGACATCATTTATCAACCATAAACTTGGAAATTCCACTCCAGCAGTCACTTCCGTTGCGCATGGAGCTAACCTTGATCCAGACCTTTTAAGCTCACATCTCAGCTTGATTGATTTTTCTCCCGAATATTCACAATTCGAGAGGCTTTTTCTAAAAGCACAATTTGCAATGCCAGTGCTACACTCCAAGAAAAAAGAAAATCCCCTATTTATTTCGACAATTCTGCAATCAAACAGCACAGCTCTTAATTCTTATCCTGAAGCATCATCCGAAAAACTCTACAGACTCAGCCTCATGAATTACTGGTTAGTCCTTGCACAAATTAAAACGGGACAACCAGCAACAGCACTCAAACACCATGAAAAACTTCTTGAGAACATCCAGCAACTAGAAAGAACCACCCTTAATAACTATACCGAAGCAGAAAGATTACTCAGAGAGTATTATCAAAAAGAGCTTACTTCAAAAAACGAAACTCGCCAAAATTATAAATCATTATTATCCGGCCTAGCAAAAGTAGGAGTAATTATAGCTAAGGCAGGTCTTGTTATTGCCGGTGCTGCTGGAGACGTAGCTATAGCAGCAGGGACTGGGCATGCGGGTACACATCTCACAGAAATGGCTTTTAAAATATCCACAGCAGGCGAGACCGCAGATTGGGGAGCCGGAGATGCCGTCATGGAAGCGGAAATGCTCTCACCTTTGATGACTCTCGATGAAAACAACCCAGAACGTCTAAAAAATGTAATGTCACCCTACACGCTAAAACTTAATCGCTTTTTTAATAAATATGACCTTATCCGCTACCTGTCGGCGGTCGGCGATGCATATGCGGATATTGGAGAGTACGAGGCGGCATACGAACAGTATGCTGAAGCTATCACGGTGGTAGAAAACCAAAGAATTACTATCCGCTCAGAATCGCAAAAAGTGTCATTTTTTGCTTTTAAACAAGACCTCTATAGAAAAATGATCTCATCCTTAATAGCGAGACAGCGCCCCGAGCTAGCTCTTGATTACGTTGAAAGATCAAAATCAAGAGCTTTCCTGGATATCATTGCAGGGCAAGACGTTCAGCTCAAAAATAGTGTCCAAAATGACCTTTCAAATAAATACACTATGAACCGTATGGTTGTAGATAGCTTTTATGAAAAAGGGTCCACAAGTAATGACCAAGTTGAACTGCTTTCAGAAAATATGCGGGGAATTAAAAAAATAAGCACCGAAATAGATACAAATGAAGTGCAGGAAATTTTTTCTCTTTCCAATATTAATGCTCTACCCTCCCAGGAAATTCAACGTTTAGTAGATCCCGGGACAGCAATTCTTGAATACTACGTATTTGATGACCGCATAGTGATCTTCACAATTAAAAATTCCGGCATCACTTACAATGAAAAAAAGATCGAATATAAAGAGCTCTGCAGAGATATAAATAAATTTCGCAATTCTTTATCAAAAAAAGAATATGGTAAAAGTCTTGCCCGTAAACTCTACAAAACACTCTTAAAGCCCGTAAAAAATGAAATAAAAAACTGCAAAAGATTAATCATAATACCGCATAGAGCTCTTCATTACATACCGTTCCACGCGCTTCGTTCCAGAAAAGGGTATGTGGTATTTGAACATGCGATTTCCTACTCTCCAAGTGCAACAGTCCTTTCCATTGTTGAAAACAAAAAATCCGCAGAAAATGACAGTGCACTTATAATTGGAAACCCGACAGAAAACCTTCCTTACGCAGAAAAAGAAGCCTTAACTATCGCAAAAAGAATTCAAAATTCCACAGTTGCCATCGGTTCAAATGGAACCGAAACCATGATCAAAGAAGATGCAGAAAATTACAAAATCATACATATTGCAACTCATGGAGTTTTCAACCCAGAAGAGCCACTAAAGTCGCAATTACTTTTAGGTGCAGACGACAAAAATGATGGCAAACTTCTGGCCTCTGAAATATTCAGCTGCAAATGGAAGGCTTCTCTTGTCACACTATCCGCATGTGAAACAGGTGCAAGTCTCTACAATTCAGGGGATGAACTTATAGGTCTACAGCGAGCTGTTTTCTTTGCTGGAACTAAATCTCTGCTAGCCTCGTCATGGAAAGTTGATGACAAATCAACAGGCTACCTGATGGGCCGTTTTTACAAACATCTTGCTAAAAACCCGAAAGATAGAGCCTTGCAAAAAGCTCAGATTGATACTCTTAGAAAATATGGACGCCCCTTTCATTGGGCTTCGTTCAAGCTGATGGGATCTCCGCGCAGAGTTTTCAATCCAGAATACCGCGTAACAATCAATACTACTCCTGATGATTCAAAAGTGGTTATACTAGGAACACCAAAGCGTAATGGACCATACCTACGCCTCCCCTCAGGTGATTATGATCTTAAAATTTCCCATAAAGGATATAAACAACGTAATGCAACAATGACGATTGGCGATGAGGATGAAATAATTAGAATCAGGCCGTTAAAGAAAGTTAAGCCTGCCAAAAGTAAAGCAGATAAAAAAGACAAGGATAAAGACATAGCGAAAGCCGCTTAATTTAGGTTCATCCGGTTAAAGAATACTTTTCAAAAAAATTGACATGGCGACCACCTAATGAAAAAAAATAAACAGATGAAAATGGGTGAAAATAGTTATTTATGACCTTCTTATACATCATTCAGCCCCTACCCCCTCTTCCGAAAAGGAATAACCTTACCACCGTCCCCGCTATCACCAAGCATATCGAGAGCAGAGCGTGCTGCGTCCTCATCACCGTGCATATAGCGTAACGCCATAGCTGGAACTTTCCAGCCCATGACATCCATCAGGGACCGTAGATCCTGCACCTTTGCCAGTTCCGTTGCTACAGTATGACGAATGGTATGAAAGCTAATGCGGTCCAGTCTGTCTCGCCCTTCGTTAAAGCCAAGCGTGTTAACGACATTAGCAAAGGCTAATGGAGCCTCACCGAAAGAAAGCCCTCAAAAAGTGAACTGCTCAGTCTATAATTGTTCATTGCTTTTAGACAGCAAGGTTACATTAGATTTCTTTGTTTCAAGAATTCCCTGAAGCCCCTGCGCCATAGCTTTTAATCCTTCAGGAGCTAGGTGGCTATATCTGGTTGTCATTTTAAAGTCAGCGTGTCCCATCAATTCTTTTACGCTGTAGAGATCCGTTCCTTTTTGTACCAGCCAGCTAGCAAAGGTGTGTCGGAGAGTATGGAAGCATACACGCTGTCTGGAGTCTGCTATTTGTTTATTAAAAAGCGCGTTTGCCACTCTGCCGAAAACTTTTGAAACTCTAGTGATTTTACCACCTGTGCGACTTTTGAAAACTAGCCCTTGTGCTTCACCTTGATTATGACCTTGCAACACTTTTCGCATTTCATGTAATATGTAAGCATGACGGTTTCTGCCGGACTTGGGGTCACGAATAAAGATAGTATCATCGTCAAAATTGATGTCCTGCCATTCAAGAGATGCCACCTCCCCAAATCTTAAGCCTGCATAAAGAGAAATGACGCTCATTTGGTAAGCTATCAAGCTGCGGCCTTCTAGAGCCGTTAGAAGTGTTTTTGCTTCTTCAGGGCTTAAGAAACGTTGCCGCTGGTTGTCCTTCTTGGGTAAAACTACTTTTTTAGTGGGACAGTCTTCATTTATAAAGCCATCGCGCCTTGCGAGGTTCCAGACTTGAGACACAACACTAAATGCATACTTGATAGTGGCGGGAGATTTTCCAGCTTTAAGCATCCTTTGCTTTATCTTTTCAATATGTATTGGAGCCATTGCTGTGAAAGTAATTCCTTTAAATACAGGAGTAATCCAGAGTCTCCATAAAGCAAGCTCTGCTTCTTTTGAACCCTTAGTTTTGCTCTCTTGAGCAGGCCAGTAATTGCTTTCCCAAAAGTCGGCAAAGGTAACTTTATTTCTTTCCAAGTGGATAAGTTCTTCTTTGTTCTTGATTTCAAGCTCTTCGCGTTCTTTCCGTTTTTCAGCTAAAGTTCGAGGACCTTGCCCCGTTCTCTGATTTACCTTTAATTCCACTAGAAAGGTTAAAGCCCGCTTTGCGGTCATCCCTTGTGAACTCCACCCCAGGGCTTCCGTTTTAGTCTTGCCTTCAAACTTATAAGTGAGAGTGAAATATTTATCAGCTTGAACGCCATGCTTTCTAGTAGGGTGTTCCCGATATCGCACGCCGGGGAAATTGGTTTTATTCCAAACTTGCTTTGCCATATCTGTACAACTCCTGTACAACTTTTTTTGATGAAACATCGTGTTTATGAGTGACATCCTGTGAAGTGATATACCTCTAAAGTCTTTGTTTATGCAAGCTTTGATAGGCTTTAGTGATAACCTGTGACATCTAGACGCACGGAATGGGGTTCAAGGGGCCGGAAGTTCGAATCTTCTCATCCCGACCAAAAGAGTAAAGAATATGGGTTGGTTAACGTTAAGTTAACCAACCCTTTTTTTATGGATTAAACACTTTTTACGCCGAAAACGGCCTTTTACGGTTTCAACCTGCTGTTCACGGCGTAAAAGTATGTCGTAAAAATATATAGAAACATGATCATGTAAACCTCCCCAAGTTAGTGCCACCCAAAAGTAGAGTTTTCTTGGGGTGAATGTGTTTGGACATATTCGACAGGAGTCATGTCGCCGAGCGACTCATGTGGTCGTTCTTCGTTATATTCACGAATCCAGTCTTCAGTTATGTCCTTGACCTCGGTTAAGGTTGAAAACAAGTAAAAATCTAATATTTCATTCCGATAAGTTTTATTGAAACGTTCAACATATGAATTTTGGGTTGGCTTACCTGGCTGAATAAATTCCAGAGCAACGCCGTTCTTTTCGGCCCAATCAGCCAAAGTTACAGAGATTAACTCCGGCCCATTATCCATCTTCATTTTTTCAGGAAAACCGCGCCAAGCTGAAACTCTGTCCAGTACACGAGTTACCCGTACTGCGGGAAGACTTGTGTCTATTTCAATCATCAAGCACGTTAAAAGTTCTGAATCGCTGTCCACTTGTAAGCGAATCATGCATGAAATCAATCGACCAGCAAACATTGGCTTTCGGAGGAACGGCTAATGTTTGCGAATTTCGGGTTGGCAACCGTTTCTTACCTTTGCGACGGAAGTTCATTTTTAGCATGCAGTAAACCCGTTAAACCCTTTTATGGTTCCAGCGGTATCCTTGCTTGCGCAACAAAATGAACAACTTTCTGAAGCCGTAACGAGGGTAGCGGTCAGCCAGCTTGAGAAGCATTTCAATAATTACGGAATCGTCTCGCGGGGTTGGCTTATAGCAATACACTGAACGGCTCAAATGTAGTGCCTCACAAGCTCCCCTGATGCTGAGACAAAACTCGTCGCGTAGGTAATCTACAAGTTCACGCTTCTCAGTTGGCTTTAAAGCTTTTTTGCTATGACGTCCTTCAGAGCTTCATTTTCAAGGCTTAGATTCGCAAACATATTCTTAAGTTTGCGGTTTTCATCCTCAAGCTCCTTAAGGCGGCGGATATCAGATGCTTCCATGCCGCCATACTTGGTTTTCCATTTGTAATATGCGGCCTGACTGACTTGGTACTTACGACAAACCTCAACTACCTTGCGACCGCCTTCGACCTCTCTCAGGATCTTAATAATCTGACTTTCACTGAACTTAGATTTCCGCATTTAAACAACCTCCTTCATGGCTGTTTTATCAGAAATCTCTACTTTGTGCTGGGACTGTTATACGGAAGGGCTACATTTTTTTCAGCGGATTGTTAAGATATTCAATTATAAATTGGGTGGACTGACGATCAACTTATACTTTTCAAACCAAAAGTTCAGCCCCACCCCAACATTACTGACCTCTATCATGTTTAATCTTTTCAGCCGTTCAATTTTCGACCAAATCTAGTAATAAAACTACTGCGCACACATTATCTTGCTTCTGAGAGGATAATATTAACTTTATGCTGGCTAACATTTTAGATTAGGTATAACAATAGTACTGAGTTACGTTACATTGTGTAACATTAAATTGTGAACACAATGTATTTTAAGCAATTTGTGATAATCAGGGCTTGGAAAACATTAATAGCATAGCAAGTATTTTTATATAAGATCAGATAAACTACATTGCTGCTCATAATTGAAGATTTAATATTTTGAAAAAATAATTATATATAAAATTATACGTAAAAACTGCGTTTGTTAGATGATTTATTAGATATTGTTGTGCTGAGCTCTTATATTACATTATAAAAAACTTAGTTGTTTGGCGGAATATTATGAATAAGAATCTATTTGTTGTTTCAGATAATATACATATCAGTGCATCAATTGTTAAGTTATGCAGTCCGGTTTGTAATGTCGTTACTTCAACTATGGATTTAGTAAATTTATTAATATTGTCTAGTAACACACCTCCATCAATTATAATTATTGAATGTAATAACTACTCAGACGTTCGTAATGTATTAAAAAAAATAAAAGAAAAGTTTAACGACATAGAACGCGTTTTGATAACTTCTTACCTGGAAGATGAATTCAGGCGAGAGGTAAACGATAATGGACTTGCTAATAAAATAATTGTTAAGCCGTGTAGCAAGGCATCCCTTTTAAGTCTTTTAAAAGGAGGTACTAGTCATGCGAACACTAGTGTTACTATTAGCAAGCAATTGATCGCGGGAATAATAGAGGGGTACGGTACAAAAATTCCAGTTGTTTTTAGAGCATTCAATAGAATTTGTACAAATATTGATTTGATTGAAAGATACATTCATATTGATACATATTTTGCTAAGGATGTTTTGGCATACTACATTTTGGCGATTACGAATCTTAGCTCTGAACTTATCCAAGATATACTATGTGGATCTAATAACAAAAAAGAATCGTATATCCTTCTCTATGAGCAGTTACTAAAAATAAAAGAAGTCACATTATTAAGTGATCCTAACTGTAATCCGTTACCCCTTAAGATAATGATGTATACGAACAAAAGATATAATGGAAAAGGATTCCCTAAAGATGATGTTGCAGGAGACTCTTTGCCATATTTATCTAGAGTTTTCAAAGTCCTATTTGATTTTCACTTCTTAATTGAAAAAGGTAAAAGTATTGGTGAAGCTGTTTTTGTTTTAAGCAAGCGAACTGGTTGGTATGATGATGATATATTGCAAAGCTTAATATCTTCGCAAGGTGAAGAAGCTACTTTTTATTTGCGTGAAGTTTTTCCACTGGGTTTACAGTCTGAAATGATAATGGCGCAAGATTTGTACATAACTGTAAAGGGTAAAAATCTACTGTTAATAAAAAAAGGCAAAATTTTATCTGATAAGAATATAAACTACATCCACATGCATGCTCAAAGCATATTAGATGTAACGGAACCAATACTCATCAAGGAAAGTATATGTTTGGGTGAGGATGGCTATGCTTAAAAAAATTTCAGTCAAAAGGGTTCAGATAGGCATGTATGTACATCTAAAAGATGTATCGTGGTTCGAACATTCTTTTTTACGGTCTAAATTCCTGCTCAAAGAAAAGATTGAAATTGCGAATATTCTGGGAATAGGATGTGATTATGTTTATTATGACCCAGCAAAAAGCAGTACTGAACCTCTAGCTATCGACACTTTAATATCTAGGTCCGCCCCGAAAAAAGGCGCAAAAGAAATAAAGAAAAAGAAAGCCTCAGCCCTAAAAAAACGAAAAGAAGAATTTATTGAAACAGAAAAAAAATTTTATGCTTCGGCGCTAAAAGCTGATGAAATCATGCAGGGAATTTTGAGCGGGAGAACTTGTTATGGTGAAAAGGCTCAGCAAATGTCTCACGAACTTGCCGTCATTTTTAGTGCTGACGTACAGGCAACGCTTAATTTAATAAACTTTTCAGCCGAAGAAGAAGGCTTATATTATCACTCACTAAATGTTTCTATTTTATCTTGCATGCTCGGTAAGGAACTTGGAATTGGTGAAAGTGATATGAAATCTTTGGCTTTTGGCGCGTTAATGCATGATCTTGGAAAGTCTAAAATCCCAAAAAAAATATTATTTAAACAGGGTGCTTTCACAAAATCAGAGGTTAAAATGATTCAAATGCACCCGCTTTTTGGGGTAGGATTATTATCTGGGATGAAAACTGTAGATCGAGATGTAATGAAGATTATATATCATCATCATGTTCGAAGAGACGGTACAGGATATCCCTCACAGATAGCTTTTGATAAAGTCAGTTTGTTACCCAAAATAGTCTCAATTATAGATATTTATGACAATTTAATTAATAACAGACGTGTTGAAAAGAGCCTGACTCCTCACCAGGCTCTTGCAACTATTTATGGGAAATGGGCTGCAAAGCTTGATGAGAATATTTTAGGTCATTTTATAAGAATGCTGGGCATATATCCTCCGGGGTCGATCTGTAGACTGGATTCAGGAGAAATAGCACTGGTTGTGTCCATTGGAGAAAACCCGCTGCTTCCGGATGTTATTCTTTATGACTCCGATGTGCCTAAAAATGATGCAATGATTTTAACTCTTGGCGTAGATATTGATTCTAAAATTGATAAGATTCTTTCCCCAAAGGATCTGAATCCTTCGGAACTGGCTTATTTATCACCTAAGTCTAAGATTGGATATTCTGCAGAAGTAAAATCGTAGGAAGGTTAGAGCCGTGTTTATAGAATGGGACGATAAATATTGCATTGGGCACCCTGATATTGATGCTCAGCATAAAAAAATGTTTGAAATAATGAATATTGGTGCAAAGAATGAGAACTGCACAGATTTAACACAGATAGCTCTTATGCGTGAGTTGTTACAGTATGCTAAAGAACACTTTGCTACGGAAGAATCTTATATGCAAGAGATAGGATATCCGAATCTCCAAGAGCATAAAGAAGAACATAAAAAAATGGCTGATGCAGTTGAAAGATTGATCGTGAAATTATATTCAGAAGGACCTATTGATGTAGATGTTTTTGAAAAATTTACGGAATCATGGATTATTGATCACGTGATACAGAAAGACTGCGGCATAAAGGTATTTTCCGAGGCCAGCTTAACCGGTTAATTTTTGTTTTATTTAAAAAGTCACATTATGAAGCGAATTAGCTGCAAAATATGATAAACCGAAGCCCAGAGGAATACATATGAATTGTCCTAAAAGATCGGAAACAGCATTGCTTAATACTCTGACTAGAAACTACCCAGAATTACTAGAGGTAGAGAAAAGGGATTTAAGACTTGAGGAAATTGAACCAGATGTTGATTACCGTATAGAGCCTGAATGTAAATATGATCCGGACGCAAAGGCTGATCTAGTTATCAAGAATGCGCTTTTAAATGATGGACGCAAAGTGAACATCGCAGTTACAGGAAACATTATTACCAAAGTCGATTCAGCTGATGAAATCAACCTAGTTACAGGCTCTATAACCAAGATTATGGATGCAAAGGGCAATTCTGTGTCACCCGGTTTTGTCGATTCTCACCTGCACCTAGATGTAGCGATGCAAAGACTCGGAACTTTAACCATTGAAGATGTGGAAACAGCGGCTGATTTTAAGAAACGCCTGATTGAACATGCGAAAGAAAACTCAAGCTCACCAATTCTGTATGTTTTCGGGCTACATTATTTTGATGATCCCATAATTCCTGCAGAGACCTGTCGCCATACACTTGATGAAATAGTCAAGGACAAGCCACTTCTTATTTTTGCCCATGATATGCATACTGCATGGGCCAATACAAGAGCCCTGGAGGAGGCCGGACTGTTGCACAAGATGCCCCCTTACCCGCATCTGATTGAAGAACTTGGATTAGAACAGAAAATTATCGTTGATTCTGATGGAATTCCCACAGGCGAGCTTAGGGAACCTGATGTTTACTCTTTTCTTGAGGGCCCCCTTCAGGCCAAATATCCCCGTTCTGTTGAGCAGCAGCTTACCGATTTGGAAAATGTGTGCAACCAACTCGCCAAACATGGCATTACCGGAGTGCATCGCATGGCTTTGTCTCAGCCTGCAGAAGATTTATCATTTCTTCTTTTGCTCCTTGAACTTGAACAACAGGAACGGTTACCTATACGTGTCAGCTCTTCATTTTCCTCCGTTGCAGACCACAATATGTTACATGATGTTCTCATCGGCTATACCGCGCGCGATCTTCTAATTAAAGCCCGCAAAAAAGAAATAACGGCAGCGCAATTGCATGACAGCCTTTTGGAACTTCTCAAAGAAGTTGGTACGGCCAGACATGAAAAAGTAAAAAAAATGGCTGAAGAAGGCGGACATGGCGAGAGCCATCCAATGATGGACAAGTTGATAAAGACATCCCATAAGCTCACCGACATTATTTATAAAAAATATGTAAAGAATCATATAATAAGAGAGAATCCCCACCAAAAAAGTAGCATGCCGAAACATATAGGCTATCACTCAAAAGTTCGGCTTGATACATTGAAAATTTTCATGGATGGAGTAATTGAAAAGGATACCGCCTACCGTCTCGATAAAACCCCGTCGCAGGGCATCCCGGAATTCAAACAGAATGATCTCGACAGGCTTATGGTTTTCGCTGACAGACTCGGAATTCAGGTTGCCGCCCATTCAATAGGAGACGGGTCGGTTAAGTCTATGCTTAACGCCATTTCCAAGGCACGAGAACAAAATAAAGATATTGACAAAAAACGAGGTCACAGGATTCCGCATCGTGTGGAACATATTGAAATCTGCCATCAGGAGGATCTACCCAGATTCGGAGAACTGGATGTGATTACCTCCATGCAGCCCTTGCATGAAAGAGGTCCGATGACCATGTGGCACACTCTGATCCCGAAGTCAGAATGGAATACAGCCTTTGCATGGAAGGAAGCTTTGGTGGACAACGCAACGCTTGTTTTCGGCAGTGACTGGCCCATAGTATCCTGTGACGTAAGAGACGCAATCAACCACGCAGTGACCCGTAAGCTCTGGTATGAAGGATCTAGGAACCAGTCTGTATCTTTGGAGGAAGCTATTGCCGCTTATACTTCCGGTGCTGCTTTTTCAGAGTATTGCCAGAATATAAAAGGTGAAATCAAGCCCGGCATGCTGGCTGATATGGTTATCCTTTCGGGAAATATAAAAGAGCTCGAAAATGAATCTTTCAACTTGGATATAGAAGTAACAATCTGTGATGGAAAAGTTGTGTATATGAAACAGAGCTAAGTCGGTGGTGAAAATAAGGGTTGATTAACTTATCGTTAACCAACCCTTATTTTGTTTTATTAAACAGGTAAAAGAAAGCTAAAAAACTATCCAGAACTTACATTCCTATAAAACCCTTAACAGTGGTCATAGCTTTATCCATATCAGCAATACCATCAGTCATCATAGACATTCCGGTAGCCGTATCAGTCTTCATTGCGCCCATACCTTTCATCATTTTCATCATGCCCATATTACCACCTTTCATGGCAGTTTTGATTTCCGCTGCATGCTTAGTTCCTTCACAAGCTGTTTCGATCATGGACATGCCTTTATGCATCGGCATCATTTCTTTTCTCATCATGGACATGCCAGCAGCAGATGTAGCTGAGTCTTTCATCATGCCCATACCCTGCTTCATAGAAGTAAGCCCCTTCTCCATCATATCTACGCCCTCCGGAACTGTACCGGTAACCATTGCTTTATCGCCATGGCCCATGCTGCCGTGTCCCGCACCCATATCCATTGCGAAAGCTGCGGATGAAAACATAAGGGTAAGAACCATTGCCAATGCGATGCTAGTAATCTTTTTCATAATTTTAACTCCTTAAAATAATTGTCTATGTTGAAAGTTAGTAACTTTTAATAACCACTATTGTTAAATCATCTTCTTGAGGCTTTTTACCAGTAAACTTTTGCACAGCATCAAGGACACTGTTAACTATTTCGATTGCCGGATTGTCTTTTCCAATGGCAATAACGTCCCTAAGTCTTTGTTTTCCAAAGAATTCACCATCTTCGTTTGATGCTTCCCAAATTCCGTCTGTTCCTAAAATCAAAATTTGTCCTGATCTGAAATCATCATACTGGCTTTCGCCATAGCTGGTTTCATCCATTATTCCTAAGGCAAGGCCGTCGCCAATCAGTTCAATAAAATCTCCGGTAATTGGATCAAATATCAATGCAGGTTCATGCCCTGCACGGACCCAACGCAATCTTTTTGTCTTGGGTTCAAGTTCAACCATCATCATGGTCATGAACTGTCCGGTTTTGTATGTGTCTGACGCGATTAAACGGTTTACGTCAGTCATTATTTTTCCAAGCTCACCATCGTTAATCATTCGTGCTCGTAAGTACCCACGAGCTGATCCCATGAGCATTGCAGACTGAATTCCATGTCCGCTGACATCTCCTACGGCAAAACATATGCTGTCGTTATCGCCATAAGGTTTGATATAATCAAAGTAATCTCCGCCCAGCTCATCACAATATCTGCTCTCACCGTGGATATCGAATGCATCGATAATAGGAGATTTCTGGGGTAACAGATTTGTCTGCACTTCCATGGCAACATCAAGTGCACTTTTGATCTCTATATGTTCGCGTAAACTTGGTACCATATTATTAAAATTGTCAGCCAGTTCACCGACTTCATCAGCAGTGGCAACTTCAACGTGGGCAGTAAAATCACCAGAGGAGATACGCTTGACCCCTTCAGCGAGGATCAGGATGCTTTTAGTAAAACGACGCGACATGAAAAATGCCAGTAGTGTTACAAGCAGAACCACACACACAAGGATATAGACCAGTCCTTTAAGTTGCGCATTAATACTCGCGTGGATCGATGCCTCTGCCTTTTGAGCCGGATCGACCACATCTGAATGAGGCAGTATAAGGATCAATGCCACGCCGCTTTTGTCCGGTGCAGAAAAAGCCCAAATGCTTTCTACATCCTTATAGGGCATACTCACTACGCCTGACTTTCCTTGTTCCAAAAGCGTCCGAAATTTATCAAAAGTAGTACTGCCTGATGAAACCAACTGCTCTTGATTTATGGACGGCATCCACATGTTCATTTTCATCATTGAGTGATCGTTGCCTGCTGGCAATTCTTTCGCAACCACCATAACTTTTTTATTACCTTCTGTACCTGTCTCTACTTTAGCTAAAACTGAGAAAATATTATGAGAGAAAACATTCAAATGGTTGTATCCATGGAGAAGTGTATCAAGTGGGACGTCTGTGGAAATAACTCCAATATTGGAACCGTCTTTAGATATGATACTGACCGATGCTGTCAGCACGGTTTTCCCTGTTACGATATCCTTACGCGGCGGAGACCAGTTGATTTCACTACCTATATTTACCGTACTCACACCTGAGTGCATTTTATTAGTAAAAGATAGTGCAGGGTAACTGAGTGATTCTCCGGAAAGAAATTCCGCTCGTATCCATAGATTCAACTCTGGATTATTCATTTCTATATTCTTAAACAGAGGAAGTACTGCCGACATAGATTCGGTCGGAATAATATCTGCAAAAGATGCCGGACCGGGTGTATAGCGCAATGTACTGAAATTTATACGAAGATTACGGTGCATGCCCGACCAAGATTTAGGGCTGTATTTTTTAAATAATCGAATCTTTTCAGATTCCTCATTCCTGAGACCTGAATATAAAAGAACTTCTGGCAAAGTATATGCTTCCCTGTCCTGAATCCAGAGTGACAACTCGGCTGAAAGCTGACGCAAATTGAGTTCAACGATTTTGCGTTGTTTAGCAAGAACTCGGGCATGATCTTCAACCAGCCTTTTAAGTTCAACACTGCTTTTTTGGACAAGTTCATGTCGCACTTCTCCACCAATATTGTCAGCAAGCAAGCGCAAAGAATCTAAACCGTTTAATTGAACGGCTAGAAGCGGAAGAATTGATACAAGAAGTAGTAACAACAACAACTTGGATCTTATTTTCATAGAAGGGTATCCTGCATGAATAGCCTTGTCGCAGTTACGACGAAAAAGAGTTAATTAGAATCTAGATATATTAGTATACTTAAAATTTTAAGGATATACATATTTAATTACGAACATCACATTTCACTTAATGTTCCACTAATGTATTTAGTTGTTATTTAAAGGCCTTAGAATTTTATAACTTATTAAGGTCGTGTTTAACGAACCTCAGAGGTGCAAAATACTGCACTTTGATCATTCGTACCCACATAAAATTCGAGCACATTTAAATTCTATACCAATTTGGTAGCCTATTGCAAGACACTCTTTGAATCTTATTTGTGCAAATTTGGGTATTTCTCATACAACAACAAGCTTTATCAGTCACAATAAGTGCAAGTAAATGCACATCTAAGTTATTTAATGCTAGCCCCAAGCTATATATATGAGTTAAAGTTCATATAAGAGATAACAATTCCCTCCCAATATAGGTTGGAATGGTAATTGCTTCGCTAAAATTGGTTTAATTAAAGTGGATATTTTTTAGGAGATCAGATGCAACTTAAGCTCGGATACCAACTCGCCGCCCTTTTGCTTTTAACAATTGTCTCAGCATTGTACCCTTTACATTGTCAGGCTGAAAGTAATTCTGAAGAGCAAATTGCAAGTTACCAACCTGCCGGCGAAGGGATTAAAGAATTAACTGGCTATCTTATTGAAGCAGCCCGCAACAATAACGATCTCTATGCCGCTTTTTATAGTTGGAAAGCAGCTTTGCAACGCGAAACATCTGCTTCCAGCCTGCCCGATCCTAGGTTCAATTTTGCATGGTTCATTCAGCCTGTTGAAACAAGGACGGGGCCACAGGAATTCAAATATGGCCTAAGCCAAACTTTGCCATGGTTTGGCAAGCTTGGGATAAAAGGTGAGCAAGCCCTTCGCGATGCCGATATCAAGAAATCCGGTTTTGATACTTTAAAGCTTAAAGTATTCTATGATGTTAAAAGAGCTTATTATGATTACGCCTACCTTGCGCAGGCCATTCGCATCACGCGTGAAAATATAAATTTGATGAAATACTTAGAGTCCGTTGCCCGTTCTAGATATTCTACAGGCGCAGGAGCATATGACGGCGTAATGAAAACGCAAGTTGAACTTGGTAAACTTCAAGACAGACTCCGTTCACTTGAGGAGCGCAAAAGACCGACAGCCGCAAAACTTCTTTCCGCCATGAATAGACCTGACGGGCAAAGTTTGCCTTTACCAGCCTCTATTCCCGTAATGAAAATTAAAGTTAATCCAGAACAATTCAAAGAGGATTTCAAGTCCGGTAATCCGCGGTTGCAAGCTTTGGGACATAAAATCAACAAACAAAAGTTATCCGTAGAATTGGCCGAAAAAGATTACTACCCTGATTTCACCTTCGGTGTGGATTATATCCAGACCGGAAAATCAAGATCTCCCAATGTAACTAACGCAAACAAAGATCCTTTGATTACTGGAATGTCTATTAACCTTCCTATTTGGTTTGATAAGCAGGAAGCGCAAGTCCTTGAAGCTGAATCTAATGTAAAGGCCGCCAGCCGCGAAAAGTCAGGGCTCGAGCGTCGCCTTTTAGCTGACCTTGAACTTGAAATTTATAAGTACGAAGACGCCCTTAGGAAAGTCAGCCTCTACCGCGATAATTTAACTCCGAAGGCAGAGCAATCACTGGCTGTCTCCATTGAATCATTTCAGTCCGGCACAGCAACATCCACAGATCTGATCGACGCTGAAAGAACTCTAATCGAATTTCAACTAGCATTTTATCAAGCCTTAGCAGAACAAGCTAAGCGGGTTGCCGCCATTGAGTTTCTTGTCGGCAAAGAAATTCCATGTACGATTCATGGTCAGGCCACGCTTAAATCATCTGAAACAATGCCGACCAACCAATAGGTTTGCTTAAACTGACAATATCAAAACTTAGTAATCTCCAAAATCTGGAATATTTATATGATCAAATCTAAATTCGGAAAACTCGGAATATTGTCGGTTGTAGCAATAGCCCTTCTGGCATTCGGAGCCGGATTCTGGACTTCGGGTGGTTCAAATAGTAGTAATACAAACCCTGTTTCCGAGCATTCTGATCATGGACTTGAAGCGGAGGTTACACCTGCGGGTGACGTCGTTTGGACCTGCTCAATGCACCCACAAATTCAATTGCCAAGTCCGGGCAAATGTCCCTTATGTTTCATGGATCTTATCCCTCTCGAAAAAGGTGGAGATTCAGGCGATGAAGCAATCAGCCTTCGCCAGATAAGCCTAACTAAACAAGCGCGCAAGTTGGCTAATATTGTGGTAAGTCCAGTTGTTAGACGCAAAGTTAGCGTTGAGACGAGAATGGTCGGAAAAGTCGACTATGATGAAACCCGCATGGGAACCATCACAGCATGGTCCGGCGGACGTATCGACAAATTATACATCGATTATACAGGTAGCTCGGTGCGCAAAGGTCAGGCAATGGCGTCGATATACAGCCCGGAACTACTAACCGCTCAGGCTGAACTTATTCAAGCAGTAAAAGCGGCTGAGGCTCTAAAAGACAGCACTCTTGAAATTGTAAAAAGCACCGCAAAGCGTACTGAGCAGGCAACTCGCGAAAGACTTAGACTCCTCGGGCTCTCGAAAGCTCAGATTGCAAATACAGTTAAGAAAGGCAAAGCTTCCGACCATATCACTATTTATTCTCCTATGAGCGGGATAGTTATTAAAAAGGACGTTGTAGAAGGTGTTTATGTTAAAACAGGAATGCCAATTTACACCATTGCGGATCTGTCCCGCGTATGGGTTATTCTGGAAGTATATGAGTCAGATCTGCCGTGGATAAAGATGGGAATGCGGGTCGGCTTCACTACTGAGGCTTACCCCGGCAAAGATTTCGAAGGCAAGGTCGTTTATATTGACCCTGTTGTTAATGAAAAAACCAGAACAATCCGCATCAGGCTTGAAGTTCCAAATAAACAGATGAAACTCAAGCCGGGCATGTTTGTCCGCGCTGTAAATCTGGCGGAAGTGGCTAAGAAAGGCGATGTCGGTGCACAACTTGTGATACCCTCTTCTGCTCCGCTAATCACCGGAAAACGCGCTGTTGTATACATTGCCGTGCCTAATAAATCCGGTGTGTATGAAGGGCGCGAGATTGTTCTTGGGCCAAGGGCTGGCGACTATTATATCGTTAAATATGGTCTGGAAGAAGGCGAACAGGTCGTTACAAATGGTAACTTTAAAATCGATAGTGCGGTCCAGATTATTGCCAAGCCTTCCATGATGAATCAGGAAAGCGGCATTAAGCCTATTGCTCATGATCATGATCAAAAATCCACAACAGATATGGCTGAAATGGGTTCCGGTTCCGGTGTGAAAGCTCAGCCAAAAAATTCTCTTCCTCCTATTTTTGTATCAAAAGTAGTCCACCTTAAAAACTCATTCGATAAACTTAAGGAAGTCGCTGATTCAGATAACGTAATTGAAAGCCGCGAACTTTTCGCTGAATTCTTCAAGAGCATAGAAGCAATAAACAGTTCCGGTCTTAAAGGGGACACTTCGCTCGCGTGGAAAGAATATTCCATGCTGCTTAGAAATGATGCTGTGCTCGGAAGCGGAGCCAAGGATAAAGATAGACTTAAGAAAATTACCGCCGAAACGGCTAAACATTTCATGCGTCTGGATATGACATTCGGAATATCCGCCCTTGCGGAATCGGTAGGCAAAGTCCTCGATACACCTGAAGAGTTCAGAGTCCAACTTGGTAAAGTATTCACGGCCTATTCAGCGTTCACGGACGCACTAGCTGCGGATAATCTGCAAGATGCGCATAAATCTGCCGCCATGATTTCCGGCGAACTGAAAAAGGTTAATTCCGGCTTGCTCACTGGTGAACCTCATCAGATTTGGTCTGAATCCATCGAAAACATGAACAATGGTCTGGATGCAATTCGTAATTCTAAAGATATTGTCGGAGTGCGCGTTGGTCTGGAGCCTTTATCATATGGACTTGCAGAGGCGGTAGATAAGCTTGGAATAGTGACAGACAAGCCTGTTTATGAATTATTCTGCCCAATGGCTTTTGATTTCAAAGGCGCTAAGTGGCTGCAAAGTGATGAAGATATTCGCAATCCCTATTTTGGTGAAACCATGCTCAAATGTGGTGAAGTAGAACGCCAGATTAAGGGTCAATAAGCGGGATTACGGAGAATCATCATGAGCGATAATTTATCAACTGAAAACGAAAGGCCAATTCCTAAATCACTATTGGACAAGGTCATCCTGTTCTGTCTTGAACAGAAACTTATAGTAGCAATGCTACTGCTTATGGTCATTGGTGGCGGAATTTTTGTAGCTCCGTTTGACTGGAAAATTGAAGGAGTTGATCGCTCTCCCGTTCCCGTGGACGCAATCCCCGACATTGGTGAAAATCAGCAAATCATTTTTTCTAAGTGGATAGGCCGCTCTCCACAAGATGTGGAAGATCAAATAAGCTACCCGCTGACCGTTGCCCTGCTTGGAATACCGGGGGTTAAAACTGTCCGCAGTTACTCCATGTTCGGGTTTTCCACAATTTACGTAATATTTAATGAAGATATTGATTTCTACTGGTCCCGCTCAAGACTGCTAGAAAAGCTAAACAGCCTTCCCGCAGGTACTCTTCCGGCGTTAGTTAAACCAGCCCTAGGCCCAGATGCGACAGCTTTAGGCCAAGTATATTGGTATACCATTGAAGGCCGCGATCCTGACGGCAACACCACTGGAGGCTGGGATTTAGACGAACTGCGCTCCATACAGGATTGGTACGTCCGCTACGCGCTCCTTGCGGCAGACGGAGTAAGTGAAGTTGCTTCTGTCGGTGGATTTGTAAAAGAATATCAAATAGATGTAGATCCGAATGCCATGCGCTCAGCCAAGGTAACATTGGCTGATGTTTATCAGGCCGTAAAAATGTCCAACCTTGATGTTGGTGCTCGCACAATTGAGATCAACAACGCCGAGTATGTTATTCGCGGGATTGGCTTCATCAAAGATTTGAAGGATATCGAGAGTTCGGTTGTTAAAGTCGTTAACAACATCCCGATCCGTGTCAGTGACGTGGCTAGGGTTATCAAAGGCCCAGCCCTTAGACGCGGCGCTCTCGATAAAGGCGGCGCAGAGGTTGTAGGCGGAGTGGCTGTTGCCCGTTATGGCGAGAACCCATTGCAGGTTATCGAAAATATTAAGAATAAAATTAATGATATCAGCCCCGGCATGCCGTCAAAGATTCTACCGGATGGGACTGAATCCAAGCTCACCATAATTCCATTTTATGATCGCTCAGGCCTAATTCATGAAACGCTGGGAACGCTGAATACTGCGCTAACCGAAGAGATTTTGATCACCATCATTGTAGTTCTCATCGCAGTCATTCACCTTAAAAGCTCACTGCTTATTTCATCATTACTGCCCCTTGCCGTACTTATGTGCTTCATCGGAATGCGCGTATTTAAAGTGGATGCAAACATAGTCGCCCTGTCCGGAATCGCCATTGCCATTGGAACGATGGTGGATATGGGCATAATTATTTGCGAAAATATTTTGAAAAAGCTCGAAAAAGCTGGTGAAGGGATTAGTCGGCTCCGGCTAATCTATGAAGGAACGACTGAAGTCGGAAGCGCGGTAATGACTGCCGTTGCGACCACTATAGTCAGCTTCATGCCTGTGTTCTTTATGGACGGAGCGGAAGGTAAACTCTTCAAGCCACTCGCCTACACCAAAACATTTGCGCTACTCGCTTCAATTGTTGTTGCGCTGACAGTTTTACCTGCTATGGCGCACATTTTGTTCACGGCTCGCAAAAAATATGCAAGCGGTAAAAAGACTTACATCCGCGCATCAATCTACTTATTGTGCGGAATTCTCATTTCCCTACTGGTTAAATGGTGGGTAGGACTTTTCTTCATTTATTTGGCAGTAAAAACCGTTGCCCTACCCTTTGTTCACGAGCGCAGACATCGCATCATAGGTCTTGCGGAAAACTGGACTGTCGTGACCATGGTCGCGTGGGTGCTAACAAACTCATGGCTTCCGTTAGGGCCGGAAAAAGGCATCAGTATCAACTTTACATTCGTTGCCGCGACCATCGGTGGACTTATGTTGTTCTTCGAAATTTTCCGCAGAAATTACCCTAAAATGCTTGGCTGGTGTCTTGAACACAAGACGGTATTCCTCGCGCTTCCATCATTTATTGTCGCACTTGGTCTTACCATCTGGCTTGGATTTGTAAACGTGACAGGCTTTATGCCGGAAGTGATTAGATCATCAGAAGCTTACGTTAAAATAGCTCACACCTTCCCGGGCCTAGGCAAAGAATTTATGCCTGATCTAGATGAAGGAGCATTCCTGTTTATGCCAACGACCATGCCGCACGCCTCTATTGGCGAAGTGCAGGATGTTCTGCAAAAACAGGATATGATGATCCAGAATATTCCCGAAGTTGAAATGGCTGTGGGCAAACTTGGCAGAGCTGAAACGTCACTAGACCCAGCGCCTATTTCAATGATTGAGACTGTCATTAACTACAAGCCTGAGTATGTAATAGATAAATCGGGCAACAGATTGCGCTTTAAATTTGATCCAGATCAGAAGGACTATTTCAGAAATGTAGCAGGCGAACCAGTGCCGGCCCAAGACGAAATGGCGTATCTAGTGCAAGGATATTATGAACGTGATGACAAAGGTAATTTGATTGAAGACGAATCAGGCAAGCCCTTTAGAATATGGAGAACAGCGCTAAATCCCGGCATCAATCCCGACCGTGAACCGTGGGACGGAATTACCGACCCAGATGATATCTGGGATGAAATCGTTGAAGCGGCAAAGATGCCTGGTGTAACTTCCGCGCCCAAACTACAGCCTATCGCGGCCAGAATTGTTATGTTGCAATCAGGAATGCGCGCGCCAATGGGCATTAAGGTTAAAGGACCAAATCTTGAGGTGCTCGAAAAGGTTGCCCTCGATCTTGAAGGATTCCTCAAACAAGTGGGATCGGTACAGCCGGAAGCTGTCATTGCCGATCGCATTGTCGGTAAGCCGTACCTTGAAATAATCATCGACCGTGAGGCCATCGCTAGGCACGGCATCATGCTCTCTCAGGTACAGGACGTCATTGAAGTAGCTGTAGGCGGAAAGGTCGTGACCACGACAGTTGAAGGCCGTGAGCGCTACCCTGTCAGAGTCCGCTACATGCGAGAACTAAGGGACAACATTCACGGACTGGAAAATATTTTGGTCAGTGCATCGCGCGGTGAGCAGATACCGCTTAGCCAACTGGCGGAAATCAAATATGTGCGCGGCCCGCAGGTTATTAAAAGCGAAGACACATTTTTAGTAGGCTATGTTTTATTTGATAAAAAACCCGGATTTGCCGAGGTTGATGTAGTCGAACAGGCGCAGATTTTCCTCGATTCTAAAATTAAATCAGGCGAACTAATAATACCGCCCGGTGTTTCGTACGAATTTGCTGGAAGTTATGAAAATCAGATCAGAGCACAGAAAAAGCTAGCATTGATTTTACCGCTGGCACTGCTCGTAATCGTCCTGATTCTATATCTACAGTTCAAGTCGCTGGCGACCACGCTAATGGTGTTCTCCGGCATATTCGTAGCATGGTCAGGCGGGTTCTTGATGGTATGGCTTTATGGTCAGCCGTGGTTTCTCAATTTCTCAGTATTTGAAACCCCCATGCGTGAATTATTTCAAGTTGGACCTATCAACTTAAGCGTAGCAATCTGGGTAGGTTTCCTCGCGCTATTCGGTATTGCCTCAGATGATGGGGTAATCATGGCGACGTATCTCGATGAAAGTAAGAAAGATATGCATACGAATAGCATAGCTGAAATCAGAAAATCCATCATTGAAGGCGCCACGCGCAGAATTCGCCCAGCTCTAATGACCTCAGCCACAACTATTTTGGCTCTTTTGCCTATTTTAACGTCAACTGGCCGCGGATCTGACATCATGGTGCCAATGGCAATCCCTTCGTTCGGAGGTATGTCCATCGCGATTCTTACCGTGTTTGTTGTACCGGTACTTTATTGTGGTGTTGAGGAATTTAAGTTTAAGAGATCTAAATAACTAAACTTGTAAGCACCTCGCAATAAACAAAACATACTCATTCTTGTCTTTATCTATCATTTATAACACCCGGAATGTTTACAAAATATTTGATAAAATATAAGTATAATAAGCCTGATTATCAAACTACAAAGACTTCAAGCACAAGAGAGATGTAAATGCCCAATCAGATAAACGATGACATTAAATTTAATCTTTTAGATATTGATAGGGATACTGGCATAGGTGGTACTGAGCTTGAAGAAACAGCTCTCAAACTGTCTATTCTCCATACAGACGAAAACAATAATAAACTGATAACACGCTCTGATCTCACTGCACTGTTCGAAGCCCATTTCAAAGGCCGTGAATACTCTCACACCTTCAGACTCCCTAAATGGCTTGAAACATGTGATGTACCTTGGTGTAATGTTCTCCGTGATTTTTATAAAGATCCGGTCACACGCCCCGCGTCTTTATCTCCCCAGCAAGGAGAATTTATAAGATCCTTAATCGTCAACTTCAATCCCAAAACAGTGGTTGAAATTGGTGTATTCCTCGGTGTTTCAACACTTTGGGTTGCCGGAGCACTTGAAGATGCGAACCAAAATGGTAAACTCTACTCGCTAGGTTTATTCAAAGATATTCTCCCCAAACCTCCCACAAGAACAAAGTGCGTTATCGATCCATATTCCGACGTCAGCACGAGAATTAAGGACGCTGGTTTAGAAGACATAGTAACTTTAATAAAAGGCGATTCCAAACTACTTGGCTCCAATTGGAAAAACTATTCAAGTGACCCGATTGACGTACTGTTCATTGATGGAGACTGCACAATACCCGGTTGTCTAGGAGATTTTGAAGCTTTCCGCGAACATTTAAACGAAGAATCTATCATTGTATTACGCGACATCTTCCCTGAAAATTGCAGCTGTGATGGTCCTAGATATTTAATTGATATGTTAAATAAAATTGGCAACATACAAATTTTCGAACTTGAAACATCACCGCACAACTTCGGCATGGCTGTTATTAAGTTGAAAAAAAGAGCTAAGTCACGAAACAGCGTCTTAGAATAATTTAAACATACCTCTAAATATTTATTCAATTCAAAACACAAAAAAGCCCCGCAACCGTAATGGTTGCGGGGCTTTTAAATATCATATGATATTCAAATCATAATTAATCGTTAAATTATATTTCTTCTGCTGAAAGTTTTCTAACTGTAAGATGATAGTGAGCATCAATACCATCACAAACAGGCATACGATTAGACTCAAGAACGATGTAAGTGCCAACATTACCGTTATCCGGTGTATGCACGATCAAGTCCTTCACATCAATAACCAAATCTATCTCAAACGTAATTACTCTTACAGCAGAAACAACGGCTTTAACACCTTCAAATGTGTCACCGTTTACTTTCTTAAGTGTAACTATATCTTTAGCCATCACAGGTAAAATCATTATATTTCCTCACAATTTTTAATGTTGATGGGGCATCATAATGGTGTGAGGGGGAATGTCAATACCAATAGAGGTCAGGCGTACTCGAGATTACATCACCAATTTGAAATATTAGCGATAACGATCATAAATATCTTCAATAGTTCCATCATTCAAAAGTTTTTGAATGGCTTTGTTGAATCGTGGAACAGCATTATTGATGCTGGGATGGAAACGAATCATCATATCCAAGATACTGCAAGGTTTGCCTACGATCAACTTACCCGCTAGTTTTTGCGTTTTAATTTGATACTGAGCAAAATCCTTATTCATAAGAGCCTGGTCGAGGCGCCCTGCAAGTAATAGCCGAATAAGTTTGTGCTCGCTAGGAAGAGGATAAGGTTTAATGCGCCCATCATCAAAATACGGAGTATACACAGGGTAATAATACCCACTGATCACCCCGACCGTCCTACCTAATATATCTTCAGGAGAGTTAACCGTAAAATATTTATCTGCATTAAACAAAAGAATCTCTTCGGATGCCGCAAAAGGAATACTGTAAAGAGCTTTTAATGAAGATGATTGTCGCCAAATCGGGTTGGACATAGGTTCTATATCTATTTTACCCATATCGAATTGATAAAGCGCGCGTTTAAAGGGAACACGTACATATTCGACAGTATCACCAGTTTCCTTAACAAGGGCTGTGAATAAATCTTTAATTATTCCAGTTCTCGAGTCGTTTTGCTCAAAAGAATACGGAGGAAAAGATTCAACCTGAAGCATGACACGATAATTCTCCGCAGCACCGATTTGTGCAAACGGAGAAGTGATAAGTAAAATTGCAGTGACAAGCCAAATAGCTAAAACCTTCATAGACTGATTACCTACTAATATCTAAATGTTGAAGAATTACACAACATATAATTTATAAATTCAAAGTGTTAGAAAAAGCATTATTTGCTTAAGCCAAATACGCTTAAAACATATACAATCTTAGCTTCACCATCTAACTTCATAATATACCCGTATAGTATACTATTTTCAAAATATGACAAGACGATAATTTCAGAAATACCTCCACCCGTAAGGGCCTAGAGCTATTTTCCCTAACAAAATGTTTAATCCGCATACGTCTAAAAATATGTTGACATAAAACTAAAGTCATACCTACTAATGGTACGACCATTTGAGGGTGGAGACATACTTTTTGAACTAAAACAAGACCTCAACATCCTCAAAAGGGCTTAAAGGTACGACCAATGAGTGAAGATAAATACATTGAAAAGCTTTTTATACCTGTCTCTATTGGACGAGTGAGCGAAGAAGTTGTTTTGCAGATCGAAGCAGCTATACTTGATGGAAGACTCAAAGCAGGCGAGCGGCTACCCAGTGAACGCGAAATGCAATCCCAGTTCGGAACCGGAAGAGGCGTCATAAGAGAAGCAATCAAGATTCTTAAACAAAAAGGACTTCTTGAAGTTCGCAAGGGAGCCAAAGGCGGTGCTTACGTCAGAGAATTAGAAGTATCCAATGTTTCTGAGTCCCTAGCTCTTTTTCTAAAACAACATCAGGTCTCACCTGAAACTCTAATTGAATTTCGCGAAAGCATGGACCGCACAATAACCACTCTGGCAATTGCACGTTCCAGCGTTGACGAAAAAGAAGCATTACTGAAGGAAGCTCTGCGCTTTAAAGCCACACTACTCGAGCCAGATCCTGATCTGGTGGCTGCGGCAGAGATTGATCGTAATCTAAATATAATGCTGGCCCGCATGGCGAGGAATGAACTTTTTGAATGGGTGATGCATGCACTGCAAATGGGATTCAGTTCTCACGATTTCGCATTGTATGAGGACGCATCCTATAGGGCCAAAGCGGCCACCAACTGGAGTAACACAGCACGCGCTATTTCCGAAGAAGAGCCGATGAAAGCCTTGTCATTCATTGGCTTACATTACGCACTTCTTCGTCAATGTGTTGATGAGATGAATGGCGAAGCAGCTTCTATGGTTGCGCCGTTTCTTGATGATAATATTGAAGAATAATGGAGATAATTACTTATGAAAAAATATGATTTTATAATTGTTGGTGGTGGTTCAGCCGGATCAGTTCTAGCCAATCGTCTAAGTACCAATCCTAAACATGAAGTGCTCGTGCTTGAAGCAGGACTCCCTGATTACAAAATGGATTTCCGTATCCACATGCCTGCGGCATTAACTTACCCTCTCGCGGGTAAAACATATAACTGGTGGTACGAATCTGATCCTGAGCCACACATGAACAACCGCCGCGTTTACCAACCACGCGGTAAAGTTCTTGGCGGTTCCAGCTGTATTAATGGTATGATCCACATTCGCGGAAACGCAATGGACTACGAAAAGTGGTCCAAAGATGACGGCCTTGAAGAATGGTCTTACGCACACTGTTTGCCTTACTTCAAAAGATTCGAATGCCGCATGGAAGGTGCTTCGGAATATCAGGGAGCTGTCGGCCCTGTTTACTTGACTACTCCTGAATGTGACAATCCACTTTTCGACGCTTTCTTTGGCGCTGTTCAGGAAGCAGGCTACCCTCTCACTGATGATGTGAACGGATACCAGCAGGAAGGTTTCGGTAAATTTGACCGTACTACATATAAAGGACGCCGCTGGAATGCAGCCCGTGCTTATGTTCATCCAGTTAAGAACCGCAAAAACCTCACAGTAAAATGTGGAGCCATGGCAACACGCATCCTTTTCGAAGGCAAACGTGCCGTGGGTGTTGAATATGAAAAAGACAAAAAAACTTTAAAAGCTTATGCTACTGAAGTAATTTCTTGCGGTGGTTCAATCAACTCACCTCAGCTCCTTCAGCTTTCAGGTGTCGGTAACGCAAAAGAACTTGCAGCACTTGGCATTGATGTTGTTCACGATCTTCCGGGCGTTGGTGAAAACTTGCAGGATCATCTTGAACTATATGTTCAGTATGCCTGCAAAAAACCAGTAAGCATGTACCCAGCTCTACAGTGGTACAACCAGCCGAAGATCGGTTTGGAATGGTTACTTAAAGGAACCGGCTCCGCGGCTACTAACCACTTTGAAGCTGGCGGTTTCATCCGTAGTAATGATGAAGTAGAATACCCCAACTTGCAGTATCATTTCCTACCTGTCGCAATCCGTTACGACGGTTCAGCGCCAGCAGATGGACACGGATATCAGGTTCACGTTGGCCCTATGAACACAGATGTTCGCGGTCACGTAAAAATCAAATCCAAAGATCCTAAAGTATATCCAAGTATTAAATTCAACTACCTCTCTACAGAGAATGAACGTAAAGAATGGGTTCAGGCTATACGCAAAACCCGTGAGATTATGACTCAGCCTGCATTCGACGAATTCCGCGGTACTGAACTGGCTCCGGGCAAGCAAGCCCAGACCGACGAGGAGATTCTTGAATTCGTAGCCAACGAAGGTGAATCTGCCTACCACCCGAGCTGTACATGTGCCATGGGAACCCATGACATGGCAGTTACGGATTCGCAGTTACGAGTTCGCGGCATTGAGGGGCTTCGCGTTGTTGATGCCTCGGTCATGCCTTACGTGACAAACGGCAACATCTACGCACCCGTTATGATGATTGCTGAAAAAGCGGCCGACATGATACTCGGAAATGATCCGCTGCCTACAGAAGACGCTCCTTACTACAAACACACTAAATAAATAGCATTTAAAGCTCTCCCGCATAGCGGGGGAGCTTTTTAGTGAGGTCAATATGATACAGGGAAAAATGTTCATCAACGGCGAATGGGTTGCGGCCCTTTCCGGCTCTGAACGCGAAATTATAAATCCTTTCGACAGCTCCATAATCGCGAAAGTTGCCGAAGGAGCAAGAGAAGATTCCGCGCTGGCAATCACCGCAGCACGCAATGCATTTGATTCCGGCGAATGGAGTGCTACTCCTGCCTCTGAACGCGGCAGAATGCTCTTCAAATTAGCAGACCTAATCGAACGCGATAACGAAGAACTAGCCCGCCTCGAAAGTTTGGATACAGGTAAAACAGTTGAAGAAAGCCGCTGGGACATGAACGATATCGCAGGTATCTTCCGCTATTACGCGGGCCTTGCAGATAAGAATGGCGGCGAAGTAATAGCTTCCCCAGTGCCTAATTCCACAAGCATAGTTGTCCGTGAGCCAATCGGCGTATGTGGACAGATTTCGCCTTGGAACTACCCCCTACTTCAAGCCGCATGGAAAATGGCGCCAGCACTTGCCGCCGGAAATACCATTGTTATGAAGCCTAGCGAGATAACACCACTGACCGCAATCAAAGTCACCGAACTTGCTGAGGAAGTCGGCTTCCCAAAAGGAGTAGTCAATCTAGTCCTTGGGGCCGGAGCCGAAGTTGGAGCAGAGCTTGCTGAAAACGTCGATGTTGACCTGATTTCCTTCACTGGAGGAATCGCAACAGGTAAGACCATCATGCGCGCGGCGGCAGTAAATGTAAAAAAAGTAGCCCTAGAACTAGGTGGTAAGAACCCGAATATAGTTTTCGATGATGCCGACTTTGACGTTGCAATTGATTACGCTCTCAACGCAGTATTTTTCCATGCGGGCCAAATTTGTTCCGCAGGAGCAAGACTCATGGTACAAGACGGTATTCATGACCGTTTTGTAGAAGAATTGCGCAAAAGAATTGAAGCCATTGTAGTCGGTAACGGCTTTGACGAAGGAACCCAAATGGGGCCGCTTATTTCCGCCGAACATTTAGCTAAAGTTGAAAAATTTGTTAATATGGCCCCTTCCGAGGGAGCAAAGCTTCTCACTGGTGGAAAAAGACCGTCCGATCTAAAATTAAAAGACGGATTTTTCTTTGAGCCTACCCTTTTCATAGACTGCAAGAAAGACATGACGATTGTACAGGAAGAAGTATTCGGGCCTGTAATCACCGTAGAACGTTTCCAAACGGAAGAAGAAGTTGTCCGCTGGGCCAACGATACTATCTACGGCCTTTCCGCCGGATTTTGGACACGTGACACCGACCGTATTGAAAGAGTTTCAAAGGCTCTCAAATTCGGAACAGTTTGGATAAATGACTTCAATGTGTATTTCGTACAGGCCCCATGGGGTGGGTACAAACAGTCTGGAATGGGCCGAGAACTCGGTCATATCGGACTGGAAGAATACACAGAGGTAAAGCATATATTTAGGAATCATGCCCCCGAACCGTTCAACTGGTTCAACACTTCTTCTTAATTGAAAGTGTTTTGTACAAAGCTGTGCCGAACCATTTTATAAATTTTACGGCACTGCTTCAACCTCAACTCAGGAGTTAAGATGTTAACCCACTCTAAGCGGGTTCTTTCGGTTTTTATTTTGGTTGTTTCACTTTTCTGTTTTTCTGCCTTTGCGCAAGCTTCACCCAAAATAACTATTGCTAGCGTAGGCTGGACAGGTGTTACCATTAAGACTGATATTGCTGTCTCCGTGCTGCAAAGTCTGGGCTATCAAGCTGAAAATCTTATGGTTTCCGTCCCTATCGCTTACAAAGCAATGTCTACCGGAGATGCTGATGCCTTCCTAGGTAACTGGATGCCGTCCATGGCTTCCATTGCCAACAAGTACTTTGAAAAAGGCACAGTTCTCAAATACGCTATCAATATGGATGGAGCTAAATACACCTTGGCTGTCCCTACATTCTGCGCCAAAGCAGGATTGAAAGATTTTAAAGATATCGCAAAATTCGGCGACAAGCTGGATTGGAAAATTTACGGAATCGAAGCCGGAAATGACGGTAACGAAATCATTCAGGGTATGATCGACAAAAACTTGTTCGGGCTTGGTAAATTCACCCTAGTTCCTTCCAGTGAAGCTGCAATGCTTTCACAGGTTCAGGGCATGGCTAAACAGGGCAAAATGTCTGTTTTCCTAGGCTGGGCTCCTCACAGTATGAACGAATATATTGATATGACATACCTGACAGGAAGCAATGATGAGACCTTTGGCGGCAATGACGGCACAGCAACTATCTGGACCAACATCCGCTCCGGACTTGTAAAAGATCAGCCTAATGTGGCTCAGCTCCTAAAGAACATGACCTTCTCCATCTCCATGATTAACCAGATCATGATCACAGTGGAAAAAGACAGCTCCATGTCCCTCGGTGACGCTGGCATGAGCTGGGTTAAAGAACATCCTGAAGTTTATAAAAAATGGCTTGAAGGAGTCAAAACTATAGACGGAAAACCGGGATTAGCTGCTTTTGAAGCTTCTTTGAAGAAGTAATTAGATTAGATAAGACTTGAAATTAGTTTTGGTTAAAAGAAAGCCAGTCTTCCAGTTTTGTGCTAGGGGGCTGGCTTTTTTTGTTGGATGCTTAACAACTCCCTGCCTTGAGAATAAGAAGTTGAGTGATTATCTTAAGACTCTAATGCTAATTTATACAGCGTTTTTTGGTGTGATAAGCTTTAACGCGAGGAGTAATTGAGAGCCAGAGCTTTCCGATATGTAGAGATAAGTCTGGAAAGAAAATCCTAAGCTCCAACACCGGAACTCATTAAACATACTTATCTCTATTTTCGTTACAATGTTCACGAACAACATCAACCCAACGTTTATACCAGTGCCAAGTTTGTCCTGCTACCATGATTCCAAAACCTTTTGCCGGATTTTTACCGCCCATTTTTTTCCACAAAAGCGTATGAAAATGCACACTGAACTCAGAAAAACCTTCATTCTTCATCATTTTTACGATTTGCCCAGGAAGATATTTATTTTTTTCAGCTTCCTTTATCAACGCGTACTCTTTGTTCAACATATCGGCCATAGGGTCGTCTGCTCTCACAAATTCAATTACTCGATCAGCTTGATTCTTTCTATTAGCAATTTTAGGAACAAAAAGAATTCGGTATGCGTAATGCTGACTACCGAATTCCTCATTGGTTAAGTTTTCATCAAATTTAACAATATATGACTTTAAACTTTTCGGAAGATCATCATGCTCTTCCAACAGATCTTTCTGTTCATCGTCAATGGTTGAAAATTGTAAACTAAATGAAAGATGCCTATCAATGCCGTACTTAACCCCAAACAACTCTTTAATGTATTTATTATAATTAAGACAACAAGCCTGAAACCTAGCACTAAGAATGTCATCTATCCTAGAAGTCATCTGATGTTCAATTTCATGTCTTAACCCGATTAAAAATCTGAGATTGTTTGCTGTGTCCTTATCAATGGGAGAATTGCAATAATTCAAACAATGCTCAAGTTCCCAATACTTATAAGCACCATGTTTAGTCCTATCATAAATACGCCTCTTGCCTGGTTGCCGATAATGTTTATAAATTATTTTTTTTGATCTATAGTAAGCGTGAAACAAATAAGTCCAAGAAATAATCATTAGAATAATATAACTTTCAGCTTTAAACGTAATACTTGGATTATTAAAAATTTGAACCGCTGCTAAAGAAGCTTCCCGAGATTTTTTAATAAGTTCATCTTTTTTTGATCCCCACTTTCTGACTCTTGTATTCACATGAATATCCTCATCAAATCGAGTTTCAAATGCTCTGGTCTTAAAAAGTCAAAACCACATTTCCGAGCTATATTAATATCGACATACAAATTCATAAACTATCACCCTATTACATATACACTACTAGTATCTAATAACTCTTCCCAAATCAAACTTAAAACACAGAAGATCATAGAACCATACTTAAACAATAAAAACAACATGCAACATTCGATTATAGATACAAACAAAAAGCCCCTCACAACTTCCATTGTAAGGGGCTATATAAACAAACTGACTGTATAAACATAATTCCCCGCTCGCATAAACTCAACACACTTTCCCGCCGCACTACCCACCCCCCAATAAATCCACGACACCATACAAAGGTTGACACATTTTTTCATACAGACGATGATCAAAAACTGAATCAAATTACATCGAAGAAACTTTTCTAGAATACTATATCCACAAATGGACGAAGGAGAAATATACAATGGCTAAAAAACTCGCAGAAAAAATCGAAGACTTTACAAAAAACCTCACGGCCTATCTTGAAAAAGAAAAATCTAACAAGAACATAGTGCACTTTGAGATTATTCCTTCAGACAAAGAGGAATTTCCTTTTGAGCTGAAAGTGGGCGACCTTACTCGCAGATTCTCTTCAAGAGACATTGTTGAGTTCCAGAATAAGGAACCTTTACTTGTCAACGCTATGGTGAGGCAGATAGATGAGAGCGACCCAATAACTGGCGCAGTTGTTACAGGGTTCAGAAAAAAGCTCATTGCGGCTTTTGACGCTCAGGTAAAGTTGGGCAATATCACCAGATATAGAATCGACAGGACTCCCGTTTCAAAAGATTTCTTTTTTAATGTTCATATTTACCTAGATAATGAAGATAAAGATCTCGACCTTTCCTACCAAAAATACATAGGACTGGTGGATATTGTAACATGGAGAGCAGTTGAGGACGAATTCGCAGACGCTCTACAAAGCAACTTTGTGACAGAAGAGATTGAAAAAACTGAAGAAACAAAAGATACCGAAGAGACAAAAGATACCGAAAAGACTGAAGATACCGAAACTCCCATAACCCCTCCGGTTGAACCACAACCATAGCTTACATTTTCAGCCCAAAGAAGCCCCGAGCATTACTAATGATCGGGGCTTCTTTTTTGTTTTCACTAAACTTAACTTTTTTAACATCTTAACAATTTGGCCTTTGCTCAACTATTTTATGCGGCCCAAAGTGCCCTTACCGCCGAATAGCGGGTCCACATACAAATTATCGCCGGGTTTATCGAAATAGCCATCTTTCACTGTTACCACGGGTCCCATTTTCAGAAGTTCGCTCACGGTGACGAACTCATACCCTTGCTTCTGCAGTTCCGGCACAAGCTGTGGAACTATTTTGTGTGTCGTTTGTGGCACAGCATTGGCGTGCATCAAGATAATGGCTCCCGGTGTTACCTTTTTCAGGTTCCATTCTACCAACTGATCTATAGTCCGTTTCAGCTCATCCTGTTCACCTTCTACGGACCATTGAATCATGGGTAGCCCCATGGACGCCAAAATATTTGCGGTATGCTCGTTGTTGCGACCATACGGTAAGCGCATCAACCGAAGAGAAGATGGCACCTTGTCCATCTCATTGCTCACACCTCTTTTCTTCGCCCGCATCTGCAATTCCTCGTACAGCAATTCGTACTGAGCCTGAGTCCAGTTTACTTGCTCACGCACTTCATCCTTGTTCATCAAAGCAAAATTGCCGTGGGTCCAAGCGTGGTTGCCCATTTCGAAAAGCGGGTCAGCCATGATCTGCATAGCTTTGTCTGGATGGGTACGCATCCACTTGCCGCCAGCGAAAAAAGTAGCCTTAATATTATGGATTCGCAGGTAATTGATAATGTCCTTCTGGTAGCCCGCCAAGTGAGGGGCACGTTCGCAAAGGTCAAAAGTCAGGGCCATCACCTTACGGCCCCCATCGGGAGTTACCTGCGTAATGATCTGTTGCAATGAAGATGGAACAGGCGGAAACGTGCGAAGTGGTTCGGTACGCAAAGGAGAGCGCAAATCAGGCTCAGGCAAACTCGCACGGACCAAATCACTCTCGGAACCCGCTAATTGCTTTTCAAACCACAGGGATTTCAGGAGTCTTTCCGAACCGAAGGAGTCGGAAGTATTTACAGTTTTGCTACTGCAACTGCAGAGAAGGAGCATAGCGCAGATAAGAATAAGAAATCTAAATCGAAGCGAAAACATTAAGAAGCCTCCGGTCGGACGAGTTATGTCCTAGTTGATCAATGAATGTGGTGCCTTAAAGAAAACACATAAACGTACCACATAGCAAAACAAATCCCCTTAATTTATGAATTATTTTGGCAAGCAGTAAGTTTATATTTTCATTACCCCAAACAGGAAAAACTCCTCACAACTTTTATTGTAGGGAGCTAGAAAGTCGATCCAATAGGCTCCATTGATAGCGTTAGGGCAATGCCATCAGGAAGATAATTTTAGAGTATAATTTATTCAATTGATTAACCCCCCTATGAGAATAATACAGAAAAGACACGAACGTTTGCACATATCTACTAGACTGAACTCAATAGTAATTTTATACCAAAAGAGTTGGTGACAAATAGCACCAAACTTTAAACAATAAATAAATTTCTTATTTTTTATTTTAAATAAATCAGGACAATTAAATGAGTAAAAATAAAATTCATCAAACTTCATTTACCTGTATTCTATTGATCTGTCTTATAATACAGCCTGCGAGTATTATCTATGCGCAGACTGATAACGACGAAGACTTAGCTGTAGTGACCAAAGAATTGAACTCTATAGAGAATACTTCTATGCAAACTGCAACGCTGACCAATTTACTATATTACAAATCTGAACTTCTGAAACAAACAACCTTGACTAAAGAGGCAATGAAGGAAACGTCCCATCCTGAGGACCAAAAAGCCCTTTTATTAAAATTAAATGACCTTAAAAAACAGCTGAAAAAAGTTAATCAAAACTTCATCAAAGTAGCCACAGGGCTAGACACTTCGATATTTGATGAAGAAATACAGCAAAATTTTCAATGGCAGGAAGAAATAGAAACACTGGTCAAACCGATTTTATATGAACTGAAGGAAATGACCAAACGTCCCAGACAAGTAGAGCGTTTGAAAAGCAGAGTAGCCTACTTCGAAAGCAGACTTCCTAGAGCGGAGGAAGCAGTAACAAGTATTGAAGAACTCATCAGTTCCACGGACTCGCTTCTATTAAAAGCTGAACTTGATAAGCTTAAAATTGAGTTTCTAAAAAAACGCACCAACATCAGCAATCAACTGGATGTTGCTCATTTTGAACTTAATGAGTTGCAGAAAGAAAAAACATCTTTTTTTGAATCAACAAAAAAAGTTATGGCTGTTTTCTTTAAAAGCCGTGGCAAAAATATCCTCATCGCCCTGCTCACATTTGCGGGAGTATTTCTATTTTTCCGCATTATAGATCGTGGCTTCAGGAAAATTCACCCCGCATTTAGAGCTAAGCAAAGACCTTTTTATATCCGTGTTATCGAAATTGTACTATTGATTATAAGTGTTTTAGCAGCAACCCTAGCCTCCCTTTTCACTCTCTATACATCAGGCGACTGGTTTCTGCTCAGCATCGCATTCATTTTTCTTTTAGGAGCACTTTGGACCGCCCGCGCAGGATTCACCAGATACTATGAACAGGTTAAACTCATACTTAACCTTGGAGCAGTTCGCGAAAATGAACGTATCATACACAATGGAGTCCCATGGAAAGTGGACAGACTTCAAATTTATGCCAAGCTCCGAAACCCTGTCTTAAGTCCTAGCACTATCAGATTGCCTATTAGAGAACTGGAAAATCTGATTTCACGCCCCATCGGCAACAATGAACCATGGTTCCCATGCCGCATAAACGACTGGGTGATACTCTCTGACGGCGTACGAGGTAAAGTCATAAGCCAGTCTCCTGACATGGTCGAACTGCTCCAGCGAGGAGGAGCTTACGTGACATATCAAACTCCGAATTTTCTGGAGCTGAATCCCCTAAATATTTCGCGTAACTTCCGGATCAAATCTGTTTTCGGCATCGACTACGCACATCAGGCCAAGTCGACGACATCCATTCTTGAGCAAGCAAAAAACTTTATCTCTACCAAGCTTGAAGAGGACGGCTACAGCAAACACGTTCTCAACTTAAAGGTTGAGTTCGAATCCGCTGGAGCATCATCACTCAACCTAGTGATCATAGCAGACTTCCATAGCGATTTAGCAGAGCTATACGGGCGGTTAACTAGGGCACTGCAACGGTACAGCGTAGATGCCTGCAATCACTTTGAGTGGAATATTCCTTTTGCTCAGCTTGTTGTCCATAAAGGGAAATAGGTAGGAATTATTAGACATGGAAAAGCCCCTCACAACTTTCGTTGTAAGGGGCTGTACGGCTCAACGGGAGGAGAGAATAAAATTCGGAGCCTTAGTTTTAGGATATTATACGTACTTTAGATGGACTCTTGTTCTTAGGTCATTGCTTTCTGATAAACATTTTCTATTTTAGCGAATATCTTTTCCCATGTGTACGAGCTGGTAATTGACCGAATATATTCCAGATCCGGTTCAGATCCTTCTAACACTTCCTTGATTACCTGCATTAGTAGAGACGATAACAGGTCTTCTAGCCTTAGTTCGTCTTCTGGGTGTGGTTTATCTATAGTCATCAATTCAGGAAGTTCCACCAGGCGAACCATTGTCGAGTCGAAATGGTGAAATAGCTGTTTGCAACCGGGCAAATCCGTGGTGATAATTCGGCATCCGCAACTCATTGCTTCCAGTAATACCAAGGGCATCCCTTCGAAAAATGATGGCATAACGAATAGATGGGACGCGCGCATCAAATCTCCAAGCTTTTCATGAGATAGTATCCCATGCACCGTAACTTTATCGCCCAAGGACTCTGCTAGCTCCATACAACTCTGCAACTCAGGACCGCTCCCCCCTCCGACTAGATGGAGATGGAACCACTCATTGCGTATTTTCCCAAGACTCTTAAGGAGCCACGGAACACCCTTGCTGACATTTAATTTTCCCGCATACAGAATTTGAACTGTTTGCGGAGATGTTTCTTTCTTTTCAAAATAAAAATTGTTTTGGTTGAACCCACCGCTAATTACGTCAACCTTGCTAGCATTAAGTCCGAGTAATGTTTGTATCTCTTCTTTTTGATCCTGAAAAAGCGCAATAACGCGGTCTATTTTTGAAAGCGGATCTATTAATGATCTCCCAAGATCGGAGCACAATTGATGTTGCCGAAGGCAGGTGCCGTGGCAAGTTGTTACTATGGGAATATCAGGTGCGGCTTCCCGCGTAACAGCGGATGCCATCCACAAATGGTTGGTATGGATAATATCGGGCGAAAATTGTTCTACCGCCTGTTTGATTTCACGACGGAATGTATCTTTATATTGGTCAATCTGTTCCGGCTTAAGATGGGAACATACGGTGCTGGAATATGGCATTACATCGCTCATGCCTACAACGGGGAAGGCTAGATCCTTACCAAACCAGATAAAGCGACAATGCTCAGGGGCGAGAACATGGGCGGGCAAGGAATAATCGGTGGGTGCTCCGGCGATGAGAAAGTTTTCGTTTCCCCGCCTTTTACTTTGGTCAATCATCTCCAGAACATATTTACCACTACCCGTGAAATCTGGGGTCTGGCTGATGACGTGTAGAACCTTCATGCTTTCCTCGATTACCGTTTCAAATCAAATTACCTCGTCGCTGAAAACGACCGTTGCATGTAGTGGATCATTGTGTCAATTCCCAGATTTAATGAGTATATTTCCCTGATATATCAAATCAATAAGCAGAACGTGAGACTATACGTAGATGGAAGGGAGGAAGTTTTAAAGAGTGATGGAAATTGCAGCGATATCATCGTGTGTTTTAAAGCGAGGATACTTCCTACACGTAACATCTGTTTCTTCAATCTGCCTGATGTAGTCACGGACACGCGAAAGGCCACCCTCTAAAAACAGCTCGGCTAATAAATGGAAATCTTCTCCGCTTTCAGGATCACTCTTTGGCAAAAACAATCCATCCGTGAAAATGAGAACGTTGCTGATATTCTTTGTTTGTTTCTTTCCGTAACTAAGAAAGGAAAGAGCATCTCTTTCTCCGCTCAGCACGCCGTATTCAACATTCATTTGTGATCTGACTTTAAAAATTTGGTCTTTCATAGCAGTTGCAATTGGATGATGCGTTGTATCCGCAATCGCTTTCCACTGCTTAAGCGTTTCAATATCTTGCTCGGATTTATTACAAACTATTTCGTGTGTGCTATCATCGTATATTACAAGAACAAGGCTATCCCCGATTTGCACCCATTCAAGAGTATCCCCTTCAACCCTGACAACAGCCGCGCTGGTGCACCACAAGTGCCCCTTTTCATCAACATTAACGCCACGCTCAACCATCGCTTCACAAATTGCAAAGTTGGCCTCTTCAGCAAGATTTAGAAGCGATTCGTTATTCTTTTGGAAGATTTCACCAGCGATGTTAGAAGCAAGAAAACCACCCGTTAACCCATTTTCGTAGGTTATGGGAGTCAAGCTTGTAGCACCGTCAAACACGCCGAAAAGGCTTCCATTTATAAAGTGGAAGTCTTCATTTATGATTCCGGTACCTTGTTCGTATATGGACTCTACCTGCATAATTTTCTCTTTTGATAAATTTTTTAAAAGATTAGAATCAGTGGGGGTAGTAGTCCAATTGTTAATATCTATGTAAAAACTACAAACACATCTAGATGTTCGATATTGATCTATAGTAGTACATAATTCTCGTGAATTTTTATCCTGCACGAATTGATCAGAATCTCTCGCACCGTGTCCGTCATCTATAGAGCAATTAAACTGTGCGTAAAACACGAAAAAGCCCCTCACAACTTTCGTTGTAAGGGGCTAAAATCATTTTGTAGCCAAGTCGATAATGGCGCGGCAAAAAGCCGGCAGATCATCCGGCTTACGGGATGAAATTTGATTCCGGTCAACAACAACTTCTTTATCAACCCAAATTGCTCCAGCATTTATTAGATCATCTTTTATACCTGGGGTTGAGGTGCAGGTAAATCCTTTTATAATTCCGGCTGAAATAGGAATCCATCCGGCATGGCAGATATGCGCAACAATTTTTCCGGCATCGTGTATATTACTTGTAAGCTCAAGAACTTTAGGATCACGCCTTAGTTTATCCGGAGCAAAACCGCCTGCAATTACGAGTAGGTCAAAATCTTCCGCCCGCTGATCCGCAATGGCGGCTGTAGAACGGAAAGGATAACCGTTCTTACCTTTGTAAACGGTTCCGACCTCAGGTCCGGCAACCACAACCTCTGCTCCTTCCTCGATCAAACGATAGTAAGGATAAATAAGTTCCATATCCTCAAAAACATTCTCCACAAACATCAAGACACGCATACCTTTCATTTGCATCAAAAACTCCGGCTTGTTTGATTCATAGTTAACTAGGCTGAAAGCAAGTAATAATCATCCTGATAATTGCTGATTCATTTTTTAGAAATATCATGAAAAGGCTGCGAGTCACAAGGCTGTATAGAATAAAGACCTTGAATTACAGTTATGACTTTCAAGATTTATATGAACACGAAAAAGCCCCTCACAACTTTCGTTGTAAGGGGCTGTATAACCAAACTGGCGGAGAGGAGAGGATTCGAACCTCCGTTAGCGTTAACTAAACACGCTTTCCAGGCGTGCTCCTTAAGCCGTACTCGGACACCTCTCCGCTTGGTGAAAAAGGATTTAACTAAATCAGTAAGACTTAGCAAGCACTATTTCACTTTTTATCTAATTATTTTGAATAACATTAAAAAAAGTACCTATTTAGGCAATATCAAGCTTCCGCGAAACTCATCTAATGACTTTGCATTCACTCTTGCCAGAACTTTCGGTAGCTCTTCTGCTATCTTAAATGCAGTATCAGGCCTCAAGAAATTAGCTGTTCCGATCTGAACAGCAGTTGCACCCACCAAAAGGAATTCTGCGGCGTCTTCTGCGGTGGCAATGCCGCCAAGCCCAATTACTGGAATCTTGACTGCGTTCACAGCCTGATAGACACAGCGTAGCGCTACGGGCTTAACAGCAGGCCCGGACAATCCACCAATGACGTTTGCCAGGCGTGGAGTACGTCGTTCAATATCTACAGCCATACCTGAGAGCGTATTAATCAACGATATGCCGTCTGCTCCGCCATCTTCGGCAGCTCGTGCGCAAGTGGCAATATCAGTCACGTTAGGAGAGAGCTTTATGATCACGGGCTTATTACCCGCGTTTTTCTTAACGGCTTCTGCAACCTTCGTAATCTGGCTCGGGTCCTGACCAAATGCAATCCCGCCCTCTTTTACGTTAGGGCACGATACATTCACTTCCAGTGCGGCAACGCCTTCTTCTCCGGCAAGAACAGCAGCGAGCTCACCGAACTCTGCGGCATCTGTTGCGTAGAGATTCACAAATATAGGTAGCGTTTTCCATGGAAGCTTAGGTAATTTTTTAGTTAAAAAATCTTCCACACCGGGATTCTGAATACCAATAGCATTAAGCATTCCGCAGGGTGTTTCAGCAATTCTCGGCATCGGATTACCTTCTCTCGGCTTGAGAGAAAGTCCTTTAACTACAATTCCACCAAGAGATTCAAGATCACCGAATCTTTTGAATTCCAGCCCGGAACCGAAAGTACCTGAAGCTGTTAAGATTGGGTTTTTTAACTTCAGCCCGGCAAAATCAACTGACATATCCATATTTAACCCTCCATATCGATTGCAGTTGCTTTAAAAACTGGCCCGCTTGTACAAACTTGAGTGTGATGCCCTTCGCTATCTTTACATACACAGCCGAGACATGCTCCAACTCCACAAGCCATGCGGTTTTCTAACGAAAGCTCAGCATCTACGCCGTACTTTAGTGCAGCTCTTTGAATTGTGCGTAAGAAAGGAGTCGGACCACAGGCCACAACTAGCCCGTTTTTATCACCATATTCTTTAACAAGAGCTTCAACTCTTGCAATAATGGTTTGAATGTCTTCAGGCTTGGTTTCTTGGATATCTTCCACTTCTACCTTATCTGACAGTGCCTTATAAGGATAATTACCAAGTGGAGGACGATGCGCAAAAAACAACTTTAAATTTTCAGGTTGTTCATGGGAGTCGACATAACCGCAAAATGGCGCTATGCCCATCCCTCCAGCGAGCATTAGTACAGGGCGATCCTTCGGTTTACTGAAAAATGAACCGAGCGGTCCCCATATATTAACTGAATCGCCTTTTGTAAGTTCCATTAAACGCTTTGTCCCCCGCCCTACTACTTGAAAAAGAATAGTCAGAGTGGTGTCGTCTGCGTTACTAATGGAAAAAGGACGTCCCCAAATAAGGTCAAGCGGCCACGATACGGGTCTGATCATAACAAACTGGCCAACGCGCCAGCCTGATTCCCAGCCCGGATATTCGAGCTTGAGTTCGACGATTTCCTCACCCGGTGAGGAGTGTCCGAGGGGCTTAATGTCAACGACTTTAACAGCCCTGCAATTGTTTGCACTCATGATTTAATCCTATAGATTTTTGCTACCCGCAGTATGCGGCAAAGCGTGATAAACTATGACTAAGCATAAACCAGAAATTCTTGCCCCGGCGGGCGATAAAGCCTCTTTCCTTGCAGCAATAGCTGCGGGAGCGGATGCGATTTACGCCGGCCTTAAACATTTTTCCGCTCGCATGGAAGCTCATAACTTTTCAACAACAGAGCTTGCAGCCCTTGCGCAGCTTGCACGGGATAACGGTATTAAAACCTACATCCCGATGAACACATTGGTAAAACCTGACGATATTGACTCCGCAGCCCGTCTGCTGGATAGAGTCGCCCACACAGTTAAACCTGATGGGATTATCGTTCAGGACCTTGCAATGGTCCAGATTGCTAGACAAGTCGGATACGAAGGTGAAATTCACCTCTCAACTCTTGCCAACGTCAGCAGCCCTTCCGGGCTTAAAATCGCCGCTGAAATGGGCGTTGACCGCGTTGTTGTCCCTCGCGAACTCAATCTTGACGAAATAAAACAGATGGCAGAAGCCTGCCCTGAATCACTCAGTCTCGAAATGTTCGTACACGGTGCTCTTTGCTACAGCGTATCAGGCCGTTGCTACTGGAGCTCATACTTCGGTGGCAAAAGCAGCCTCCGCGGACGCTGTGTACAACCTTGTCGTAGGCTTTATGGAACCTCTTCACGTAAAGATCAACCAAAACGTTTGTTCTCATGTCTCGACCTAAGTCTTGATGTTTTGACCAAACCTATGATTTCGATTCCTGAAGTATCTTCATGGAAAATTGAAGGTCGTAAAAAAGGTCCTCATTACGTATACTATACTGTTACAGGTTACCGTATGCTGCGTGACAATCCGAATGACGCTCAAATCCGCAAAAACGCAACTCAGTTGCTTGAACTTGCGCTTAGCAGACCGTCATCTCATTCAAACTTTTTGCCACAGCGCCCATTTGTTCCGCTTGACCCGACTAACGAAACCGGATCCGGTTTCCTAATCGGTATCACCAAGCAGGAAAAAAACGGCAAGTCATACTTTGAATGCCGTCAGGAGCTTTTGCAAGGAGACTTCCTGCGTATCGGATATCAGGATCAACCCGGTCATCAGACCATGAAGATCCGTAAATTCGTACCTAAACGCGGAAAAGTTACAATTCAAGCTCAAGGCAACGGCCGTCTAAAATCCGGAACTAGAGTTTTCCTCATCGACCGCCGTGAAGAAGGACTGGTTAACGCTCTTAAGAAGCTTGAGACAGCCCTTTCTAAAATCAAGGTCGCTGAAAAAACATCCAGCTCTGTAAAAATTGATCTGCCACATCCGTTCAGTGTGACCGGACGCGTAAAGTTAATGAGTTTACAGCGTAATCCTCCTCGCGGAAGAAATAAATACGGCACAGGTATCTGGCTTTCCGCCAATGCACTGGACCGTACGCCTAAACCGCTTGTGTCAAAGATCTGGTGGTACCTTCCACCTGTCATCTGGCCTAATGAAGAAGCTGAGTTCAAACAAATTCTAGGATACTGTCTCGCTCATGGCGCAACAGACTTCGTTCTCGGTTCACCTTGGCAGAAAGGGCTATTCCCCGACGATGACAAGCTGAACTTCCACGCAGGACCATTCTGTAATGTAGCCAATCCGCTCGCGCTGATGGAACTTTACGAGATGGGATTCAAGTCCGCATTTGTCAGCCCTGAGCTTTCAAAAGTAGACTTCCTCACCCTTCCTCAACATAGCCCTCTACCGCTTGGAATAATCACTTCCGGCCTCTGGCCGCTTGCTATTTCAAGGATCGTTGCGGAAGAAACAGAGCTTATGGCTCCGATCTACAGCCAGAAAAAAGAAATCTGCTGGGTTCGTAAATACAACCAGAACTACTGGGTTTACCCCGGTTGGGAACTAGATCTTAAGGAAGTAACCAAAAAGCTCGAAAGTGCTGGTTACTCAATGTTCCTACAGATCACAGAAGCATGGCCGAAAGCTGTTCCAACCCCAAATAGAACCAGTACTTTCAACTGGGATCTCAGCTTAATGTAAAAAGTTACATTATCTAAAAACTTAAAATCCCGATGCGAATATTATATTCTCGTCGGGATTTTTTTTTAAATCCGCTTAGAATGTACGCCCGTCCCAACCTAACATTGAACGCTCAAGATCGCGAAATTCGATAAAAACTCTAGCGCCAATAATTGATAATTCTTCATAAATAAAATCGCAAAATTTTTCGGATAATATCGTAGTATTATCTTTGTTAAGCGTAAGACTACCGACAGTAACGAACGCAGCAGGTTCATTCTTCCCGGAAATAACCATTTTCAAATTCTGGTGCAGCATAACAGTCACATAGACTTCAGGCTTACCGATTGCCGTTGAGGCAAACTTTGAAAGTTCAGCTACAAAAACATCCGCTCTATCAGAATCTAATGATATATTGGTCTCAACCCTTATGAAAGGCATCGTCCCCCTCCTTTTTATGAGTGAGTTTCATCAATAAGATTTCTCAGAAATTTAGCAGCCTCAGGCCCTTTCAATGATCTAACCCAAAGCTCGTTAACCATTTTCTCATGAAGGGACAAAGCCTCAGGTGCGGATGTTATCATTGCTACTCCTAAACGAACGTTAGGAAATTCACCAAGCCTGAATGGACTAACAGCAACACTCGCGCGTCCCGGTTGACGGAAAATTTGAAAACTCGTGCTCGGAATTGAATCAACTAAAATCCCTATCTGAATTCCAATAGGCTGTTTTTCGAGCATATCAAGAACGTTTTCAATTTCTCTGCGCGCAACTTCTTTACGTTCCTGAATAACATCGAAAGGCAAATCATACGTTCCAATAAAGCCATTGCGCAAAAATCTTTCAAGCTCTGTTGCCGAAACCAGACTCACAATGCTCGGTTTGCGTTCGCGATAGGATTTTTTACGTTCTTTCAAAATTGATAAAATTTCATCAATCATATGATCAGCCTGTTCCATATCTGGAAGCCCAGCAGGAAGCCCCTCACGCAAAACCACCGCTAGAAAATCATCAAATTCATCTGTAGTTAATAGATAAGAGACAGGACCGAACATTACAAAAAGATGCTCCGCAACAGACTCAGCCTGTCGCATTCTTTCGAAGAAACTTACGGCTGAAGCAACATATTCTACCCCTACCCCCATAAGAGAAGTAAGTGATACGCCTAAAAGATCAGCAATACTTTCAAGGGTTTCAAGCTTAGGAGGGTCTCCCTTTTCATAACGATAAAGGGCCGCACGTGATATGCCGATCTTAGCAGCAATATCTTCCGCACTATACTCACTTCCTAGTCTAAAAGCCTTAAGCCGCTGACCTATTTCTTTAGAACAAAGTTCGCCCATCAAAAGTCTCCGCTATACTACATTAATATGAACATAAAAGCCCAATCATTAAAAAAACATTATGCCATCTTTGTTAATTACAATTACTTAAATTCTCATTTTTGTGAATACTTATTTTATTTGTGTTAAAAATGAGAATTTTCTTGACAATAAACACGCTAGTAATTCAAAATAAAAAGATCAAATCATAGCTGCATAATAAGGAGGCCTCTGAATGAAATTTTCTGCACGTATTGTTACAACACTTTTGGCTGTCTGTATGGTTCTCGGCGGAGTTATCTCTGCTGGAGCTGCTGAGTTCGAAGCTCGCATTGGACATCTTGAATCCGCACTTCAGTCCCGTCATCAGGGACTTGAAAAAGTTGCCAAGCTCGTAAAAGAGCGTACTGGTGGCGCTGTTGAATTCAAACTTTTCCCTTCCTCACAGCTGGGCAATCAGCGTCAGATGAACGAAAGCGTACAGTTCGGTACTATTGAAGGTACTATTTCTCCTGCGGCTTTCCTTGGCGGATTCAACCCTGCTGTATCCATTATGGATATTCCTTTCCTACTTCCTGCTGACCGCGTTAAAGCACAGGAAATTCGTCAGGGTAAATTCGGTAAAGAACTCCTCAAAAGCTTCGACGCCAGAGGATTCACAGCAATCGCAACATGGCCTAACGGACGTAAAAACTTCACTTCAAACAAACCTCTCGGTTCAGTTGAAGCATACAAAGGACAGCGTTTCCGTGTAATGGATTCCAAAATCCTTATCGAGCAGTTTGCTGCAATCGGTGCTTCCGCTATCGCTCTTCCTTTCGGGGAACTTTACACAGCTCTACAGAATGGAGTTGTTGACGGTGAAGAGAATCCTCTTGATACCATCCAGCGCATGAAATTTTACGAAGTTCAGAAGTACCTTGTTCTTTCCGAACACGGCGCAATGGAAGATTTCGTTCTTTTCAACCCAACATGGTGGGATAGCCTTCCAGCTAAATACCAGGATGTTATCGTAGCAGCTTTCCTTGAAATTATGCCTGGAGTTGAAGCTCACAAAGAGCAGGCTCAGAAAGACGCTCTTGCTATTATCGAAAAAGCAGGCGTAAAAGTCAGCCCTCTTTCAAGTGCTGACCGCGCAACAATGCGTGGACTCATGTACCCTAAAACCATCGCAGCATACCTCGACCGTGCAGGTAGCGAAGGTGAAAAACTCGTAAAATTGTACGAAGCTGAATACAAACGCATCGTAAAATAATTACTGTACCTCTAAGCGGGGAAGACTTGTCTTCCCCGCTTCTTTTTTTCGGGAGAAAATTATGCGGAAGATCTTAAGTTCCATACTTTCAGGTATTAGAACAGTCGAACGTGTTTTGGTTATTTCCATAAATTTACTTATGGTTGTCCTGTATACTTTTAACGTTCTAGTGCGCGAAATTCTTCCGCAATACTCTAGTTCTTTCGCATGGATAGACGAAGCGACACGACTTCTCATGGTCTGGGCAGTATTTTTAGCCCTCGGCCTTGCCCTAGAGCGCGGCCGCCATGTTGCGGTTACAACTTTGCTTGAAAGGCTCCCGAAAACCCCTCAAAAAATTGTATGCTTACTTATCAATAGTACGGGCATAGTTTTTAGCTGCTACCTAGCATGGCTTGGATATGCACTTGTTAAATTCGTAATGCGTACCGGACAGGTCAGCCCGACTCTAGGACTACCTATGTACTGGTTATACGTTGCTCCCACCATTGGATTCATGCTTCTCGCCCTAAGGTACGGGCTTGAGTTGCTTAATATTAATAATCGTCGCACCAGACCTCTACTCGCAAATCCAAGCAACTAAGGTGGTATCATAATATGACTCCTGTAATTATTCTCATTGCCTTTGTAATGCTGGTTTGCGGCTTTGAAATGCTGCTCGTTCTCGGTATTCCAGCCTTTTTGACCAAGGCGTTCTTATTTCCAAGAATTCCTGATCCAGTCCTTATTCAAAAGCTGGTCGGCGGCATCAATTTTTCTACACTACTTGCTATCCCATTTTTCATTTTCGCAGCAGAGCTTATGGCCTCAGGCCAAATAGCAAAGCGTTTAACTGACCTTATCAAACATTTCACAGCACACAGACTCGGCGGCATTGGACACACTACGATTGTAGGTTCCATGGCCTTCGGTTCTGTTTCCGGCTCAGCTCCTGCAACTGTCGCCGCCATGGGCAAGCTCATGTACCCCGAACTGCGCAAAACAGGATTCAGTGAAAAATTCAGCCTTGGTTTGATTGTTTCCAGCGCAGAAACAGCTCTGCTCATTCCTCCAAGTATCACCCTCATTATTTACGGCTGGATGACCGGAACTTCCATCACAGGACTTTTCATCGGTGGTCTTGGCGTAGGAATTACACTTGGACTGGCATTTTGTGGATTAGTTATTTTTGAAAGTATTAGAAAAGGTGTAGGCCGAGGCGAAAAATCTACCATACCTTTCCTCAAAACATTCAATGCGGCGTCATGGGCATTAGGACTACCTGTTATTATTCTAGGTGGTATTTACACGGGTTTATTCACCCCAACCGAAGCCGCCGCGGTATCAGTTGTCTATGCAATCTTTGTTGAGGCAGCGATTTATAAAAATCTGACATTTCCCAGATTAATTAGAATTACTGAACGAGCTGCAATTTCAACCACAATTATTTTCATTCTGCTGGCAATGGGAAGCGTTCTTTCCTACTTCGTAACGCTTGCTCAGGTTCCGGTTTTGATCACCAATTTCCTAACGGACATTCAGGCTGGACCTATCACCTTCCTCCTTATTGTTAATATTGCTTTCTTCATTGCAGGAATGTTTATTGATCCGAACTCAGCACTGCTGATTCTTGTTCCACCGCTTTTCCCTGTTGCACTTTCCATGGGAATTGATCCAATTCACTTTGGTGAAATCGTCTGTTTGAACATTTGTATCGGTATGATCACACCGCCCTTTGGCCTTGATATATTTGTGGCATCGTCAACACTGAATAAGCCCGTCATGTCAATTATTCAAGGTGTATGGCCATTCCTACTCATCAACATCCTTGTGTTGATGCTCGTAACGTACGTACCGGGCCTTGCTACTTTCCTTCCCGGACTACTTGCTCCTTAACAAACTGAATAGATTAAAATTATAAATAGAATATGAACGCAATAGTTAACGAACACTCAACAGGGGCAAAAACAATGAATCCGCACACGATCACTGAAACTAAGCCCAGTCTCGAACATCTTACAAATGATGCTGAAAAAATCTTTGCCGATCTTGAAGAATTATCGAAAGACAGTATCGGTGTCTCACGCCCTTCCTACGGTGAAGGAGAAAGCAAAGCTCTCGATATGGTTGAAGGTATTGCGATAAAAGAAGGGCTGATTACTTCCCGCGACTCTGCAGCAAATCTTGTTATTGAACTTGAAAAGATTCCTGATGATCAGGAATACATAATGATAGGTTCGCATCTAGATACAGTGCCGCAAGGTGGTAATTATGATGGAGCAGCTGGTGTACTTGCAGGTTTACTCTGCCTTGTTCATTTTAAAAGGACTGGAACGACTCCGGAAGTTCCAGTTAAAGTAATCGCTCTGAGAGCTGAAGAAAGCGCATGGTTCGGAGCATGTTACCTTGGCTCGAAAGCACTTCTCGGCCAACTTGCAGCATCCGAACAAGACCTAACTCAACGCGATGATGGTAAATCTCTCGGAACGCACATGGCTGAGTGCGGGGCAGAAATTAAGAGAATAGCAAAGGGCGAAAAGCTGATCGATACGACAAAGATCAAAGCCTTCTTCGAATTACATATTGAGCAGGGTCCTGTCATGATCGCCCGCAACCTACCTGTAGCAGCTGTTACAGGTATTCGCGGCAACTTCCGCCATCGCGCAATAAAATGTATAGGGGAAGCCGGACATTCTGGCGCAGTACCGCGTTGGCTCAGAAAGGACGCTGTATTTGCTACAGCGGATCTAATCACACGAATAGATGATCACTGGACAACAATTTTGCAGCATGGTGGTGATTTAGTTACGACCATGGGAATGCTTTCTACAGATCCGCAACACCACGCAATGTCTAGGATTCCGGGTGAAGTTACTTTCAGTTTTGAGGCGCGAAGCCAGTATGAGCATACCTTGACTGCAATCGAAGCTTTGCTCCATTCTGAGTGTGCAACCATTACTTATGACCGCAAAGTTCAGTTTGAATTTGATAAACCTGTAAAAACTCCGCCCGCAGTGCTTGACCAAAGTATTGTTGAGCGCATAAATAGAGCTTGCGGGGATGAAGGTTTGCCAATAGAACCTATTCCTAGCGGAGCTGGTCATGATGCTTCACTTTTCGCGAATGCCGGAGTTCCTACTGGAATGATATTTGTGAGAAACCGCAATGGTTCGCATAATCCTGAAGAAGAAATGGATATAGCTGATTTTATTAGGGGTACTTCTGTACTATACAGCACTATTACGGAGTTCAAATCATGAACACTGAAATTACCATTATAAGGCCTGATGACTGGCATCTTCACCTGAGAGATGGAGAAATGCTGACGGCAGTACTTCCATACACTGCAAAAATTTATGGCAGAGCTATTGTTATGCCAAACCTCATGCCCCCCATTACATCAGTAGATGAGGCCGAGGAATATCGCAAAAGAATCATAGCGGCGCGTCCAGAGGGATCGAATTTCGAACCACTAATGACCTGCTATTTAACTGATGCTACCGATCCTGAAGAACTTCGAGCAGCCTGTGCGGTTAAAGCTTTCCACGCGGTGAAACTATTTCCCGCAGGAGCTACTACCAATTCAGATAACGGTGTAACTTCGATTAAGAATGTTTACCCTGTACTTGAAGTGATGCAGGAGCTTGGAATACCACTTTCTGTTCACGGTGAAGTGGTCGACCCTGAAGTAGACATTTTTGATCGCGAAGCAGTATTCATTGATAAAGTATTGGCTCCCCTTCGCAAAGATTTCCCTGAACTGAAAATAATTTTCGAACATCTGACCTGCAAAAAAGCAGTTGAGTATGTTCTTGATCAAGACGAATTTACGGTTGCGACAATAACACCGCACCACTTGATTCTGACCCGCAATGACCTTTTTAAGGGCGGTATGAATCCATACATGTACTGCCTGCCGGTTGCAAAAACGTTTGAAGACCGTAAAGCTCTGCGTAAAGCAGCAACTTCCGGCAATGAGAAGTTTTTCCTAGGTACGGACTCTGCACCGCATTCTTGTAAGAACAAAGAAAAGGAAGGAGCATTCGCAGGGATATTTAATGCTCCGACCTCTATTGGTTATGTCACTCAAGTTTTTGAAAGATGTGGGGAGCTTGCAAAGTTAGAAGGCTTTACATCTATATTCGGAGCCAGATTTTACGGACTCTCTCCCAATGGCAGTACAATTACACTGGCCAAAAGGGATGAACCGGTTTCTATGGATTGGCTCTTTAAGGCGGGTGAAGACAAGGTTAAAATATTTAACCCTGACACCCCCCTTTATTGGGAATTGGTTGATTGATATAAGCTGAGTCGCTTTTAGACCCGGCTTTTTTTACGTATAACAACAAAGGAGAAACAATGGTTCCTACCGGTTTTCCAGACAAAGCAACCATAGCTGAAATTACAGCTAAAATGCTCATCGAAGTTGAAGCTGTCCGCTTCAGAGCTGATGAGCCTTTCAAGTTTACCTCAGGCTGGGCCAGCCCGGTATACATTGATTGCCGTAAACTTATTTCCTACCCGCGCGTTCGTTCAACTTTGATGGACTTCGGAGCTTCAGTCATTCTGAGAGACGTAGGCTTTGAATCCATCGACTGTGTTGCTGGCGGCGAAACTGCAGGTATTCCTTTCGCAGCATGGCTTTCCGAAAGACTAATGCTTCCTATGCAGTATGTGCGCAAAAAAGCAAAAGGCTTTGGTCGTGATGCACAGATCGAAGGCGATTTCAAAGAAGGTTCCAAAGTTCTTCTAGTTGAAGATTTATCCACAGACGGACGCAGCAAAGTCACTTTTGCAGAAGCTCTTCGTCGTGCTGGCGCAGACGTGACCCATACGTTTGTCCTCTTCGAGTACGGAATTTTCCCGAACTCAGAACAGACTCTCGCTGATGCTGGTCTTGAAATGATCTCACTGGCAAACTGGTGGGACATTCTAAATGTATGTAAGAAAGAAAATTACTTTGATACCAAGTCCTTAGGCGAAGTTGAAAAGTTCTTGAATAATCCAGTAGAATGGTCTGGAGCTCACGGCGGGATATCTACCTACCCTGAGTGAGAGGTCCTTTAGCCCTTTTCTTACTTCTATATTCAAGTACAAAAAAACCCCGAATAACTGAGTTATTCGGGGTTTTCCTTATTCTTTGAAATGAACTTCTTTAAAGCATAAGCCTAGAAGGTCTGCTTGAACAGATCTTCACTAGATGAGCCGCCGCCTTCGGAATCGTCACCGGCACCTCCAGCAACTTTAGTCGGCTGTGTTCCTTCCTTAAACGGCAGGAAGAAGGTCTTAGTAGACCCCGGTCCGGCAAGAAGACCCGAAGAGGCATCAACCTTCGCCATCACAACTCCATCAGGCTGGGGAAAGTCCATATATGGATAATCAGTCTCAATTTTTTTACGATAGTTGACCCATATTGGACTTGCAGCTCGGGAACCTGTTTCATACTTACCCATAGGAGTAAGCTGATCAAATCCGACAAACACACCTGTCAACAAATATGGGGAAAAGCCCATATACCATGCATCCTGTTCATTATTAGTTGTGCCAGTTTTACCGGCAAGAGGACGACCGAGAGCGCGTGCTCTCCAACCGGTTCCATGCTGAACCACCTCTTTTAAAAGGCTACACATTATGTACGCGGTTTGTGGACTGATAGCATCATGAACTTCAGGTATGGACTCGTACATCTGCTCACCCCAAGGGCTGTTAACCGAAAGAACAAGTCTCGGCTTAATCCGAGATCCACCGCGAGCAAAGGCTGAATAAGCTTCAACCATATTGAGTAAAGTTACGGAACCAGAACCGAGCGCAACAGACAGATCAGCAGGAAAATCACCATCGAGACCCATAACTTTTGCACGCTCAATAATCTTATTAACACCCATTTTCTGGGCAAGTCTGATAGTCACAAGGTTTCTGGATTTTACGAGAGCGGTACGCAAAAGCGTAGGTCCGTAAAATACTCCTTCGAAATTTTGAGGTTTCCAGAGCTTACCGGCAACCATGTCGGTATAAACAAATGGAGCATCCATAAGAATTGATGCTGTAGTGAATCCGTTATCCATTGCTGTTGAATAAACTATCGGCTTAAACGCAGAACCAGGCTGTCTTTTAGCTTGAGTTACGCGGTTAAACTGACTGGCGTGAAAGGAATAACCGCCAACCATAGCTTTGACTTCACCGGATCGAGGGTCCATGGAGACCAAGCCGCCCTGAACAACAGGCCTTTGAACTAAGTCTACAAGCCAGTTCAAATCGCCAAGTTCAGGAGTATCGGGATCGACTTGATTGAAATTGACTTCACTCCCGTCTTTAAAGAAAGCTTTAGTCAATTTAGCCCAAACAACATTGCCGGTCTTCAATATTTTAGTCGCATCTTTAACAGGACGAACGTCTTCAGGAGCTTTACGAATATTAGGTTCACGGCACCATTTCATGCTGGTTACCGGCATTTTTGCGCTGTATTTACCAAACTTAACTAATGCTTCTTTTTTAGAAACTTTGGTCACCAGAACTTTAACCCATTTGCCAGGTCTAAGGTCCGAGAAAGGTATTACTTCCGAATTCAAAAACTTTGCGTACTGGGTAGGAGCAAGTTCAGCCAAAGGTCCGCGCCAACCGCGGCGACGTGTCGAGCTTTCAAGTCCATTCCTAACAGCATCATCGGCAGCAATCTGATGTTTTAAGTCACACGCAGTTACAACATTCAGTCCGCCATTATATACAGTTTCTTCGCCATACTTATCTATAAGCCAGCGTCTGACTTCTTCCAAATAATACGGACCAGCCTGCCATGATGGATCTTCCATACTTTTGTATACAAGCGGCTCATCTACTGCATTATTATATTCGTCCTTACCAATCCATCCCTGCGCATACATCTGACCAAGCACATACAATTGACGTGCTCTTGCCTTTTCAGGATGTTTATATGGATCATAGCGACTAGGAGCCTGCGGAAGACCCGCCAAAAGAGCAGACTCTGCAATTGATAAATCGCTAACATGTTTAGCGAAGTAAATGCGAGCTGCAGCTTCAACACCGTACGCTCCGGCGCCAAGATAAATTTGATTCAGATAAATTGTGAGAATTTCATCTTTTTCAAGGTAATGCTCAAGTCTGAAGGCGAGAATGGCTTCTTTAATTTTTCGTTTATAGCTTTTTTCAGGAGTCAGAAGCAGTCTTTTAATTATCTGCTGTGTAACGGTACTTCCGCCCTGTCTAATGCCGCCAGTTCTGAGATTGGCAACAAAAGCCCTCGAAATAGCTGAAAAATCAACACCGTCATGCTCATAAAAGGACGCGTCTTCGGCTGCAAGAAAAGCCTTAGGAAGAAACGGTGTCATTTCATCTATTCTAACCAAAAAGCGCTTTTCTTTGTAGAAATAGCCAAGCACTTTGCTATCATGAGTATAAACAGTCGTTACAAGTGGAGGACTGTAATCAGTGATATTTTTAAAACCTGGCAAATCTCTGGATGCCCAATAGTAAAGACCAGCCATAGAAGAGATTCCGAGAATCCCTATCAGAAGCATTACTATAAGACTTATTTTATAAACTTTCTTCATCTGTAAATCTCACAAGCCGCCAGAACCGGCAGCTGATCAGGATAACAATTAATCAAAATTTTAAATTCATATTCGTAAACGCACAAACTATTCAGGGGGGGAATCAAAACCCCATGCAATGCGGAGTTTTTCATGTATTTTTCTAGCTTTCACCAAAGAAACATCTAAAGATTTAAGCAATTTCCCAGCAGTTTTATTCTCTTGCTGAGCAAGACAACCGGCAACCTCAAGAATACTGATTTGACCATTCTCGCTAGTCCAAAAAGGGAACAGGCGACAGTAATAAGGACGAGCTTCTTGAGGAATACGACACCCTTCAGGACCTAAAAACAAACACTTTCCAAACTCATCCAAAGCCAGACGATAATGAGTCCCCCCCAGAGGGAACAACTCTCTGACAGTTCGGCGTTGATCTGGAAACAATCGCAATAAATTTTCAATAAAAATAGCGGTATTCGGCTGTAAAACGAACCCGCCTAAATCGGGAGCGCACTCTAAAATGCGCTCCCGTTCATATTTAGATATCGGAAAACAAAGATCTTCACATCCCGGAGTTAATTCGCAACATGTTGGACCTTTAGCAGCACAGCGGGCACAAACAAAAGGATCATTCATAAACAAATACACTCTGTAAGATGGATGCTAGCATTTATCTTCCAAACACATTTTACCCCCGCCCTTACAAGGAGGGATAGGGTAATTGCCGTCAAAACAAGCTAGGCAATATGAATCTTTATCTTCTACGGACTCAAGAAGACCTTCGATTGAAAGGTAGTGAAGTGAATCAAGTCCGATGAAACGTGCGATTTCCTCTTCAGTACTATTGGCAGCGATGAGCTCGCCCTTGGATGAAAAGTCAATACCGTAATAACAAGGGAAGCGAATAGCAGGACAACTTACACGCATGTGAATTTCACGTGCGCCAAGTGCTCTCAACTCTTTAACTCTTGTACGGATAGTGGTTCCGCGAACAATGGAATCTTCGATGATCATAATGCTCTTGCCTTTGATCATACTGCGAACAGGGTTAAGTTTCATCTTAACACTGAAATCACGCATATCCTGCGAAGGCTGAATAAAAGTACGGCCTACGTAGTGATTTCGAATCATAGCAAGTTCAAGCGGCAATCCAGATTCCTGTGAATACCCAACAGCGGCATAGTTACCGGAGTCAGGGAAAGGCATTACGAAATCAACATCCTGCGGCATTTCTTTGGCCAGAACTTTACCCATTTTTTTACGTCTTTCGTAAACAACTTCATCAAAAATAATGGAGTCAGGACGTGCAAAGTAAATGAGTTCAAAAATACACTGTCTTTTAGGAGTCTTTTCATCATATATATATGATTTAAGATTACCGTTTTCAACAACGACCATTTCACCCTTTTTAACAGGGCGAATAGATTCGGCGTCAATAAGATCAAAGGCACAAGTTTCAGATGCGAAAACATAGTTATCGCCAAGACGCCCGATAGCAAGTGGGCGGAAACCATGAGGATCTTTAACGGCAATAAGTTTGTCATTTGCCATAATCAAAAGAGAGAATGCACCCTTAACTTTTTTACAAGCCTTCATGATCGCATCTTCGATAGTATTGCCATTAAGATTCTTTGCAATCAGATGAACAAAAACTTCTGAATCCATAGTGGTCTGGAAAATAGATCCCTGCGCTTCGAGCTCTTCACGTAGTTCCTTGGTATTCACAAGGTTTCCGTTGTGAGCAATCGCAAGACGTAAATCGCCAAACCTTACAATAAAGGGCTGAGCATTTCGAATAAGAGATGCGCCTGTAGTAGAATAGCGAACATGACCAATAGCAATGTTACCTTTCAGCTCTTTGCTTAAGTGACGCTCATTAAAAACATCCCCGACAAGTCCCATGCCTTTTTGTTCACGAATCTGACTGCCGTCCCAGGTGACTATACCAGCAGATTCCTGACCACGATGCTGCATTGCGTATAGACCGAAATAGGTCATACGCGCCGCTTCCGGATGATTGTATATACCAAAAAGTCCGCAGTATTCTTTTTTCATATTTCCTGCTTTTGTATTAAAAAAGGAAAGGACCGAAGCGTTACGCCCGGTCCGTTAATTTCCAGTTTATTTAGTTTTAAATATCCATGTTGTGGTAGTGCTGTAAGCACCTTACATCAAGCCCTTTGCCGCGATGCTCTTTAATGGCCTGCCCCATAGCATGTGCACCGGCAACAGTTGTTGTATATGCTAATCCGTACAATAACGCTGTTTGTCTGATCTGTTTAGAATCGCTTACAGTCTTCTTATCTGATGGCGTATTAATCAAAAGATCAATGTCATTGTTTTTAATGTAATCAACAACATGTGGACGCCCTTCATTCACTTTAAGTATCTTCTCATTTTCAATTCCCTTAGCATTAAGGAAATCCGCGGTTCCGCCAGTTGCAAGGATTTTAAATCCAAGCTCTTTGAAAATCTGAGCGGTAGGAATAATGCCTTCTTTATCCCGGTCTTTAACTGAAATAAAGACTGTTCCGTCAAGAGGAAGTTTAAGTCCTGCGCCAAGCTGTGCTTTCATAAAAGCAAGTCCAGGCAGAACATCCATTCCCATAACTTCACCTGTTGAACGCATTTCTGGTCCGAGTTTCACATCAACATTCGGGAACTTGTTAAATGGAAATACGGCTTCCTTAACAGAGTAGAACCCTTCTTTACGCTGTGACCAAGGATCAAGATCGACAAGTTTTTCGCCGAGCATAACTCTAGTTGCAAATTTCGCAAGCTGAATGCCTGTTGCCTTACTTACGAAAGGAACAGTCCTTGAGGCTCTAGGGTTAACTTCGATGATGAAAACAACATCGTCCTTAACTGCGAACTGAATATTCATTAATCCGACAATTTCAAGCTCTGCTGCGAGAGCTACAGTCTGACGTTCAATCTCTTTAACAATTTCAGGGCTGAGAGTATGAGGTGGCAATACGCATGCTGAATCACCGGAATGAATTCCAGCTTCTTCAATATGCTCCATCACGCCAGCAACATAAGTCTGATCGCCATCTGAAAGAGCATCAACATCAACTTCGACCGCGTTCTCAAGAAACTTATCAATCAAAATTGGATGTTCAGGAGAAACAACCGATGCTTCGCGGAAGTATGATTCAAATTCCTCATCACTCCAGACGATATCCATTCCGCGTCCACCAAGTACATATGAAGGACGAAGAACAAGCGGATAAGTAAGTTCAGTAGCAATCTTCTGTGCATCTTCGAGGGAACGTGCTGTTCCATTCGGTGGCTGCTTAAGATCAAGCTTATTAAGTAGAGCCTGGAATCTTTCTCTGTCTTCAGCGCGGTCAATGGAATCCGGGGAAGTTCCCAAAATTTTGACTCCGGCTTTGAGCAAAGGAATTGCAAGATTCAGCGGAGTCTGCCCGCCAAACTGAACAATGATCCCATCAGGCTTTTCAAATTCAACAATATTAAGCACATCTTCATAAGTAAGAGGCTCAAAGTAAAGTCTATCGGAAGTATCGTAATCAGTTGAAACTGTTTCAGGGTTTGAGTTAACCATAATTGACTTCACGCCCATCTCTTCAAGAGCAAAAGCGGAATGACAACAACAGTAATCAAATTCAATTCCCTGACCGATTCTGTTAGGACCACCTCCCAGAATCATAACCTTGCGACCTTCCATCTCTTTCGCTTCCTGCCCTGTTTCATACGTAGAGTAGAAGTAGGGAGTATAAGCTTCGAATTCAGCGGCGCAAGTATCAACTAAGTAATATGTAGGAATAATATCAAGATTCTTTCTGAAAGTTCTGACATCTGCTTCGCTCTGCTTCCATAATGTAGCAAGCTGCGGATCAGAATAACCTAGCTCTTTTGCTTTCTTAAGCATATTTGGAATTTCAGGATTATCAGAGTACATGCCGACTTCGAGAGTGAACTTCTTAAGCTTTTCTTCGAAACGGACAAGCTCTTCACACTGATTCAAGTACCAAGGATCAATCTTAGTATATTCGAACACTTCTTCTACAGTAAATCCGCAAAGGAATGCATCACGAAGAGCAAAGATACGTTTGGAGTTAGGCTTACGGAGAAGGCCGATCAACTCGTCGCGGTCAACATTGCATTGTTCAAAATCTTTACCGAAACCGGGCATTCCGACTTCCAAAGAGCGTAAACCTTTTTGCAGAGCTTCTTTAAAAGTACGCCCGATAGCCATAGTCTCACCAACACTCTTCATAGCAGTGGTAAGGTAATCTTCAGCTCCGGGGAACTTCTCAAAGGTGAAACGAGGGATCTTGATTACACAGTAGTCAATGGACGGTTCAAAGGAAGCCATTGTCTCACGGGTAATATCGTTTGGAAGTTCATCAAGTGTGTAACCAACAGCAAGCTTAGCTGCGATCTTAGCAATCGGAAAGCCTGTTGCCTTGGATGCCAAGGCTGATGAACGGGAAACACGAGGATTCATTTCAATAATTGCAAGTTCTCCATTCGCAGGATTGATCGCAAACTGAACATTCGATCCACCGGTTTCAACACCGATTTCACGCATGATCGCAAGAGATGCATCTCTCAAAATCTGATATTCAACATCCGTAAGGGTCTGAGCCGGAGCAACTGTTATGGAGTCTCCGGTGTGAACGCCCATTGGATCAATATTTTCAATGGAACAAATAATTACGCAGTTATCTTTAGTGTCGCGCATTACTTCAAGCTCGTACTCTTTCCATCCAAGAATGGATTCTTCGAGCATAACTTCGTTTTGGAGACTTGCGTTAATCCCCTGCATGGCGATGTCTTCAAGATCATCCATATTATATGCAACGCCACCGCCAGTTCCACCTAAGGTGAAAGCGGGACGAATAATAATCGGGAAATCAATTTTTTTACCCCAGTAACGCACATCATCAATATTGCGAGCAATACCGCTGAATGGTACTTTAAGTCCGATCTTTTCCATAGCTGCGCGGAAAAGTTCTCTGCTTTCTGCCTTTTCGATGACATCAACAGAAGCACCGATAAGCTCTACTCCGAACTTTTTCAGAATACCCATCTCGGCAACCGCTAGAGCAGTATTCAGAGCAGTCTGTCCGCCAAGAGTCGGTAGCAAAGCATCAGGTCTTTCCTTTTCAATGATCTTCGCAACAGTTTCAGGCTCTATTGGTTCAATATATGTTCGATCCGCGAGATGTGGATCAGTCATAATTGTTGCAGGATTTGAGTTAACGAGAATAACTTCGTAACCTTCTTCCTTAAGAGCTTTAAGAGCCTGAGTGCCGGAATAATCGAACTCACAGGCCTGACCAATCACAATCGGCCCGGAGCCGATGAGCATAATTTTTTTGATATCAGTGCGTTTAGGCATGAACTCCACCCAAATATGGTTTGAGATATTATCTTTAGGACTTTTTTAGTGACAGAATGGCATAAAACATTACGCGAAGATGAGCAAGTCTCGAATAACCCTCTTTTTTAGTATATTTTAGATCCACACATTGACAAACACTGTAAATGAATTTAAATATCAATTGCAATGAACGAACTCGCAAATACAACAAAACCGAGATCCCTTACCTGTTTTGGTAAAGGTGTATCTGTGAGGGTTATCAAATTAGAAGGCGGCAGATGTTTCTGTAGTCGTCTGTTATCTATGGGCATAATCCCTGGAACCATTATAAATGTGCTTTCGAACTGCGGCAGAATGACCATAAAAATTCGTTCATCACAGTATGCATTGGGACAAGAAATGGCTAACAAAATATTAGCTATTCCCATATGTGGATGCTGTGATTAAGGAGAATTATCATGGATTCAGGCACTAAATGGAGCGCAATAGAACTTTTAGCAAATGATTCTTCTGCGTTTTCTGCTGATCTACTTAAGATGAAAAAAATTCATGATAATTTACGGACCACGTTCGGTGTCTGGGCTAGTACTCAAGACTCCGTAGATGCTATGAACTCGCTTGCCACTTTTAAAGACCAAGCTGAGCGAACCGAAGGGCGAATTATTAACTTCGTTATTGACGGAGTTTCGGTACCTTACGACATCCCTGACAAGAAAAAAGCATAACCTCAGCAAATTACGCGCCACTTGCTTTGTATCAGCCTGCATAAAAATTCAGCCCATTCCAACGCAAATTAGCAGACTCAATTTTACAAGTTAAACCTCACGACTTTTAAATCACTCAATAATTCCGGTACAATTTAATTTAGGCAATATGGATAATTGCCTTATTTTAGGTGTTCTGGCAGGATATTCTTATGAAAAACATAGACGAACTCGAAGAGAGAATCGAAATATTGGAATCCAGTCTTGCCATGCAGGACAGGACTGTAGAAGAAATGAACAAATTTATTATTGCCCAGCAAAGACAGATTGCTAATCTTGAGAAAAAAATTGCAATCCTTGCAGAGCAATTGAAAGACATTACAGATATAGCTGCGACAGGAAATGTAGAAGACGCTCCGCCTCCTCATTATAATTAACAATTCGAGTAGCTACATATTTAAACAAAAAAAGGCAGATCATAATGATCTGCCTTTTTTTTAAGTTATATGGTCAGTTGCACTTTAGAGCGGTTAAGAAACCTGCCCTCCGTTAGCAACGCCTGCTGTCACAGTCAGGAGTTCCATGCCATCGCCATTGCGAACAGCTAGAATCATTCCCTGTGAAACTTCTCCTCTGAGCTTACGAGGCTTCAAGTTGACGACTACGACAACCTGTTTACCTTCGAGCTGTTCAGGAGTGAAGAACTCAGCGAGTCCAGCAACAACCTGACGAGGCTCTTCTTCACCTGTGTCCAACTTAACAATCAGAAGCTTGTCAGCATCAGGATGCTTAACAACTGAAAGAACAGTACCGATTTTCATTTCAACTTTCTGGAAATCAGGGAATTCAATAATCCCGGGAATTTCAGTCTTAACTTCTTTCGTTTTCTTCGCAGCTTTTGCAACTTTCTTTTTCTTTTCAACCGGAGGTGTTTTTTCAAACTCAACGCGTGGGAAAAGATTAGATTTGCTCGCAACTTCAGTGCCATGTTCAAGCAGACCCCAAACATCAACTTCACCCTTCAAATTGATTTTCTCAGGGTGAAATTTAATTCCGAGTTGAGCAAGCATACTTTCACTGGCTTCGGGCATTACAGGCCACAAATGGACAGCAATTTTACGCATATTCTCAAGAAGAACATACATTACAGTTCCAAGACGGGACATGTTTTCTGCTTTATAGAGAGCCCAAGGCTGTGTTGTATCAATATATTTGTTTAAACCGCGCACAAGTTCCCAAAGACCTTCAAGTCCGCGTGAGAACTTTACGTCTAAAAAGTTCTGCTGAAATGCAGCCATGCTAGCACGTCCAACACTTTTAATAGCGCAATCCACTTCGTCTTCTTCACCCTGAGCCGGAACAAGTCCGTCAAAGTATTTGTGAGTCATGGACAAAGTTCTGCTGAATAAGTTCCCGAGATCATTTGCAAGATCCGCATTAAGGCGGCCAACAAGAGCTTCCTCGGAAAAGCTGGAATCATTACCGAAAGACATCTCACGCATGAGGAAATAACGGAAAGCATTAACTCCGTACTTCTGCGCCATCTCGAGAGGTGAAACCACGTTTCCGAGAGATTTAGACATCTTAGTATCTTTAATAAGCCAGTAACCGTGAACATTGAGATTTTGGAAAGGCTCAATCTCCGCAGCCTTAAGCATTGTAGGCCAAAAAACAGCATGCGGCTTAAGGATATCTTTAGCAACAAGATGATTGGCAGCAGGCCAGAATTGTTTAAATTTGTCACCCTTCGGATAATCAAGAGCTGTTATGTAGTTGATGAGAGCATCAAACCATACATATGTAACAAAATCTTTATCGAAAGGAAGTTCAATACCCCACTCAAGGCGGGTTTTAGGACGAGAAATACACAAATCTTCGAGTGCGCCGGACTTTAGAAGGCTGAGCACTTCATTGCGGTATCTCTCAGGACGGATGAAATCAGGGTTGGCATTTATGTGCCCAATGAGCCAGTCCTGATATTTTGACATTTTGAAAAAGTAATTTTTCTCAGCAATATACTCAGGCACAGTTAGGTGCTGAGGGCATTTACCGTCTTCTAATTCTTTTTCAGTATAAAATCTTTCACAGCCAAAGCAGTAATGCCCGCCGTATTCCCCAAAATATATATCACCTTTATCATAAACTTTTTGCAAAACGCCTTGAACGCACTTGATGTGGCGATCTTCTGTGGTTCTGATAAAGTCATCATTTTCAATCTGTAAATTAGGCCAGAGATCGCTGAATAATGAACTAATATCATCAACGTATTCCCGCGGAGTCTGTCCGCCCTTTTCAGCAGCCTGAACTATTTTATCACCATGCTCATCTGTGCCGGTGAGAAAAAAAGTATCATCTCCCATTAGTTTGTGAAACCGATTCATAGAATCAGCCAGAATGGTAGTGTATGCATGCCCTAGATGGGGCTTAGCATTAACATAATAAATGGGAGTAGTAATAAAAAACGAATCCAAAATCGGTCTCTCCTGTTACGGTGGAAAAACAGCAAACTTCACAGTTTAAAATTACGATTTATTAAAATAAAAATCTTAATATTAAATAAACTGAGATATTTACAATGTACAAAAATCATACAGCCGGATGAGAATGTTAATTTTCAACCGGCCGCAGAATTATTTAGTGCTTACAAACTTTCAGGCATATATCCGACAACCCGAATATAATCAATTCTAGTTTTCCGACGATCCTGACGAGGAACCACCAGATGGTTTTTTCCTGCGCCTACGCCTCGAAGGACGGCGCCCCTTAGGAGCCGGCTTACGCTCTTGAGAGTCCGAATCAGGCCTATTGGCTGATCCTAACTCTGGTTTTTCAGAATCTTTAAGCTGACTAGGACCATCACGACTATCAAGCGGACGCTTCCTTTTTTCAGGACGAGGGCGATCAGGTCTAACCGGACGATCTCCCTTACTCGGACGTTCAGGCTTGCTTGGACGTTCCCCTCTGGCTGGACGTGAACCAGACCTAGCAGGGCGCTCTCCTCTAGGTGAACGGGATTCAGATGGTTCTGGGCGTCTACCACCAGCAGACGGCCCTCGAGCAGGGCCGGAGCGCGGCTGAGGGGCATCACTTTTGCGCGACTCGACTTCTGTCGGTTCACGCGAAGGCAACTGATCTGGTGATGTTGCTTTTAAAACATCTGGCCAATCATCAAGTGAAATTTCAATTTCCTCTCCGACTTCAGGCAGGATAGTGAGCGTATTTCTAAAGAAATTTGAACGCGTTACCTTAGCATTTCCGTGGGCAGTATTGTAGCGCTTGCCAAGTTTAGGACAACGCTTGTGGAACTGTTCGTAATTTTCCTGCTCAAAAGACAGGCAACATAGCAAACGTCCACAAATACCTGAAATTTTAGTAGGATTAAGGAAAAGATTCTGCTCTTTAGCCATCCGAATGGTAACAGGCATGAACTTTCTCATAAAACGACGACAGCAGCATATCTGACCACAGTTCCCGATAGCTCCAAGCATCTGTGTTTCATGGCGGACGCCTATCTGGCGAAGCTCAATGCGTGTCCTATATTCTTTTACAAGATCTTTAACCAGCTCTCGGAAATCAATCCTTCCCGGGGCGGTAAAGTAAAAAATCATTTTGCTGCGATCAAAGAATACTTCAACATCAACAAGCTTCATTTCGAGCTTCTGCGTGTCTATGCACCTTTTGCAAAACTTAAGAGCATCGCGAGAAAGCGCCTTGTTTTCAGCGTCTATTGTGAGATCTTCTTCACCAGCAAGGCGATATATTGTTTTTACGGATTCCTCAGTTACATCTTCAGGTAAATCCTGTTGTGAGACAAAGACTTTTCCAAGTCCCATTCCTTGCTCGGTCTTAACGATAACCGAATGCCCCTCCCGGACCACAAAAGGACCAGAGGAGAAATAGTATATCTGACCGAAATCATTAAACTTTACACCTAATATTTGAGACATTATTTAAGAACCTTATATATTACCACCATCGAGGGCGGTTAAAACTTTATTTGAATGGGATACAATAGACCACTTCCCAATGAACTTCAATTCAGTTCTATGTCTATAACATACTCAAATAAAACAAAAAAAAATATTATGCAAAAAAAATCCGCAGCAAGTGCTGCGGATTACCCGTCTTTTCAGAAAAATAAAACATGCTCAAAAATTTTCTAAGTTAGCGGTAGAATCTAAAAGACAACCTCTAACACTAGCAGTTTTATACTGAAAATCCCAAATTTTTCATCTCTTTAAGCAATTTATCTTCTTCAATTGGTTTCACAAGATAGGATGTCGCCCCGCCAAGAAAGAAAGCATCATGCGTTTCTTTACGATCATCCAGCATAGTTGTAACGATAACCTTGACTTCATTCTCTTCGTCAATTTTAAAGTCTTTCTCTATTGCCCTTATCTCGCGTAGAGCCTGCTGCCCGTCCATTTCCGGCATCACGAGGTCGAGACATACCAAATCGTACGATTTCCCATCTTCGAGTCCCTTCTTGAAAGCAAAGACAGCCTCTTCACCATTCACCGCAATGTCACACTGAGCGTAAGGTTTCATGATCTCATGCAACATATTGCGGCAGTAAAAATCATCGTCAACAATAAGCATTCGCATGCAGACGCACCTCCATTTAGGATAGCTTAACAATCAAATAGTTACCTCAATCTCCAAAAACCCTGTCACTTTTATAAACTAAAATCAAGCTGAGATCATAATGAAAACCATACAAATCAATAAAATTCAAGATAGAATTATAATTTATCTATACTTTTCCATCTTATCAGTAACATACCATCCAAGGATGTTTTACGAAGATCAACCCCTCTATATTTTAACGTCTTTTCCACTTTTGGCACAACAAAGTTATACCTATTTAAAAACCCACATGCCGCAATAGCCTGTTTTGGTTTAACTTTATCGTATAACTTCGGAGAAAAAGAACCTGCACTTCCATGATGCGGTAAAACTAAAACATCGGCCCTAATGTCATCATCATGCCTCAGTAGAGCATTAATACCCTTTTTTTCTATATCACCAGGAATACAAATTAATCCTTTACCATTCCATACAAGGCGCAAAAAAAGTGAACTATCATTTCGCTTTCCATTAAAATATGGTGTTGGATGCAATACCTGTAGAATTAATCCAGGTTCAAGCTCAATAACATCTCCGCGTAAGATTTTATGCATCGACACTTCGCTCTGAGAAAATGCTGAACTAAACCTTTCACCAAGAGTTCCGTCCGGCATGTTTCCATCTGAATAAAAATTATCAACATCAAATTTTTCAAGCAGATAAGCTAAACCACCGGCATGATCACGGTCCGCGTGAGTCATAAAGATATTATCAATTTTAGGTAAATGACCGCTAGTAAGCCAAGGACCGACAATGGCTTTGCCTATATCAAAAGAATCTCCCCATGCCCCGCCACCATCGACCACTGTCCGTGTTCCCTGCGGCCCCGTAATGACAATGCACTGTGATTGTCCGGTGTCGAGCATGTTTACCGTGACATAATCAGACCCTATGCCCGGCAAGTTACCAGAATAGATCATAGTACCGATTCTTGAACCGCAAAGCAGAACAATTAATGACAGGATGGCAACCTTAACTCTGCGGCTTTTACGAATGCAAACGAACAGCAATAGCACGAGAAAATAAATTATGAATTCTTCCCAAAGCGGCCGGTAAAAGGCGTATTCCGGCAACCAGCCAGATTCTACTGCCGACCTTACAAGACTTAGCATATAATCAAAACACGCCGCGCCCAATCCGAATAACTTCTGCGAGATAAATGTATTTACGAATGATGCGAGCAAACCACCAACGCCGCAAATAGGCATTAGGAAAAGGCCAAGCATTGGAATCCACAAAACATTAAACATCAAATTCGGTATCAATACCCCGAAATTCCAAATTGTGAGCGGAAGAATAGTTAGATTCGCGCTGAGACTGACAGCCAGAACTGCCAGAACGAAATATATAGCTTTAGTAATTACATTGGTTCCGACAGGAATTATGGCTTGGAAATAGGGATAAAAAACAGCGATCCCCCCAACCGCCAGCACTGAAAGCTGAAACCCAAGATCGAACGCACTGAGCGGCGCAAAGACCAATATTAATGCTGCCGCGAGAAAAAGCCCATCTAAAAGCACCCTGCCCCGATTCATGAGTAGCAGCACACCCCAAAAACCGAACATACAAACAGCGCGAAGCAATGACGGTGAAAATTGTCCCAGCCACAAATAGAATAAAACGATAGGCGCGGACAGGATAACACCCAATTTTACGCGCGGTATTTTTAAGTAGATTCGCGGAAAGAAAAGACCGATCAGCCATGAAAGTGCAAAACCGAACGACACAACAAAACCCACATGAAGACCAGATAACGCCAAAACATGCGAAATACCAGCCCTGCGGATTAGCTCGATAGTATCCCGCGACAAGAAAAATCTGTCTCCGGTAAGTAGTCCGGGGAATATGGCTCCACCCTGAGTAGAGGGAGCATTGCTGATAATTTTATTCCGTAAATCTGCGCGAAGTCTTTGCCAGAAATCAGGCTCGACTGGAATCAGCTTTCCATTTTTAAGTTCGCCACGACTGTATGCACGGTAAAAAATATTTTTAGTGCGGCTATAGAATTCGTAATCCCAAACACCGGGATTCTTAAATCCAGAGATAGGCTTAACACGGGTAAAAAGGGAAACTTTCTGACCCGTAACAGGGAATACATCCGGCTGGTCCCAAGTCCAGATCATCGTTCCGTCAAGCTCTGTACTGCTGTTCGAACTTTTGCAGAAAACATTTTTCAAGATAATTTTTAGCTTATTACCCGGAACACCCTTGATGGTTTCAATTTCACCGCTGACGTCAACTTTCTCTCTACGCCCCATCCAGTCCGGCATAGAACTCGGCTTAAGGGGCAACACGGATGAACCATAAAAATTGCCCAGCGCAAACATCAGAATCAAAAGAACGATCGCGCCCTTTTGTAGTTTGAATGCAAACAGCACCACCACATAAACCAAGAAAGCGACAAAACATGGAATCAACCATTTGATAGACAATATGCCAAAAACAAACGCTGGAAGTAGCTTCTGCCAAAAAAGCAGGCCCGGAATTCCGGGCCTGCCAACTGAACTCAAATTGTCGTCATTTCCATACATATTCGGTATTCTTAGAAACTACTCTTTCTCGCGCCAAACCTTAGCACCGACTCCGCTAAGCTTCTCTTCAAGGCGTTCGTAACCGCGATCCAGATGATAAATACGCTGAATGTCAGTTCTTCCTTCTGCCGCAAGAGCCGCGACAACAAGTGAAGCACTGGCGCGTAAATCGGATGCCATAACAGGTGCTCCAGTGAAACCATCAACGCCGCGAACCATTGCAGTGCGGCCTTTCAATTTAATATTTGCGCCCATTCTTTCCAGTTCAGAAACGTGCATAAATCTATTTTCAAAAATCTTTTCTTCGATTGTACCCGCACCTTTAGCAAGACACATAAGCGTCATAAGCTGAGCCTGCATATCGGTGGGGAAGCCCGGGAAAGGCTGAGTAGTGATATCAACACCGACCAATTCGCCATCCCTGCGGACAAGCACTCCATCTTTTTGCTCTTCAATCCACACGCCCATTTCGCGGAGCTTGTAAACAACAGCATCAAGTTCTTGAAACGGACAATCCTGAATCAGCAATTCTCCATCAGTCATAGCCGCAGCGACCATGTATGTTCCGGCTTCGATGCGGTCAGGCATAATTCTGTAGTCACAACCTTTAAGCGATGAAACTCCCTGAACTTTGATTACGCTGGTTCCGTGTCCGCTAATTTTCGCACCACAAGCGATCAGGAAATTAGCGAGATCTTCAATTTCAGGCTCACGAGCCGAATTTTCAATTATTGAATCACCCTCTGCGAGAGTACATGCCATGAGCACATTTTGCGTTCCGCCAACAGTTGGGAAATCAAAATTGATGTGAGCGCCTTTAAGTTTATCACAACGACCATGAATATAACCTTTGTCCAGATCAAATACCGCGCCCATCTTTTCAAATGCGGTTAAGTGCAAATCAACAGGACGCGCCCCGATAGCGCATCCTCCAGGCAAAGCGACCTTAGCCTCACCCTTTAGAGCCAAAAGCGGCCCTAGACACAAAACAGAGGCGCGCATGGTCTTAACCAGATCATATGGAGCTTCAACTTTAAGATCTTTTACAACGCTGGTAACATTATTCCCGTCGAAGGAAGTTTCACAACCTAAAAGATTGAGAAGTTTTAGAGTGGTATGAATATCGCGAAGGCGCGGAACGTTGGTCAGATTAACCTGACCTTCGGGCAAAAGACATGCGAGCAGAATTGGAAGAGCCGCATTTTTTGCACCACTTACGCGGATAGGTCCCTTTAAAGCGACGCCACCCTCAATTACTAATTTATCCATTGTATATTCCTTAATTATGATTTTTTACCGTCTGATGAAGACTTTATGCACTATTTTTCATTTTTTTTCAAAAACTTCTTGACCATTTCTCCTGACCTAGATAGACACTATTTCTCGACGCGGTGGATGTAGCTCAGTTGGTAGAGCACTTGGTTGTGGCCCAAGTGGCCGGGGGTTCAAATCCCCTCATTCACCCCAGATAATAATTAAGGGATCAGAATTCATTCTGATCCCTTTTTTAGTGGGCAATGAAGTTTCAACATCAGGTAAAAACACCACCTAAAAAAAATCCAGATAATTACTAATAAATTTCACGCAAAAAAAAGGTGCTCAGCTAACCACTGAGCACCTTTACTTATTTCTTACGAACTAAGGTTATCTAATTCTATCTAAGACTATTTCTCCAAATCACACATTGCGATGCCCAGCGCATCCGCTACACCCTGTCCATATGCCGGATCTGCCTTCATGCAGTTACCGATATGGCGAACTTTGATCTCTTTAGGAGCATCGCCCATTGCACGGGCAGTGTTATCAAAGAGAGCCTGTTGCTGCTCTTTATTCATGAGCCTGAACAACTTACCCGGCTGTGAATAATAATCGTCATCTTCGCGATGATTCCAGTGATCCGCCGCGCCGTCGATATCAAGAGGAGGCTCGGAGAAGTCCGGCTGCTCTTGCCATTCGCCAGAACTGTTAGGTTCATATCCCAGAGTACTGCCGTGGTTACCGTCCACACGCATAGCACCATCACGATGATAGCTATGAAATGGACAACGAGACGCGTTCACAGGGATCAGGTGATGATTTACTCCCAGACGGTAGCGCTGAGTGTCTCCGTAGGAGAAAAGACGGCCCTGAAGCATTTTATCGGGCGAGAAACCTATACCCGGCACAACATTAGACGGATTAAATGCAGACTGCTCCACTTCAGCAAAGTAATTCTCAGGATTACGATTAAGCTCAAACTCACCAACTTCAATCAGCGGGTAATCATCGTGGAACCAAACTTTGGTTAGATCGAATGGATTATGCTTGTAAGTAGCGGCTTCTTTTTCCGGCATAATCTGTACGAACAGTTTCCAGCTCGGGAAATCCTTTGCCTCGATGCTATCATAAAGATCACGCTGATGGCTTTCACGACACATAGCGATAGTCTTTCCAGATTCTTCATCGGTTAAGTTTTTAATGCCCTGCTGAGTGCGGAAATGGAATTTAACCCAATAACGCTCATTATCAGCATTGATAAAGCTGAAGGTATGACTACCGAATCCATGCATATGACGGTAACTCATAGGGATACCACGTTCACTCATGGTGATGGTGACCTGGTGCAAAGCTTCTGGGAGTGAGGTCCAGAAATCCCAGTTGTTCTTTGCGCTACGCATATTTGTGCGAGGGTCACGCTTAACAGCATGATTAAGATCCGGGAATTTCATAGGGTCGCGGAGGAAAAATACCGGAGTATTATTCCCCACCAGATCCCAGTTACCTTCGTCAGTATAAAATTTCATTGCAAAGCCACGAATATCACGCTCAGCATCCGCTGCGCCACGTTCACCAGCAACGGTAGAGAAACGGACGAACATGTCAGTCTTTTTCCCTATTTCAGAAAAAATCTTAGCGCGGGTGTATTTGGTAATGTCATGGGTAACGGTGAAAGTTCCGTATGCACCGGAACCTTTAGCATGCATGCGGCGTTCAGGGATTACTTCTCTATCAAAATGAGCCAATTTTTCCATGAACCAAAAATCCTGCAAAAGCATTGGACCGCGCGGTCCAGCCGTCATCGCGTTCTGATTATCTGGTACTGGAGCACCGGAATTCGTAGTTAATTTCTTCTTTTTCATAACACACTCCTTGTTAAGTTTCTTTAGATTAAAGCCACTTATAAGACAGTTCTAATATAGATATTTATTAACGTTCAATATTATAAGAACGCTATTTATACTTAAACAATAATCCATATCATTAAGGATTTGTCAATTAGATTTGAAATTTAACAAAAAAAAAGTGCTAAGCCAAACACTGAGCACCTTTGATTATGAAATGAAAGCAAAACTAATCTTACGAAGTAAAGAGTCTTGAGTTCTAACTCTGCCACTATATTCATGCGACTACATTCCGTAGCCTTCAAGAATTTCCCTATACGTCCCGTTACGCTTTATTTGTTTAAGGCCCCTATTAAATGCATTTATCAACTCTTTGTGCCTCGGATTTTTCAAGCCACACGTGATATAGAGATCATTGCTTGAAAGGGCGTTATCCGTAAAAGATATCTTACCGAGCAAAGAGCTGTCTTCTTGCGCTATAATGGCCTTCGCAGCTATTTCATCACCCACGACAAGATCCAACCTATTAATAACGAGTTTCCTAATGTTGGTTATTAAATTTCGAGCATCTTCTCGTCGGAAATTATCGTCAATCAAAAAAGCATCACCATATCCATAATCAATTATTGTGCCTACAGTTTTCCCAGCAAGACTTTTAAGGCCATCATATTCAAATGCATCGCCTTTTCTTTTTATGAATTTAATATGATTGGTGACATATGAATTACTATAATAGAGAGATTTCTTTCGTGCCTCAGTCTTCCAAGTGTTGGGTAAAATATCGTAAACACCTTTTTTCACGTATGCTTGTGCCCTTGCCCATGGAACAATTTCCAAAGTAACGTTATATCCTTGAGTTGCATACGCCGCCCTTACAACTTCCATTGAAAGACCTTGTTTAGGGTTTTCTGGATCGACAAATGGTGGCCAAAAGTCCGCCACAGCCGTAATGTTCCTACTTGCTGCAAAGGCAGAAGAAGATATAATAAGCATAATGATGCCAACCAGAATAAAAATCTTCTTCATAAAGAACTCCATTCCCTAATAGTTACGAAAAAGGAAAGAATATCACGCATCCCCACTCTCGCCCTAATTTAGCTGAAAACGCGCGCCACATAATCAGAATCTATGAAATATGCCTAGCGCCCTTCTTTCTGAATGCTCCTAGCTTATACTACAATGAGTTCTGCCACAATCCATTTGCCACTATTTCGCAGTCATACGTTTAAACTATTATTGCATTAACAATGTTATATACATGCTAAACCTATTAGGAATATCATTTAAAAACAATAAAGGGTTGCTACCTTTTGGCAGCAACCCTTGTTGTTTGTAATATTTGAAATCGTGGAGCGGTGCTTTTGATTAAAAGCTATGTTTGGGATTAGCGGCGTAGTTTGTTTCTTAGGGCGAAGGCGAATAGGGCGGCTTGGATGGTGATGAGGATGTTGAAAGCCCCTTTCCAAAAATAGTTCCAATCTGAAATAATTGCTCCATCGAGTGGTACTTTTGTCAGGGGCAAGTACCATAGCCAGCAAGAGACTAGATGCTTATTGGTATTAACTAATTCCCCGCTCTGGATAATTTGGTAAAATGGGCCGAAATATAGTGCCATTAACAAGGGGCATGCGATGAAGAGAAATAGGAAAACAAAAGCGCGAAGTGGTTCTTCTCCGTAGCCGCTTATGGCCCAATATATGTTGTTAAGTGCTCTTAGGAAAAGAGTTTTTGGAGAAGTCCACTTGTTCTCGTGGTGCAACCTCTTTCTCAGCATTTCTTTTTCTTTGTAATGCCACGCAGAGGCTAGAATTTCGTCGTTGTTGTCGCGGGATATCTTTTTTAGACGACGGTATATTTCTTCGAGTCTTAAGAAATTATTTTCTTTTTCTAAATTTAGTATTTCATCGTAAACAACTTGTCGGTCTTTAAGTTCGGGCCATGCGCATTCTGTAAATCGGAAAGATTCAATATTAGTTTCTGCAAGAGTAAAATTCGAAAGATTAGTGGCTTCTATTAAAATGGTTTCTTTAGATATTGCGCCCGCAAATGAAGTCTTTTGGTTAAAAACTACATTTCGAAAATATGTCCATTCTTTAAATAACGTATGCTTGAAATTTGTTTCGCCATAAAATTGGGCTTTTTCAAAATTTGAGTAATCATAAAAAATGGTATTTTTAAAAGATGCATCTCCTAAAAACCATGCTTCATCGAAAAAAACAGCCCCTTTAAAACTCATACCATCAAATCTCGCATCTCCAAAAGTAGAACTATTAAAAGAAGTTGGTTTGCGAGACTCCGAACCGTGAAAATCTACTTTTTTTAAACACAACTCTGAAAAATTGCCTCCTCCACGGAACTGACTGTTATCAAACAATGCCCCCCTTTGAAAATCGCTGCCATGAAAGTCGACAAATAAACGAAACTGACTGAAACTAAATTCTACTAATCTCCAAAACTTACTGGTCTTAAAAAGAGATATTCTCCGGAATTGACAACCTTTAAAGCTTGTTACACCTCTAAACTGACTGTGACTAAAATCAGAAATAAATCGAAACTGGCACCCGCTAAAGTTTGCTACATTATTGAAGTAGCAACTGCTAAAATAGGCCATCATCCGGTACTGCGTGTTGCAAAATGAAGCATTCCCGTGGAACTGACTAGAAATAAAATCTGCACTACTGTGGTAATGAATAGAGTCCAAATGTGCATCACCGAAGAATTGGCTAGACCGGAAATCTGCATCCCCTCTAAAACGACTAAAACTAAAATCTGCACTACCGAAAAACTGGCTAGAAATAAAAGAGGCATCAGCGAAAAACTGGCTACAAACAAAAGAGACATCTACACGAAAATGACTTGAATCCCAATAGGTATTACGGCAGAATTGGGCATTGTCAAATTTTATTGAAGGTAAAGATTTTTTGTCTTCACCATTATATCTAAAGAACGAAATATCCGCAAAAAATATTGTTCCGGCAAAATTACATCGAGGATTCCAATCACCAAAATCATATTTATCCCGCTCATCATCATCCCCCTCATCAATAGCCGCATCAATCCGAGCAAAAACCAACGCATTAAAATCTTCACCCGAAATCAATTCCGGCCTATCCCCTATCCCCTCAACATATTTACTCACAAATTTACACTCAGCCGGAGCATGAAAAATACAATATCCCTTCCCAGCCCCATCAACATAAACAATATCATAATCCGCACACCAATTACTATGCTTCGCCCCGATACAACAGCCCATATATAAACCCCTAAATAAAATATCATTTCAAGATGAAATGCATATACACCATTATATACAGGCTAATCCAGAGCAAAGATCAAACTAATTCACATTTCTAAAATCATTTATCTTCCCGAACATTATAAACAAGCATCAACGGCTTAACTCATGCAGCGGAAACTTAACGCAAAAAACGGTACCAACATTTTTTTCCGATTTAAAAGAAACTAAACCACCCAAAAACTGTTCTGCCAGAAGTTTGATACTGTAAGTTCCCAGCCCTCTTCCCTCGCCTTTAGTTGTGAAGGACCTTTTAAAAATTTGCCGCTTAACGCGTTCGGGCATTACAAAATCATTATGAACCCACAAAGAAACAAAATCACCCTCAACATTTGAACCTAAAGTAATAGTGAAATTCTCATCAGATGCTTCCAGTGCATTTTTTAGCATATTTCCGAGCACTCTTCCCAAAACAACACGATCAGTCGAGAACTCAACATCATTGCTACCTTCAGAAAGTACAATATTTTTGCCACTAGAAAGCTTATGACTAGAATAATTTTCTATAGCCTGATTTAGTATTTCATGACTGCTGACTTTTTTTAGTGAAACACGAAGTTCACCTTTCTCTGCTTGGGCCAAACGTTTTTGAGCTTGTATTTCATCCACAATCTGCATGACAGATCTACTAATTTTATCGCATTGCTCTAGCATCTTAGGATCTTCAGCCTTATGACAGGCCACCTGAGTAGCATACTTTACACCTGTCGCAAGATTTAGAATATCATGAAAAAAGAGCCTTTCAAGATTATGTCTTCTTTTTTCATGGCTAATATCTATCGCAGTAAACATGTTTAATTTAAGGCCCTGATACTCGAAAGGAGAAGTAAAAACGTGTAAATCCAGAGCCTCATCATTTTCCGTGCTATGGCGCATTACCCTGCACTCTTGCGTATCATTTTTACCCTGCAACGATTTCAAAATTGCAATTGCTGCTCCGCAATACCGGCAAAATCTCGTGGTTCCGCATCCTCCGTCAGTTAATTCGGAATGAATACAGCCTAAAGCTTCCCCTGGACGCAACCCAAGAATCTCTTGCGGAGTTGCCCGCTTCGTAAGCTCATAAAATGCGTTATTACAGAAAAGCGCCTGTCTATACTCATTTATAATAATAAGTGGGATTGGAACCATATCAAGAATTGCAGCTAGGGGATTTGTACGAAATTCGTTAGCAAAAGAAAGTAGAACGATAGAATCTTCACGTTCTGCCGGAGCAAACTCCGTAGGTATAGGCATAATCATTTTAAATTCCTTACCTTCTTTTTTTAAGTCAGTAATATGTGAACTTTTATAATCGCATCCTAAACTTCTTTTATCCTTTCCGTACCATAAAAATCACAAACTAGCCTATAGTTTAATGCCCCACTTACGCTACTTAACTTTCCGAACATTATAAACAGCCCGACCTTCCGCCACTATCAGTTCAGGATCAGACGCGGAATAAACAATAACCTGCGCATTCCCTACCCTGCTCCCAAGCAATCTGACTCTTGCTTCCGCGATAAGATCTTCCGGCCCAGCAGGGCGCAGGTAATCCACCCGCATATCAATTGTCGCCACACGGTCCTCGACATTTCCCGATGCCCAAACAGCAGAGCCGCCGCAGGTATCTATCAGCATAGAGATAACGCCGCCATGAAGTGCCGGACGTCTCGGGTCACCTATGAATTCTTCCCGAAAAGGCAACCGCAGCTTAGCGAACCCGTGCTCTATATGTTCGACCTTAAGCCCTAAAAATTTATCGAACGGGATGCCCTCTTCAATTACCTCTTGCATATTTATGCCCTGCATATCTGCTCCTTTCATATTCGCTCCTTATTCTATCTATTAAAAAAAAGTTCGGAACCGAGCATTGCCTCTGGTTCCGAACATATTAAATCAAACTAACTTGGCTCAGCAAAATGCTAAGCCTGTTTTCTAAGCCTACGCTTATCGCCCACGCGCATGGTGAACTTTTCTTTATCCATGAACTCTAAAAGAGGTATGGCGAACTTTCTGGACAGATTGGTAAGCACCTTAAAATCAGGCGGCCCCAACTCTGGATTATCCGCGAAGTACCCTTGAAGTATGACTTTAAGTTTTTCAATTGCGGAAGTGGCAAAATACAAACTGTCATTAACCCTGACAATCAACCCTTCATCCTGCAACAGCTTAAACACAGACGCGGCCTCTTTGAAATTCAGATCAAGCGGCTTGAGAATATCTTTAACATTCGGAGGAGTCAGCCCGCCCTTTTCATATGCATCAAGCAATATGCCGCGCAGCTTCTGCTGATCGGATGCCATCGAAACTTTATGGTCGGGCAAGTGGATAATTTCCTGCGCTACTACAATTTCATTCTTCTTAGTCAACCTTTCAACTATGGAATGAATCAGCTTAACAGACAGCCCCTTACCCCATGCGGAGCTAATTTCACTCTTGGTAACGCCTGCCTTCATAGGTTCAGTCTTATGGAACACTTTCAGATAGTTAATAAAGCCATCCACTAAAGCATCATAATGACCGCCGAATATAAAATTACGCCCTTCTTTATCGTACAAGAATACTTTCTGTTTACCGCCCAACGACTGCAACATTTTCTCAAGCGGCTTCGAAGCCACATCTGTCATTATTGAAAGTTCCTGAAAATTAAGTCCTGCGTTACCCGCAAGTTCCAACTGAGTTAGAATAAGAACCTCGGGCTCTGCATCAATCAGCGACTCTAAAACCTTAACATCATCTGAAAATCGTTTAACCATACTTCCCTGTGGATTAATTATACTACCACCCGCGATGGTCCTCAGCGGTGAAAAAGAGCGAATAACGACCCTGTCACCATAGACACCTGTCATGGGTTTATCGAATCTAATCTGACAAACTGCGCGTTCACCTTTAGCAAGCTTTTCGCGATCCAGAAAATACACCTTCGCCATGGTCTCTTTCGAGCCGTGATGAAAATGAATTTCCTTACGATGCTTAAGCGTGCGAGGCGAAGACGGCAGACATGTAATCTCAACATCCCATACAGTGGACGGAAACAGGGTTCCCGGCTTACCTACCACTTGTCCGCGTTCTATGTCGTCAACTTCCACGCCGTGCAGATTGACAGCCGTTCTACGACCAGCAGGAGCAACCTCAACGGACGCGCCATGCGATTGTAAGCTACGCACCTTCGTCTCGGTCATGCTAGGATACAAAACTACATCCTCGCCCACCGACAGCTGACCGGAAATAAGTGTCCCCGTAACAACCGTACCGTGACCCTTCATTGTGAATATTCTATCGACAGGCAGCCGCGCAAGGTCGGTGCGTCTTTTAGGCGAAAAGTCATCCATGAACGTTGCCAGTTCGGTCTTAAGACCATCAAGACCCTGCCCAGTATGTGAAGACACTCCATAAATTGGGGCCTCGGCCAAAAAGCTAGGGGCCAGAAATTCACGCACATCTTCCTTAACAAGCTCCAGCCATTCCTCATCGACCATATCAACTTTGGTGAGCACCACGAAACCGCGCTCAATACCGAGAAGCGTACATATTTCCAAATGCTCACGGGTTTGCGGCATCACGCCTTCGTCTGCAGCAATTACAAGCAAAACAAAATCTATACCTGCCGCCCCGGCTACCATATTCTTAACGAATTTTTCATGGCCCGGAACGTCAATGATACTAAGCTGACGGTTATTACCAAGGTCTAAGCTGGCAAAGCCAAGCTCAATAGTAATGCCGCGCTTTTTCTCTTCAGCAAGTCTATCGCAATCTGTACCAGTAAGGGCCTTAATCAGGCTTGTCTTACCGTGGTCAATATGACCAGCAGTACCCATAACTACAGGCATTTATTCTCCTAAAATTTAACTAAACAAACCCTTCTCTCAAACAAAAGACTGGAGGCATCTTAGTCTTTATATTAACTCTTCAAAAAAGTTCTAAAAGCAAGTGCTGTCGCGTATAAGTCGACTTTGCTTGTTAGTTCGAATGGACTGTGCATTGATAACACTGGAGGCCCGAAATCTATTACATCCATACCGTATAGTGCTAGGTACTTTGCGACAGTTCCACCGCCACCTTCGTCTACTTTGCCTAGTTCAGCCATCTGCCATGGCACTTCTGCTTCACCTAGAATATTGCGTAGCCAAGCTACAAATTCTGGATGGGCATCGTTTGCGGCGACTTTACCTCTATGCCCTGTGAATTTACAGAAACATGGCCCGTAACCGAGATATGCTGAATTCAATTTTTCGTGAACATCCTGATAATCTGGGTCTATCGCGGCATGTACGTCAGTAGAAAGAGCCTTACCCATCATCATTATACGCGACATTTTCATACCGGGTACCCATGCTTCAATGAGATCTTCCAGACAATATTCGAAGAAAAGAGACTTGGCTCCAGTTGAACCATCGGAACCGACTTCTTCTTTGTCGTAAAAAAGGACTATCTGCGCATGCTCTGGCTCTGGCTCGCAGAGGAATGCTTCTAGTGCGAGGAATACGCATGAACGGTCATCTTGACCGTAACCACCTACCATGGACTTATCTAGCCCTACGTAACGTGCTGGTCCGGCGGGTACTATGTGCATTTCGGAGCTGAAGAAGTCTTCTTCTACTATGCCGTATTTTTCGTTGAATAGTTCTAGGAGTTTGCGTTTGACGGACGGCTTGGCTTTGTCGTCACCATCTTTGTCGTCTTCATCCTCTTTGGTGAAAGAAAGAGAATGCCCCATAAGGATATTCAACTTTTCACCTTCAAATGCATCGCTGACCTTCTTCTCTACCTGCTTATAAGCAAGGTGCGGCAACAAATCTAAAATTGTGAACACTGGATCGTTAGGATCCTCACCGATAACGATATTTACTTTTTCGCCGTCAGTTTTAACGACTACACCGTGAAGTGAAAGAGGACGTGCAAGCCACTGATACTTTCTGATGCCACCGTAATAGTGAGTCTTAGCCATACCTAGCCCGAGATCTTCATATAGCGGATGCTGTTTAAGATCGAGGCGCGGTGTATCTGCGTGTGCGCCTACTAGTCTGAATCCTTCGGAAAGACTTTTCTTACCTTTGCGCGCAATGAAAATTGTTTTGTCTCTGAACGAACGGAAGCAGGTATCTGAACCGAGATAGTCGTCAAAGCCCGCGTCTATGAGAGCTTCTTCTACGTATTTTATTGTTTCACGCTCAGTTTTGCAGCGGCTTAGAAAATCTATGTAACGCGCGGCGAGATCATCCATCGCTTTCTGCTCTTCTTCACCCTGATATAATTCCCAGCAACTTTTTGTTTTATGTTCAAGCAATTTATTCATTTTAAATCCTATTAATTAGAAAGATTAAGAGCCTGTAAAATTGAATCTGCAACCATATGATATTCAGTTTGTGTAAGAGTTCTTGGATCTAAGCAAAAAGCATCATCTTCTATGCGCCCGACCAGCGGATAGTCTGATGACAACAGTCGTTCCTTTAATTCCGGAACTGACATATCACCAGTTGGAACTACAGTTACGAGAAAAGTTTTTAAATCCTGTTCGGGAAAAGCGCCACCGCCGACTCTGGAAACGCCTTCGCGGACAGTGCGGGTAACATTATCACCGAGAATTCTGCCTAAGACGCGCGACAAAGATTGCGCTCTTAGTTTCAGGGATTCAGGCTTTTCCATTATCATCTTTAAAGTAGGAACTTCCGCCATGGCTGTTTCGGGATCAAGATAAAGCCGCATTGTCGCTTCAAGTGCCGCAAGTGTCATTTTATCAATGCGCAGAACTCTGTTTAGCGGATTCTTCTTAATCATGTCGATGTACTTCTTTTTACCGACAATGATTCCAGCCTGCGGGCCACCCAGTACTTTATCACCTGAGAAAGAAACAACATCCACACCTTCGGATACCACTTCCTGAACTGTCGGTTCACGCATTAAGCCTAAACCGGAAAAATTGCTAAGATTACCGCTACCGAGGTCTTCGTATACAGGAAGATCATGCTTAGTACCAATCTCAACCAGTTCTGCGCCTGTGACTTCCTTAGTAAAGCCGATTATTCTAAAATTTGATGTGTGCACTTTCATTAGCAGTGCGGTGTTCTCATTAATCGCGGCTTCATAGTCATGCGGATGAGTTCTATTGGTCGCGCCCACTTCATGCAGAATAGCACCACTCTTGGTCATAACGTCAGGTATACGGAACGAGCCGCCAATCTCAACCAACTGACCACGCGAAACAACAGCTTCACGGCCCGCGGCAAGGGTCTCGAGAATGATGAGGACAGCCGAAGCATTATTATTCACTACAAGCGCAGCTTCCGCGCCTGTGATATCACATATGATTTTTTCAACATGGCTGTAGCGGCTACCACGTTCACCAGTGCTAAGGTCAAACTCAAGATTAGAATATGACGCGCAAGCTTCCGTCACAGCTTTAACGGCTGTATCAGCAAGGAGCGAACGTCCGAGGTTGGTATGAACCACAACGCCAGTGCCATTAAGTACCCTGCGAAAATGAGGACGCGCACCAGCACGCACATGGCAGGCCAAACGTGGATAGAGAGAATCAAGTGAGAGTTGGTCCTCGGCGATAATGATGCCGGACTTAATTTCCTCACGACATACATCCAGAAATCCATTAACCAAGTCACGCGTTAGTGTACGCGGCACATCAGTCAGCGAATCATCAGTCTCAAGCTTAGTCAGTACCAAATCCACAGATGGCAGAAATTTGAAAAGATTAGACAATTATTACTCCCAAAACTTTGTACCGCCATTGGTACGAGAGTTTTCTAATGCGTTAAGTTACGGGTAAACCCCATAGCGAAGGCTTTATTTAAAAAAGTCGTGAAAGCTTTACTTTAAAAAGCGTGGATACTTTGTATAAAAAGCTGCGAGTAAATACAAGGAGCCGCAAACTAGTATCGTCCCGTCACCAGAAGGTAGCAATGATAATGCTTCATCAAGTGACGAGGCAGGTTGCACTCTTGGTCCTAGCCGCTGTGCAAGCTCGCCGTGCGGACAGGCTCTTTCATTTTCAGGAATACCGCAAGCGATGATCGGCCCATTAGTTAATCTAAACAGAATATCCTTAACAGGAGCTATATTCTTATCCTTCATACACGAAAAGATAATACCGTCCGGCACTATTGCCGCCCGTTGCAATTCTATCTCAAGAGCTTTGAATGCATGAATATTGTGTGCACCGTCAAGAATATAGGTACGATCCACCTTAACTGTTTGCAATCTACCGGGGATGAATGCCCTTTTCACGCCCTCGCAGACATGCGCTTCGTTAAACTCTATTCCCCTACTATTACAAAAGAGTATCCACGCACATACTGCCAAATGTCCGTTTTGCTTTTGGTGCTCGCCAGATAGGGACGGAGATAGATCTGCTATTTCAGCTACTTTTTCGGCATGGTGGAAATTAACATTGAGCTGGTCTGCGCGTGCTTCTAAAACATTCATAACCTCGTCAGTCTGTATAGATGTAATAGCCATACCACCATCTCGCATAGCATCGGCTTTATCTGCCGTAATCAGCTCTATAGTGCTACCGAGTATTTTTTCGTGATCCAGCCCGATTGGCGTAAATACGGTCAAATCTGGGTCCATGGTGTTCGTAGCATCATAACGACCACCCAACCCTGCTTCCATCACCGCGAGATCTACACGATGCTCTTTAAACGCTACGAGTGCCATACACGTAAGCAATTCAAAGTAGGTTAGTCCGATATCCGGCACAATGGTCATCACCATGTTTGCAATACGGCACCATTCATCCTCAGATAGCATATTTCCATCAATTGTTATCCGTTCACGAGGACTGATAAAATGCGGAGAAGTGAAGGTTCCGACCTTTAATTGCGATTCAATGGATATATAAGTTAAATAAGTTGAAGTTGACCCTTTTCCGTTAGTTCCGACAACATGGATTACGGGAAAATCACCCTTAGCCCCCCATTTGTCTACGAATTCCATCATTCTATCTAAGCTTAAATCCATATGAAAAAGCCCAAGTTCATCCAAATAGTCGCTAAATACTGAAAAATTATTAAATTTCAAGGTGTCACCATTGATTTTTTACTTGACCGCAGAGCAAACGTTACTTAAAAGAATCTTCTCTTGAGCGGCAGTAGCTCAGTTGGATAGAGCAACGGCCTTCTAAGCCGTTGGCCGAGGGTTCGAATCCTTCCTGCCGCACCATGTCATCATAAAGGCTTACGACTTAAACGTTGTAAGCCTTTTTTTGCGTGGTTTGATATATGCCCATATGACTCGTCACACAGTTCCCACAAAAAAGCCCTCTTGAATTACCAGAGGGCTACAAGTACACGGCAACTTGACCGAATTCAAGAGTAAAACTTGAAATTGATTGGGACATTTCTAATTCTTTTCAACCCCCTTCAACAGCCATTTGCGAAAGCGGCAAAATAGGCTCTGTTATGCGGTATTCCCGTCAGTAACAAAGAAAGGTGGAACCTCCGACTTGTGCGCCCATAAAACAGAATACAGCCCGCAAGAGTTGCAACAGCAAGGACATCGTTCGGGTATTCAACAAAGATAATGAACAAATGTAAAAAACTACAAAGTTGTTCCCAAAATTTCCATTAATTCTAAGACTCGCGGATTAGACTCAAGGCGGCTTTTCATAGATTCATGTATTTTTTCAGATGTACCCTTATCAAGGATAACCTTCCCATAATAGTCACGTTGCGAATTCACACCATTTTCTTTAAGTGATTCTTGAAAGTAGGTATTCAAAGTATCACCATACTCACTGAGTTCGCCTTGATATTTAGCTCGAAATTCTCTCTTCCTTAACTCATCTTGATGAAACGGGTCATTATCAAGATAACTTTTCAACTGACCTCTTTCATCATCAGTAAGAATATTATCCTTTGTTAAATCCTTACATAAATCATGATAACCATGATTCAAACCACCATTTAACATTGTTGCTTCCGGTAGGTACGAATTATACCAAGAAGGCAATGCTAAGGCTTCAAGTGGGAGTTGATCATTAGATTTTGTCTTATCCATTACACTTTCAAACCCATTAACGGCGCTTCCAGTCTCGTTTTGCTTGGATACTGCTGAAGAAGAAGCAACCTGCGCAGACTGTCCTGAATGGCTATTAGAGATTATCATTTCTGCCTCCAGTAGGAATTTATTTCCGTAATTATTACAGATCAAAATTCATGCAATCTCTATACCCGATATACTGAATACAATAGCCCCGCTCAACTAAAAGCCTACCTTACTTGCTGTTAATATGCCCTTCCCGCTTGGAGTCTGGATTACAGCATCTAATGCTTCAATAATTGAACCTTCAAATTTTTTATCTGCCATTTGATAAATAATCTCAACAGCTTCCTGGGCAGTTTTCGCATTTCTATGAGCACGATGCTGAACCAAAGCACTGAAGGTGTTGGTCACACCCAAAATTCCAGCTAAGACAGAAACTTCCTTTCCTTTTAGTCCGTTAGGGTATCCAGAACCATCTAAATTTTCTTGCATTTGCCAAATCGTCTGAGTGATAGGCAGATCGAATTTAATTCCCTCTAAGAGCTTACATGTATGCTCTACGTATTTTCTCGTTTCCAAAAGCTCTTCAGGTGTAAGCTTACCCTCTTTTTGCATAATCTCTTTAGGAATAAATGTCTTACCAACCTGCGACAAGATTGCTGCTGCTTCAACAGTTGCACAATCTGCATCGCTTAAAAGCAGAGTCTCCGCTATTTCTAGCGATAACATGCGCATAAGTGAAGTATGTCCATCAAGGAAAGGTACACTTTCAACGGCTCTGACCAGTGCATCAATGATCTGCTGACGAGTTTCAATGCTTTGCGTCGTGGATTCCTTTTCTGTGGTGATATCTCTAAAAACTGTAAGAATTGAGTCATTCTCTTGTGCTAGAGAACAAGAAACCCCTGTCACCTGCATGGTGAGATGGTTCATGCCCTTTGTAATGGAAAGCTCTTGCGAATAACCATTACCTGACATGCTGATCATCTGATCGCCGTGAGACAGTTCCTCAGCATCAATATTATCAAAAACCTGCTGATCCGTTAAACCATCGACACCAGAATGATTACGCCCGGTAAGCTCTACAAACGCCTGATTAATAAACAAGAAATAGCCTGTTTCGGCATCTTTCAAACTAATTGGAGTCGGAATTGTATTGCATATTTTCTGCAACAAGACTTTTTCTTTACGCGTTGGAATCAACTCCCCCTCAAGCATTATGCTTTTACGGTGGAACTTCCTACTTGAAATTAAGAAGTTTATTGTAAGTACAAAAAATACAAATGCTCCAATTCCCAGACATGCTATTAGCATAGAATTTTTCTTATAGTCACCTATGAGAACATCCACCACAGAACCATCTGTTTCAATCATAACCCACCACCGAATCGCAGGAATATATGTCGCAGAAGAAAATACCTGTTTAGTTTTATATAAATCAGTACGAATACCAAAATCTACTTTAGAAAATCCATCCAGAGAAACCCCGACAGTTTGAAGTTTTAAATTATCTGGATAACTAAAAACTGTTTCTTGGAAATCACCCATATCATCCTGCTGCATAAGATGAATATTACTTTGATATTTTAAACTCTGATCTGAGGCCAGAAATGAACGTAATATTTCTGTCATAGAAATAGTCAGAACCATAATTTTCACAGGTTCAACGGTATTTGAGATAGCCTTAGACGGAAATACCGGAAGAAATAGATCTGAAACTAATTGGCCGGATGAAGAATATAGCGGTGAAAAAATTGGTATGCGTGTTTCGATAATTTTTTTTATGGAGTCCTGATAGCTTGCTTCTTCTTTTTCAAGCTGCCCACCAGTGGTTGCAAAGAGTTTGCCGTTCAAATCAAAAAGATGCCCAGCCGAAAACCCTGAAACTTTAACAAAGTTTTCAAGATCCTCATGAGCCTTTTGAACAACTGCTTTCTTAGAACTTGATAACCCATCTAAAGCAGACCTGAATATTCTCGATTTAGCTAGAGTCTTCCCTTGAATAATGAACTTAACCAATTGCGACGAAAGAAGCTCGGTTTCATTTTTTATAATTACAGCCTGATAACTCTTTAGTTCGGTTTCTACTTTTTCAGTCTGTGCCTTCCATAAATCTGTAAGCATGTAAAAAGTCACACCTGTTACCGCCATAATAAGCAATAACAACAGACTATTCTTCAATGTAAATATTTTCTTTATAAATTCATAAACTTTTTTAAACATTATATTTCCCTTAAAACCTTGGATATTCCAAAATTAATTATAAAACATACAAAAAACTATTAACGAGTATTATGCTCCGAAAGTGCGCCTCTCATACCTCTTGAAATTGGTGAGAGAAGGTACTCAAGAACACTCTCTTTCCCGGAAAGAATATTAACTTCTACAATCATTCCCGGAAGAAAATCTTTAGCTTTATCCGCATCATCCTTGATCGTATCGAAAACGACTCTATAGTACCAAGCGCGAGTAAGGTCATCGAAATAGGTCTTTGCTGAAATATTAATTATTCTGGCCCGCAGCATTGTTTCATCTGAAAATTCATATGATGAGGGTCGTATCTTTGCCAGCATACCGTTCCAAATTTTAGTACGGTCGGCAGGAAGAACCTTTCCTTCAATTCTGATTCTCGCATCTGAGGGAACAATTTCGGCTAAAGCTTCCCCGGAACGAACAATGCCTCCCACGGTATTTGCGTTTAACTTATAAACAGTCCCATCAATTGGGGATCTGATAACGCTGCGTACAATCTGTTCATTGGCAGCATTAAGTTCTTCGCGAACACCCTGCAAATCAGAACCGACGCTATTGATTTCCTCACGAATATCACGGAAAAAATCGAGCTGTTCCCTGTTGATACGCTGTCTTAACTCTCTAATTTCAAGCGCATATTCATCACGTTTATTGAATATCTCAGAAATACTTGTTGTTAATTTTGCGAGCTCAGTTTTCCTTTGCAGAAGCAATTGCCGTGAACCAATTCCTTTTTTAACCATAGGTTCCAGCAGGTCGTGTTGTTCCTTCAGAACAATCTGTTCATCAATCAAGTTCTGCATGTGATCTTCACTGGCAGATAAGGCTGCCTGAGCTTGCTGAATCTGGGTTCCCAAAATATTAATTTTCTCATCAAGAGAATCCTGTCTAAACCTTGCAAATTGCAATTCACTTAATTCTTCAGGACTCTTAGCATTTTTAGCTAATTCGTTTGTGCTCTTATTACTCTCGGCCATCAAACGGTTTAACTTCGCCCGTAGCCTTTTCAATTTGATGAGAGATTTATTCCTTTTTTCAGTGATATTAATATTTGCAATGGTGACTAGTTCCTGTCCCTTTTTAACATCGTCACCTTCCTCCACAAATATTTTCTCAACCACTCCGCCTTCGAAATGGCCAACAATCTTGTCTGTCAGGTTAGTTTCAACTACACCCTGAGCCCTAACTGTTTTTTCAATTTCATTAAAATGAGCCCATACCAAAAAAGTCATTAGGAATAAAAATATCAAAATGAGGACAACAAAATTGCCCAAGGATTTCTCCATTGACCACAAAAAATTATTTACCCATGATCTGCGCATTATCTTTCACCTGTCATGAAGCTAACCTGCCGCCGGATTAGATAATTTTGCAATAATTGCGTCCCGTGGACCGTCTGCGACTATTTTGCCCTGATCAACAACTATAATTCTATCAACTATCTGTAATATGTGAGGCCTATGAGTTACAATAAACAGCGATTTATCAGCCATTGTGTCTTTAATACGCTGGATTAACATTTTTTCCTGAGTTGAATCCATGGAACTGGTCGGTTCATCAAGAAGCATTAGCGGAGGGTCACTGATTAATGCTCTGGCGATAGCAACAGCCTGTCTTTGTCCTCTGGAAAGGTTTTGACCCCCTTCGAGAATTTGCATTTTCAAACCAAGTGGATGTTTTGATACAAATTTATCTATTCCGGAAATGTTTAACGCACTCTGCAATGTTTCCTGTGTAACGGAACGCGCCCCCATTAAGAGATTAAATTCCAAAGTTCCATGAAAAAGAATAGGCGACTGAGATACAACCCCGACAAACTCACGTACCTTTTCAATATTCAGATGAGCCATGTTATGCTCATCCAGAAGAATGATCCCTTCAGTAGGAGCGGCGAGACCAGCAAGGAGTTTTAGAAGAGTACTCTTACCACTCCCCATCGGACCAATAATTCCGATTTTCTCACCTGGCAATGTTTTGAAAGATATATTCTCGAGGGCAAATGGAGCCTCTGGATGGTAACGGAAAGAAACATTATCAAACCCAACTGCTCCGTGAAGCTGCTGAATCTTGAATTGCTTTGTTTCGGAGCTTTCTTTCTCAAGGGAAAGCAATTCTTTCAAATCCTTGTATGACCTTCGAGCGAAAAGATAAGTTGTTATCAAATTCGCCACACTTGCCGACACAGCAATACAGCGCCCTGACAAGACCATTGTCGCCAGCAACCCACCACTGGACATGCTACCACTTTTAATCAGGAAAAAAGCAACAATCAAAAGTCCCGCTGAGTTTAGCTGACCCAAAAAACCAGTAGTCATGGTACATCTAGCCTGTGCTATGCGATACTTGGATGACATTTCACCGGACTTTTGCACTTCTGTAGACCAGCGCGAAACAAACAAACGAGCCGCATTGGTCGTTTTAATGGATTCTATACCTTGGAAAATTTCATTTAAAAAGGAAGTCTTGCGAGATTGAAGCTGGCTCTGCGCGGAGACATTTTTATCAATGAAAATTCCATATACAATTGCGACCACTAGTACCAAGAATGAAATCACAGCGGGAACGAAAAAAAGTAATCCGCTATTCAGATAAATTACGAATAGAAAGAAAAATAGAAAGAAAAAGTCTATAGTTCCAATGACAAGCTGTGTTGTAAAAAGAGATTTAATCCGTGAAAATTCCTGCACGGAATGAGTAAGATGCCCAGAAGAAGAGGGAAGTTTAGAAAACGTGGTATCTAAAATTTGTGCTAGAAGGTAAGGTTCTGCCTCCTGCTCAACTCGCAATGCAGCCTTCTCAACAAGTAAGGTTCTTACATTTTTCAAAATATAATCAAACAAGAGAACAAGAACTGCCCCGGTGATTAGAACTCGCAACGAATTCTCAGCCAGATTCGGCAAAATGCGATCGTAGAAAATACCCATCAAAAGCGGAATGACAAGTGTAAAACAATGAATTATTAAAGTCGCCAATATAACCTGAGAGTAAATGGGCCACATTTTCCCAACCTGACCCGTGAACCATGAAAGACTTAGAAATGGAACCTTATCTGTTTCAAAAACAAGTTTCAGAGAGCATGACCAATCCTTGAATTGAATTAGATCAGCTTCATTATTTTTAATAATTTCCTGCTTACCATTCCAGATAGTCAGCCGCCGACCAACTTTCTTTTCAATAACGGCAAAACTACCGTCCTGATACTGGACGATAAGTGGCAGGTCATCTTTATCAATTTTAGGGGGCAGTGTGTTAACATCCGCTTCAAGCCCCATGTTGTCGGCTTGCAGATTTATATACTCGCTTAGCGGAGAGGAACTTCCAAGCTGCAATGAATTATCAGTTGCAACTATGCCAAAATCATCCACAACTTTTTTAAGGCAAGCTGTGATCGTAAGTCCCTTTTCAGAGTCTTCACACGGCTGAAATATACCAATATTTTCAGTCGCAACGAAATCTTTATCATCAGATGCCCCCTGCGAGGTGGAATCCGTATCCACCAAAGGACCATCAGTTATAGCTATAGACTTCGAACCGCTATCCTGCGATTGCAAGCTATCATTCTCTATATTTAATTCATCTTCAGGAGGAGTCAAAAGATCACCCTAAACCATTTATTAAGGTTTCTTTTTGCCAAGGCTAATCACTACCTGATTAGTTCCTGAAACAGCATTACTAAGAGCCTTAAAGTTAATATTTTTCTTTGGTATTCCACCATCAACATTTACAACTTTAATTAATCCGTAAAGCCGTTTAAACGACACAGAGTTGGACATACTTGAGGATACACCGTTATGATTAAGTGAAGCAGTCAAGAGCAATCCGTACTGTCTGATGGCAGATTCATTTTGCTTAACCCAGTCAAGTAACTCATCTTTCGTATTATCTTCAAGAGTGCTGGTCAGTTGGTTATAAAGGACAATTACACGATTCTTCTTGTTTATCCCTTTTACCAATTTAGTAATAAAGGCTGGCGGCTCAAAGGTTTCCTCAGTCTGAATATTCTTCTCGACTGCACCTGCAGCTTCAAGCCTAGCTATTTTTTCAAGGGCATCATTCAGCTTCTGAGCAGTGTCCGCACCTTTAGTTTTCTTTAATTTATTTAGTTCAGCAATAGCACGCTTTGCAGCTCTTTCCGCTTTGGCTAAACGGGCCGCTAGTTCCTGATTTTCTTTATCTAATATACTAAGATGAGCTTCAGGGGAGTTTGGGTCCGCCATAAGATCATCTTCGCCAAGCTGGGCTTCATTGTTTAGAGCCGCCTGCAATTTATCCATAGATGAAGGTTTATCTGTAAATGAAAGATCATTCGCGACTGCAACCAACTCCTCGACCTGCTGGGTAGACATCTTCGCACCCGGAGTAACTTCTTTAAGTGCGACAATATAAGAAAGCGTACCAGTGACAAGCACCATGAGGAGAGTAAAAAACACCATCATCATAAGTACGGTTGATAACGCATCAACAAAACCCGGCCACGGTGGCCCACTATCAGTAGACATATATTTCCCAGTTATTCATAATTATTATTTTTAGCATCTAGGCGAGACTACCTTCGATGTGGTCAACATGAACTTCAGCTTCGATAACAACGTTATCCGTAGAAGCTCCGCCACCACCTCCAGCCCCCCCACCTCCAGCAGTACTTAAATCTTCATGCTCAGCACTGAAGACCTGGTCGCTAGAAGTCATTTCGTCCGCAAGTATGGAGAAGTCATAGGTGCTATCTCCGCCTACAGTCGTAATGGCTCCGGCGTCAGAATCAATTCCTTTGATCTGCAAAGTATAATTTCCAGCCCCAAGGTCATCAGCAAAGTCCATGCTCCAACTATCCGCAGTTCCGTCGCCATCGCTATCTATGTTAACGGCGGCATTGCCAGTAATGAAAACACCATTGTCACCTGTTATAGTGAACTGCACTTCATCCACACTGACTTCAGCGACGCCATCATTATCTGCATCAACATCAGCCGCAATCGCAAAATTTAAATCGGTCTCATCAAGATCTATATATTGCGTATCTGATTCATTACCAGCCTCATCAACGACTTTAATTCCAACGTAGTCAAAGTCAGCCAGTTCGTCCGCGTCAAAATACTCTCTTATTTTTCCGCTACTGCTTAGATCATCTACCTTATTAAGTGATACATCCTCGCCAGCAGCGTTTTTACCAGAAAAGTCCATTTCGGTTTTATAGTCTGCATAGTCATTGCTATTTGCAGCAGCATCTGTGTCGAGGTAATCTTCTTGATACAATTTAATCTCATCACCATCACGTAGAGTCATCTCTAAATCAGGAGTAGCTAAATCATTATTCTCGACAGTAAATTCTAAAGAGCTTGAATGTACATTTTCAGCTAAATCTGTAGCGGCAACTGTTGCGGTATAATTACCGTTAGCCAAGTCATTCCCGACAGTTCCAATCGTCAACTCATATGTTCCGTCAGCATTAACGTCCATGGACATATTAGCGTTTGAAGAATCGGAATAATCGGACTCTAATGTCCAAGTATCCCCAACATCATTTGTAACCGTAACTACATAACTGATATCTGTTGTGAAATCTCCAGAATCCTGCCCTAAACCCAGCTCGGTAAGGAGTCCTTTGAATACCAACGTTTCGCCGCTAGTTAATATTTTGCCTACCTCTTCTTTATTAAAACCTAGATCAGAAGCAGGATCCATCTCTATTTCAGTGACAGGGTCTACGATATCAACCACAAGATTGAAGGCTAAATCATTCGCGGCATCATGGTTATCTACCGCATCAAAAAATTCTATATTATATGGATAGGAGCCATCCACAAGTACAGTGTCACCTGTGAGATCGAAAGTTGCCACGCCGCCAACAACTTCGGCCCTAGCAGTGTAACCTTCACCGTCTGAAGCTGTAAGAATGACATATGAAGTGCCTTCCTTAACAGTAACAGTAAGGGTTGAATCATTATTATCGGTGTAGAGCATATTCTCGCCAGTAGCCCCATCAACGGAGATGGAAACAACTGTAGTATCTTCGTTTTGTGCGGTAATAGCTCCCGTTTCAGGAGGGGTAAGGTCAACAGTAACCACATAGTCAGTGGCAACCTGAACATTACCAGCCTGATCGGCAGTTACAAGTTTATATGTATGCTCACCTTCACTAAGCTCTGAGCCATCTGGAACCGTATACAGTGCATTTGATGATCCGTTGAATGTCCCACTATCTACCAGAGAGTAATTTCCAGTATCATTGTCTTTCAGATACAGAAGATAGGTTGAATCATTATCTCCATAAAGAGCAAGTACAGGAGTTGAATCTCCAGTTAGAGTATCACCATCATCATATAAATCAACTTGAGCTGCGCGAGTTGCTACGGCATCAACAGTTAAATTCAAAGTATCAGCAACACTTTCATTACCCGCCAAATCAATTGAAGTGACCGTAAATGTGTAGTTAGCATCAGTCAGATCATTAAAAGATTGAGTCCATTCACCAGTTGAATCTACCGTAATTAGCCGCGTTGAATCATAAAAAAGATCGTTTCTGGTTACCGTGATCCGAATCTTTGATCCAGCTTCGGCGGTTCCACTCAGTGGTATATCATTAACATACGTATGGTTATCTGCATTCTGAGCATCACCATCATCAGTTAAAGAGTAGCCTGCACCAACCAAATCAGAAAGAGTTGCCGGACCGGCATCTGTGCCGTCCTTCATAAGAATTTCATCGCCACTGAGCTTTAATGCAGAATCATCATCTGTGGCCATGTCTATAGTGGGAGCTTCAATTCCCAAATCTACGACTAAAGTTTTTTCTGCTGTAGAACTCTGGTTTCCGGCAATATCAGTGGTACTTACAACTATTGTATATGTCCCGTTACCTAGTTCCGACAAATCACCTGTATATGAATCGGTTCCATCACCATTACTGGACTGCATAATAGAATCGAAAACAGTAACCACACCATCAGCATCAGTAGCGGTGATTATAGTCGTGCTGCCCGCCTCAACCAAACCAGTAACAGTAGGTCTGGACGTAACCCAGTCCTCATCAGTTTTATTCTCGCCATCTGTCTGCCAGTCATCCCCACCGGGGATCCAAGAATCAGCAACGGATGTATCTTCAATAAGATCAAGGCCGGGAACTGCGGTCAAGCTATCAACAATCACCGTAAGAACAGCTGATTCAGCTGCTATGTACGAAGACTCTGCACGGTATTTGTGTGTCCCATCATCGGTAACTCCAACTAAATCGTATGACCAAGTACCATTTTCCGCAGCTTCAACAGAAGAAACTTTTGTCCATACGTCCGTAGATGTTTCCTCGTAGATATCTACAGTACTGAAAGCTTTTGAGGTTCCTATCAGAGTTAACGAATCCGTCCCCTGCAATGATTCATTGAGACTTGTTACACCGTCATCATTAAGACTACCGGTATCGTCTGTACTTAAAAGTTTGATCGTCGGGGCAACCGAATCATCCTGAACAATCGTGAATGCGCTAGTTGCATCAGATTTATTGTCAGCAGCATCTTTACTAGTAATCGCAACAGTATAGTCCCCACCTTCCAGCCAATCTCCGGTATCAGCGGACATCTGATAGGACCAAGTTCCATCAGGCTGAACATCTGCTTCAAAACTCAGCTCAACTTCCCCGAGTGAATTTTTAACTTCAACAGTTGTAGTTATGGAACTATCTTTATCAGCTGTTCCGGCAAAGCGCGGAGTAAGATCTGTATAACTAGAAGGATCAGCAACAGCAGTTCCGTCATCATTCGTAACTACAAAAGTAGGAACTTCCGGCGGAGTTTTATCCAGATTAATTATGGTAAATTTAGTTTGCTGATTTCCAGCTTCATCTTCTGAAACAACGGTAATTTTATAAAAGCCATCAGCACCAAGGGCAGACGGAGTATGTTCCCATGTAGTCTCGCCGTCAGACAAAGATTTCTCTACGGGAGAGCCGCTGAGAGTAGCCGCTATTGCCTCAGCTTCTGAATCAAACTTTTCACTAACGTAAAGATGAATTTTACTTCCATCCTCAGCTGTAATATTGAGCTTTGGGCTGTCAAAACGAGTCAGTCCGTCAGTATTTAAACCAGAGTCATATTCGGGATCGAGAGTAATTGAAAGTTCATCCGCGATATAAGCGGGATCAATGACAACCGTCTGGGTTGTCTCAGTAGTATTTCCGACACTATCTGTGCTTACAAACTTATATGTGTAAGTCCCTTCAGTGAGCGCGGATTGGTCATATACAAACGAGCCAGTATTGTCGCCGCGCTCTACAGTGCCAACCAGAACATCATCTTGGAATATTTCGAGTTTAGTATCCACTTCCGTGGTAATCGTAAATTCAGGAGTAGTGTCATTGGTAACAAAGTCGCTATCAGTACCGAAGAAATCACCTTTACTATCCACGCTCATTGTTACCGTAGGCGCGACAGGATCTGAATCTAACGTGATAATTCGCTCGGCAGTTTCAGCAACGTTACCAGCAGTATCGGTTATCACAGCCTTAAAAGCATAATCCCCGTCAGCAACGAGAATTGTATCGGGCACGGTTATGGCCCACTCTCCAGCTGTTGCGACTTGTTCTCCGACCTTTGATCCGCCGTAGTACAATTCTACCAGTGATCCTGCTTCGGTAATTCCGCGCAGAGTAGGAGTGGTATCATTAGTGGTGAAATCGTCTTTAATCCCGGAATCAGAATCAGTGTGAAGTAATATCTCTCCAACAGGAACGACTTCACTATCCACCGTTAAAGTTTCAGTGAACTCTGTCTCATTGCCAGCTTCATCAACAGCAACAACTTTAACGGTATTCACTGATTTTTGGGATGCAGCATCAATCGCGTTAAGCCCATCTCCAATAGTCAGACCAGATAGATCAAAATTCCATCCGCCAACTGCCCCGGCTGTAGCTTCAATATAATCATGCCCTGCCGCAATCATATCCGCAGTGGTAACTAGTGTTCCGTTAACATACACAAACAAACGGACATCTTCGTTAACTGTACCGGATATTCCAAGACCTCCGTCCACATTCTCATCGTTAGTCAACCAGTCGGTATTTACTCCTGAATCAAGAGTTTCAACCAGAGAAACATCTGCCAGCACTGGGTCCACGGTATCTACAGTAAATGGAATAGTACTTTCAGTTGTCTGGTTATCCGCAACATCTGTGAACACAGCTTTTATGACGTAATCACCATCTGCTAGAGATGCCGGAATAGCCCAGACTTGTCCGCCCGCATCTGTGGGGGCCGGAACAGTATAAGTTCCCACGGGATTGATGGCATCATCGGTAGAATAAATATTAATAGTAGCTGTCAAATCTTCCTGCGCAGTCCATTCGAATGAAGGGGTAGCGTTGTTGGTGATATTGTCAGTACTTAAATAGCCCGTATCATTCTCAGCAGTTTCAACCATGCCGAATGCCACATCTACGATGGATTCATCTATGGTAAAACTGTAATCATCGTTCGGTACCGAAACGATACCGCCTTTTGTAGCCGTAACACTAACATTATAATCCTTACCATCAGACAGTTCAGTTGCAGGAGCAGTTGTTACCCATTTTCCATCACTATCGACAACCGCACTTAAAACAATGTCAGCTTCTCCGGCAGTGGTGAGGGTAACTTCTATTGTTGATCCGGCTTCGCCCTGCCCTTCAATACGAGGGGTAAGGTTACTGGTAATGCTATCTTCATTGGTTCCAGAGTTATCAGCATCCACAAGCTGTACATGGTCTATAGTTCCGGTCTTCGTATCTAGAGTGAAAGTAGATGTTGCTACAGCAGAAGTGTTACCTGCCATATCGACCGCGATAACGGTTACAGAATGTTCTTCACCATTTGAACTTGCTGGTTCAGCAAATTCACTAGGATCGAAGGAATAATGTCCGGCGGCAACATCCGCATCGGTGACGGTATACGTTTTTACAGTATCACCATCCACCTTGATATGAAGGACTGTGCCAGCTTCAAGAGGTTTAGAGTCTGCACCAACTATTTCAAAAGAAGGAGTGGTGTCACTTGTGAATGTTTTGCCATCGTACACAGTAGAAACAGAGGTCATATTAATGGCTAGATCAACAGGGTTTGTTCTATCAATCTCCATTTCAAATGCATCAGACTTAACTGATTCATTTCCGGCAAGGTCTACATATTTAACGTAGTATTCATGAGTACCTTCTGAAAGTCCGGCGCTGGCAACATCTATGGACCAGCTAGTCTCTGCCACTCCGGGAGAGCTTTCTCCAAGAACAACAGAGTCTACCAACGTGCCGTCAGCTTCATAAAGATTAACTTTAGAATACGCTTCAACACTGGTTGCGCTAACAGCGCCAGTGAATGTCACAGTATCACTATTGGTAACAACACCCTCTTTACCAATTGTGGTGATAGTTCCATCCACATCGGTATCCTGGTAGCTGGAATCAGAAACGTCAGCCATGTCTACATCATAATCAATCGCATCAAGGTCAGCCGTGGTTCTATCAACCTCGATATCCGTAGCAACGCTGCTAGCTGAGTTGCCAGCGGTATCTTCTACATCAACATGAAATGTGTAATCACCGTCTGCATTTAAAAGAGAAGCATCAGCGGAATAAACAGAATCTTTTATACCTGTGCCTGTCCCGCGATCATTGGATAAACCGACAACGTAAGACCATGACTCCGCAGTAGCAACGAAATGGCCTACTTCGGTTTTGACTCCGGAAGAATCAGTCATGTAAACAGTAACGGTATCGCCAACATCCGAAGACCCATTAAAAGTCAGATCGGTTTCATTTGTTATATTATCTGAATCGACACGCCCGCTATCTGAATCAGAATCAAGAACAAAAGTAGGTGCCGAAATACCTCTATCAATTGTGACAACAAGAGCTTCCGAAGTTGTTGACTGGTTTCCAGCATTATCTTCAACTACAGCAGTGTACGAATGTTCACCGGAAGAAATATATTTGCTTAATTCTGAATCGTCACCGATAGTATAAGTCCACGTGCCCACACCAGTCGCCTCATCAAAACTAATATTTGCAACACCTTTGTGGACTCCATCATCATAAATGGTAACAGTGACATCCTCACTACCCTCTTTAAGAGTTCCGGTAAGTATAATTTTTTTGGCGGCGGTTATATTGTCGTGAGCTTCAGCGCCTGAACCTGTGTCATATGCATCATCAAGGTCTACAATGTTATCCACATAAGGATTTTCATCATCAAGAGTTACTGAATATTCTTTATAGGAGGTGTTGCCTGTCGTATCAGTTGAAACTGCTACAAATTCAAGAGGAGTAGTAGTGCCCGTATAAGCAGATGCGTCAAATTCGACTGGTAACCACCCATCAACAGCGTCATGAGTAACTTCACCAACGACAGTCCCCTGAGCCACAACAGATCCGTCAGACAAAGTTATGTCTGCTCCGCTAGCGTCCACTAGGTAGACAACAATCGTGGCGTCAGTAGAACCTGTAACTTTCAAGTTTAGATGTTTTTCAGTGTCTTCAACGGTTCCATCACCATTGTTATCTAAACCAGTGTAATTGTCACCAACTCCAGTTCCAGCAAGCTCAGCCGCGCCGCCAGTTGTATCGGTGCTGTCATCCAGAGTTAAGGTTGTTGGACTGATTGAAGTATCAACATCTATTGTGAAAATTTTAGAATCGCGCTCGCTGAAATTACCAGCCTTATCTTCTACGGTTGTAATAAAGGAATAGGAGTTTCCATCAACCAATGCACCATAATCATAAGACCAGGAGAATGTACCATCACCATTATCCGTAATGGTAATGTCACCTAACCCCCCGTTATCGGCTATATTATTAGCTACTTTAGTGCGGCTAACAATTTCACCCTCAACTAACTCGACTTGATACAGCGACAAAACAACTTCGGTACTATCTTCTGTAATCAAACCTTCAAGAGTCGCGGTTGCGTTCCTGACGGTTGCAACATCGGTGGGAATGCTTGTGTCCAGAACACCTTGCAAATCTGCAAGTCCAATAGTTGGAATATCTGGATTGTCATGGTCGACAACAACAGTAAGAAGTGACTCTGCGGCGTTACCTGCTTTATCGAGGGCTACAGCTTTGAAAACAAGCTCTTCATTGCCGCTTGTCCCATAAGCTGTCGCATCGTATGCATATTCCCATGTGCCATCAGCCTCAGCAAACTGCTCACTTATCCGGGTTTCTACGCCATCAATAGTTACATAAAGATCTATAGGAGCACCTGCAACGGCAGTTCCTTCAAGATGCAAAATTTTGGCATTAGTGTGGTTGTCGATACTTGAACCGATTAACGCGTCACTATCAGCAGTATCATCAGCCGTAATCAGATCAATTGTAGGAGCGGCAGGCGGAGTTCTGTCTATTTCAACTTCTAAAGTAGTATTGCTAAATTGAAGTTCAATGTTTCCTGCATTATCTGTGGACTGAGCCATAAATTTATATGTGCCATCAGCAGGAATTTCACTGTTCGAAACTTCAAAAACCCATTTTCCGCCTTCAAACTTGGCATCACCGATTGAAACTAAATCTGTGCCGACAACCTTAAATATTTCTACACTTTTAGTGTCCGCACTGGTCGTAATAGTAAGATTTAATGTATCTTCTTTGGTGTAGTTGTCAGATTTTGGATCAATTCCCGGAGATTCAAACTCACCCGCATGAAGGTCGTAAGAATCAGATCCTGCATCAAGTGCAATCGTAGAAGTAGGAGGATCTGTATCTATATTTACATTATGCAAATACGTAAACGCTCCAACCTCGTTACCTGCCAAATCTACAGAAGTGGCCTTGAAAGAATATTTTCCACCGCTAACAAGAGCTTGAGCTTCGGTTAAAGTATATTCCCATGAACCATCACTTCCAACGTTAATATCCGCGGATAACGGAACCTCATTACCTGCGGCATCAATGTAAGATAAAATTACATACCCGTCAGGATCACCATCCATTCCATGCACTCTGGGAGTCAAATCATTTGTATATAATTCCCCGCCACTTTCGCCAGCTTCAAGTGTTACTGTCGGAAGAGTCGGAGCAGTTACATCAATCACCAGATTAAGCGGGGTAGAGGCGGCAGTTTCGCCCGCAGCATTAGAAGCAACAGCGGTAATTGTGTAATCGCCAGCGTTAAAACCGTGCACCTTATCAGAACTAAAATTACCATCAGCATCAGCGAGGACCGTATCTTTAAGGACACCATCTACAAAAATTTCAATTTTAGCCCCAGCTACAGCAGTTCCCTCAAAATCAGGGTCTTGATTATTAGTTACGCCATCATCGTCTAATTTACCGTTATCCGTATCTTCAGTTACATTGATAGTAGGCTTTGCTAGCGCTAAGGTATCAGATATAATCTCGTCATCATCGTCATCAATTTCTTTTTTTTCTTCTTCTTTTTTTACTTCTTCTTCTTTTACTTCTTCTTTTTGCTCTTTCTCGTCCCCTTTATCGTCCCCGTCTCCATTATCACCAGAGTCTTTAGGCGTAACCTGACTAGACCCCTCACCTCTTTCTCCACCTTTTTCACTGATCTCCTGAATAAGTTGCCTCTGAGCTTCCAAGATCGCATCAGTGGGGTCCAACACAGGAAGAGCTTGCGCAGGAACCTCAGGTTCATTTAACCCTTTTGGTTCGTCGCCATTTCCTTCAGATCCTTCCTCATTATCAGACTTAACTTCCCACGCTGGAGCCTCTTCTTCTTTCTTTTCCATGTCAGGCATTTCAGACCGGTTGAATAGATCATCAGACCCTAGAGACTGACCATCGCTGAAATTCATATTAACGTTGCCATCAAGGCTCATAATATTACCGACAAACAGGAAGACATGTTCCTGTTGATTCTTGTCGACCAATACTAGGTCAGCGCCACGCAAGATGTATTGATAGTCATCGGGCGAACCTTTGACATCATACGCTGTGGACGGAGATATTCGCTGTTGATCCGCAGAACGAGAATTTGGATTAGCCATGATTAGTTCCCCTTACAGTTAAACGCAGGGTTTTTTCGAAATTATTCTTCAATCTTTAAACCTAAAATCGAGGCGAGACGGCCCTCTTCTAAAATAATATTCAACGTAGATCTGATTCTGGCAAAACGTGCGTTTACTTCTCTTACAGCCGCACTAGTCTGCCCTTCTCTTGCGGTAATCAAGTCTAGCAAAGTACGAATACCAAGATCGAATTCACTCAAATATAATCCCATTAAATAAACACTACCGTCATAAGCTTCTTTTGCAAGCTCAAACTCTTTTACAGATGAATTATATGCATTAAAGGCATCAGATAAAATATTCTTTACTTCCAGTTCCGTAGCTTGCTTGGTAGCAACCATGCGTCTAAGTACTGCTTGTTCTTTTTTAACTCTTTCATCAGTAGCAAATCCGTTGAATAAATTCCAATCCAAAGTAACCTGCGCATCAAGAGTGGCTTTATACCCATCAATTTCCTGCATTTCATTCTTTGCCCGTAAACGATACCCAATAGACGGCAAATATTCAGAATCTTTTACAGAAACGACCTTCTCCTGAGACTCAATGTCAGCCGAAAAAGCACGTAAGCTAACATTGTTTTCCAAAGCACTGGCATAAGATTCATCCAATGATTGTGTAATATCAATCTTAAGCAAACCGACATTGGTCGCAACCTGATTAACTTTTTGCCTGATAATATTTTCAAGAAGGAGTTTAGCGGTTTTTAACTGCTGGTTCTGAACAGTCAGTTGTGACTGAGTTGCACGCAACGAAACTTCAACCTTTGCAGCATCTGCCTTGGATGAAATACCGGCATTATATCTTTCCCAGAAAGTATCCAATAATTGGTTATAGAACTCTAAGGCGTCATTTTGAACACTCAACAGCTCTTGCGCTTGAAGAATTGTAAAATAGGAATTCACTGCAAGGGCCGCGATATCTTCATTTGTTCTGGCGAGGCGCAGCTTGGCGCTATCAGCTTTCAATTTTGCGCTGGCCACTCCGCTTTGAAGGCCACCGAAATCAAAAATAGTCTGAGTAACAGAAACCGAACCTTCACCATAATTAGTAGTTTCGGTATCTAGATTATGAGAAGGCCCAACTTGAGCGTTTAAATCAATACGGGGCAAATAAACGCTTTTGGCGATTCCATAATCAGCCTCACTCTCCATTTTGGATGACCGGGAACTTTCAACTAATGGATGATTCGAAATAGCAAGCTGACAAGCTTCCAACAGTGTCAGCGGAGGCTCGCTCGACTCAATTGTAGCATTCGCTTGTGACCCAACCTTACGAGCTGAAAAGTCATCGATAGCTTTAGGAGTCGACTCAAATGAATCTATACTCTCCGCCGCCATGTAGCCTTCCTGCTTAAAATCTATATCAGAAAGATTCTCGGGAGCTGGCGACTGAACAGAGTCAGCTTTAAGAGCTGCTGTTGTAATAATAGGTTCTTCACGTTTTTGGATTGAATATTCAGCGTAAGAAACTGAGTTCAAGCACAAAAGAGTTGAAACATAAATGAACGAAACAAATAAAATCTTAAAAACCGATTGAAACATATTACACCAGAATATTATAATTTTGCTGTGCAGGTTAGCAGCAGCCAAAAATGTGTTTAACTATCACCCTTAATAGCTTCGATACTGCGCTCTATAGCTACAGAAATCTGCCTAGACTCTTTGATAAGCCTACCCGTCAATTCATTGCCCAAACCAATCTCTTTCGTAGTTTCAATTGATTGATTTTGTACAGTATTAATTGATTCAGCAGACCGCTGCTGCAAGATTGTCAATTTAAGTAAAAATTTATTCGTATTCTCTAAAACAGTCAAAACATCTTCGTTATTTTTAGCGAGCTGCGTAGAAATAGCTTCAAGTTGAGCAGAAACACCAGCATCCATAGGAAATGAACCTGCTCCTCCAGTTGAAGACTTTGATGAAAACTCAGTTTTTTCATTCAACCAAGTTTGCAATCTTTCTTTCAACTCATCATGCATACGGCTAAGTAATACAGATAGAATTCCAATTACAGCACTACCGGAAAGTCCAAAAAGTGAAGTTGAAAAAGCTGTACCCATACCAGACATCGGATTCTTAAGCTCTACAATGAGCTGAATCATCATCTGTAAAATAGAAGTATCACTTGCGTCACTCAGCCCTCCGGCAAGAGTGCTCAAAATTTCACCCATAGATTGAAGAGTAATTGTCAATCCAAGGAAAGTCCCCATTAGCCCTAAAAGGACCAGAAATCCCCCCATAAAAGAAATCAACAAAGCTCTTGGAGAAATATTTTGCTCAAACCCTTCAACTATAGAGCGACTGTCAGTCGAAGAATTTAAAACAAGCAGCCCCCGTTCTTGTATGGAGCAACTAATTGCCCCCATAACTGTCCCAAAAATTGTTTTTCTAATATCTTTAATATCAAAATTACTAACATCTGGATCATCACACCAATCAGTAAACTCAGAAAAGATCCTGATATCGCGACAAATCAGCAAAATATATCTAAAAGCTGCAAAAACACTTGATGCAAAAACAACCAAGATAATGGAATTGATAACGACAGCTGTATCAAAAAGAGCTTTCAAAAAAGTAAAACTCAGAATTGTGCCGACAAACAATACCATCATCAACGTAATCGCAAAGTATAGATATAACTTGTATTTATTATTTTTAACCATTAATTTCAAACCCTTTGAATATTATTTTTAGCTGAAGAGGTCACTATTAATTATAATTAATACGACACCACTTATAAAATCACCCGATGTCGTTACTTAGTATACAATAAAACAGCACCTATACTCTCAATTAAGTTACGATTATAATACATTACGCTCTCATACGAGTAATAACGCAATATAGTTCCGTAACCCGCTTGGTAAAGCAAGGATGTTATTTTTTTAATGATACTTTTGAGTAAAACAAGATCCTCACACAGGCGTCCCCTTTCTGCCTCTATGAAGTCTAAAGAAAATCGTAACTTTCACGATTCAATTTATAATGAGAATATATGCTTCAACACATACCGTACGTCAAGGGTTTATGCGAACAAATGGATTATAAATACTCACTACCAGTAAACTATCATTAAAAACACAGATTTTCCGATCAGTGCCTATACTTAGGGATTCTTTGATCAATATGCGTAACTGATCATCACCGAATAAATTCTAGGATACGTTCTTCCAAATATGGGTAGAAAGGATTTGACCGCAAACGTAGCATGTCGTCCGAAGATATCCGCATTACTCCTGACTCTCCGCGCATCTCGAGGCGTCCTAAGTGTATGGAGGGGCTATTCGGATCACCAAGCCTCCCATAGACAGGATCAGTTTCAGGGAACGGCAATGAAATATGAGACAGGGAATGAATACCAAAAGGCCATGACATAGATATATCAGTCGTTTCACTTATTCTGCCATCCGGGTATTTTCTAAAAAGACTGACATCCTCACCACTGGAACGCCTATTAGTAATGATACTTAAGGCAAAAGGCAGTTGCTCATCTCTAAGTACGTCTAAATATTCAATCAACGGGCTATTTAAAAGCTGACTGCCCTCTGCGTCTCTATTTATATCAAATAAAACTAGATCATGATCGTTTTTAGGCAAATGCAGGAACAGCTCGTGCACAAGATCGCGAGTAGAAACCGTTGTATCTACAATAGATTGAAATGCTAATACTGGCGGGAAATCTTTAAAAGTTCCATCAGCCTTCCGCGCACTTCTTTTTTCCAGCAGGACCATCGTCAACGCATGTGTTTGCGCTCCGGCATTCACAGCAAATGAAGAATACTTATATGGATCATATTCAGGCTTAACAGAACTCCACGCAAGTTTCTCAAGCCCCATTAATTCACCAAGCGCCGCCTGCCATTTTGCCATTACAGCAAAAGGAGTCACGCCCATTGCTGGTGATATTAGGACCAGCCCTGAAAGATTAGGCAGTACAGGTTCATTCAAGGTGTCGAAAGCATAGTTTATGCCCAGTGCTCCGCCATTAGAATACCCAATAATATACAGAGGCTTTCCCTTAGCCACGCTCTGCAAATATTGCATGCCTATATTAACTGCCGCCGCCATATCTTGCCACGTTATGGAGAGTAGTCCTGACGGAGCCACCCCATGACCGGGAAGACGGAGTCCCACAACATATGCACCCTTTTCGTTGAGCGCTTCACCAATATTTCTCAAACTATATGGTGAATCTGACATGCCATGCAGTAGCAGTACGCCACACTTCGGATCAGCATTTTTTAACTCAAACGAACGGTTCCAATTGGGTGAAATAAGGTTCGGATCTGACATACTGCCGGATCTGAATCGACTAATGGACTGCTTCTCACTTGGCGAAATATGTTTAGTTATTTTATCGTCTAATTCACGAAACAGCTCATTTTCTAATGCAATATACTGCTCAAAACTTGTTACACCTGAGTCCGTGGAGAAAATAGAATCAAATTTAACCTTATGCCAGACATCAAGATCCGGCTGATTATTGAGATAGAATATACCTCCAGCAACAACTATTATGAATGCGCTAGCTAAGAAATATAGTCCAAACTTGCAAGATTTAATTAGATATTTCCATACGAAAGACATGTGGGAATCCTTTTGGACAGCAAAGAATTAATTAGCCAGACTTCGCGTTACACCAGCTCAGTACTTAACTTGAAAATAAAAGAGCGTCCACTTTTCTAGAATTTTAAATCAATTGACGGCTTTCTATCGACCTCTTATTAACAAGAACAACTTTAGAAAAAAACACGCTAATAATATAGAATGCGAACCAAAAGGAAGTACCATGCCAGAATCCAAGCCAGAACCTAACAAGCCACAAATTGATAAAAATACTGTTTTCTGGACAATCATTGTCCCGACACTTCTTGCTATTGCTCTGTATACTTACAATCGCATGAATGAAGATACCAATATGTTTGCCCAGTTGCTTAACGCTACTGAAATCAGCACCAACTCTACCCAATAAAAACATCTTGCCACTCCCAAATCTCCCAACTATGGTCTGCCCTGTTTAATTACATCATACAAGATAGCCCAGCGCACACGGCAGATACATAATTATGAATAAAGTCCTCACCACTTGTCCCTACTGCGGAACCGGTTGCAATTTATACCTTCATGTTGAAGACGGACAGCTAATAGGTGCATCCCCTGCTGCCGGAAACTCGGTTAACAATGGTAGTTTATGTGCAAAGGGTCATTACGGTTTTGACTTTGTACACCACCCGGACCGGTTAACCTCTCCTCTTATCCGCAAGAACGGAGTTCTAGTTGAAGCTAGTTGGGACGAAGCTCTCACGCTCATCACTGATCGTTTCAAATCTCACATAAAAAATTTCGGCCCCGATTCAATTGCCGGATTCAGTTCCGCCCGTTGCACCAACGAAGAAAATTATCTCATGCAAAAATATATGCGCGCGGCTATCGGTACTAATAATATCGACCACTGCGCCAGGCTCTGACACGCCCCAACCGTAGCCGGTCTGGCTGCAGCATTTGGAAGCGGAGCAATGTCTAATTCCATAGACGAACTAGATTTAATGGGGACTGGCAACGCAATTTTCACAATAGGAAGCAACACCACAGAGTGCCATCCTATTATCGGTATGCGCATGATGGAAGCGGTGCAGCGCGGTACAAAATTAATTGTAGCTGACCCGCGGGCGATAACCCTCGCGCAACATGCAGATGTATGGTTACAGCTTAAGCCGGGAACAGATGTAGCCTTACTTAACAGCATAGCAAACGTTCTGATTAACGAAGGTATGATTGACGAAAATTTCATATCTACACGTACTGAAGGGTTCGAAGCGGCCCGCGACCTAGTAGTATGCTATACACCTGAGTTTGCAGAGACCATTACCACAGTACCCGCGCAAAAAGTTTATGAAGCCGCCCGCATTATAGGATCATCCAAAACCACCGCCACCTATTACACAATGGGTATCACGCAACATACCTCCGGCGTGGATAACGTCCGCAGCGTTGCAAACATTGCTATGCTCACGGGTAACATGGGAAAACCTCTCACAGGGGTAAATCCTCTTCGCGGTCAAAATAATGTTCAGGGCTCCTGCGATATGGGCACATTGCCGAATGTTTTTCCGGGCTATCAAAAGATAAATTTGCCCGAAGTTCGCAAGAAATTTTCCGAGGCATGGTCCGTTGAGATTCCTGCAACCGAAGGACTTAAACTGCCTGAAGTTTTTGAGGGTATTGAGAAAGGTGAGATCAAAGGATTATTTGTACTTGGCGAAAACCCCATGCGCAGCGATCCAGATATTACTCACATTAAGCATTGCCTTGAAGCTATAGACTTTCTAGTTGTACAAGATATTTTTCTTACCGAAACAGCAGAGCTTGCTGATGTAGTTTTACCGGGAGCCAGTTTTGCGGAAAAGGATGGAACTTTCTCGTCCACCGAAAGGCGCGTCCAATTGGTGCGTAAGGCCATCGCCCCAATTGGAAACAGCAAGCCTGATTGGCAGATTTTAGTTGAGCTTCTGAGCCGTATGGGAATTAGTAAAGAGTATTCATCACCCGAAGATATTTTTGAGGAAATTCGTTCGCTGACTCCGAGTTATTGCGGGATTTCATATGCACGACTTGAAACTGAACATTTGCAGTGGCCCTGCCCATCTGAGAATCACCAAGGAACTCCGATTCTGCATGTTGATAAATTCGCACGCGGCATAGGGGTTTTTCTTGCTGCTGAATATCGAGACCCAGCCGAGTTGCCTGACGAAGATTATCCGCTAATTCTTACCACGGGCCGAATCACCACCCACTACCACACAGGCACAATGAGCCGCCGCTGTTGGGGGCTGGACGGAGCACGACCCGAGGAAATGGTAGAAGTTAATCCTGCGGACGCGAACTCTTATAATATTGAAGACGGCGGCTATATAGTTGTTACATCGCGAAGGGGTGAACTTCGTGCTCGGGCGCAAGTCACTGACAGGGTTCCAGAAGGGCTAATTTTCACAACCTTCCATTTCAGCGAAAGTCCAGGAAATATACTCACAAACAGTGCAGCGGACCCCATAACAGGTACACCTGAATTTAAAGTTTGCTCAGCGAAAATTCGCTCAGATTAACTGAAATAGTATGAATAAATTAAAAATCAAAAAGTGATATAAATAGTAAATAAGTTGTAAGTAAATAGAACCGTACTGCCCAGTATCATCGAAAAATATTTTAGCATCAGAATTAAAACCGAGAGGAATATATGTCTTCTTCATTAAGTAATTTTATTGCAGCAGATTCCGAGAAATGCATAGGGTGCAAGCTTTGCGAAATAGCTTGTTCTCAGGCGCATTCTGGTAGCACTGCTTTTACTGTCGGAGCGCTAACCAGCCCTATTCTGCCGCGACTGTACGTTGTGCAGACTCCTGAAATAACAGTGCCCGTGCAATGTCGCCACTGCGAAGACGCCCCTTGCGCAAATTGCTGTCCTGTTTCTGCCATCAGCCGCAAGAACGGCGCTATTATCGTTGAAAATAAACTTTGCGTGGGATGTAAAACCTGTATGCTGGCCTGTCCATTCGGAGCCATAGAGCTGCTTCCTGTGTATGAAAACGGTAAACCCGTTATGCAACCAGTTTTATGTGAAGAAAACGAAACCTCGGTTGACGAAGCTCCCATGCTATTTGCCGGAAAATGCGACCTCTGCATGGACCGCGCAAAAGGGCCCGCATGTGTTGAAATATGTCCTGAAAAAGCACTAAGTTTAATCGATCCTGCCCGTATGAAACGGGACCGCAACATTAAAGCTGCCATGAGCTTTTTAAATACTTCACAAAATTTCTCCTGAGGTTAATTTAATGACAAAAGTAAGAGAGCTTATCAAAATTGACCCCGAATTATGCACAGGGTGCGAACGGTGCAAAGACGTCTGTCCCGTAAATGCAATTTTCGGCAAAAAGGGTGAACCGCACAAAGTTGAATCCTCACGCTGTGTTTTTTGCGGTCACTGTGTCCAGATATGCAGCGGCTACAGTTCCGTATTGGACGAACCTGATACACCGCGCGCAGAAAAACTTCGCGAACGCGGCATGTTCGAATCCACAACAGAACCGCTATTTGCGGCCTACTGTGCGGGCGACGCTTTAGAAGTTGCCGCAGCTCTAAAAACGGACAAATTTTCCATGGTCCAATGCGCACCATCGGTACGGGTTGCCATTGGTGAAGATTTTGGAATGCCAGCCGGAAGCTTAACTCCCGGTAAAATGGCCGCGGCCCTTCGCAGAATAGGTTTCGACAGAGTGTATGATACAAACTTTGCCGCGGACCTTACCATAATGGAAGAAGGACACGAACTCCTCGCGCGCATCAACAGCGATGCAACTCTTCCCATGTTTACCTCCTGCTGTCCTGCATGGGTGCGTTTCATGGAACAACATTATTCCGATCTGCTCCCGCACCTCTCGAGCTGTAAATCACCACAACAAATGTCCGGTGCACTTTTTAAAACTTACGGTGCAGACATAGACGGAAAAGCACGCGAAGAAATTTACAGCGTGGCTGTTATGCCCTGCACTTGTAAAAAGTATGAAAGCGCGAGACCGGAAATGAGCATGGAGGGCTACCGCGACGTAGATGCTGTTTTAACCACCCGCGAACTTGCGTACCTTATCCGCGAAGCCGGAATAGATTTTACATCATTGCCGGACGAAGATTTCGACAGACCGCTAGGAACATACACTGGGGCCGGAAATATTTTCGGTGTCACTGGCGGCGTTATGGAAGCCGCGCTCCGCACAGCCTACGAGCTAGTTTCGGGTGAACCAGTTCCCGACACAGACCTTCTATTTGTGCGCGGCGGCGAGGGAACCAGAACAGCGTCCATCACCATAAAAGATAAAACTTTCAAAGTAGCCGTGGTCGCAGGACTTAAGTACGTGGCACCGCTATTAGAAAAAGTACGCGCTGGCGAAGCGGATGTGGATTTCGTAGAAGTCATGTGCTGCCCGTCTGGTTGTATCAGCGGTGGAGGTCAGCCTAAAGTATTGCTCCCGACCGAAAGGGATGATGTATACATGTGCAGACGCAAATCCATCTATTCCCATGACAAGGATGCCAAAATCCGTAAGTCGCACGAAAATCCTGATGTGCAAAAAGCATATGCCGATTTCCTAGGCGAACCGCTAGGGCACACTTCCCATAAACTACTACACACCACGTACACCAAGCGGGACATCTAAAATGAAGTCCTTCGTAATAGCTGATCCCCGCAAATGCATAGGTTGCGGCGCGTGTGAGATTGCGTGCGCCAGAGCAAACACCGAGCTATCTATTCCCGAGGCAGCAAAGCTGCGCGCTCCGTTTCATTCGCGCGTAAACTTGATAACAACCTCTGAAATAACCATCCCCATTCAATGCCGCCAGTGCGAAGACGCGCCATGCGCCAAGGTTTGCCCAGCGGAAGGAATTATATATTCTGACGGGGTAGTTCACATTCGCAAAGAGAATTGCATCGGTTGTAAGATGTGCATTCTAGCCTGCCCAATAGGAGCAGTAGATATTTTGCCGCTTAATAGAAGATTGCCACGCGCAAAGGATGATTCTGATATTCCTGAATTTTACGCGAGCAAATGCGAGCTATGCAGTGATCGGGTTGGAGGTCCGGCTTGTATAGAGATATGTCCGGCTAAAGCTTTTACACTTATTGATGGTGATGTGCTTCGGGATACTGTTCGGGGTCGGCGGGAGAATGTTTTGTTGAAATTGTTTCAAAAATAAAGCCGAGCAGAAATATCATTTCTACCCGGCTTCATTTAACTATAAAACTATATATGACTAGAATCTTTCGAATTCATTATCACTCATATCTAAAGACACCCCTGAAGTCTTAACAGCTTTCGAAGGAGCCTGAGGCAAAGTTTTTGTCGGAACTTTACGAACAGGACTAGCCGATTGTAACGAACGAGATGGGTTCACCGTTCTAACACGTGACGGTTCATATGAGCCCACTTCATTAGTTTTGAAGAAAGACATAGTACCCTGAAGGTGTTCCGCCTGCCCGGCAAGCTCCTCTGAGGTAGCAGACATCTCTTCTGCAGCCGATGCGATCTGCTGAATTACCTGATCAAGCTGAGCTACGGCTTTATTCACCTGCTCGGCTCCAGTATTCTGCTCACGTGAACCTGCAGCAATTTCTTGTACAAGCTCAGCAGTTCTCTGAATATCAGGTACCATTTTAGTCAACATATTTCCTGCAGATTCTGCGACCTGCAAACTTGAAGCTGATAAATCATTAATCTCAGACGCAGCCTGCCCACTTCGCTCAGCAAGTTTGCGAACTTCCGCAGCAACAACAGCAAAACCTTTACCATGCTCTCCAGCACGGGCGGCTTCAATTGCTGCGTTCAACGCCAGAAGATTTGTTTGGCGAGCAATATCTTCAACAATGGATATTTTATCTGCAATCTGACGCATAGCATCAACAGTCTGAGCAACCGCCTTTCCACCGGATTCAGCGTCTTCTGCCGAGCGGCGAGCTATCTTTTCTGTCTCCAAAGCATTCTCGGTACTTCGAGTAATATTCGAAGCCATTTCTGCCATGCTTAATGAAACCTCTTCAACATTCGCAGCCTGTTCAGTTGCGCTCTGCGAAAGAGTTTCAGCAGTGGCAGAAAGTTCAGAACTTCCAGAGGCAACCTGTTCAACAGACTCACGCACATTTCCAACAACAGAACGAAGCTGACGTCCCATCCCGGTGAGATCTGCAGCCAACTGCCCAATTTCGTCGTCCTGATCTATATCGATGGACGCGGACAAATCCCCTGAGGCTATCTGCTGTGAAAAATAAACTCCCGCACGAATCGGGACCACTATGGATTTAGCAAGAAAATAAATAATCGTAATCAATAGGAATAGAGAAATAATGCTCAAAACCACAGACAACCATACAACATCATTGGAAGCAGCAAGCACTTTACTCATAGGCAAAGCTACCCCGAGACACCATCTCTTACCTGTATCACCTACAGAAAATGGTGAAAAAATAAGTTCGTATTCCTCTCCATTTTTCTTAATAAAATTGATAGCAACGTTCCCTGTCTCTAACGAGGAGAGAATCTGCTGCGCCATCTGAGGTGGAACTATTTCATTAACACTTTTCCCAACATAATTTTGATTCGGGTGAGATGCCACCTGCCCAGATGAACTTATCAAAAATCCATAACCAGTTTCAAAAGGGGTAATACCCGCAGTGAGTTTGGACAACTGTGATATATCAATATCAACACCAGCTACGCCTATAATGTCGCCCCCATTTCTAATGGGAACACATGCTGAGACAAGAGTTACTTTTTTCCCATTATAGTCATACTCAGTTGGATCTACAAGATAGTCGTTCCCTGTGCGAAAAGGAACCTGATACCAATCCCCATTAAGACCGGTAGCATATGACATTTCCTGCCCAGTACGATACCAAGGGATATATCGACCATTTTTGTCGGCCCCAGGAGAACCTTTTAGTTCAGCATCCTTACCGTCAAACAGATTCGGCTCAAAAGCCAACCAACTGCTATCAACATTAGGATTGCTTTCAGAAATATTTTTAAGAATTTCGTTAGCCTGACCTCGCTCAGGATTACCCGAAAACGCTTTAATGGCTTCAAAAGTTTGTGCTAATGACGTTGCCATAGTCATCGCTCCATCTAAATCAACCTTGATGGCCTGCCCATACCTGGCTGCCATCTCCACCCCAACATTTTTAGCATCTTCACGGGTTACTTCCTGAAATCTTGTAACAAGAACAGAAAGTGTAATCCCCATAACAAGCAGAACTAACGATCCCACTGGGACCATTATTTTATTCCGCAAACTCATATTTCGATATAACTTCATACCCCTCCCTATGAATAGAACCAGTTATAAATTGCAATCATCACCAACATACAGCAGCGTACTTATACATCTCAAACAAAAAATAATAAAGAGCATTCATCAACATAACTACAGTTAATAAAATGATTTTTTATATAATAAGACTAGTTTATTTTAACTTATGTAACATTCCAGTAGAGAGCATCATACAGATCACGGAACCATCTGCCCAAGTTACAAGGGTGATTCTAATGTTCCTGAATTTACGCTAGCAAATGTGAGCTATTTAATGATCGGTTGGAAGGTCCGGCTTGTATAGAGATAGGTCCGGCTAAGGCATTTACGCTTATTGATGGTGATGTGCTTCAGGATACTGTTCGAAGTAGGCGGGAGAGGTCTTTAAAGTAGTTATCAAAACCCTCCCCCCGAAACAGCCTCCACCCCAGCAACAATATCAAGTAACTCACCAGTGATAGTCCCCTGACGAGTATTCCTGTAATCCGATTCAAGGACTTCCACGTGTTCGATAATATTCTTTTCCGCAACCTGCATTGCCGTAAGCCTTGCACTATTCTCAGCGGCAAGAGACTGCACGATAGCCCCATATACTGAAATATAAATGTATTCATGAAACAGCGTAGAAAATAGATCTCTCGCTGGAATATTTGTTATGGGCAATGACTTTCCGGCCCACTCGGTCCCCTTGGTTCTAGTGTACAGCGGTAAAACGTGCTTTGCCGATACTTTCGTACCATCAACTGCGAAACTGTTATTCACAACGCTAAACCTACCCATCCCTTTTTTTCGTCTCCATTCCTCCAAGCTTCTCTCGACCTCATTCACTACTCCGGTAACACCACGCAAACTTCCGGGCACTTTGAAATTTAGGCTAGGTGTAATTCCAGCATCCTCAAGTGCGCCGCGCACCCTCTCCCCGCAAGTCCAACACGCAACTTCAAATCCGTCTGACTTCAGCTCGTCTATTACGCGTAGAGTCTCCACCTTCGAAACATCATTAAACTGTCCGCACATTCCCTGATCAGAACCTATTGCAAGCACTACTGCGATCTTGCCTTTGCGCTCATGCGGAACGACACCCGAATTCTTAAAAAACACAGTCCATCCATCCTCGACTACTTCTGCATACTCGCCCACTCCATGAGCCGCATTTTCGAAATGCCTGATGTTAACCGCCGCTAGCGCCTTCATGGTTTTAACCACTGACAATAGATCGGTGGTGGTCGCTATTTTCTTTTTTACAGATTCAAGATCATGCATCGGACGCTCCCCAAAGCTCTATACATTTCTTAATGTTAAGCTTTAAGTCCTCCCAAATTTTATCATTTGAATCGGCTTTAGGCAGTCTTTCAAAATCTGCGAAATTATCTCTGGCATCGGCTAATACGAAATCCTGAATCTCTCCAATTTTATCGAGCGGAATCTCATCCAAAAGCCCAAGTGACGCCGCCCACAAGATCACAAGCTGCTCGGCAGCACTAAGGGGTGAAAACCTATCCTGCTTGAGTAATTCTCTAACCCGCACTCCATGATCAAGTCTCTTGCGCGTATCCTTATCAAGCCGAGTCCCGAACCTTGCGAAAGCTTCCAATTCCTGAAACTGAGAATACGTAAGCCGCAGATCTCCCGAAACTTTCCGATACGCTACAGGCTGAGCACGTCCACCAACCCTTGATACAGATTTACCAACATCAACGGCAGGGAGCAGTCCCTTTTGAAATAACACCGGCGACAGGTAAATTTGCCCATCTGTTATGGAAATAAGATTTGTCGGAATATACGCCGAAATGTTCTGAGCTTCCGTTTCGACTATAGGCAAAGCCGTCAGAGTTCCGCCACCATGTTTAGGACTTAGCCTAGTTGATCGCTCGAGGAGCCTTGAATGGATATAAAAGATATCACCGGGAAATGCTTCGCGTCCCGGCGGCCTGCGCATCAGCAAACTGAGCTGACGATACGCCTGTGCATGACGAGTGAGGTCATCATATACAATGAGAACATCGCGCCCCTGCTCCATAAAATATTCAGCCATACTTGTTGCGGCGTATGGAGCAATATATTGCATACCTGAAGGCGCATCCCCTTCGACCACAACTGCAAAAGTATATTCCATAGCACCATGCTTACGCAGAGCAGAAATAACTCTGGCAACCGAGGTACTACGCTGTCCTATAGCGCAATAGACGCAAACCACATCACCCTTTTTCTGATTAAGTATAATATCAAGCGCAACAGCCGTTTTACCCGTCTGCCTGTCACCAAGAATAAGTTCACGCTGTCCACGCCCTATGGGGATGAGGGTATCTACAACTTTCAGACCGGACGCCATAGGTGTATCCACTGGAGCACGCATTAAAATCGGCGGAGCTTCACATTCAATTGGGCGGGTTTGATTAGTATCAGGCACTGGTCCGTCATCTAGTGGATTTCCTAGCGGATCAACAACCCTACCTATCAAAGCAGCGCCAACAGGAACGCTTAGAACAGTTCCAGACGGGATAGCTTCATCACCCGCACTAAGACCGGAACTCCTACCTAACAACGCCACCCCTATAGAATCTGGCAATAGATCAAGTGCCATTCCCTGAATTCCATCTCCAAGGGTGAGGAGTTCTTCAGAGCGGACAGATTTAAGACCTTCAACCTGCGCAACGCCGCGCGCTACAGAAATCACTCTACCCACTTCGCGGGACTCAGGATTGTAATCCATTTTATCAAGCCCCTTCTCATATGCTCCGAGCGCCTGATCTATATTGTCTGATAGAAATCCCATTACAAACCTCCGCCCGAATCTTTTTCAGATTTATCAGCCGACACACTCGATGGCTCTGCTCCGATTTCCTCAAAAATAGATTTTTCCAAATCAACAACATAAGATGAAAGAGACCATTCCCATTTTCGATCACCCGCAATAAGTTCCACTCCAATTCCTAAATCAGGATCAACCGAGAATACCCGCTGAGTACAATCGGGAAAAATTCTAAGTAAAGATGCTTCCGTTCTTTCTCTGTTTTGCCCGTCATGAACAAACCCTGTGCGAACAATAATTTCACTGTTCCCGCAATCGACCTTACCCGTCTCCTTTTCTACCGAAAACAGTAAGCCAGCCACAACTCGTTCTTCGAGATTTGAATCGGTTAAGTCTAAAATTATGCGCGAAGCTGCTCCAGTTACTTCCTTCATAACTCGCTTCTTTAAACTAAGAGCAAGCCCCTGCTTTTCACGGGCCAGAGCTGACAACCAATCTTCGCGTTGAACTTCAATTTCTTTCTGAGCATCAACCATAGCCTGCTTACGCCATTGTTCAGATTCAGCACGAATCTCAGCCATTACATGTGAAGCTTTATGATCAAGCTCGCTATGCTTTGTCTCCAGCGACTTATGAAGTTCGTCAGCTTCACTTCGAGTCCTATGCGCTTGCATCATCTCATCGGCCACACGAGCTTTACGCTTCTTCATAGCCTCCACAAGGGGACCGTAAAGAAACAACTTAAGCAAAAAAATTAACACAAAGAAGTTAATTGTTTGCGCAAAGACAGTGAACCAGTCGATTAGCATAACTTAACCCGCAGCCTTCTCTATAAAAAAGTTCCAAAACGGATTTGCAAAAAGCAAAATCATCGCGAGTACAAAACAGTAAATCGCAGTTGATTCAACCATTGCCATTCCTACGAATAGGAATTTTACGATGGTGTTGGTTTCATCAGGCTGCTGAGCAATTGCGCTAAGTGCGCGCGACAATGCCATTCCCTGACCAATAGCAGGCCCGATGGCTCCAATCCCCATACATATTCCGGCGGCTATAACCGATCCGAATGCGATCCAGCCAAGAGTTTCCATATTCTCCTCCTTATTTTTTTAACTATTACTAGTATGAACTTCCAAACCTGCAGCAATAAATACTGCCGCTAAAACCGTAAAAATATATGCCTGAACAACTCCTATCAAAAGCCCGAGAAGTTGCATTATGACTGGAACCAAAAGTGGCATTATCACCAATAAGATCGCGCCCATCATTGTTCCGCTTAAAATGTTTCCGAACAAACGCACAGCAAGAGCAAATGTTCTACTAACCTCCCCGATGATATTAAACGGGAGCATCAGCGGTGATGGCTGTATATAACTTTTAAGGTAATTACGAAAACCGTTCTCTTTTATCCCGTAATAAGGAACTGCGAAAAAAACGATCAGGCTGAACGCAGTTGTGGTTGAAAGTGATCCGGTGGGAGGAGCAAAGCCTGGCACAACTGAAAGAATATTTGAAACGACAATAAAAATAAAAAGAGTTCCAAGGAGCGGTAGAAACCTTTCAGGTTGCTGATTTGTTGCTGAACCAATCTGAACAAGTAATCCATCTACAATAATTTCAAGGAAATTTTGTTTATCAGATATAACCGATGAAGATGTAATTCTACGTGTAACCAGCCATGAAAATCCCACAAGTAGAAACATAACAACCCATGTATATACAAGGGTGTCGTTAAGCTTCATAAATTCGTAGCTTAGATAAACAGTATTATCCGGACTTATTTCCACGGCTTTCTCCCACTGTCACCAATCAATGATTTCCCTTCAGAACAGTACTTGGACAGCGCAAAAGTCCTAAGCAAATAAAAGCCGATGAATGCAGACGCAATTGGCGCTCCGCCCTGTTTCATAATTTGTCCGAAAACAAACAAGGTGACTCCATATCTCAGCAAACAACCAGACCAGAAAAATAAACGAGGTCGAACAGCGCGTGGTAAATATCGGACGGTTAGCCAAAGTCCGCCAAAATGAAATGCCGCAAGCACTGCTCCGGAAGCAAAAAATGCGCAAAGCAATATGTAATTGCTACTCGTCATTATTATTCTCCGCATCGTGGTTCACAGTATGCACTTCGTCAGTAGATTCAGCATCTTCATTACACAGCCAATCTCTATCGCGTTCGCTGAGAATATTGCCCTTCTCCTTGTTCATCCACAATCCCGCACAAACGCACCCGGCAAAAAGACCGACTCCGAGCATAGTCAGCGTCCAGCTAACTTTATAGGGCCACATGTGATCCATCCAAGCGCCAATAAAGCTTCCAATAACTGTCGGCAAAGCTATGCTCCAACCAACAACGCCCATTGATCCAAAAGCAGACCAAGTTCCCACAACGCCTCGCCTTTCAGCGCAAATCCGTCGTTTTTCCTTAGTTGCAACACTATCCCTGAACTTATTTGAACGTGTTTTTTTATCAGTGCTCATAGAGTTTCAACCTCAATAAGGGAGCGGACAAATCCAGCCTCAAGCTTTGCCACAGTTGTTCGCGCTGCCTTTTCAGCTTCCGATGCATCATCAAGCATATGATCCACTTCTGATTCAAGTTTTCCAATTTCACCTTCAACGGCAGCGCGTGATGAAATACGGACAAGATCCCCCTTTTTGATAAGGACACCAGTATCTACCGCCAGATTCGTTTCTTTTCCCTGATGAAAGTAAGTTAGAATTCCCGCTGAAAGCGCCGTTGCCATATCAATATGATTCGGCAACAGACAAAATCCACCGCGCTTACACTCGGCAACAATTTTGTCAGCTTCACAATCTAGAAAAACGCCAGAAGGCAGTAGGATTTTTAGCTTCATTCGGAACCGCCCTCACCATCACCACCTTTGGTAGAAACAAGATCATCAAGAGATCCGATCATATAGAAATCGCGCTCAGATAAATCTTTAAATTCATCATTTAAAATGCGCTCACAACCTGAAACAGTATCCTCAATATCAACAATTTTGCCATCCATTCCGGTAAAATGACGAGTCGTATTAAATGGCTGAGTCATAAACCGCTCAAGCTTTCTGGCGCGCGAAACAATCTGCCGATCTTCACGGGAAAGCTCTTCAAGGCCGAGCATGGCAATAATATCTTTGAGATCTTCATAAAGAGAAAGCGTACGGCGAACTTCGCGCGCAACATCATAATGACGCTGCCCAACTATTGCTGGCGAAAGCATCATTGAACGAGACTCGAGCGGATCAACAGCGGGGTAAAAACCTTCTCCGGCACGTTTGCGCGAAAGGACAATAGAAGATGAAAGATGAGAAAAAGTGTGCGTAGCAGCGGGGTCGGTCAAATCATCAGCGGGCACATAGACGGCCTGAATTGATGTTATTGCACCCGACTTACTGCTTGAGATGCGTTCTTGAAGTTCGGCAAGATCTGCGCCAAGTGTGGGCTGATATCCCATACGTGACGGAAGCCTACCGAGCATTCCCGAAAGCTCCATCCCCGCTTGAATGAATCTGAAAATATTATCTATCAAAAGCAAAACATCCTTGCCCTGATCATCTCTAAAATGCTCCGCGATAGTTAACGCGGTATGTCCTGTTCTGAATCTGGCTCCTGGAGGCTCATTCATCTGCCCGAAGACCATTACGGTATTATCAAGAACACCAGCATCCCCCATTTCACGGTACAACTCTTCACCTTCACGGCACCTTTCACCTATTCCGCAAAAGATACTTATGCCGCTATGCCTCCCAACCATATTATTGATAAGCTCGGTAATGAGCACTGTTTTACCAACTCCGGCTCCACCGAAAAGTCCAGCCTTGCCACCTTTCTCAAGAGGCATAAGCAGATCAATGACTTTAATCCCCGTCATAAAAATTTCTTCTGAAACAACGCGCTTTGAAAGCTCGATAGGAGTATTATGAATTGAACGGTATTCTAAATTTTTAGGTAAATCACGCCCGTCTACAGGTTCGCCGAAGACATTGAGCACCCGCCCGAGTAGCTCTTCACCAACTGGAGTGTGTAAAGTTATCCCTTCGCTATCAACAACAGCTCCCCTAGGCAGACCGCCTGTCGGAGTCATGGCAATAGCCCGCACGGTATTCAAATCCAAATGATCAGCCACTTCTAAAGTAACTTTTCGGTCCCCATGAGCGTACAAAACCGATAGCATAGGGGGAATGCCGTCAGGAAAACGCACGTCAACAACCGATCCGCGAACAGAAATAACTTCACCGCAATACTTATGATCCATATTCTGCCACCGTTTTTAATTTACCTGCATCGTTACGAACTATTGCACGGTATAAAATTAGAGCTATTTTCAGAATACTACAACAACGCCTTATGTCTATCATTTTTATTTATTAGCTAAAATATTCTGCAATAAACCTGATTATGCACCTGAAGAATTAATCCCCTTATCAAGGGTTGCCTTAACATTAAATAGGAGGCAAAACACAACACGCACTAAGCGAAACATATTTATACTAATTTCCCACAACCGGACGGACACATTTCATGCGCACCCCTCTTGATGTTCTACAAAAGACATTCGGCTACGAAAAATTTACAGGACTTCAAGACGAGATCACTTCGCGTGTAATGGCTGGCGGCAATGCGGTTGTATTCATGCCCACAGGTGGCGGTAAATCTGCATGTTACCAAATACCGTCCATATTGCGCCAAGGTGTCGGGATAGTAATTTCACCGCTCATTGCGCTAATGCAGGATCAAGTTGCAGCTCTCAAACAAATGGGAGTGCGTGCGGAATGCTTAAATTCATCAATAAAAGGTGAGCAGGCTTCGCAAATTATCAGCAGCTTATATAATGGCGAACTAGACCTTTTATATGTTGCTCCTGAAAGACTGGGTCAACCCGGTTTCTATGAAATGCTTGAGCGTATCGATATAGCATTGATCGCAATTGACGAAGCCCATTGCGTATCCCAATGGGGACACGATTTCAGACCGGACTATCTGAGACTGGATGCACTTGCAGCAAAATTCCCAAATGTTCCACGCTTAGCACTTACAGCCACAGCAGACGGACCAACTCAAAGAGAGATTCTACAACGACTTTCTTTTACAGAAAACGATATTTTCGCAACAGGATTTGACAGACCAAACATCCGCTATACGGTTGTCCCTAAAGAAGGGGAGCAAGTTCAGCTTTTAAATTTCATTAAAAATGACCACAATAAAGAATGCGGCATAGTCTACCGCATGAGCCGCAAAAAGGTCGAAAAAACAGCTGAATGGTTATGTAAAAAAGGAGTAAAAGCCCTACCGTATCATGCCGGCCTAAGCGCGCAGATACGTGAAAAAAATCAGGCCCGGTTCATGTCCGAAGATGCAATTGTAATCGTCGCCACTATTGCCTTTGGAATGGGCATTGACAAACCTGACGTAAGATTTGTGGCTCATTTAGACTTACCGAAAAGTATTGAAGCATATTACCAGGAAACTGGAAGAGCTGGTCGTGATGGACTCCCTGCTGAAGCGTGGATGTCTGTCGGGATTGGCGATATCGGTTTTTTGCGTAGAATGATTATGTCGGGAGATGCACCGGAAGAACGCAAGTCTCTAGAAATGCGCAAGCTAAACGCACTGCTCGCCTACTGCGAATCTTCAAACTGCCTAAGACAAGCACTGCTAGGATATTTCGGGGAAGAGCTACAGGAGCCATGCGGAAACTGTTTTACCTGTATTACGCCCCCAACTAAATTTGATGGAACAATTGCCGCACAGAAAGCGCTATCAAATGTTTACCGCACAGAACAAATGTTCGGGGTAAATCATTTAATTGATGTGTTGCTGGGCAAAGAGACTCCAAAAGTGAAAAATAATGGGCATGAAACTTTAAGCACTTTCAAAATAGGTACAGAACACACGCCGGAAGAATGGACTTCAATTTACCGTCAAATGGTTTCTCAAGGACTTTTGGATGTTGATATCGAGGGATATGGAGCATTAAAGCTCAATAAGCTCAGTTGGGAAGTTTTAAGAAAAGAGCGAAATGTCGATTTGCGCAAAGATCCTATTATAGCAAAGAAAAGTGTAAGCAGTGCAAGAAAGAAAAAATTAGTGATCGGAGGACAAGACTGCCCTTCAATGACAACGTCAGAAGCTAAAAAGCTACTGGATGCACTCCGAAGTGTACGTAATGATTTAGCTAAAGAGCAGCAAGTTCCAGCTTTCATTATTTTTCCTGACAAAACATTACTTGAACTAGCCTGTTACCGCCCTGAATCAATCGATCAATTATATGCTATCAGTGGATTTGGAGATCAAAAAGTATTTAGATACGGAAATCCAATTATAGAAACCCTGCTGAGTCATCAAGATGAACACGGGCGACCTAAAGACCTTGCACCTCTTCCTGAGGGCAAAACTAGAACTCCTCCCAAAGAGCTTAGCAAGAGCAAGCCCACTATACCGCCGTCAGCTCTTGAAACTTTAGAGTTATTCGAAGACCTACAAAATATAGATAAGGTCGCGGAAAAAAGAAAAATAAAACAAGCTACAGTATACAGCCACTTAACTGCGTGCGTTAAAGCTGGGAAAATTGAAGTGAGCGATATTTTAGACTTTGACAAAGCAGAAATTGAGTGTTTAACGGACACCGTTGCTTTTTATAACGAAGAAGGATTCATGCAGCTTAATCCAATTTTTAATGCTTTATTCGGTAACTATTCATACGAAGTATTACGTCTTTTCCAAGCGGAACTAAATTCTTCAATAAAATAATCCTTAAACAAAGCAGAGATATTAAATAGCTCATTGATATAATTTTAATTATATGTTCATCTTCATAATTAGAGCAAGATTATGGAGGATACATGAAGAAAATAATTATCTCAATTTTGTTTTTATTATGTTTTTTATCAGCGGCAATAGCCTCAGACGGACCCGGGGCGCCAACTCTCAATACGAACCCATGTCTCGATGTAATCGTTACCCGCACGACTCCGCTCTTGTCTTTCAAAAATGCTGAAGGTGGATCACTCTCTAAAACATATGAGATTGAGTTAGATTTGTCAGAATCTTTTACCTCACCCAACCTACGTAAGTACAACATACCTGAAAACGAAGGTCAGGTCAGCTCGCTCCAAATCGAGAAAGGATCTGCTCTTATAGATGGCAAGCGTTGGTCGTGGAGAGTTCGTGCTGTTGACGCGAGCGGAACTAAAGGACAGTGGGCTGTCAGCAAATTTTATATAGATTCAAAAAGTGATGATAACTACTCGGGGCTTCAACGAGTCTACCCTATATCCGCAAAAGTGAGCAGTGGCTCAAACCCTGAGTTTCTCATAGATTACAGTGATGCAGGTCTTAATAGCCAGTGGAGAGCGTCGCCCCCTGGACCCAAATCAGAGTGGATTGAACTGGATCTTGGAGATCCAAAGGAGATTAGCAGAATATGGATGCTTGCTGATTTTGAAAATAAAGATGGTTGGCTTTCTAATTTTCACTGGTTAGCAAGTAATGATGGAGTAAATTGGGAAAAAGTTAATGATGCTAACATCGTAAACTCAAATACATATAGAAACATAATCGATATAGCACCGCGTAAATCTCGTTTTTGGCGACTCGAAATTACAAAATTTACAGGTTATGCGCCTGCTCTTAACGAAATAATGCTTTTTACACAGGGACAGCCGGAAATTCCCAGTACCCCGACTACACCATACGTCCTTGTCATTGGAAACCAGCGTAACGGTTTCACCTTCACTCGTCTTAAAGAAAGAATAGCTGAACTTGTACCAGGATTAACTGTTGTCCAAATTCCATTCTGGAAAGCCAACATGGCAGTGTTCAAAGCTCTACCGAACAAGCCTGTTGCGATCATATTGAGTGGTAACAACGCTAGCTACAACGAACTACCAATGTTTGAATATAATGGTGAGTATGAATTAGTAAGGGAAGCACCAACACCGATTTTAGGCATTTGCGCTGGTTGTCAAATGAACGCGTTTGCATACGGTTATACTAGAGTGCATTCAATGGGCTGGTCAGATATTTCTGCAATGCAGCGTGAGCAAGACCGTACTAAAATAAATAAAAAAATCAAAGATCCAGTATTTAAAAACATACCTAATCAGTTCATTGCTCCAGAAGTCCACGGTTGGGCTATATACAGTTTAGCTGAGGGTTATGAAGTTGTAGCTGAGTCAGATTACATTCAAGCCATAAGACGCAATGATCATATGAGATACGGAGTACAGTTTCATCCTGAAATAAAGGTCTCATATAATCAGGCAATTCCAGTCCTTAAGAACTTTTTAAAAATGGCGCTCGAGAAAGCCAATAAGTAAACGGACTATAAGAGAATTAGTAACACCCCATCCATATGTGTCGTCCATAAAAAAAGAAAACCCGTACAACTTAATTGTACGGGTTTTCTTAAAAAAAAGTCCTTGCGACGACCTAGTTTCCCACCAGCTACCTGGCAGTATCATCGGCGATGGAGGTCTTAACTTCCGAGTTCGGAATGGGATCGGGTGTGGCCCCTCCTCAATGGTCACAAGGACAAATATCAAAAATATTTGTAATCACCTCGAAGGTGTTTTTCTTAAAGAGCCCATCTTGCTGAAGCAAGAGATGAATAACTATAGAAAGCATACCACTCTGTCAACAACTATAAAATATTACATTAAACAAAATCTCATTAATCACTGTAACACACCTGATTACGACCTTTGTTTTTGGCTTCATACAACATTTTATCAGCAACCTCGATCATCTCATCCAGAGAAGACATCGTCTTAGTACAAACACCGATACTTACCGTCAAGAAAATCTCATGTTCGCCCACTACTATGGTTTTGTTCTCAATATCATCCCTAACGCTGTCAAAAACTTTCTGTATTTCAGAGGGCTTCATATCGCCACACAATACACAAAATTCATCCCCCCCGAAACGAGACACAACGTCCCCGGTACGAAAGCGACTGTTTAGTGATTCAGCAACAGCCTTAATAACTTCATCACCAATAATATGTCCATACTTGTCATTGAAGGATTTGAATTCATCAATATCTATCATAGCCGCAACAAGAGTAGCCTCGCTACGCTGCTGCTGAGAGAAAAGCTTTTCACCGTATTTAAAAAATGAGCGCCGATTGTAAATGCCTGTAAGATAGTCGTTATCTGACATTTTTTTAATAGTGCTGATATATTCGGAATTTTCGATATTATGTGAAACTCGGCAGTAAAATTCTTCGGTAAGAAAAGGTTTGTGAATATAGTCATTCGCTCCGGCTTTCAAAAAATAAGCAGATGTAGTGGCTCCGCCGACCCCGGATAATCCGATTATAGGAAGGCGTGATTTGGAAAATTTACGTCGAATCTCTTTAACAAGGGTCAAACCATCCATTACGGGCATATAATGATCAGCAATAACGAGACGAATCTCATCATCAGAATTAACCAAATCCAAGGCCTCTTGCCCGTTCACAGCTTCGATAATTTGAAAATTGCAAACATCAAGCAAAGCCCGGCAAAGATTTCGGCTAGTACTGGAATCATCTACAACGAGAACCTTGGTATTAATATTCTTCCTAAGCCTGTCCACCAAATTGATTACATGCTCAATGTTTCCGAAGTTTTCCTTGGGAACATAGTCAACAATACGTTTGGACCACATAATATCGCGTAGATCATCACTAAGCTCACCAGTAAAAACAATAGACGGGATCTTATTGGCTACAACCAAATCAACAATCTCTCCGTTGGAAGCATCAGGAAGGTTTATATCGAGTAAAGCAGCAAAAAACTCACAGTCATTATTCTTTAAATACTCTTCAGTGCTAGCATAATCATCGAACACTAAACTTTCTACGTCCAGACTAGACTTTATACATCTTTTAAGAATACCAGCAAAAGTCAGACTATCTTCAACGATAAGAACTTTTGTAGGACGTGTAGTGCACTTGATTATCTGTTTAACCATATCGTCCCCTTATTCTACTTTTAACAACTGACTAATCATACACATAAAAACAATCGACTACAAATAAAAGAGCCAATAATAAAAATATACCCCCATCCCGCAAACGCAAGAAAACCCGTACAAAATTAATTGTACGGGTTTCTTTAAAAAAAAGTCCTTGCGACGACCTAGTTTCCCACCAGCTACCTGGCAGTATCATCGGCGATGGAGGTCTTAACTTCCGAGTTCG
>JAQYWK010000002.1:0-784813 GCA_030145055.1 Desulfovibrio sp.
CATCCGACTTAGAACTGACACCATCACGCTCAAATTCATCATGTAAATCAGCGCCAGTCCCTGTTGTTGGGGAGCTAGAGTCAGTCCGCATAGCTTCTGCCAAAAGATCCTTACCATAGCTGGTCTTTGCTAAATCCTGAGCCAGCTTAAGGTCTGGATTCTCTTGTACAAACTGCGCTCGGGCCATTCTCTCAATGCGATTATACTTTTCCTTCTGATTCTTAGATTCCCGCTGTTTCATATCCCAACGTTGTTTAACATCAGGCTTCATCATGGAAGGGTACATTTTATCTGAAGAGGTAAATTCCGAAAAATCAGTCTCAGCCATATGCAACCTTTCACCTGTGGAGCGAGAAACAACTTCCCACATATTATCAAGCTGCATTTCTGGCGGTTCGCTAGTGCCGTACATTCTTACTGATGGGTTTAAATCTTGCCATCTTCTCTTCTGCAAAATAAAATTACTCTGGGTACTCATAAAAAAATCCTCTTATTAAGGTTAACAAATAAATTCTCTCAAGATCATCGATTCTGAAAGAATTCACCACGTCCAATAATAATAGGATAAGTTATATAGGCGACAGAAGATGGCAGACAGTGACACGTGGAGGTGTTTTTTTAATTTCGCAAAGGCATGAATCTAGTTGAAGCGGTAATTTAACAGGAGGTACACATCCACCGTAAATTCTTCATTATGGTTTCAATGTATACCAAAGTGTATACCAAAGTGTAGACCACGCAAAAAAGGGTTGGTTAACTTAACGTTAACCAACCCATATTCTTTACTCTTTTGGTCGGGATGAGAAGATTCGAACTTCCGGCCCCTTGAACCCCATCCAAGTGCGCTACCAAGCTGCGCTACATCCCGACTCGAGTGAAAATGGAGATATTCCCATTCCAGCTCACTGTCAACTAAAAAAGTTAAATCGCCAGTTTTATTACTCCCTTATGCATACGTTTATTTATGTGTAACGGTGCATATCTGTTCGTAATAAATAAGTTGTTTAATATGTTGAAAAATGAATCAAATGAGGATTAATATATAGCGTGATAGAGGAGGTTTATTGAAGTATATCTCAGCCATACTATCATTGCTTATGCATGCTTTTTTGATTTTTTTAATTTGCCAAATTCCTTTCGACTTACCGAATGGATTTATTAGCAAATTGAATATTGAATTAGTATCTTCTCCTATTGCAGAAAAGGAAATTGCGAAATCTGTACGAAAACCTCATGTCCAACCCAAAATCAAAAAAGTTGATAAAATTAAAACAGATCGCGTAGATGTAGATATAAAAAAGTCCCGCGAATCTTCTAGTAAATTAACTCGTGGTCGGGTTGTAAAACAACCTTCGAAAGCTATACATAAGGACGTTATACCCTCTACCTCTCCGTTAACAATTATTCAGCCCAAAAATAAGAATGCGATAGTTCTTAAACAGGGCAAAGGTTTAACTTTTGGCAATACGACTATTGTTGTTAAGCGTGGTTCAGAAGGGCGTACTTTTGATAATCTTGCTGCTGAGTCTTTTTCTGAAGATGATTTTACCGGACATTATGAAACTGAGACAGGTCGTTCTGTCATGGTCGTTGATGCACGTCAGGAGCATGGACGTTTGGTTCTGCATGATAAAAAGACTGGGCTCACACGAAAACTTAAAAAGGCGGGATATGGGGACTTTATATATACTTATGGTCCGTCATATAATGAAGATTTGCCCGTTGAAGGTTCGGTCACCTTTTTACCGGGTGATGAACATTGGATAAGACGTTTTATGTGGTTACCAGGCAATGCTGCAGCTGAATATCCAACTAAAGGGCGGGTAAGTGCATCGAAAGATATTGCTACCGCGAAGTCAAATAATCTTTTCATTCCTGCGGATAATGGGAAACACCCAGCTGTTATTATTGGGAGGTTTGGTGAATCTATTCCTGATGATCAATTTTCGGAGGTGGCGCGTAATTTGTCAGGGAAAGGTGTGGTTGTTTTGGTGGTAGCTGAGTTAACCCCTCGGAACATAATAACGGCTGTGAAAAAAATACGGCAGCGTAAAGATGTTTATATTTCTCGCGTAGGTGTATGGCTACGAGGTTATAAACCGGACTCTATTCCCAAGGTCTTAAAGTCTGTAAGTCAGTTTGATTTTGCTGTGCTGACTATTGATAGCCCCAGACAACGGTTGCATCCAGAAAGACTTGTTGCAGCTATACCAGAAAATGTGCCGTTGTTTGCAGGATTTAGAAATGTGAATAGTGAGTGGGAAGAAAAGATTTTAATCTCGCTCTCCGGTCTACAGTCTGCCCCCCATCAGCTTGTAATGCTGAAAAAAGTCTCGACAATAGTAGAGACGGGGACAGACCTTGAATCTTTCGATTCATTGTCCGGCGATTTTGTTAGCAGTATATCCGCTTGGCTTGTTTCTCGTTAGTATAGATGCGTGATTGATTACGACGCGGATCCGAGAACTGCTTGATGTGAGTTAGGATAGTGATTTTGAAATGAGGGCAGATGTTTAAACTTGTTCGTTTTCATCTTTCGATTCTAGAGAATCGTTTTTTTCCTGCTCATCCAAAGATTTGACCATGGCGTCAATGTTTTTGCTGACGGAACGATACTTAAAAAGGTCGTTCTTTTCCATTTTCGTAAAAGCGTCTGCTTTTTCTACAATTCCTGTGTCTTTACTCATAAAAACCTCCATTACGTTTTGGCGTTAGCTACTTTCGTTTTTGAGATTTTCTAGCCTGAATCAACAAGAGCACTATACACTAAATTTAGATCTTGTCTAGACCTTAATGCGTTTCCAAATTCGGCCAGGTTGGATTTATGTGGCATGGGGATTTTAAATTAGGAAATGAAAGTGTCATTGGTTTATTTTAGAGTGTTATGTATTTCACAAGCCCTAATGGTGAGTTTTTTGCTTTGATAAAACCATGTTGCAATTAGAGATAGCATGATTTTGTGCATTATTTGTGTTGTATAGTGGTGTTACAGTCTCTTTTGCATTAAATACATTAATAGTTATATTAAATACTACATTTTCCAGATTAACATTCTTTGATTTGTATGTTCATGATCATTAGGGTTCTGATAAAAAATTGCAAAACTTAATGAGTTTGTGTTAGGTGGTAACTAGTTGTTAACTGTTGATTTCTTGATTGTGAACTTTGAGAATTTTAGTTATTAAAGCATATCGCAATCTTTCACACGCTCAACACTGGAGGAAGCAGTGGGTAATCCTAAAGAGTTCATTTTATATAGCGGCGGTGCTCCCGGAACTGAAACAGAATTTGGAGTTAACGCAGAAAAATATGGTCTTCAGGAAGTTAATTTCAGCTTCGAAGGCCATCAAGTTACGCGTACCCGAGGTTTGCGGGTTCTCACTGAAAAAGAACTTGAGAACAAGGACGTCAGTTTAACATACGTTTCAAAACTGATGAATCGTACTTTTACTAGAGCGCCGATTTTCCGCAAGGTTCTACAGAGTATCTGCTGGCAGGTTAATAGCGGTCACGAAATTTTCATTATCGGAACCATCCTTGAGGATGGCACTGTAAAGGGCGGAACAGGATGGGGCGCTGAGTTTGCCAAAATATGCAATAAGCCTCTGTTTGTGTTTTCTCAGGACAAAGAGTGCTGGTACACTTGGCAGAAGGAGAAATGGGCCGAATGTGATGCGCCTAAGATAACACACAGGCACTTCACCGCTACTGGCACACGCTTTCTTGAAGAGTCCGGTAAGAAAGCAATTGAGAAGCTCTTTGTAGATAGCTTCTAATACTACATATTACTTATGCATTAAAAACCCCTTGCTTCTATATGAAGCAGGGGTTTTTTTTATGTGGGGATGAAATGATTATCCGTTACCTATTTTAAAGAACAGCATTGCTGCATGCAGTTGTTGAGCCTGGCTTGAAAGCTCCTCTGAGGTCGCAGCCACTTCTTCTGATGCTGATGCATTATGCTGAATGACTTGATCGAGTCTGATAGATGCTTGTTGAATTTGGTCAATTCCAGAATTCTGTTCATTACACGTGGCCGTTATCTCTTTTATTAATTCGGCTGTTTTTTCTATTTCAGGAACAAGCTCGCTTAATGTGGCACGAGTTTCTTCTGCGATAATCAGGCTGTTTGTTGATACTTCTCCAATTTCCGTTGCTGATACACGGCTTTTTTCAGCCAGCTTTCTAACTTCTGCAGCTACAACTGCGAACCCTTTGCCGTGTTCACCTGCTCGTGCTGCTTCAATTGCGGCATTAAGTGCCAGAAGATTGGTTTGGCGCGCAATTTCTTCGATAATTCCTATTTTTTCGGAAATATGAGTCATTGCTTCCAGATTTCTCTCAACACCTTCACTGCCTTTCTTTGTCTTTTCGGCCACAGAGTTAGCAATTCGCTCGGTCTTTTGAGTGTTATCAGCATTATTTTTGATACTTGCACTAATTTCTTCAATTGATGAACTAAGCTCCTCTACAGAGGAAGCTTGATCCGTAGCCCCCTGTGAGAGTCCTTCTGCTGAGGCTGCCAGCTCTTCGCTGCCGGCAGAAACATTTTCCGTAGCTTGCTGTACATCCATTACTACAGATTTTAAGTTCTCAACCATATGAACCATAGAGCCATATGCACCTTGCGGATTTGCACAAAGAGGGGACAGATTTAGATAACCGTGTGACATCTTCTCTGATATATCTGAGATCTCTTCGGGCTCGGCTCCTATTGTTGACGTGATTTTATTCGCGAAAAATGTTGCAGCTCCCGCGATAATGATGCCAAGTAGAATTGCTGCAATCAGTATTAATTTGATCATGCCGTTTATTGTGGCGTTTAGTTCTTTTTGTTTTTCGAGCAGGGCGCTGTCAATGTCATCGGTGTACACTCCCATTCCAATTATCCAGTTCCATGGTTTGAATAATTTGACGTATGAAAGTTTCGGAAAATCACCAGATTTACCAGGTTTTCCCCACCAATATGAAATAGTTCCCTCTCCCTCACTAGTCGCGAGTTCTACTACTTCCTTGAATAAAAATTTACCTTTTCTATCTTTAAAATTGCTCATGTCCTTGCCATTTAAGGTCGGACTTGCGGGATGCATAACCATCTTGTGGGCTGTGTCGTTTATCCAGAAATAGTTACCATCTTTCATTCTCATATCAGCTATTTGACTGAGGGCTTTTTCCTTCATTTCTTGAGTTATATCATCCACCCATGCGCCTGTTCCAATTATCCAGTTTAACTCAGGGATTAATTTGACGTATGATACTTTTTGAGTGTCTTTTCCCGTATCGGGTTTTTTCCATAGATATGAAACAGCTCCTTCTCCATTTTTGCGGCAAACTTCGACCATTTCTTTAAATAGATATTTACCAGAGCTGTCCTTCATATTTGAAAGATCTTTCCCGTTCAAATTTGGTGACATAGGATGCAACACCATGTTGGCCTGCATATCATTAATCCATATATAGTTGTTACCATCGTAGCGTATGGGCGCGACTAGTTTTTTTAATTCTTCTTCCAGTTCAGCCTTAGATAGTCTGTTAGAATTTGATTTATAAAAGCCTGAAAGTTGTGTGGCGATTGAATCAATAGTGTTCTTGAGTGTTTTTGCTTTACTTCGTTTCAACAACTCTAGGTCTTGCGATTTACTATAATAGGACTGAACTGTTTTATCAGCCATATTGACTAACTCATAAAGTTCTGAAATTTTTTCTTCATACATGACATTTCGATATTTAGTCATTTCGTTTTTCGCATACTTATTTAACTGATAAATAAATATGAAACACAATGACGTAATAGATACCGTCAGAACTATAATCTGGAAAATGGTGAGTTTTGTTTTAAGTTTCGCCACGAATTCTCTCCCCAGAGTTTAGAAAGTAAGCAAAGGGCACTTTAGAATGCTTTTTATACTTAAGTTTGAAATGTATGTACACAGTTTTGTAGAAAATATTGGGTAATTAAATATATTTCTAACGATGACTTAGATTGACTGGATGCTGATTTTTGATGTAGACAGAATCCAGTTTATTCTCAGGGCGGGGTGCAATTCCCCACCGGCGGTGATTCTTTATTTTTATAAAGAAAGCCCGCGAGCGCCTTTTTCAACGTGAAAAAGGGTCAGCAGATCTGGTGTGACTCCAGAGCCGACGGTTAAAGTCCGGATGGAAGAGGATACGACAGTTAATACCCGCTATGCGCATTTTTGCGTTTGGCGTGGCTGTCTTCTATCTATAGACAGCTGTCAGTTTCTTGCGCCCTGATTCTGGTACCTAATTACGGAGAATTACCATGAATCAGAATTCGTTATCTACGTTTGGCAATCCCATTGAAAGAGTTGAAAAAGGACTACTGGCCTTGAAAGAGGGCAGGGGGGTTCTTGTCACGGACAATGAGCATCGTGAAAATGAGGGTGATCTTATTTTCTCGGCAGAGCATTTGACGGATAGTCAGATGGCTATGCTCATTAGAGAATGTAGTGGCATTGTTTGTCTGTGTCTGACTGAAGAAAAAATTAGTCAGCTCGATCTTCCAATGATGGTTGTTGAAAATTCAAGCCGTTTTCAAACGGGATTCACCATTACTATTGAGGCTGCGGAAGGGGTCACTACCGGAGTTTCGGCTGCGGATAGAGTCACCACCGTAAAAGCTGCCATTGCGGACGGTGCAAAGCCATGCGACCTTCACAGGCCGGGGCATGTGTTTCCTTTACGCGCTAAAGCTGGCGGAGTTCTTGAAAGGGATGGGCATACCGAAGCCACAGTGGACCTTATGATACTGGCAGGTCTTAAGCCGTTTGGAGTGCTTTGTGAGGTTACTAATCCAGATGGGACAATGGCGAGACTGCCTGAGATTATCGACTTAGGAAATAAGCATGATATGCCTGTTCTGACAGTGGATGATATTATTCAGTATAGGCTTCAGTCAGCTAGAAAAGCTTCTTAGTTTAACTTAAAATTCTGGATTAGACCTAATATATTGATTCAATCTCGGCACCTGAATCAATCACCGACACAAAAAAGAGCCTGCCTTTCATCCGGCAGGCTCTAAATTATTTATTCATATACATTACAGATACAGCATAAAAATGTAGCAGATTCCGTTTCGCTTACGTTTCGCATACCGTGAGGCTCCATACTTTCGGCGTAAACAAAATCACCGGGCCCGCAAATCTTACTTTCCGCCACTTCATCGGTTTCAGGATCGTAGCTGAAACATTCGAATGAACCTTTTTCAATATATACGGTCTGCAAGTAAAAGTGGTTATGAGCTGGAATTTCTCCGCCCGGCTCCACTGTGAAATGCCTCAAACCGTATTCCGGTTGACCGTTCGCGTCTTTACCGGACTTTGACAGCCAGCGGATCGTTACTCCCTTAACTTCGTAGACTTCGCCTTTATATGGGATTTGCTCAACGATAATCCCTTCAACATCAGTTACGTGCATGGCTTTCATTATAAGTCTCCGTAAAGTTGTTATTATGTGAATTTATTAAAAATGATGTCGTAGATTAAATCGCAAACGATTAAGAATCAAGAATGGATATTCGGATTTTATTTACAGATATATCCAGTTTTTCTAGAAAAAAATAAAAACTATACACTTTTTGCTGATATCGCTTGACAATTTACGCTCAACTCAATAGGAATTCCACTCGTCCTTGAGACGAATTCTCTCAACAGAGAGGCCAGATGGCGGGTGCGCTGTGAACCCCGTCAGGTCCGAAAGGAAGCAGCGGTAACGGTTTATCCCGGGTGTCTGGTCTCGCTGGAAGAAAGGCGTATTCTTAATTGAATACGCCTTTTTTTATTTTAAAAGATAATCTCACTTTTCCTATCTTCACAATCTTCACAATTATTGCTTTAACCAATTTATATTTTTACCGTTAAATCATTTTGTTTCACAGTTAAAAAAAGGTTGCACTCTTTATTCAATGTAAGTGACACTCTCATTTCGTTCTTTTATCAACACTGAAAAAAAAATGGTAGTACAGACTACGAGGGCAGATATGAGTTCTCCCATTACTAAAGAATCACGCTGGAAAATAGTTGTCGGAGCTGTATTTGTTCAACTCGCGCTTGGTGGCGTTTATGCGTGGTCAGTATTTACTCCTATTCTTCATATGAGCGGTTGGTCTAAAACAGAGACACAACTTGTCTTTACCGCAGCCATTATATGCATCTCGATTGCTATGCTCTTTGGTGGTACGTTGATTAGGAGGCTGGGGCCGCGTCCTCTTATCTTTCTTAGCGGGATTACACTCAGTTCAAGCTATCTCATTGCCGGCCTCAGCGGCACAACGTCATTTTTACCAATTTTTTTGCTTTTAGGCGTAATGGCAGGAACCGGCATCGGACTTGGTTATATGGTCCCACTTGTGGTTGCTATGCGCTGGTTTCCAGATCGTAAGGGACTGATTACAGGTGTAGTTGTCGCAGGTTTCGGCTTCGGCGTTATGGGCTGGGTTAAGCTAGCCGATTCATGGGGGCATTTACTCGAGAACATAGGCCTTTCGAATACATTTGCAGTCTATGGTCTTATAATAATATCATTAATTATTATTGGTGGCAGGTATATGGTCTTGCCTGAATCTGAACCAACCGTTGTAAAATATAGTGAAGGGGTTACTTTTACACGTAGGCAAATGCTTAGAACTCCCGAATTTTATTTGATAGTTACAGCGTATTCATGTTGTGCGGCTTCCGGGCTAATGGCTGTTGGACTGATGAAGCTTTATCCCATGGAGCTGTTGATGGATTCGGGCATGGCGCGGGGGTCTGCAAGCATCATAACCGGAACTGCCATGGGCGTTTTTTTCAGCTTAGCCAACGGACTTGGCAGAGTCACATGGGGAGCTTTCAGTGATAAGCTGGGGCGTAAAAGGTCGGTCATGCTGATGGCTGCGACGCAGGGAGGATGGTTTTTTCTTTTTCCATCACTTGCAGGAAGTGAAAGCACGCTGTATCTTGGAGCTGCATTGATTGGGTTTAATTTTGGTGGTAACTTTGCCCTTTTCCCTACACTTACCGCAGATCTTTTCGGTGCAAAATCCATTGGAGATAATTATCCGGTCGTGAATCTTGCCTTTGGTCTCGGAGGGTTGGTAGGTCCAACAATGGGCGGAATAATGGGTGATCTTGGTGATTTTTCTATGGCGTTCACTGTTTGCGGTATATTGTGTCTCAGCGCATCGTTTATTACTATATTTATTAAGAAATCGGTGAAAAATCCCGCTATCGGAATTGTTTATCAGGCTGAACCCGTAAGAGGTTCAACTCGTAGTTAAATTTTATCTCAGGTATAATTAATGAAAATTGGAAAAAAATTATCTTTCATATTAAAAGTCTTGCTGATTTGCGTAATATCCGCAGGTCTTGCATGGTCTTTTAATTCATTACGTCCTGTTGCTTCAGATCATAATAGTTCAGCTGTACAGCAGATCGAAATTTTTGAGATCGACGGAGCCGGACTCATCGAAGCCTTTGAGTCTGGTGAAGCTGTATTCATTGATGCACGCAGCGACAGTGATTTTGCTATGGGACATATACCGGGAGCGACGAATGTACCTTCGTGGGCCGTTCATGCGGAACTAGACGGGTTGATAGCATCCATTCCAAAGGATAAAATGATTATTGTATACTGTGACGGTCTCTCATGCGGGAAAAGCAAAATTGTCGCTCGCAAACTTGCAGAGAAGGGATTCTCAAAGCTTGCGGTATACCCCGATGGGCTTGATGGTTGGCTTGGTCTCGGCAAAGATCTGGAGGCTAATTAATATGTCTATGAAATCTTTACCACGTATAATACTAGGACTAATATTCATAATAGCATGCACTGGTAAAATTCTAGATCCCCTAGCGTTTGCCGAGATCGTAAGGAATTACCAAATATTGCCAGAAATTATGATTCTACCCGTGGCTTACTTTCTGCCGTGGCTTGAGTTTACGTGCGGAGCGATGCTAGTCTGCGGAGTGTTAACCGAAACGGCGACGATCATTATATCAATCATGCTAATCCTGTTTATAGCGGTGTTGTCAGCAAACCTCTACAGGGGCTTAGATGTAGCGTGTGGGTGTTTCTCCACCGACGGGAGCCTGAAGTCGGGCATGGTGGAGACAATTGTGCGGGATATCGTTCTGCTGGTTTTTGCTGTGATGTCATATAAGTTCAAAAAGAGTTAGATTTAACAATATCCATAAAGCGAAATGCAGAATCTAACTTGGTTTCGCAAACCAGATTAAAGCCTTTTTTCTTGACAGTTAGCGGCATGGATGTAATCAATTCGTTCGCTGAGGGCAATTAGCTCAGTTGGATAGAGTGCCAGCCTCCGGAGCTGGAAGCCACAAGTTCGAATCTTGTATTGCCCACCAATTATTTCAAGGGTTTAGAGCTAGATAGTGAGTCTGTTGTCAGCTTTACTCACTGCTTTACTCACCTTTTTTTTAAGCCTTCGCTTTTGCGGAGGCTTTTTTCTTGTCCTCAATCTGAATTACTTTGCCAGTTCCAAACACTTTATCCAGCTCAACACGTGCGCCTCTGATGGAATGAACGTACTTTGCGGTCACTTCCATAGACTTGTGCCGTAATATGGCCTGAATATCAGCCATAGGGACCATCTTACTATCTAGTATCGACGCGGTGAGGTGTCGGATAGCGTGGAAGCCAAAATGCTTTACTCCAGCCCGTTTACACAATCGTTCCATCATTTTGCTTACGCTGGAATAATTGAGTCCGGTTGCAGGGTTCACGAACACGTAATCCGTGAATGGGAATTCAAGCTTTTGCCGGGCAAGGTGCTTTTCAAGTTCATCATGTAGAATTCCAGTCATTGGAACCCAATCATATTCCACACCGCCGTCACGCTTGGCAGTCCATAAACGTATTTTACGGGCTGATAAGTCGAGGTCTTCTTTTTTGAGATCAAATATCTCTGATTTTCTGGCGGCTGTATGAAGGAATGTAAGCAGGATCGTTTTACGGTGCGGCTCAGAATTGTAAACACCTGTTCTGTGGCTTGAACCGTCCGGAACCTGATCGGCTATTTCGTACACCTTCCAGAAGTCGTCTTCAGAAGGGATATAACGAGGGTTCCGCACTTCTTTGTATTTCTCAACATCCCAAGGGCACTCGCCGGATACAAGTCGGGCCGTCTTGCCCCATGACCACATTCTAAGAATATGGCGGCGGTATCTGTTAGCCCTATGCCCCGTTTTTAGCGTGGCAATTTTATCAAGGAATTTGCGGACGGTTTCGTGTTCAAGATTAACCGCAGGTTGAAAGGGCTTTACACCAGAAGCGTTTAGAAGCTCCTTAAGCACTAGCTTTTTATCCTGAAACCAACTTTCGCTGATCCCTTTGGCTACTTGTGCTTCAAGGTGTCTAGTGGTGAGACTGTGTAATGAGATTGAAAGGGTCGGGGTCGCTGATAATTCGCTCAACCTCTGCCTCATCATACATTCCCAATCCAACGCTTCCTTTTTGGTCGAAGCTTTCTTTTCTTTCTGCTTTCCATTCGGCAAGGTTATCCTTCCGAACCATTCCTTCTTCTGCGTGGTCTTGTTTTTTCGCTGTATTGGCATCGTCTGTTCCTCTGGTGAGGCAATTGACCATGTTTATTTCAAAGAACACCCATTCTTTTCCCATGCGAACACCGCCGATAGCGGTTGCATTTCTATAGACCCAGTTTTTAGATTTCGCAAATGCTGTTGCGACGTCTTCGGCAGAATAGCGGCGGCCTAAGTGGGATTGTAGGGTGCTTGTAAGATTCATGGTGAATTGTCCTTATCTAAGTGGGCACATTTGAGCGTCTCTTGAATCTCCGCCAATTGCGGCAGAGTAGCTTTCATCAAAACGGCAATTTTCTATAAGCTGTTCTGTGTTTGACCAAGGTATGTAAGTGTTTGGAGCTGGCTTTTGTTCAATGATAATATCCGTTTCAGGTGTGGGTATTACAAGTGTTTTTCCTGCTTCCTTAGCCTGTCTTTTGTCTTCAAGAAATGTCGCGCGCATTAGGGCTTTATGTTTTTTAGATTCTGAGCGCATTTTGCGGAACCAATTGCCGTCAAAAACTTCGGTTGAATCAAAATATTTATCTACCAGTAGATCAATACGGAAAACGAAGCTTTCACCGTCTCGGCGCAGGGTATACTGCGGAATACGAGTTAATCCCGGCTTAGTGGGCATCATCTGCCAGCCTATGCCGTAACCGGGATGGTGCTTAGTGCTGAACACGCGGCCTTTTTCATCGACCTCATAATCAAAGCCCTTAATCTTGTGTCTTTCGGTGATTTCTTTTTTCATAAAGCCTCCTGTAAAACGCACCGCAAACCAGCTTCGGTTTCTATAGCGGTTACATGTTTAGGTCTGAATATGCAGAGCCTTGTTTTATTCATGCGTCCATTTACAATTTTGAATCCTACCCAAAACCCGCGCGGGTCGAGCCTATCTATGTGCGCTATATAAGGTCTTCTTCTGGAACTTGTTTGGACTTCCACACGCATTCCTGTTTTCAGCATACTTAGTCCAGCGCAAGACTGCCCTTCCGAATCCATTCCGCAACATGATCAAGTGTCGCTTGGTCGGAAACGTTGATAAGCAGTTTGCCTATTTCAAAAGGATAATCGCCGGGGTTGTAGAGAGTGAGGGCGAAATTTAAGCAAGCTTTTTCGCTTGAGCTACACCCAAGTTTTGCAACCTTTTTGGCATTAAAAGGATTAAGGGCTTTGGCTTTATTTAGTCTGTTCACAACGCCGCCTTCTTTAAGCAGTGGGCATTTTCTGATAAAATTTTCTGCGCGATACATGGTTACTCCTGATCTTCAAGCCATTCTTTCAGGTTTTTCAAATGACTGTCGTTATTCCGTGAATCTCTGCTGCCGCATTCCGAGTAGCCCATTACGTTTGCAACTTCGTGAACTACGGCACAGTTTGAGTGAGCAAGGATAGCTTCAAGGGCCATTTCGTTTTCAACGGCATCCACAATGCCTTCAGCTTTGATGTATGCGAAGTCGGTTGTTCCGCAATCAGGGCAAGGGGTGTTGAGGGTTACATTTTTGCCAGTGAAAACCTTGCGGCATTCGTGACAGATGATGAACAAATCTATGATTTTTAATTCTGACATAGTTACTCCTACCTGTTGTGATGAAACCCGCGATGGCAGTCGTTTTCGTTTGTCGGGTATTGATCCTGCGGAGCCGCAAAGTTCTGCAGGTCCGTAAGTTCCACTATTAACCCGCCAATTTTACACATGCCTTTGTTCGTCATGTGTGGGCGCAATTCTTGAAGTTGCTTCTGTATTTTCGCCAATTCGTACTTCACATAAGGATTGCTCATACTCGGCCTCGTAAAGCTTGTTGCAGTCTGCGTGGTCTTTGGTGAACTTTGTCACTGCTTTTTCAGTGGTCAGCCATTTATGCGCACCGCAATAAGTACATGTCGCTTCAAAGGTGACTGTGCGGTGAAAGATTACATGTAGAGACATCTTATCTCCGGTTTCTTGTTCGAAGCCTGAGAGGGGGCCGGAAAGGGGAGTTTCCGGCATACCTAAGTTGTGAGGAGGTGCCTATATCTATGCAGCCCTTCACAGACTTCGAATAATTTGAAAATCAATTAACACGTTGATTCTAGGCGTACTTGCTCCGGATGTTTCGCGCGGTGCGTTCGGTCTTGTGGTCGTTGTGTTAAATCGAAAGTTACCGCGTGTTAACTTGGGCGTCAAGTTAAAAAGTTACTGAGCGTTAACATAAAGTGTCATATACATGATTAAGTCTATTATATTAAATTAAGAATATTAAGTTTAACAGTGGGGTAATTATATGGATTTTGCTGAAAAAGTGACTGATCTTGCAACTAGGGTTAGCGATCTTAGAGAGCATGTAACTACTGAAGAAGCTACAAAAAATGCTATGATTATGCCTTTCTTACAGATGTTAGGGTACGATACTTTTGACCCTAGAGTCGTGGTACCTGAATATACTTCAGATACTGGAACCAAGAAGAATGAGAAGGTTGATTACGCGGTTATGAAAGACGGTAACCCCATTATACTTATTGAATGTAAGACCTGTGGGTGTACCTTGGATCAGGGGAAAGCGAACCAGCTTCATAGATATTTTCAAAATACGCCTACAGCTCGTGTTGGGATTTTGACTGATGGTATTTCATATAAATTTTTCTCTGATCTAGATCAGCCTAATCTTATGGACCCAAAGCCTTTTATGGTTTTTGATTTTAATGAGGTTGAAGCTACTCTGATTCCAGAGTTGCGAAAACTAAGCAATGGGCAGTTTGATGAAAATTCAACATTAGATGCCGCGCAAAATCTTAAATATACACGAGAAATTAAACGTCTTTTAGCTAAGCAATTTGAAAACCCAACAGATGATTTTGTCAGGCTTTTTGCTGGACAAGTTTATTCCGGACCACTTCGCGCAAATGTTGTTGAAGAGTTTAGCGGACGTGTAAAGCAGGCGGCGCAAGACTGCATTAATGAGTTAATTAATGAACGTCTTAAAATAGCTATGACTGGTGAATCTTCAGTACAATTTGCAATGCCTGATGTTGCTACTGAAAGTGAACCTATCGTAGAGATTGTCGAAGAGGATAAGCCGAAGGTTGTCACCACTGATGAAGAAATTGAAGGGTATCATATTATCAAGTCAATTCTTCGTGAGGTTGTAGAGCCTACAAGGGTAATAATGCGGGATACTAAAAGTTATTGTGGTGTTCTATTGGATGATAATAATCGTAAACCGTTGTGCCGTATGCATTTTAATACAGGGCAGAAGTATTTAGGAATTCTGGATGCAGACAAGAATGAAGAACGGCATCCGATTGATTCATTGGATGATATTTATTCTTTTGCTGATGGATTAAAAGAATCAGCTACTCGGTATAATGATTAATTAAGTGCTATTCTTAATCGAAATAAAACACCCCTGAAGTTTTATCTTCAGGGGTGTTTTTGATCAGGAAAAGTTTAGCTTGAGTACGTTTTTGTTTTAGCGGCCCACTAGATGAATATATAATCCTTAAGCAGATTTCTTGGTTTGCTGGGTGTCACTATTGAGTGCAATGTTTGCCTGTTCTGCCGCTTTATTCAACAGAATAGCTGGATTTAGATCAATGCTCTTGCATACAATGAAAAGTTCTTCAGGTGTGGAAGAATCTTGTCCTGCTGTGATTCTATCTAATCTTTCAGGTGCAATGCCAGTCACATTAGAAATGTCTTTATTTGAATAGCCCGCCAGCCGTATATTTTCTGTAAGTCCATGAGCTACTTGTATATTAAATTGGCTAATTTTTTGAGTTTCTTTTCCGAACATTTCGCTTGATGATATGCCCAATGTTTTTGCATACCTCACCATATCTCCAAAAGAATTTTTCTCACCACCTAAGTTCTCAGACAGCCACCGCGAAACAGCCGCCTTGGAAACTCCAAGTCTTTTGCCAATGGTTTCTAAGGTTTCGCCTTCAGTGCGAAGCTTTTTAATACGCTCCATTACAGCCTTCCAGCCGTGTGCAGCTTCTTTATCGAATGGTTTGGTACTCATAGACATATAACTAACCTGTACTTCGTTAACATGACGTAACTTTCTGTCTTGATTTATTCGTTAACACACGGTAACCTCCGTCCTCATGAATGACCTAGAAAAATATCGAATAGCTAACGGGCTTACATTTGAAGCCCTTGCAAAGAAAGTTGGCATGAGTAAGCCGGGTGTCTTTCGTCACTGCAAAGATCAGCAAACCATTTCCGGTGATGCTGTGCTTCGTTATCATGCAAAGCTTGGCATTCCGTTAGAGTCGTTCCGGCCTGAACTGTTTATCTGTCAAAAGGAGGCGCACTAGTGTTCTCTCCATCCCATCAATTCCAAATCTGCAACGAAGACTGCCCTCTATACCGTCTTAAGCACTCTCATGACCCACCTTTGTCGTGTCGTGAGTGTGAATGTCAGGAGCGGAATAGCTTTGCGCTTTTGGCTGTCAAAGTGCTTGTTACTAACAACTTATATCAGAGTGAAGAGGCTATCTACTACAGATGGTGATTTGCTTTGGAAGAGGGGAATCCATGTCAGACAAAAAAAGATTGTTTGAGAAAATACGTAAGTTGCTTGCAATGGCTGAACAGGATTCATCGCCGAATGAAGCCATGATTGCGGCGGCAAAGGCCCGCGCACTGTTGAGAGAACATAACCTGTCTCGGGAAGACGTTATCTTTAATGATAGTACGGTTAAAGAAAAGCGATGCGACACTGAAAGACAAAGGTTGAACGATTGGATTTGTCGCTTGGCTGGTGTTGTTGCTGAATCTTTTGACTGTGATCATTTTGTCAACTCTCGCCGTGAATCAAAACAATGGAATCAAGGAATTGTTTTTGTGGGTGTTGAAGAGGATTCCGAGATTGCCGGGCATGTATTTAATTTTCTGTTCAGATTTATTCAGAACTCAAAAACTAAAAACAAAACACAGTTTGCTTATGGTTTTGTTTTGGGTGTGCAAAAAAAACTTGCAAGTGAAGCCGTTGTTCCTTCCCGCGAAATGGCTGCAAAAGGAAACAGCCTTGTGTTGGCTAAAAAAGCAATTGTTGAGCGGCACATGGAATTGAAAAAGTATGACGGTGAGTCTTCCACTAAATCGACTATGAATGCGGGTAACGAAGAATTTAAAGCTGGATATAAGGAAGGCTTAAATTGTCAAATTACACCCGGTGTTAAAGCCGGATCACCTAATGAAAATTCACAGCTTCAGCTTGACACGTAGCTGATCGGAGGAACCCATGAAAGACGAACGCAAAAGCGTAGCAGTAGAAATTCAAAACATGGTGCTACGGCATCGGGCTTTATCAGTAGAGCAAATAAGCGAATTAACTTTCGGCTCTGCCAAAAGCCATTGGACATTATACAAGGAACTGAACCCCGAAGATACCACTGCAAAGATGGGTGTTCTGGACCTTGTACCGCTCATGAAAACATGCGGTTCAGTGGCCCCGCTTGAGGCTGTAGCCCACCAGATGAATATGGTTGTTGTCCCGCTACCGGAAGCGGGTATTTTTTCGGCCAGTCTGGAAGATGACATGAATCGCACCACTAAGGAATTCAGCGATTCCGTAACGAAGTTTGTTGCCATAATGGAAGACGGCAAGGTTGATCCGGCAGAGTTTGAGCAGTTTGATAAAGAAATAATGGAACTGATTTCAACAGCTCTTTACTGGCGTGACGGCATCAAAGCTATGGTGAAGGGCTAACTATGGGCTGGGCAGGAACACATCTTTCTGAAGATGAACGCAAGACCATAGCGCGCTCACTGTTTGAGGATGCAAAGGAAGAAGGGAAATGGCTGAACGGGAAATGTCCGTTTCATGCTGATGATAACCCGTCCTTTGGCTACAACTTTGAAGACGACTATTTTAAATGTCTTGCCGGATGCACCGACTGCGGCGACTTGATCAAGCTTTTTGGGCTGGTTAACGGTCTTGCCAATGATGAAGCTTTTAAGGCTTTCAAGAATAAATACGGGCAGGGCGTAAACGATGGTCCGCAATCTAAAACCACTGTTCAGCAAAAGCGTAAAGTAAGTAAGCGCGGTGCTAATGTTGCAATACCGGAATCAGCATGGGGCCGTATGGCTCTGTTGCCTGATGATTGGTTTTTCTTACTGAAGAAAGAGCGTGGATGGAATGCGGACGTTATCAAACGGCTAGACCTGCGTATGCAGATGGTTTTCCGAAACAGTGAAGGTGTAATACTTCCTGTTAATGGCGCACCTATGCGTGTGGCTATCCCTATTCGCGGCGATGACGGACAACTTTATAATGTGCGGCTCTATCGCAAGCCCGGCACGAATTTGAAGAGCAAGATCATATCGTGGGGCAGGGGCTATGGTAATGCCCGTTTGTTTCCTGCTCCTTGTACGCTCAGTAAATCCGGTCCCATTCTGCTCTGCGAAGGCGAACCGGATACCATATGCGCGCTTTCCAATGGTTTCAGTTCCATTACTCAAACTTCCAAGACGGCTAAGTGGTCAAAAGAGCATATGGAGCCGTTTACGGGCCGTGATGTAATCATCGCATATGATGCTGACCAGCCGGGACAGTCGCATGCTGAAAAAGCGGCACGGTCTTTGGTTCAGGTGGCGCGTTCGGTGCGTATTATCGAATGGCCTGAATTCATGGGGCGTAATGCGGACGGTAGCTTGCCGGAAAAAGACGGACTCGACCTTACAGACTTCTTTGTGCGCTTCAAGCAAGGGGCGAAGGATTTGCAAGGTCTGTTCGCCACGGCCCGCAAGGTTGAGAAACCGCAAGGGTTCGAAACAGGCGGAGAGTGGGCCTTTTTCCTTGATAATAGGTACAAGCCTCGTTTGTTGGCTGATCAGCTTCTACGGGATCAGCCGTTACTGTCTGATGATATGACGGGCCTCTTGTATCGCTGGAACGCTAAATACTGGGAACAGATTTCGCGCGGCAATCTTCAACAATCGGCTACGCATTATCTCGGCATCGAGGCTTCAACCGCGCGTGTGAATGATGCAACGTCACTGGCTATCAATCTTGCAAATCTTCCGCACGGGCGCGCTGTTAACGATCAAGGGGATTGGGTGTGTCTGCAAAACGGTATGCTTAATCTCAAAACTCTTGAGCTAAAGCCGCATGACCACGATTACTATTCAACTATATGCCTCGGCGTGTCTTTTAATCCGGATTCAGAAGCTAAGTGTGATCGCTGGCTTAAGTATCTGAATGACACGGTTCAAACGCCTGAACCCATTGCCCAGCTTCAAGAATTCATGGGCTATAGCCTTACCCGTGACACGCACTTTGAAAAGTGTCTGTTGCTACTGGGTGACGGTTCGGATGGTAAATCTACATTTCTAAATATCACGCGCGCGTTGGTGTCACCTAATAACTGTTCGGCGGTAGCCTTTCAGGATTTGGAAGATCAGTTCCGGCGCGCAAGCCTCTATAACAAGTTACTTAACATTTCCACGGAAATAGGCTCGGCGGCTATGGAAACACCCATATTTAAGGCTGTCGTATCCGGTGACCCTATTCAGGGCGCATTTAAGCATAAAGATTCATTTGAATTCACGCCGTTCTGTAAGCTGGCATTTGCGGCTAATAAATTGCCGCGTGTGCTGGATAATACAGATGGTTTTTTCAGACGCATGTTGCCCATTAAGTTCAAGCGGCAATATCTGGAAGGTGATCCAGACCGCAACCCGAACTTGTTCAAAGAATTGGTTGCAAACGAACTATCCGAAATCTTTCATTGGGCATTGGTCGGACTGCATAGGCTCTATGAGCAAGGGCGGTTTTCATCCTCAGATGAAACCATTGATCTACTGATGGATTACAGGCGGCTTAATAACCCTGTTCAGGCGTTCGTTGAAGATAAGTGTGAGCTTACAGACGGGGCCAAGGAATCTAAAGATTCGCTCTATAAGGCATACCGTGAATACAGTTCATTAAATGGCTATCAGGCTATGCATAAGGAGAACTTCTTCAGGGAACTTTATTCAGCGGTCAAGACACTGCGTGAAACTCGCCCGCGTGTTGATGGGCGGCGTTGTCGTATGATTTCAGGCATTAAAACAAAATTTGAGCTTACAGCCTAATGAGCTTCTTTACTGGCATATATGCGAGTGGGGCGGCTTGTGCTGTTTCCCCCGCACCCCCTTATAATGACCTGCGGCGTTGTCTCGCCTTACTTACTGGGCAAATTAATACATGTTCGGAATTTCTGCTTCCCCCGGCGAAGTGGTTCCAACGTGTCGGGACCACATGGTCCACGTGTCGAAGCTCGGCAAGGCCCGTGAATACAGGAGCGGTCCACGGTGGTACCAGTGGTCCACGGTACGGGGCGGAAGTTGCCTATATGTGTGCGTGGGTGCGTACGTATACGCGAGACTCCCAGTATTTGGTTTTTAAGATTGGTACATGGACTGCTGGTACAGAAAAGAAAAAGATTAATGTTCTTAGTGGTTTTAACAATTCACTGACATGGGACTAACCTTGGAACCGGAACCAAAATGAATGCACTAACAAAGCTTCAAAGCAAATACAAAGAGCTGGAACCTGAAACAATTTTCAACAAGTACAGTCGTATGTGTCGGCAGGATGATCTTATTCCCATGCAGAAAGAAGAATTCGAGAAGCATTGGAAAACCTTCGAAGACGGACACAAGGCAATGAAGCAGCTAGGTGTATTGATTCGGGAGCATCGGCAGATGTTCATGGTCAAACGGAACAAGGTGGATGAACTGGTTGTGGTGATTGATGAAGCATGGGGCAGAGCGAATGGTGAAACCGTGTGGCAAATGTGGGAACTGTTTGAGCAAGCCGCGCCGTTGATATGTTTATGCTACTTGAATCGCTTACCTTTTCATGGTGAAGAACCACCGAAGAAAATTACAAGCACCATGTTAACTTTTTAGGTACTCCCCAGCGATTCTCGAAACACGGGTAGTATCGACCTCGGGTCTTTTGCACACGGAATGTTTTAAAAAATATGCACACTGCACAAGCTGTATCAAACGTGTCACTTTCATAATTTGGGTGCTACTTAAATGGTTGAAAAATATCACAAATCAATAAATCAGGCGTGGGTTCAGTTCGGGCAAGATAGCTGGCAAATTTCACGGCGGACCTTCTTTAATTACGTGGGGAAGACCAAACAAGTTAAGCCCATCGGTGGCAAATATTACGAAGATGATATTTCAGAACTTGCCCAGCAACTCGGCTGGGTTCCCATCGGTAAAAAAGCGGAAGCGGATCAGCCGGACGAGGATGGATTAACCGGGGATGCGGCAAAGCGTTTTCAGGAAGCCAAGGCCAAGGACAAAGAATATGAAGCAGAGCTTAGACGATTAAAACTTGAACAGACGCAAGGTAAGCTCATTGACCGTGAAAGCGTGGAAATGCTCATGGCTGGCAAAACTTCGGTACTTGATACGGGCCTTCGCCAACTGTTTTTGATGAAAGGGCGTGAATTAATCCATGCCGTGGAAGGTAAGCCGGAACATGAAGACGCTTTCATTCAGCTTTTGAATGACGAACTGGATGAATTACTAAGCGAGTTTGCGCGTACCGATCAAATCACAATGGAGTTTGTAAGTGGAAGCCAGTTCGATAGTTAAAAATATGGTCGGAAAGCCCATACCCGTTCCGGTAGATCGTTTTTCATTGTCTCCAGAAATGATAGGGAAGCGGTTCACCTTTTCATTCAGCCGTGGTGAAAAGCAGATTTTGCGGAAGCGTAAAAAGATTAGGGTAAGCAAGTGGGCGGAGCAGTCGCGCATTTTGGTTCCTGAATCCAGTTCCTTACCGGGTATGTGGCGCAATGATGTAACGCCTTACCTTACCGATATAATGGATAGCCTTTTCCATAGCGGAGTTCAGACCGTTGTTGTTTGTGCCGCTCCGCAGGTTGGTAAAACCGAAGTGCTGCTTAATGCGTTGGGCTATGCCGTGGATCGTGAACCGAGTCCGGCAATGATCATCTATCCCGATATGACAGCGGCGAAGGATTCGAGCAGGGATAGAGTTCTGCCCATGCTCAAAACTTCGCCGAAGCTTTCCAAGTATCTGACTGGCTCAACGGATGATGAAGCATCGCTCCGCATAAACTTACGGCATATGCCGATCTATATGGGCTGGGCGCACTCTGCATCCCGTCTGGCATCGAAGCCTATCCGCTATGTTTTCTTTGATGAGATTGATAAATATCCCACCACCGCGAACAAGAAAGAAGCCGATCCGCTCAGTCTGGCGGAAAAGCGCGGGCGTACTTATCGCAACCGCAAGTTTTTGAAAATTTCCACACCGACAAATGAAAGCGGCCCTATCTGGACTGCTCTTAACATCGAAGCTCAAGTCGTATTCGGATATAAGGTGCGTTGTCCGATTTGCGGTCATGTGCATGAAATGGATTTTGATCAAATCAAATGGCCTGAAAGAGAAACGGCTGATCCTTCCCAGCATGCCGAACGGGTCGAGGCTGAAAAGCTGGCGTGGTACGAATGCCCGAACATGGGTTGTAAGTGGGATGATGGCACACGGGATAAGGCCGTAAGTTTTGGCGCATGGTTCGATCGTGTGTCCGGCACTCCGCTTGAAGCTTACCTTAAATCTAAGCGGCCTAAGAAGATCGGCTTTCATATTCCAAGCTGGCTATCAAGATTCGTTTCTCTGTCTGAAGTAGCCGCCGCATTTTTGCGGGGTCAGAAGTCCAGTCTTAATCCTGAATGGCGTGAAAAGCTGAAAGATTTCATGAACTCCCACAAGGCGGAAGCGTGGGTTAATTATCAGCAGGAACGCAGTGAAGAGAAGATTCTTGCGCTTAAAGATGATCGCCCGCGCTTGCTTGTTCCCGGTGGTGACGTGGTGGCCTGTCTCACTGCCGCCATTGATACGCAGTCCGGCAGGGGCGGTTATTTCCCCTATGAAATCCGTGCATGGGGTTACGGCATGGTGCATGAATCATGGCTGGTTGCTGATGGCGAAGTGGAAAGCTTTGAAGCTTTGGCGGAAGTTTTGTGGGATCGTGAATACAAGGACGCAGAAGGCAATCAATATCTTGTGCGGCTGGCACTTATAGATGCAATGGGGCATCGGACAGACGAAGTTTACGATTTTTGCCGACTCAATCGGGGGCGTATTCTGCCGCTGAAAGGTGAGCAGACAATGGCGCGCCCGTTTTCATACAGTCAGATTGATATTTTCCCCGGTTCAAACAAGCCTATACCCGGCGGCCTTAAGCTTTTGCGGGTGAATGTGACGCATTACAAGAACGCTTTATCCAATCGCCTTGCCATTAATCCCGCTGATCCGGGAGCGTATCACCTGCACAGTGAAGTTTCGGATGCGTGGGCGCGTGAAATGACAGCTGAATACGTGAATGAAAAAGGGTATTGGGAATGTCCTAAAGGAAGGCCCAACCATGCTTGGGATATTGCCGGATATAACCTTGCGGCTGCGGATTTGCTGGGCGTTAAGTCCTACAAGCAAGCGGGTATGAAGGCTAAGAAAAAGGCTCCAAGAAAGAAAGTTAACCCTTACACCAACGGCGGTAGATAGTATGTCAGCCAAGTTAATAGCGGCGGCAATGGCTAAAGCGAAAGAGGGCGTGATATTCAGCCCGAAGGATGGCGCGGTGTGTCCGTGGTGCGGAGCTGTGCGGATTCCGGTTACTTCATCGCCCAAGTGGGATGGTGGCATCAAGATTCGGTATCATAAGTGTAAGGAGCATGGTTGTTTGTTGGCGCAGATGGGGCAGGGGGTTAAGAGTATTCAGGGGGATGGATGAAGTGTATCTTAATTTTTCGAATTAGATCTTGCTTATCGAAAAATCGTGCTTAATGTAATTAAGTCTTGGATTGTCCTAGATATCTTAACCCTTTATCCTAGGAGGAATTATGAAAACGATAGCCGTTTTTCCAAATTCATCTGATTTTCGAGAAAAGATTGTATTTCCATTTCCTGAATTAGATTCTAGTTTACCAACAGATGAAGCATTGGAAAGTCTTCCACATGGAATTTATAGCTTTGAAACTGAATACGAAAACAAGAATTGTTATTTAGAAATTGAATTTGGTTTAGGTGAACCGGATGCAATTGTATTTAGAATTGATGATGATGTAAAACATGATTCAATCGTCTTTAGCATCCTCGACAACTAATTCGTTGATTTTACTTTATGCTGTAGCACACTTGATATACTTATAGATAATACATTGATATAATTTTAGAGAAAATACGTAATACTATTTTTAGATGACATTTACTTCATAAGAAACCTCTAAAAAAGCGCAATGCTACAGCCCGCCTCACGGCGGGCTTTCTTTTGCCTTTCCTCTATTTCCCTGCTCCGGTTACTTCATCGCCTAAGTGGGATGGGGGCATTAAGGTTCGGTATCACAAGTGCAGGAATAAAGGACGTTTGCTGGCTAAGATGGGGGCAGGGGAATAACGGCTTTTATGCTTGACATTTGCTGTATAAGTGCTTTTGTTAGTCGTCTATAATTTTAATATGTAGAGGTATGAAGTGATTTTTAATATTATACCTTGGGGGAGTTTCCATCCTGCTCAAGGTCGCAATCTCGTTTATCTTACGACTGATAGTTGGAATGATCTTTCATTTATGACTTTATTTCATATAACTCTTTTTGATGAAAATGGTACTTGTTATAATTTGGGTGACATAAAAATAGGCTTTAAAGGTCAAACTGATGAAGTCTCTACTTCGTCTACCTTACCTAAATCATTTAATGAATTGCCAGATAATTATTTTTCACTTGGTCAAGACGTAGATTATTATAGGAAGATAAAAAATAATTTATCTGATGAATTTGCTAATAAATTTCTTCATTTATTGAAGGATGTTGCATTCAATGAAACTAATTTAAATGTAGCAATGAGGGAGAGAGTTTTTAGTACTTCTCTATTAAGGAGTGTAAGCATTGCTGCTGTTAAAGGGCAATTTAAGAGGGTTCTTGAGGGAGGTGCTCCTCTTACTGATTTTAGTTTTATATATAAAAGACCTGAAAGTGAAAATTTTGCAGGGATAGACTTAAATTTTAAAGTTAAAGCTGAATCTAAGCCAAGTACAAATATACATGCAATAATAGGTCGGAATGGGGTCGGAAAGACTACACTCTTAAACGGAATGATTGAGGGTATTGCTAAAAACGAAAATTCAAAAGGGTCTTTTTATGCTAAAGATGCTTTTCTGCCTGCTCGTCCTATTACCGATGATTATTTTAGTAGCTTAGTTTCCGTTTCATTTAGTGCTTTTGACCCATTTAATCCACCTCCTGAACAATCTGATCCCTCGCTTGGAACTTGTTATCACTATATAGGTTTAAAAAGTTGCGAGACTGAAAATAGCATGAATCTTAAGACCCTCACAGTCTTACATGCTGAATTTATTGAGAGCCTTGTTCAATGTTTAATTGAAAATGGAAAAAGAGAACGATGGCTTAATGCTATTTCAATTTTAGAGTCGGATCAAAATTTTGCTGAGATGGAATTGTCAAAATTTGCGTCTTTGTGCGGAGAAGAATTAAAAAGCCATGCAGCAAATCGTATAAAAAGAATGAGTTCTGGACATGCCGTAGTTTTGCTCATAATTACAAAACTTATTGATACCGTCGAAGAAAAAACACTCGTTTTGGTTGATGAACCTGAAAGTCATCTTCACCCCCCCTTGCTTTCTGCATTTACTAGGGCATTGAGCCAACTTTTATTTAATAGAAATGGTGTTGCAATTATTGCAACACATTCTCCTGTTGTTTTACAGGAAATCCCTAAATCTTGTGTTTGGAAGGTAACAAGAGTTCGCCTTGCTGCATCATCTGTAAGACCAGAACTTGAAACGTTTGGTGAGAATGTTGGAGTTTTAACGCGGGAAGTTTTTGGTTTAGAAGTTGTTAAGTCGGGATTTCACACTTTATTAGGACAGTCTGTTTCGAAAGGTAAATCATATGCTGAAATTGTTGAGGAGTATGGAGACCAATTAGGTTTTGAAGCGAAAGCTATTTTGCAGGCAATGGTATTAAATCGAGATCAAGGGAGGGGAGAGTCGTAATGAAGTCATTGGCTTTGCCTCCTATGGAATACGAACAAGTACTGAATGAATGTCTTTCTGGAATTGGTTCAGTTGATTTAAGAAATCTCTACCAAAGTTTTATTACTGAGATTAGTGTGGCTGGTAACCAATATATGAGTGCAGCAAATTGTGGTGATTATACTGTACTTCCACAAACTATAGCTTCAAGAGGAACTGATCCTGTGGTTATTGGTTCTATTTGTAAAAGTCATTTTATAAAATTATACGAAAATTATCTTCGAAATAGCAAGAAACCTGCTAGGGCTATCTATGATAGAATTCTTGTATCAAGTAATGGTAAATGCCCATATTGCGGTGGGATTGGGCACACTTCTACATTAGATCATTATCTTCCTAAGGCTAATTATCCTCAATTTTCTGTACTTCCTATCAATTTACTGCCTTGCTGCAAAGATTGTAATACAGGAAAAGGTAATCTTGTTGCCACAGCTGTTGAAGATCAAAGCCTTCATCCATATTTTGAACAAAACCATTTTTTTAATGAAATATGGGTTTCAGCAAATGTCATACATGGTGATCCTATTGGTTTTGAATATTTTGTTTCCCCGCCTGCTCATTGGAGTTTAATAGATAAAAGAAGAGTTGTTGCACATTTTAATGATTTTGATCTTTCAAGGAGATTTAGCCTAGAAGCTGGTGTTGGTGTAGGCGAGCCTAAAAGGTTACGTAGAGGATATTTTAAAAATTTTTCGCCAGAGGTTTTTCAGCAAATCCTTTGCGATGGAGCTGAAAATTCTGATTTTCTTTTGAATGGGTGGAACCGGACAATGTATCGCGCTTTGTCAAATGATGATTGGTTTTTAAATCAAGAATTTTGAGATAAGCCTATGATGAAATAATCTTCGGTATATTTTCTGTTCAATGGTTCTAAGTTGAAATTAAACCCCAAACTCTTTCGGTGAAAGGGTATGGGATTTTGTATGTATTATTTAAGTAATACATTAGAATGTTAAACAAGAAGCGAGAACCCCTATATGACATTTCCACCCCACTTATAGGTTCTCGCTTCTTTATTTCATGCGCATGAGTCTTGCATACCTGTAGAAGCTTTTGTTTTTACATACTTCTGTATGAAACGTGCTTCGCTGATCTCCAGTATGCACTTTTCTCGGGTAAACTGGGTGGATTTCGGCTTTCTGCTCGTCTGTTAAAAGTTCAGTTTCCCACGCATTTTCAAAAGTGCTTTCAAGAGCATAAATACCTCCAAAAGCTATTTTCTAAACATTTTAAATTTAAGTTACATTTTCCTGTTGTCAATATGTGAACATATTTTTTTTATAACTAGCATTTAGCTATGTAAATTGATTTGCATCTTTTAAAGCCCCGCTAAAGTGGGGCTTTACTATTTGGCGTGCTTGTCAATCGCGAGTGAGTGTGTTTATTATTTTAAATAAATTTATATCTTGTGAGGTTCTACAATGGACTCTTTAGTTGAATGGTTAAAGATTGGTCTTAGTGGTTATATTTTAGTTGCTTTGGGGTGGGTTTTTGCTTTCTTGGCTTGGCTTTTTTTTAGGAATAAAAAAAAATCCTCGATGACTCAAAAGGCAGGTAATAAATCAACACAATATCAATCAGGCGGTGATATGCACATAGGTAAAAAAGATGATTAATGATGATATTATGAAGCAGGAAGGTGGAGACGGGGTGGAGCAGTATTTATCTAAGTCAGGAATGACTATTGATAAGAGTATTCATATGCATGGCCCGGATGCTGTTCAAGTTTTAAATTTAGCTCAAAAAGTGTTTGACTTAAATTACCCTAAACTGCTTGATGATGCAGCAAAACTGTCTGAGAAGCGCGCTGTCAAATTATTTTGTGATTTGTTAAATTATCCAAATATAGACATTGAAAATTTAAAAAAGAAGCTAGCTGAGCCCGCAATGCAGATTTCGGTTTTCGAAGCACAAAAACAGTATGCAAAGACAGGTGATGATGATTTAGAAACCCTTTTAGTTGAAATCCTATCTCAAAGGGCAAATGCTGAAGAAAGAAGTCTTGAACAGATTGTTTTAGATGAAGCGATTAATGTTACATCTAAATTAACTCGTGGGCAGATTGCAATTTTAACACTAATATTTGCTATTACTAGAATAAGGCGTTTAGACGACGACAATGTTGAAAAATTAAAGAATTCTATAAATAATAATATTTTGATTTTTTTAGATGAAGTTGCTGGTGATAAATCATGTTATGAACATCTTGAATATGCGAGCTGTGTTTCGATTATGACAGGGGCTAATCATAAGAATGTTGAAGAAATATTTAGGCTAATTTATCCGGGATTGTTTTCTAATGGTTTTACAGAAGAACGACTTTTAGCAGAAATAGGTTGCGTGGATGAAATTAAATTTATTATTAGCAAGTCGTTGCATTTTGATGATAAATTGCAATTTATGGTAATGACTGAGGATGTTTTAAGAGTAGAGTTAAAGTTAAAAAAGGTCTCTGAAGAAAAAATTAATAAGTGTTGTGAACTTTTTAAATCAACTCTTATGAATAATATTCAAGCTAAAAAAGCATTAATTGATATTAATTCAAATATGGATAAATTGTTTGAATTATGGAAAAATACTCAATTGCGTCAGTTACGATTATCTTCCGTTGGTATTGCTATTGCCCATACAAATTATGTGCAAAAAACAGGTGTTAAATCTGACCTGTCTACTTGGATAAAATGATCCAGTAAATTTTACTCCCCAGTAAACAACCCCATTCCAAAATAACCACCTCGATTGTTATGATTGTCCCAACTTGAAGGACAACCATAATAATCGAGGTTTTTTAATGCTCCAGAAACGGCTGGACTCTCTAAATAAGGCAATCGAAGCAATTGAAGGCGGCGCACAGTCCTATACCTTGAATGGTCGGACTCTTACCCGTGGTTCTTTGCAGTCGCTTTATTCGGAGCGGGACAAAGTGGAAATGCGCCTTGCTTTTGCTGGTAACGGCGGCAAGGGGTTCATTGCCCGCGCTTCGTTTCGGGGGCGTAAATGAACGTCTTTAAAGGCTGGACTTCCTTTGTTGCTCAGTGTGTCGGTGCAGTCTCGCCGGATGCTGCTGCAAGCTGGTGTCGTAGCCGTGCGAATCTTTCTGCTTACTCTGCGGCTTCCCGTCGTGGTCCCAATTCTAATTGGCGACCAACCAACCGCAGTGCCGATAACCTTTCTAGGCATGAACATGCTTTGATTGTGGCCCGTGCGCGTGATCTGGTTCGCAACTCTACTCATGTTTCCGGTGCGCTGGAACGCATAGCAAACAACGTTATCTATACCGGAATCAAACCGCAGGCCGCACAGCTCAATGCTGATGGCGATCTTGACCACGTCTTTAACCGTAAAATCGAACAGCACTGGAAAGACTGGGCGGAATCGGACGAAGTTGGTTTTGAAGATATTCAGCGTTTGATTATGAACCACCTTTGGCAGGATGGAGAATGTCTTCTCCGTTTTTATCCTGATCCCGATTTACTTGATCTTGGTATTGCTCCTTTGGGCGTTGAACTTCTGGAATGCGACCACTTGGACAGCTCAGTTGATGGCCCTTTAGAGGGTGGCGGCTATGCCATGCGAGGCGTTGAATTCAACCGTAAAGGGCATCCTGTCGCTTATCATTTATTCAGCGAACACCCCGGTGATATGCGCCGATTGATGAGCCGTGAATCTGTCCGTGTTTCTGCTCAGTGGGTGCGGCATATTTTCCGGCCTATCCGCTCCAGTCAGAACCGCGGCATTTCGTGGATGGCTCCGGTTGTTATGGAAATGCGCGATTTCAGCGAATTTCAGGACTCGCACCGTATTGTTGCACGGCTGATGGCGGCTTTTGGATTCTTCGTTGAAACACCTTATGCCGAAATGGTTAATCCACTCGGCGGCGAAATGGGTGATCAGTCCGAAGGCGTGGAAGGGTACATTCCCGACTACGTTGAACCGGGCCAGATTGTGACCTTGCCGCAAGGTACTAAAGTTCATGAAGCCCAGTTTACGCACCCCGGCCCGACTTATGAGCCGTATGTGAAAACGAGCTTGCGCGGCAGTTCTACTGGTTTCGGCATGTCTTACGAAGCTTTTTCAAACGATTATTCAGATGCCTCTTTTGCGTCCGCTCGTTCCGCCACTCTGGAAGAACGGCGCGGCTATCGCGTTCAACAAAATCTTCTGGGTCGCAAGGGTGTTATGCCCACTTGGAAAATGTTCTGCCGGATGCTCTGGCTGGGCGGGCTTGAACCTTTGATGACTAGTCCGGTTGTTCCGGCAAGTTGTCAGTTCCCCGGTTGGCCTTGGGTTGATCCTATGAAAGATGCCAAGTCCGCAGACCTCATGCTCCGCATGGGCTGTACTACCCGCCGCAAAATATGCGCGGAGCGGGGCGAAGATTACGATGAAGTTGTTGAAGAGTTGGCGCGTGAAAATGAAGACATAAAGAAATGGCAAATGACGGAGAATAAAAGTGAATAAAATTTTCCCATTGAACCTTGCAGAAAGTGAGAATGCACCACTGCAACTAACTGCGGGTCTGAACCTATCAGAACAGGAAGAAGGCAAGCCGCGCCGCTTTCATATTGTCGGTTACACCGGATCAATTGTTCAGCGTTGTTTCATGCGTTTTGTCATTGAGCTTTCCGGCATCCGTACAGAAAAGCGCATTCCTATTCTTGAAGAGCATGATCCTAAAAAGAAGATCGGCATTGCTGATTCTATTAAGCTGGAAGAATCCGGCTTGGTGCTGGAAGGGTTCTTTCTGGATACGGACGATGCCAAGGAAGTCATTAAACTCTCTGACCAGAAATTTCCGTGGCAAGCATCCATAGGGGTGTGGCCTGAAGCTGTTGAAGAAGTAAAAGCAGGTGCAACCGTTACCGTTAACGGTGAAGAGCTTGTTGGACCTTTATATGTGTGGCGCAAGTCGTTTGTGCGTGAAACTTCCTTCTGCGTTCTTGGCGCGGATGGAGATACCGAGGCCGTGGCGATGAATGAACGGCCTAAACCTAAACCGGAGGAATCAGTCATGAAGAAATGGTTGAAACTTTTCCTGCGGGCTAATGGCCTTGAAATTGTCACTGAGGACTCTGCCCGCACCTTATTAAAAGAAATGGGACTAGATTACGAAGCCCTGAATAACCTTGAAGATGCACCTGCATGGTTGAGCGCGGTTGATGCTCCGAAAGTAGACCCCGCACAAGCTCAAACCCCGCAAGCACCTGCGAATCAAGGTGCTATGCCTCAACCACCGCTAGTTAACGAACAGGAAGTTGCCCTCGCGGAACGCCAGCGCATTAATTTTATTGATGATCAGGTTACCATGTTCGGGCTGTCTGCGGATTTCCGCAAAAAGCTGGTTGATGGAGGCAGAGGGGCGAGTGATTTGAATAAGCTGATCCTGTCGGAACTAAGTTCCCAGCATCAGCCTCTTGCACCTTCTGGTCATATTTTTGCCGGACGTACTGAGGGTGAAAAGCTTCATGATGCCGCTGTATCCGGAATGCTTTTCCGCGCTGGAATAAGGGAAGATAAACCCGCGCCGGGTTATGAAGATTTCAGAGTGATGCGTCTTACTGATCTAGCAAGGGATATTCTGGAAAGAAGCGGCGTTTCAACTCGTGGAATGTCTCAGTCAAAACTTGCATCGCAGGTTCTTAGACCTCAGCAATTCGGAGCATCCACAAGTGATTTTCCGTCAATCTTTGCGGCAATAACTAATAAAGTGTTGCTCAAAGCTTATGCAGAAGCTCCGGCAACATGGCGGCCTTGGGTAAACATCATTCCCGCCAATGATTTTAAAGAAATTCACGGCGTGAGTTTGTCCGAAGCTCCTGATCTAGAACTTATCAACGAACACGGTGAATACTCGACCGGATCATTCAAGGATTCCATGGAAAGCTACCGCATTGCCCGTTACGGCAAAAACGTGCGCCTTACCCGTGAAATGCTGGTCAATGATGATTTGCGAGTCTTCACCCGTATTCCGCAACTGTTCGGTAATGCTTCGGCCCGCAAGGTTGCAGATATTGTTTATGGCTTGCTGCTTTCCAATCCAAAAATGAGCGACAATTACAATCTGTTCCATGCAAAGCATAACAACCTTGAAGCCACTGTTAAGGGGCGTGTTTCTGCGGCAACTTTGAATGCTGGTCGTAAGTCTATGCGTATGCAGAAAGGACCAAATGGGGCGCGCCTTGATTTACGTCCGCGCTTCCTACTGACTCCAGTCGCACAGGAAACCGAAGCAGAAGTGCTTATCCGCTCTGCGGCTCTGCCAGATGCAAATATGTCTTCCGGAGTTCACAATCCTTGGGCCGGAAAGCTCCAGCCCATTTCCGAACCACGTCTTGATGATTTTGATGTCGATGCACATTACCTGATTGGTGATCCTGCACAGGTGGATACTATTGAAGTGGCATTCCTTGACGGTATTGAATCCCCATTTGTTGATGAAGAACCTGATTTTGATTCAGACGGCCTTAAAATAAAGGTTCGTCTCGAAGCTGGTGCAGGGCTTATGGATCATCGCGGATTCCAGAAGAACCTCGGTAAATAAGGAGAATTAGCATGGCTAGTAATCACGTTCAGACTGGTAAAAATATGACATGGACAAACAGCACCGGAGCGGATGTTCTGTCTGGTTCTCCGGTTCCTGTCGGGGTGTTCGTGGGTGTCGCGCTTGTAGATATCCCCGATGGTGCAACTGGTGAACTTGCAACGGAAGAGGTTTGGGAGTTTCCAAAGGTCGCCGGGGAAATCTTGCAAGGGACAGTTGTTTACCTTGATGGAGATGGAGCTATCACGGTTTTGGTACCCGATAACGTAAGGGCTGGAATCGCTTTCGCTACTGCGGCTGATGTTGATGAAACTGTTCGGGTGAAGCTTAACGCTTAATACTATTCAGGTTCGGTTCCGTCTTATCGGGGCCGAACCTGAAAGAAATATTAGAGACAGATATGAACCAACTTTTCGACAATATTACAATCAAAGCTTGCCTTGCTGTCGGGTGTTCTGCGGCCTCATGGCTTTTAGGTGGATTCGATAAAGCGTTACTTGCTTTGGTTGTTCTCTATCTGTCTGACTTTGCTCTTGGACTGGGCAGGGCATTGCAAAACGGTTCATATAGCAGTGCAAAATTCAGGCATGGCGTAAGCAAATTTGTGGTCTATGCCGTGGCAATCATCATGGCAAATATGCTTGATGTCACACTTGATGAATCTCTGCCCTCGGTTTGTGCATATGTTCGCGAATTCTTGGTTATGTATTTGGCTTCTAATGAATTTTTAAGCGTGGCTGTGCATCTAGCTGAAATGGATGTGCATGTGATTCCGCGTAAACTTACAGACAGGATCAAGTCCTTCAGGGATGAATTTGATCCGATTCAAGACAGGAGTCGTTATGGAACGTCAGGTAGATATGGTGGTGGTTCACTGCTCGGACTCAAAATGGGGGGACGCGGCAGTAATCGACCAGTGGCACAAGGAGAGGAATTGGAGCGGGATCGGGTACCACGGGGTGTTTCTGAACGGCCACCGCACAAGCCGCGCAGAGTACAACCCAGATGAAGATGGTGTTCTGGAATCAGGCCGTCCGATTGATACCGTTGGCGCACATTGCAGGGGCCATAATCGTCGATCTGTAGGTCTTTGTCTGATTGGTAAGGAAGAATTTACTGAAGCTCAAATGGAAGGACTCCTTCATAACTTGGAAGAACTTCTCCGTCATTTCGGCCTCGATGCGGACGCTGTCTATGGTCATTACGAATTGGACGATCACAAGACTTGCCCGAATCTAGATATGGACGAAATTAGGGAAAAGCTTTGGGAGCAAATGGCATGATCCCTGTTTCCCTAATTTTAGGATTCTTAGGCGGTGGCAAGGGCAAGCTCGTAATTGGGCTTGTCGCCGCCCTGATCCTGCTGGTTGTTATTGGTGGCATGTATGTGCGGATTCAGTCTTTGAAAACTGATGTTGCAAAGACTGAAAAAGCCAACGCTGAACTTGAAGCTGACATAGCTGGTTACAAGCTGGAAATAAGGACCGGGGAAACTGAAATTACATTGCTTGAGCAAAGCCGCAATCAGTCTTCGCGAGTTGTTCAGAGTTTACAGGGGCAACTTGCAAAGGTTCAGGAATCAGCAAAATGGTTCCGCGTTCAAAGAGTTAAGGCTTTAAAGCTTTTGAATTCAGCTCGTAATTACCCAGTAACCAATTCAACAGGAGTTATCAGTCATGAAAAGAGTTGTCTTGCTGCTGAGTTTATTAACAATGCTCTCGGCCTGCAATCAGAAGCGAACCAGTAAAATTGATGAAGTTCGGCGGGTTGAAGTAGTCGCTAAGTATGAAAATTGCCCTGCTCCTGAAAGTCCTGAACTTAAACCGTTACTTGAAGGTTTGCATCTAGGGTCTAAAGAAAACGTAAACCGGATCATGGAAAATACTGTTGAAAATCAGGCTTATATCCAAGGTCTTAAAAGCACTATTGAGTGCTACGAATTTCAATCAAGCACAGGTGAGTAATGGGCATTAATGATGATTTGGATATCTTCTTTATCGGGATGGATGCGGTTGAAGTGACTGTCTTCGGGCGGGAGCAACCATTCAAAGCATACAAAGATAACGACATGGATGAAGCCGTATTAGGTCGCGCAATGACCTTTAATCCTGATGAGCCAGTTTTAACATGCAAGGAAGTTGACGGAACCGGACTTGAGCGAGGCGATAGCGTGATTTTGGAAGGCAAAAGTTACGACGTTTTAGGTTTTCAGCCTGATGGTTCTGGACTCGGAAAACTTGAACTTGCTGTGTCTCAGTAATGTCTACAGCTCTGAAGATAGATGGCGATAAACTTGAGCAAATCGCCGCTAATTTTGCCGCAACTGAAAAGCAAATTAATGTTGCTTGCAAAAGAGCCATTTCAAAGCTTGCCCGGCATTTAAAAACCGTAGCTCTGCGTGAAACCAGCAAGGTAACTGGAATTAAGCAGGCAGTTCTTAAAAAGCGTTTATTTGTATCTTTTGGTGGTGGTCGCAATACCGCTCGGCTTTGGTTTGGATTGTATGGAGTTCCTTTGCGGGAAATGAACCCTAACCAGAATCGGACAGGTGTTCAGGCTGGAAAGATTGAACGTAAACACGGTTTCATTCAACAGCGCGGCGGTAAGACAGAGGTCTATAGACGAGTCAAACTAGAAAGAGGATCAGAGAACCGGCTACCCATCGCTATACAAACAGCGAAAATTGATCAGGCCATTAAGCATGTAATTGAGGCTGATATTCTCAAAGCTTTTGAGCGCAAATTTTACATATTTTTTGAAAGGGAAATGAAATGGGAATCGAGCAAATAGACATATCCAAAGCGCATGAAGCGATTGTTCAAAAGTTTAAAGAAGCTTTTCCCGCTTGTTCCGTGGGTGACTATCGCCGTGAAAGCGGAAGGGTTGTTGCTCCGGCCCTTGCTCTTGAGCTTGCCCATGTTGAGCCGGGTGAAAAAGATCCCGGTACAGGCCAGCTTGAAATAAACATGCGTTGGGTTGTCTATCCGCTTATCCATTTCAGAGTGAAGGATGCGGCCCGTGAAGTTGCCGCACTAGTTTGTTCTCTTGCTAAGTTTATCGACGGGAACCGCTTCGGGCTTCCGGTTTCAGCGGCAAAGTTTATCGGTGGTTACCCTGAAGACTTCAAGCCTTCAAAGGATGGATATGAAGAGTGGCGGGTTGAATTTGAATTCAGTGGGATGCTTGGCGAATCTATTTGGACTGGTGAAGGCAATACGCCGCAAACGGTTTTTCTTGGCTATTCGCCATTGATTGGCGCGGACCATGAGCTGGAATATCAAGTGGTTACAGATGGTGAAATTCCAACACAGGAAAGCGGAGGGCAGGTCATTGCAGAATTCGAACTTCCATAAGTCAGAAATTGACCGCCGCTTATCAAACATGATTCGCATAGGAACCGTTGCTGAAGCTGATTACAGCAAGGCACGTGTTCGTGTGTCCTTTGGTGAAGCTGTTTCTGATTGGCTTCCGTGGGTTACATTTCGCGCTGGTGGCGACCATACTTGGTGGGCACCGGAAGTCGGCGAACAGGTGATTGTTTTGGCTCCGTCTGGTGAGATTTCCGGCGGTGCTGTTTTGGGTTCTCTCTTTTCCACTAATCATCCGGCCCCGGCGGATCGTCCTACTATTCATCGTACTACTTATGAAGATGGCGCGATTATCGAGTATGATCGTTTGAATCATATTTTACACGCTTATATTCCCGGCTTTGAGAATCGCGAAATTGATAAGGATATGGCTGTTCAGGTTCACAGGGATGTTTTCAGGATCATTAACCGTGATGAGTTTAAGCAGGTTGGGCGTGATGTTTTTAACGATATCGGCGGCAACTTTACCAGTACAATAGGCGGCAATATTTTAGATGATATTGGCGGGGATGTTAACCGTGCCGTCGGCGGTAAGGTTATACTTGATGTTGTTGGTGAAATTGTGATCAACAGCGCAACCCGTATTACTCTTTCCGCTCCGCAGCTTGTTTTTGATGGTCCTATCACCCACGGCAACAGCACTCACGGTGGCGGGGCAGAATTTTACGGTGAAATTATTCATCGTAACGGTGATTTTATTCAGCATGGCGGCGATACCATTTCCGAGGGTGTTTCCCTGCAACATCACATTCACGGTGAAAACGGCACCGTCACTGATGAACCCATTGGTGGTGAATCATGAAAGGTGTATGCGCTGTAACTGGCAAACATGTTGAGGGACTTGCCCACCTTCGCCAGTCCATTACTGACATTCTTACTACTCCAATCGGTTCAAGAGTCATGCGGCGCACTTATGGCAGTCGCTTATTCCAATTAGTTGATAGGCCGTACAGTTCCGACCTGTTGGTTGAATACTATTCTGCCGTTGCTGAAGCTCTTAAGAAATGGGAACCGCGCTACAAGCTTACCCGCGTTATCGTTGAAAGCCTAAATTCTTCCGGGGAAATCATTATCAATTTGGTTGGTAAGTACCTGCCGGAAGGAAAGGAAATAACATTAGACGGGATAGTAATATCATGAGTGGATATACTCCTATTGATATGTCTAAGGTTCCGGCCCCTAATATTGTCGAGCCGCTTGATTTTGAATCAATCCTTGCTGAATTGCTGGCTGACCTTCGTGCGCGTGATCCACAGTTCACCGCTATTGTAGAATCTGATCCAGCTTATAAAATTTTAGAAGTTGCCGCATACCGTGAACTCGGCTTGCGCCAGCGCGTTAACGATGCCGCCCGCGCTGTTATGGTTGCTTATGCTCCGGGAGCTGACCTTGATAATCTGGCGGCTCTTGCTCCGGTAGAACGTAAGCTAATTGATGCGGGTGATCCTGATGCCCGTCCGGTTATTCTTCCTACTTATGAAGAGGATGATGAATTTCGTGCCCGCGTTCAAATGGCTCCGGAAGGGTTTTCTTCCGCTGGTCCAGATGGGGCGTATATTTTCCATGCTTTAAAAGTTCCCGCTGTGCGTGGTGCGGCGGCTTTGAGTCCGTTGCCGGGTGAGGTTGAGGTTTATGTTTTAGGGCGTGACGGTGACGGCTTGCCGGATGCTGAAACCCTTATTGCTGTAAATGATGTTGTTAATGATCGTGAAGTTAGACCGTTAACTGACCATGTGACCGTAAAACCTGCTGTGATTGTAAACTACAAAGTTGAAGCAACACTTTTCATTCAGCCCGGTCCGGCTCCGTCCTCCGTTATTGAATCAGCTCGCGTCGCTGTAACTAAATACGCAAACGAACGGCATAGCCTCGGTTCTACTGTTCCACTTTCCGGTATTTATGCCGCTTTGCATGTTGAAGGCGTGGCAAAAGTTGAACTTATTTCCCCTGTTTCCGACTTGGCTATGCAACCAGAACAGGCCGCTTATTGCACCTCGTTTATAGTGGGGGAAGGCTAATGTCTGATCTTCTACCTATTAGCGCAACTAAACAGGAGCGGGATTTATCCAACTCTGTAGCTAGGATTGAAGCCGTTCCGGTTGATATCCGTGATTTATGGAACCCTGAAAAATGTCCGGTTGTTTTCTTGCCGTGGCTGGCGTGGTCGCTTTCCGTGGACCTTTGGAAAGACTCATGGCCCGAAGCAACAAAGCGGGCAGTCATTAAAACAAGCATAGCTATTCATCGTATTAAAGGAACTCCGGTTGCCGTTGAAAGGTATCTTGATGCCCTCGGTATTTCTGCCGACGTACTTGAATGGTTTGAATATGACGGGGATGAATACAAGTTCAAAGTTTCCACTGAAACAACCGCGAGTGAAGCGGTGTATTTTGACATGCTTGAAGCTGTCGCGGTTTCTAAAAATACTCGTTCACACCTCGAATCAATTGTCTTTCATTCCACGCTTTTAAATCCTTCATTTACTGGCGGGGCTGTTCGCTCCGGTTCAGTTCAGCATATTCCTGTGCATATCAATATTTCTTCTGACCCAGCCCTTTTTTACAGCGGTGCAGGTGTCAGAGAAGCGGACATTATTACTATAAATTTACCTGCTACGTCGCTGGAAGTTGACCCCGTGGGGCTGTTTTTCGGCGGAGCCGTACAGGTGACGGATACCATTACCATAGGAGGCATTAATGCCTAATTTTGCAGGTATGAAACTTACCCGGCACGGCATGGAACTTTTAGGCTTGGTCGGTGCGGGAACCGTGCTTGATTTTACGCGTATTGCTGTAGGGTCCGGTATTTGGAATGAATCACAACTAAATGCACCAGCGGAGCTAACCGCGTTGGTTCATGAAGCTATGAGCCTTGATATTGGTTCAATTGCTCCTAGTTCCGTGCCGGATACTGATGAACCCGCAGGGTGTTACACCCTTCACGCAATGCTGACCAATGCGGGCCTTGTCTCGGGTTTTGCCCTGCGTGAAATAGGGATTTTTGCAACCCATCCATCACGCGGTGAAATTCTTTACGCCGTGGATTATGCGGGTGACCAATACGATTACATTCCGCAACTTCCTGCCGGGGCCGCGCCACTTGAAAAGCAGTTCCGTATTGATGTTGTAACGGGCAATGCGGCTGAAATTACTATCATGCAAAGCCCGGTGCTTTTAGCAACGCAAGACGATATTGTTGTGCATGATGTTGACCCTGATGCCCATCCTGATTTGCTGGCAAGACTCGCAACCGGAATGCCTGAACTTATAAGTCCGGCAGACGGCGCAACTAATATAAGTGAAACTCCGATCATTTCCGCCCATGAGTTCGTGCCTATTTTTGCAAATACTGAGCATCAAGCAAGCCAGTGGCAGGTTGATCTCGGATCGGGGGATTTTTCAAATCCTGTTTTTGATTCCGGCCCTAGTTCAGTTGCTTTGAACAGCTTTGAACTTCCTGCCGGATATTTACAGGTAAGCACTCTTTACAAGGTGCGGACTCGTCGCCGTTTAAATACTGGGCAATGGTCGCCGTGGTCTGAACCTAAGAGTTTCACAACTCGTTCAATTTTTAATTATGCAGAACGCCCGGCAAATACTTTGCCTGTAGCCGATGCAACGAACGTACAGGAATGCCCGACTTTTATGTCAGGCCCCTTTGCCGTTGTCGGTGATACTGCGGACACTCACGCGGGGATTCAGTTTAGGATTAGGCAAGGTGATACTGTTCTGCATTTATCGCCGGAACTTGGCGTGGTGCTTGAATATCTAATGCCTGCCGGATTGCTTCAGGTTTCCACTGATTATGTTTTTGAATGTCGCCATAAAGGTACGTTGCTTGGTTGGTCGGAATGGTCAACAGCAACAGGATTCCGCACGGCCTCGGCTTTTATTGTTGGGGATGAAGCGGTTTATTTTAGTGCATGGTCTGGTCACGACAACGCAAGCGTCGCAGGCGTTGCGCTTGCGGACGGTGCGGAATTGCGGAGTGTTGGCGTTGATCAGGATGTTGGTGAAGCTGATTGGGTTAAAAAGTCAGTTCGAGCAAAAGTTCGTGATCCTTTTGAATTCGGGGTTGATCCTAATACTACAGCGCAAACACTAATAATTTCGACAAGTAAATCTGTAAATCTTCCTAACGGAAGTAAATTTTATGTTGGAGACGAAGGGGCCGAACTTATAGAAGTGATCTCGGCAAATATTGAAGTCTTAGCTGACCATGTGGCTTGGGACGGGACTTCGTGGGGGCCATTTGGAGACAATGGAGGTATCGCGGATTCAAGTGCTGTAACAGGGGTATATTTTGCTGGAGATATATTTGATGGGATAAAAGAAATCGATGGTTTTACTATACTCCAGCACCCTTCAAACTGTTTTCATCACTCCGTAGACAGCGTGATGGTTCAAATCACACAGGATGGTTTAACGTGGTCAGATCACCTTCTTGTTAACGATGTAAGATCATGCACAATAACAAAAGTATTTGCGAAAGTTGCATGCAAGGGCATCAGATTATTAGCTGCATCGGACACTGGCGGTGGTGGTGGATATATTTGGTGTGTGCAGGAATTGGCATTTTCTGGTGGTGCCGGAACTCGCGTTTTTGGAAAAACAGGTGCTCCTAATCAATACATTTATACTCAAGACTATCATGTCTTTTCGTGTTCGGATCTCTCGCCAGCTCTACCAAGTGCCCCTGCACACGTATTGCCACCTATTGCATTAAAAGTCGCTACTGGCCCAGCCGGAACCCCATTTATAGCAAATGATTTTGGAGAGATAGCAATAGCAGTAGCCATTTTGGGGACTGATTCAGATCCCGACCGCCCGACATTCGTTGTTTTCTTCTCCGTAGATGAAACCCCGGCTGAATCATTCCGCCGTGTGGCCCTTGGCGTGTCTGGATTATCTGAGGGTAGCGAGTGCCGCGTGTCTGAAACTCAAATAGATATTTGGAAACAAGGAGCATAAATCATGAATATAAATGACATGACTGTTGCCGAAAAAAAGAAACTTGCGGCAGAGCTTGCCCCGTTCATTCTTGATGAACTTGGCAAGTCTACTGAAATCATTCTTCCGGGAGCAGATAGAGCCGTTAAGGTTAAGGTTCGTCTTATTGATAGCGGTAAAATATCAACCGGAACACATAATGAACTGGCAGAAGCCATGGTCGCTTATGAAGCCGCAACAAATTCTGCAACTCGTAAAGATGCGCTTAAATCCATCATTGAAATTTTCACTGTAATTTTGATGGGCCACCAAACTAAATAGGAGAAATAGTAATGCCTGAACAATTTTTACATGGTGTTGAGGTTGTCGAAATTGACGATGGCCCGCGCACTATTCGGACTGTCCGTTCTTCGGTGATTGGTATCATAGGCACGGCCCCTGATGCTGATGAAACCGCTTTCCCACTAAATACTCCTGTATTGATTGCTGGCAACCGTAAGGAAGCCGCGAAGCTCGATATTCCGGGCGATGGTAAAGGAACGCTTCCGACTGCACTTGATGCAATCTTTGACCAAATCGGGGCCGTGGTGGTCGTGATCCGCGTTGAAGAGGGTGCAGACGATGCCGCAACAATGACCAATATAATCGGCGGAGTTGATGCGGATACCGGACAATATGAAGGTGTTCATGCTTTGCTTGGTTCAAAATCAGCAATCGGATTTACTCCGCGTATCTTGCTTGCTCCGGGCTTTACCCACCAGCAAGAAGAAGATTCTGAAAATGCTGGTACTTTCTTTAAGAATCCGGTTGTTGCGGAACTTGAAGGGCTGGCACCGCGTTTACGTGCAATCGTTCTTGTTGATGGTCCAAATACAAATGACGCTGACGCAATCGGCATGATGAACGATTTAGGCGCACGTTGTTACATGGTTGATCCTTGGGTGAAGGTATACCGCGACGGGGTTTATGTGAATGAACCTCCATCCGCGCGCGTTGCCGGACTCATTGCCAAAAGCGACAATGATAAAGGGTTTTGGTGGTCACCTTCCAATCAACCCATTATGGGCATTTCCGGCACGGCCCGTCCTGTTGATTTTGCGCTAGGTGATGCCAATTGCCGCGCGAATCTACTGAATGAAAAGAACGTATCCACCATTATTAATGAAGGCGGCTTTCGTCTTTGGGGCAACCGTACTGGTTCCATTGATCAAAAGTGGGCTTTCCTTTCCGTTCGTCGCACTGCGGACATGATTAACGAATCTTTGCTTCAGGCTCATTTGTGGGCGGTAGATCGCAACATAACCAAAACATACATGGAAGACGTGGTTGAAGGCGTGAATGCTTATCTTCGCCACCTCACGAATGTAGGCGCGATTCTTGGCGGTAAATGTTGGGCAGATGAAGAGCTCAATTCACCGGATCAGATAGCGGCGGGTAAGGTCTATTTTGATTTTGATTTCACACCGCCAGCACCAGCCGAACACGTAACTTTCCGTAGTCGTATGGTTAACGATTACTTTGAGGAGATTTTTTAAATGTCAGTAGCAGATAAGGTTTTAAAAGATTTAAATCTGACTGTGGACGGTTTCGGATTTGCCGGAAACATTGAGGAGTTCAAGCCGCCGAAGCTTGCCCTTAAAACCGAAGATCACCGCGCCGGGGGTATGGATTCATCCGTACCTATTGAAATGGGCATGGAACCTCTTGAAGCGTCTTTTGTTCTGACCGGACACTTTCCCGAAGTCCTTACAAAGTGGGGCGTTTCCGTTGGTGGGAAAACACAGCTTACCGCGCGCGGTTCTCTTGAATCATATGATGGCTCTGTCATTCCGGTGGTAGTCAATTTACGTGGCATTATCACCGAAATTGAAGATGGAGCATGGAAGTCCGGCGAAAAGAATACTCAGACTTTCGCAATGAAGCTTGAATATTATAAGCGTGAACAGAACGGAATTGTGCTTCATGAAATCGATATTCCAAACATGAAGAGATTTATTAACGGAACTGACCAGCTTGCGAAAAGACGCAAGTCATTAGGATTATAAAAATGGCTACTATTAAACTTGAATACCCGGTTGAGATCGATAAAGTAAAAATTGATAAACTTGAAATGCGCCGTCCGAAAGTTCGTGATCAGGTTGCAGCTAAAAAAGCAAGCGGGAGCAGTGACGACCTTGAAATTAAGCTCTTTGCTAATCTTTGCGAAGTATCACCTGATGTAATCGAAGGCATGGACATGAAGGATTATGTAAGCCTTCAGCGTGAGTATAAGTCTTTTTTATCCTAGAACCTAAAGAGGTTCGGCGGATGGTTCTTGCTCTGGCTCATTTTACTGGCTGGAGCAGAACCGAGATTATGGACATGGACACCGAAGATTTTGTTAATGATTTTCTAGAAGCAACGAAGTTAGCTAATGGCAAATAAAACCTTTTCCGCAGTTGTTGAAATCGGCGGGGCCGTGAAAGATTCCTTCCGCTCAAGTATTAAGGTCTTGGGCGGGGATCTTTCCGGCGTTGGTGATGCCGTGCGTGATGCAAAGCAAAAGCTTGATTTGCTCGGTAATTATGATCCTGATGGAGTTCGTAAGCTCGGCAAGGAATATCGCGCGCTTAAACGGGATGCCTTGAAGCTCCGCAAAGAACACGAAGCATCCGCAAAGCCCACTAAAAAGATGGCGGCACAATTGGCCCGTGCCGATGCCGCCGCCGATAAAGCTGGCAAGGCTTATAATTCAAGCCGTGAAAAGCTTAATGACATGGGCGAATCCTTGCAAAAGGCCGGGGTGAAAACCTCTAATCTTACGGGTGAACATCGCCGTTTATCTGCGGAACTGGCTAAAGCCAAGCACAATATGGACCGCCTGAATCGTGCGGTTGATGCTGGCGGGAAAATGAAAGGGCAGATAGGCGACGCGGCCCGCGTGGGTGTCGGCGTTGCCGCTGGTGTCGGGGTTATTGGCGCGGCTGTTACTATGGCTAATAAGGCCACGGGGGAACAGGTTGCCCTTGCCCGTTCATTAAGTATGTCTGCGGATAGTCTTCAGGCATGGGGCGGAGTCGCTAAAGAAGCCGGGTTTGAAATAGATAACGTCGGCGACCTCGTTGAAGAGATGAATAACAAGATCGGTGAGAGTGCCGGGCTTGAAGAAATTACGCCTGTTAAAGAATCCCTTGAAATGCTCGGTTTGTCCTTTGAGGAAATAAAGGATTTAAAACCGGAAGAGCAGTTCCGGCGCATTGCTAAAGCCATTAAAGAAATGCCGGATGATCAGCAAGCCGTTGCCGCCGCTGATATCCTCATGGGCGGCGAAGCTAATAAATTTTTTGGATATTTGAGGTCTCGCAAAGAAGGCGTTGACGAAATCCTAGCACAGCAAAAGCGGCTTAATGTCCTTTCTGACGAAGGGCGGGCAGGGGCTGCGGCTTACAACACCGCATTTTCACGCATGACCACGGTTGTTGGCTCTGTTGCCGCTGAAGTGTCCGGCTTGATCGGTGGCGCACTTGCTCCGCTTGTTGATGAATATGGGCCTAAATTGGCTGATTGGGTCAAGTCTCATAAAGAGGATTTGATCGGCGTAGGGGAAGCTGTCAAAGATGCAATCCCCGGCTTTCTAGCATTCGGGCGCGGTGTTTATACTGTCTTTTCTGCTATCGGAAGTGCTGTTTCAACGGTGGCGGGTCTTGTTGGTGGCTTTGATAATTTGGCTATCATGATTGGGCTTGCCTTTGGAGCTAAAGCGGCTTTTGGAATGGGACGATTTGCGACCAATATTTTCACGGTGGGCAAGGCTGTTGCTCCGCTTGTTTCAACTTATTTTCCGGCGGTGGTTACTGGCATTCGTGCAATAGGTATGGCTGTAATGGCTAATCCTATAGGTATTGCTATTGCCGCTGTAATTGGTGCGGCTTGGCTTGTTTGGGAATACTGGGAGCCGATTAGCGAGTTCTTTTGCAATATTGGATCAGTCATTGGTGATGGTGTGGCGAAAGGTTTCGACTTTATTAAATCTGTATTTATGAACTTTACTCCGCTGGGGCTGGTTATTCAGCATTGGGAGCCTATCAAGGCTTGGATTGGCGATTTATTCGGCTGGATAGGTGACAAGGCTTCCGCTCTTTTTGGCGGCATTGGATCTGCTGTTTCGAGTGTATCTAGTTTTTTTGGGTTTGGTGATGATGAAGAAAAAGAACAACTACCCGAAGTAGGAAAGGCCGTTGCTAAAGCAATGCCTGTTGCTACTGCCCGCGCTGAAACCATAACCGAGGCTATGCCCGTTGAAGCCCGTGCTATGCAGAACAATTCTGCTACATCTTCCAATAAATATGAAATCAATATTCACACCGCACCGGGGCAGTCTGCCGAGGAAATAGCAGATGCCGTAATGCAAAAGCTGGCTGAAGCTGACCGCGATAATTCACGACTTGCCATGCACGACTAAGGATAGCTTATGGGAATGTTGAAACTAGGCGAATTTATTTTCAGTGTTGATACTGCCGCGTATCAGACTTTGCAACGGTCAACGGCTCAGAAGTGGGTATCTATTGAACGTATCGGTAAACGGGCCGCTATGCAGGACTTAGGGCCGGGCAAGGATGAAATTACCCTGCCCGGTGTTATTTTTCCTCATTACAAGGGCGGTCTAGGGCAGATTGATAAAATGCGAGAAATGCAAGCGAAGGGCGACCCGCTTATGCTGGTGGACGGGCTGGGTAATGTTCACGACGAGTGGTGCATTCTTTCCGTTGGTGAAAAGGACAGCGTATTTTTTAAAGACGGTGTAGCCCGTAAGCAAGAATTTACAATCAAGATTCAACGGTATGAAGAATGATATACAGAACTAAAGACGGCGATATTTTAGATCGGATATGTTTTGAATATTACGGTTTTGAATCTGCGGTTGTAATCGTGCTTGAAGCTAATCCCGGCCTTGCTGATAAGGGTACAACTTTAGAAGCTGGCATTGAAATCAATTTGCCAGAAATAGCCACGCCGGAACCGGATCAAGGAATCAGCTTATGGGATTAAGCCACAAGCCCACATATAGAGTTGAAGCCGATGGCAACGATATAACCGAAGCTATTCGTGAAAATTTAATATCTCTTACCATAACCGATGAAGCTGGCGTTAAGTCTGATTCATTGGCTATTTCCCTGCATGACCGAGGCTATAAGCTACCGAAAGCAGGTGGACAACTTAAAGTCTGGCTAGGCTACGGACAAGCGGCAACCTTCATGGGGCTGTATGTTTCGGACGAAATTTCGCTTTCCGGTCCGCCGGATAAAATGGACATTAAAGCGGCTGGCGCACCGCAGGAAAAGAGCGCGGCATATTCCCATCTTCAAACGCAGAAAACGCGCTCATGGCTACCGCAAACTATAGGCGCATTGGTGGCAACCGTATCCGCCGATCACGGCCTTGACCCTGCCGTTGCTTCTGATTTGTCCAGCGTAGGGTTGCCGCATATCGACCAGATAAACGAATCAGATATGCACCTGCTTACACGCATAGCGGCGGATCATGATGCCATTGCCAAGGCTAACGGTGGTAAGCTTGTATTTGCTCATAAAGGGCAGGGTAAAACTATTTCCGGCAAGGCTATGCCTACCGTGGCCCTGATCCCTTCAGAAGTTACAAATTACCGCGTAAACATAACCGCCCGTTCTGACTATAATCAGGTTGTTGCGGTATGGCGTTCTGTAGAATTAGCAGAAGATGTTCAATATATTGCGGGAGCTGGTGAACCTGTCCACCGCATTAGACATATTTACCCAACACCTGAAGCGGCGGCGAAAGCGGCAAAGGCTAAACTAGAGGCTTTCCAAAGGGGGAAGCAAAGCCTTTCGGTAAGCCTTCCGGGAAGGCCAGAACTAAGGGCAGAGTGTAGGCTTTCGCTTTCTGGCTTTCGTGATGGGGTTAATGGTCTTTGGAGTGTTGCCCGTGCGACTCATAAGTTGGGGAGTGGTGGGTATGTAACATCAGTAGAAGGAGAAAGAGTATAATGAATGATGAGTTAAAACCATTTAAGTCGGATGACTGTTCGGGGGGAATGTCTTGGTCGTATAAAAAAGCCACGGGGCGGCGAGTGCCTTGGGCTGATGCGTGTGTAGAGCATGACCGCGCATATCACAAAGGCGGTACGGCAAAAGAAAGGGTGGAAGCTGATAAGTGGCTTTTGATCAACGTTGCCGAGGCTGGCTACCCTTGGTGGGGGCTTGCAATGTTTGCCGCAGTCCGTGTTGGCGGTGTTTCATGGCTTCCAACTTCGTACAGGTGGGGATTCGGGAAGGTTTAGACTTTTTAAAAAAGACTGGCGGTCTAACAACAATGTTAGACCGCCGGGGTACAAATTAGAGTAGGCGGCGGACTACGAATCCACCACCGACGCGGTGTAAAAGCACCGCACCACGGCCCCGCAAACGTGAATTAGCCGTTTGCAGAGATAACCCGCTACTCCGTTGCTTGATCAAGCCGGATAGTTGTTATCTTGGGGTAAACAAAAATACAAGATGAAAAATGAAATTCGATGCGGACATTGTAAACGTCTGCTTGGGAAGGGTGTTGTTGTAAATTTCGAAATTAAGTGTCCTAGATGCGGGGCTATTAACCATATGAGTACCACGCAGAGTACCAGCATAGAAAGTCGCAGAACTTCACTTAAAGGTGATTCTGAATAATGTATAAAAATGCGAATGGAATTCTTTACAATGGCGATTGTATTCAGGTGATGACTGGTCTTGAATCGGGGATAGTTGATGCTGTAATAACTGATCCACCTTATTCGTCTGGCGGGCTTCATGCCAGTGCTAGACAAAAGCCACCACAACAGAAATACGCAAACCATGAAAACGGGCATTTCTTTTTTGGCGATACGATGGATCAACGTTCATATTATCGTTGGAGTTTGGAGTGGTGCAGGGAAGCTCACAGGCTGACTAAAGAAAACGGCGTGATATGTATTTTTACGGATTGGCGACAGTTACCAATTATCACGGATGTTCTTCAGGCTTCCGGCTGGCTTTGGAAAGGAACTGCTCCGTGGGATAAGCGAAACGCTAGACCCCTGAAAGGGGGAATGCGGGCGCAATGCGAATACATAGTATGGGGTTGCAAAGGCAAGCTGGTCGAGGATGTTTATTTACCCGGTATTTTTTCCGTACCAATTGTTCAGGGAAATAAAAGACTCCATTCAATGCAGAAGCCGCAAGCCTTGCTCGAATCGTTGATTAAGCTTTCCCCTGATGGCGGGACGGTGCTTGATATGTTTGCTGGTTCCGGCTCAACTTTAGCCGCCGCCGAGTCACTTGGTCGTAAATGGTTGGGCATTGAATATGGGGCTGAATTTTGCGAAGTGATGCGGGAAAGATTGAATTTAAAAGACTGTTAAAATATACATGATGCGACGGTAGAAGCGTTAATTGTCGGCATCTTCAGCAGCTAAGGTCTTAGCAAGAAAGAGGGTGGTGACAGAGGTTTGCCAATCCAAAAAACAAAGCCTCGTTTCCAGTTGGAAACGAGGCTTTTAAAATGGTCTTTGGAGTGTTACCCGAGCGACTCATAAGTTGGGGAGTGGTGGATATGTTACTAGTGTTGAGGGGGAGAGAGTGTAAAAGTCGCTTTCCTTAAGCTTAAAGACTTATTTAATCTGTTGTGATTTATTTGGGGTATTTTCTTAGACATTTAACTCTTTATCTTCATGAAATGTTTTTCTTATTATCATTGTAGTGAATAATATTACGGCGATTGTAGATATGGTCAGCTTGATGACTCCGTCATCAATAGAACCATTGAAAAAATTCTTTGGGGATATATTAAGATAAAAAGCACTGTATATTACGCAAATACTGCCTATTATGAAAAAGGGAAGGTTAGTATATCTTAGATAGTGTTTAGGTGTTTTCCTATTTATGTGGCTTGCAATTAACCACGAGGCGAGATAAACAGATATTATAGCGACTAGTTCATGCGATCCTTTTAAGAAGGTGACCGATTCAAGTGGTTTTGAGAGCAATGTACTTGTGTTTATAATAATGATTGCCTGTTTTAGGAACATAGTTCTGTATAGAGTTATAGCTAGAGTTATTGCATATAATGAATTTATAGCTGTTGCATATATTCTTAAAAAGAAATCTTCTGCTTTTGCAGACATTTCATTTACTTTTGGTGTAATGATTATACCAGCAAATAAAAGTCCAAACCATGTTAGTAGTTCATACGTATCTCCATTCTTAAACAGTGATTGGTATGAATGAATGATGCAGTTATACAAAATGGATAGGTTGCCTATCAATGATAGCCAGCTTACGAGCCCTTTAATAAGGCCCTGTGTAAAAGCTAGTTTGTAAAATGCTTTTTTTATAGTGCTAATCTCACTGTCTAATTTGTCAGTATAATTTTCCATAATTACTCTAAGTTTTTTTTGATGGTTGAATTCGATTGTCATGTATCTATCTATATTATCTTTCATTTGTCAAGATAGTACAATTCAAGGTTTTAAACATTTTGTTAAATTTTGATATAACCTGATCCTGCTACGTAATTGTTTTTAATAATTATTGTGTATTGTTTGCATAAAATACAGCTGTTTTTAATCACTATCTAACATCATTTAGATATTGGATAAATCCCTAGTTTCAATAGCTTCTTCTACATATTTCATTGTAATATTTTTGTTACGTCGTGAGTTTATTGTAGATAGTAATGACTCATAAACTTTAGATACATCGTCTTGGTTAGTAAAGTCGTATGGAAGTTCAAATATATAGTACTTTTGGTAAATTCTTAAAAGTTTTTCGTCATCTTTAAGTGATTGATCTATTTTTTGACGTAATTTTTCTGTTGGGTCTTCTTTCTCTGATATATAGTTCTTTGCACTCAATTCTTCCCAATCTTTTTGGATTTTATATTTAACAGTGTCCCATTGTTCATTAATTGATACTGCTAATTGTTCTTTAAAATTCTTGAATGCAATGTCTTTGTTGTTTAATATTGATTTGGGAACCCAAGTCCCTAGATATGTTTCAACCCCATAATTGCGTGTAAAATTTCTGTCTATTATCTCGTTTCTCAACTCTTCAAGATGCTGTAACTTAAAATATTGTTTCTGTATTGAAGATGTCTCAATATTGAAGTTTAAATTTTTTAATACATCATCCCCAAGTTTAGAGGCTGCTGATGGTGTTAACTCGTATTTTTTTGCAAAGATCTCTGATAATTTTGCTTGCCATTTGTGAAAAAAAACACCTTTATGAAGAAGTGCAAATTTGAAGCGGTTATTTATTCGGCTAAATTTTTCTAAATCACAAACTTGAATTGTTTTTAAATTTGCGATGTCTTCCAAGAAGTTATCGATAGTCTCTTCATCGTAGGTTTCCAAGAGCGTTTCAATATTTCCACCTGAGCGGGTGAGCCCTGCTCCTGTTAAGTTGGCAGAGCCAATAACTAAACATCCAGGCGTTTCATCGTTATCATTAGTTAAAGCATAAATTTTAGGATGAAATAATTTTGAAGTAGTTATAGCAGAAAGATAAGTTGGAATTTTTTTTGTAGATTTATTAATGAAATTTTTGAGTTTTTCTTTGCCTATTTTGGTCGCTTCATTTCGGTCTATATAAATTTCAATAGATTCTATATTTATAGTGTCAGCAACTGTTTTGATTAACTTATGTGCTTCTGCGGGATTAAAGTAGCATGAGGCAATTGTTAATTTGTATAAGTATCTTTTATCTACTTCACTGAAAGCCTCAATGACTTTATCAATTTTTCCTTCTTTAAGAATGACAGACATTTTTGGTTCTCTATTTGTATGAAATTATGTTTATATTTTATATTAATAATATTGAAGATTTTAATTAGTTGAATAATCATTCTTTTACAATGTGTTTTTATCTAATTCTATTTTTAGAGTACTCACGATTTACTCACCTTTCCACCAGCAATAAGCATATTTCAAGGGAATAGAATGGGTGTTAACTAGCTGAAATAACATGATGCACATTCCCTTTCGTGGACTCCGGAGCTGGAAGCCACAAGTTCGAATCTTGTATTGCCCACCACCCCAAAAATAATGCAGTCCAATACTGCCCTTTAAGCCCCGCAAATGCGGGGCTTTTTTGTTTCATCTCTAGTGCAGTCTTGTACAGTTTATTACTGTACGAGTTGTTATGTGGGTACAAAGAAGTGTCAGTTTGACTAAAGACATAAAACCATTGTCCCAAATTAAAATAGGGCAATGGTTTTGTGAAGACAGGAATATTATTTTTTTAGAGTATCGTAATGTTTCGCAACGAACGGAGGCATGAAGTTTGCGGTTAGATCTTGCAATTTGTCAGTTAAAATTTTTACATCCTTAAAGCCAGCTGCCTGTAAATAAACAAATGCCATCACAGCACGGACGCTACTGGCGCAGAAAGCAACGATTACCTTATCCCTAGGTACTTCAGCTAAACGGTCAGGCAGTTCTGCAATGGGAATGTTAAGTGCGAAAGACAGACTCACCAGTTCAGCTTCTTCCTTGGAACGCAGATCCAGCATTATGGCTTTGTCCTCTTTCTTGAGGGCAAGGAAGTCTTCCATCATAATGCGATACATTCCACTTTCAAAATAATCCAGTGTACAAGAACGATAAAGATCGTCTAACTCTTTCATAAAAAACGCTCCTTTAATTTTGTTTATATAGTCTTTTAAAGACTACATACCTTCAAGTCATAAGTTCATGACTCATTAATTTTATACCGCTGGGCGCAAGTAATAGTCCTAAATTGCCAATGCACTTATTTTCAAAAGCGGGGTTAATCCTTGGCATATTTATATAGGTAAATAGTCTCCTCGAAGAGAATATAATCCTTAATACATTGTAAGACTATAATTGTGAAGATCGTTTTAATAATATAAATCATTTAATTAATACCATACTTATCCGCTACATATATAATTGTAATTTTAAACTTCACCCTCTTTTTGCGCTGTTGTGGGTCACACCTGAAGCTGCGGCAAAAGCGGCAAACGTTAAGCTTCAGGTGGTCCAAAGGGGTAAGCAGAGCCTTCCGGGAAGGCCAGAACTAAGGGCAGAGTGCAGGCTTCCCATTAACAGCTTTCTTTTGATTCATCTGGACGGAGCGTACTATTAGTAAAAAAGGCTTTGTAGCTTAATTGCGAGTGTCTTTCCTGTTTGATTGCTGTTCATTCGAATAATTGCGCCACCTCCTAAAGATTTTCAGGACATGTGCCGATAAAATTATAAGAACAAAAAAGAGATCCAAGGAGGATTGCATGGAAATCAGTGGAACCAGTCAAACGATGGTACTGCCTAAGCAGCAACGAGCTGAGCAGAAGGTGACCGAGCAGCAGAAAAGCGGTGCAGAATCGAATGCGAATGATATTAAGAACATCAAAAAAGCAAAGATGGAGCGGCAGGTCATGGCTGATCCTTCCCTTGCGGGCGAACTTGTCGCAACTAAAGCTGCTCCCACTTACAACACAAATGGGTCTGTTATCCAAGCCACGTCTAACTCGTTGGGTGAAGTATAGTAGGCAACGTTTCTTTTATACTATATAATAGGCCCTCTGTACCATGTGCAGGGGGCTTTTTATATGCCTTCAATCTGAATTATCTTGTCTGTTCCGAATTCCTTCTCCAGCCACCACGCGCGTGACTCTGATCAGAACCTGCTACCTACCACTCATATACAAGCCCCGTTTCCCAGTGTGATATTAGGGGCGTATTTAAGTATATAATTTAAGTTGACTTCTTGTGTTATTTTGTAAATATATACCATAAATAAATTAAGAGGGTGGGAAGGTATGTTTATAAAAATAACAGGAATTATTTTTGCTTTTTCGACAATTTTTTCTTTTATATTTATCATAGTTGAGTGTGGTCTTTTTTAATATCAATTTCCCTTTTTCTTTTAAGTCAAATACGTAGTTTTTTCTTTCAAATCACTTGTAGTAATTTTATAATAGTGTATTGGTGTTATAAAATTAATATAAAGGTGGATTTGGTGTGAAGATTCCTAAGTTTTATGATTTAATGACTCCTGTCTTACGAGCAATAGAAAAGCTTGGTGGGGCTGCAAATATTCAAGAGCTTGCTGAAGAAGTAATAAATGTTCTTTGTCCTTCTGAAACTACACTATCCGCTTTGAAAGCTCCTGGAAGAATTCATCCTTCAAAAATTGAATGCAAAATTGCTTACGCCAGCAAATACCTTTGTTTTTATGGCGTTCTTGAGCAGAATGAAGATGATACGTGGATGGTAACTGATAAGCATGAACTTGGAATGGTTGTGACGCACGACGACATAATAAAGTTTGCATTAGAAAAATAAAATGGAGCTAGATGTTTAGCTCGATCTAAATCCTCCAAAATATATTTAAAATAAAAGCCCCCGCGTTGAGTCGTGGGCTTTCTTAATTGCAAAACATCTAAGCTGACTGATGTTTGATTAAGTGTATGTGTTTGAGTAACAACTTATAAATAAATATTTATTTAAGCAGGAGAGTGTATGATAAGTTGGTGGAAAAAATTGTCCAACTTTTGGTGTGGTTTTATTACTGGTGGTGTGGTTGTCCCGCTTTGTATTATAGTAGTTGAGATTATCTTCAAACTAGTTTTGAATGCGTATTAATTACCTGAAATAATAAGATGAATATTTTCTCTCGTGGTCCCATGAGCTAGAAACCACAAGCTTGAATCTTGTTTGGTATTGCTTGAAATGTCGCACTGTAGGTGAATTGATATCTCTTCATGTTTAATATTTTATATTTGTATGTAATAATAGTACGTTACGGTATTGCGGGGTTTGGTGATATCTGTTATTTTTTAAAAATTGTAAACTTGGTTAATTGTTAGCTTGCATTTCGCAATGTTAGTTATTGAAGCTATAGCATAATTCAACCCACAGTCATTACGCCTACCCTGATTTTTTTCTTCAAGTATGTTATCGAATTTCCGTTCAGAAAGCCAGTGACTCGCATCTTTTAAAGTAGTCTTTTTTTGTTGTTTGATATAGGTTTTGCGATTAATATATAGACATATGTGCTTGATTGAAATAGGGTTTGCGTGTCATTGAGTTGTGTAGATTTTGGTTGATTAATATCCCCGTGGGGCATCTACATCAAGTTTTTGTAGCATAGTTGTTGGTGTAAATGGAGTAATCTGTAAGATAACTTATTGTATTATTAGTTTTAATTTAAGAATGATAAGAAAATAATATTTTAGAGTTGTTGTATTTATGGAATTTAAATATAATTATACGATACATAATTGTACCGTGGTGAATATTATTTGTAAGAAGGGGGGTGTATGGTTAAGCCATATTTAAAAGCATTAGTTATATTATTCATTTGTTCTTCAATGTTCAATTGTAGCCTGTTTAGTAATAACAGTGTCCGTACAGAGGAAGGTGTAAATAAGGCTGAGGGGCAAGGATATGAATGGACCGATAGGGATTCAATTAAAGATCTTTCTGACACAAGTTCACATAGCCTGACTCAAAGTGATAAAGAAAAGTTAGAAGACCGCGAAAATAGGATTAATAACCAAATTAGTTATTATGATCTTAGCAGTAATACTTCTGTAGAAAGTTTTCAAATTGAGAAACCCTTACCGAATGGAAGAAGGGAAGTTATTCCTATTGTTAGAGTGCGTTTTTCGCAGTTAGCTTTTTTTGATTCTGACTCTGCCAAGCTTAAATTAGAAACTGAGAAAGTTATTCAGTTAATTGCTAAAATAATGAAGCATGAAGATACTGACACTCAGCTGCTTCTTTTAGGACACACTGATAGTAAAGGTTCTCAGAAACATAATATGGAATTATCGCGATTTCGAGCTGTTAACGTCTTGAAATTATTGAGGAAGAATGGTGTTTCGAATAGTCAAATGTCTACTATGGCAATTGGAGAAAGTCAGCCTATTTCTTCTAATAAAATCTCTGCAGGAAGAGCCATTAACCGACGGGTTGAATTTATAATATCAATGGATAGAGACGCAAACCGTTATTTTGTAAATGAAGCTGATTTTTGCGAAAGCTGCCTTGATGATCATATGGCTAATCCGCAAGTTAATAAAGATGTTCGAAAACCAATTCGAGAACTTAAGGTCCTTAGACTTCCTGAAAAAGAAATTGAATTAGATACGGGCGTGGATGCAAGGCTTAATGCTAATGCGACTGCTGAAAGGCCTACAATTGAAACGTATATGGACAAGCCTGTAATTATAAAAACTTATAAGGAGTAAACATGAATGAAAGAAGTAGAGTCGAGTCACATATTAGAGACTCTTTTAATGTTTGTAAGGGATGGAGTTATCCTTCTCCGCACAGTATAAATGAAAAAATCCTTGAAGCGGCCAACAAGGAAGCTTCTGAAAACAATATTTTTTGTGATGATTTTGGATTGACTAAAGGCATGAGTGAAGTTTGTACACATTTTGCCAAAGAATCTCTTCATAGTTTTAATGTTTCTTATTGCGAGTTTATGACAGCATGTGCTCCCCATATTAAGAAGATTCAAAAATACAGTGAATTGGAAGTCCGTTATCAACAAATTGATGACGGAATTGATAGTAAAATTAATGATGAAAAAGCTGGTATCACTTCAACAAATAAATATGTTGAGATGAATAAAGAGTTAGAAGAAGCTCGTGAAAGATATAAAAGGATCCGATACAAAGAAGGGAATCGTGATGTTGGTCTTCGTCCACTTTGGTTATATCTTCTTGTCTTAACAGTTTTGGGTATTGGGGAAATTTTTCTAAATTATGAATTTATTTTTGATTTCATGGAAATTCCCGCCTTTGCTTTTTCTGGAGCGGCCATTGTCGGCTTTTTGATGGCATGGGCTTCTCATGAGCATGGAATAGCTCTTAAGCAGTATAGCCATTACTTTGGAAAACATGTGCAGCCTGAGGATAAGACATCACTGGGATGGAAATTTTTTGTCGCATCGACATTTTTGCTTTTAACCTTTGTTGGGCTCTATTTTGTTCGCTTCATTGCGGTCGCTAATGCTCAAGCTAGTGTCCAAGCTGCAGCTGGTATTGATATTTTGAACCTTGGGAGTCTTAAATTACACGGTGTGGGACCACATGCATCAGCTTTGACTAGTTTGATGTTCAATCTTGCGGTGTGGGGTAGTGGTGTTTGTGTCTCATATTATTTTCATGATAAAAATCCTGATTATATTGACGCTGCAAAGCAAAAAAATCGTGCTGAACATAAATTTTGTAAATTAACAAAACGTCATGATGCGAATATCGAAGCATACAATGCTAGCCGCAGTGTTGAGAAAGATAATGTTGAGAATGAACTTTTAGCTCTTAATGAAGATCTAGGCGATCATTTAGACTTGTATAATACATTGCAAGACCACAGACTTAAAATAATTAAGGGAATTACTAACCTTACAAATCAAACTTTAACTATATACCAAAGAGCGTTGATTGGAATTCTTGAGCAAAATGAGAACACTAATATTTACGCCGCTAATGGTGAGATAATTTCACGGCAACATTTAGTTAGACATCCTTTTCGTGTTGATGAGGATTACGTCGTTAATTTAATTAACTGGTAGGAAATATGATAAGAAGAACAATTTTTATTACACTTATTTTGAGTTTGTCTGTAGTCTCTTCGGCATTCGCTTTTCTTGGTTCAAGTCTTCCTAATATAACGAAATTTGAGGGCAAAAATAACTTTAGACAGACAGTTGTTTATATAGACCAAAGCGTGATGCGTGAAGGTGAAACAGCATGGGCTAAAAGAATCGCTACAAAGTTAGAGGTTTCACTTATGCCTGCTGAAAAAGTTACTATAATGTTAATGGACGCGGAACGCTATAATGTTAAGGAAATTTGGTCTGGAGCGTGGCCTGGATATACAGCAGTAGAGGCTCGTGAAATTAAGGATAATAGAGGTATTGGGAGTTTTTTCAGGAAAGATCCACTTGATACCCTTACTGAAGAACGTGCTTTTTTTAAAACTAAATTAGGATCATCTTTGGGACAAATTTATTCTAAAAGAACATCTTCTACCAATGGACCCAAAAACATTTTGTTCACCTTAGCCTCCGATGAAGCTCGTTTTAACCAAATAGGCATGGTTACCCGGGTAATTCTTTATTCTGATATGGAATGTGAAATGAAAGTAAAAGATTTATCGGTAGATTTTTCTAATGCTATTTTTTATGTATTCGGAATAAATTCAAAACAATTAGCTCAAAAAAAAGAGTGGGGGAAAACTTTGCTCAGTGCTAATGGATTACTAGCATCATTTGGTAATGATTTATCCTTGCCTGCAGGCTCCCCCCAAAAGGTTTATCACTATTCAATTAAATATACTAATTTAGTCGACAATGTGATGTTAGGTGATATGATTCTTATGGTAAAACAAGATGGAAAAATGTGTGACAGTTATATCAATATGCGTAGTGTTTCTTCTCCTAGAGCTTCTTTGCTTACAGGATTCGTGGATGAATCTAGAAAAAATATCCAAGTTAAGGCTAAGAGTGTTGGCAAATTAACTTCTCTGGTTAAAGGTGAGATTATTGAACTTACCGGAAATGGAGTTCTTACTGGTTTTATAGGACATCCAGAATTCAATGCGGAAAATAATAAACCGGCAGTTTTTAAAGTCACGGCGACCACTCAAGCTTATAGGTAGTTATTATTTCCTAGCAAACTAACCATTCCTAAATAACCACCTCGATTGTTATGATTGTCCCAAATTGACGGACGATCATAATAATCGAGTTTTTTTTATGCTTCGTAAATGGCTAGAGTTATCTTGTTGTTGAAGAATACATGGATAATCGGCTACGGGAATTACACCGAAACTCCTTATTGGTAACAATCATAAAAATATTATTGCTCTTCTGGCTGAATTAGACGAAGAGCAGTTCTACGTAACGCAATTTGGACTTTATGCGGAAAACCGCGTCCGACAGAGAATAAGAATTACAGCTGAAAGCATTGGCAAGTATATTCTTGTTACAATATGAATTGAGCTACAACAGGAGCATTCATGCTGATTAATATATCAAAAGACCTGGCCTTGACCGATACTCCTTCTGCGTTGGTGGATGAAATCAAAGAAGCCTTAACCCTGATGAACCCTGCGTTTGTAAACGCCATGAAGTACGGACGTAGAGTTAGAGGTATAAAAAAACACCTCAAGATGTACACAGGCGATAGTAAAGGGCGTTTGCATTGTCCGCGTGGATTCGGACTTGAGCTTCATAAGCTTGCTAAAGCAGCAGGTGAAGATATTATATATGAAGATAATAGACGGGAACTTGATCCTGTAGATTTCGAATTCAAAGGAGAGCTGCGACCCTATCAGCAAGAAGCTCTTCAATCATTTATCCAGCCGACCCAAGGTGTTCTTGAAGCTGGAACCGGAGCGGGCAAAACCGTTATGGCTCTGGCATTGATTGCTGAGCGCAAGCAGCCTTGTCTCGTGATTGTTCATACAAAGGAATTGCTTCTGCAATGGGTAGACAGGGCTCGTCAATTTTTGGGAGTTGAAGCTGGTCAGGTGGGGAATGGTAAGTTCAATATCCAACCTTTCACCGTTGCTACTATTCAGACGGCCCGTAACCGTTTAGAAAAGCTTACTCCTGTTTTCGGGCATGTTGTTGTTGACGAATGTCACAGGGCGCCTGCTAGCACCTTTCAAGAGGTCGTGACCTCATTTGATGCAAAGTATCTGACTGGCCTTTCTGCTACGCCATACCGTAATGACGGCCTTGACCGGATGATAGATATGAGCCTTGGAAATGTTGTTCACCGGGTTGACCCTAAACGGCTTCGAGACATCGGAGCTATCCTGAAGCCTGAAATTATTACTGTGAATACAGCTTTCTCATTTGCTGGTGACGCATCAAATGAATATCCTCTTATGATGACAGCTGTAGCCGAGGATTATGGACGCAACAGCCTTATCGCGGGTTGCGTTACGGAAGAGCTTGAGCAAAATTCGGGAACCCTTTTGCTAGTTGCGGACAGAACAGCGCATCTCGATGCGCTGGCTGGTATTCTAGAAGTTCAGGGCGTGAGCGTTTCTGTTCTGACTGGGAAGACTCCGGCAGGTGAGCGAGGGGAGATTGTTGAGAATCTGAATGCCGGAAAAATTAAAGTGCTGGCAAGCACAGCGTCACTTATTGGCGAAGGGTTTGATTGTTCTGGGCTTTCCACTCTGTTTCTTTGCTCTCCGATTAAGTCGAAAGGCAGGCTAGTGCAGATTATCGGACGAATTTTGCGACCTGCTGATGGTAAGCGACCACGGCTCTATGATTTCATTGACGGAAAAGTGGGAGTGCTCAAGTACAGTGCCGAAGTTCGAGAGAAGATTTATGAAGAAATAGTGTAAAAATAATTTTGACTTGAGTTCGCCCGCTATTAAATAATTTAGATAGCGGGCGTTTTTTTGTAGAAATTTACTCACCGAAAGGAAGCTGAATTAAAAATGTAGTACCCACTCCTTCTTGTGATTCTACAGATATAAGTCCGTTGTGAATGTTAACGATTACATTGTGCGCAATGGCAAGGCCCTGTCCTGTTCCTTTCCCTACTTCTTTGGTTGTAAAGAAAGGATCAAAAGCTCTCTCTATTACTTCTTTGGGCATTCCTGAACCCGTATCGTGAACTTCAAGGATAGCATAGGTTTCATCATGCTTTGTAGTGATAGAAATAGTACCTTTTTCGTCGCTACCCTTTGCTTCTATTGCATGTGCACTGTTGATGATCAAATTAAGCAGTACCTGGCCCATCTCTCCTTTCATGCATAGGATTTGAGGAAGGCTTTCTTCCAATTGGAGGTCTATTTCAGCAACATATTTCCATTCGTTTGTTGAAACTGTTACGGCATCTTTGATTATGGCGTTCAGGTCAAAGAACCCTTTGTGGGTTTCCCCGGGGTGAGCTAGTTGTTTGATGGATTGAACAATCTTTGAAATTCTTTTTAATCCTTCTACAGATTCCTCGAGAGCTTTTGGAACGTCTTCAGATAAGTATTCAAAATCATCGGCATTAAAATTATCATTTTTATATTGGAGAACTTCAGAATTTGATTGTCCTTCGGCTAGCCTTTTAAAGGCAGTGTCGCAACTTGCGACCATTGTCATTAAATCCTTAAAGCTGTCTTCAAGAAATTTGAGGTTTGAGCTGACATACTGGGTAGGCGTATTGATTTCATGAGCAATGCCAGCAGCAAGTTCCCCTATTGACTCTAGTTTTTGAGCTTGTCGTAGCTGTGCTTCCACTATCAATTGTTCTGAAATATCACGAGCAACACCTACATAGTTTATTATTTTGCCACTCTCGTTACGAACCGGACAAATCGTTGCATCCTGAGTATAGGTTTTGCCTTTTTTGTTTTTGTTAACAAATCTACCGCTCCATATGTTGCCTTGCGATATTGTCTCCCATAAATTTGTGTAAAATTCTTTGGTCTGCTCTGAACTTTTCAAAATATTGGGGTTCTGGCCAATGGCTTCTGATTTCGTATAACCGCTGATTTTTTCAAAAGCGGGATTTACATATGTAATTATTCCGGATGTATCTGTAATGACAATTGATTCTACGGATTGTTCAATCGCTGCAATCAGTCTTTTTTGTTGTTCTTCAGATTCCTTCAATACTGAGATGTCGGTAAAGGTGACAACGTAGCAGGGGTTATTGTTTCTCTTGTGTTCAAGATTAACACTATGGGCTATCGTCCATAAATAAGATGAATCCGTAATTAATCTTACTTCCAATTGGCTTTTATTGACAAAATCTTTTCCATTCCATTTTTCTTGAACTATAGTCCTGTCTTCTGGGTGGAGCAGTTCAATCCATTTTTTTGTATCTACATCGTCAGTTTTAATCCCTGTTAGCTCCGCGACCCTTTTGTTGGCAAAAATCAACTTATCTTCGAAGTCAGCAATGATCATTCCTACAGGAGCCGCATTGATGATTTCACGAAAACGTTCTTCACTTTCAAGTAGTTCAGATTCAATTTTTTTCCGATCAGAAATATCTTCGAGGGTCGCGATCACTTCCGTTTGAGAACTGAGGTTCTTTACCGGGTTAAATATCGCACGGAGAAATGTTGTTTTCCCTCCAGTCACTGAAGTATACAAATTTTCATATATGGATCGTTGACCATTCAATGCTATGGTTAATGCTGAACGCATTTCGGAACGGTTCGATGTAGCTATATTGAAGCCGATCACCTTTTCTCGGGGGGCCCCCATCATATCCAGAAATATGTCGTTACAGTCAGTGATTATTCCCTCGTGATCAAAATGAACCATTGCCAGAGGGGCGTTTTCAAATAGATTCCGGTACTGAAATTCGCTGTTTTGCAGGTTCATCTGTGTTACATATTTAGATGTGATATCATTTCCTATGCATAGCAATTCATCCGCTGTGCCATCCGGTCCCTCTTTTTGCCATGCTCTCCAGGCTATCCATTTTACTGTCCCATCTGCTGTTTCAAACGGCCTTTCAGATGAAACATCTCCATTGCCAAAAAAACTTCTGAAACATTTATCTTTATGATCTATTTCGTCCGAAATGTTTTCTCCAGATAAAAGGTTAAGAATATTTAAACCTACAATACTTTTATTCTGGTTAAACAGCGATTTTGCGAACTGGTTGGCAAAGATTATACTGCCGTTGTTAGCTACTTTTAGAATGATCATATTTACATTTTCGACAAGTTCTCTATATTCTCTCTCGCGGAGTTCCAGTTCGGTTATTAGTGGTTCACTGAATTTTTTAAATAGATAAATTCCTAGAAAAATCAGCAATATTCCAATAGCCAAAATCTGAATATTCGTAATAATAAATGGACGTTTGAGTTCGTCCATGTCGATTTTAGCAACCATTCCCAGCGTCAAACCTCCTGCCTTCATTGGAGTATAGGCCGCAAGAACTTCTTTTCCTTTATAATCAAGGCCACTTATTGTTCCGGTCCCCTGTTCCAGAGCTTTTTTCATTGGGATTGCTTCTTTAGAGTCAAGTGGAACTTTCTGGAGAGGGTTTTCGGGGTCGATAACTTTGCCGTTAACGATATAAAATTTAATATAGCCATTGACTTTTTGAGCTACGGTGAATTCGCCACTTTTGCTTTTTAGCTTGAATTCATCCTGTGCATAGGCAAGCATTCTGATAACTTTAAGCGCATCAAATTTGACATTAAGCTCTCTATCCATTTTTTCATAATGTTGGAAGAGCACTTTTGCTAAGCTCGCCTGGCTTTGAACCAGTTCATGGAGTCGATGCTTTTGCTCTGTTAATGATGTTTCATATAAAAGTTTAGACCCTATAAGCGACAAGGATGTCGTAATGACAACCATTATGAGTGCTAATATAGTTAGCCTCTGTTTTTGCTTAGACATCAAAATCTCCTTGTCTCCAACGTATATTATGTAAACCAGAGTTTATCAATTTCAATTAATTATGTTAACGGTAATAGGATGTTGATATTTAGTTATGCCTTTTTAAGGTAGCATAGTTGGCGAATAGTTGGCAAAGTTCAAATTAAATAAGTTTTTTTATATATTATTTATTCTTTGTGTTTTTTGAAAGGATGTTTTGAACTTATAAATAATATTAGATTAGTAATGATTGGTGTTTTTGTTTCTGTTGATGTGATGTATACATAAGAGTGTAAAACAATAAATAATTGGAAATTGTGTATTTTTAAGTAATAGTTATAGAAGTGTTATAAAAAATCTAGAAGTTTTGGACGTTTTTTTGATTACAATTTAAGACGAGTTGGTCCTTTGAGACTAACCATCTATCAGAGGCTATACAAATGGATAGTAGAATTTCGGTACTTTTTGTTGATGATGAATCAAATGTGCTAACATCAATTAAGCGAATGTTGCGTTTTAAAAGAAATGAATGGGATATTGATTTCGCTCAATCAGGTAAAGAAGCTATAAATTTATTTGAAAAAAATTCCTTTGATGTGGTCGTTTCAGATATAAGAATGCCCGGGATGGATGGTGCTGAGCTGCTTACCATTTTGAAAGATAAGTACCCTGGTGTTATCCGGATTGCTTTGTCTGGGCAGGTCGGGCTGAATGAAGTTGTGCGCAGTATTCGAGCTGTCCATCAATACATTTCAAAGCCATGCGATGCGGAAGATTTAGTAACTAAAATCGAGAGCGCACTCAAATCCAGGGAAATATTAACAGATCCGGCAATGCAAAGATTGGTAACGGAGATTGATGCTCTACCTGTGATCCCAAGCGTTTTTCAAGCTATAGAAGGTGAGTTGCGGAAAGAGGAGCCTTCAATTTCAAAAATTGCAGATTTGATATCCAAGGACGTTGGCCTTGTAGCAAAGATTTTGAAATTGATTAATTCTCCATATTTTGGACTGCCTTCAAATATAAAATCAATTTCTCAGGCGATAAGTTTATTGGGTCTTGAAACAATTAAGACCTTGATACTTGGAACACATCTTTTCTCAATGTATGATGAAAAAGCTTTACCTAAATTGTCACTGAGCTTGCTTTGGGAACATAGTTTTCGCGTCTCAAATATTGCCCGACTTATTGCCGAAAAAGAAAACCTTGATAGGAACACAATAATACATGTGCGCATGGCAGGGTTGCTCCACGATGTGGGTAAACTGATTTTGGCTCATAGTTTTCCAGAAAAATATAAGCTGGTTCTTGATAAAATTAGGGAAACTAAAAGTCCGATAAACATATGTGAAATGTCAGTTTTTGGAACAACTCATGCCCAGATGGGTGCGTATCTAATGGGGCTTTGGGGGGTGAGCGGAGAAGTAGTTCACGGAATAGGATACCATCATTCATATGATAAGTATGACTTCAGTATACCAATGATTGTTTCAGTTGCGGATATGATTGATCATCAATGTGTTATCATAAATCCTGACTACGGAAGGATTGTAATAGATGAATCTGTGCTCCCTCCCTCAAGTAACGCTAAGCTTGAAGAATGGATATCTCATGTTGCTCTGCACTGGCAGGGGATAACTGATTTTAATGTTCTTGATTCAGATGTCATTGAACATCTCCGAAAGTAGAGGGATATGCATGAAAGCGCGAATTTTACTTGTTGATGATGAGCCTAATGTCCTCTCTTCGTTGAAAAGGCAACTCAGGAATACCTACGAAGTTGATACTGAGGAGGATCCGGCAATGGCTTTAGTCAGTCTTCAGAGTTCGAAACCATACGCAGCTATAGTTTCAGACTATCGAATGCCGAAAATGAACGGTATTGAGTTTCTGAAAGGAGTCAAAAAGAGTTGCCCCGATACGACGCGCTTGATGTTGACGGGATACGCTGACTTGGAGAGCGCGATGAGGGCCGTAAATGATGGCCATGTGTTCAGATTTTTAACAAAGCCCTGTGAGAAGGAGACTCTGCTTGAAAGTCTTAAAGAAGCTGTAAAGCAGTATGAACTTGTTACGGGTAAAAGAATACTTCTTGAGAAAACGCTGAAGGGCAGTGTCGAATTGCTCAGTGAAATAACCTCCCTCGTGAATCCGGAAGCTGGAGCCAGAATTAATAGAGCCAGACGATATGTTAAATATCTTGCCCGTAAAAAAGGAGCTAAGGATCTCTGGCGCTATGATATTGCGACGATGCTTTCGCAACTTGGTACTCTAATTTTACCTTCCGACACATTGGATAATCTTCTGTCTAGCGGAACCCTTACAGCCGAACAAGAGCAAATGTTTGAAATGCACCCGGTAATTGCCAAAAGTCTTGTGGCAAAATTACCTAGAATGGAAGCTATAGCTGAAATGATAGCTTACCAACTGAAAGGATTTGATGGATCTGGAACACCTAGAGATGGCCTAAAAGGCGAAAAAATACCTCTAGGAGGAAGAATTCTCAGAATTGCACTAGATTATGATCTGTATTTAAATATCGAAGAAAACCCGAGTGCAGCATTTGCAAGGCTAGAGGATCAAGCAGAGTTTTATGATCCGGAGCTTCTCTATTATATTGAAGGACTGCTTGGAGTTGAGGCTCGGTATGAAGTTAAACAGCTGTATAAAGGAGAGTTGCATCCGGGTATGATTCTCTATGATGATGTCGTTTCGGCTCATGGGGCTATGCTATTGAGGAAAAGCCTTGAGCTTGATAAAGATAAGATTGACCGGATACTTATGTTCGCGGAAAAAGTGGGTATTAGTGAACCTATAGATGTATTGGTCCCTAATTAGGAAGTAAAATGATAGATGCTTTTCATAGAGATAATAAGATTCTTTTTGTAGATGATGAGATAAATATTCTTAAAAGCTACAAAAGAACACTTCGATCATACTTCTCAGTTTCAACGGCACTTGGCGGTAAAGAAGCTCTCAGAATCATGGATGAAGAGGGGCCATTTGCTGTTGTTGTATCTGATATTAAAATGCCGCAAATGGACGGGATAGAATTACTTTCTAAAATACGCACTAGTTATCCAGACTCTGTAAGGATGGTACTTACTGGATTTGCTGATTTAGAGATTGCGATCGGAGCTGTAAACCACGGTGATATATTTCGATTTCTAACTAAGCCATGCCAAACTGAAGATCTAATAAAAGCTGTTGAGGCTGGTATTAGACAATATCGCATGGTCCATGCATCTAGGGAATTAGAGGCCGTCAGAAGAATAAAAGAAGGGTTGGAGGGAACCATAAGGGCGTTCACCAGAGTTGTTGAACTCAGAGATCCATACACTGCCGGACATATGGACAGAACGGCTGATATTGCTACAAAAATTTCTGCATCTCTTGGGCTTGGCTCAGATCAAATTCAAGGATTGCAACTTGCTGCTTTAGTTCATGATATTGGTAAAGTAGCTGTACCGTCTGGAATTCTAAATAAACCTGGATCGTTAACAGAAGCAGAGTTTTCTATAATTAAGACGCATTCTCTAGTTGGAGCGGAAATATTTGAAACAATGGAAACCGAATGGCCGATACAAAGAATAATTCTTGAACACCATGAGCGTCTTGATGGGTCGGGGTATCCACATGGTTTGAAGTGTGATGAGATTCTTTTGGAATCAAAAATTGTATCTGTTGCAGATTTCATTGATGCCACTTCGACAGATCGTCCATACAGGAAAAGTATGGGAAAAGAAAAAGTAATAGCAGAACTTAAAAAACTTAGTGGTACAAAATTAGATAAAAGATGCGTTGATATAGGAGTTTATCTTATTATGGAAGGGATGGTGTAACCTTTTCTCAATATATCTGCACAAATTATAAATTTCATGCTAGACTATAGTCCCTATGAGGATATTTGAGATAATCAATATTTTTCAAATGCTTACACGTGAGGGCCGGCATGACGTCAAAATTCTCAGTCAGTTTTGGTACCAAAATAAGATGTTTCATCGTAGCAATCATTGGTCTAGCATTTCTTTTGCCAGCAATCGGCGTTGCAATTGAGGCTTTTGCTGCGTCAGATATAAGTGCTGATGAACCTCTGGCTATGCTTTTTATTGCGTTGTTGCTTGGCGGGTGTGGACTACTGCTTTTATGGGTGTCACGCGATATGTATCGAAAAGATAGTCTCAATGTGAAGCTTAAGAATAATACGGACATTACTGCTGTCGGATTGGCTAATCTCATGAATATGCAGGATATGGGAAATGATTCGAATTCCGACGGTGGCGACTTTGATAGTTGATAAATATTAATAGCAATAAAGGCCGCATCTATTTTTAGATGCGGCCTTTTTAAGAGTTTTTATTGTCTTTTACCGTGTCCTTTCCGGAACACATCCCATCTGATTGTCTTGTCCTATCTGAAGGCAATTCCCATTCATGGTTCCTCGTGGTGTGGTGAAAGAACAGTTGTCACCCTGTGATTTTCCGCTGCATGCATTTAACGCTTCAGGTGGTGGGCCTTGTCTCATGCCTCCGCCTTGACCTCCGCCTTGGCCTTGATTTTGGCCTCGTCTCTGTCCATTCATTTGACTGTTACCCTTTCCATTCATCCCGCCTTGGCGCTGCATGGAATTTGAACCCCTTTGGCTTTTTGACGCTTTAAAATTTGTCGGGGTAGGCGGGCTGTCCGGGATAGCCTTTCCACCGGAAACACAGCGTACATAGTTATAGATGCGTATGTCATCGCCTTGAGGGCCGTGTCCATTTGGAAATTTTGAAGGATCGCCTGATTTTGGATCGCTGCGCTGTGCGCCTGCCCCGTGAACGTCCATCCATTGTCCTTGAGATGAGCGCGGAGATTTCATGTACCCTTTAGCCCGCCCGAAAGTGATATATACAGCGTTCTTTGGGCGAGGTCCGTCCAGATGGGTTGTCGAAGTCCAGTAGTAGGATTCTTTGTCAGAGACATTAAAAATAGGGTCGATGGCTGCCGAGTTCGTGGTTGCTGGGCTGCGCGAGTAATCTACTATTGATTGCAGTTCCTTTGCATTTGGAAGACGCCAATCGCTGCGACCTGCTAAGGTAAGATTTTCACAGTAACTTAAGGAGTCTTCCCAGTTCAGCGTTCTACCACTGTCATCTTTATGCCAGATTAGGGTTGTGGCCTGATCCGTTACGGTTTTATCTCCGTTATCCACGAATTTGTTCTGGCCGTAATTGGTGTTGCCACGCACATAGCGAATGTAAAGCTTGTTTTTCTGCCTGTTGCGAGGTTTCGTGATGGCGTACCCTTTAATACGCCCGTCAGCGAAATTGACGCCGAATACTGTAGGATTTCCGTTCATAGTTTTGCTGACATACTTTGTCGCTGACCAGTCCTGACAATCAATATCGCGTTCGCCAGCGTTGGTGTTTCCATATTTATAATCAAAGAACTTAGTATTAATAAATGGTTTGGCTCCTTTTGCATTAAGAAGCCACCCGTTAAAATCAATTAAAGAATAGAGTTCCTTAATTGTCGGCGCGCGCCAGTCGGAAAATCCGCCTATCGTGCAGTCTTTAGCGTCAGCTAAAGCAGAGTTCCATGTGACTTTAGAACCGCGAGCTTTGACCCACATTAAACCTGTGACAAGGTCGGTTATGGTTCCATCAGCGTTGTCGCGGTAGGCTGGCTGGTTTCCTTTGTATTGTGCATCTTGCCCGAAAAAAGATTGTCCGGTATCGGGGCAGTCCATTAAATTTGTATTATCAAAGCAGGCTTTTTGGCCTGTATCTACTATAGTATAGGTCTGATCTTGAGCAAACGCAGGGCTGGATATGATAAATAAAGCGAGAAATAGGCCGCTTAATGATATTTTGTTGAGCATTGTTTCTCCTTGGTTTCGCTATTCTTACCACTATATATGATAATATTAAATGGACAAACATAAGTTAATTATAAAAGTGAATAGTACTTTATATTTATGAAGATTCGCATTTTGTGAAATGTAGGAAATTTAGTTTATTAAAAACTAGCAGTTGACATTGATAATCATTTTCAATAAATAAGGTTTAACGAAACGCAGTGACCTAGTTGAATCCAACGAAGAGTGGCGTTTCGTTTAGCGAAGATCGAAGTTAATTATAATTATGTTTGGTAAGAATATTTTTAGGAGAAGTTTATGTGCGGTTTCAGTAGTGCTTGGAAATTGAATCGTGAAGGAATGGCTGCTTGTAATGACGGTAAATTTGATAAAGCAGAAAGAAATATTTTGCGGGCTATAAGTCTAGCAGGTTGTAAATCAAAAAAGATTCACAGAGCTACAATGTATAATAATTTGTCAGTTGTTTATCAGATGAGTGGAAAAATAGATGATGCACTGGATGCATATAATCAGGCGGTCAGTAATTTAAATCCAGAGCACAAAGGGCAGGCGGCACTCATAAATAGAATTAAAAGTAAAATCGATACACTTAAAAATTCTGTTGTTTAAAGGTTGTTGATACAGTTTCACCTTTCGAACGGGAAATCTTACTAGGTTTCCCGTTTATTTATTATTAGAAGGAAATATCCAGAAAATTAGCTTAAATCGTAAAGGATTCCTCTACAGGGCTTGACTTTGTGTGGAAACTGCCTAAATAATCCGAGTTCTTTTGCTGTACTTGTGAAAGGGTTCACTAAACCTTTTTTTATAGCATATTTTACGTACACTACCGCCGTCTTGGTTTGAGCTCGGCGAATATATTTAGGAGGATACATTAGATGGAATTTAATATTGATGAAGTTTCCCCGGTAGAAAGAGCTATTAAAGTTACTGTTCCTGCGGAAGAAGTTGGAGCAGCACTCGACGCTACTATAGCTTTATACAAGGTTCAGACTCCTATTAAAGGATTCAGAAAGGGCAAGGTGCCTTCCTCTGTTGTTCAATCTAAGTACAAAAAACAGATTATCACTGAAGCAACCACTGATCTTGTCAATTACCAGATCAACGAAATCCTTAACGGGGAATCAATTGTTCCTGTTTCTAAGATTGACGTTGACGCTCTGGAACTCGTTCGTGGTGAAGACTTCAGCTACACTATTTCTTTCGAAATCGTTCCTGAATTCGACACTCCTGTTTACCTCGGTCTCGACGTTGAAGAAGAACGCGCTGAAGTAGGCGAAGCAGAGCTTAAAGACGTTGAAACAAGACTTCTTCAGAGCATGGCTAAAATTGCACCGATCGAAGATGATCGTCCTGCTAAAGACGGCGAACTTGCTTGTGTTACTTTCTCAGCTGAGATGGATGGCGAGCCACTTCCTGGAGTTCAGGCTGACAACTTTGACCTGCCAATCGGTGAAGGTCACTCCCTTCAGGAATTTGAAGACTACGTAAAGACTCTCAAAACTGGCGAGTCCGGATCTGTTGATATCACTTTCCCAGAAGACTTCATTAATGCTGAACTTTCCGGTAAAGTTGCAACAATGAAAGTTACTGTTCACGCTATTAAAGAACGCAAAATGCCTGAACTGACTGACGATATCGTCAAACAGGTTGGTGGTTTTGAGTCTGTTGAAAAAATGCGTGAGATTGTAAAGCAGTCTTACCTCGCTAACCGCAAGCAGCTTTGTAAGAGCTCAGCTCTAACTAAGTTGATTGGTAGCATTGTAAAAGACCTTGAATTCCCGCTTCCACCAGCACTTCTCAACGACCGCGTTGATCGTATGGTATCTGATGTTATTACTCGTGCTGAGCACTCAGGCAAAAGCTTTGAGTCCATTGGTAAAAGCATGGAAGAACTTCGCGCAGAGCAGACTGTTCTCGCTGAAGAAAGCGTTCGTACTGAAATCTTCCTTCTTACTGTTGCAAACCGTGAAGAACTCACAGTTGATCCACAGGAAGTTGAAGGAGCTCTTCACCAGATCGCTCAGCAGACTAAGCAGGACTTCAGCTCTGTTAAGTCATACTACGAAGAAAATAACCTTCTTGTTCCTCTTAAAGATAGACTCGTTGCTGATAAAGCCGCTGAGTTCATTTACGACAATGCAAGCATTACTGAAATTGACCCTGAAGTTAAAGCTGACTAGTCATTTCGGTTGTTATCGTTAGAATTAAAATGGCGGCACAGTTTTTTTTAACCGTGCCGCCTTTTGCTTTTCCGGGAAAAGGGTTGTTTATAATCGTATATGTCGTTAACTAATCAGGTAAATGTTGTATAAAATCTTTTTGGTAAGATTTGTACTTGTACTTGAACTTTCAAATGATTAGAATATATTTTAGTAAAAAAGGCCCTCATGGATGGTGGTTAAGTTAAGTATTAAAGGTACTTTGCCCCTCCTTATTATATCACAATTCTTCTCTCGGGAGATATAGATGTCTGGAACAATCCCTATTGTTATTGAAACTACTGGGCGCTCTGAACGCGCTTATGATATTTACTCACGCCTGCTCAAAGACCGAATCATCATGCTTGGAAGCGCTATTGATGACCACGTTGCAAGTGTAATTTGTGCGCAGTTGTTGTTTTTGGAGTCCGAAGATCCAGAAAAAGAAATTTATATGTACATCAATTCTCCCGGAGGATCGGTTACTGCCGGTTTAGCCATATTTGATACTATGCAGTACATTTCAGCTCCTGTTGCAACTCTTTGCATGGGGCAAGCTGCCAGCATGGGCGCTTTCCTCTTATGTGCCGGAGAAAAAGGAAGCCGATATTCATTGCCTAACAGCAGAATCCTTATTCATCAGCCTCTAGGTGGTGCGCAGGGCCAGGCTACCGATATCGAAATTCAGGCGAATGAAATTTTAAGACTTAAAGCTTCTTTGAATGCTATTATGGCTGAAAATACTGGTAAGTCTCTTGATCAAATTCAGAAAGATACAGACCGTGACTTTTTCATGTCAGCTGAAGAAGCAATCGAATACGGCCTTATTGATAAGGTTCTTACTTCGCGTTCAAAACTTGAATCCAAGGAAGGTTAGTTCCTGATGAGTAGTGAAAAAAAAGGTCCAGGACAGGACCTTAATTGCTCCTTCTGTTCCAAGTCTCAGGACGAGGTTCAGAGATTGATTGCCGGGCCTGATGTCTACATCTGTGACGAATGCGTCCAACTTTGTAATGATATTATGGCGCAGGAAGCGGTAAGCGAAGAGTTTGATGCAGGAAATCTTCTGTCCCCGCAAGAAATCAAGGCTTTGCTTGATGAATATGTAATTGGACAGACTCACGCTAAAAAGATTTTGGCCGTTGCGGTTCATAATCATTATAAGCGGGTATTTTATACAAAATCAGGTACTGACGACGTTGAGATTGATAAGAGCAACATTCTTCTTATCGGGCCTACCGGTTCAGGTAAGACATTGCTTGCTCAAACTCTCGCAAGAGTTCTGAAAGTACCTTTCGCTATTGCTGATGCTACTACTCTCACCGAAGCAGGTTATGTTGGTGAAGATGTAGAAAATATCCTTGTTCAGCTTCTACAGAATGCTGACTACGATATTGAATCTGCCTCTCGTGGAATCATCTACATTGATGAAATCGACAAAATATCTCGCAAGGGAGACGGTCCATCCATCACTCGTGATGTATCCGGAGAAGGTGTTCAGCAGGCCCTACTTAAGATTATTGAAGGAACTGAAGCGAATATTCCTCCTAAAGGTGGACGTAAGCACCCTCAGCAGGAATTTATCAGACTTGATACTTCGAATATCCTGTTCATCCTTGGCGGTGCGTTTATCGGTCTTGATGCAATCGTTCAGCAGAGGCTGGCGGGATCAGGTATCGGTTTCGGAGCTAAGGTTGAAGCTAAGAAAGAAACTGGCATCAGTGAGCTTTTCAAAAAGTCAGAGCCAGGCGATCTCGTTAAATTTGGTTTGATTCCTGAATTTGTTGGCCGTATTCCGGTTCAGACAGCTCTTTCAGAATTAACTGAAAATGATCTTGTTCGCATTCTTCAGGAACCAAAGAACGCTCTTGTTAAACAGTACAAGAAGATGTTCGATCTTGATGGTGTTCGTCTTACTTTCACAGAGAACGCAATGAACAGCATTGCTGCTCTGGCTGTAAAGAGAAAGACCGGAGCTCGCGGACTGAGAAATGTCCTTGAGTCTATCATGCTCGATATCATGTACAAGCTTCCTTCGCTCACAGGAGTGAAAGAATGTGTGATTAATAAAAGCGTGGTCGAAACGGGAATGGAACCGTTACTATTTTTCCATAACGAAGTTAAGAGTGCATAAACTTATAAACGCCTCCAGCCGATAAAGCTGGAGGCGTTTTTTTTTGACCGCCTGCCTTGGGCTTTCCATATTTAATTTTTCACTCCTTTATTATTTTCTCATATTTCGATAATATTACGTGTTCTCGTTTGACAAAACAGTTGCGAGTATTATTTCATGTTCTTGAAGGGTTATATTTTAAATTGAAATTAGTACTTAGATAAAAAGCAGGAGGATATATGTCGTCCACATTAACAGAAGGTGGCAGCGAATCCGCTGAAAATATCCTTCTTCCAATGATGGCCTTGCGGGAAGTTGTAATGTTTCCGCGTTCAATTATTCCTCTTTTTGTTGGCCGCGAGTCGTCCATTAAAGCCATTGAAGAAGCTATCGCAGAGCATGATAAAAAGATCTTTTTAGTTACGCAGGAATTTCCAGAAAAAGAAAAGCCTGAACCTGAAGATCTTTATGCCGTTGGAACAGTAAGTAAAATTCTCCAAATGTTAAGGCTGCCTGACGGCACAATCAAGGTTCTTTTCGAAGGTCTTTACCGTGCACAGTGGGATTCTGCGGCTGATGGTAAGACTTTTGAAGAAGTTTATCCCATGGTTAATCTCAAACCAATCGAAGACCTTCCTGCAGACGTTAATGTCACGGAAGCTTTGGTTCGTTCTGTCCATGGCGCGCTTGAGAATTTTGGAAAGGTGAACAAAAAAGTTGCACCTGAAACAGTTCTCGCTATTTCTACAATTCGCACAGCAGGTAAGCTTGCTGATTCGATAATGCCTCATCTCAAGGTTGAGTTTGCTAAGAAACAGATAATTCTTGAAATTATCGATCCTTTAAAAAGACTCGAGGCTGTTTACGAACTCCTGCTCGGTGAAATTGAAATTGTGTCCATTGAAAAGCGCGTTAAAAACCGCGTGAAAGGGCAGATGGAAAAGAACCAGCGTGAGTACTATCTTAACGAACAGCTTAAAGCGATTAATAAGGAAATGGGACGTGAGGATGATCCGCAGGCGGAAGCTCACGACCTTGAAAAGCAACTTGAAGCCAAGCAGATGGATGACGAGTCTCGCGATCGTGTCCTTAAAGAAATTAAAAAACTTCGCCAGATGGCTCCTTCATCTGCAGAATACACAGTTGTTCGCAACTATGTGGACTGGGTGTTGGACCTTCCTTGGAATGTTTATAAATCAGTTGAACTTAATATTACTGAAGCACGCAAAATCATGGATGAAGATCATTTTGGGCTTGAAAAACCAAAAGAGCGCATTCTTGAATATATGGCTGTTCAGTCTTTAGTTGATACCATAAAAGGACCTATCCTTTGTTTGGTAGGCCCTCCCGGAGTTGGTAAGACTTCAATCGCACGTTCAATTGCCAGAGCTATGGACCGCGAGTTTGTCCGTCTGTCTCTTGGTGGAGTCCGTGATGAAGCTGAGATCAGAGGCCATCGCCGTACTTACGTCGGCGCGCTTCCCGGTAAAATAATTCATTCACTTAGACGCTGCGATTTCAGTAATCCTGTTATCTGTCTTGATGAAGTGGATAAGATGAGCACTGATTTCAGGGGTGATCCTTCGTCCGCATTACTTGAAGTTCTTGATCCTGAACAGAACAACACTTTTAATGATCATTATCTTGATTTGGATTATGATCTTTCAAAGGTCTTTTTCATAACAACCGCCAACGACCTTAATTCTATTCCTATTCCTTTGCAGGACAGAATGGAGATTATTCGTCTGCCCGGTTACTTAGAAACCGAAAAAACTCAGATAGCCAAAAAATTTCTGCTGCCCAAGCAGATCAAAGAGCATGGCCTCAGTACTGACAATGTTGCCATTTCTGACAATGCAATGGTTGAAATTGTTCAGACTTATACAAGAGAAGCAGGAGTTCGTAATCTTGAGCGTGAACTCGCTAAGGTTTGCAGAAAGACTGCTATGAAAATTGTAGAAGCTGATAACGATAAGACCAAGAGTCTGCATGTTACCAAGACGAATCTTTCATCCATTCTTGGTGTTCACAAGTTCCGTCACGGTGCAAGTGAAGAAAAATCTCTCATCGGTGTTGCAACTGGACTTGCATATACACAGGTTGGCGGTGAAATGCTGATGGTCGAGGTTGTTCTGATGCCGGGTAAAGGTAAAGTCGTCATTACTGGTAAACTCGGAGATGTTATGCAGGAGTCGGCACAGGCTGCTCTTTCATATATCCGCTCACGTTCGGACTTGTTCGGTTTGAAACCAAACTTTCACGAGAAGATTGATATTCATGTGCATGTTCCTGAAGGCGCGACACCTAAAGATGGACCTTCTGCCGGTATTACACTTTGTACGGCGATGGCTTCCGCGTTCTTGAATGTCCCTGTAAGGCACGATCTTGCTATGACAGGTGAAATCACCTTGCGCGGCAGAGTGTTCCCGATTGGCGGACTTAGAGAGAAGTTGCTTGCGGCCCATAGAGGATTGTCTAAAATAGTTTTGATTCCGTCTGAGAATGAAAAAGATCTTAAGGAAGTTCCAAATGAAATTCTTAAGGATCTTGAAATTATTCCAGTGGAAAATATGGATGAAGTATTAAGTCATGCGCTTGATAGTTTGACTGCTGAGGAATTATTCAGAGGTAAGGATGATATAACTCCTGTTGCTCTGAACCTTATTAAAGAAGAATATCAGGCTCCAACTCATTAGTTCTAGCTAGATTATTGAATTATTAAAGGGTGCTCACCGATTGGTGAGCACCCTTTTTTGTTGTTATTTTAATAAATAGTTGCATTTATATGAGGTAAATTGATAAAATTATTATAATTTATAATTAAATGTTTTTATTAAAAATAGAGTTGTGATATTGTCAGGTAATATTTAAACCGTCTAAGTTTGCGTATGTTATGAAAATATCAGCATTAATTATATTAATCATTTTTGTTAACACATTTGTAATGATATTTTATGTCGAATCCAATGTGGATGATCAGGATGAGCTTGAATCAATATTTAAAGAAGCTGTTAAAGAATTAAATATTCCCGGAGCAGTAATGATCATCCGTTCCTCAAAAGGGAAAGAGGTTTCTTACGTTGCCGGAGTTAGAGATATTAAATCGAATCCGGTAATAGCTAAAAAATATCTTATGACCTCTAATATGAAGTTTCGAATTGGGAGTATAACAAAAACTTTTGTCGCTTCTGTTGTGCTGATGTTAGTGCAGGAAGGGCTCGTGAATCTTGATACAACCGTTAGTGAAATATTGCCTGGACTTGTGGTGAACGACACTAAAATTACCATCAGGCATCTTTTACAAATGAGAAGTGGATTGAGTAATTTTTCATCTAATGAAGGTTTTTTAAAGAGATTTCGTGCTCAGCCTTGGTATGTGTGGTCTCCCGTAGAACTGATCGCTTATTGTTCGACAACCGATAGGGACTATGATTCTGAAGCAATATCCACCACTGGAGACGGTTATGATCCTAGGCCTGGAGCTCGATTTGAGTACAATAATTCCAATTATGTTGTGCTTGGAATGATTGTGGAGAAACTCACAAATGACAAAATTGAAAATCAAATTTATCGCCGTATTCTGAAACCGTTAAAGCTTAAGAGTACTTCGTTTCCGGCGACCAGTTCTAATCTCTCCGAACCATATGCCAAGGGGTACGATTATGATCCCGCAACAGGCGAGATAAGTAACCTTAGCCAGCGAATTAACCCTTCATGGGCATGGGGTTCCGCTAATGGTGTTTCAACTGCCAAGGATCTCTTAAAATGGCTTCAAGCATATCTGGACGGTTATGGAATAAGCAAGAAACTGCTAGCGGAACAGATGCAGTTTATCCCTACAAATTACACGTGGGTATCATACGGATTTGGCGTGATGAGTAAGTATGGGGCAATCGGGCATAATGGAAATTATGCAGGAATATACACGGCAATGGCGTGTAAGTTCAAGGGCTACTATTTTGTAATACTAACAAATGGGCAGTCATACGGAGGAGGGCACAACTCTTCCGCAGAATCCATTTTCTGGAGAGTCGTGAATAAGGCTACTCTTTTTAAAAACTAAGACTTAGTCCCACACCCATTCTAGTTTCATCTTTTTTCTCTTCAGGGGAAATTCTACTGCTTTTCACGGTATTTTGCGCAGGGCCAGAAATGAGACCAGCACTTGCGCCATCGGATATTGTCACGTCATTGTGCGCTGCAAATTCTTTGTCAATATCACTTTTCATCGTCTGCTTTTTTTTGTCAGAATTTTCTTTAACAACTAAAGCATTTCCGATATTTATGTCATTCGCATAAACTTGAGTTATCACTATTGGTATAAGCAGAAATGCTATTAAAATTATGATTTTTTTATACATGTGATCACCTTTCTTTCGATCTTGAAGGGGGAATATTACTATTTCTGCTCTTTCTATTAATGCAGTAAGTACAATATTTTTGTGACTGTGGAGTAGGTGTAAATGCCCACCAATAAGGTTCAACATATACGGAAGTGCTTTCGGAGTAAATGGCAAGGGCGCGCTAACTGATGGGATTTTGGCTATAAAAATAGACCGAAGATTTGAGCTTCAGATGTTGTTGCGAGCAATATGATACGTATATTAACCGTGTAATTAGTTAATTAATTCAGGCTGTAATAATATCCAGTAATTGCCAGTAATTAATATCTAACTAGATCGGATAAATAGTTAGAAACTAAAACTGAATCCAAATCCCAGTCCGTATCCGTTATCCTCGTTATTTAATCCATGCTTATTTTTTGGGCGGCTTGAATCGAGTCCGAAGATAAAGCCTGCACTTACTCCGTCAGATAGAATAAAGTTCTTATTGGGTCCATTGGGCCCTTTAAGCTGCGACCTAGCCTCATTCTTATTTACTCTCAAATTTAGCTCGGTTCCTTGTTCCGTTTCTTCAGCCTGAGAAATAACTGACGGTATGGCTAAAAATAAAACTGCTGTCAAAATGATGATGGTTTTCCACATAATATCACCTTCCTTTTTGGCTAGCGGAAAATACTCTAATCCCTCCTTTCGAATGTATTCTTACAATAAACATACCACATCAGTATAAAATAAATAAAATTAACCCTTCAATGGTCGTGGTAAATATTATGTAGAATTTTTTTCGGTCAAATTTTGCGAATTATGGTTATTGGTGTCGATATTTCGACATAAAAAAAGCGTCTGAAGATTTTGTCTTCAGACGCTTTTTTGGTAGATTTAATTGTAAAAGTTAATCAGTAGGTAATTTGCTGGTGATATTGTTTTTTATCCAAGTTCCATCCCACCATTCGAAGGGATTAACGGGGATTCCTGAACAAAGAACGCCATAGTGAAGGTGATCTCCTCCAGCCATACCTGTTGCCCCTGTTTTACCAATGACCTGACCACGTTCAACCATCGCACCTACCTCAACATCAATCTGGCTAAGGTGTGAGTACAGTGACTGTAATCCTAAGCCGTGATCTATGATAACTGCGTTTCCATATATTCCGAAATCCTGCTCAGCCAAAACAACACGGCCCTTATTGGCTGCGGGTATTGGAGCATGTCTTGTGCTGGCAAGGTCGATTCCTAGATGAGTTTGATTGTCGATCTTCTTACCATTATGTTTGTATGTTCTCTGATCCCCAAATCCTGCTCTGGAAGCTGCATTTGGAAGTCTACGGAACTTGCCTTCGAAAAGGAATGTAGGTGAAGTGTCTAACCCTATTTTGCGTAGCTCAGCTCTATTCGTTTTGCGCAGCTCTCTGTTTACTCTTAAGAATAATTCGACCGGATCAGTTGTGTCGGGGAATTCACCTTCAAACTGAGGCATTTTGCTATTAAGAAAACGATCTGAAATGTTGATATTGTCGTGACGATAATTCTTGCTATTTGCATGGAACCAGAAAGTGGCTGTTTTGTTATTTTTAGCTTCATCCTGAGCAATGATGGTAGGTGAGAAGTCTTTTGACCCTACGTAAAAAGGCATGGCAAAAAGCGCCGCATATTCTCCGTTAGGCTGTTTGTAACCAGGGAAAAAATCCTCTCCAACCATAACACCAGTTTTTACAGGATCGGCATCTACAGTATATAGTGCAAGCCCGCATCCGCCTTGTGTTAAGTTATGGGTGCTTGATTGTACTGTTATTTTCGGTGCGACAGTATCTAGTGTGTAATTGCCTCTTGCTATGACGGCATTTCCGCTTCCGAATCCTGCATATGAACCATCAACAGCCCACGCTGCAATTTCGAAATTACCCTGTTTAATTTGCTTCTTTTTGATTAAAATTTCCTGACTATAATCGGCGGTCCCTTTTGGAAGATTTTTTTCTGCAAGGACGATCTGTTTCTTACCCTGCGTGAGTACTACTTTGATAGCTTTGATTCCGGACGGAGTGTCATTAACGGTGATATTAATCGGTGTCGAGTAAGTTATAAAACCCTTATCTGGATTAATTGTGATGGTTGGTGCTGCCGTATCTTTATATAGAAGATAAGCTCCTGCGCCGATAAGGCCCAGAATTATGATTGTTAGAATGAATGGTATAATGCGACCTTTACTTTTAGCCATGAGGGTGTCCTTTGATTCTATGAATTTATTTTTGAAATTATTTAGACTTTCTTTAAAAAAAGACCCTAGCAGGAAAGAGGGTGATTGTTCAATGTACAACATTGTAATTTTTGAACAGGTCTATGTCAGATATAGATAAAATCTATGGTTTTGTTAAGTTTATATCAGTTAGTGTTGACGTAAAAGTTTGGAGTGTGTATCTCTCTTAAAAAAATATCGTTAGCGTGACATATTTTTTTTACGAGTAAGGACAGCGCCTTACTAGCGCCGGCAACTACCAAGGAGGTAGGGATGAGTTTGACCAGGCGAGATTTTGTTAAATTGTGCACAGGAACAGTGGCTGGCTTTGGGGTTTCCCAAATGTTCAACCCAAGTATTGTGCAAGCACTTGAGAAGTTTGTACCACATGTCTTCTGGATACAGGGACAGGGCTGTACCGGATGTTCGGTTTCACTTCTTAATTCAGTGCACCCCTCAATTGCAAAAGTTTTGCTTGATGTAATTACCCTTGATTTCCATCCGACCATTATGGGCTCGGAAGGTGAAATGGCTTGGGGCCACATGACAGACGTGGCTAAAGAGCAGAAAGGCAAATACATCATGATCTTTGAGGGATCGGTACCAGTGGCAGAAAACGGCCACTATTGTATCCTCGGCGAGAAGGACCATAAAGAGTACACCATGCTCGAGACTACTATCGAGATGGCCAAGAATGCTGCTCTTGTTGTTAACGTCGGTACTTGTGCTGCTTACGGTGGTATACCTGCTGCTGCAGGCAACGTTACTGAAGCTACTTCAGTAACAAAAGTACTTGCTGACAATGGAATTAAGACTCCAGTAGTCAATATCCCCGGTTGTCCTCCACATCCAGATTGGATGGTTGGAACTCTAGTTGTCGCTATTAATGCGATCGAAGAGAATGGACTTGAAGGTGGACTTGGCGAAGTTGTTAAACTTCTTGATGACGAAGGTCGTCCAACACCATTCTTTGGTGAAAACATTCATGATAATTGCCCTTACCTCGACAAGTTCGACGAAGATGCATACTCAAAAGTGTTTACTGACAAAGAAAACTGTCGCTACGAACTCGGCTGTAAAGGTCCGAGTGCTAATGCCGATTGCTTCAAACGCAAATGGAATGGCGGAGTTAACTGGTGTGTTGAGAATGCTGTATGTCTTGGTTGTGTTGAGCCGGGTTTCCCGGATGAAATGTCTCCCTTCTACGAAGCCGGTTAATCGGTAATAGGAGTATCTTTCCTAATGTCGAAATCGAAAGCACCCGCGAAAGACGGGAAACTTAAGATTGCCATTGACCCGGTTAGCCGGATCGAAGGCCACCTCAAAGCTGAGGTTACTGTTAAAGACGGAAAAGTTGTTGATGCCTGGCTTACAGGCGGTATGTACCGTGGTTTTGAGAACATCTTAGTTGGTCGCGATCCTCGTGATGCAGCTCAGTTGACTCAGAGACTTTGTGGTGTATGTCCAACAGCTCATTCCACTGCATCTTGTTTGGCCCTTGATGATGCTTGTGACGTAAAACTTACCAGCAATGGTAGAGTTACAAGAAACCTCATCTTTGGTGCTAACTACTTGCAGTCCCACATTCTGCATTTTTATCATCTAGCAGCTCTTGATTTCGTTAGAGGACCAGGTAAAGCACCTTTCGTTCCTCGTTTCGATCATCCTGATCTTCGTTTGGATGAAAAAACTAACGCAGTTGCAGTTGACCAGTACATTAAGGCTCTTGAAGTACGTCGCGTCTGCCATGAAATGGTAGCACTCTTCGGCGGAAAAATGCCTCATATCTCTGGTCAGGTTGTAGGTGGAACCACTGAAATTCCTACTAAGGAAAAGCTTGCAGAATATGCTAGCCGCTTCAAAGACGTACGGAAATTCATTGCAGAAACTTACCTGCCTACCGTTTACTTGATCGGATCTGTTTATAAAGATCTGTTCAGCATCGGTGGTGGTTACAAGAACTGTATGTCATACGGTGTATTCCCAATGGATGACAAGGGTGGCGATAATGTCCTCTTGAAATCTGGTGTTTACATTGACGGCAAAGATTCTAAGTTTGATCCTGCTCTTATCAAAGAGTACGTTAAATACTCATGGTTCAAAGACTCTTGCTCTGATCTCCATCCGAGCGAAGGCAAGACTGTTCCAGATATTCACAAAGAAGGCGCTTACAGCTTCGTTAAAGCTTCTCGTTACAATAAGAAGCCTGTTGAAGTTGGCCCTCTTGCACGTATGTGGATCCACAACCCAGAACTCAGTGATATCGGTAAAAAACAGCTTAAAGACCTTTTCGGTATCAAAGCTGTTAAATTCCGCGATCTCGGAGAAGACATGGCGTTTTCTCTCATGGGTCGTCACGTTGCACGTGCTGAGGAAGCTCTCATTGTTGCTGATGCAATCAATGATACTTGGCTCAAGGATGTTAAACCCGGCGAAGAAACTTTCGTTGAGTCTAAGATTCCTGCAACTGGTGAAGGCATCGGTTTCACCGAAGCTCCTCGCGGATCATTACTGCACTATGTGAACATTCAAGACTCCAAAGTAGCTAATTACCAGCTTATGCCTGCTACTCTCTGGAATACCAATCCTCGCGATGACATGGGTCAGCGTGGACCGGTTGAGGAAGCCCTTATCGGCTGTCCTGTTCCAGACACTGGAAGTCCTGTAGATATATCAAGGATCATTAGATCCTTTGATCCATGACTAGGCTGTGCCGTGCACGTGTTGCACGCAGAGACTGGTAAGACAACAGTTCATCACATTCAGGAAGGTTGCTAAGTTATCTAGTATAACTTAGTCGGGATTTAGTCCTGCCTTACTTTTGTGAGAATGTTTTGGATTACTAATAGCTCCCGGGCGCAGGATTTTTCCCGTGTCCGGGAGTTTCATTTCAGGACGGTTTTATTTGAATTCCGCCGATACAATTGAGAATGGATTCATGTAATCTGTTCAAAGGATTAAAAATGAAGAAATTGCTTGTTTTAGGTGTTGGTAATATTCTGCTTATGGATGAGGGCGTGGGAGTGCATGCTATTCACGCTTTGCAGAAAGAAGAATGGCCTGAAAATGTTCACATGGTTGACGGTGGAACATTCACACAGGATCTTTTCCATGTTCTAGAAGGGTATGATGGACTTCTCGTACTTGATATAGTTCATGCCGATAAAGATCCTGGAACAGTATATATTTTTGACGAGGATGATCTTGTGAAGAATGATTCACAGCGCTTGTCTTTGCATGATATTGACCTACTTGATTCATTGGAGATGGCGGGAACAGTTGGCAAGAGACCTAGAATGCGCGTAATCGGTATGGAGCCTAAAAGCTATACTGAGTGGAGTCTAGAATTAACTCCTGAAGTTCAGAAAACTTTCCCACATTTTCTAAATGTTGCAAGGAAAGAAGTGAATAGATTTCTTGAAGAGTTTAAAGAAGACTAGTTGGATATTTGGTAAGCGGAACCGGGATCTATGGGCACCCCGGAACCGCTTTAAGTTTATTCTTCGTTTTGTTCTAAAGCTTCCATAAGGCTGATGGTCAGCTTCAAAAAGTCGGCTTCAGTTAAAATTCCGGTAAGTTCATTTTCCTCGTTCACTACGGGCAAACAACCGTATTTGTGATTAAGAAGCAGATCGGCGGCTTCTTTGAGCAATGTGTCGGCTGTGACTGTCTTGATGCCAGTTCTCATTATTTCACCGACAGGAATTCCAGAATCAATTTCACCTTGAGTTGCTGGGTCGATTTCAGCTAAATGCGAAATTGTAGCTCCCAGTATATCTCTGTGGGTGATGAGTCCTATAAACATCCTTTTTTCATTTACTATCGGAATATGCCTAATTCTTTGAAGATCCATCAGGGAGCGGGCCATCTTCAGCGTATCACTCTCATTTAGGGTGAACAGATTGGTGGTCATTAAGTCTCTAACTTTAAGCATAGTCCCCTCCTTTTCCTTAGTCATAATCTCTCTTTATGAAGCTTATGTTTCAAGTGGCTGATACATTAAATTGAAGTTTAATCGTTTAATAGCTGTATTCAGGTTGACGTGGCCCTAAAAATCTGATTTTCAACATCAAACGATAATATTTATGTCGTTGTCTTAATACTACCTCATAATTGAGGACTAACAAAGAATTTTTTGCAAACTGTTACAAATATATAGTTTGTTATTGAGGCAGAGCCTCATCGGGAGATATTATGCGGATTGATCCAAAGCTCCGCAGATCTAAAATGGTTGAGGAACAGATTGTTGCCCGTGGCGTGGCAGACAAAAATGTTCTTGACGCCATGCGGAAAGTTCCCAGACACTTATTTGTTCAGGGCGCACTTGCCGATCGCGCTTATACCGACAGCGCTTTACCCATAGGCGAAGGGCAGACCATCTCCCAGCCTTTTATTGTTGCTTATATGTCAGAGCTTCTACAGGTAAAGGCTGGTCATAAAATTTTAGAGATAGGTACAGGGTCCGGTTACCAGGCCGCCGTACTGGGTGAAATGGGGGCGGATGTCTTTTCTATTGAGCGGATACGCAAACTTTTTATCTCAGCGCGAACTCTTCTTTTCAAACTCAGATATTTCAATATTAATCTCAAGCTAGATGATGGAACAATGGGGTGGCCGGACGAAGCTCCTTATGACCGCATAATTGTTACCGCTGGCGGGCCTGAAATTCCGCAATATCTTGTTGACCAGCTTGCCGATCCAGGAAGGATGGTTATACCTGTTGGGGGACAAAAGCGTAAACAGCAGCTTATTCTCATTACAAAAGAAGACGGCAAAGTTACTGAAACAGATATGGGTGGATGTTCCTTTGTAGATCTTGTCGGTAAACAGGGCTGGTAATTATGGGGTTTCTGGAGGTTAAATGAACTTAATTCAAGCATGGAATAACGGTCCGGGGCCGAACTCGATTCGAGAATACTTAGTACTGATCCTTAAAGGATTATGTATGGGTGTTGCTGATATCATTCCGGGAGTGTCCGGTGGTACAATGGCCTTTATTACCGGTATTTATGATCAACTTATTGATTCTATTCGTTCATTTAACGGTAGTTTTATTAAGAAGTTAATTAAATTCGATTTGACCGGAGCTATTGCGATTCCGCACTTGAAATTTATAATTCCACTTCTTTTCGGCATTGTTCTGGCTATGGTTTCTATGGCGCGGATTATTCATGAACTTCTCCTCACTCATCCTGTACAGGTCTGGTCATTGTTTTTCGGGCTGATCGCATCCTCAATTCTTGTTGTAGGCAGGAGAGTTGGAAATTTTTCACTAAAAAATATTTTTTTCGGGGTGTTAGGGGCAATTTTCAGCTTTATTCTCGTTGGTTTGATTCCTGTTTCAACTCCTGATAGTTTGTGGTTTGTATTCATGTGTGCTTCTATTTCTATATGTGCCATGATCCTGCCGGGAATCAGCGGGGCTTTCATACTGCTCCTGCTTGGCAAATATGAGTACATAACCGGAGCACTTAGAAACCCTGCAAATCCTGAAAATACAGCTATATTGATAGCTTTTGTTTGTGGCTGCGCTTTTGGAATATCTGTTTTCTCACGTGCTCTTCATTATTTTCTTGAAAAGCATCATGGTGTAACCGTCAGCATCCTTACAGGTTTTATGGCCGGTGCTATGCGGAAGATATGGCCGTGGAAAGAAGTCTTGGATTCAATCGTAGTTCGCGGCAAAACCCACGTTCTAAGTGAAGCGAATATTTTACCACCAGCATATGACGGTGATTTCGCAATGGCTGTCGGTTTTATGGTTGTCGGATTTGTGACAGTAATATTTTTGGAATGGGTATCTTCAGCTCAAAAAGGCTGATTTTATACGAGGGATAATTTCCCTTTAATCTAATATACAACAAAGGTAGAAAAATGAGTTCATCATGTGGTTCCTGTTCAACAGGAAAAAAAGACGACAAAAAACCAGATGCCGCCCATGCTCTTCAGAATGAGTTGATTTCTACAACTCTGAAGCGGATCAAATATAAAATTTTTGTTATGAGCGGCAAGGGCGGAGTTGGTAAAAGCTCCGTTGCGGTAAATATTGCAGCAGCACTCGCAGACAAAGGCTTTAAAGTCGGTATTTTGGACGTTGATATTCATGGTCCAAGTGTTCCTCATCTTCTCGGAATCACTGGGCAGCTTGAAGTTGAACGTGGCAATCTTGTAGTTCCTAAAAAAGTGAACGACAACTTACATGTTGTTTCTATGGAATCTCTGCTAAAAGATCCTGATCAGGCCGTGCTCTGGCGCGGACCTATGAAGACTTCTGCTATCAGACAGTTTGTTTCTGATGTTCAGTGGGGCGACTTGGATTTCCTAGTTGTTGATTCCCCTCCAGGAACAGGCGATGAGCCCATGACAGTGCTTAAGACTATTCCTGAGTCTCTCGCTGTTGTTGTTACGACTCCGCAGGAGATTTCTCTTGCTGACGTTCGTAAAGCTATCAATTTCCTCCAGTACGCTAAAGCGAATATCATGGGCGTTGTTGAAAATATGAGTGGTCTTGTTTGTCCTCATTGCAATGAGCAGATTGATCTGTTCAAAAGAGGTGGCGGGGAAGAGCTTGCTAAAAAATACGGCTTGCCTTTCCTTGGAGCTATTCCATTAGACCCGACTGCCGTTGTTGCCGCTGATCTTGGCAAGCCTGTGGTTCTTCTTGAAGAGAGTTCTCCTGCTAAAACAGCGTTTAGAGCTCTTGCAGATAAAATCGCCGAAGCTGCTGCAAGTAGTCTGGAAATTGCTTCCAGTACGCACACTTAGGCTTTTTTTGCTGGCTTTGTTAGAGCCTATAGTTATAAGTATTGATTTGTTACAGGGAGTTTGAAATATAACTCCCTGTAATTAAAATCGTATAATATCTTTCAAGGTACGTTTTGATCGAAATCTCTTGGTGCCTTGAATTAATGTTTTTTGAACCGGGACACGCTATGCTTAATCTCGCTAATTCACTTACTCTTGGTCGCATATTTACGATCCCTGTTATCGTGGTTCTTCTTTATTACCCTAACCAGATTACGCTATTTCTTGCGTGCTCGTTGTTTTTTCTGGCATCTCTCACAGATATTTTTGACGGGTATATTGCCCGCACCCAGAATCAGGTGACAACTTTAGGTAAATTTTTAGATCCCTTAGCGGACAAGCTTTTAATCAGCTCTATTTTGATTATGTTGACTCAAATAGGCTATGTTGAGGCTTGGATATCTATTGTAATTATCTGCCGCGAGATTGCAATTACGGGGCTTCGCGCCATTGCTATTGATATGGGTCTTGTGCTTGCTGCGGACAATTTAGGTAAACTTAAAACCGTGGTTCAATCCCTTGCTTTAGGGGGATTGCTGTTGCATTATCGTTACCTTGGTATGGATATGCATGTAGTCGGAACATGGATACTTTATGTAGCATTGGTACTTACTGTGTATTCCGCAGGTAATTATATGTACAATCTGCATAAAATTTGGTTAACTAGCGAATAATTTTTTGAGTAATTAAATAATTCTCAAGTTGGGTGCATCATGACCAGTATTGATCGAAGTAATCTTGTTCTTAGGCTTAACAACTGTCTTGAGACCATTCTTGAGCTTGAACAAGCGCTTGAAAAGCTTGATTTAAACCGTAATTTTCTTGAAGAGCTTGAACTTCTTAAGGAGTTTATGCAAAAAATTGAGAAGGTTCAGGTCACTGAAGATGACGTGCTGAGAATTGAGTCTGCTACAGGTAATTTTCTTGATGAACTTAAGGAACCACTTAGCCACCTTGATTCTTCTGATAAACTTTTTATGCGTCTACAGTAGGAGTTCATAGTGCTGAGGCGTAGATTTTTGCTTGGGCTTTTAGTTTTAATCAATTTAGTTTTGCTCCTGCGGCTTGGTCTTAGTGAGCAGGGCGTTTTTGGTTATCTTGATCTTGATAAAAAAGTTCTTGAGCTTGAACAAAAAATTGAAAAAGCCGATAGTCGTACACTTGAACTCAGTAGAGAAATTAGACGGCTGAAATCTGATAGAGCTTATCAGGAAAAAATTATCAGAAGTCGAATGAACTATGTCAAAGAGAACGAATTGTTGTATATTTTCCCGGATAAAGTGAAGCTACAGAAACAGGGAGCGACAGCAGATGCAAAGCAAAATTGAGTGGTATCAGGAAGTATTGGCCCTCGAACCCAGCTCTAAAGTGTTTTTTCCTTTAGCCCGTCTCTATGTTGAAATCGGTAATCTTGAAAAGGCAGTAACTGCGCTTAGGATGGGTCTGGATAGACATCCTGACTATCTTGAAGCACGCTTGCTCCTTGTTGAAACCCTTACCAAGTTGGATAGAGATTCAGAAGCCAAGGCCGCAGTGGCTCCTTTTACAAGACTTTTTTCTTCGTATCCTTCCTTTTGGAAAATGTGGGGAGACTCCGTTTCAGAAGGAAATACTGACGTTGCCTGCGCAATGGCTTTCCTGTTTTCAGCGCTTAACGGTAGTCCTCTTTCTTGGTCCGAGGTTATGTCTGAGGGGATCAATAAACTTACGGGTATAAGTCCACTTTCTAAGGGGCAGTCCAAAGCTGAAGTTTCATCCTCCGGATCATCAGAAACTAACACTTTCGATGAACTTGCTGATAGTGATGTGCTTTCTCGTGAAATAGAGCAGGCAGCAGCTCAGATTGACACTGATAATGAGTACAGTGATGGGTCTTTGACCTCCTCTGTTGCCATGGATAGCCTAAGAACAAGAACCATGGCTGATGTTTTGGCTTCTCAAGGTGAGTTGGTGGCAGCACTTGATATTTATCGTGAGCTTCTTTCCAGAGCAGAGGAAACCCAGAAAGACGAATTGCTGATGGTTATGTCTGACATTTCATCCAAAATTAGCAATGGACAGAGCAACTGCATTGGTGATGAGTGTAGTGAGGACGATGATCCCTACATAAAACATGCAAAAAATAAACTGATGAGTACACTTGAAATTCTTGCAGAAAGGCTTGAAGCACGTGCTGCTCGGTAATAGTTTTCCTCTTTCATTATAAAATAAAATTTTCAAATAATTATATAAGAAGTGCTGTCTCTTATTGTACAGCATTCGGGTTTAATATGAGATTTAAAAATTCAGTGCGATTTATCGTGCTTTTTGTTTTGGTGATGTTTATGATGTTTGCCAGCGGCTGTGAATACGGCAGTAAAGTGTGGCATGATGCACAGGAAGCAGTTAATCCTAATCCTACTATAGACCTATCAACAGGTGGGATAGAAGACGCAGACGATAATAAGCTTGCAATTCTGTTCACACCTGTCGATGAAAAAATCCTTTCATTGACATCATTTCTTTCAAATATTGATTCTCATCCTGACGAGGATTGGTTCAGGCTCTTGTTCATGCGCTTTCCATGGGTTAGTGGCGTATTTACTGTTGATGATGAGGCTTCAATTTTAGTCCGCTTACCAGAGCAGGGAATTAAGCCTTTTAAACCCGGACCGCTGATTGAATACGAAGGTAACTGGTCTGACATTAAGATGAAATCTTTCATCAACTATTCAGAGTTTGGACCTGAGATGTATCTTTGCACTCCTTTTTTTAAGGATGCAGATTTCAAGGGGCTTGTAGTGGTCCATTTTGATCCTCGCATTCTGCTTAATTTTTGTCCTGATCCTAAAAAGTTGGTAATTATGCAGCCTGATGGCGGCGGAGTTTGGACTGGGGTCGAAAATTTTAATAAAGAAGCTTTTTTGAAGATAGACTGGGATGCACTCCTTGATGAAGACGTTTCTGGCGTTACCAGGGTAGGCGAAAGTCGATTCGTCTGGCTTTCAAGGTACATAAGTGATACTCAGATTGTTTACGTTACCAAAGCCGTTTCAGATGATGGTGACGAAGATGCGGATTTCTGGTTTTTTTAAAATTGTTTGGTGATAGACGTTCAATCTGGTATTATGCTGGACGAACCACCTTACATCCGCGCACTAGAGACATTCCTTTAGGAGGATAAATGACCCAGCAGATAACAGTCACTGAACACTTGCTACTTCACCAGAAGCAGATTCCAGGTGCGACAGGACAGTTTACGCACCTATTTAATGAACTTGTTCTTTCGGCTAAAATTATATCAAGAGAAGTCAATAAAGCTGGCCTTGTTGATGTTCTTGGATTTACCGGAGAAATTAACGTTCAGGGCGAAGAAGTTAAAAAACTCGATGAATATGCTAATCGGATTCTGATTCACCGCATGGCGCGGTCAGGAGTCCTTTGTGCAATGGCTTCTGAAGAGAATGCCGATATCATTGATATTCCTCATGGTCTTCCGCAGGGTGGCTATATAATAATTTTTGATCCGTTAGACGGGTCTTCAAATATCGATGTGAATGTTAATATCGGAACTATTTTTTCGATTTACCGCCGCAAAAGCCCGCTTGGAACCCCTGTTCAATCCTCTGATGTGCTTCAGAAATGTGACGAACAGGTTGCCGCTGGGTATATACTGTATGGTTCATCCACCATGCTGGTCTTTACCACAGGTGATGGTGTTCACGGGTTTACGCTTGATCCTGGTGTAGGCGAGTTTCTGCTTTCACATCCCAATATTAAAATTCCGGAAGTGGGCAAAATCTATTCAGTAAATGAAGGATATTGGCCTTACTGGAGTAAGAGTACCCAAAAAGTAGTTAATCATTTCAAGTCTCTTGATAACATTCATGGACAGCCATATAGTTTACGGTACATCGGTTCGCTGGTTGCTGATTTTCATCGCAATCTAATTTACGGCGGTGTTTTTATGTATCCGGCTGACCATAGAGAGCCGAGTAAGCCTGTGGGGAAATTACGACTTTTGTGTGAAGCAGCTCCAATGGCTATGCTTGTTGAACAGGCTGGCGGAATGGCAACTGATGGAACTAAACGGATACTTGATATCGTTCCTGATGATCTTCACCAGAGAGTACCTCTTTTTATTGGCTCCAAGCATGAAGTTTCCGTTATCCGCGACATATATGAGACTGAGGACGACTAATGCTATGCCTTGGTATTGAAAGTTCGTGTGATGAAACTGGATTGGCTCTTGTCCTAGACGGTAAATTCATCGCGGAAAAACTTGCATCTCAGGTTGACGTACATGCCCTTTTCGGAGGGGTGGTTCCTGAAATAGCTTCTAGAGAACATCTGCGGGCATTGCCTGCTTTGTTTAATGAACTTATGGATGAGCAATCGCTGACAGCAGACGACATCGACGTCATCGCCATTGCGCGCGGTCCGGGCTTACAGGGCTGTTTATTAATGGGTCTTAATTTCGCAAAAGGATTGGCTCTCTCTACGGGAGCCGACTTAATTGGAGTTAACCATTTATGGGCGCACCTCACCGCTGCAGGACTTGAGCAGGAATTGCAATTCCCTTCTCTCGGACTATTAGTTTCCGGTGGGCACACTCATATTTACCTCATTAAGAGTACCTCTGAATTTATCCTACTGGGCAGAACTTTGGATGACGCCGCTGGTGAGGCTTTTGATAAGACAGCTAAATTATTAAATATACCTTATCCCGGTGGAAAGATTGTTGATGAACTTGGTAAGCTGGGTACGGTTGATCCAAAAATGTTTCCTACGCCTTACATTAAGAATGACAATCTTGATTTTAGCTTTAGTGGGCTTAAGACTGCGGTTTCACTTTACGTTCAGGCAAATACTGAATTGCGTTTGCCGGTTATGGGAATACCTGATTCTGAAACTGAGGATCCGGAAATCGTCAGACGGCGCAATGATATGTTTGCCTCGTTTAATTACAGCGTTGCCAATAAGCTTAGGGTTAAAGTAGATCGTGCATTGCAGCGTAATAAGAATGTTAAATCTTTGATCGTGGCTGGAGGGGTTGCAGCAAATTCAGTCGTTCGTACTGTGATGTCTGATGTTGCTGATAAATTTTCAATTCCGCTGGTTTTGCCTTCTCTAAAATTTTGCACAGACAACGGGGCTATGATTGCTTATTCTGGTTATCTTTTGGCTCAAGACGGATATAGGCACGATTTAAAGCTTGAAGCGATTCCTAGAGGACGGGTTGTTCCAGAAGATTGGACCCGTGATTCAGAAAAATAATTTTGGTGTGTTGCCATTCCGGTCATAGATAGTTAATCTTCGATTACTGTTAGTTGGATGAATGGATACATCTTGACACTTTGACGAACGAGAATTAAATTTCATGATCGAGTAGAGGTCTTACAGCTCTGCTCGAGAATTTTAAAAATCCGTAGGATCCTCCGTATGGAGGGATTCTTACTTAAATTACTACAACAAGGAGCAAGTTATGGCTTTGCAGGTAACCGATTCCAATTTTCAAGAAGAAGTTCTTAATAGTGATAAGCCCGTTTTGGTTGATTTCTGGGCACCTTGGTGTGGCCCTTGTCGTGCTATGGGCCCTGTTATTGATGAGCTTGCAGAAGAATTTTCCGGCCAGATTAAAATTTGTAAGATGAATGTTGATGACAATCCTACATCTCCTGGTAAGTACGGTATTCGTGCTATTCCTACTCTGATTCTTTTTAAAGACGGTGAAGTTGTTGACCAGACTACTGGTGCGGTTTCAAAAAGTAGCATTAAGGAAATGATCACTAGCAAGGCTCTTTAATCTGATGAAGTCTTATGACGCCATTGTTATCGGGGGCGGCCCAGCCGGAATGGCGGCCGCCCTTTATCTTGTTCGTGCAGGTGTAAATATACTTGCCGTTGAGAAGCTTGCGCCAGGCGGGCAGATGCTTCTTACCGAGGAACTTGAAAATTACCCGGGATTTCCTGGAGGCATCAAAGGCTATGAGCTTGCAGATCAGATGTCTGAGCATGTTAAACAGTTTCCATATGATAAGATTTTTGATGAAGTTCGGGAAATTATTCCCGGCAAGGAATTTCATGAGATAGTAGTTGACGGGGAACACATTAGAGCCCGCTCAATTATTATCACAACGGGTGTTACTTTCCGTAAACTCAAAGTTCCAAATGAAGAGAAACTTTTGGGGCGGGGTGTTTCATATTGTGCGTTATGTGACGGCAATTTTTTTAAAGATAAAGTCGTTGCAGTCGTCGGTGGTGGAAATTCTGCTCTCGAGGAGTCACTTTACCTTGCAAGACTCGTAAAGAAATTATATCTCATTCACCGCAGGGAGGGATTTAGAGCTGACAAGTGCTATCAAGATAAGTGCTTTTCAGATTCTACAATTGTTCCTGTTTTAAATTCAGTTGTGTCCCGCATAGTCGGTGATACTGAAGTTGTTGGTATTGAAGTAAAAGATACCGATACTAATGAGTACTCTGTTTTAGATGTGGATGGTGTTTTTATCTTTGTAGGATTCAATCCTGTAAGTAATTTTTTTCCTGCTGCGCTTAAATTGGATCAGGCTGGTTTCATTCAAACAACGTGTGAAATGGAAACCAATATCCCGGGCATTTTTGCTGCTGGAGATATACGGTCCAAAAAATGCCGGCAGGTAGTCACCGCAGTAGGTGATGGCGCAACCGCTGCAACAGCGGCTTTTGCGTTTTTGGAACATAAATAATGCGTAGCAGAATATTTTCTATTGTTTTACTTTTCCTTCTACTTTTCAGCAGCGTAGGCTGTGGTGTTCTCGATTACTATTTTTTACCCAAATCTGAAGATACCGCTCAGGAACTTTATGAAGCGGGTGTGGAATCCATGAGCGATAAGGATTATGGTAATGCTTCAGAATATTTCGCGAAACTAAAAGACCGTTATCCTTTCAGTCCATATACAGTTAAGGCTGAAATCAGTCTCGGTGATGCGTATTTTCTTAATGGTAAATTCTTTGATGCTTCAGAAGCATATAAAGAATTTGCGGCGCTCCATCCAGGAAATGATGAAATCCCGTACGTCTTATATCAGATCGGGCTTAGTAATTTTTCTTTATTCAGTTCCATTGATAAGCCGCAGCATAGTGTTAGTGAAGCTTTAGAATATTTCTATCGAGTTGAAGAAGCTTACCCTGACAGCGAATATGCTACTGCTTCTAAAGGCTACATTCTTAAATGTAGGCGTGCACTTGCAGATCAAGAACTTTTTATTGCCGATTTTTTCTGGAGAGCTCAAAAGTACGGTTCAGCATGGAAGAGATATGCTTTTGTCGTTCGCAATTTCAAAGATCTTCCTGAGGTCCGTAAGTATGCCATTAAACAAGCTGAAATGTCATATTATGAATATCAGAAAACTTTGTCACAGACTGAAAGAGAAAAATTACAAGGAAGTTGGAAAGAATTTTTAGAATGGTTGTAAAAACTGTTTAGAATTACTTTTTCTTTTAAGTGTATATTTATCCGGCAGACGTTTGTTTGTCGGGTTTTTTTTTAGCTATTTTAATTCATTGTGATACGGGATAATTAAGTTTATATTTAAACATGATTCAACTTTTTCAAATAAGAATAAGAAATTAACCGCAACGGGTATAAAAATATGACTTTAGACTCTTTTACGTTTCCCGATTGGATTGAAGAATTTCAGATAGATGATGGTGTTTTCGGTTTAGCTTATGAGGCAACTTTGCCACCGCGCAGAGCATGGATGAAAAAGACAATTGCTCAAGTTTACGCTGTAAATTCTCCTGATTCTCCACAAAAGACATGGGTAGTCAACACTTGGAAAGGGGGCTTTGAAACTGAAGTTTCAATGTCACCACTTGACTGCGTTGTTATGCTTATTGATCAAGAGGCTCTCTCTGCCATTAGAATCCTTGCTGCACTGACTCCAGCTTTAGCAGCCGGAGTAAAAAATATTCTTGTAGTATTCACGGGAGAAGGAGAGCTTTCTCAATCTGTTTTAACCGGGTTCGAGCTTGCTGGTCAGGAAGCGGTTGTTTGCCTTGAAAATGAAAAACTTGAAGAGTTATTATCATATATTAACGATTCAAAAGTTGATTCTGCCATACTTGATCTGAGATCACATCCTACAGATATTCCTTACGCTGAGAATATGAAATATTGGAGATCTCCTGTTGTTTCGAACATAGCAGTCTGTCTTGATGAAGACGGTCCTGATATGGATATTTTAAAATTTGCACATCCTGATGCCATTATTAAAGAGGTCGCCATTGAAGATTTGTCCGAATTCAGCGGCAATGTCGTTGTTGTTTCGGCTGAACTTGTCGGTGAAGCACTTGTTGATTTTAAATTAGTGTTGTCGCATGGGCAGGAAGGTTGCTGGATGTGGAGTGATCTTACAGGTCTATTCTTTAAAAAAGAATCTGTAGCTCTTGCTGTTTGTTAGTAGTTTTAGCAATAAATGGTACATATAAAGGTGAAGTTATGAGTGATAAATCTGATTTCTCCCCGAAAGGGATAGCTAAAGTTCGAAATATTGGAATTATTGCTCATATTGATGCCGGCAAAACCACCGTTACCGAACGTATTCTCTATTTCTCAGGCAAAATCCACAGGCTCGGAGAAGTGCATGAAGGCACAGCCACAATGGATTATATGCCCGAAGAGCAGGAGCGGGGTATTACTATTACTTCTGCTCTTACCTCATGTTTTTGGGGAGAAAATACGATTAATATAATTGATACTCCTGGACATGTTGACTTTACCATTGAAGTTCAGCGCTCACTTAGAGTTCTTGATGGTGCTGTTGGTGTTTTCTGTGCTGTTGGCGGAGTTGAACCGCAGTCAGAAACTGTTTGGCGACAGAGTGAAAGTTATGGCGTTCCTAAATTAATTTTTATTAATAAAATGGATAGACTCGGTGCCGATTTTGAAGCAACGCTCGAGTCCATTACTGAGCGGCTTAATGTGAATGTTTTGCCAGTCCAGATTCCCGTTGGCGCAGGTGATGAATTTTCAGGAGTTTTTGACGTAATTAATTTAAAGAAGATTGTTTACGATGAAGATGAGAATGGAGAAGAATTTGAAATTTTCGAGCTTACTCAAGATGAATTAGATATTGTTTCGCCTTGGCGCGGACGTATGTGCGATTCTCTTGCTGAGCTTGATGAAGAATTTCTTGAGCGATACCTTGAGGATGATATTGATCCGAAATATATTGAATCTGTGATTAGAAAAGCTACACTTAATCTTGAGCTTGTTCCTGTCTTTTCAGGCTCAGCGCTTAAGAATATTGGTGTTCAGCCTTTAATAGACGGTGTTTGCAAATATTTGCCGAGCCCTCTTGAAGTTTCCCAGATAAAAGGAATTGATCCTCTTACAGGAGTGGAAAGGGTTGTTGATCCTTCTGTTTCTGCTGATTTTCAAGCACTTGTTTTCAAGATAATCATGGATTCCGGTCGAAAGGTTGTGCTCATTCGGGTTTACTCTGGGAACATAGAAGTTGGTAGTGTCGTAAAAAATGTTACCCGTGGAACCGAAGAAAGAATGGATCGGCTATTCCGGATGCATGCCGGTAGGCGAGAGAAACTTGAAGTTGCGGGAGTTGGGGATATTGTCGCTGTTGCAGGGCTTAAAAATTCTCGCACCGGAGACACCCTTTCAACAGCTGAAAAACCAATTGTTCTTGAACAGATCGAACTGTACAAACCCGTAATTTCTTTGGCAATTGAGCCAAGAACTTCTGATGATGCAGAGAAGCTTGATGATGTTTTAGATAAATATATTCAAGAAGATCCAACTCTTAGTTTAAAAATAGATGAAGATACCGGGCAGATAATTTTATCCGGCATGGGTGAGCTCCATTTAGAGGTTGTTCTTGAGAGAATGCGCCGTGAATACGGTTTGGCTCCGAGGTCTGGACAGCCTCAAGTCGTGTATCAGGAAGTTCCCGGCAAGATGGCTGAAGCTGAGGAAGATTTTGATAAATTGCTTGGCGATGAAAAACATTATGGTTTTGTCCGCTTATCTGTAGAACCGGCTGAGCGTGGATCTGGGCGCAAAGTCAGCTTTGAAATTGATACCGGCAACTGGGCTTCTGATTGGCTTGACGCGGTAGCGGAAGGTGTTGAGGATGCTCTTCAAGGTGGACCGCTAAAAGGGTTCCCGGTTCAAGATATCAGAGTACGAATTTTGGAAATTAAGAAGAAAGATGGCGAGTCCAGTTCTCAAGGTTATCACTTAGCGGCAGGGCGTGCTTTAAAGAAGGCTTTGTCCGGTTCTTCTCCCCGGTTGCTTGAGCCTCTAATGAATGTCGAGATTTCAGTCCCGGATGAGTTTGTCGGCGATGCAATCGGCTTGCTTGGGGCTAAAGGTGCTCGCATTGAAAATATGCTTGATCGTGGTGGATTGAAAATTGTGCATGCTATTGCGCCCCTTGCCAGAATGTTTGGTTTCTCTACTGAATTAAGGTCTTCCACTCAAGGACGTGCTGGATTTGCTATGATATTTAAGAGCTTTGATGTTTTGGATTAACTATATAATTGTCTGATTTTGTTCGTGATATCTTTCAGTTACTGTGAGTATTAGCAGGTTATTTATAAGATACGTTTGAACTTATTTAATTTTGCGTTGAAGAAGGAAATTTAATGTCTAAAGATTTAAGTCCGTACGGTAAGTTTAAAAGATTTATCCGTTTGTATTATTTAAAAGTTATACGCCTAAACGCTTCACCTCATCAAGTTGCAATGGGAGTGGCTAGTGGTGTTTTTGGTGGCTGTTTTCCTGTTATACCGGGGTTGCCGCTACAAACTGTGATCGCTGTTATTGCTGCATTTGTTACTCGGGGCAGTAAGATTGCCGCCATTGTTGCTACATGGATATCAAACCCATTTAATTGGCTTTTATTCTACTATATTCAGTTTAAAATAGGTGTGTTTCTTCTTCCCATCGATCTTAAATTTGATCCCGCCACGTGGCAGGTTACAGATTTCATGGAGATTGGCTGGCAGGGGATAACCATTTTAATGTTTGGTGGATTGGTGCTCGCAATCCCTATGTCGATAATTTCTTATTTCATAGCATTGTTTTTTATTCGTAGACATAGAAGACGCAAAGTTTTGCGAATGTTAGCTCGTCGGAAAAAAATATAGTTTAGTTATTGTTCAGGATAGTGTTAGTTGTTTTTAAGGGTTCTATTATAAATAACTTATTTTAAGCACACTTTATTACAATACTGCTTGAATAAATTGAATTAAATGATTAAAAATAAATAGAGAATATGTTTTTAATAATGACGGGGAGATTTCTTTATGACCGATGATATGACTACTCAAGTTTTCAAAGAAGAAGCTTTTGAGCTTTTAGGTGAGCTTGAAACTTCCCTTTTAGAACTCGAAGATGTCCCTGATGATATGGATTTGATTAATCGAGTTTTTAGAGCACTTCATACGATCAAAGGTTCTGGCTCGATGTTTGGGTTCGATGCTATCGCAGGGTTTACTCATCATGTTGAAACTACCTTTGATATGGTCAGAAATGGTGATCTTCCAATCACAAAAAAATTACTTACTCTTGCTCTGTCATCGCGAGATTATATATATACATTACTAGAATCTTCTTCTGGAGAAGGAGACCCTGCAATAGGGGAAACGATACTTGAAGGACTCAGGGCTATTGCTCAGGGAGATTCGATCCAGGAAGATCTTGAGGAAATTGCAGAGAATGAGGTTCCCGAAGAAGCTTCTATTGTTATGAAAGATGAGGGTGATTCTAATATTCAGTGGGAGAACCTTTATAAAATTACCATTAATTCCGACGCAGCAGATGATATCTCAGTGGAAGCCTTGTCTCCGCTTTATGATGAATTGAGGCGTGTTGGAGAAATTCAATTAGAAGTGGCTTTTACCGACTATGAAAACGATTCAGCGCATTCCGGAGTATGGTGGGAAATTCTTTTACTGAGTAATTCAGACAGCTCTTCTGTTGAGGAAATTTTCTTTTTTACTGATGTTCCGATAGTTGTGAAGGTTACAGATCTAGTTGTTGATAAGCTTGATGAATACTTAGCAAAAGCTAAGGAAGATGCTGAAAACGCATCCTCTGTTACAGAAGTACCCGTATCTAGTGTGCCGAGTAATCCTAGCGAACTGAGTAAACCTACTGCTTCCGTTAAGCCTGCCGAGCCTGAAGAATCCGGTTTGGACTTTGGGCATAATCCAAAAGAAAAACCAGAGACGATTAAAAAGCTCGGTGAAATTCTCATTGATCGCGGAGATTTAACTCAAGAAACACTCACGGAAGTTCTCGCTGATCAGAAACCGCTTGGCGAACTGCTTACCGCTAAGGGAGTAGTTACAAAGGATAAAGTTGACAGCGCTCTTGCAGAACAGAGTGCCACTAAAAAGAAGATTACCCGCCGCAAAATGGAAGTGGCTTCCTCAATTCGTGTGTCAGCAGAAAAACTGGACTTTTTGGTAGATCTTGTTGGTGAGTTGGTCATTGTTCAGGCACAGATAAGTCAGGTGGTCGGCGAAAAGAACGACGCCTCACTTACGGCTCTTTCTGAAGAATTGGAACGTTTATCTGATGAGCTTAGAGATAGCACTCTTGGAATCCGGATGCTGCCGATTGGGACCACGTTCAGTAAGTTTAGAAGATTGGTTCGCGACCTGTCTGATGAGCTTGGTAAAGAGATGGATCTTCATACAATTGGAGCCGAAACTGAACTTGATAAAACTGTAATAGAACGGCTTGGCGATCCTTTAGTGCATTTGCTGCGAAACTCAATCGACCATGGTATCGAATCTCCTGAAGAGCGAGAAGCTAACGGTAAACCTCGTCGTGGTAGTATTTCCCTCTCTGCTGAACATTCTGGCGGTGAAGTTGTCATTTTAATTAAAGATGACGGTAAGGGCATGTCCAAAGATGTTATTATTGCAAAAGCAATTGAAAAAGGAATTATATCTTCCGATGCTGAATTGTCATCAAAAGAAATTTTCAATCTTATTTTAGAACCCGGATTTTCAACTGCAGCCAGTATCACCAATGTCTCTGGACGCGGTGTTGGAATGGATGTTGTTAAGCGAGCAATTGATTCCCTGAGAGGCCGTATAGATATTACTAGTGAGGAAGGTAAAGGGTCGATTATCACCATAAAATTACCTTTAACTTTAGCAATCATTGATGGTTTACAGGTTCAGGTAGATGACGGTTTCTTTGTAATTCCACTTTCCCTTGTCGAAGAATGCGTTGAGCTGACACGTCAGGATATTGAAGATGCTAATGGGCAGCAATTTGTGAATCTGCGCGGAGAAATTGTTCCGTATATACGCATCAGGGAATGGTTTGACATTGAAGGAGAATGCCCCGCTATTGAGCAAATTGTTATCACCGGGGTAGAGGGCAATAGAATGGGGGTGGTTGTGGATACTGTAATTGGCGAGCACCAGACGGTAATTAAGAGTTTAGGTCGTGTTTACAGGGATGTTGAAGGTATTTCGGGGGCAACGATCAAAGGTGACGGAACTCTTGCATTAATACTTGATGTACCCAAACTTGTCCGTACTGTAGTTGCCGAAATTAAGGCTGCAGGTTAAAAGTCATAATGAAAAAAGCAGAGACTAAGCGCCCGACATCAAATGATGTTGCCGTTTCCATGACTCCTAAGATGAAGGATGCTGATTTTAAAAAATTCAGCAATCTTATCAAGAGTGAGTTTGGAATAAAAATGCCCCCAACCAAAAAAACTATGCTCGAAGCTCGGCTTCAGAAAAGGTTACGTGCGTTGGGGTTTGGTACACATTCTGAATATTGTGATTTTTTGTTTAGTCCGGGAGGACTTGAGAAAGAATTGACACAGCTTATTGATGTTGTAACAACCAATACAACTGATTTTTTTCGTGAGCCCAAACATTTTGAATTGCTTCTCAGCACGATTCTACCTGATCTCGCGGAGAGACGCGCTCCTATAAAAGTCTGGTCTGCTGGATGTTCGAGTGGTGAAGAGCCATACACCCTTGGAATTGTCTTAAGTGAGTTTGCTGATCAAAACCGAAATTTCAAATTTTCTATTCTCGCAACAGACATATCTAACGATATACTCAATAAGGCTGTGAGTGCAGTGTATCCTATGAGTAAAGTTGAAGTTATCCCCATGGCGATGAAGAAAAAATATCTTTTAAAAAGTAAAAATAAAACCAAGTCTCTCGTTAGGATTGCTCCTGAATTGCGACGAAAGATTGAATTCCGTAGACTTAATTTTATGGAAAAATTTCCTTTTGACGATTTGAAAGATATAATTTTTTGTCGAAATGTCGTTATTTACTTTGATAGACCTACCCAGTTTAGTCTTTTTACCAAGTTTTGTGAGAGGCTTTCTAAAGGTGGCTTTTTATTCATTGGTCATTCTGAAAGTATTTCGGGAATGGACCTCCCGTTAAGACAAGTAGCTCCCACCGTTTATCAGAAGATTTGAGGAATTAAATGAGAAAGTTAACTCGCGTATTAATTGTTGATGACTCTGCTCTTGTGAGAAGTACCTTACAGCAACTTTTTGCTACAGATCCTAATATTGAGGTTGTCGGAAGTGCGGGGGACCCTTTTGCCGCCGCAAAAATAATGCAGACAGTTATTCCTGATGTAATAACTTTAGACATAGAAATGCCGAAAATGGATGGGTTGACTTTCTTGCGTAAGCTGATGTCTCAGCATCCTATAGCGGTCGTTATTTGCTCAACTCTTACTGAACAAGGTTCTGAGAGTTACATGAAGGCGTTGGAGTATGGCGCTGTTGAAGTAATAACTAAGCCTAAGGTCGGTACTAGACAATTTTTTGAAGAGTCCAGCATCAGAGTTTGCGATGTGGTTAAAGCTGCGGCTTTGACTAGGCCTAAAAAACTTTCAGCTAAGCCTATGATTGTTCAGCCTAAGTTAACTGCAGATGCAGTGCTTCCTATGAGTAAAAGAAGTTGCTTGCAGACTACCGAAAAGGTCGTTTTGGTCGGAGCATCAACAGGTGGTACAGAAGCTCTACAGACTTTTTTGCAGGCAATGCCTCTTGATAGTCCCGGTATTGCGATCGTTCAGCATATGCCAGAGCATTTTACTGCTGCGTTTGCGCAAAGACTAAATACAATTTGTAAGATTACCGTAAAAGAAGCTGTTAACGGTGATACTGTTCTTAGAGGTCAGGCGTTAATTGCTCCGGGCAATAAACACATGCTGCTCAAGCGGTCTGGAGCCAGATATTACGTGGAAGTTAAAGACGGACCATTAGTTAGTCGCCATAGGCCTTCCGTGGATGTTTTGTTTAGATCGGGCGCGCATAATGCGGGTAAGAACGCTGTCGGAGTTATTATGACCGGAATGGGTGATGATGGCGCTAAGGGTATGAAAGAAATGCATGATTCCGGAACATATTGTTTCGCTCAGGATGAAGCGTCCTGCGTTGTATTCGGTATGCCGCAAGAAGCAATTAAGCATGGTGGTGTGGACAAAGTGATTCCGCTTACTAGAATTGCCCAAGAAGTTGTGACAAAATGTTGCTAGGTAATATTTAGTATAAGCAACAGAACTATAATGAAATTTTAAATCTGTCAGGATAAAGCTTCAAAGCGAATATCCTGACAGATTTTTATTTTTTACCTTGATTATGTTTGTATAAAACTATTTCGACTTCTTCAGCAGTGATCAACCCTTCTGTCATTGTTTCTTTTAAAAAAATCTTAAAATTTTCAATTTTATCTGCAGAATCAACAATTTCAATAATCATTGGTAGGTCTTCTGAGAGCCTTAAAATGGAAGTTGTTCTTACCTGGCTATTCTTTCCATATCCCATAACTCCGCGATAAACTGTAGCTCCGGCAAGACCTTGCTTTCTTGCTTCGTTTACTATTACCTCAAAAAGTGGGCTATGTTGGATACGGTTTTCTTCTCCTGTAAAAATTCTTAGTCGAACCGCCTTTTCCGGTAGATCCATATGTTTCTCCGTTATTGAAATGTTTTATTAATATGAAATATAATTATGAAATGATCAGTCTTCCAAGAGCTAATCCTCCGATAACGCAAACAAATCCCAAGGCACTTTGACCTCCGATACTAAGAGCTGCCAGAGGCCATTGCCCTGTTTTCACCAGTTCAGTTGTCTCGAACATGTATGTTGAAAAAGTCGTGAACGCTCCCATGAACCCGGTTAGAATCATAAGCCGCATTTCCGGCGAAAGTCCTAGCCTATCCTCAAAGGTTCCGCTAATAATACCAAATAGCAGACAACCGAGCATATTAACGGTGAATGTACCTGCGGGGAATGGTGTGTCGAAGATACGCTGAGCCGCGCCGGAAACCATATATCTGCATAGCGTGCCGGCGGCCCCGCCTGCAGCTAAGTATAAATACTTGTACATAAACTATGTCCTGGTTTTACTTTTAATGCTGAAAAATCAGTACCACTTCAAGCTATAAGAGAAAAGAGAAATGGCTTTTGAGATAGAACTTAAATATTTGAATGCGGACCTTGATAAGCTTAAAAAGATTCTTGAATCTTTAGGCGGACATTTTCTTTCCCGTCATTATGAACGAAATATTGTTTTAGATGATCCGGGGCGAACTCTGTTCAAACGTTCCGCGCTCCTTAGAGTAAGGCAGGCTGGAAAAACCACTATGACTGTTAAGCGTCTTCCCGCAAATCCAGTACCTTCAAAAGCAAAAGTGTATGTTGAACATGAAACAGAAGTGTCTGATTTTGATGCAACTGTCTCTGCGTTGGAAGTGTTGGGGTATAAGCCCGTGTTTAAGTACGAGAAATTCAGGGAAGAATGGGATTTCAAAAATTGTACTATATGTTTGGATCAATTGCCTTTCGGGTCTTTCATTGAGATCGAAGGAGCTGAAAAAGATATTATATCCTGCGCCGTAAAACTTGATCTTAAAGATTCAGATTCAAGCAAGAAAACATATCACGAATTAAATAGAGATTATCGAGCAAAAGCAGGGCTTGATCCCGACGAAAATTTTGTTTTCACCACTGAGCAAGTTAAGTGTTTGAAGTAAATGTCCGATAGATTTAAGTGACAAAAGAGGGCTAATATTCTTTTTACAGCTAATTCTAGCTCGACAGGTTAGGATTTAGTTCTTATTGTTAGCTTAGGTTAATATAAAATTATAAATTGTGTGTGGATATGTCAAAATATAGTGAAGATTCTGACTCAAATGTGTTATTTAAGGATGAACTTAAAGAGCCACGGAAGTATAAAGTGTTGTTGCATAATGACGATTATACTTCCATGGAGTTTGTTATAGCTGTTCTTGTTCAGGTTTTCCGTAAAACCGAAGAAGAGTCTACAGACATCATGCTCAAAGTTCATAATGACGGGTACGGAATTTGTGGTATTTATACCGCAGAGGTTGCTGAAACTCGTGTGGAAATGGTCAGGCAGCTTGCAACCCAAGCCGGCTTTCCTCTTAAATGTTCAATCGAAGAGGTCTGATAATATATGCTTAGCAAAGCCCTTGAACAGTCTCTGACTTCTGCAGTTAATGAAGTCAGGCTCAGAAATCACGAGTTCCTTACTCTGGAGCATTTGCTTTACGCAATTGTTCAAGAAGAGGTCGGCGCGGATATTCTTGCTGGTTGCGGGGCTGAGTTAATACAGCTCAGAAGCCAGTTAGAAAAATTTTTCGATGAAAACCTCGAATCTCTTCCCGAGGGAGTTGAGACTGAAGTGATTCAGACTCTCGGCGTAAGACGTGTTCTTCAAAAGGCTATTTGGCAGAAAAAAGCGGCGGGCAAACATGTTGTCGAAGTGGGCGACGTGCTTGCCGCTATGTTTGAGGAAGAAGATTCATACGCCGTCTATTATATGAAGACGCATGATATCACTCGCCTCGATATTCTAGAATATATTTCCCATGCCCTTAATAGCGAAAACGACTGGGCAGAAGGGCTTAACATTGGTCCTAATCCCGGTTCCGGACAAAATCATGGTCATAATGATCCCGGGCAAAGGACCGGACAGAAAGGTAAGCCGGGTGGTAAAGATGATAAGCTATCTCCACTTGAAGAGTTTGCCTCCAACCTGACCGAGAAAGCTCGTGAAGGTAAGATTGATCCCCTCATTGGGCGTGATGATGAAATTGAAAGAACTCTGCAAGTGCTTTCGCGCAGACGCAAAAATAATCCGATTTTCGTTGGTGATCCCGGAGTTGGTAAGACTGCTATGGCCGAAGGGCTGGCTCTTGCTATTGCAAAAGATAAGGTTCCTAGATCATTTGAGAATGTAGATGTTTATGCTCTTGATATGGGAGCGCTTCTCGCCGGGACCAAATATAGAGGTGATTTTGAATCACGTCTTAAGGGTGTTTTGGCTCAGATTAAACATCAACCCGGTGCAATTCTTTTTGTTGATGAAATTCATACTATCGTAGGTGCTGGAGCCGTCAGTGGCGGATCTATGGATGCTTCGAATATCCTTAAGCCGTTCCTTGCTTCTGGTGAAGTTCGCTGCATTGGCGCAACTACTTACGAAGAGTACAAAAATCACTTTGAAAAGGACCGTGCCTTGTCACGTAGATTTCAAAAGATTGATATCAGTGAACCTTCTGTTGAAGAAACTATTGAGATTCTTAAAGGGCTTAAGCCTTATTACGAAGAGCATCACAATGTTTTCTATTCTCCGTCAGCTATTAAAGCTGCTGCGGAGCTTTCAGCACGCCACATCAACGAACGTTTTTTGCCGGATAAAGCAATTGATGTAATTGATGAGGCTGGCGCTTTTTATGGTCTCAGTCAGCGTAAGCGTAAAGGCAACAAGATTCTTGTTTCCGATGTGGAAAAGGTAATTTCAAAGATTGCCCGCATTCCTACACGCCGTATCACCATGTCGGACCGCACCCGTCTTCAGGAGCTTGATACTAATCTCAAGTCTGTTGTTTTCGGGCAGGATGAAGCTGTAGACCTTATTGCTAAGGCTATTCTACGCTCGCGTGCTGGCATGAAGCAGGTCGGACGCCCGACTGGCTCCTTCCTTCTTACTGGACCTACTGGAGTCGGTAAAACCGAACTAGCAAGGCAGCTTGCCACAACCATGGGCATTCACTTCATGCGTTTTGATATGAGTGAGTACATGGAGAAACATGCTGTAGCACGCATGATCGGTGCGCCTCCCGGATATGTTGGTTTCGATCAGGGTGGTTTGCTGACAGAGGGCGTTCGTAAAAATCCTCATTGTGTTATTCTTTTCGATGAAATTGAAAAGGCGCATCCTGATGTATTTAACATTTTGTTGCAGGTCATGGACTACGCAACTCTCACAGATAATAACGGTCGTAAGGCCGATTTCAGAAATACAGTTCTGCTCATGACATCTAACGCCGGTGCGCGTGAAATGACTAAGAGCGGCATCGGTTTTGGAGCTGGAATTCAGGGTGCAGAAGACAAGGGTCTTGCTCTTAAAGCTGTTGAAAAGGTTTTCAGTCCTGAATTTAGAAATAGACTTGATGCTATCGTTTCCTTCAATTCTCTCGAATTAGATGTGATGGAAATGATTGTGGATAAGTTTATTAAAGAGCTTAACACTCAGCTTGTCGATCAAAGGATCACTGTTGTCATTGATGATAAGTCCAGACGCTGGCTTGCAGAAAAAGGACACGACCCTGCTTACGGGGCACGTCCAATGGCTCGCTTGATTCAGACTTCCATTAAAGATGAAATCGCTGATGAAATTCTTTTTGGAAAGCTTGTTAAGGGTGGACAGGTTATTGTTTCTACCAAAAAAACTAAAGAAGAGGATGAAGGTTTATCCTTTGAATTTAAGTCAATTGGAGAAAAGTAGACGTAAGTTGATTAACGTTTATACGAAACTAATCAAGGGCGGACGTTTTGGCGTCTGTCCTTTTTTTATTTGTTTGTTGTAAAAAATTTACTTTAGATTATGATAGCGGAAAGACATATTTTAGGGGATTTTTATGGTTGTATATAGGCTGATTGAAGAGCCGATTTTTCCTCATCCAGATGAGTCCGAACCAGATGGACTCCTTGCTGTCGGAGGAGATTTAAGACCCGAAAGATTACTTTCTGCTTATGCTTCCGGTATTTTTCCGTGGTATGATGAAACTTCTCCAATACTGTGGTGGTCCTTAGATCCTCGCCTGATTTTACATCTCGATAAGCTTTATGTCTCTAAGCGCGTAAAGCGTAAGATTAAAAAGCAGGAATATCGCGTCACCATTGATACTGATTTTCAGAATGTCATCACGAATTGTGCCGGAAAAGATAGGCCCGGTCAGGGCGGTACATGGATTCTTCAGGAGATTATAGACGCATATGTAGAACTTCATAGGCTGGGGTTCGCTCATAGTGTTGAAGTCTGGAATAAGGAAGGAAAGCTCGTGGGAGGCCTTTACGGTGTCTCGCTGGGCAGGGTTTTCTCGGGTGAATCTATGTTTTTCCTTGAGCCGGATGCTTCGAAAGTAGGATTTTCGTATCTGGTTAAATATCTGGAAAACAGAGAGTTTCATTTTGTAGACTGTCAGCAGCCTACAAATCATCTCAAGTCGCTCGGAGCAGAAGAAGTATCCCGTGACGATTTTTTGTCTATGCTCGATGAGTCCTTAGAACATTCAGCTCTTAGAGGGCGCTGGGAGTTTTTTGCTAACGAGTACGATTTGATAACGGAAAGCCTTTGCCTCTGATTATCTCAATTTTGTTGCACAATAAAAACGGAGAATTTCATTATGAAATTCTCCGTTTATGCGTGTAAAATAGGTGCCATAAAGTTAAATGGTCCGGCTGTATGGCTGCCTAATACTAGCCGTCTTCGCGAGTTTCAACCAAAGGTAGGTGAGCACTAAGATTATATAGTCCTCTGAGCGCGAAAGGCAGGTTGAAATGCGGCACTTTTTCAAACTTGATCAGCCCGATATCTTTACCTTCATCTATTGATGAAAGGGGCGGAAGACCTGATGGGACAGGGAAGCTGAGTGGGTTGGAATTGATGTAATCCAGCCTTGAAGAGTAATGATCTTTAAGATAGTCAATTATCTGATCACGTTCAGCGATTGTGAAGGCTTCAAGAATTATTTTGCGATCTTTTTTCTCGTCGGAGACTGCATCCAGCATTGCTGGTGGTCCGATTAGATTGGCCCATTCAATAGAAGTTTCATCACTCTCATCCCATTCGGGTCTGAAAAGATGAACTTCAACATCGCGGCGACCTTTAAAGCTGCGAACTACCATTGAGACTGCATATCCACGGTCTATCGGAATCTCGCCATTTTCTATTTGAATTATAGGAATCATTGCTACCTCTTAAAATGGATGTTTTAATACTTCTTGCTTATTCAATAATCTAAATATCATAACTTTTTTAATTTAACTATACAAGTCAGGAAAAAAGAGCAGGATGTCTGGAAAATTCGAACTCGTCAGCGACTTTACTTTAAAAGGTGATCAGCCTGAAGCTGTGAAGCAAATTGTGGAAAACTTGAAGCACGGTGTGCAGGATCAGGTTCTACTTGGTGCTACAGGTACGGGTAAGACTTTTGCTATGGCAAATGTGATAAGCCAGCTTAACAGGCCGACGCTTGTAATGGCTCCTAATAAGACACTTGCCGCACAGCTTTTCAATGAATTTAAAACTCTTTTTCCGAACAATGCTGTTGAATATTTTGTCAGTTATTACGACTATTACCAACCAGAAGCTTATCTTCCACACTCGGATACTTTCATAGAAAAAGATTCATCAATTAACGACGACATAGATAAACTACGGCATTCTGCAACTCATGCATTGCTCACGCGTCGTGATGTTCTGATTGTTGCTTCCGTATCGTGTATTTACGGTCTAGGTTCACCTGAATTCTATTCCCGCATGATTATTCCAGTTGAAGAAGGGCAAGACTTTCCCATGGAAAAGCTCATGGACCGGTTGATTGAGGTTCAGTATGTACGTAATGATTACGATTTCCATCGCGGAACATTCAGAGTTCGCGGTGATGTTATTGAAATTATTCCGGCATATAGTCGTGAGCAGGCTCTCAGAATAGAATATTTTGGTGATGAGATTGAAGCTATATTAGAGACTGATCCGCTCACTGGTGAAGTCACCGGGCGAAGGCGTAAAACCGTAATTTATCCCGCCAGTCACTTTGTATCTGATAAAGATAATCTTGAGATTGCGGTAGAACGTATTCGCGCAGAGCTTTTTGATACACTCAATAATTTTAAGCGAGAAAACAAGCTTGTAGAGGCTCAGCGTATTGAGCAACGCACAATGTATGATCTCGAAATGATTGAAGAGATCGGCTATTGTAGTGGGATTGAAAACTATTCGCGCCAGATGGATGGTCGTGAAGAGGGTGATCCTCCGGCTACGTTGCTTCACTATTTTCCAGATGATTTCCTTTTGTTCATGGATGAATCTCACATTGCTGTTTCGCAGGTTGGCGCCATGTACAATGGAGACAGGTCCCGAAAAACAACCCTTGTAAATTTTGGATTCAGACTTCCGTCAGCACTTGATAATCGTCCGCTGTGTTTTGAAGAATTTTTAGATAAAGTCGGCCAGACTGTTTATGTGTCGGCAACTCCGGGGCCGTGGGAAATTGAACGTTCGCAAGGGCTTGTGATTGAGCAGATTATCCGGCCTACAGGACTTCTTGATCCTATTGTAGAAGTTCGTCCTTCCAAAGCTCAGATGGATGACTTGCTTACCGAGTGTAAAATTCGTGAAAGTAGAAATGAGCGGGTTCTGATCACAACGCTGACCAAGCGGATGTCGGAAGATTTAACGGACTATTTCAATCAGATGGGCGTGGAAGCAAAATACCTTCATTCTGATATTGTTACTATGGAGCGAATGGAGATTATCCAGTCGCTACGGGCCGGAAATTTTACTGCGCTGGTCGGGATTAACCTACTTCGTGAAGGCCTTGATATTCCTGAAGTCTCTTTGGTCGCGATACTTGATGCTGACAAGGAAGGTTTTTTGAGATCAACTAGATCTCTCATTCAGACTTTCGGACGTGCTTCTCGAAATTCTGGAGGACTGGTTATACTTTACGCCGACAGAATTACTAATTCCATGCGAACTGCAATGGATGAGACGGCTCGTAGACGCATAAAACAGATAGAATACAACAAAGAGCACGGAATCACCCCGCAAACCATCAGTAAATCGCTGGATAATATGCTGGGAACATTGTACTCTACTAAATCATCGGGTGATAAAGTTAAGTTTGCTGCTGAAGAAATGGCAGAATATGGACTTGATCCCGTTAAAATGGAAAAGATGGTTCGTAAGCTGGAAAAAGAGATGCGCAAATATGCAAGCGAGCTTGAATTTGAAAAAGCTGCTGAACTTAGAGATCGCATTCAGGTTTTACGAGATAAACTTATTACTTTGGGCTAACGCCCGCACATCTGGTGGAAAACAGGAATGAAATCCAAATCCATATATTCAAGAATGCTGAACCTCAGAAGAGAATTTGGTATGTTCTGGGGGCTTGCCGCCGGATTTATCTATATGACTCTGGTCTTTATCGGCGGCATTATCGGGTACATGTGGATTGAGGGATGGAATTTCTTCAATAGCTTCTACATGGTTGTAATCACCCTTTCTACAGTCGGTTTCATGGAGGTGTTACCTCTTTCTGAAAACGGCAGAATTATGACCGCGATGCTTATACTTGGCGGTGTCGGTGGTTTTGCATATTTGATTGGTGCCTTTTCTCAATTATTAGTTGAGGGGCGGGTACAAGCTCTTCTTGGGAGACGCAGGATGCAGAAGACAATTGGAAAATTAAAAGATCATATCATAGTCTGTGGTTATGGAAGAATCGGCGCCATCGTGGTCGAAGAAGTTCGCAATGAAGGTATTGATGTTGTTGTCATCGAAAATAGCCCGGAACTTGTTGCTCATATGGAAGCTCAGGATATTTATTGCATTGAAGGCGATGCGACTAAGGATGACACCTTGAAACTGGCTGGTCTTGGTCAGGCCAAGTCACTTATCGCAGCACTTTCAGACGAAGCGGCTAATGTTTATGTAACTCTCATTGCGCGCCAGTTCAGCTCAAAAGTGAATATTATCGCACGCGGTAATAACAAAACCAGTATTTCCCGCCTTGAGTTTGCCGGAGCAGACAGAGTCGTGCTTCCGCACACTATCGGCGGAATTCGTATGGCTCAGTCTGTACTAAGGCCGACGGTCACCAACTTTCTAGATATTGCCATGCGCGGTAAGATTGATCTTCAAATGGAAGAGCTTTTTGTTACCGAGAGTTCTGAGTTTGTAGGACAGGATTTAATTGAATCCAAAATTCGCCCTCGCTTTAACTTGATTATTATTGCGATTAGAAAGAACGATGGAGAAATGGTTTTTAATCCCGGTCCTAAAGAAATTATTGATGCTGGTGATACTCTTTTGACAGTTGGGAAAATCAGCGACCTTTCTGCCATTCAGAAAGTTTTATAGTTGCTTGAATTTGAGAAGTTGGCTAAGTCTACGAAATAAACTTCTGCTTCATAATAACTAATTATTTTAGATAATTATTATAACTGGATTATATCTTTGCCCTGATTGTATTTTACTTTCAGGGTGATTTTAATTTTAAATGAACATCAAATAAGAAATCCAAATATACCGTGAAAAAATCAGACGAAAAGAAAGTTAAAGAGCTCGTAAAAACTCTTGAAAATCATAATGAAAATTATCGTCGTGGTATGCCCACAATCAGCGATGCCAGATATGATGAACTCACCGAAGAGCTGCGCCAAATTGCGCCTGATCATCCATTTTTAGGTAATGTCGAGCCTGAAAGTTTTAGTAATAAGGTTGAGATTAGGCATCCTAAGCCGATGCTTTCGACTGAAAAAGCCTATACCATTGAAGAGTTAGATAGATTTGTTTCTCGTGTTGAGAAAGAAGCTAAAATGCTCGGTATCAAAGACATTGAATATCGCATTACGCCTAAGCTCGACGGTCTCGCAGCTCGTGATGATGGTAAAATTTTTGCGACCCGTGGTAATGGTGAAGTTGGTTATGAAATTTCTAGTGCTTTTGCTAAAGGCGTAATCGCTGTTGGCGGTCGCGGGCAAGGCGTGGGCGAAATAGTTTGCAGCCAGAATTATTTTAATGAGCACCTTTCAGAAGTATTTGAGCATCCGCGCAATATGGTTGTCGGCATTGTTACCTCTGATAATGTTAATGAGGCTTCAAAGCAGGCTCTACAGGACGAAGCGATAAGATTTGTCCCATATAGCACTCTTGCAAAAAAAGTCGTTAGTGGCGAAGAACTTGTCCGTGATGTGTGGAAGATTACTGACGAGTTATGGGAGCAGGCTGACTATCCCTTGGATGGGATGGTTGCCGAAGTTATCAACACGAATCTTCAAGACGCACTGGGCGCTACAGCTCACCATTATCGTTGGCAGATAGCTATTAAGAAGAAGGGCGAATCCGCTGTTACTACAGTTTTAGATATTCGCTGGCAGGTTGGGCGCATGGGCGCAGTTACTCCTGTTATGGAAGTTGATCCCGTATCTGTTTCCGGTGCAACGATCAGCAATGTTACTGCGCACAATGCTGGAATGCTGCGCGATCACTCCATAGGGAAAGGAGCGGTAATCAGGATTATTCGTAGCGGTGAGGTTATTCCAAAATTAGAGGAAGTAATCAAACCAGCTGAATCCGTTGAACTTCTCACGCATTGTCCCTCATGCAACGCTGAACTTTATTGGTCTAATGATTTTCTTAAATGTCCAGATTTTAGCTGTCCCGCGCGAGTTGAGCAGCGCCTTGAATATTGGTTTAAAACTCTTGGCAATGCGGACTGGTTTGGTAAAAAGACCATTGCACGGCTAGTAAAAGGTGGACGCAAAACGCTCGAATCTGTTTATGAAATGGGTGAAGAAGATTTCGTAAAACTTGATTTTGGTCCGATTCAGTCCTCTAATTTAGCAGAAGCTATTTACATTAGCCGGACCAAGGAAGTTGACGATTGGAGATTTCTAGCTGCGTTTGGAATTCCAGATCTCGGCAAGGCCGACAGCCGTAAGCTGCTTGGACACTTCAAGCTGGAAAATGTTGTAGATGTTAAGCAGGAAGAGCTTGTCGAGATTCATGGATTCGGTGATCTTACCAGTCATTCTGTGACAAAGGGGATTGGTGCTATTAAAGAAACCATTCTCCATATGCTGGCTAAAAATTTCAATTTGCGTCGCACTCCACTTGAAAGTGACACGCAGGATATTTCCAGCGCCATCACAGGTAAAGGAATAGTCTTCACTGGGAAAATGGTCCAAGGCTCACGTGAAGATATGCAGGCTATGGCCCGCAAAATGGGCGCTAAGGTTCAGACTTCAGTCACCGGTAAAACTAATTTTCTTGTCTGCGGTAGTAATGTCGGTGAGAAGAAAATGGAAAAAGCCCGTGCAAAGGGAGTAGAAATAATGACTGAAAGCGAATTTATGGATATAGTAAGCGCAGATTAAATTTTATATTTAGACTAACTGATTTATATATAACGCAATTAATTGGCTCATTAATGGGCCGTAAAATTTCAGGAGCACAAAATGACTGATATAGTAATTATTGGCGCAAAAGGGCGCATGGGCGCAACGCTTGTTCGTTTAATTCAGGAAAGCGATGATATGAAACTCGCTGCCGTAATGGAACGTTCCGGATGTGAAGAAGGGCTTGATGCTCTTGGCTGTGTTTGCGGTACGTCACCTGATGAAGTTCTTGTACAGGTTCCCGGCGCAGTTATTATCGACTTTACTGCTCCTGCGGCAACTTTGAAGCTGCTCGAAACAGCCGTAATTACCGGCAATCCAGTTGTAATCGGAACTACTGGTATGACTGCTGAAGATATTGCTAAGGTTGAAGAGTTTGCGAAGAAAGTTCCAGTATTCCTCGCTCCGAATATGAGCGTTGGTGTTAACGTGCTTCTCAAGATTTTACCTGAATTGGTTCGCATGCTCGGACCTGCTTACGATATGGAAATGACCGAAATTCACCATAACAAAAAGGTTGATTCCCCAAGCGGTACAGCTCTCAAGCTTGCTGAGTGCATGGCGGAAGCTCGCGGACTCGTTTATGATGAAGTTAAGCAGCATTGCCGCGACGGTATTATCGGAGCTAGAACTAAAGATGAGCTTGGCGTAATGGCTGTTCGCGGCGGAGACGTTGTCGGCGATCACACTGCATACTTCCTCGGGCCTGGTGAACGCATAGAAGTAACTCACCGTGCACATTCCCGTGATACATTTGCCCAGGGCGCAATCAGAGCTGCCGGATGGCTGGCAGAGCAGAAGCCCGGTAAAATTTATTCAATGGCAGACATTTTCTAAAACTAGTCTTTAATAACTTGGCTACGCATTACAAAATTTGTAGCTGAAATATGGATTTAAGGTTAATAAGGTCGTATCGGTTTATCCGATGCGGCCTTTTTTTTGTTAATAAATTCAGTAAATAATTTATGATAATTTTATAAAGTTAAACTTTAACTTTAACTTTAACTTTAAATATTACGTAGCAGTGAAGCAAATATGAAGAAAAAGAGTGAAGTATCGAGACAGACGGTTTTATCGCTGGGCGCACTTGGCGTTGTTTTTGGTGATATTGGAACCAGCCCACTTTACGCCTTGAAAGCCTGTTTTAGCGGGCATCATGCAATTGCACTCAATCCCGGAAATGTTCTTGGCGTGCTATCGCTTATTATCTGGTCTCTTTTTGTTGTGATCAGTTTAAAGTATGTAACCTTCGTTATGGCTGCGGATAATAAAGGTGAAGGAGGGATTTTCGCCCTATATGAGCTTATAAGTAAAAAGGGCGGTAAACAAAAAGTCTCATTAACACTTCTCCTTGCAATGATTGGCGGCGCTCTTTTGTATGGTGACGGAGTCATTACGCCCGCCATATCGGTTCTCTCAGCAATCGAAGGGCTTGATATTGCCACGCCAATTGCTCACAAATATACAACCCACATTTCATGCACCATTCTGCTCGCTCTATTTGCTTTTCAAAAATGCGGTACAGATAAAATTGGGCGGCTGTTTGGTCCTATCATGGGCGTTTGGTTTGTCGTAATAGGTACATTCGGGGCGTTATCGTTACTAAATAATCCAGTGGTGCTTGAGGCTTTCAGTCCGTGGCATGCAATAAGGTTCTTTGCAGAAAACGGGCTCGCTGGGACTCTAGTTCTAGGAGCGGTTGTTCTTTGTGTCACCGGAGGAGAAGCTCTATTTGCAGACATGGGACACTTTGGCCGGAAACCAATCACACTGGCGTGGTATTGTGTTGCCTTGCCAAGTTTACTTTTAAATTACCTTGGACAGGGCGCCTTACTAATCAATGACCCCAAGCTTGTCGTTAATCCTTTTTTCAGTCTGTTTCCACAATCCATTCTATTGCCGATGGTTGGACTCGCAACACTGGCGGCTATTATTGCTTCGCAGGCTATTATCTCAGGCGCTTTTTCGCTTACCGCTCAGGCTGTTCATCTTGGTTTCATCCCACGTATCAAAATATTTCAAACCTCCGAACTTAATCCCGGTCAAGTATATGTAAGCTCTGTAAATTGGATCATGGCTGCACTTAGTATCCTGCTTGTAATCTCATTCAAACAGTCGGAAGAATTAGCAGGAGCATACGGAATCGCCATCACAGGAACCATGGTTATTACAACTTATCTGTTCTGGTTTTACCTGCGCGATATTCGCAAGTGGTCTTTCGCTCCTGCCGCGCTGCTTACAGGGTTTTTTGCATGTTTTGATCTGGGATTTTTGATTGTGAACTTCACCAAGATTGGCGGTGGAGGCTGGGTTCCAATCCTGCTTGCTGCAATCATTGCGTATGGGATGTACATATGGATTTGGGGGAGAGCGGAAGTTTTTGCGAATGTAAAGGAAAGAGGACTGCATGTTACAGCCCTTGAAGATTTAATTGAAAAGAATTTGCTCGCTAAGGTTCCCGGAGAAGCAATCTTTTTAGCCGCGTCTGACTTTGTTCCGCATGCCTTCGTTCAGCATCTAAGATGGAACAGAGTTGTTCATGAAAAGCTGGTTTTTGTGCAGGTGAAGACTTTAAGCGATCCCTATGTTGATTCGGGAAAACGCATATCTATTAAGAAAATTGAAAAGAATGTTTCGTGGCTTACCGTTTCGTATGGTTTCATGGAGAAACCTAACGTTCCGGTAGCTATCTTTCAGGCATATAATCAACTTGGGGTGACTCAGGATGAGTGTCATTATTATGTTGGGCAGGTTTCTATCAAGCTTAATAGAGAGAGATTGGATTATCTACTTAGAAGAAAAATATTTATAGTGCTAAGTTCTTTTTCAGATAATCCTGTGGAATATTTCAAAATACCGGAAGAGCAGGTCGTCACTATTGGTACCGGAATAAAAGTGTAACGAAAGTTTAAATGGTTTTGGCTGGCTAATTTATGTGGTTGCTCATAAATTCGTAAACTAGCTTCATTTCACTTTCTAGAGACTGCAAGTCTTGCTCTGCCTTACTGGAATTTCCAGAAAGCGCACTATGCTCCAACTTCAGGCAGGCATCTTTTACTCTGTCTGCACCCATGGTTGCTGCTGCGCCTTTTAGTGAATGGGCCAGATATTTAAGCTCTTCCATTTGCCCTGACTCGAGCGCATCTTTAATTTTAAGAACTCTAGCAGGTTCATCCCTAAGAAATACCGTGAAGAGTTTTGTAAGGAATTCTTTTTTAGAACCCATGGTCTTCATCCAATCGCTGTTAATTACGTCGTTATTGTTCATTTCGTACTCATAGTTCAAAATTAAATTCATATCCACAAGTTTTCAAACATCGGTTAATTATATATTCTAAATCGAAGTTCTAGATTTAGCCATTATTAAAAAAAAGGGTCTGAAGTTGATACTTCAGACCCTTTATATAAGCAGTGTTCATTCTACAGTTTGCAGAGCTCTTCACTTGGAATCATTTTAATGTTCTTTCCACTAAGTAATTCAATGGCCTGTTCTGTGCGATCAAAACGGAAAATAATTACTGCATTGTTGCCGGACTGCTGAACAAATGCGTACATGTATTCAACGTTGATGCTTGCGTCTCTGAGCATATCCAGCAAAGTGTGAAGTCCACCCGGCTGGTCGTCTACAACAACTGCGACAACCGTGGTTTTACCTACTGTGAATCCTGCGTCTTTGAGCACTTTCTGCGCGGTTTCAAAGTCTGATACTATAAGTCTCAAAATACCGAAATCAGAAGTGTCCGCTAGCGAAAGGGCGCGAATGTTAACTTTTGCTTCACTTAGAAGTCTGGTTACTTCTGCAAGTCTTCCTGCACGATTTTCAAGAAATATTGATAACTGATCACATTTCATAGTGTTCCTCGCTTTTATGTTGGGCTGTTACTGGTTCTCGTTGCGAAGGTCGATAATCCGTTTGGCTTTACCTGCTGAACGCTCAATAGACTTGGGTTCTACTAGTTTAATGCGAGCAGTTACTCCAAGGAATTCTTTAATATTTCTTTGTATCTTTCTTTCGAGTGTCTGTAAATTTTTAATTTCATCGGAGAAGGTGTTTCCTGCTACTTCAACCTTAACGGTGAGAATATCAAGGTTTCCGTCTCTGTGAATTTCAAGCAGATAATGAGGTGACAATCCTTCCGTTTCAACAAGGATTGATTCAATCTGTGAAGGGAATACATTCACGCCGCGAATGATAAGCATATCATCACTTCTACCCGTTACACGCTGCATTCTAGCAAGAGTTCTGCCACAACGACAAGGCGTGTAGTTCAGCTTGGTGAGGTCACGTGTGCGGTAACGAATAAGTGGAATGCCTTCTTTGGTGAGGGTGGTGATAACAAGTTCACCGACTTCACCCGGTTCGACAGGATCCCCTGTTTCTGGATTGATGATTTCTGGTAGGAAATGATCTTCCATAATATGTAATCCGTCCTGAGCTTCCGCACATTCCATTGCAACACCGGGACCCATGATCTCGGAAAGTCCGTAGATATCAAGAGCTTTAATGTTCAGCTTATCTTCGATTTCTCTACGCATGGATTCAGTCCAAGGCTCAGCTCCGAAAATACCAGTCTTCAATGGCAATTCTCTAAAGTCAATTCCCATCTCTTTTCCTGTTTCATACAAGTAGAGAGCATAGGAAGGAGTGCAGCAGAGTACGGTTGCGCCGAAATCTTTAATGACCATGATCTGACGTCTAGTTGCGCCGCCGGACATTGGAATAATGGTCGCGCCAAGGGCTTCCGCTCCATAATGCACACCGAGGCCGCCTGTAAACAATCCGTATCCATAAGCATTGTGAATACTATCAGCAGGAGTTGCACCAGCTATTGCAAATGAGCGAGCCATCATGTCTGCCCAGTTTTTGATATCACGCTTTGTGTAACCTACAACTGTAGCCTTGCCTGTGGTTCCTGAAGAAGAATGAATCCTAACGATATTTTCACGGGATACAGCAAACAATCCGAAGGGGTAATGATTGCGGAGATCCTGTTTTTCGGTAAAAGGCAACTTGGAGAGATCTGAAAGAGATTTGATATCTTTAGGTTCTATACCAAGTTCTTTAAATTTTTTGGTGTAGAAAGGAACGTTTGCGTATACTTTTTCGCAAAGTTGTTTGAGACGTTTGAGCTGTAATTTTTCTAGCTCTTCTCTCGGCATTGTTTCTTTATCTATGTCGAAGATCATTATTTGCCTCCTAAAGGCTGAAGGGGGTGGTTTCAGCCATAAAAAAATGTTGCGCTTATGTCTTAGAACACGATTTTGGAAACTTTTATCATGAAAAAACAGGATGCTGATAAAAGGAAAAAACGTGATCAATAATGTTGGGTTTTATTGCATAAGTGCCTACTCACAGTCAAGTTTGAATGTGCAGAGCCTTTTTTCATCATATTTATTACTAAAAATATCAAAATAATTGTAAATGATTGCAAATATGACCTTGGTATTGATTGCGTATCGTTCATAAATTCTCTATATCATTATATTGTAAGTTAAATGCTGTGAGACAGACTGTGGCTGATTATTCATGATGGATGAATATTACACAGGGGAGTTAGAATCCCTATATCTTGATTTATCATAGTTAATTCAAAGCGCGTATCTTCACATAAGGTTCGCCGAGTTAATAGAAAAGAATGAAAACTAAAAGTAAGAAATTTAAAGAGATTAGTACTTCGGACAAACTCCAGCTTGTATCAGAATGGTTGGACGAGAAGCAAGCAATTGACGTGGTTGCAATTGATGTAACCGGGATTTGCCCGATTTCAGAAGTCGTAATGGTTGTCAGTGCCAAAGGGGTTCGTCATGCGCAGTCTCTGGCTGACAACACTCTAGGCAATCTTTCAAAAGACACCATTGAGTATCTTGGAATGGAAGGTTACCAGACAGGCGACTGGATTCTTCTCGATTTGAACGATATTATCATCCACATTTTTCAGGAAGATAATCGCGAATTTTATAATGTTGAAGGATTGTGGTCTGAAGGGACCAGAATTGAATTAGATATTAACCGGTAGGCTCTGCCTGCCGTATTTGAGGTTCTTTTCATGTCCAAGCAATCTGCTGCTCCCACAGTTCTTCTCATATTAGATGGATGGGGAATTGCTCCTGCTAGTAAAGGTAACGCTGTACAGCTAGCGAAAACGCCTATTTTAGATGGTCTTTTTAAAGATTGTCCGAATACCCATTTGAAATGTTCTGGCAGAGCTGTCGGACTCCCAGATGGATTCATGGGAAATTCGGAAGTTGGACATACTAATATTGGCGCCGGGCGCGTTGTTTATCAGGACATGACCAGAATTGATATAACTATTGAGAACAATGAGCTTGCAACCAATGATGCTATTTGCGATTTAATTGATAATGTGAAAGCTACCGGCGGGCGTCTCCATTTTATGGGACTTCTCTCTGATGGTGGTGTGCATTCTCATATAAATCATCTCTACTCACTTCTTCAGGTGGCTAAAGATGCCGGCGTCAGTGAAGTTTTCGTTCATGCATTTATGGATGGACGCGATACTTCTCCGACAAAGGGTAAAGAGTACATGTCTGAGCTTGTAGATAAGATGAATGAAATCGGTATCGGGAAGGTTGCGACCATCTCGGGCCGATATTATTCTATGGATCGCGACAAGCATTACGAGCGCAATGAGCTTTCGTATAGGGCTCTTGTTCTTGGCGAAGGGCAGGTTGTTACAAATCCTGTTAATGCTATCGAGTCCGCTTATGCGGACGGTGAAACTGATGAGTTTATCAAACCTCGTGTTTTAGCTGATGTTGATGGGCTTATGCTCGATGAGGACGGAGTTTTCTTTTTTAACTTCCGTGCCGACCGCGCTCGCCAGTTGTGTCGAATTTTGACAGACGAGGACTTTACCGAATTCGAAAGACCCATCGTTCCGGCTTTTGCCGATTTCGTGACTATGACTAGATACGAAAGTGATTTTTCCTTTCCGGTTGCTTTCGCTCATCAGAATATTGTGAATCCGATCGGTGAAGTTGTTTCTAATGCTGGCCTTAAGCAGCTTAGAATTGCAGAAACCGAAAAATATGCTCACGTCACATATTTTATGAACGGCGGAAGAGAAGAGCCTTTTCCTAACGAAGACAGGATTCTCGTACCTTCTCCCCGTGAAGTGGCGACCTACGACCTTAAGCCTCAGATGAGTGCTGAGGAAGTTACGCAGAAGCTTGTTAACGCTCTACCTGAATATTCTTTGTGTATATGCAATCTAGCCAATCTGGATATGGTTGGGCACTCTGGAATAATTCCAGCAGCTATTTCGGCCACTGAAACTGTTGATGCATGCGTTGGTAAAATTGTTGATGCTGTAATTAAGCTTGGCGGTCAGGTTCTATTGACTGCTGATCACGGAAATGCAGAAGAAATGATTGATGCTAATGGCGGGCCTCAGACAGCACACAGCTTAAATGAAGTTCCTCTAATTTTCATTGGCGATGCTTTTAAGGGACGCACTCCTTCTACGGGCGCCTTATGTGACATAGCACCCACCATTTTGAATTTAAAAGGCATTTCTGTACCAAATGAAATGACCGGCAAAAACCTTTTTGAGAGTTAATAAATGTCCGAATCCAGTAGGCCCATATCTCCAGTCCGCCCAAGTGGAATGGAAGTAATATTTATGTATAGATGTCCTTTTTGTGAAAGGTCTGTTCCACTCATTGCACCGACTCAGCCTATTATGGTTCAGTGTGATTCATGCCGTGAAAAATTTCCGCTCGTGCCTGTAGATGAGAAATTAGTAAGATTCTACAAGACCATGCTAGCCAATGGAAATGCCGCAATGGACCCCGACTTTTTTTAAGCTAACAATTTCCGCCATCTCAAAAAAATGATCCCTGAATTGAATATAAATTTCATAAAAAAGCCTCTTTCTGCTAAGCAGAAAGAGGCTTTTTCAATTTGTATAATCGAATCGTTTATCTGTAATACAGGTTTCTACCACCAACGGTGAGGAAGGCCTGATGTAGATTTCTGCGAATATCTCTGCGATCCCAGATGTCCTGAATATGACCGCGCGAGAGAGCATTGTATGCGGAATGGTAATCAGGTGCGATGTCCATACCTGTAGTTTCTTTGATAACACCAGGGCCGGCGAAACCGACACGGGATGATCGAACCGCATACTGGTAAGGAGAGCAGCCAAGGAAACTTGCTACAGGCCCAGCATATGAGTTTGTATCATATAAAACGATGTATAGTCCGCCTGATTCGATGTAGCGGCGTACTGCGAGAGTACAGCGCGGCATCTGGATGAGTCCGTTTGTTCCTTCCTGAATTCTGATTCCGGCTGTTCCGTGAACATATGCCAGAAATGGGTATCTCTTTTTGCCCGCAAGCTCGAGAGCGCGAACAAATTTTTCACCCTCTGCAGCTCCGACTGAACCACCTCGGAAAGGAGCAACCAGAGTCGCACAGATTACTTTAGTGTGTTTGATGTGCCCTTCGAAGGTCACACAACCACTCTGAAGTCCTGTTTTTTCTTTCGCCGCATCCAGTCTGTTCTGGTAATTAGGAAAGTTGGTCGGGTTTGCAGCACAAATAGACTTATTGAATTCGCGAACTGTTCCCCAGTCAAATAAATTGGCAAGATACCAATTATATTCCATTGGGAAATGATGCCCACATGTAGGACATACTCCGGCGAATTCATCAAATAGATCGCGAGACCAGATTTCGAGACAGCCGTCTTTTTCAGCGTTAGGACAGGTTATTTCTCTGTCTTCATTTGCTCTAGGGCTGACGAAATGCCTGTAATCAGCTGGTGGAAGCTGCTCTTCTTCCTGAACAGACAGCTTCGTCAATGCGAACTCAACTTCTGAATTGGTCTTGGTCGTAAAGCCTATTTTGGTGGCTACGCGGCACTTAAGTTGATCTATTTTGTTGGTGACAACATGGATTTCATCTTTTGCTTCTTCGGCGAGCCTTTGAAGTTTGGTCTGATATTTTTTGATTAAATCATAGCGGATTGTGGAGTAGGCTGCTGCCATTGCATCCACTTTAGCTGAATTGATTTTCTCAACAAATGTTCTTTTATCTTCGTAGGCATGTTGAGCCATTTTGCGGTATTTTTTGTATCTCTTCCAAAGTAGCCTTTGCTTTTCAGTGGAATTGATTGACCAGCGCACGAATACGGATTCGTCAGTAAGAGCCTTTTTAGTGCGGCTTTTAATTGCTGTTCCACGGAAAAGGCGTAACCCTTTAACGCTTAATACCACTTCATCTGTTGCTCTGATAACTTCGGATCTTACTACTTTGTAGAAATCAAAGTGTTCAGGGCGGGAACCCAAAGAAGGCTCCTGAATGATGCCGTCAATGTATCCGAAACCGAGATTGTCTTTTGCTGTGATGCACTGATTTTTAGCGCAAGAATCGATAAGCTCTGCAGATGCACGCATTCCACCGCGAAGACGCCCTTCGATTGCGGCAGCACCCTCTGGAGATATTACAGAGTAGTAACCGTGTGAAAGCATAAGGCGTTTATCCGCCATTGCAATCGCTTCAGCTCCGCCGGATCCGCCTTCAGAGATAACAGATATGACGGGAACTTCAAGCCCGCACATTTCGTAGATATTTTCAGCAATCTGCTGAGCTGCACCCGGGTAATCTTCAATAGGATAAGATCCGGGGGTAAATACATATGTATGGATAGGGATATTTTCACGCGCGGCCACTTTCATGTAACGTAATGCGTTGGCATTACCCCATGGTTTAATACAGCCACCGTTACGAAATTCCTGTCCGTGTCCTTTTTCCTGACCAACGACCATAACTGGCTGGTTGTGCACTTTTTTGCCGACTCTTCTGGAAATGTAGGCGCGTGCGATGACCATGCCGGGGTCGATGCTCATGTCATCCTTGCCGCCGACAACTGTGTAATTGTCGTAAACATTTTCAAGAATATCTTTAAGGCATATTCTTTCGGAATGACGAACGATACGGACTTTGTCCATGGGAGTAAGGGTATTATCAATATCCTTTTCAAGCACAGCCAGACTTTCGCCGACGGTGTTTAATTTATCCCACAGTTCTTCCTGAGTCAGATTAATATTGCGGTCTAGGAAGGAATAAAGTTTCTGGGCAAATGCTGTAAGGCGTCTATCCTCAGTGTCACCGAGAATGTCGCGCGCATACTGAACCCGCTTACTTAAACCATCTAGTTTTTTTTCTATATCCATGATGTATTATTAGAATTCCAGTAGATTGTTTGTTTTCTTGGCCAAAAATTTGAGGTTGGACTTGAGTGAAACATTCTTTCTGTCCTTACCTTTTAGCACGAATTCGTTAAGGAATTCATGACCACGTTCCTTGGCTTCTTTAAGGTCCTTACCCCAGATAATGGCAAGAGCCAGATTGGGGTCAAATTCTGTAGGGATCTGATACGGCAGTTTTTTGGGAATATGTGTGTGCATTTTGAGCCAAGAGTGCTCTTTCCAATGAAGTTCTTCAATTTCCCCTGCCCAAGGAGCAAATTTATCATCGGTATCTTCTGCAATAATTCTGTATTCGATTCCTACACCATTAAGAGTAATGTCTTCCTGAGTGTAGCCAAGCTCGTCACCAAGCGCGAGTCTGATCTGTTCTTTGATCAGGTTTACGTCCGAGTCACCTTGAATGCTTGAAATTTGAGCTGAAACACCATTTTCAACCTGAATTCTGGTGTTTACCTCCATCAAGAAAGGATCTCCCTTAGGCGTAACAATCCATTCCCATGTACCGACACTGTCATAGTCAATGCTGTGGGCCATCTTCAAAGAATGGGCAACAATGTCATCAATGACTTTTTGTGCGTCGAAAGAGTAGGCCATGCCTTCTGGGTAAAATCCTGGAGCGACTTCGATTCTTTTCTGTCTGCCGGGACTCTGTACCGAACAGTTTCTGGTTCCGAAGTGAATATGATGTTTACCAGACTTTTCAGAAACTATCTGTACTTCAAGATGATTGAAGTTGAAGATACGCTGCTCAATAAGAACACCCTCATCATTAAAGGTGCGCAGAGAGAAGTTTCTAATCTGGCGATAAACCTGACGGAATTCTTCGATGCTATATACTTCGTCGATTCCCATTCCGCCACCACCGGCAGATGCTTTTACAAGAACTACAGGGTTTTTAACGCCTTGTTCTTCTTGAAATTTAAACAGGTTGGATGCAATTTCTTCAGCTTCCAACTCGTCATAAATAGCTCTGTCAGAACCTGGAATAGTAGGAACTTCAAGCTTTCTAGCTAAGCGTTTGGTGTTAATTTTATCACCAAGGTCGCGAATAACTCTCCATGAAGGACCGATGAAAATCATCGCTCTTTCTCTTTCAGTTACTCTGCGGGCAAAGCGGTAGTTTTCAGAGAAAAAACCGTAACCAGGGTGAACCGCAGTACAGTTTGTCTGATCAGCTACGGAAAGAATATCTCCGGCATCATTATAGGATCTGATTTTGTAAATAGATTCTTCGCCACCTAGTTCTCTTGCGAGAGTAACGTGTCCTGAATCCATGTCCTCAGTCGTGTATACGCTAACAAAGCCAATATCTAGGTCTGTACATGCCTGCATAATACGCACGGCAATCTCACCTCTATTGGCGATCAATATTTTATCTTTTTGAGATTTCAAAACGACTCTCCTGAGTCTTGCGAGTTTAGTTCTATATATTAGGGTGAATAAACAGGTTTTTTTTAAAAATACGGGATCTTTTTAAGCCAACTGTAATCCTTGTCAAGTGAAATGAAATTAACACTCGTGAAGGTATAGGTTGTCTGTTATGTAGCTGTTCTAAAAATGTCTTTAGTTTGAGGTTCTTATGTAGAAATTAAAAAATAAGAACAATGTTGTTTCAAGTTTTGATGTGTTTCAAGTTTGGTTTCAAGTTAAATAATTTATCGGCTTTAATTATCTATAGGTTGAACTGATAAAACAAAGACCGCTTATCGTCAAATTCTAGTTTTTTTTTTAGTGTAAAATTGTATCCGCAGTTTATCTTTATAAATATGTGAATTAATGAATGAAAACATTGTGAACGCATTTAAATATGTATTTTAAATGAAGAGAGTGGAATTAGTTTTTTTGTGTTCAAAAAAAACCCCGCAATCTTTAGCAGAGTGCGGGGTTTAAGGACAATCTTATTATTTTTAAATAATATTGAAAACGTCAAGTATGTTAGATTCATTTTCTCGTGCAAGCCTTGAGCTTTCTTTGGCTTTCAGAGTATCTTCCATTATCTGGGCCACGGACACATTCTTATGCCCTTCAGGTAATTCTAATTCTTCCACAAAGAGCTCTGTGTCTGAGAGCTTCTGCGGCGTGAATTTGTCCTGATACACAGACATTCTAGTGTAGATGGTAATGTGCTCAAGAGCTATTTCGGGTTGGCCGAGTTCTTTATATGCTCTTGCCAGCTTTCTGTGGGCCAACCTTTTGTGGCCTTCATCAAGGTTAAGCTCAAGACCTTTCTTGATGACCTTTATAGCTTCTTCCGTTTTACCCTGACGCAGGTAGCAGTCTCCAAGCATAATATAGCTGGGTCCGTACTCTGGGTCGGCATCTAGAGCTTTTTCAAAATATGTTTCCGCTGCGCCGTCACAGTTTAACATAAACGCTACCGTTCCTGTCTGGTGTAGACCTACAGCTTCTTTTTTGGTTCCGCATCCTGTCAAAATAAGAGCAAGAAGTACGGGGACGCTCAGAATTTTGATGGTTTTCGTAAACCGATTAGATGAATTATTCATCATATATAGGATTATTCCTTTTTTTTGCTAAATTAATTTAAGCAGTTTTTACTTTTTGGTGTTCATGCCTTAATCTTATTGAATGAGCAAGGGGTGTTATATTGGTATCATTTTTATAAAGTGTCTACCAAATTTTTCAATTTTCGAAGGTAGAACCTCGCAACTGCTTATTAATTTTGCCTATTTACCTTTCATCTATTTAATTTTAGGAATTTCTGCCCAGCATGTCGTGTAATCTGGGGACTTGTGGTTTCTGGTCATTTGCCAAGGTTGATTAATGCCCTCTGATGCATAGTTCAAGGTTCCCTTACCGAACCGAGTGTTTGCACTATCCAATATTTTCATTAATTTATTCTTTTTTTCTGTACTTTTGCTGCTTGTTAGCTCCAGAAGGTTAGCTTGTCTGTTGTATTTATGGACCAAGTCTAGCAAAACTACTCCGGTTTTTTTGAATTTGTACCCAGATCTGTAAATAGACTTGATCCCCTTTAGAGCTGCCGTAATAAGATCCGGCGTATAATCTGTTGCAACCGGAAGCATTTTGGTTATGGAGTTTGAGTACTGCGGAAGAGAGTTATGAGGATTCGTGGCCAAAAAGATTATTATTCCTCCGGTCAGTGATTGCTGCCGTCGCAGTTTCTCAGCTGCACGTGTCATATAGGCCGCAACGGATTCTTCAAGTTCCTGCAAGGTGGATATCGGCTTCCCAAAAGATCGTGATGTTACGATAGATTTTTTGGGTGGCGGTGAATTTTCAAGCGAAAAGCAGGAAATTCCCCGGAGTTCTAAAGCTGTGTGCAACCCCGTTATCGTCAAATTTTCTTTTATCCATAGGTCTGGCAAATTCTTAAACAGGCGGGCAGTTGTAATACTTCTGTCTGTAAGTTTTTTCCCGTTTTTTCTGCCGATTCCCCATATGTCGCTTACGGGTATTTTTTCTAAAAACTCATCATTTTTATCAAGATCACACAGACCAAATACTCCGTTTGTCCATGACTCTTTTTTAGCGAATCTATTGGCCGCTTTGGCTAGAGTCTTGGTCGGTCCGAAACCGACTGAGACGGGTATTCCTGTCCATTTTAGTACTTTTTCGCAGATTTCGCGCCCTATTGATTCGAGATTTGTTAAATCGTGCCCGGTGAATTCAAGAAAGGATTCATCAATTGAATAAACTTCCATCGATGGTGCAAATGTAGACAAAGTGTTTACGACCCGTTGTGACATATCTCCGTAGAGTGCGTAGTTTGATGAAAAGACGCTGACCCCGTGTTTCTCGAAAAAGGCTTTATACTTGAAAGCCGGAGCCCCCATGGGCACTCCTATCTCTTTTGCCTCCTGCGAACGCGCTATAACGCACCCATCGTTATTAGATAACACCACTGCTGGTTTATTACGTAACGATGGCGCGAAAACTCGTTCGCAAGAGACATAAAAATTATTGCAATCAATAAGTGCAAGGATTTTCATAAACTCGCTTTATGTATTATATATGTTACGACGCCCCATATTTCGAAAGAAGTATCTTCCGTTACTTCAAACTTCGGAAAATCTTTATTTTCGGGTATAAGAAATAATTTTCTACCTGTTTGTTTTAATCTTTTGACAGTTAATTCTCCATTAAAAACAGCGATAACTATCGAATTATTGGTGGCATCCAGTGCTCGATCAACTATAAGTATATCTCCAGATTGTATGTTCGCATCTTGCATGGAATCGCCATAGGCGCGCACAAAAAATGTGGCGGCAGAGTTCCGTATAAGATGTTCGTTCAGGTCCATTTTTTTGTCGATATAGTCATCAGCAGGGGACGGGAATCCTGCAGCAACTTCTGACAGATAAAATGGAATCCTCATTTTAGAATTGATTTCTGGTAAGAAAAATCCAGAATCCCGCATATTCTTCATTTGGATGAAATTGTCCATTTGTTTACATAGTTTGTTTTGTCGATTTTTTATTAACACACCGGCTTATTATGTCAACCTTAACTAAACTTAATCCCTCAAAAAAAGAGCCTGGAAAATACAGGCTCTTTTAATAATATGACTAATTAAATTACTTATTCATGAGCTTGGCAACGAGTTCACCGAGCACGGCATCAGCCTGGTCATGAGGGACCTGACATGTTCCAACTTGTTTATGACCACCACCTCCGTACTGTAGCAACAGACTTCCTATATCAACCTTGCAGGTACGTTTTGTGATGCTGTGTCCAACGGAAAAAACCGTGTTCTGTTTTAATTTGCCCCAGATAATCTGGATACTTACGTCGCACTGTGGGTACATGGAATAGATAGTAAATCTGTTCCCTGGATAAATTTCTTTTTGTTCTCGAAGGTCAAGTATTACTACATTTGCGAATACTTCTGAACGTTCTGTGAGCATGTCACGGAACTGTTGATCTCTTTCCATGTAAAGGTCAACTCGCTCTTTTACGTCCGGTAGTTCAAGTATTTCAATAATATTCAAGGAGCGACAGTAATCAATGAGGTTTTCCATTAATTGGTAGTTACTCACATTAAAATGTCTGTAGCGGCCAAGCCCAGTTCTTGGGTCCATGATAAATCCGAGAAGAATCCAACCTGTAGGATTCAGGATTTCTTCTGCTGTTAGATCTCCACTATCGACCTTATCTACGTAGTGTAGCATTTCATCAAATTTATCATCGAACTTTTCATGTCCGCCGAAATATTCCCAGATAACTCTGGCAGCACTTTTTGCTTTTCTGGACATCCCTTGAAAATCTAGATCCATGCCCAAACGTTCTTCTTCACTGGAATGATGGTCAAACCAGTATCCACATCCTTCAATATATGGAACATTGGCAACTATATCGTTGGGGTCACCGGGGTATTTGCCATCCTGAATGTCTTTTGGATGTACAAACATCCAGTTATCCATAAGTCCTATATCAGTCAGAAGGACTGCACAGGCCAGGCCGTCAAAGTCAGATCGTGTCAAAAGCCGCATGAACCACTCCCTATGGGTTGTCAAAAAAAACAGATTTCAATTAAATAAGTAATTTTTAACTTATTGTCCCGAATTTAAATTAAAAAAAAAATAATTACAATCTGATTTATTAGATAGTACGGCCTGCCTTTGAAAATAAAATAAGTGCTAATATTTCAGCTATTTTATTACTAAAACAGGGCAGTGAGCTGTGTTAAGAACTTTGTGGGTCACGCTCCCCATAAGTAACCCTTCAAGATCTGTTTTTCCTTTGGAACCAATAATGATGAGGTCGCAATCTTCAGTTTGTGCCACGGTTGTTATGGAAGTAGTGGTTTTGCCGCCTATAATTTTTTCACTGAGTTTTATTCCTTGCGCTTTTGGATTCTGAGTGTGTTTTTCAAGTATTGCGTAAGAATTTCGAGTTTCATCATCTATTGCTTTTTGAAAATTAGGCTCACCTAGTCCTGAAGGAACAGGGGGGTGACAGTGTAAGAGAATCACCTGTGCTTTGGTCATTTTTGCCAATTCTAAGCCATAGTCAACAGCGTTATCAGAATGTTTTGAGCCATCTACAGGGATTAATATTTTAGAAAAGATCATGTTGAGCATCCTCCTGGAATTTTTTGCACAATACTTGAACCTTGCGTCTGGTGCAACCTGCTTAGAGTTAATATTTGTGGTAATAAAATAAATTTTTTCTATCATGTGCAATTCTGGGTTAAATTTGACAATATTGAACGCTCATTCAGCTTTATTTCTGTGTATTATTACCTTTTGTATAGCCAATCGTTTTTATTGTTTTTACTAAATTGTTAATTGTTTTGATATTAGGTGAGTTAAATTAACAACTTGCATGTGGTAATGGTAATGTTTAATGTGGTGGTGTTTGCTTTGATTGACAGTTGACAAAATAAAAAACTGAACATAGATATAGTCTCAGTTGATGCCGCTATAAAATGTTATGAGTGCTTAGGCATAAAGGTGAATGTTTTTTTTGATGTCGTAGAATTCCTTTTTTTAGACTGTAGGGGTCTTTAATGAAGTTTGAATGGCGATAGCACGAATAGTAGGTTATCCTACAACAATCATCAGTATGAATACACTCAGCCACGACACCAAGGTTTGTCCGCATCAAACTTTGTTATTGTCAGGTGTCAATTTAGCATTCGAAGAAAGCCTGTGCTTATATTTAAAGATATATGCACTCGAATTACGAAAGTTAAACATTCTTAGAAACCACCTTCAGTTTCTATTCCTCCAAATAAAAGCTCCTCGGTAAACGAGGGGCTTTTATTTTTTATTGTATATTGTTGACGTTTACATATGGCTTACGTAAATTGCTGAGCGTAAATAAATAATGCAAAAGAAGAGAGCTCTATGACTAAAAAAGAACTGGTTTTAAAGATAGCTAAAGAAGTTTTTGGAGAGCTTGGATATAGTGGTACAACTTTTAAAAAAATAGCAGATCGTGCTGGAGTTGCGGTGGGACTTTTGTCGCACCATTATGTCAGTAAGGAAAAACTTTTCAGATCTGCAGGACTTGATGTTACCGAAAGGCTAAGTTTAGCTCTTCAAAATGAAGTTATTCAAGCTGAAAACGGTTTTGATGCTGTGTATAGATTCGCTAAATGTTATCTTGATTTTTCCATAGACCCAAATGAAAATTTTCTTGTACTTGTTCGCTGCTCTCCATTTAGTGATATCAAAATCGGAGAAGACCGCGACGCAATGATGCACAAGTTCGCTCAGATTCCTGTATTGCTCGAAACTTGCGTAGCTAGGGGCGTTCGTGATGGCTCAATACCTGATCTACTTATCCCTGAGACTGCTTCCGTAGTGTTATGTAATCTTGTTGGAGCTGTCAGAACAAAGCTTTTAACTCCCTATAGTCCTCCTAAATTATATGACGAAACTTTAAGATTTATAATGCGCAGTATCAAGGCTGCGTAGTCTTCTCCCGTTAGTTAGTGTCTCGTTTTACACTATCATTTTTCTCGTCTTATTCTTCAATTTTCATTACTCATTATATTATTTGAATGCTGTCATTTTGACTCGTATGGATGTATGCTGTTGTTTAATTAATAATTATTAATTGATCAGGCTTCAGCTTTTATCCGGAGGTCATCATGCGGGTTGTAATAACTGGTGGAACGGGGTTTATCGGCAGGAAACTTAGTAAGGCTTTGGTGGCTAAAGGTTATCAGGTTTTCGCTTTGACACGGTCCACGCGGACATCTGATATTCCCGGAGTCAGGAATGTTGTGTGGGATGGAGTCTCCTCGTACGGATGGGAGGAGTTTGCAGAGGGAGCGGCTGCAATCGTAAATCTTGCCGGGGATAATATTGCTTCCGGTAGATGGAATAAAGCTAAGAAGAATAGCATATTATCCAGCCGATTGAATGCTGGTAAAGCCGTAACCGAATCTGTTACGGCCGCTAAAGTTCGTCCGAAGGTAGTAATTCAGGCCTCCGCAATCGGATATTATGGCCCAAGAGGTGCTCAGCCTGTAACGGAAGAAGCGGCTCTAGGTAGCTCTTTTTTATCCGGTGTTGCAAAAGAATGGGAAGCATCTACTGCCAGTGTTGAAGATTATGGAGTCAGGCGGGTAGTCATTCGTACAAGCATGGTTTTAGGTTTCGGTGGCGCTCTTAGTAAGATGATTGGTCCTTTTAAGCTTGGGTTTGGTTCATATATCGGTGATGGTCATCAGGGCGTCTCGTGGATTCATATTGATGATGAGATAAGAGCAATAATATTTTTGATCGAAAATTCCGCCTGTAAGGGCGTCTACAATCTATGCTCTACGCATCCTGTGACATTCAATAAATTTGCGGAAACCCTTGGTGCTGTTGTTGACAAGCCCGTTCGTCTTCGCGTTCCATCATTTGTTCTTAAGATTATGCTTGGCCAGATGGCGGAAGAAATTCTTATCAGTGGACAATTCGTATTGCCGGAACGTTTAATTACTGCCGGATTTAATTTCGAGCACTTGGATTTGAAAGAAGCGTTAGGCCACTTTGTTGACTAGGTAAGTTTTTAAGTTGTTGATTTGGTGATATTTTCTGGTTATTAACACATACGTTTCGTTTGTAACTTAAATGAGATTTACTATTAACTAATAGGATGTAGCTGAATTAAAAAAAAGGAGGCTACACTAAATGTTTAAGAAGTTTATTGCCACAGGAGCTATTCTTGCTCTCAGTGCAGGTTTTGCGTGCGGAGCTGACGTTGAAATTGAGAAGTATGAAATTGATACCCCTTTAAAATATAATGTTTCCTACAACGGGAAATATGCAGATAGCCTTCCAGAGGGTTTTCCCATAGGAATCGGTTCCGGTATGACTTATATCGGTATGGCAAAAGATGGGGCGCGCATGTTCTACGCAATCGGAGATCGCGGCCCAAATGCTGACAGTCCTAAAGTTTTGATTAACGGGAAAAAAAATCCTTCCAAAGTATTTCCTGCTCCTAATTTCACTCCTACATATGGTGCGCTTGCTCTTAAAGATGGCAAAATCACGCTTCTTAGCGCAATTGAGATTAAAGATTTCAAGGGGCGCAAAATTTCAGGTCGTCCATTACCTCCCGGTACTGTCGGTTCAACTGGCGAAGTTCCACTTTCCGATTCATATGAGATCCTCAGCTACGACAAAGAAGGGATGGACACCGAAGGTATTGCCATTGATCGTAAGGATGGAAATCTCTGGATATGTGATGAATATGGCCCGTTCATAGCTAAAATGGATGCCAATACTGGACGTATCCTTAAGAAGTATTCTCCGGGGGATGGTCTCCCTACTATTATTGGAAAACGTCAGCTGAATAGGGGAATGGAAGGTGTGGCTGTGACGCCATCAAATCTAGTGTTAGGCGCAGTTCAATCTATTTGTGATGTGGATGGGAACGTTTCAGCAAGCAAAGCGCCCTTTACCCGTTTAGTTTTGCTTGATCCTGAAACAGGCAAAACGAAGATGTTTGCTTACCCCATTGATGTTGATGCGTATAAAAAATGTAAGGATGCCAAAATCGGCGATCTGCATGCTATAAGCGACACCGAATTTCTAATTGTTGAGCAGGGTAAAGGGAAAGACGGGCTTCGTAATATTATCTATTTGATCGACATCGGCGAAGCCACAGATTTAAGTGGTAAAAAGACTGCTGGCGGGAATGAGTTAGAAATGGTTTCTGGTTCTGATGAATTAGAAAATATTGGTATAAAGATGGTTACAAAAACAGAGATCATTAGTTTGCGCGAACATGGCTGGAAGCCGAGTAAGGCAGAGGGGTTGGCATTGTTACCTGACATGAGAACTATTGCTGTATGCTCAGATAATGATTTTGGATTCGGATCTGTCACTGTGAATCCAGTGGAAGATAAAAATGGGAAGGACGTTAAGAAGGCTACAAAGTATGTCATAGATGATGGTAAGCTTACTTACGATGGAAGTGAAGTTCAGACATCATTTGAACTTCAGGCTACGGGCGAGAAGGGCGGATTTTGGATGATTAAGCTTCCGAAGACAATTGATCAATATTGATTGGTAAGTTGTGTGTCGTTATGAAATAGTTTGATGGTTTTAGTTTATTATTGGGCTGTGGGGTTAACCTCACAGCCTTTTTTTGTGGGGATCTTTACAGCCTCAAAAAGAAGCTGACCTGCTAAGACGATTATGCTTTTATCCAATTTTATGGAGCAAACCCATTAAATGACCAGCAAAAAAAGAGGAAAAGCATGAACAGTGTGGGAAGACAACAAACTATCCCCGGTGTAATAACATAAGATCGCTCCACTGGTGATTTGTCTTTGCTTTTCCAAAGCAGAAATAACAAAAAGAAATACGGCAAAATAGGAACTATCAAAGTAGCAAGAGGATTATCAATTGTAGTAAGTAAATAATTGAATAAATAGTATATTGGTGTAATAATCACCCACATAAGTATGATTATATTTTTGTTAGTTAACATAATTTTTTGCGGTAAAAAATGCTTTTGCACTACCTCTGAAAAATTTTGCATCTTCCACATTTTTTTCTTTTGGAGGATTATCCCATTTTCTTGGATCATCGTTTAATTTTTTAAGTTTTTTTACCAGCATTTTGTCATCTTCCTTAATCTTTCTTTTTTGCTCTGCATTTACATCTCCCAATATGGGCGTATTTTTTGTTTTCTCATACGCCTGATCATGCTCTTTATATGCCTCATCCGAGCTATCCACAGGTGGCTTTGTGCCAACCTTTCCTCCGTCGACGCCTCCACTATAGCGTCCTCCACCCCAATTCCCATATTTGGGGCCATCTTTTAAAGATCGACCTTTGCCACCCCATTTTATTGACGAAACTCTTTGGTGAACTTCATCCAAGCCATTTGCTAACGCTTTATCCAAGCTTTCATGATTTTTCAGAGTCTTTCTATTGTCTTTAAAATTCTTTTCATTTATTTCTTTCTCCTCACTCTTCCCCTTAAGCCCATCCCGATCCACAAAATTATTAGGATCATCCCAGCAGTAGCAGTAGCCGTAAACATCTACATCGCCACCAGCAAATCCAATTGGATCAGGAGTGGTGAAGCGTCCAATCTCAGGGTCATACTCACGGTAACCGAAATGAAGTAACCCGGTATCTTTATCGAGAAGTCCCGCAGCGAATCCTAGAGGAATATCAATAGTTCCGTCAGTATCGACAATAAGATTACCAAACGAATCATATATAATTTGCTCTACCTTATTTCGATTACCATCCGCAACCATATAGATGGAGCCGACCTGATCCGACGCGAAATAATACATCTTATCGGTGTAGATCATAGCAACGGGATCGCCTTCATCGTCATATGCGAAGACTTTCACATTTTGCCCAGAGCCATCGGCTACAGCCTCAAGTGTAGTGAAATCTTTCCATAATTACTTTTCGATAACCGTTCCATTAACGGATTTGGCTATACGCATACCTTCGGAGTCGAAATGATATTCAATAACTCGGCCATCAGGTAGCTGAGCTTTGTGAAGCGCGCCGTTTGATAATAGAATAAGATATATAGGAGACAAGGTCTGGCAGACAATGACGGAGTGGACATGTTTTAAAATTTTGCACATGCAGGAATCACCGCTTTGACGATGATTTTACAGGGCGTAATTTATTTATTCTGGAATTTTGATCGAATTTGAGAGGGATAGTCAGAATTTAGGCGTAGGGTAGCCGGACGAAGATATGACAGTCGTTCGTAAAAATACAGGAATGATAATATTATAGAATATGGCAAAGCGAAGGCTTATCTCACAGGCCAATTGTAATAACCTAAGACGGTAAATTTATTTTGGATGGCACGTGCCTAAAACATGTCGTAAATTTCGGCTGCGGCTGATTACTTACGCCATTTATATTTTGAATCCTTATTCTTCTTTCTGCCGGATTCAGATTTTCGTTTAACTCTTTCAGCGATATTTTCTTTGTTCAGTTCAGATTCTTCAATAAGTTTTTGATAATTATCAAGTCTGCGTTGATCTATTCTTCCATCTTCAAGAGCGGCTCTAATTGCGCAACCCGGCTCATTTTTATGACTGCAATCAGCAAATTTACATTGCTCTGTCAGTTCCGAAACTTCATTGAATGCGTTGTACACTCCAGATTCACAGTCGTAGAGCTGTAGCTCTCTGATGCCCGGAACATCAATTAAAAGTGCGCCAGACGGCATAACGTGAAGAGATCTGGATGTGGTTGTGTGCCGCCCTTTATCATCACCAACACGGATAGCTCCGACCTTTTGCTTGCTAGTACCATTTATGGTGTTGAGCAAGGTAGACTTGCCAACGCCTGACGAACCTAAAAGAACAAGTGACTCACCTTTTCCAAACCATTTTTGCAATCCCTTGAGATTCTCGGGCTCTTTGGAGTTAACAACCATTACCGGCATGGAATCATGTAGCTTTTGAGCCTGCTCCAGATATTCTTGCGGGTTTTCTGTCTGATCTGCTTTGGTTAGGACCATCACAAATTTAATGTCCGCTTCCATGGCGAGGCATATATACCGCTCAAGGCGATTCAAATTAAATTCGGTATTGCAGGAAGAGACAATAAGCAGTGTGTTGATATTGGCCGCGATAGGCTGAAGTTTTATTTCCTGCCCCGGGCTCATGCGTTGAAGTAGACTGCTGCGCTCAAGTAAACGAGTAGGAACCTGCGTTTCTTTATTTAGTAGTAGCCAGTCACCGACAGTAGGCTGTTCATTTAGACTGCCCACGCCAGTTTCTGCAATTTGCAAAAGAAGTTCTTCTTTTCCAGTAGATACGACCAGATGTCCCTTATGAGTTTTGGTCACTCGGGCGGGGATGGTGGATTCCTGCTCTTCGGAAGAAAGCTGTTCTTGGAAGGACGGGCTCCAGCCAAGTTCGTCTAGGGAGTATTCGATTTGATTCAATGAAACCTCTTGCAATGCGAAAATTTGATATTCAACTCTTACTTAATTCGAAAACTTACGTAACAAATAAAGAACAAGCAAGAGTCATTTTGGAAGTTTTAATAGCTTTTGCAGTTATATTTCTGTTTCTGTTTTACTTTGTTCACTGCTGTGATATAATCCAAACAGGATTATAAGCTTTGTTTGGTGTTTAAAACGACATCAGGAGTGTGGCTATGAGTAGCGAAGCCAGAGATCTTATCAAGAAATATTTGCCTGATTCCACAATGTCTCGTTTCGGGAAGGTTTTTACCGACACAACCCAGTTTATGAATATTGATTATAGTGATGTCATAAAACTTGGTAATGAGCATTTTCTGGTGCTTAAAAATGAACAGGAACGGCGTTTTGGATTATCTGATCCTAAGTACTGGGTGAAGAGAGGCAAGCATCTAGAGTCAGGGCAGCCTCAAATCTTAAAATTAGCTTTTTATGAAAAATTTCCAATGCACATCGGTCCCTTTGAAATTCAGTGCTATAGAAGTCCGCGCAAGGAAGCTAGAATTCTGGAACTTGTGAAAGGTGATACACGGTTTATGCAGGGCTGCTCCAGAGATGATGTTGCTGGCAACAATGTCAGGGTGTTAGACATAATACGTGGCAAGCGACTTGATGTGGTTGTGCACAACATCCCCGTTGATCATAAAACTTATTTCCACGAACATTTTCCCGCAATTTTAGAGAAATATATTGATTCGTGTGAAGCTATCAGGTTCTTGCACGACCATGATGAAAAACATGGTGATATTCGCCGTGACCATTTATGGGTAGAAAGTGGAACTGGCGATTACCGCTGGATTGATTTTGATTATGCCTTTGAGCTGTATGAGAATCCATTCGGGTTGGATCTTTTTGGACTGGGATCCATCCTTATTTACCTAGCTGGTAAGGCAAATTTAACAATGCAGACCATGCTCGAGCTTGGCACTGGCAGTTCCATTCTAAACAGCCTGAACGGTGGAGATTATTCTATCGTTATTGGCAACCGAATCGTTAATGTACAGAAAGTGTATAGCTATATTCCAAACTCTTTGAATAATGTTTTGATGCATTTTGCATCATCAACCTCAGTTTTCTACGCGACCGTAGATGAATTGCTGATAGATATGAATAAATGTTTAAAGGAAATTAAAGGGTTGTAATTTCTGCATGATTAAAATTTCAAAAAGGTTCAAATTTTGAAGGAGGATATTACCATGACACTTAACAAGATTCTCGTAGCATTTGATGGGTCTGAGAATTCTTTTAAGGCAGTTGAATATGTAGGCAATATTGTAAAACATTGCCCGATTTGCGGAGTTTCAATTCTGCATGTTGAACGTCTTCCGGATAAGGATCTTTTTAAAAATGATGAAGAATGGGCGATCCAGTGCAAAAATAATGAGAATGAAATGTCAATTAAGATGGCAGAAGCCAAAGACATTCTTGTAAAATTAGGTGTGACGGCTGATGTTGTCGTTGCTGAATATTTTGCTAGTTGCAAGTCGCCGTTTCATGATACGGATATCTGTGCAACAGGAAGAAGTATTGGTCTGGATATATTGAGAATTAGGAAGGAAGGAAATTACGATACACTTGTTGTGGGCAGGCGCGGAGTCAGCAAAGCTGAAGAGTTTTTGTTTGGCTCAGTCTCCACAAAAGTAGTTCAATCTGCCGCAGATTGTACAGTTTGGGTCGTAAGTTGAGTTTCAATGATTTAATTGAAGCGATAAATAGGATTTATTAATGTATTATATTATCAGTAGACTAGTAATTTTAGTCGCATTAATTACTTTGGCTGTGCCAGTAATTGCGAGTGCGAGGCCTCAGGTCTTGGTAATTGAAAGTTACCATGCTGAATATGAATGGAATAAGAATTATAAGAAAGGTTTAGAGTCTGTTTTAAGTAATGCCGCAGACATAAATTATTTTAGAATGGATACGAAGAGAGTTGCTCCAGAACTATATCAAGAAAGAGCGGATCTTGCGTGGGCTGAGTATGTAAAAACAAAGCCTGACGTTGTGGTCTTGGCAGATGATAATGCTTTGCAGCTATTAGGGCCAAAGTTTTTAGAGATCTATACTCCAGTCGTATATTTTGGAATTAATGGTAATCCTCGCAAATATATTCAGCTCAATAAGAATATTACAGGGGTGCTTGAGAGGCCTTTGTATAAGAGATCCGTTAAGTATTTAAAACAAATTCTTAATCTTGATCATGGTAAAATTTTAATTCTACTGGATACTGGAACAACTTCAAAGGTGTTAATAGATTCAGTCTTTGATGGATTATATACTACGAAAATTGGTGATACCCAGATAAGTATTAAACATGTTGCGACTTTTGCTGATTGGAAAAATATTGTTATTAATTCAGCTGATGATGGTTATTCCGCAATAATACTTGGGTTATTTCAAACCGTAGTTGATGATAATAATGAACATGTTAAAAGTGATGATATTTTGAAATGGACATCTAAAAATTCACCAGTCCCACTTTTTGGCTTTTGGGAAATGAATGTTGGAAAGGATAAAACAATTGGCGGGCTGGTACTTAGCGGCAAAGTTCAAGGTTCAACTGCGGGGGTAATTGTTCAGCAGATTTTAAACGGAGTGCCAGTACATAGCATAAAACCAATAACCCCCACTCAAGGTGTTTTTGTTTTTAGTAGATCAGAATTGTTTAAATGGAAAATATCCTTGCCGCGAGAAGTAAAAAGTTCAACTAAGTTTGTTGAATAAGTTAGCAGGGGTAATTGTTTTTAAATGCCACAATTGATATTGTCAGGAGGGTCTATTTTGGCTGAAAAGCAACCGCGATTGTTAAGAACATCCGCTTTCCTTTCGCTTACCATAGGTGTGCCGTTTTGCGTTTTCAAATTTCTATTCGGCCTTTTAGCTTATCAAAATGGATATGTTTTGCTTGGTATTGTTATGCTGATCTGGTCAGTGATTGACCTGCTCATGAATTTCGTCCGTATTACCAAGGAACTGCTGCAACTACGTAAGCCTGACATTGAATTTTGCTCCTTGGCCCACCTTGGACGCAAGATCGGCAGGGCGCCGCTTCTTTTAACCATTGATACTTTTTTATCATTTTTTATCATTTGTTTTGTTCTATGGTCTGGCTGGATTAAAGAGCTTTCGGTGTGGGGTGCATATATGTGGTTCGGTGCCACTACTGTCAACCTTATGGGGCTGGCCTTGATGAATGTTTGTATCGAAGTTTTTGCAGATCCTGACAAATCCAAAACTCAGCAAAAAAAAGATTAGGAGACATTAATGACTACAATAACTGCTCATAGAGGGTCAGTTTTCCATTATAAAGATGATGCAAATTTACAAAATGCGGCTGATTCGTACGAGTATTTTGAAGATGGAATGCTTATAGTTGAAAGCGGCAAAGTTGTAGCTGCCGGGGAAGCCCCTAATCTTATGAAATCGCTTCCTGACGGGACAAAACTTGTCGACCACGGTGATCAATTGATAATGCCGGGCTTTATTGACACTCATGCTCATGCTCCTCAGGCAGCTGCTATAGCTGGTTACGGGGAACAATTGCTGGAGTGGCTGAAAGGGTATATTTTCCCGAGCGAAGAAAAATTTTCTGATCCCGTCTATGCCCGTACTGGGGCCGCTTTTTTTCTTGATGAACTGTTGCGAAACGGAACAACCACAGCGTCCCTTTATTCATCATCGCACAAGGAGGCCACTGACATTCTTTTTCAGGAAGCTGAGTCTCGGAATATGCGCATCATCGCAGGTAAGTCGCTTATGGACCGAGATGTTCCAGAGGATCTTCGTGATACTCCGGATTCAGCTTACGAGGATTCAAAAGAATTAATTGAAAAGTGGAATGGCAAAGGGCGTCTTTTGTACGCTATCACTCCGCGTTTCGCTCCAACTTCTACTAAAGAGGAGCTAGAAGCGGCTGGCCGTCTAATGAAAGAATATCCAGATTTGTATATGCAGACTCATCTAGCTGAGAACCTCCATGAGGTTGAGCTTGTGAAGTCTCTTTTTCCTGATTCAAAGGATTATCTCGATGTTTATGATCATTACGGTCTGCTCGGAAAACGTTCTATCTTTGGGCACAGCATACACCTGTCCGATAGAGAGTTTCAGCGCATAGCAGAGACGGGTTCTGTTACTGCATGGTGTCCTACATCCAACTTTTTCTTAGGCAGTGGTATTTTCGATTACGCACGGGCAAAGCGCATGAATACAATGGTGGGACTTGGTACAGATGTTGGCGGCGGTACGAGCTTCTCCATGCTGGCAACTTTGAATGAGGCTTACAAAGGTGCGGCTATTCGTGCTGAAACTAAGCTTTCGGCCTTTGATGCTTTCTATCTAATTACATACGGCGGAGCGCGCGCTTTGTCCCTTGAGAATTCCATCGGGAACTTCTCACCCGGCAAGGAAGCTGATTTCGTGGTTCTCGACTTGGAATCTACACCACTTCTGCGTTATCGCATTGATCACGCCAAAACTCTGGCGGAGCGGCTTTTCGTGCTAATGATACTTGGCGACGACAGAGCTGTGGCCAAGACATATGTTGCGGGAGCGGAGCACGTTTATAAATAGATAATTAGTCGATTAATACTAAATCTTAAACAGTTAGATAAGTGATTATTTTTTTTAGATTTATCCATGGAGTTAAAATGCGAGTTGGAATTCGGAATCTAAGAATCACCTTAATGATGCTTTTAGCTGTTGTGACAGTTTTAATGGTAACTGATTTATCTCAGGTCTATGCTGAAACGTTGTCACCGAGCAAAGATTTATTTGTTGTTTCTGTTGCGGGAAATGTTGTTTAGACTGACGAAACTGGAAATATTGAATATGGTTGTCGGCGCTATTTATGATGTTGCTACCGGGCGCGTGAAGTGGTTGCCAGAGAGTAAGATCATGGAAATACTGGCTCGGGTAGAGCGTAATCCTTCTCGGGCATTAAATATTATGTCAGTTGATGCCTCTTCTAATTCTCATTGAGCATGAGTGATTTATTTTTACGGGGAGTTATAAAACGCGAAGTTCTTCGGGATTTCGCGTTTTTTTGTTAAGATGCAATTGTTGTCAAAATGTAACACAATCTGCATTGACGTTAATTTATAAGCTCACTATTCATTGGTTAATTGGCGAAGTAGGAAATTATATTGAATTTTATCATGCATAGGAGATATATTGAATGAGTAAAAAACTGAATGTGCTTTTTCTTTGTACCGGCAATTCGTGCAGAAGTCAGATGGCAGAAGGGTGGACAAAATATTTAAAAAGTGAACTGATCAACGCTTACTCTGCTGGGATAGAAACCCACGGATTAAATCCGAGTGCGGTAAAAGTGATGGCTGAAGCAGGTGTTGATATTTCGAAACATAAATCGCGTCATATAGATGAGTTCAAAGATGTTCCAATTGATGTTGTTGTAACGGTTTGCGGTCATGCGCATGAAACCTGTCCTTACTTCCCGGGTAATTGCAAAGTAACACATGTTGGCTTTGATGACCCTCCGAAGATGGCTAAAGATTTATCTGAAAAGGGCGGATCAGAAGAAGAACAGCTCAATTGTTATCGAAAAGTACGTGATGAGATTAAGGTTTACGTAGAGTCACTGCCGGAAAGTTTAAAGTCTCTTCTAAAATAATTTTAATTGATTTATAATCAGGTTTACAAAATTTAACGTGTATAAAAACTAACTGTGGATACCTAAAATGAATAAAGAAATTAGCCCCGCAAATGATCGCAAAATGACAAGTCTTTTCGAGCGTTATCTGACGGTCTGGGTTGGACTGTGTATTGTCGGAGGTGTTTTTCTTGGCAAGGTTGCACCTGATTTAGCCAAGACGCTGGACGGAATGTCAATTAATGTTAATGGCGCGCCTGTTGTGTCCATTCCTATCGCAATTTGTCTATTTTTTATGATGTATCCCATCATGGTGAAAATAGATTTTGCCAGTGTTGTTAAAGCTGGCAAAAGCGGCAAACCCGTATTTCTCACGCTGTTCATCAATTGGTGTATTAAGCCGTTCACAATGTATGCAATAGCTCTTTTTTTTCTTGGTTATTGCTTCAAATCTATGATTGGCGTCGACGCTATGGATTTGGTTAAAATGCCATTCGGTTTAGATTTGCCTGCTGGTTCAATACACGGCTCGGGACTCGTTGTTTTGGTGGACGGAATTAAGATGTTGCAGATTCCACTTTGGCGAAGTTATTTCGGTGGCTGTATCTTACTTGGGATTGCACCATGTACCGCTATGGTTCTTGTCTGGGGTTATCTTGCGAAAGGTAATGATGGGCTTACTTTGGTTATGGTCGCGATTAACTCCCTAGCAATGCTTGTACTTTATGGAGTTCTCGGTGGATTTTTGCTAGGAGTGGGGAAGCTTCCTGTCCCTTGGCAGGCTCTATTGTTGTCTGTCTCAATTTATGTGGCTCTCCCCCTATTTGCCGGATATTTTTCACGCAAATGTATTTTAAAATCAAAGGGTGAAACGTGGTTTAATGATAAATTCCTGCATTTTTTAACACCCATTACTATCAGCGCATTGCTGTTGACCTTGGTTCTGCTTTTCAGCTTTAAGGGAGAAGTAATTCTGGCTAATCCGATGACTATTGTGTGGATTTCTATTCCCCTGTTTTTACAGACTGTGCTAATATTTGCTATAGGTTATGGCGCGGCAAAGCTCATGAAACTTAATTACGAAGATGCCGCTCCAGCTGCGATGATTGGTGCTTCAAACCATTTTGAGGTGGCGATTGCAACAGCGGTTATGATCTTCGGACTTTCGTCGGGAGCCGCTCTTGCAACAGTTGTGGGTGTTCTGATCGAAGTTCCAGTAATGCTGATGCTTGTCGCTTTTTGTAAGAGAACAACCAACTGGTTTCCTGATTCATAGTCAGTTCTCGCATATCCTTATGACTCCATTGAAATCTATTTTAATGAACCGCACTTATTTGGTTTGACCTTGATAAATTTGCGGCTACTATGAAGTTCAATTTTTGACAAATAAACATCGTATCTTGAAGGAATAGCAGTAAATGGAATCATTAAAAGAATTGTACCGTATCGGAGTCGGCCCTTCATCTAGCCACACAATGGGACCACGAATGGCGGCGGAGATATTTCAAAAAAACAACTCCGGTGCAGCTGGTTACCGAGTTACTTTGTTCGAGTCCCTTGCTGCTACGGGTAAGGGGCATCTAACTGATTGGGCTGTTCTCAGTGTGCTTGGGAAAGACAAGACTGAAATTGTCTGGAGATCTGAGGATAAAATGCCTGAACATCCAAATGGTATGCTGTTCGAGGCATTGAATGAGAGTGACGAAGTTGTAAGTTCATGGAAAGTTTACAGCGTTGGAGGCGGGGCTATTCGAGAAGAAGGTGTTAAGTGTTCTGATATTGAATCTGTTTATGAGCTTAATGATATTGCGACGATTATGGCGCATTGCGAAGATAAAGGTATTACATACTGGGAGTACGTTGAAGAATGCGAAGGGGTTGAAATTTGGGATTATTTACTCAAAATATGGGCAGTAATGGAAGAAGCTCTTGAGCGTGGACTTGATGCCGAAGGAGTTCTTCCTGGTTCAATCGGACTTAGAAGACAGGCTAAATCTTATTTTCGTAAAACAAGACTCGCCAGCCCGGATATGCAATTAACCGGACTGACAACTGCCTACGCTCTAGCTGTGTCCGAAGAAAATGCTGCAGGCGGTGTTATTGTTACAGCACCCACCTGCGGGTCATGTGGGATTGTTCCGGCCACTCTTAAGTATCTTAAAGATATCTATGATTTGAAAGATAATGATCTTATTCGTGCTCTTGCAACCGCAGGATTATTCGGGAATGTAATTAAGAGGAATGCCTCCATTTCTGGTGCGGAAGTTGGGTGTCAGGGCGAGGTTGGTTCTGCCTGTGCTATGGCGTCAGCTGCTGCAAACCAGCTCATGGGCGGAACATTACGGCAAATAGAATATGCAGCGGAAATGGGCCTCGAACATCATCTTGGACTTACCTGTGATCCTGTTGACGGGCTAGTTCAGATTCCGTGTATTGAACGCAATGCCTGCGCTGCGACTCGGGCTTTAGCTCGTGCACAAATGTCAATTTTATCAGACGGTTCACATCGTATTCCATTTGATGAAGTCGTTACTGTCATGAAAGAAACGGGCCATGACTTGCCAAGCTTATATCGTGAGACTTCGGGTGGTGGTCTTGCAAAAGCTTATAATGCCCGCAGTAAATGTTAGGGTTAATAATATTTCTTAGATAAGGATCGTTATGACTTTTTACCTTAAAGCAACGCTCATTTATTTTTTCTGCTATTTCTATGTACGGCTATGGATATGCCGCATGCTTGAGCGTAAACCTAAAACAAAGCGCGGAATTCTAATTGCTACCGATCTGATGACCGTCGCGCTTCCCCTGACCATCTTTTTTCGGGGAGACATACCATATTCGCTTAAGCTTTTCATGCAGGGCGCAGGGTATACATGGGCAGCAATAATCGCATGTATGGTTCCTCTCGGGCTCTGCTTTGAGCCTATTCGTATTGGTGTAAAGGTAATGCTGCCCAAATACATTGTCCCAAAAGCCAAAATATTTGCAGGATTGTGTTTAGTTTCCGCAGTAATGGCTATTGGTGGTTATATCAACGCTACGACACCTGTCATACGCGAAATAGAATTTGACCTGAGAACCGACAATAGTACCGGAACAGAAATAGATATTGCCGCTATTACTGACCTGCATGCCGGAAAGCTGATGAGCCGCGAACGAGTTGCTAAAATTGTAACTTCCATAAATCAAATGACACCGGACTTGATTCTTTTAGGCGGTGATATTGTTGATGACTACGATTGCGTTAAAAGTGGTGCTGTAGGAGAACTTAAAAGATTAAATGCGCCGCTTGGAAAGTATGCAGTCCTTGGAAATCACGAATACTATCTCGGTGGAGAATGGTCAGAAAAGCTTCTCGAAAAACAAGGCATAAACGTTCTTGTCGATGAGGCTGTCTCCATTGATGGGAAATTACTTCTTGTTGGGCGCAATGATTTTGCAGCATTAGTTCGTGGCGGAAGCCGTACACCTCTTAATCAGGTTATTCCAAAAGACAACAACTTACCAATAATCATACTTGATCATAAACCTGCTGAGCTGGAAGAAGCTGAAAATGCAGGAGCCGCTTTGCAAATTTCAGGACACACTCATAATGGTCAGCTTTTCCCTGTAAATTTCATAATAGATGAACTCTACGATAGAGGCTGGGGTATTTTTCAAAAAGGGGCGACGAAATATTACATCAGTTGCGGAGTAGGGTTCTGGGGTCCACCGATTCGCACGAGTAGTAGACCCGAGATTTTATTGATCAGGATTAAGATATAATATGTGTGTGATACTAATTGTCACAAGTTGTTGGGTACTTACTTTGTCTCGATCTTGCTGTATAATTAATCATAATTACTCGTGATTTGTCTTTAAATAATAGTAGCTTTAATATATAATGTTGATAGATTTTGTTAGGTCAAATATATTATTATTCTGATGACAATGGGCTTTGTGGTTATAAATCTTAAGTTTGGCTAGGATCGAATTTTCTAACTATCCTTTATTGACAAAATGGCAGTTGTTTTTTGTTTTATTATACGGACTATTAGATTTATGATGATTTGATTTTGGAGATTGCATGCGTATTGAAGTTGATCCTTATGGTTCCGTAGAAAATTTTCATAATATATTGAAAGATATGGACAATGACCCAGGGGTAAAGGGGGTCATTGTTTTTGCATGTGATTCCAACAAGTTCACGCCAGCGTTACTTGATCCTATTCTGACTAAATATTCACTGCCCTTGGCAGGGGGAATTTATCCGTTAATTTTGCATGATCGCGATCAACTTGAAACTGGTACCATTGTTGTTGGTCTCCAGTTTTCATTTAAACCCCATATTTTAAGAGGTTTAAGTGATTTTGATATGAATTATATAGATCCTTTGACCCATTCTTTTGAGTCTGATGAAATTCCATCGACCTTACTTCTTTTTGTAGATGGAATGTCAAAGCGAGTAGCCTCGTTTGTGCAGTCTTTATTTGAGGTTCTTGGATTAGAACTGGTTTATGTTGGAGGGGGCGCTGGCTCTTTAGATTTTCAGCAAAAACCTTGTGTGTTGTGTAATGAAGGCATGCTCGAAGATGCTGCTGTCATGGCTGGAATAAATTGTTCCAGTTCGATTGGAGTTAAACATGGCTGTACTCCAATTTGCGGTCCTTTCAAGGTAACTGAATCTGATCATAATGTTTTAAAATCACTTGATTGGAAGCCTGCTCTGGATGTTTATAAGAAAGCCATTTGCGACCACTCTAAGGAAACTATTTCTGACAAAAATTTAAAAGATTTTTTAAAGGCTTATCCATTTGGCATGGCCAGCCTTTTTGCAGAACCTATTGTGCGTGATCCTGCTTTTGTGGACGAGGATGGAAATTTGGTTTGCGTTGGCGAAATACCGGAAGGATCATTTGTAGAAATTTTGCACGGCGCTCCTGACTCTATCATTGAAGCTGCGCGTCAGGCTAATGAAAAAGCAAAGGGGCAGAGTTCCAAAGAACCTTCTTTAAGTATCCTTATTGATTGTGTTTCGCGTTATCTTTTTTTGGAAGAGCACTATCAAAAAGAACTCGACGCCGTACAAAATGATAAGGTTCCATTGGTTGGAGCGCTTTCTCTTGGGGAGATAGCTAATAATGGTGAAGAGTATTTGGAATTTCATAATAAAACAGTCGTTGTAGCTTTACTGGAAAACGTATGAGCATACGTATTCAAGAACAAATACTTTTCGAACTCGCTATGGCGTTTGGTAACAGCCTTGATTTAAAGGATGTTTTAACAGAAGGAATCCCTGTCTATTTGCGCAGACTTGGTTGCATGGCAGGGGCTGTTCTTATGACGTCTACTGATGATGGGTTGTTGGGGTGTAAACTTGTTTCATCTTATCCCGTACTGGGCAAGACTCCCGAAGCAATTACAGTTCTTACGGATATGGTTAAGAATAATTCCAACTGTCAATCTACGGTAGAGTTTTGTTCAAAGCTCCCCATGCATAAAATTATAGATGGGCGTAATGCATATCTTATGGATTTGCCGGGTTTCGGGTTCCTAATCCTCCTTAAGAGCGGCCAACCGCTTAGCCAGTCGCTCATAACTTCACTTTTACCTATCAATACGAAAATAGCCAACGCTTGCATTTCATGTATGAGTTACCAGCGTTATGCAGAGTTGAACTTAGAATTACACAAAGAAGTTGCTGAACGTAAAATCGTTGTTCGTGAACTTATGGATAGCGAACGTCGGCATCGCGTTATTTTTGAATATTCTCCTCTTGGTATGATTCATTTTGATACCGATGGTGTAATCAAAGATTGTAATGAACCATTTGCTCGCTTAATGGGCTCTACAAGAGACGAGTTGCTGGGTTTTAATACCGCTAAAAATACATCTCCAGAAATGAGCGGAGCATTAAAAAAAGCGCTTTCCGGTCAACCTTCACTGTATGAGGATTATTATACTTCCGTGACTGGCGGTAAGATTGCTTATCTGCGTGTTGTCTTTAATCCTGTTACTCTTGGCAAAGAAAAGACTGAGGTTATTGCTACTATTGAAGATTTTGCTGATCGTAAAGAGGCAGAAGAGTCTCTTCGCCAAAGTGAATCCAGATTGAGCAAAATACTTTCATCAATTCAGGCTGGTGTACTTTTAATTGATCCTGAAACTCGTACCATAATGGATTCTAATACCGAGGCGTGCAGATTAATTGGTCTTGAAAAAGAACAGATTGTAGGCCGCGTGTGTCATGATTTTATTTGTGCTGCCGAAAAGGGCAAATGTCCTGTTTTAGATTTGATGCAGGATGTTGATAAATCAGAACGAATTCTTCTTACAGCTAACGGAGAAAGTCTGACCGTTCAAAAAACAGTCAGCACAATAATCATTGATGGCAAGGAGCAACTCCTCGAGTGTTTTGTTGATATCACGCAGCGCAAGGAAGCTGAGGAACAGCTTTTAGAGGCTAAAGAAGATATCGAGAATTATGTTAAAATACTTGAAGATACGAATGATCAATTAATTAAAACAACTGCTTCAAGGGATGATTTGGAACAGGAAGTTGCTGACCGTAAACGGGCTGAAAAACGTTTAAGAGAAAGCAGGCAGCTTTATCAAGAACTTGTGGAGAATGCGGCTAGCATTATTTTGAGAATTGATAAAAAGGGGCGTATTACATTCTTTAATGAGTACGCAGAGCGGTTATTCGGATTTTCTAGAGACGAAGTTTTAGGTAAACAAACTATTGGAACCATTATACCGGAAGTGGATAGCTCTGGACGTCTTATTGATGGTTTTGTGGATGAAATGTTTAATAACCCTGAAGGTTTTGTTACTCATGAAAACGAAAACATGCTTAAAGATGGAAGCCGTATATGGGTAGCATGGTCGAATAAAGCTTTATACAACACTAATAATGAATTTACCGAAATGCTTTGCATTGGATCAGATATTACTGAGCGAAGAAACGCGGAAAAAGCATTAAGATTTGCCAAAGTACAAGCAGAAGCTGCAAATAAGGCTAAATCTGAATTTTTAGCGAACATGAGCCACGAAATTCGCACTCCGATGAACGCTATTCTCGGGGTTGCAGATTTACTTGCTGATTCTGAATTAAATGAGGAACAACGTCATTATATACGGTTATTTGAATCGGCTGGTGAAAGTTTAATGAACCTGATTAATGAGATTTTAGACTTATCTAAAATTGAAACAGGGCATATGGAACTGGAGTCGGTGCCGTTTAGCATATCAGACCTGCTTGGTGATATAAGCGCTATTATGGAGATTTCAGCTGATTCTAAGGGGCTTACTTATTCAAGTATCATTTCTCCTGATGTCCCCTCGTTAGTGAGAGGAGATCAGGTTCGAGTGAAACAGATATTACTTAATTTGGTAGGTAATGCTGTTAAATTCACTGAACATGGCAATGTAGCTGTTTCGGTTTCGACCAATGGGATGGACGGTTCTAGTATTCTATTAAAATTCAGTGTTTCAGATACAGGTATTGGCGTTTCAGATAATAAATTAATTACTATTTTCGAAAGCTTTGCGCAGGCTGATTCCTCTACGACCAGAAAATATGGAGGAACAGGATTAGGTCTTGCTATTGTTAAAAAAATTACAGATCTGATGAATGGTGAAATTCTGGTCGAATCAGAGGAAGGAGTTGGTACTACATTTCATTTTTCAGCTCCGTTTGAAGTTTGCAGCGATGACTGCCCAGACAATAAATGGGATATTGGAAATGATCAGAGTGGATATTCACAAATAGAAAAGAAGAAAATTCTTGTAGTCGAAGATTCTGAGAGTAATCGCATGCTTATTGCTTTTTATCTTGGAGAATCTAAACATGAAGTGGTTTTAGCTGAAGATGGACTTGAAGGTTTTGAGGCCTTTAAAGAGGGTAATTTTGATATAATCTTCATGGATATTCAAATGCCGGTCATGGATGGACTTGCCGCTACAAAAGCAATTCGGGAATACGAAAAAGAACATTTACTTGAACCGATACCAATAGTCGTTCTTACCGCAAACGCATTCAAAGAAGACAGAGAACAGTGTTTTGAAGCCGGCTGCAGCAGATTTATTGCTAAACCAATTAAAAAGAGCGATCTTTTTGTAGAAATAAGTAAGCTTTAATTCGCATGTTTTGTTTAAATCTTCAGGGGGGAAGCACCATTCTTTGATGTTTCATTTGTTGAAAAAAACACTTTCGTGTGTTTTTATGTGAGTATGAAAACATTATTTGTCGTCATATTGGTTTTTATGATTTCATCTGTTTACCCTGCACCTCTTTATGCTAGAAGCAAACCTGCTTGGGTGAAAGCTTCTAAGATAGCAAAAAAGTGCTTGCGGCAAGATGATTACGACTGTGCTATTCGTGAATACAATAATGCCATTAATCTTATTCCTCGCCGTGAAAAAGGGTATAGTAAGATTTGGAACTATACTGGTCTTGGGATGGCTTATAAAGCTCAGGGAAGATTCGATATTGCTGAATCCAATTTTCAAAAAGCACTCAGTTTAGCAAATAAACATGCGGGTGATGATGAAGTCGGCGGTATTTTAGCTCGCATTGCTGAGATTTATTCAAAGTGGGGTGATTCTAAGGGTGTGCGTAAGTATCTAACACTTGCACTTGAAAAACTTGAAAACAGCTCTGACAAAAAAATGCTTTCTGTTTTGCATACGAATCTGGGAATGATTCTGTTGAAACAAGGCGATTATGATAAAGCCGCCCCCCATCTTTCTAAATCTGTCGAATATGCCGAGGCCGGATCTTCTCTGAAAAGACTTTCGAAAGCTTGGAATACTCTTGGCAAAGTCTATTTAAAACAAAAAAAATATATCGAAGCCGAAGATGCTTTTCGAAAAGGATTAAAAATTAATGAGAGCCTTGGAAAAGATAGCTATGTTGCAAATGCACTTTACGATATAGCAAAAATAAGGGTTGCAACTGGTGACCTAGATGGTGCTGAAAAGCTTATTAATAGTTCCTTACAAATGAATGAAGAGTTTGGACGCACAAAAGATATGGCGGACAACTTACATCTGCTTGGCGTCATCAATTATGAAAAAAATGCCAATAAACTCGCAATAGATTACTTCAAACGATCCATAGAAATAAAAAATAAATTACGAGAAACTGCGCAAGGCACGGTTCGCCGTAGCTATCTAGCTAGTCAAATCAATTCCTACAATAGGTTGCTCGACGCTTATTCTGCAGAGAAAGATCCCCAAGGATTTTTTAACGTGTTTGAGATGAGCAGGGCGCGTCAGCTTGCAGAAACAATTGGCAGTTCCTCAACTATTGCAGAACTTTCACTTCAAAACTTTCAAAAAAGTATACCCGTTGATGCCGCTGTGTTCATGTATAGCGTGACTGGCAAGAATAGATTGCGCCTTCTCGGTATTGATAAAACTCATGCCGTTGTTAAAAGGTTAAAATTTAATAATTTTACCGAGTATGTGAATAAGAAACAGACTATAACCATTGCTGCGTCTTCCATTAATACCACCACAGAACGTGGATTTAAGTCTTCCTCCAAAAAAAAGATGAAAAAGCTTCCTCCCATAAAGAACATCATGGAGGCTGTTTCCCGCTACCGTACCTTTTTAGCTGACCCAATAGATAAGTATGAAAAGGACCGGATCAACATTTCCCTTGGGCTGAATCAGTTACTTATTGATGGTGCTGAAACAATTTTATCCGGCAAGAAAAGGCTCATAATAATTCCAGATGGTCCACTTGCTCTTATTCCTTTTGAAACATTACTGTCTGCAAATAAAAAATGTTTAGTTGAAAAATACGAAATTGGCTATGTTCAGTCCGCTGGTGTTTATGCCCTACTGAGCATGCGTAATAAGCAAAATTCAGATCATTCCATAATTGCATTTGGGGGAGCTGGTTACAGCACAAGGGCAAAGAGCGGTGATGAAAATTCAAATAGAGGATGTGATTCTGATTTCCTTGAAGACCGAATTGATAAAGCATTGAAAGATAAAACGTCACTTTCTTTCGCATACTCATGTTTAGGGTTAGATTCATTCACAGACTTGCCGGGGACTACCTCTGAAATTAATGAAATAGGTACAATATTTAAAAATTCTAAGCTCGTTTCAGGTGAAGCCGTAAATGAAAAAACTGTAAGAGATTTATCTAAATCCGGACAGTTTAAAAGATCTGAAGTAATTCATTTTGCAGTGCACGGTATAGCCATTCCTGAATATCCTGAGCTTTCGGCTCTGATTTTATCAAAGCCCGCACGTGATAGTAGTGATGCTTCCAAAAATGATGATGACGGCTTTCTAACCGCCGCAGAAATCGGACAGCTTGATATCGGTGCACAATTTGTGAACCTGTCGGCATGTGAAACAGGGCTTGGAGCGTTAGTTAAAGGCGAAGGCGTTGTGGGGCTTACTCATGCATTTCTCGCTGCTGGTGCTGGTGGAATGTCTGTTTCCCTTTGGAACGTATCAGATGCATCAGCTGCGGTATTTATGACTGAAATTTATAGAAAGGCAACTGGCGGAGAAGGGTATGACATGGCAATGTCGCGCACAAAGCGTGATTTTATTAAAGGGGTTTTTGGCGACCGTTTTAAAAAACCTTACTATTGGGCACCATTTGTGTATTATGGAAAGTAATTTACACGTTAATTCCAGGAGTAATAAAATGAAGATTTTCACCAAGAGTTCACAATTTTTGGTTCTACTATTCATCTTAATATTTTTAGCTTCACTTTCACTTGCATCGCAAGGTATTAACCTAAAAGTAAGCACAGATAAAAAAGAGTATGTAGAGGGTGAAGAATTATTTATTACGATAATTCCTGAAAAGAACTGTAATGTAGTGCTTTTGTATATAACAGCCTCGGGTGATGCTGTGCGTATTCTTCTTGATGGAGACGGGCCTGGGACTCTTAAAGCTGGAAAAACATACAGAACGCCTGCCGCTAGTGAGAATCGCGAACTCTCAATCTCAGCTCCGTTTGGTAAGGAAAAAGTCATTGTTTACGCAACTGACAAGGCACTTCCTGCTATCGCGGGTGAGGATCTTGGAGATGGTCTTTTCATGATTCCAGGCGGAGAAAAAGCCATTGATAAGCTTTTGCCTGATGCATCAAAATTTATATGGGAGCTGGAGACTTTTTCCAAGGAACAGCGCGGTTTTTCTCGTTCAAAGCCAGAATCTCCAATTGATATGACTGGTGCGGCAGGGAGAGATCTTGGCTCTAAAACTGCTGACGAAATTAAGTAGGTCGGTATTTAGTATGAGTGAATTATCTTCGCCTGCATTTAAAATTAAGGTTTGCTCCTTTGCTGCTGTCGTTTTTTTTATATTGATTTCAGCATTGCCTCTGTTCCCAGACTTTTTTGGTAAGCTGGAGTCTGTTCTTTATGACCAAAGGGTCAGATTTGCTGATCCTGTCCCCGCTTCTGATAAGATAGTATTGCTGAATATTGATGACGCAAGTTTACGAGCACTTGGTAAATGGCCGTGGGATCGCGGTGTACATGCTACGGCGATAGATGTTTTAACTAAGTGTGAAGCAGGGCCTGTTGTTTACGATATAGTCTTTCATGGAAAGGGGGCTACTCGTGGAGATGAATTGCTTGTGAAGGCAATCAAGGAGAACGGAAAAGTCATTCTGCCTGCCGGGTTCGGGCTGGTCCAAGATGATGATATTGTAGAAATATCTCTCGGAAATTACAGCACTTCTATTGACAAATCGGCCCTTAAAAGTGTTTTGCCCACTCTTTCTGAAGTGTTACAGGCCGATAGATCCTTTTTGCCTTTGGTAGAGCTAGCAAACCAAGCAAAAAGCATTGGCCATATTTCAGCTAGTCCTGATTCTGATGGAGTCCTGCGCAGAGTACCTCTTGCCATTGGTGTTAACGGCTTACCGTTTCCTTCGGTTGATCTGGAAGCCGCAATGAACGTGCTTGGCGCAGATAATATCGTCTGGGAAAAAGGTTCTTTTCTTTTTGAAGCGGGCGGATCTTCATTTAACATTCCGGTAGATGCGCAAGGTCATATGGCAGTCAATTTTGCAGGTAAGTGGGGCGAAGGATTTTCTACACTATCTTTTCAAGATGTTTACGCCGTGGCAAATGATGCCGAGGGGCTTGCGGAGCTGAAAGAACTTGTTCGCGGCAAAGTCGTTGTTTTAGGTCTTGTCTCTTCTGGCAGCACTGATATGGGGCCAACTCCTGTAGGCGGGGCTGAACCGCTTGTTACTATTCATTCTAATGCTATTAATACTATATTACAGAGCGCTTACATTCGTGTTTCGCCAGTGTTAGTCAACGTCGGAACAGGACTCTTATTAGTGTGCCTTTTTTGTGTATTTGGTATTAAATTTGGTCCTCGCAGATTTGTTCTTACTTCATCGTTATCTATGATTCTTTATGTCTTAGGTAGTCTTGCTATCTACGTTTTTTCAGGAATTATGCTAAATTTAAGCGGTGTATTGTACGTTGCTATGAGCTGTTTTCTTGTTACGCTTGGGCTAAAATCACTACTCCTTTTTGCAGAGAATGAAGCGCGCCGTATAGACCGCGAAAAGATACAAATTCAACTTGATGCCGCAGCTAGAATTCAATCTCATTTTTGGCCAAAGAATCCAGATATAGGTGATGGTAATGATATCTTTGCCATGAGTCTTCCAGCGCTTTTTGTTGGTGGTGATTTTTATGATATAATCGAACTCTCTGACGGCTCATACATTATTTACCTTGCCGATGTTTCGGGGAAAGGGTTGCCAGCCGCTTTAGTAATGGCCTCGGCTTGGACGCAGATTAGATCCCTTGCAACACGCATAAGTGCACCGGATGCGCTCTTAACGGCAGTGAATGAAGCTATATTCCCATTTCTTGTCAGTGAAAGTAATTTTATAACATTGCTTTTATTGCGCTTCTTTCCGCAGTCAGGGAAACTTCAATATGTAAATGCCGGCCACATGCAACCTATTATAATTGGTCAAGAAGGATCAAAAAAAGTTGTTGGTAAGATTTCTATGCCTCTCGGAGTATTTGAGGAAGCGGAATATACAATGTCTGAGACTGTTGTTGAACCCGGAGAGTCCTGCATCATGATGAGTGATGGAGTTACTGAAGCAGAGAATTTAACTAAAGAGTTATTTGGAGACGAGCGTGTTATGAATGTTTTGCTTACATCCGACAATTCATTGCTTGGAGAAAAGCTAGCAGAGGCTGTGCGGTTGTGGCGCAATGGGGCTGAACAAAATGATGACACAACTATCGTTGAAATTCGTAGAAAGTGTGGTTAATCATGAGTTCCGAATAAAAAATTACGCTCAATCGTTCTATTGAAAGAGAAACTGCCATTAGGGTTTCATACTTATTTGAATATTGATAGATATTTAATATTTGTGGAGAGTAAAATGATTAATGGTGGAATCGATATGAACTTTGATGTTAAGGAAGCTGCAGATAATTATGCAGAGCATGTGTTTTGTCAGTCAAATACTGACTGTGATATAGTCAAAATACTTAAAAAAGATGCTCATAAAAGAATTTATCATGATATGCTAATAAACCCTGATGAATACAAACCTAAACCTCAGCTTTTATTTGTTGAACCGTGGAATGGAAAAAAGCCTACAAGCCCTCTTGATTTTTTGAAAAATAAAAATGTTGTTCTACCATCGCTGCCTCAAACATTAATTCAAATTAAACGCGTCATCAATGACCCTGAAAGTACCGTTAATGACCTTGCTGCGGTTATAAGCAATGACCCAAAACTTGTTGCGTCTTTACTACGGTTAGCTAACAGCGATATATATAAGTATAAATACACAATTGATACCCCTAGCAAAGCTGTTGCCGTTATGGGGTTCAAGAAAGCCGGATTGCTGGCCTTGGGAACTGTCTCATTGAGCATGTTTAAGAAGTCTCAGGTCGCTGTTCTTGAACTTGAAAAATTTTGGAAACACTCTATTGCCTGCGGGATAATCGCTCAAGAAATAGCTAGAGCGGCGAATCTTGGTGATCCTGAACATTTCTTTGTATCAGGACTTCTACATGACATTGGTCTGCATGTTATTTTCGAAAGTGAGAAGAGTCTTGCTGTAGAGTTACTTCGAGTCGCCGAAACAAAACAATTGAGTTTTTATGATGCTGAGGCCGAAATACTGGGTTTTAATCATGCTGTTTTAGGCGGGGTTCTGAGCGAAGATTGGGAGTTGCCGCAAACGCTTGTAAGAGCTGCAGCAGGACATCATGATCCAGAAATAATCAAGGTTGATTTAGAAGCAGCTGTCGTGCATGTGGCTGATTATGTTGGTAGAGCATTAGGATATGAACTAGGATTGTCAATAATTATAGGTGACTTAGATAGAAACGCTTTGAAAAATATTGGAATATCTCCTGATCAGTTCGAAGAGCTTTTACCTAAAATTAAACTATTAATTGATGAAACTTTCAAGATTTTAAATCCTTAATAGGCTAATTGATAACGTTACATATTCTTTCTGAAGGTAACAAAACGGTTAATGGTGTATTGCGCCGCAACCACAAAGCAAAGGGCTGTTAATTTCGCAAAGCTGCTATTTACATTATAGTTTTCTACCAGCACCAGCATAATGAAATTTGATACAACTATTCCACTTAGACCAATCGCAAAAAATATCGCGCATCGCTTAAGTAAATTATCAGTAACTTTGAAATTGAATTTGTAGTTAAAAATAAAGTTATTCAGAATGCCAAGGAACGAGCCAACAGTGTTGGCAATTAAGTATTGGCCATCAAGGATTGCGTTTAAAATATAAAACGAACCGAAATCAACCACAGCACCCCATATCCCGATTAAGATGTATAAAACTAGATGTTTATCAATAATATTTTGCATTTTATGGCTACTTAAATTTCAGTAATAAATCTGAGTTATATTGGTAAAGTGTATAGTAATGGTTTTTAGCTATGATTGGCAAAGTAGCTATGTTTACTGCTGTTTCAAGCGGCTTTTGGTCGATGTCTTGATAATTGTCGATATGCAAGCCACAGCCGTAGTAAGGCAGACGGTACTTAAACGCCCAAGGATTGTTAGTATCTAGCGTGCTCATCATAGGAAATATTTTGATTACACGGTTGAAATAGCGTGAGTGTGGAAGCTGTCCTGAGTAATAAAGTTTTGTATACTTACCTGGATTTGAGTTATTGATATCCGTAACAATGGATGCAATTAGCGGCTGATGAAAATCGGATTCTATCTTCACAAGATTGCCGGAAATATAGCTGAATCCTAGTGATGTTAATACAACTGGAACTACCAGCAGACACACTATTTTCTTGTTTTTAATAGACCAGCTAGGCACGAGCAAAAGGAAAGTCGTGACTCCGCTGAAGGATGTTAAAACCTGCAAGTTCAAACTTGAAGAGTCTTTTAGTACCGCCATATGTATGAACGAAAATGCAAAGATTATTAGCGGCGTAATGGTGATAATCAGAAGGGCAATCTTAGCCGCAGGATTGATCTTGGCTGCGAGAACATTCTTTTTATATAAATGGACAACAAATACTATGTTTATAGTGAATAACAAACCTAAAAGGATTGTTTGCATTTGACTTAATGACAGCAATATTGATGTTGTCATTTGCAAGCAATTATCAAAGAACTGTTGTAGCCCTTGGCTTGATAATTCGACCGTTTCTGAATTAGCGGCGCGGCGGGCAATATTAGCAATAAAAAATAGTTTTAAAAACAATTTGTAAACAATAAAGGCCAGCACAAGCTGCATTACGCGGTTTAAAAGGGTTTTAAAAATCCCTTTAAATTGATTTTTATACGCGCTGTATACCAGCTCTATCACGGCAAGGGACATAAAGAATCCCAGCGATGCCTGATACGAGTTCATGCTTAGAAAAATACAGAGAATGCAGGCTGCGTGGTATTTAAGTCGTTTTTTGTTGCTGTCGGGCAAAGTAAGGGCAAACGGTACAATGAGTAATACCAAACTTAAGGCAAGTCCCAAGCTGTCTAGTTGGTATACGAAAAGACGCACCAGGAATGGATTAAAGATAAATCCGAAAGCAATAATCGCGGCAATGAAATCATTATCAACATCTATGAACAACTTTTTGATCATAAATCCACCCATCGTGAAGATGGGGATGGATAATAACAGGGGTAGCGGGGCAGGGTCATAGATCGTTGTGGAATGCACTAGGAATCGCATCAGTAGGGATGGAAGTAAACGTCCGTCATCATCCCATGAATTGCCTGTTAATATCCTGCAAAAGTCATCATTATACGGAGTATTTGCTATCAGCATAGGCAGGACATATAGAAATGCCAACCCAGCAAAGAGCATGATAAAGTTTTTATCTTCCGTATTAATCTTAAAACCTTGCATGATATCTCCAGATTGATGCTTTATAAAATTGAGCGCACAATGAAAACAGGTCTATTCTTTGATTCCATATAGGTACGGCCCAGATATTCACCTAAAGTACCTATACCGATAAGTTGCAACCCTCCAAGAAATGTTACCGCTACCATTAAAGATGCGTAACCTGGTACATCAATACCCATAAAAAGTACCTGAATTAGAATTTTCATGGTCATAATGAAAGATATACCTGCCACCAGTGCACCGACATAAGTCCAGACTCGCAAGGGAGCGGTTCCGAAGCTGGTCAAACCTTCCAGCGCGAAATTCCATAATTTCCAGCCGTTAAATTTGGATTCTCCGGCAGCTCTTTCGGGGCGCACATATTCAACTTGCGTAGTTTTAAAACCAACCCACGCAAAAAGCCCTTTCATAAATCGTTTGGATTCAGGGAGATTGTTTAGCGCGTCCACGACAGTGCGATCCATTAATCTGTAATCGCCTACATTATCCGGTATTGATGGTGTGGAAATTTTATTATTCAACTTGTAAAAACAGTTCGCTGAAAAACGCTTTAAAAATGTATCACTATCTCTGTTGCTGCGATGAGCAAGAACAACATCGAACCCTTCGTTCCATTTGGCAATCATTTCAGGAATCAGTTCCGGTGGGTCTTGCAAGTCTACATCAATGGGAATTGTAATGTCGCCGTTTGCATATTGTAATCCCGCGGTGAGGGCTGCTTCCTTGCCGAAGTTACGGCTGAAGTCAATAATCATAATTTGCGGGTATGTTTTTTTTAATTCAATGAGTTTTTCCAGAGTGTCATCTGTACTGCCATCATTAATAAAAATATATTCAGCCTGAATAGTGGGTATGGTTTTTATAACTTTAGAAACACGTTCCATAAACATGCACAGAACTTCTTCTTCATTAAATACTGGCACAATGATGGATAGTACTTTATTTTCAACCACTTGCCACACTCCTTAACTGATTGTATTGCAGTTTAATTATGCTCGGATAACTATTGTTATTACAGACCGAAGTCAAGTTTTAGCGCTGTATATTTGATTCCATTCTTCGGTTGTATACTGTCCATACACCCAAAAATACCCCTTGCTATCCTATTGAATAACAAGGGGATTGTTTCTGTGAATATTATTTATTACTATTAATATCCTTTATTGCTGACGGCCTATTTCTTTACCCTTTTTAAACGTTGGGTATGTCCATCCTCCGGGCAAATTTGCCTTGGGCGCTGTGAGTGGGCCGTATAATTCAGGGCGTCTGTCCTTGAGATAGTTATACTTAGGCGCTGGATGGGTCATGCCATAATATTCAGGAATACAGTCCGTTATCAGCAGTGTGTCTTGTCTGTGATCTGCAGCGACAATTATGTCTGCGTGCGGGCCGATGATAAGGCTGTTTCCGCGATAAAGCCATTCATCATCTCCACGCTTCTCATATCCTACGCGATTGGCGTAGGCAAAGAACACGTTGTTGGCGTACGCATATGCTGGAAGCATCACGGTAGAGATGTCTGGGTAGGGCACAGCGCTGCGTTTGCCGTTGGGTAAACGATAGTAGCCATCTGCCGCAGTGGGGCCAACAATGAGTTTTGCTCCATTAAGGGCCAATATTCGTGAGAGTTCTGGAAATTCGTTCTCATAACAATTTAGAACACCCACTGGAAAACCGAAAACCTCAAATACTGGTGGAGGTTCACTTCCAAATGACCAATTGTCACGCTCCTGCTGTCCATATAGGTGGGTCTTTTTGTAGCTAGTTACTAATTCGCCTTTTTCATTAATCAGGGCGATGGAATCGAAATAAAGCAATCCGTCCTTCGTTTTCACCTTCTCAGCATATGGTACGAGCATGGCCATTTTTAATTTGGCTCCGATTTTTCTTGCTCTGGTAATGCTAGTTCCGCTAGAAAATTCAGCGACTTTTTTAGCCTCATCAGGGCTTAGAGTGTAGCCGGTAACGTAAAGTTCGGGAAAAGCCAGAAGCTGAATACCCTGAGTTTTCGCTATTTGAGCAATCTTTTCGAGGCGGTCCATATTCTTGAGAGATGCCCCGGGTCCGTAGTCGGCTTGAGCTTGATAAATTCCTAATCGAATACCTTTGCCCAAGGGGGGTAGGGATTGATAAACCGAGCTCTGAACCTTCAACTCGCGGTAACTATCCAATACTGTTTGATCATAATCCGGCGGGCAACAGTCGGGTGTAGGCGACCCTGCAAAAGCCGTAAGCGGGAACATCATACACATAAATAAGGCGATAAGTGTTTTCATTGATACATCTCCATAGTTATTGCGGTACTGAAGTTTGCATAAGCTCCAAAGAAGAGATTGATTATTAATAATTATATGCACTTTTATAAATGCATTTGTCCAGTGTCTATTACTCGCCTTGAATCAACTTGAGGCCACCCCACTCTTAAAAAAAGGGCTGTTTTAAATGTTATCTGCGTCTTGATGGACGTTGTGTAGGTTTAGGTCTTGGCCTATTGTGCCTTTCAGGTTTGTTTAGACGATCTGGAGGGTTTATGACAACCGGGCGGCGATGATGGTGGTCGTAGTGTGACCCCCATGATGTACCATATTGGTAACTGACACCATAGTTACCAGTGCCTCCGCAGGCTGAGAGTATAAACGCGCACGAGCATGCCAGAAGAGCTCCGAGAACAAGCTTATTATATCGCTTCATGTTAGTTGTTCTCCAGTTGCTGGATGCCAAAAACTGCGCCGGTTGGGTCAGAAATAATTGCTATTTGACCTTCTTTAACACTCATGTCCGGCGAGATAAGAATTTTGCCTCCAAGCTCTTGTGCCTTGACTGTGGTCTTACGGACATCTTCAACAGTGATATAAGGAATCCATTCCGGTGTAATGTCACTCCATGGGATACTGACCACGCCAGCACGCCTTTTGTCGTCTTTGGACAACATCCGGTATTGCACTTTTTCATGCACATCTACGAGATTAACTTCGTAGCCGGCGATCTTTTGGTAGAAAGACACTGCCATGTCAACATCAGTGGTCCACAATTCACATCCGAGCCAGCGGTTAGGAATAAAAATATCATCCTGTGGATCTCCGCTGGAGGAGGTCAGAAGTGCTACCGCGGCTTTCTGCGGGTCAAGAATTATGGCAACTTTACCGCGGTCAGGAAATTCTTTGGCCTTTTTGTATACGGAACCATTATTGTTTTGAGTGGTAGCAATGGCACAGTCGATATCGGGTACGGACATGTAAGAAAGCCATTGTGATGATTTTGATTTGTCTTCGCGATAAATCATGTTGGCGATGGGTTTACCATGTTGAAAAACGGTTTTTACATCAGGATTAGCTTCGCTGGTGTTCTTAAAATTCCAACCGAAAAGAGCATGGTAGAAATTCGAAGCAGCGGTAATATTCGTCGTAAAGAGATCAAACCATACGAATTTGCCCGAATAATGTATGTCCGTAGCCGTTTCAGAAATAGGTGGTGCGATTATCTTGTTTGAGGCGCATCCGGTCAGGCCTAAAAACGCGAGAAGGATCAGAGTCGCAACCATTTTTTGTACAAGGCAACCTGATATGTGTTTTTCAGTGTGTGTTGTCATTCGAGTTCCATACAGTGTAGAGTTGAGGGATGGGCATTTTGTGTTTTTGAAATGGTATATGCTTAATTATTATGCTTATTAGAAATAGCATATGGTTTTGGGGGAGTATATTAGTAAGTTAAATTCTGCTGCCACGTTTTGCTTTACATTTACTTATATTTTAAATATCTAATTTTATTGGCAGTTTTCTGTTTTTTTAAGGAAAAATTAGATAAACTCTTGATCAATTTAATTATACAATAATCGTTTTTCTGCTTTTAATTTAGTCCTATAAAAAGGATAATACTGATGGAATCTAATAAAATGTTTGGGGTACAAATTCCAGCAAGATTGGATCTTATTTCAATCGTTGGAGTTGCTGCCCGAGAGTGTGCTATGATACGCGGTTTTTCATCTGATGATGTTCATTTGTTCTGCCTTGCTGTGGAAGAAGCTCTTACTAATTCTATAGAGCTTGGTTTCGGCGGACAGGTCGATGAGATCGACATTTTATTTTCAAGGACCTCGAGTGGTCTTGGCGTAAAAATTAGTAGTTTATGCCTACCGCTAGAGCCTGATAAGTTACCACAGTATAGTTTACGAAGAATGTCTGATTTTAATGATACAACAGGATTGAGTTTTCATCTTGTAAAAAAAATTGTGGATACCATTTCTATATCTATTGATAAAGACGGAGAGCGTGAGCTTTTTTTTGAAAAATATCTTCCTGAAAAAAGGGTAAATGACTTTGGGCAAGAAAAAAGAAATAAGCGTAAACGCTTAAAGCGCGTTAACACCCCACATTTATTGCGGTTTGCAGTTCCTGATGACGCTGAGAATATTTCCCGTCTTGTTCTGAGAGCGCATGGTGAAGTAATGTTTAGTGAGCATATTTATTACCCAGACCGCGTCCGTGAAATGCTTAAAATCGGCGAGTTGTTTTCCGTAGTTGCTGAGGCTGAATGCGGTGAACTTATTGCCCATTTTGCCCTTGTGGGTGATATGTCAAATTCGTTGGTACAGGAATTAACTTATACAGTCATCGACGGTAATTTTAAAAGCAAAGGTGTTTTAAAAGGACTGGACATGCTTTTAACGAACGCAAAAGATCGCAATGTTTACGCAGTGACTAGCTATGCAGTGACCAATCATGTGCACTCTCAAAGAGGGCTTCAAAAGGAAGGTTTTTCAGAAAATGCCTTGTTTCTTTCCTTAAGTCCGGCTTCCTGTAACACTGATAAATATGAAGAAGGTCTTCCAGATAGAATCGCTAATCTTAGTTATTCAAAATATCTTGGTCCAGTAAGCCTTAAACCCTTGTTTATACCATGTAATCATCAGGCAATGATTTTGAATATTTATGCTCAAATGGGTTTTGAACCAGTCGTTGCCGACGAAAGCACCTTCAGTGATGTTCAGGGTGGGGCTTCGCGTATCAGGACTGATGTTGAATTAAAAGAAGGCTGGATGTTAGTAAGCGTACACGAGTATGGAGATGAAACTTTTTCACATGTGAGAAGCGAAATTTATAAATCTCGCGCTCAGGGTATTCCCTCCATTCAGGTATTACTTCCTCTTGCTGATGCGGCGACACCTACAATGTGCGGAAAATTCGAAGAAATGGGCTTCTTTTTCGCTGGAATATGCCCTGGTTTCGATGGTAGCGAGAATCTGGCTTTGCAGTATCTGAACGGTGTCGATTCAGGGTTTGATTCTGTGCTTATGCTTACTGAATTCGGCACAAAATTAAAGAATTATGTGCGTGAATGTTGGGAAGAAAGTCTCCGTTCAAATCAATGTCCAACTGAAGAATAATTCAATCCAATTACACCTGTGATGACCAGTAATAATGATATTATTTTTAAGGAGGTCATCTTCTCTCCAAAAAAGTAAAATCCAATTACTGCCACAACAGCTGTTCCGAGGCCAGCCCACACTGCATAGGCAATACCGACATCTATTTTTTTCAAGACTACAGCCAGTCCCCAGAAAGATAACCCGTAGAGTACAAAAGCGGCTATAGTTGGAATGATCTTGGAGAATCCGTCAGACAATTTTAAGAACATGGTTCCACCAATCTCGAATAATATCGCGGCAAAAAGAATAAGCCAGCTTTGTAACATTTATTACCTCTTAAATCTAATTAACTAGGGAAAGCTGCAAAACACTTGCCATGATGACTATTTAACTCACATAAAGTCAACGTTGTGGACATCATCACCCAGAGTAACGTTGGCGACAACTTTAGGCGTTTGGCTGATAATTTTACCACGGCGAATAACGTATAGTCTCGTTGGATGAACCCGCATGGCTTCCGTCTTTGACATTGCTTGGAGCACCACCATATCGGCGTTGCAGCCTATATCTAGTCCATATCCTTCAATATTAAGCGTTTTAGCTCCATGAGTTGTGACAGCGTCAAAAAGTATTTCCTGCTGAGCCACGCCAGTCATATGCAGAGCATGCGCTCCCATATGTGCGACTTCAAGCATGTCATGGGTTCCCATGGGATACCACGGGTCCATCACATCATCATGTCCTAGTGATACGTTGATACCCTGAGCCATGAGCTCCGGTACTCGCATCAGCCCGCGACGTTTAGGATATGTGTCGTGTCGGCCTTGAAGATTCATATTTACCAGCGGATTGCAGACACAGTTCATTTGCGCTTCGGCCATTAACGGCAGAAGTTTTGAAACATAATAATTGTCCATAGAATGCATGCTGGTCAAATGAGACCCGGCGATGCGCCCCTGTAAACCCAGTCGCTGAGTATGGTAGGTCAGCGTTTCAATATGTCGGGAATGCGGATCGTCTGATTCATCACAATGCATGTCCACCATAAGACCGCGCTCTACCGCCATTTCGCAGAGTATCTCTATTGATTTATGCCCCTCATCCATAGTTCTTTCAAAGTGTGGAATACCACCAACGACGTCCACCCCTTTGTCCAAAGCTCTTCGCATAAGAGCCAGCCCATCCTTGCAGCGAAGCACACCATCCTGCGGAAAAGCAACAAGCTGGATGTCGATGAATTCTTTCATTTCCTCACGAACTTCTAGCAAAACATCAACGGCCATGAGGCTCGGGTCAGTGGTGTCTACATGTGACCTGATGGCGAGATTCCCTTTGGCAATAGCCCATGTGATAAGCTTAATGGCTCGTTCTTTTATGCCCTCTGGCGTCAAGTCCGGTTTAAGCTCACCCCAGATTTTGATTCCTTCCAAAAGGGTTCCTGATTGGTTTAATCGTGGCATGCCCATGGAAAGCGTGGCGTCCATGTGAAAGTGAGAATCTACGAACGGAGGTGTAACTAATTGTCCCTCTGCATCAATAATTGTTACTGCATCCGCTTTAATGGCTGGACTAATTTCAACTATTTTTCCATCTTTGCAGGCTATGTCGACCAGACTACTCTGCCCATCCACGGTACCATTCTTGATGATAAGTTCGAGCATTGGGTATCCTTATTTAACATTTAACTTTGCGGTATTTTTTAATTTTGCAAATGGACCACAGATGTAGCTCTCTCTGTTCATTTTCAAAATTACATTATGAATATAAATTGTTTATTTTAGAATGAAAAGACCTAGTTCTCAATTACGAGAACTAGGTCTTTTCACTTTTGTAAAATCAAAGAGAATAGCTGATGCCGATTATTTCTCAGTTGGAGGAGTAAAAAGTTTCTGCAAGTAGTTAGTAAGTCCCTGATTTACACCCTGACCGCACTGGGCAAAGGGGCAACCTAGTTCGTATGGAACTTCAATAGGGGCCGGGGTTCCAGAATAGATTGTATCATTCTGCCCTTTCTCTTGTTTTATGAGAAGTTCCACGACCAAATAACAGGCATTGGGACTGTTTTTTACTCGTTCAATTTCAGGAGACCATTTCTTGACGACCACCGGGTAATTTCTAAACGAAGGACCGTATGATAAAGATCTTGATAATCCCACATGCTGGGCTTCTCTGCTAGCCAATGCCTTAGGGGAAATAGAACCGATGCGAGCTTCAATAAGGTAGTCCACTTCGCCATATGGCTGATATTTGTAGCCCATACCGACTAAAGTCTGAATTACGTTTTGCGCAATGGGAAGTCCGCCGGTCTTTACCTGTTCGGGATTACCGTTTCCTTTTAGCTGAAAAAGAACAGTCTTAACATTAAAGGAACCGGGCGCTGGGATGAAAGAAGATATCGGTGTGGGGGGAGTGGTCGTGCGCGTGGAGCAGGCTCCTAAGCAAATCATAATACAAAGTGCCAATAATTTAATAACAGTGAAATTTTTACGCATAACTATCCATTTGTTGTTTTGTTTAAAGTCGAATCACTAGGCACATTATTCTAGGTCACTATATATATCTTATGAATTAAGACATTATATTTATGCAAACAGTTAAAATTGCTTTTTGTTACATCAGTTGGAGGAGTTATTTTGCTATATAATGGTAGAACATTAAAAAAATCACCCAAGAGGAAGTTTAAATGTTATTTAAATGCTACAAATTGATTTTATATCTCGCTTTTAGATATTGTCCTTTTCATATTTCATAGAGAGTCAGACCATGGGGAATTGGTGTAATTATGAGCCACGTGAGTAAATTATGTTTCCTGATTTTTACGTTCTTAATTTTAATTAGTTCCAGTGCCTGGGCGGATAAAAAAGTAACTTTGCAACTTCGCTGGGACTATCAGTACCAGTTTGCCGGATACCTTGCTGCAAAATGGATGGGGTATTATAGTCAGGAGGGCTTGGATGTCGAAATTAAGTCGGCAATTACTCCTCAGAATAATATTCTTTCGGCCATTACGGAAGTAGATAAAGGGCGTGCTCAGTTCGGCATTGGTGCGGCTGATGTTCTTATCGCTCGAGACAAGGGAGACCCTTTGGTTCTCTTGTTGGCCATTTTTCAGCAGAGCCCTGCGTCTTTCTATGCTTTGGCCGAAACTCCTATAAACTCACTGGCGGACTTTACTCGACTCAAGGTAGCAAGAAGGGTCAATGATCTTATAGATGTAGAGTTGCAAGCTATGTTAAGATCGGAAGGAATTGATCCGGAAACAGTCAAACCGCATACGCATGCAACTGGAATATCCAATCTTCTCAGTGGTAAAGTGGATATTGTTCCCGGTTACAGTATTTCTTTTCCTTACGAACTATCAGAAGCAGGAATCACTCCACGCGTTATCAAGCCATCGCAGTATGGGGTCGATTTTTATGGAGATTCTTTGTTCACAACTGAGGGGGTGATCGAGAGTGACCCTGATATGGTTGAAGATTTTATGCGCGCAAGTCTTAGAGGGTGGAAATATGCACTTGATCATCCGCAAGAGGTCGCGGATCGAATTGCAACGGAGTTTTCTAGAACTGCACCAGTTAATGATTTGAAGAAGTTTAACTTTTTTCAATCAAAAGGAGTCCGCGATCTTACTTTGTACCCCGTTGTAAGTTTGGGCCATATAAATTCGGATCGGTGGAATAAGATACATCAATACTTGAAAAAAACTGGCCTAGTGAAAAATAAATTTGATCCCCTTAAGTTTATATACGATCCAGAAAAACGTAAGTTAGCAGAAAAGGATCATTTTGAGCAGATTATCCTCATTGGTTTAGCCATTATATCTTTAGTACTAGTACTTTCCTTGCTGTGGATTTATCTACTTCGTCAATTAGTCAGGGCAAAAATTCAAACAATAAAAGAAAGTGAGCAACGTTTTGATCTAGCAATGGATGCTGCCCAGGATGGTTTGTATGACTGGAATCTTGTAACTAATGAAATCTACTATTCGCCGGAATGGAAAAAGATGTTAGGCTATGAAGACGATGAGCTGTCCAATGATTTTGTCGTATGGGAAAATCTAACTAACTCCGAGGATGTTCAGCGTTCTTGGGAAATACAACAGGAACTGATCAACAAGGTTCGGGACCGTTTTGAGATGGAATTCAAGATGAAGCATAAAGATGGTCACTGGGTAGACATTCTAAGCCGGGCCAAAGCCATTTTTGATTCTGAAGGAAAGGCTGTCAGGATTGTGGGAACCCATATGGATGTAACTGTGCGCAAACGAATCGAGGAATCCTTCAGAAGGAGTGAAGTTCGTCTTCAAGAAGCTCATCATTTGGCCAAAGTCGGTAGCTGGGAATACGACCTGCAGACAGGAGAGATATGGGGCTCAGATGAGGGTTTTTATATATACGGGATCGAGCCTCCTCCTTCAAATCTGCTTACGGTTGATGATATTGAAGAATGTATTCCTGAAAAAGAACGAGTTCATCAGGCCCTTATTGATTTAATTAAGGAAGACAAGCCGTACAACCTTGAATTTGATATTATACCCGCTGACGGTTCAGCACGTAAGCAACTTATTTCGAAAGCAAATGTTGAACGAGATAGCTTGGGAAATCCCTTACGAGTGTACGGAGTGATTCAGGACATCACAGAACTTAAACAATCGCAATTAGCCTTGGCCAAGAGTGAAGCGCATCTTCGTGAGATTGTGACTAAGACTCCACACCCAATGGCTATTTTGAATTCTACTTATACTGATATATTGTTTTACAATGAATCTTTCACCAAGACTTTCGGATACACTCTTGATGATATCAGAACCTCTCACGAGTGGTGGGAAAAGGCTTACCCTGATCTTGAATATCGCGCCAGAGTACAACAATCATGGATGGAAACAGTGAGAGAATTCGGCGCTGATAATCAGGACATTCCTCCGCAGGAATGGCGTATGCGTCGTAAGGATGGAGAATTCAGGGATGCTGAGTTCACACTAATGCCTTTGGATAAGGAGTTGCTCATTTGTGTGACAGACTTGACTGAACATCGGGTGTTAGTGGATTCATTGAAGAAAGCGAAGAAAATGGCAGAAGTAGCCAATCTCGCTAAATCGACGTTTCTGGCTAACATGAGTCACGAAATACGTACACCAATCAATGGGATTATGGGTATGCTTCAGCTCTTGCAAATGACTGCTCTGAACGAAACACAACAAGAGTATGCCACCATTGGGATTCAATCATCTAAACGTTTGACCCGGCTACTTTCAGATATTCTTGATCTATCCACGGTCGAAGCCGGAATAATTCAGATTAAGTCCGAACCTTTTCAACTTGAGAAATCAATTTGGGAGGTTTTACAGATGTTTTTGCCCAACGCCAATCAAGCCGGGGTGGAGCTTCGTATGTCTTTCGATTCGGCTGTTCCTACTTGGGTAATGGGGGACAAAATTCGCCTACAGCAAATTTTCACCAACCTGATCGGTAATGCTTTGAAATTCACTAAGTCGGGTAGTGTGGCCATCGAGGCTAGTCTCTTGGCTTCTTCGCGGCAGGAGTATTTTCGAATTCTTTTTTCCGTTGTTGATACGGGCGTGGGCATATCAGAGGACGTTGCTCAGGTGCTGTTCGAACCTTTTACCCAAGGCTCAGAGGACTTTAGACGCGGGCAGCATGGAGCTGGGCTTGGGTTGTCCATTTGCAAGCGTTTAATAGTTATGATGGATGGGGATATTTCAGTGGAGAGTGAATTGGGAAAGGGTACTTCATTCTACCTCAGCATACCGCTCATGGCGGCCGAAAACCAAGCTTCACTTTCTCAGGTTTTGGAAGAAGCCGAAACCTCTGTTCGTTCGTCCATACGAGTTCTCTTAGCGGAAGATGATAAAGTCAGTAGTCTAGCGAGCGGAAAACTTCTGGAAAAGCTCGGTTGCATTGTTAAACTGGTCACAAATGGAGCGGCGGCCATGGAGGCGCTGAGGGAAGATACTTTCGATCTTGTGTTCATGGATATCCAGATGCCAGTCATGGATGGAATAGAAACAACACAAGCAATCAGACGTGGGGAAGCTGGTGATGATAAAAAGAACATTACTATTATTGCAATGACAGCATATGCTATGAGTGGTGATCGAGAGAAATTTCTGGATAGTGGCATGAACGACTATATTGCTAAGCCAGTTAGTATTTACAGCTTAAAAGAAGGATTGAAGCGGTTTTTACCTGAAAAGTAACGATATTTGCTTCAATGAACGCCAACAAGCATTTAATATTATCTCCAGGGGGAGGATATGAGCCAAGACAAAGCATACATACTCATTCTCGATGATGATCCAACAAACTTATATCTGTTGCAAGAAATGTTGAAAATGGAAAATGATATTGTCGTAATCTCCGCTGCTACCGGAGAGGAGGCTCTGCAACTTTTTGAGAAGCATGAGTATGCGCTAGCTCTTCTCGATATGTTATTGCCAGATATTGATGGGCTCGAGGTTCTTGGGCGCATGCGCGAGAGCGAAATTCTGCGCAAGGTCCCCGTGATCTTTATCACGGCGGTTTATAAGGATTCCGAGAGTATTGCGAAAGGATACGAGCTTGGCGCTGCGGATTACATATTCAAGCCTGTAAACACCAATATTATGCGCAGCAAAGTACGGCTTTTTGTAAACCTCTATTTCAATCTAAAAGCGCTTGAAATAAGCGAGAAACGCCTTAAAAAAAAGAGTATTGAGGCGGATGAAAGCCGTGAGTATTATAGCTCTTTATTCGAGCATATGCCATCGGGGTTGGTCGTATACGAATCATTCAATCAGGGTTCTGATTTCATTATTAAGGCCATGAATCGAACCGCAGAAACGTTAGCGAGTGTCGATTTTAAAGAGGTGCGCGGCAAGCTGGTTACCGAAATATTTCCCGGGATCATTGAAACAGATCTTATGGATGTTTTTTATCGCGTGTGGAAAACTGGTAAGAATGAAGTGTTGCCGCAGATAAAATATATCGGCGCCAATGGTAAACGCTATTACGAAAATAGCGTTTATAGAAAGCCAAACGGGGAACTGGTTGCGGTGTTCAACGACGTGACTGCGCGAATAAATAATGAACAAAGAATACGAAGGAGTGAAGCAATTCTGGCCTTGACCCAGCATATATCAAAGGTAGGCGGCTGGGAAATGGAACTGGACACCATGGAACTGTATTGGACATATGAAACGTATCGTATCCATGAAGTCGGGCCAGATTTCATGCCCAGTCTGGATAATGCGCTTGATTTCTATGTGCCACACCATCGGTCAATCATAGCCGAGGCCGTCAAACGCTGTATTGAAGAAGGTGAGTCCTTTGACCTCGAACTTGAAGTAGTTACAGCCAAAGGTGTCCAATTGTGGGTCAGAGTTCTGGGTGAGCCCTTCTACAAAAACAACCGCATCGTCAAGATTGGAGGCGCTTTTCAAGACATCAGTGAACAAAAAGCTAGAATAGAACAGGAGGAGCAAGCTCGGAAGAAGTATCAACAACTATACGGATCAATCCGAGATGCTATCATTATTGCCGACATAGATCGTTGTATCAAGGACATGAATCCGGCTTTCAGTGATTTGTTCGGCTACTCTTTGGACGATCTCCGCGGCCAAAAAACTTCGATAATTTATGAAAATGAATCGGATTTTAAACGATTGGGCGAATTGATGAAGCGAGAGAGCAATTCAGGTAAGAGCATCATTTACACTAGTCATTATCGAAAGAAGTCAGGAGAGCTATTTGTGGGAGAGACTGCTGTCTTCGCAATTCATGATTTAAACGGGATTTTGACGGGGTTCATGGGACTTATCAGAGATATAACCGAACAAAAGGAACTAGAACAACAACTTGCATACTCGCATAAGCTAGAGTCCATCGGTTTACTGGCCGCGGGTGTTGCCCATGAGATCAATACTCCTATCATGTATGTATCAGGAAATATTAGGTTTCTAAAAGAATCTTTCGACAATATAATACAATTGCTTGAAAAGCAGAAAGAACTCTATGAATCTGTCAAGAACAATCAAGACGCTACACCCCTTTTAGCTGATATAGAGAAGACAAAAGAGTCTTTGCAATATGATTTCTTACTAGAGGAAATACCTCAGGCAATTGCCGATTCTCAGGAAGGGGTTGATCGTATTACACACATTGTTCAGGCCATGAAAAAATTCTCTCATCCTGGAATGGATGCAATGACGCTGGTAGATATCAAGGACGCTATTGAAAACACCATTACGATAGCTAGTAATGAATGGAAGTACCATTCAACGTTGGTAACGGATTTCGAAAAAGACCTCCCAATGATCGAGTGCGTGCCGGGTGATTTCAATCAAGCTATTCTAAATGTGCTGGTCAACGCTGCCCATGCCAACGCGGCTAAGATAGCGGATAGTGGAAGTAAGGGCACCATCTCTATCTCTGCAGCCCGAGACGGCAAGTATTTGAAAATCAGCATCAGTGATACAGGTAATGGTATATCATTAGAAAATAAGAATAAAATTTTTGATCCGTTTTTTACCACAAAAGATGTGGGAAAAGGAACGGGGCAGGGGCTTTCTATAACACACTCCATCGTGAAAAAACACGGCGGTACTATCACGTTCAATTCAAAAGATAATAAGGGAACAACCTTTTCACTTTGGTTTCCCATAAAACAAAAAGTATATCCTGAATGATACTATGTACTTCAAAATCTGAATCGGCGTGAAGTTTGGCATCTGGTACGGCGACTTTGGTTGTTTTGATTGTTGTCTTATGTTGAACTTTATAAATTGTCATAAATATATAATGTATGATATGTTTCACTACTTGCTTTGTCCAATGGAGCTAGAATTAAGAATTTAACTCTGATGAGATATACGAGGTAGTAAAATATGAAATATATCGCGATATGGTTCGTTACGACTATTTTAATTATAGCTCCGTCTTTTGCAAAAAGCAGCGGTGCAGAGTCTTATCGTGTCATGCGTTATACCGAATCTTTTCCTCCCTATTATTTCGAGGAAGGTAGTTCTCAGACTGGAATTGTTAAAGATGTTTTTGCTGCTCTTGCTAATGAAACAGGAGATACATTTGAATATATCCTTTTGCCCTATAAGCGTGCGCTTTATAACTTTGAAATAGGTAAAATTGATATAGAGCCAATGTCCAATCCCGTTTGGAGAAAGCATTCCGCTGTTCTAGGTGTTTACAGTATTCCATTTGCCGTATCTGAACAGATTATTTTATATAATTCCAAATATTATCGACCGGTCAATTTGCCTGAAGACTTACTAGGCAAGACCGTAGGAACTGTTATGGGATATACATATCCAGTGTACGGACCGTATTTCGCTGATGGTCGCATAAAGGCTCATCCGTTATCAAACGAAAACAAACTTATCAAAATGCTACTTGCCGGGCGGTTGCATCAGTCTATCATGAATAAAGATTTTGCCTTGTATAGAATTAAAACAGAGCACCTTAAAGATCAGTTGATTATCAGTGAACCATGCAATATGGTCGATATGATGATTCGTTTTCATCCAAGTAAGAAAGATGCAATTCCCAAGTTCAATAAAGCCATCAGCAAGCTTTTGAAAGATGGTACTATCAAGAAAATCTATGATCAATATCGTTAAGATCACTGTATTAAGAATATTCCCCCATATCACGATAATCCCCCGAAAAATCTAGTCCTGAGGAATTCTGTAGGGACCGTTTAATAGGAAAACTTGGCTGGTGTGAGAAGCTCTAAGTTACCGCAACATATTCTTTATGCAAAGTTTGTTGAGGTTGCACTTGCGAGTTGAATTCAGGATTGTTAGAATGATCAGATAAAAGGTGACTGTATGAATAATGAAGAAAAAAAACAGGTGTTATTATGAGTGTTATGCAAAGATTACATAAGTTGGTTCCGACCAGTGGTAAGGTGTTGGCTTTCTTTATTCCCTTGTTACTGTGGGGTGTTTGGTGGGCCTTTTCGGGCATTGGTTATATGTTCTCCATTACTGAGTGGCCTGAAATATCCGCCCCAGTTTATTCGGAGATAGCAGAGGTTAAGGATCATTCTGCCTTCAATAACCCAGATGCTTCTGCTTCGAGCAAGGAAGAGCTTGAGACTATGAAAGGGCGGGTTCTTGTTCTAGCAATTGTGTCTAGGTTGGAAGCCGAGCTGGCTGATGGGTGGACCCCTCAGTATCTGTTTGTGACTCCCAAATCTCATTTCGATAATGCGGTCAATCGCAAGCTTGGAGTTCTCACAGCTACGACTCTTTTGCAGAAGTTTTTCTCCACTACCATGGCAAAGTACGGCTCCATGGACCCTGAAAATCCGTGGATGCAAGAAGCTCGTGAACGAGACTTTACCTACGGTCCTCGGATATGGGGTTTCTTCGAGAGGTCTTCCTCTTCCGCGTATGATGATGGAGTGGCTAACGTCCACAAATACGCCGATAAGCTGATTAGCATGAAGGCGGCTGACAAGAAGAAGGGCGATTCCCGTGCTATTGTCAACATCAAGGCCAGCGAGATTTATGAGATGTTGACCTTCATCCTTTCCAAAAACTTTATTGATGTTCCGCTGGGTTGGCTCTCTGCACCGGGAGATAGTCTGACGGGCTCCGAGCTGGATGATCGTGTATACTTCGCGCAAGGCATGACATTGGTTCTTCGTGATGTAATCACCGTGTTGAAAGAACTGTATCCTGAGAAAATTACCAATGTAGACAAGGGTGGAACTCAGAACCTTGAGGAGGCTATGGTAGCCATGAACAAGATCTGTACCTTCAATCCTACGGTTGTCTTGCGAGGCAAAGAAGATTCCATGTTCGCTGACCACCGAGGAAAAATGGCTCGGTATATGTTCACAGTGAGAGAGCGGCTGCTCGACGTGGCCGAGACTATTCGAAGATAAATAAAGCAGGGGCGGAGTTTCAGTTCTGCCCTAGGAACCACTTAAACTAAGGGTTTACATCAAATACGATGTAAACCCTTTTATGGTTCCAGCGGTGTCCTAGCTTGCGCAGCAGAATGAACAATTTTCTGAATCCGTAACTAGGATAGCGGTCAGCCAGTTTGAGAAACATTTCAATAATTATGGAATTATCTCGTGGGCTTGGCTTATAGAAATACACTGAACGCCTCAAATATAGTGCATTACAAGCTCCCCTAATACTGAGACAAAACTTGTCTCGAAGATAATCAACAAGTTCACGCTTCTCAACAACCTCCTTCATGGCTGTTTTATCAGAAATCTCTACTTTGTGCCGGGACTATTATACGGGAGGTTTACAGTAAGAACGCTTTGTTTTTTGGGCGCGAGGTATCCCTCGTCGCAAGTGCGGAACATAGCTTTCTATTTGACCTTGTTCAATCGTATTTTGCTATCGATGATCAACATGCCCTTTACAAGTTTCCACTTCATGGATGTTGGAGGAGCACCCTCAGGATTCCAGATCATGGTGTCACCATTGAAGGTATATGTTCCTTGCTGGGCGGCTATTGTCGCTTTCATTGTACCTTTTGGGAATTGTTTTAAAACTTCCGGCGTTAACTTCGAATTAAAATTGAAGTTTCCGTTCTTGTTCAAAGCTACGGTGTAGATGGCCTGCGGAAGTCCGTCCTGAAAGCCCCTCCAAGTACCGATGAGCGCGTCCACGATGACACTCTCCCGGACGATGGGTGTTTCCGGTTCGACTCCCTGTGATTTGAGGAGTTTCGCGCTGTCGTTGTTTTTCGCACGATTGGCGTAGCTCATGACTGTTTCGCCCGCGCCATTCTTCATTTGGGCATTTGCGCCCTTGTCCAAGAGGAGTTTCACAAGCTTATTATTGCTCGCGCCAGCTGCAAGCATTAACGCTGTCTCGTCCTTATTGTTCACAATGTCGAGCTTTGCGCCTTTGCTGATCAACAAGGCTGCCCCCTCGTACCCCTGCGATGTGTTGGATTGCTGAGCCGCGCTCATAAGCGCGGTATTCCCGTTAGCGGCCTGAAAATCAACGTCTCCTTTGCCGGACAAGAGGGTCTTGATGATCGCAAGGTTGGCCTTGTGCATGAAAGGATCAGGATTCGAAGCGGCTTTTATCAGTGGGGTAATAAGAATGTTGACGGTCGACTTAGTATTAACATCCGCGCCAGCATTAACGAGCACACTCACCATGTCCGCATCTGAATGAATCACGGCGACGATGAGCGGCGTGGAGCCAGTTTTATCTATAAGCTCAAGTTTCGCGTTGTGCTCGATCAGGCATTTTGCCATGCCAATATGATTCGCGCTTGCAGCTATATGCAACGGAGTTCTACCCGTGTCCAGACTCTTCAAATTGATGGATGCACCATTTTTCAGCAGTAGATTCGCGCAATCCACAAAGCCAAAACGTGCTGTAAGATGCAGCGCGGCACATCCTCCATTGTTATTCACAATCTTTTGCAAATCTAACTTCGGATTTAAGGTTAGGAAATTTTGTATGAAATTGAACACGGTTTTTGCATTATCGTCACCAAGCAGTAAAATGGCATCCATGAGCGGGGTAATTCCACTATGGTTGACATGGTTGATGTCCGCACCATTGGCAAAGAGGTAATCGAGCACTTCACGATTTTTGTGAAGAAACGTAGTTACGAATACGGACGAACCTTGATTGTCCGCAATGTTGATCTTTGCACCATGTTCGTGCAGAAACTTTAACGTCTCAAGGTCCTCACATTCGGAAATAAACCAAAGTGCCGTTTGGCCATTCTTAGTCTGCGCGTGGATATTAAGCCCTGCTCCTTGGGTGACAAGCACCTTGATTACGTCGGCATGATCCCGTTGCGCGGCTTTAATGAGTGCGGTATTACCCCGCGATTCTGGGGTGCTGTCCGTCCGGTCCTTCTCGTTTGGCCTGGCACCTTTCTGCAACAAGATACTGACCATCTCCGCCTGTCCCATGTGCGATGCAAGGATTAGCGGCGTGCGCTGCCATTCGCCCCAAGCGTCATAACTCACACTGCGCTGGTTTACGTTCACTCTGGGTGACTGCAAGATCAGCTTTGTAATATCTGTATTCTCATTTCGAAGAGCCCAGCACAGCATGGAGTCGCGGTCATAGATGGCGTTAACATCTGCCCCGAGCTGAATGGCAGCTTTAGCCTTGGCGAAATCGTTTTGGTTGATAGCTCTATACAGAGGTGGACGAGTATCTTTCTTATCTTTTGCGAAAAGCGGAGTTGCCGCACACAAGATAAACAACATTATCACCGATATCTGAAACACATTCACATTTCTCACAGGTCACTCCGTAATATTCAGATTGGTGCTTGATAGATTTCTTTCGCTTGCCCGTTTTTCATGGCCTTGGTTTCCACTATGGGGATTTGTTTATAGTCTCTCTACCCTCATAAGACAATATAACTTCGAAAGTTATTCCCAGAACATTTACCAACCGATTAAAGTCCGATACAAAAAGCCTATGCTTAATAATTTGATATTTTTCGAATTCTGATTCAGCGTGAAGTTTGGCATTTTATGTAATTGTAATTATCCCATTTATAAGGGTCCTTAAAAGTAGAGGCTATGCATGCATTTTCGGCGTTGTGTTCGAATGCCTGTAAAGGTTGAAGAACCGCATCCAATAACGTGGATGCTACAAAGGAGAATAATGAAAGATGCAGCAATACTCCATGGACTACGAAAAAGACTTGCTGAGCAAGCTGAAGGTCGATAATCTTGGCAGGGATATTTTCTCCCTTCCGGAATGTGGTTGGGGACACCGCGTAACGCCGGCTCCCGATGAAAATCCTAATAAAACCGGTAATGGACTCAGGGTTCTAGTTATCGGTAGTTGGACTTTAGGCATGCTGGCTTTCGATGCGATTAGAGAATTGGAGTGCGAAAAACCGGACAAGGTGAACATCGTCGGACTCGTAACCGATGACCCGCTTGATCCGGACGCCAAGATATCTGAGCATAAACGGTTTTGGCATTATTACGGCAAGCATCGTCAGGAAATTTACGAAATTCATATGTTGGAAAAAGCGTTGAATTTCGGCGTGCCCTGTTTTACTGGCGCTGTAAAGAGCGACGTGTTCCGTTCCCTATTAGACAAATGGAAGCCCGAAGCTATCGTGGTCGCGGGATTCGGTCAGCTTATAGACTCCCCCATTATACGGTATCCAGATTATGGCATCTACAATGTTCATCCCGCAGACTTGCGAAACGGATATGGGGCCGGACCTGAACCGTGGGAGGATTTGGTGAAACGGCGGGCACAAACTATGAGGGTTTCCATCCATCACGTGAGTGAGGAAATCGATTCCGGGACGGTGGTCGGGGTTTCTCCGTCCATCAATGTCCGTCTCGCAGCTGGAGAGTGCACTGACGATGTTCGTTTGATCGGCGAAAAAACGTTTATGCCGGTTAAATCTATGGTAGGGGGACTTGTACGGAAGCTTTGCAGTAATTGGGATTCTAACCATCCTTGCGTCATTAATAGTATGGATCTCGAGTCCTGTTTTTCATTATCTGAGAAAGAAGACCTAATGCGGCCTATCGATCCTGAGAAGCGAGGCTCTCTTCTGTCACTTTCTCCTCTCTGCATCAGGGATACGGTCTGAGGTTATTTTTCCCTCGTCAGCAATGCGGCCACGAGGCCTGCAACAGCGCAAGCGAAGTAAACCTGAAAAAGTGTAGCGTAATGTTCTGATGTGCCTGTCAAGGTCGTATGGCCCTGCATTTCTAAAAGCCATCCTCCCGTTTGTTGCATGACAGCTCCACCAGCAAGAAAGAAAAAATTAGCGATGCCAGTAGCCGTTGGGGCAAGATCGTCCGCAAATGCATTGCGGATCAGGGTAAGGGGTAAGGGGGCAGCGGCCATAGTGGTCATTCCCAACAGTCCAAACCAAACGAAAAGCCCGGTCAGTGTCATAGGATTGCCAAAAGCGGTTTTGGCTGTCAGCAACACTAGGCCAAGTGCCGCAATAACAAGTACTTTCTTACGAGATTTCAGGACCCGCTCCGCGAGGAACCCGAGGAGTGGGCCACCTAGAATCATGCCCAGAGCGAGCATGGATAATACGTGGCCAGTCTGAATTTTGTCGAGCTTGTGAACGTGTATGAGCCATGGACCTCCCCAGAGTCCACCGAAGGAGATGAACACCCCTAGAGCTAGGAATGCCCATATGACTGGTGGCCAGAATGCGGAAGTGGACAGCACTTGCAAAGTTCGAGCGCAACCGTAATTGTTCTTGAGAGGATTCAGATATTCGGGCTCAAATATCTTGGGTCGGTTACGCACGACAAGCCATGCTATGCCGACAAGACACAAGGATACCCCGCCAACAATCATGAAGCTGCCGCGCCTAACAACCCGAAGGAAGATCCCTTGAGTTTCAGGTCACGCATCAGGTCCAGAGCGAGCACGGCAGGGGCCTGACGATGAAAGTACACGAGCAGATAGATAAACGAGACCTCGGCAAAGATAGTCCAGCGGCGGCAAGATGAATGCGAGAGAGGTATTTTATTCATAATTTTAAAAAATTTATCATGGTCTGTCCGTCCATGTAAACCATGATAAATCCGTCACTGAATGCTGGAGGAGGGCGTAGTACTAGCTATCATTTGTGTGGAGGGTAGCAAAATTATCATCCACCATTTGCAAAAAAATCTTAATTCGAGAGACTGCACCTGACCCAGTGATCGTTTTCAATTTTTTGCAATGTTTGCGTGTTTTTTTCGCAGGATTTTACTGCAACAGGGCAACGTGGATGCAAAGTGCAGCCTGTTGGAGGATTTATCGGGCTGGGTGGTTCTCCTTTTAATCTGATTCGTTCAGATCTTGGACGCAATCCGGGAACCGATGAAATAAGAGCTATTGTGTAAGGGTGGCAGGGATGATTCAATATCTTTTCAGCAGATCCATACTCCACAATACATCCATAATACATGACTGCAATTTGGTGCGCCATAAGTCGCACTGATCTTAGGTCATGTGTAATAAGTATTAATAATTTGCTTTCTTTTTCAACTTTGTCTTTTAAGATCGTAAGCACATGGGCTTGAATTGATCTGTCTAGAGAGGCCGCTGGTTCATCAGCAATAATTAATGACGGTTTCAAACATAAAGTCCTAGCAATGGCAATACGTTGGCGCTGCCCCCCGGAAAGTTCATGTGGAAACCTGCTAAGAAGGTCAGATGTCAGTTTGCCGATCTCAAGGGATTCTTCAAGCAGTTTGTTGCTGTTTCCATTAAGCTGTTTTGTTATCATAAAGGGTTCAAGTAATAGTTCTCTAACTTTCATTGTCGGATTCAGGCTTGCTGTTGCATCTTGTGGAATCATTTGAATGGCTTTGCGGCAGGACTTACTATTTCTGCTGTTGAAGATATTCTTTCCTTTAAAAAATATGTTTCCGGCAGAAGGTTTTTCCATTCCAAGAATGATTCTTCCGAGAGTGCTTTTTCCTGAACCTGATTCTCCAACCACAGCGAGACACTTACCTTTGTTTAGAGAAAACGAAATACCTTTCAGTGCTTGAGTTCTGATCTTGCGTATCAGACCTGTACTGAAAAATTTGTCAATACCAGCTACTTGAAGCACTTGATTATTCATATAGAGCACCTTATTCCATTTTGTAGCTGGGGCTTTTGGCTAGAGCATATTTCATTTGCTTCGGGACATCGAGGGTGAAAGCGGCAGCCTTGCGGCGGTGCTGTGAGAGGAGGTGGGCTTCCGCCAATGGGACAGAACTTATCATGGTCAAATGTTTTCATCAGGGCCTGCACGTACGGGTGGCGGGGTTTTTTAAATATTGTCTGAAGTGGACCGGTCTCCACTATCTGTCCTGCATACATGGCGGCAACCTTTCCGCAAAGTTCCGCTGCCACATCAAGGTCATGAGTAATCAGCAAGAGTGAAGCTGAAAGTTCATTCACAATATCCTGCATAAGTTCGATAATCTGCATCTGAACAGTAGGGTCAAGGGCGGTGGTTGGTTCATCCGCAATTAGTAGTTTTGGTTTTGCGGCAAGGGCCATGGCGATCATGACCCGTTGCAGCATCCCGCCTGAGAACTGATGGGGAAACTGGCGGGACCGGGCTTTAGGATCGGGCACTCCGGTCCTTGCAAGGATCTCTATGGCAGCGTTGCTGGCTTGTTTTCTGGTAAATCCTTGCCGTTCTGCGGCTTCGGCAATCTGCTTTCCGACACTCATTACCGGGTTGAGACATGAGGCTGGGGTTTCAAATATTATTGCAATGTCTTTCCCACGGACTTGTCTCATTTTATTCGGAGTTAGGCCAAGTAGATTTCTGCCTTCAAAAATTATTTCGCCTTTAATTTCTGCTGCGGGCGGAAGAAGGTTCAGTATTGCAAGTGCAGCTACGGTTTTTCCGCAACCAGACTCTCCGAGAAGGCAGCAGTGATCGTATCTGCCGATGGTAAGATTAAAGTCATCAACCACGGATACAGTTCCTGCTTCGGAAGGAAAATTTATGGAAAGGTCATTTATTTCAAGAAGCGGTAGCGGATTTTTCATTAAATTTCCTCCGGCAGAGGGCATGATAAATGCTTTTTGTATGAGTGCGGGTCGACCATATCTCGCAATCCCTCTCCGGTAAGGGTAAAACCCATTACCGTAACTGCAATACAAAGTCCTGCAAGCAAAGGAACATGCGGCGCGACTGCAAGCGTAGAAAGTCCTTTGCTCATAATTGTTCCCCATTCCGGAGCAGGAGGCTGAACTCCCAATCCCAGAAAGCCCAGTCCGGCAATAGCTGTTATTTTTCCTCCCACGCCGATGGCGGAGATTGTTGTTATCTGAGGCCAAACTTCAGGCAGTACGCAGGTGCGGATAATATACAGCCTTCCGGCTCCCATTGAGCGTACCGTTTCTACATGCAGGCCGCTCATGGCCGTGCGGGTGACACTACGGGCAACACGCGCAAACTTTGGCCAGCCTGGAATTGATAGAGCCAAGATGAGTCCAGCCGTACCGGGTCCAGTTATGGCAATGCACAACAGAGCTGCAACAATTCCAGGAAAAGCTAAAAAACAATCAGTTACGCGCATAAGCAGTCCGTCTAATTTTTTGCAGCATCCTGCCATTATTCCAACAGACATACCTGTGATAGACGTTATGAGGGTCACGGTTACCGCAAGGCCAATGGATGGGCGTATTGCATAGAGAAGTCTGCTGGCAACGCACCTGCCAAGATAGTCTGTTCCGAGAATGAAGTTCGCATCAGGACCTTTAAGTCTATGCCGTAAATGTTGCTCAACCGGGTCATAGGGCGCGATTTGTGGAGCAATGATTCCCATAATGGCAATTGCTGATATTATGGTTAGCCCCAAGACAAAAGACTTGCTGATTTTTTTGGGTTTTAACATTATTCGCCTTCTTCAAATCTGGGATCGAGAAAAATATTGATTAGGTCTGCAGCCAGTATAATGACAACATATGCAGTTCCGATTGTCAGAATGCATCCCTGAACTACAAAAATATCGCGGGAACGAACAGATTCTACAAGCAGTCTTCCTATTCCGGGCCAGAGAAAAATTGATTCAATAACAACAGCCCCTCCTATCAAATGTCCAGCCTGCGTTCCAAGATAATGCAGTACAGGAGGAAAGGCATTTTTTAGAGCATGCCTGCCGATAACAACTGACTCGCGCAGTCCTTTGGCTCTTGCTGTAAGTATATATTTACCTCGTAAAGTTTGAAGCATTGACGTGCGCATCAGTCGCGCAGTTATTGCCGAGTTGATCAGGGCCAGAGACATCGCAGGAAGTACAAGGTTGTACCAATTGCCGTATCCAGCCACAGGTAAGAGCTGTAACTGGAGCGAAAAGATCAGTATGAATATTATAGCTAGGAAAAAGTCTGGAATAGAGGAAAGAATTAATGATATTCCAAGAGCTACTTTATCCACAGCTTTTCCGGCATTTACCGCTGCGGTTGTACCAAGGGGGACAGCAATAAGGGCTGTCAGGATTATTGCAATAGAGGCGAGTAACATTGAAGGGCCTATCGCCTGCCGCAGTTCAGTCGTTACCGGCTGACCGGACTGGATTGAATCGCCTAGGTCACCTTTAACCGCTCGTTTCAGCCAGCATATATACTGAACGGCAATAGAGCTGTTGTAGCCCATCTCATCCCTTAGCTGCTGAACAGCTTCCTGCGGAGGGGATTCAGTTTCCATCAGATGAGTAAGTGCAATTTCAGCAGGGTCACCGGGGAACATTGCCAGAGAAAGAAAGGCTGCGACGCTGACCCCGATAAGCACGGGGACCAACGTCGCAACTCTAAGAATGGCTGATTTTAAGATAGACACAATAACGCAATCTAGTTGAGTTCAATTCTTTCAAGATGAAAGCAGTGCTCAACCGGGTGCATCACATATCCTTTTACTCTGGGGCTTACACCGTCAATATTTGTGTAGTAGTTGAGGTAGGCCATAGGGGAGTCTTCAAGCAATAAGGTTTGAATGCGGTCATAAATCTTTTTTCGTTTTTCGGTATTAAATTCCTGACGTCCTTGATTGAGAAGCTTATCCACCTCCGGGTTATCATAATGATATGCACCCCAACCTGGCTTGAGAGTGTTAGCAGAGAAGTAGTCTGCATTAAGATTGAAATCTGGATCTGGGACAAAAAGAAGTCCTCGGCCTACTATGGTCATTCCAAAATCCCCTGAATCACGCATCTTCTTAGCCAGATCAACCTGAACAACCACTAGTTCAACCTTGATACCAAGCTTTTTGAGCTGGCTTTGGATCACTTCAGCCGTTGGGGGAAGTGTTGCTCTTTCAGGGTATGTCACCAGTTTGAAAGCGAAAGGCTTTCCATCTTTATCAAGGGTTCCATCCCCGTCAGTATCCTTCCATCCAGCCTCGGCAAGAAGTTTTTTTGCTTTTTCAGGTGAGTAGGGAAAACCTTTAAGTTTTGTGTTCGCCCAGAAAATTACAGGGGGATATATGGTTTTTGCCGGTTCACCGATGCCTTCGAGTACAAAATCAACAAGGTCTTGACGGTTTATGGCGTAGTTTACAGCAAGCCTTGTTTTTATGTCAGTAAAAGGCCCCTCTGCCATGTTGAATCCGACAAAACGGGTGCGTCCGATGGCTTTGGTCTGGATGTTTTTCCCACTAGCTTTAAGTGTGGCAATAGCTTCGGGCGGTAGGAGCTGCGCAATATCGAGTTCCCCGGATTGCAGCATGGCTGTGCGGGTCATCGCATCGGGAACACCTTTGTAGACCACTTTTTCTATTTTGGCCTTTTTACTCCCCCAGTAGTTATCGTTTCGTACTGCAACCAGATTATCCTTCAGTTTGCACGATTCAAATTTGAAAGGTCCAGTGCCTACTGGTCTAATCACATTACCATCTGCATCAAACGAAGAAGGTGCAAGAGCTGCCGCTTCTCCTTTCGACAGGTATGCTGCAAGCGGAGCAAAAGGTTCTGATGTGACAATTATCAAGGTCTGATTATCACTGACTGTAATTGATTTGATGGGGACAGACTTAAGAAGCGCTCCTTTTTTCATGAGCCTTTTCAGGTTGTCGGCCATAATCTGTGCAGTGAGAAGTGTTCCATCATGGAATTTAACATCTTTGCGTAGTGTGAATGACCAGGTGAGTTTGTCATCAGATACAGTCCATTTTTCTGCAAGGTGTGGAGTAAATTTCAAGTTGAAATCAACTCCGATCATGGATTCGACTATTCCGATTCGCTGAAATGCATAACCTGATTTTTGAACATCAAGGGTCTTGGGTCCCCATGGTGAACCAATTTTAAGTGTTTTCTGCCCAGCAAAAGCTGTGCAGGTAATTAGTGTAAGTAGGATTGTTAGTGAAACTGATTTAAAAAAGATACTGCGCATACAGATATTATCCTCCAATGTTTGATTTGACAGTGGCACGATAAATAAATTAGTAGAACTAATCAAGTAATAAAAAATAATATGTATCTAAATCAAATTGGAGGATAAAATGATTAACGAACCGAGAAGCGTTGAACAAGGAGTTGATTGGATAAAAGAATGGCGTGAAAATATGAGCCGCATGACCGAAATTAGCAGTGTAGATTACTGGAATGGTCGAGCTGATGATTATGACGATTTCATATGTACATCTGAATTTTCATATGGGTATGAAATCGTGAATATTCTCGAGGAATGTGGCGTAATTGAGCAGGATTTATCAGTACTTGAGATTGCATCCGGTGTAGGAGCTGTTACGATTCCTCTTGCCCGTAAATCTTCGAAAGTTATAGGGGTTGAACCCGCACAAAATATGGCTGACAGGCTGGAGAAAAATTCTCGTGCTGTAGGGATTGATAACATCGAACTGAGAATTATGACTGGGCAAGAGTATGCGGAATCTATAACTTCACCTGACCATAATTTGAGTCTACTCTGTCACGCCGCTTGGCAGTTTCCGGAAATTACTGAGCTTACATCTATGATGGAGAGCGGAAGCAGACGATGGTGTTGTATTTGTGATACTGAGCTTGACCTTAATTCGGAAAATGCCGCACTTCAGAAAAAGCTTGGGGTGGTTTCTAGTAGTTTTGACAGAGTTGAAGGTATATTTAGAGGCCTCGAAGAGCTGGGCCGTAAACCATCAATTAAGTCTTTTAGTTATACTATGAAAAGGTCGGTAGATTCCGCTTACAGCATGTTCACCAAGGTTTTATCTAAGCAACGTACTCCTACAGATCAGGATATTGAATTGATCAATACGCACATTAAGCGTCATTCTATAGATGGTATTTACAATGAACCCGGGAGGATGGCAGTGGTTTGGTGGTGTAAAGTTTAAGGAGTTAAATAAGTGAAGCCTTAGGACTTGAAGAAGCAATGATATCCTTGTTAATGTATAGCTTTAAGAATACGACTGATAAGAATAATGCTTTGCCAGTCATAAAACAAAGCCTCGCTTCCAATTGGAAGCGAGGCTTTTGAAATGGGGCCTAATAAAAATGGTGGCGGGGGCTATCGAATTGGTGGTATAAGCATTCGGGATAGTTTATTTTTATTTTGTGCGAAAATTGGGATACTCGTGGTTGTACACAAAGAAGTAAATTATGAAGTAATTAAATGCGATTTATTAAATTTTTGATCCATGACATGCATGTTTCAATTGCCCAGTCTGTTTGCTGGGTCGTTAATTGGGGCATAGTATCTGAGCCAGCTCCGTGACCAAACGGATTTCTTACATTAGTAAAGAAAGATTTTAAAAATTCACTTTCCCATTTGTTTATAAATTGTCCATTGTTTTTGCTGACTAAGTTATCAATATAATTATGAGCTCCTTTCTCCTTACCGTGCGACCATTTTTTTGTATCTGAAACGATTTTGATAGTACTTTCAAGGGCTTTTGCCGCATAAAAAGCTGGATCAGGTCCATTTATATCGCGTAGGTGAATGGCTTTTTTCATGTCAATATCTACGTTTTCCCAGTTGGGATATGCTGTGAGATTCCAAAATGCTTTTTTAATTTCTTTTTCGATAAGATTGTCTTTAGAAATTTGAATTAATCCATTGTGGTAGTTAAGAGGGTATTTTACCCTTTTTAATCGTTCGTTAAGTTCTAGAACTGCTATATTATATTTTTCTACCGGGCTCTTTTGCTGCGAAAGTGAATTGTTAAATTTAGTTAATTGCTTATAGGCAGAATGTATTTCAGTGTTCTTTTGCGACATTGATTGAATTAGCTTTTGTTTTTCTCTAAAAGCTAATTCAATAAAACTAATTCTATCTTTAATAAACTTATCCGCATTATAAGAGTTATGATAGCTCATTAGTACAAAATTTTTACATACATTATCGATTGTAAATTTAGAAGTAACCGGACTAGAAACACCATTGAAGTTTGTGTTGTATGTAAAGTAGTGGGGGGATAATTCTTGCAATCCTAATTCCATGCACAAGTTATCGTGTATGGATGTCCAATCTCTTTTTGATACCGTATTTTCTTTGCCATTACTCCAATATGGAAAGAGTTGTTCGCTTATAATTCTGAAGCATTGAGTTAAAAACTTCTTATCATTTTCAGTAAATGTATTCCACAAGGTAATTGAACTATATCTATCTGTAAAAATATCGTTTAACATTTTATTTTATTTATTTTTCCAGAATTATAAATGATTGAGGTAGGACGTGTTAGTTTATACCTTTAATAGTGGTTATTTTCTCTGTTAAATAATTATTTAGTAAGATAAATAGGGTTACTGTTTGCTCGCGGTTTCATTTGTGTTAAATGCAACAAAGTCTTCGTCGTTTTTGTTTATCATTATATCGTTTTTTTTCCTGAAAAATATTTTTTCTTTCTCAATAAGATTAGCATATATGGGTGTTAATTTATCTTTTTCAAATTTAAAGTTGGTTATAAAGTATTTTTTAAAATGAGCGTATGAATGTTTAAAAATTTCAAGATTTTTTGAGTCATTAGGCGGATTCATTTCGTGTATCCTGCTGAGTCCAATGAAAAATGATTCATCTAGATTTAGTCCTAGACTCTCCATTTTTTCAATTGCAACTTTCCAGTCTGTGCCAATATGAACTTTATAATCTTGTGGTCTATAGTCAGATATTTCTTCAATGAAACTTAATCTTATTTCGTCTTTAAAATCAATTTTACCAATCTGCTTTTTTATAGCTGTAAATATGTCATTTCCTTTTTGATTATCGTCGAAAATGAATCCAACTATAGGTGGGGTTTTCAACGAGGGATCGCTTATGAAAGCCATTGCCTTCCATTTTGCTTGATTCCATAAATCTACGTCAATAATGCTGCTAAAAAAAACTGATTTTCGTTCTTTAGGTTCTAATGGAGTTTGCTTAGATTCAGTTTCAGGCTCTTCACCAAGTGGAGGGCGTTTGGATGTAGTTAATCCACGCAATCTGTTTCTTAGTCGATCCTTTTCTAGCTGATTTGAGACATTATAGTGAGTGTATGGTTGTAATGGAAGCGGAATGTATTGAGTATCTGATTTATTGAAAATAATGGGTATATATTTTTGGTTGTTGCTATTAATATTGTACAATTGTTGCAAAATTAATGTTGTTTCCCATTTTACTCCTAACCCTTCGGCTTTTCCTGAGAAATCGTTAGCTCTTTTGAAAAATAATTCGGAACAAACAATTATAACGTAGTTTGCATCTTGAATTTGTTTCATCATCCACTTTGGCCATCCTTCTGCGGGAGCCTCTTCATATTGATCAATTTCTGAATCAATTCCCTGGCTGCGTAAGTAGTTAGACAAATCTAGAATAGCATCTGATAGTTTTTCTGATTCATGCGCATAGCTTATAAATACTTTGGTTGCCATATATGATCCTAGTTTAGTTTGAACTTAAACAGAGTTAACAAAGAAGTTCATATTGTGTTTTTCGGGGAACATCAACATCCTGTTGTGATAATTTTTATATTTTTTATAACAAAAAAACCGGAACCATCCATACAGGACAGTTCCGGTTTTACTAATCTAAATTCCTTTTAAATCAAGCGCACAAATGAAGCTCTTCGCAAGTCCGAACTTCTCTATCAATGCGAACAACAAGCTGATCATCCTTTGCAACTTCAAGATCATATCGCTGCTGAATGTTTAGCCAGAATTGCGGAGTTGTCCCGAAAAACTTCGCCAACCGCATGGCGGTATCAACAGTAATACTTCTCTGCCCCTTCACAACTTGTCCGATGCGCTGCGCTGGAACACAAAGAGCCGTTGCAAGCTTGTTACGGCTTAGTCCTAATGGTTCCATAAATTCTTCCAGCAAAATTTCACCGGGATGAACTGGATTAAAATCTGCCATATTCCCCTCCCTAATTGTGATAATCAGTTACTTCGACCTGAGAAGCGTGTTCATTTTCCCATACAAAACATATCCGGTACTGATTATTAATTCTTATACTATATTGTCCGGCTCTATTGCCTTTTAAAAGTTCAAGCCGATTGCCCGGTGGAACTTTTAAGTCTTTAAGGTCATTTGACGAATCAATTAGTATTAATTTTCTATAAGCCGCCCTAGCAAGTTGATTAGGGATAATCCGCGAATACTCACGATTAAACAGCTTTTCTGTTTCACGATTCTTAAATGACTTAATCATGAACTAAAGATATAACGCAAAGGGTGTCACGTCAAGCGTTACACGAAGGTTGGAGACAGGAACGCCATCAAAGCGACTATGCTCCTGCAGATGCTGCTGGGACCGGGATGTCCTGTGAGTGGATAGAGGATATTTTTGCTGAAAGAGATTGTGTAACTCAAAAAAGAATAAAGCCCTGACGTAGTGGTATGCTGGTAGTCAGGGCTTTATTTATTGTAGCGGTGAAGAATTGTTTAGTCTTCGCGGCTATCGATGACCAGCAGGTGGTAACCGAACTGTGTTTTTACGGGGCCATGAACTTCGCCAACGGCTTCATTGAACACAACGGTATCAAATTCCGGGACCATCTGGCCCGGGCGGAACTCACCGAGAGCGCCACCCTGCTGACCGGAAGGACAGCTGGAGTGTTTTTTTGCCAGTTCACCAAAGTCTGCGCCGTCCTGAATTTGTTTTTTCAGGTCCAGACAGGTCTGTTCATCACTAACCAAAAGATGGCGTGCAGTTGCTTTTGTCATGTACGTACTCCTGTAGGTTTTAATATAAAAATTTTAATTAACCTTGTAGTCTTGCCATTGCGATTTAATGCGTCGCAAAAAATGTCCTTGCATGAATACGCAAGGACTGCAATGTGAAATATCACCCACCAACCGATCAAAGTCAGAAACAAAAAGCCTATCCTGAATGATGCGGTATTTCTCAAATTCGGATTCAGCGTGAAGCTTGGCATCTAGCGCGGTTACTTTACCATTGTCTTGTAGGATATCCTATTCTACTTAAATTCTAAAGCATTGCCATTGCAACAAATAAAATCTATATTCACCGCATACAGTGCGTCGAATACCCCGCGCATTCACCGCAAAACTAGGTAAAAGCAATGTGGATACACGAACATCAAGACTGGCCCAATTTTTCTTGGACGGCCGAAAGGCTAATATCCAAGCTGGCAGACGTTCGCCATAAGCAGGGCGTTCTACTTGGTAAAATGGAAAGTCTAGGTTTTGAGCTGAAGAATGAAGCTGGTCTGAAAATATTAACGAATGATATTGTACATTCGTCGGCAATTGAAGGAGAACTTCTTAATCCTGAGGAAGTAAGGTCTTCCATTGCTCAACGCCTCGGGATTGAAATAGCCGGACTGAAACCAGTTGGTCGTGATGTGAACGGTATTGTTGAAATGATGCTTGATGCAACACAGAGATATTCAGAACCTCTTACAAAAGAGCGTTTGTGCGACTGGCACGCAGCACTTTTCCCGACCGGACGCAGTGGTATGAAACGGATTACCGTTGGAGACTGGAGACCTGCCGAGGTTGGAGCCATGCAAGTCATTTCAGGTCCACTTGGGCGTGAGAAAGTTCACTTTGAAGCACCTGAAGCCCCGCGTCTTGATCAAGAAATGACAAATTTTTTAGAATGGTTCGAGCGCGAGGATGATACTGATCCGGTTCTACGTGCTGGAATTGCTCATTTGTGGTTCGTGACAATTCATCCATTTGAAGACGGCAACGGACGTATTGCGCGAACTCTTGCTGATATGGTTCTGGCTCGTGCAGAGGGATCGCCGGAGCGATTCTATAGTATGTCCACGCAGATTGAATTGAAACGCAAGGATTACTATTCTCACTTGGAAAGGCAGCAACGCGGCACGCCTGAAATTACATATTGGCTGGAATGGTTCCTAGAGTGTTTACAGCAGGCACTCGCAACAGCTGAATCAACTCTAAGCCATGTGCTTGATAAAGCTAGTCTGTGGGAAACAATCTCGCAGCAACCGCCGATGAATGAACGACAGCATTATATACTGAACAGAATGCTAGATGAAGAGTTCAAGGGCTACATGAATACATCCAAATATGCCAAGCTGGCCAAATGTTCTACAGATACAGCCCTTCGCGATATCAAAGACTTAAAAGAGCGCGGAATTCTTGAGCAGAATGCTAGCGGAGGGCGTAGTACGAGCTATCGTTTATCTTTATCAACATCACCCACCAACCGATCAAAATCAGATACAAAAACCCTATCCTGAATAATGCTATATTTCTCAAATTCTGATTCAGCGTGAATCTTGGCATCTAGCGCAGTTACTTTACCACTACCTTGCAAGATATCTCGCTCTTCGAAATCTAGGAATAGGTCTAAGCGTTTGGCCCAGTCTTCCATTGTCATGGGGATATTGCGCTTGGCTCTGGATTCAGCAAGTTCCAAATATAGATTTATGATACGGGTAACGCCGTCCATTTCTTCTTTGTTCAGGTAATTCTTGGCGACCGCAACATCACTCTTAAAGATTTTCCCGTCTGGACTCTTGGCCCATGAGGTCAGCCCCATATGCTCTTTGTCGCTATCGGCTCGGTCCATTACCAATTCAGCTGCGGTATGGCCGTGAATAGCAAAATGGAGCTTGTTCTGAACTTTGGCGAAAAACACCTTAGTGGTAGGGGAGTCCTTATTGTAATCAACGCTGGTTGTATAAATGTCGGTAATCTTCTGGTAAAATCTGCGTTCACTAAGCCATATATCTCGAATCTCTTCAAGCAAACGGTCAAAATAGTCTTCACCCAAGTAGCTGCCATTCTCCAGCCGTTTGTTATCCAGCACATAGCCTTTGATAGCAAACTCACGCAAAACCTGCGTAGCCCATTGTCTAAACTGGGTGGCGCGTACTGAATTAACCCTATAGCCGACGGATATAATGGCATCGAGGTTATAGAAATCTACGTTACGAGTAACTTGCCGAGACCCTTCATTCTGAACTGTTCGGAATTTCCTAATAGTTGAATCTAGCTCAAGTTCATTGCTCGCGAAAATGTTTTTCAAATGTTCGCTAATTGTTGGAACAGTAACATCAAACAGCTCTGCCATAAGCTTTTGACTGAGCCAGATAGACTCCTCTTCAAAGCGTACTTCAATGCTGCCTTCTCCAGCCTGTGTGGTGAAGATCAGGAATTCTGCGGTGCTATTTCTAATTTGTAGTGATTTGGGCATATTTTATATCTGATGGTTAGCGGCTGTGCTAATTTATTTGGCGTTTTCTTTTAGAATCTTAACAATTGATTCTTGTGTATCCTGCAAAGACTGAGAAACTAAAATACAAAACAGCCCTAGCTCGCCTTTGTCGGCTTCTTGTAAGCCGTCGATGTATTCCTGTCGGTTTTCATTATTGATAACAGCAGGAAGATCCCCCTTTTTCATGAGGATTAGGTTCATCAGAAGCCTTGCACCGCGTCCGTTGCCATCATCAAAAGGGTGGATGCGTACGAAATTATAATGAGCGACTGAAACCGTAATTAGCGGGTGTGCCTGCTTTTTGTCCTGCTCAGTGATCCAGTCAAAGAGGAAATCCATTTCTGAGGAAACTTGTTCCGGTTCAACATAGGTATGGATCTCACTATTTGGAGTTAAAACATGGTTCGGATGAATTTTATATTGCCCGGCACGAGCTTCGTTTTTGATCTGTTTACCGTCTGGAGTTTGAGCAGCCGTGTAGTTTACTCCATTTAAAATCAGGGCATTAATTTCTTTCATCAGTCCAACCGTAAGCGGCCTTTCATCTTTGATGGTATCTTTAAGTACATCAATTGCTTCGGAGTGGTTACGCGCATCAAGAAAGTCTTTGAGTGGCTTACCTTTTACAGTTAATCCCTCACGAAGGAAGAAAAGTGTTTCACTAGGGGTGAGCGTACTGCCTTCAATGGCGTTTGTATTATATGTCCAGTCCACTTTCAGCTTAAACTGGATTACATCCCACAAATCACCTTCTAGAGGGCGTGTTCCATCAATTATCTGTTGCAACTTGTCGTTTTCCGCAAGGCTGGCGGTATGTTCAACAGAATCTGGAACTATGTATGTTGTGTTGATTAGGAGTCATATTTTTTGTGCCGTAAGTTTAAGCGTTAACGATGCTTGATTGTAGCTTTTTTTGCTAGGATATCAAATTGAAATAAAAGGTGGGGTCTTGGAGGAAATAGTTTGAATTTATTTCAGTAAATCTTAGCCCATATTAACGTTCATGTTCCATCTGCTGAAGGCTTCTTGAACTTCGGTGTCCGTAGAGAATTCACCTTTGTTCACTTGTTCCAGACTATCAATTGTCTGGGATATTTCCCGTGGTTCATGTCCAATGAAATTTCAATCGCACAAGTCACAATAAAAGACTTGCTATGGTTTGTTGCCTTTGCGAGGGGGCTAATTTAGTTACGGCTTCATCTGAAACGCGCGCGGTTACTGTGGTCATGATTAGTTCCTTTTATAATATATGCAATGTGTACATTGTCGTCAGTAGGTAACTAATTCAGATTATCCTTACAATGGTGAGTTATATTTGCAAAATTTAAAAAATGTATGTTTCCGGTTGGAAGCAGGAGCTTTTGGAATGAATTTATGCCTAAAAAAAACACTTATCCGATCTAGTTGCGCTGCATTAGTTAATCATAAAATTATTAAGGGATGAGTGTTGTCTCTTGACAATGGTGTTTCTATAATGCTTATTTTATTATTTTAAGGAGTTGCTCTCTATAACCGTTAACACAATATCCGTGATTAAACGGTGTATTAAATTATTCGTGTATATGATCAATTAAGGTGTAAACTTATATGGAATTTTCACTTTCAGCTACTCCCTTATGTTCTGAGTCTCAAGTTTTACGATTTGAAAAAATTGCAATTCTTATGGGTGAGAATGGTTCTGGTAAATCCCTTCTTTTAGAGAGCGTTTTTGACGACAGAATGGGCCGACGTAACTTCAACGACCATAGAGTCGTATGTTTTTCATCCGGTCATAATGAACGATTTTCTGAAGCATTCACAAAATATTTGAACAAAGAGCGTGAGCTAGAAAAGCCTATCGATTTAAATTGCTTTTATTATGATAAACTTCTTTCCAAATTGTTGATTTTTTTGTCAACAAGTTTGAAGCCTGATGGTTATGTGAGGGCTTTTTTACGCCAAAAGGATTATGTTGATGAGAATGATGAGTCGCAGGATGTTTCGTCGCACCTTTCTTTGCGATTTTCTGTTCCTAATCACTATGTTAAACGAGTCCAAAAAGCTCTTGTAGAAGAGGAGAGTAGTGGAAAAAGTGTTTTGCGGACTACTCCTTTTTTTCGTACTTTAGTGAATTTTATCGAGACGTACATTGATGAAACATATGATTTTGATACGTCTATGAGTCCGTTAAGTGTCGAGTTAACACCGACAAGTCTTATGCGCGCATCATATTTAGGCGAACGTCCAGGATTATCACCAAATGGAATTAATGATTTTGAGGGTGACGATAATCCTGTGGTCCGTTTTTTTACACAAGCATCAGATGCTGACTATTTCATTAATAGACAGAAGATGCAGTTAAAACTGAAGGACGGTCTAGAACTCGAAAATTTAAGCGATGGAGAATATCAGCAGTTGTTTGTATATGCACTGATTGATCTCTTTGATTCTCCTAAAACGTTATTTCTTTTAGATGAGGTAGATTCTCACCTGCATTACAAAAATTTGTCGAAATTGTGGAATGTGTTTAAGTCAATAAAAGGGAGCGTTATTACAACAACGCATTTGTTGGATACAATTACAGCTAATGAATTTGATGATATCAAAGTTGTTAATGAGGGTAGAATAACTGATGAACATAAGTTAAAACAGGTTCTTGGCAGACTTGAAGTTTTGTCCAATGCTTCTTTTATGGAATATGAAGTTTGTGCTCGAGTGAAGCATATTGTTTTAATTGATGACTGTAATGATTGGGATATTTTTTTACGTTTGGCAACACGTAAGGGGCTAGATACAAAGTATTTATCTAATGTGCATGCTCATAAAAAAACGTCAGGATATGGGAGCATTAGCGAAAAATTTGCTCATGCTAAAATCCAGTGGGTTGAAGAGTTTTTCAAAACAAAAGATATTCATACATCGAATATTTTTTTAATTTGCGATAAAGATAAAGCCCACCCTAATTTTGATGTTAAGTCTGGAGTAAAGGTCCACGGTTCTTTTCTCAAAGGCATTCCGACTCCAAAGAATACAAAGGTTCCAGTTGTACATTTGTTGGCATGGAAGCGTCGGGAAATTAAAAATTACTTATTGTCATACACTTCGCTAAAGCATCTTGGAGCCTTGGATCTTTTCAATAACGATAAACATGGTATAGTTAATCACTTAAAAAAGAATGATCCGGGCGATAATGTAGCTGTGCAAGATTTAGATGCTAAATTTATTATTAATCAGTTTGTAAATAGAAATGAATATGGATTTTGCCCTCAACTGCTACAAGAGTACATAAATTTGATTCCCCCTGAGGAAATTAGTGAAGATATTGTTAATATGTATAATTATATAGCGAGAACAATTTAATGATACTAGTTGCCGACAAAATTAGGCGCGCAATGGATCTATTGAGAAGTGATTCAGGTGTTTTTGGTGTTATGGACTGCACTGAACAATTGTCATGGATTTTTCTTTTGAAAATATTAGATTCGTCTTATTTGCACGACTGCAACAATCCATTTGATTTTTGCTTTGACCATGACTTTAGATGGAGTACATGGGTTTCGTCTAAAAACAACTTTGATTATCAAGATAAAGCCGTAGGGAATAAATTTAGCACTTTTGTTGAGAAAGATTTATTCCCATATCTTTACTCATTATCTAGTAGCCAAGTGTATTGCTATGGAATTGGCGAACTAGTTGGCTATTGTTTTAGTGGGTTAAGAAATAAGATTAGATCAGAAAGAATATTAAGAGAAGTCTTATATCTCGTTGACTCATTCTCTTTTGAAAAAAAAGAAGATTTTGATGATTTTTCACTTGGATATGATGAGTTGCTATGTGAGCTTATTAATGCGGGAGGGCATGCTGGGGAATTTCAAACCCCACGTCCTTTAGTGCGAGCAATTGTTGATGCTCTTGCCCCAAAACCTTTTGAGTCTATTTATGACCCTGCTGCCGGCACTGGTGGATTTTTAGTTGAAGTATATAAACATGCGTACCGTAATTCATCTAAATTGAATGGCGGATGCGGTGATAAAAAGCAAAAAGATTTGTTTTGCGGTAATGAGATAACTTCTCATGGTTATTTGCTTGGATTTGTTAATTTGCTGGGCCACGGCATTTTTAACCCCAAATTCTTGCTCAAGAATTCTTTAAACCAGAGACTCTTTGAGTCGGGTAATGTTATTAAGCATGATATTGTCATAACGAACCCTCCCTTTGGAAATACTGATTCTGATAACTTATTATTCGAGTTTCCCGTGAAATCAAACGCTAGTGAAATTCTTTTTTTACAACTAGTAATGATGTCTTTGAATGAAGGAGGAAGAGCTGCTGTTGTTGTTCCTGAAAGGTTTCTATATAAAAAAGAATTTGGATATAATGATATAAGATTGAAGTTACTAGATGAATTTAATTTACATACAATACTTCGATTGCCATCTGGATCTTTTCTCCCATATTCAGCTGTAAGATGTATTGTTTTGTTTTTTGATTCTAATAGTACAACTAAAAAAACATGGTTTTACGAGTGTGCCCCATCAAAGAAAATAAGCAAAAACAATAGATTAGCAGATAGACATTTTAGCGAATTTTTAAAGTTTTTCAATGCAAAAGTAGACTCAGTTTGTTCATGGACTGTACCCGTAAATAAATTAAAAGAATCCTTTGAATTAGCAGGTGTAAACCCGTCTAGTAATAGGTTGATAAAACAAGTTAGTCCAATGGACAGGTTAGAGCAGTTAGTTGTTATCAGTGATGAAATTAAAAGATCTTTATCAGATGTTTCAGAAATTATAAATTCAATTCAAAGAGGTAAGGTTGAGTGGAAACATACGCAACTCCAAGATCTTGGAAAATTTATTGGTGGCCGTACGCCAAGGCGTAATGTTGAAGAATTTTGGGGAGGAGACATTCCATGGATAACGCCCAAAGATATGAAACAGTCTGAATTATTTGGTTCTTCTCTCTGCATTACACCTCTTGGTTTAAATAAATATAAAATGCATCTAATCCCTGCCAACTCTGTTTTAATAGTTGTACGTAGTGGAATATTACGCCATAGCTTACCTGTTTGTATCAATCGTGTTGAGACGACTATTAACCAGGATTTAAAAGCATTTTTACCTAATTCTTTAGTTATTCCAGAATATGTCCGATATATGTTACTTGGACATGAAGATAATTTATTGAAAAATGCGGTTAAATCTGGTGTTACAGTAGAAAGTGTTAGAGTTCCAGAATTGAGGCAATATTCATTTCCAATTCCTTCTTTAAATGAACAACATGAAATAGTTGATAATCTTGATAACTGTTTTAAAAGTTTAGATTTTTTAGAGATAAAGTATGAAGAAGCTCTTAACTGTGTCAAATTATTAAAAACATCTATTCCAAACTATACAACTAGTTATTCATAAATGTTAGGCTGTGTTTGGTTAGTACACTCATCTATGTACTTTTGGTCTTTGCAGGGTTTTACTCTTTAATACACGAAGGGAGTACAAAGCTAAATAAAGATTTTTCCGGTCAGAGAAGTCTGACCGGAGTGATTATTATGTAAAATTGTTTAGGACTAAGTATTTTGGATAGAGTGTTGAATAACTAGTTAGTTTATACTCAACAATATTTATCTTTAATTATAATACGATGGTTTTATTGATTATATCCACGATTTTTTAGCCATTCAGTGTTATCGTAGCGATCAGTTTTACCATCAGTTCTACCAGTTATAAGAGTTACTCTAGGTGACATAGAAGCTCTTGTTGAATATCCTTTCGAGCATTCAGGACAAAAATATTCTTCGGATTCCATGTGGCCGCCCTGGGCAGGAACATCGACTTCATATGTGGCTCCACAATTGGTACATTTTTCAACATCATTCGATTTAGAATATGTGTTTTTAGTTTCCCAAGACATTTCTTTCTCCTATGGTATGAATTATTTGCGACAAAATATCGACAATCTGTTTTTAGCATAATCGTATGAGTTTGCAAGTAAAGTTGTATTTAATGTCATTGTACTATATTCTACAGACAATATTTAGTTGATTAATACTCCTTATCTGCCTAATAATTTATTAAATCGTGAAGCTAAAGTCTTTTTATGATTTTTGATTTTCAATATTTTTTGAGCTAGAGCGCAGCTAATTTTTCCAACTCGCTCAAAACTCGCTCCAATTCGCTCTGCAAGCCCCGGCAACCTTGTAGTTCCTTTTCCATCTTGGCTATCCGCTGATCTTGATCGTCCAAACGGCGACTCTGTTCTTTTTCTATCCGGTTCAATACTTCCGATAAGGTCTTCTTTAATTCGCTCATGGCTTAATCCTTGAGTAAAATGGCGGGACGGTTTCCGACTTTCCATGTCTGGTCCATATTCGTTCCTGACGGAAGAATTATGAATCTCCGTTGTTTGTCCTGATATGTTGTTACTCCCCAGCTTTTGAGTTTGTTTTCTATTACTTTCTGGCGTTCTATCTTCTGGTAGAGTTCTGAAAGGGTATTGCCCTGAAGGTCTATCCAGAACAAGGTTCCGCCCACCAGAACTATGCAACTCATTATTGCCACAGCTATGGATATTACCACGGGCAACTTTAAGGATTGGCGCATGTCTCGGATCAAGCTTTGTTGCATGTTCCTGACCTCGCAAACGTCCTTTTTCATAGCGGCTTCGATGGTATTCAGCTCTCGTTTTGCAGATTTCAGCAACTCGTTGCTGAAGCTTTTCAATCCTTTTTGAATTATCTCTTTGGAAATCTGCGCTTGGTCGTCCATCTGCTGTTTCATTTTCTCGGCCAAGCTCAGCGCGTTGTTTGAACTGTTCGGCTGTCCATGATTCTCCATAAAGCATTCCTTTTAGCCTGATACGGCGGTTTTTTTTCTTTTGAGCAACTGACATACTTTCATCTAGTGGCTGCTCAATGGTTATATAATCCTTGCCCTTGCGGGGAACGGTGAAACCAAAATCCTCAAGTGTTTTAACAATGTCCTGCCGATTATGAATAAGGCCAGCTTCAACGCCCTGAACCAGTGCTTCAGTTACGGTCTTTCGTACTTCTGAAGCATTGCCAGCTTTGTAGCTCTGGATCGAGCTGCCCGGGCTAACAAGACGCGCACGTTTTAATTCATCGGGCCGCGCCCATTCGTGACGGCGGTTGTGAAGTTCACACCACGGATTGTATTGCTTGTCCCAACCGGGCGGACATGGATTGAAAGCTTTGTCTGTCCTCAACTCGGTGCGCGGGATCACAAAATGCAATTCATGATGTCCGGCGTGGCTGTGTCTTACCCAGAGTATTGAATATTGGTCCGGTTCCATTCCTGCGAAAGCTACAGATTCAAAACTATCCATGAGCTGTTTTTCGTCTTCGGGCGTAACCTTGTCTTCTGGAGCCCATGACAGAACGCCGGAGGTGTAACGCCATTTACGGGAAGTGGTGTCGATTAGATCACAAACTAGATCTGGATCACCGCGCAGAACTTCAGGCGGACTCTTTTCACGTTTGTTCTTGTCGGTAACGTAGCCGATAACTTTTGAACCGCGTCCGACTCCATGTCGGAATACTTTCATAAGCATTTTAGCAGCTCCCTAATTTCAATGAGTCCGATCAAAATCTGTGTAGCTTCAGCATTATTCTTATAGGTATTTGCCCAGCGGGATATCTGGTTAAGGTTGTTACCAATGCGAGCTAGTTGAATGACTTTCTGTCTCTCCGCTTTTGTCTTTCTGACTTTCGGACGGTCGAGTTGTTGTCGAACGAAATCTCCTAAGCTCAAATCTTCGGCTTTAGCCTGAAGGGTGAGTACTACCTTTTCTGCCGGAGTGACTCTTGTGTTCACGAAGGCGGTGCGTTTTTCTTCTTTTATTTTCATTGGAGTCAAAACCTCGCAGAGGACAACGTGCTTGCACGGCTCTTAATCTTATGTGGGATCGAAGGGAGAGAATCTCCCTCGCCAGTTCCAAATGTGCAACATTGGGTAAACTGGCTTGGACATCTACAGATTATTACTTCACGCGATTCACCGACGATCTTACCAGCGCGAGAAGGAGTTTCAGGTTTAACTCCATAAAGAAATATGGAACCATTTCGAACAGGATTGGAGCTAACTCCTAAATTACGTGTCATAGGTGTCATAGCCGTCATTCCTGCTGTAGGTTGCTGATTTTATGGTCATTTTTAACAGTGACATCTGATGACGCCTTAAAAATAGGTGTCACCTTAGGTGTCATCGACTTATCACCTTGTAATTCTTCACTTTTGTATGGCTGAGTGACACCTATGACGCCTATGACGGGCTTTTCAGTAGAAAAATATTTTGAAAGAGTACCTATGATTTCCGGGGTGAGTTTTGCGCCTCTTTCCTTGCTGTTGCGTCCTGTTTCGATACCTAGTTTTTTGTAAGTCTTGCCAACAGCATCAGGTGTGATGTGAAAAGATGCTGGAAGATCGCGATTGAGAAATTCAACTATTTTTGAAGTAGGTAGTAGTGACAGATTGAGCTTAGTGGAAAGTTTTACGATGGCTTTTGCGACTCTGCGCTCAATGGCTGAAGCTTCTTGAAATTTGTTCCCGGCAGAAAGAAGGGTCCAGACTTGCCTTTGCTGTTCCTGAAGCCATTCCATCAAGATAATTGTTCGCTGGACGCTTTCATGATGCACTGGGCACAGTTCAGATTTGCCCATGCTCCAGCAATCCAGCATATGAATGATCAAGCAAAGCTTGAAGAAAGCACCTCGTAATTTGGGGGCGAGTGCTTCGAACTGTTCAAGTTGAGGTTGATACCAGTGAACCAGAACTTGATTGTCGTACCAATCCTTCACATCTCGTTTAGCTGCATCGGATAGTTTGATAATACAGGGGGAATCCTCTGGACCGAAGGAAAGGTCTAGAGCTTGATAAACCAGCCCATGAATGTGCTCTGCTGGTTCTCCGTCAAAGCTTTCTGATGTCCATAAGGGCGGGGCTTCCTGCTCGCAACGTATGGCTCTCCAGTTAAGGCTTGCATAAAAATATTAGGAAAAAGATATCCTAACTCTGAGCAACGATAAAGTTTCTTAAAAGGTGCAAGCAAACCGAGGAGAAAATGTAGATTATAATAAGTGAATAAGACTATTTTAACATGCTGTCAGGATTTTAATGATCTTTATGAGTAGAAAGAATTTAATTAAGCCGTTTTCTGTTTTGACGTGGTTCAGTTTGGTTGACCAAAGTTTCGATTACTTAGCCTTTTCAATGTATGTATTGTTGTGATATTTGAGGAAGGAAGTTTTAATATGGAGGGCTATATGGATATAAAAGAAACTGAAATTATGATCGATAAACTGTTAGTTTTTATGAATGATAAAGCTGAAGAAGGTGGGCATCCTATTTCCGTATTGAGATTCTTTTTTGAACAAGGTGGAGAAGATTTAGTTTCTTTATGTTCAAAGTTTGATTGGGAGAGTGAAAAGGTTTATAGGATATTAAATAAATGCTTATCGCGTAATTTAATTGATAAAAATGTTATGGATGGAACAAAATATAACTCTTTAATTTTGACGAGGAAGGGACAAGGAAGAGCTATTTCTAGTTTGCTTGGACATGAGCGGGAGGATATTAATCCTCGCCAAACGCATATCGGAACTCTAAACGTCAACGGTCCTACGCAGGTTGGAAATGGAAATAGCCAGAATATTGAATCTCTTTTTTATCAATTAATTGATCAAATAGATAATTCATCTGCGCCCAAAGCTGACAAGGATGAGGCTAAAGGGTTACTGACGAGTTTTCTTGAGCATCCATTGACGAGTGCAATTGTTGGAGGAGCCGTGGGCGGAATTACCGGAAGCTTAAATAGTTAATTATGGTGAATAAATATGGCTGATTTTAAAAAAAGAATTTCGATGCGATGTTTTTTTTGTATGTCTGACCAATTTGAACTTCCATATCCAGATTATCAGCCTAAGCACGGGGAGTTGATTAAGTGCTCTAACTGTGGGCGAGATAATGATTATACATCTTTGGAACAAGTTGCCGAAGAAGAAGCTAAATATTTTACTGAGGAAAAAGGTAGGGAGATCGTTGAGGACTTTAAAATGAAGCTTCAAAAGGATTTTGCTAAAAGTAGTTTTTTGAAAATTAAATTTTGATTCATGTGAATTTGATAGTTCGCTCAATAGAACTATCAAATTCACACATAACATCCACCCAAAAACTAAAAATTCTAAATCCTAAGTTTTATGATTTATGAACCTGTTACAGGGTAGATGTATATACAAAGTTCGTTAACCTAATTTAAAATTGGTTTGGATATTGAGTATTTCGCTGTGTCCCACAAATAATTTGTTAGCAAAATTTGCAGCTGTTTCTTGTTTTGGAAACGTGAATGTATGCGATCCTAACTTGTTCATGTCGTTTAGAGATTCTTGGTTTACTTTATTTTTTGGGGGGAGTGCTTCAATTATGCTATTTTTATTGGTATTAGAATAGTCTAAATTACTAACAAAGCTTATTGTTACATCAAACGTCATAATATTCTCCGTAAATGGTTATTTGTTTATAAAAAAACAGATATTGTATGTAAGCTTGGATGGCAAATGAGTCAACCCCTCTTTACCCTGATCCCCAATATCATCAAAAAACTTAAATTACCTGTGTATATCATGCACACCACATAATAACCTTAAAATTAAGAAGTTGTTAAGTTTACTGAAGATTAAATTCGCACACAACAGTTTTTCTTAACGCATAAAATACTAAAATATATTAATTAAATACACCGCCAACTACACTTCAACAAAAAACAAAGCCCCGTTTCCTAAAGGAAACGGGGCTTTTGAAATGGGGCCTTATAAAAATGGTGGAGGCGGGGGGAATCGAACCCCCGTCCGGGAATGCTCCACTAAGACATCTACAGGCATAGTCCAGGTATTGTTTCTCACCCTCATGGACGCCCCTGAACAGGCAACATGTGGGCCAGCGCGTGCTAGGTTCTCACTGCTTTCGGGACGTGCAACCGAAAACTAGCCAGCCTGATAATTTTTGTTGTCAATGCAGATATCAGACATCAAAGCAATGACATAGCGGCTTAATTAAGCTGCTAGTGCGTAATCGTAATTGTCATTTGCAATTATGATTGTGCCGCTTTTTACGAGGCCAGCGGCGCCTCGACCTGCAGCCTTAGCTTCTCTCATCCCCGTCGAAACCAGTGCGCCCCCATTTCATAGAACTCTTCTTGCTTATATTATAAGTCATTAAGAAGAGGATGCAATAGCCCAGTGAAAATAAATCACCGAAATCTATGCAAGAAGTCAGTAGAACTATATCATTGCTCAGTCGATGGCAAGGATCTTATGAGCTAAAAAAGTTATTCCCAACCGTCTTCGCAAGGTCCGCAAAGGTGTGAACAAAGCGAACTTGAAATCGGGTTAAATCCGCCTTTTTTAATCTGCCCGGTTAAGGTGTTTCTGCAAACGTATTCTACTTCATATTCGCAGATCCAGTTTGCAAGTACGTCTCCGTTTACATCCGAGCAGACAACGTTGGCCGCGCCAAAATCTATTCTATCTTCGATGCAGACAGCGCCACCTTTGCATTTGTAAGTATCTTTTTCAGCAAATGCGCATGTTGCGGTCAGTACTATTAAAAAAGCTAAGAGTAATACCCAGGGTAAGTGTAATCTCATAAAAGCTCCTGTTTTTCGTTGCTGCGTAAAAATAATATCACTTGGTATGGTTAATTACGGCACAAATTTATAATTTGAGTCGAACTCTTGTAACCACAAAAGAGTTTATTATATCTATATCATTAACACTTTCTTGTCATGCAACAAAGTGTTAATACCATTGCATTAAAACAATCTGAAAATGGAGAAACTCATGGAAAGCCCTTTTAAATTTTATCTCTACGAAGACAATGCTTACATATATGATATGAATCAAAAACGTATATTTCAGATGGGAGTGGAAGAGAGCGGAGACGTAGAGCAGGATGTTGAAGCTCTAATTCTCGAATCTGGGGAAGAGATTAATAAAGAAAAAGCTTGGGAAGTTTCCGGACTGGATACTCTCGGAGAAGCTTAACTGCACTCAGCTAGGCTTAATTCTTTCGGATGACGAGGATCTTTTGCTACCAGTAATTCAAATGTTTTGACGCATTCTGGGCAAAATTGAGTGCCAGAGTTTTGAGTTATGATAAGCATCGCCTTATCATGACTCATAGCCATTCGATATGGACGATCAGTTGTGAGCGCATCATATACATCCGCAACAGCAATAATTCGCGCCCAAAGCGGAATTTCATTCCCCATAAGTCCATTAGGATACCCTTGTCCATCCATCCTTTCATGGTGATGAAATACTGCTGGAATAATATCTTCCATACTTGGAATCGGCCGTAATATCTCAGCCCCTAAGATTGGATGTTGTTTAATTAATTCATATTCTTCGTTGGTTAGCGCTCCCGGCTTCAATAGAACATCATCTCTTATTCCTATCTTTCCGAGATCATGCAGTCGTGCTGCAAAGGCTATTCTTTCTAGATCATGTGAATTGAATGACATTTGTTGCGCAATTTTAACTGAAATATCAGCAACAGTGTCAGAATGGCCTCGCGTATACGGGTCGCGGGCTTCAAGAGCTTGAATTAGGCTGGTTATGCTACCAAGAATAAGTGTACGCTCAGTCTTGAGCTGTTCACGTTGCTGTAAGAGCATTGTAAAGTGATCGCTTAATAGTTTTTCGGCTGTAATGACAAGCTGATCTATATTGAACGGTTTGACCAGAAAAGCGGAAGCCCCCTTATGAAGCAGTTCACGCATTGTTCTGCGGTCACCTCCCGAACTCATTATTACGAATGGTGTGCGGGCAAGATCTGGGTTTTTTTGGACCTTTTCGCAAAGCTCAACACCATCCATTATGGGCATATTGACGTCAGACAGAATAAGATCTGGAATTTGTTCTGAAGCCATTTTATAGGCTTCAAAACCATTTTTTGCAGTAATTACTTTAAAACCAGCTTCAATCAAGCCGAATGATACTACCTTTAAAATGTATTTTGAGTCATCAACTATAAGGATTAGTTTGTCGCGCAGTATTTTTGAGCGATCCAGTATTTCTTGAACATATGGAAAAAGTTCTTTGCTGGCATTGTTTTTTGTAATGTATGCTGCAGCTCCAGCCTGAAAACCTTTTTCTATTTGCTCATTCTTTTCGTTAGTGGAGAGAATTATAACAGGAGTGGTTTGTGTACTTGGGTTTTTCTTTATTTCAGAACAGAGTTTGTAGCCGTCCATCTTAGGCATAATGACATCAGTAATAACCAGATCAAACGGTCTTTCACGTATAAGATTAAGCCCCTGAAGGCCATCGACCGCTTCAGTTACATCTATATTTCTTTTTCTGAGTTGTAATCCCAGTACAGATCTTATGGTTTTGCTGTCATCAACAATTAAGACATGCGGTTTACGCATTAATTCTCCGAAGTGAAGTTTTTGTAATTAATTATTATCAACCTAATGTAGTCTGTTAATCCCTAGGGATATTAAGTATGTAAAGAGTTACCTAAGTTTAAAAAAAAGTAAAGGGGCAGACTCAAAGTCTGCCCCTTACTTTACGAAATAATACGATTTAATTAGAAAAATTTACAAACTATTTAATATGCAAACATTTCAGTCCACAAAACTGCACCTAATTCTACAGTTTTTCCTTTAATTTTGTAATCTGCGTCATTCAAAGCTGCAAATCCCCACCATCCAGACTTAGGACAGGTGAAAGTGAACACTCCATTTGCATCACATAAAACTTCCTGCGTAATCATACATTCGTGAGGAGCTTTGAGTTTAGAATTCTTGTCGTACCGTTCTACTTCAACTCGGCAATATGGAACAGGTTTACCGTCAAGTAGCACTATACCCTGAAATACATTCCCCGAGTAATTACCCCATGGGCGGGTGAGTGGAACAATTTCTGTTTTTACGCCTAACGGCTTGTTCCAGTCTTCACCTTCATCAAAAGCTGACACTATTGTTTTAGTATAATGAATTATGTAGTTATCTTCAGCAGGTTCAGGGTAGGGTGTTGGCTCCATATAGAACGTATACATTCCTGGACGTTTAAAATTAAATGACGAAGTAAAAGCTTTATGGCCGAAAAGCTTAGACTCTTTTAAAGAACTTAGCAGATCCGTTTCTTTACCATCTTTATAAACACTAAACTTTTTAGGTTTTACAAGGTTCATTCCAACTTGTTCAAATGGATGTGAAAAAGATAATTCAAAATTAATTGTCTTTTTTGCGGGAGAGATAATAGAGGTTTCTGGAATCAGCATTCCAAAGTGTGCATAAGCCGTTGCAGTTAAAAAAAGTAGAGAAAACAACGATGCCGTAATTATGAGTGTTTTTTTCATTTTCCATCCTGTTGTAAATTAAACTATTTTTTCCTTGAAGTAAGGAATGCCGCTATACCAAAAAAACCTAAAATATATCCGATACCGGCAAAAATATCTTTTGCCGCAGGCCCATCCTGTCTTTGATCAAGAATGAGCCTTTTCAAGGTATCAACTTTTAAATTCAATTCTTTAATCTGATCACTTATATGAGAGATGTTTGTGTTCGAAAAAGCCAATTCAGTAGTTTTAGATATAGTTTTTAGATTTTCTTGATCAGAATTGTCAGAAGCAGTTTCCGTCACGCTCATAGGTTCAGTCTGTGGAAATATATCTTCGGGGTTTAATACCCATTCATTCCTGTGCCCCTCAGAAGCTACAAGTATGATTTTAAGCCCAGATTTATCTTTATTAATAGCGTCGGGAATAGGGAAATTGAATATCCCTTCATCGTTGGTATTCCCTGTTAAAAGCAGCTTATTTGTTTTTAAATTGTAAACTTCTATTTTACCATTATGAACGCGCTTGTCTTTTCTGAAATAGCTTTCGGTGTAAACTTCGCTGCCTACGACATAGCCAAAGACAGACACCTTGTGTGCGTGAGCGTAAGAGGGCACTAACAATGATATAACGATCAATATTAGCGGAATAAGTGAGCAGATTGATCTTTTTTGCATTAATGATAACTCGTCCTAGTAATTATTTATATTAAATTATTAACCGCCAAGTGATACGTATTCAAAAAACGTATACAGCGACAGGTAGAGCAAGTCAACACCATTTGAATCAGGATAACTAATATTAAAATGGGAAGACTAGCTAATTGCGAAATTAGCTAGTCTTTAAATTGGCGTAGAGATAAATTGGATGAGTCGATACAACTTTGTTGTCAGTCGAATGTATAGCCGAAGTTTACCGTAGTATTTATAAACCCATCGGGATCATGTTTCTTTGTGCCGAAGGTCTTAAGGTATCTGACGTCTGATCCGATAGTGAAGCCTGAATCAAATTCGTAAAGGAATCCAAGGCCTCCGCCGGCAACTGGTGCGCCATCAGAAAGTCCGAATTCTGTCGCAGGGAAATCAAAAAAAGTATAACCGCCATGAGCCGCTATGTAAGGTGAAAAACTTGAATCAGCATAAAATCTATAAAGCAATGATCCCGTGAAACTGTAAGTCATAAAACTTTTAGATTTATGGTCGTAGGAAGTTCCATTTGTTGCATTAGATGTCGCTGCAATTGTACCAGTTGTACCAGAAGTTCCACTTACGGTCAGATCTCCGCCAAGGCCAAATCCAGAAGGAAAGAAGTGGCGTACGCCAAGTCCGCCACCTGGACCAAAGGAAGAATAGGGAACTTCTGACTCTGACTTCGTCGCGTACTGGGTCCCAAAAGAAGCCCCAACAAATGTTTCGGACTTTTTCTTTGCGGTGAAAAATCCTTTATTTTTTTTAACTGGCGACCTCTTGCTTACGCGCACCGCTAGTTCCTGCTCTTCTTTAGCAATATCTCCAGCTTGCTGCATGGTTGCCCCTGTCCCTGCAATAGCAAAAGGGGCCGCTGTTGTTGCGGAACTGACGTCATACTGAGTTTCTAGGGCCGGGGCTGCTAAATATGGAGTAACGACGGCAGGGGCCGGACGGCTAGGCCAAAATCCAAGCTGCTGCGGCTGATGTTGAACTTGGACATATCTAACCGCAGGCGCTCTATATGTTTGTTTTGAAGGAGGCACAGCAAAGGCTTGCTTGGTAGCGCGTTCTTCCACTAAATCAGGTTTAGGGACGGATAGTTCAGAAATTATTTCCTGTGCGTTAGGCTTATTGGTGTCTGCTACTTCTGCTGTCTTTTGATCTAAAGACTGAGACTCCACAGGAGCAGGCGTATCTGGTTCTCCTATTTTATAAGCTATTCCCGCTTCAACTAGCTTTTCATCCAAATTGACACCATCGAGAATTACATTTGCTTCTATTTCATTCTTGGAAATGTTTTTAACAGTCTTAACAACAACATCCTTCATTAAAGCGATATTACTTGTCTCGAGCTGGGCTTTTGCCTCATCAATGTGTGATGATTGTTTTATTTGTGCAATGTGGACTTTAATAGGATCTGTTCCATCCTTAAGAATTACCAGTGAGGTTGCACTGTCCACTGCCACAACTTTTCCATTCCACGCAAACGCGGAGAAGGGGATAGTCATAAGTATTATAAAAATTGTAAGAATTCTCATTTTTACTATTCGCTTAATTTTAAAAATTACTGTTCATATATTTTATCGGCAATGATCATAAAATCTTAACGGCCAAAAGTTCTATAATAAAAATTAAATTTGATTAATAAGATATGGCAGGAATAAAACCGTTGATTTAAAATGTTGACTATAAATATATTAACCATATCTTCTATGTTAATTTAATGTTTAATAAAGTTCAAAAACTTTATTTGTATTATGTTTTTGCGTAATGACTTGAAATTATTAATATCTTCTCGAGGGGATTATGATTCGAATCGTTGTCATTATTTTTTATCTTATTTTCACTGTTCCTTTGGTCAGTGAGGCTAGAATGTTGATTATTACAACTTTGGATAATCCTCCTCAGGCCTACCTTGAAAATAACGTTCCGAAAGGTTTTTTAGTAGATGTTATATCTGCCGCAGTTCGACGGTCTGGCAATGATTGTAAAATTATGGTGGTGCCTTGGAAAAGAGCGCTTAGGATGGTAAAAAAAGGAAGCGCTGATGCTGTTTTCAACGCAGGGTATACTGCAGAACGAAATAAGTACCTATTTTATCTAAGTAATGTGTTGGCTACTGAAAAAGTAGTAGCTTTTCGTCGTTCAAATACGAGTGTGTATCTTAAGCCCGATCTTTCAAATGCTCGAGATTACATCGTGGGAATTGGAAGAGGTTTTTATTACGGCAAACTTATTCAGGATAAACTCGATGCAAATGGGTTTAAGCGAGTTGAGGATGTACCTAACATTGAGTGGAACATGAAAAAGCTGAAAGCGGGACGGATTGATTTATTTTTCGGAGATTATTTCCCAGCCATGAAGCTTTTAAGCGAGAGAGAGAGTGATAGTGGAGTGGAGCTAATTGCTAATCCTGAAAATGGAACCCCAGTAATTTATGCGCGCTCGGACACTTACCTAGCTTTCTCACGAAAGTCAGTTTCGCCTGCTTTAGCGGATAAGATAAATAAAGAACTCATAAGAATGAAAGAAGACGGAGAGTATGACGCAATAATCAATAAGTATATTGCGGACTATAAGGACGTTGAATGATATTACTTGTAGTGGTTCATACTTGATATGACAACATGCCTTTTGGGGATGTATTGATAGAGATTTCTTTTTATTTCTTTTTATTTAAAAAATATCTGTGCTTGCCTCTTTATCTATCAAAAAATGATGTTTTTTTATGATGGTTATGGTATTAAAGAATTCAGTTAAAATTAATTTTTTAATAAGCAGAAGTGTAATGTTAAAAAAATATACGTGTGTTGTTCTATGCCTTTTTGTTCTGTTTACAATTGGAATAAATCCATCTTTTTCTGAGCTCAGAGAATTTTCTATTGCAACCCACAAACTACCTACTAGCCCTGACGGAATTTTTTTGAACCTTGTTTACACTGAAGTTTTTCGACGCCTCAGTGTAAAATTAAAATATAAAGTGTATCCTGCCAAGCGAATAGAAAGAATGGCTGGCTCTAGAGAATTAGATGGCGAGTTTTCGAGAATTTATCACTATGGAGATTCTCAACCAAATCTGGTTAGAGTTGAAGAACCGCACTGGGAGTCAGGGTTTTTGGCTGTAGGAGTCGACCCTAAGATTAAATTGAATGGCTGGCACAGCTTGAATAGTACCAGCTATAAAATTGTATACCGCAGAGGAATTAAGGGGTGCGAGATCAACCTTCCAAAGTATGTTAAGGCGGGAAATCTTGATAAAGTATCAAACATTTATAGTGGTTTTCATAAGGTGATGCGTAATTGGGCTGATATATATGTTGGATCTGAAATGGATGTTCTAAGTGCTCTTGACAGTAATGAATTTAAAAGAAGTGATTTACGTATCGTCGGCATTATGGATAAGTTCACGGCGCATATGTATCTTCATAAAAGACACAAAATATTTGCCCTAAGAGCAGCTAAAATTTTAAAGGAAATGAAGGAGGAAGGCCTGTTGGATAAGTATAGGAAACAAGCAGGCTTGAAATCATACATTGGAGAAAAAGAAAACACCAAAAATTAATGCTCCCCCAATAACTTGTAATGGTTCATATTTGATCAGACAACCTGTCTTTTGGACGGAGTTCCAATATCAGTTTAGTTTAAACTTTGGACCCTTATCGTACTATCTCCAGCCAATAGGTTCATACCCTTTTTCTCTCAAGCATTTTTCAACAAAATTACGGTATACGCCGTCAGTGTTATCTTTAACAGCTCCACCGACAGCTCCGCCAGCTGATCCCCCTGCAGCACCAGCAAGAGCTGATGTTCCAGGGCTACCTGTTACTATCCCGATCCCCAGACCAATTGCTCCACCTATAAGGCCGCCTTTTAATCCAGATTTTGCACTGCTTGTACCACGTGAAGCTTTTCCGACGTTTTCATCAGCCAATTGCAGGCAAGCTTCAATATCCTGATCCGTGCGGGTTTTACCAACTTTTTCCGAGTGAGCATTTGGATATACAGCCGGTTTTTTCGCACAGGCAGGGGCAGCGAAAAGAAGCAACAACAGGGCTATTGAGATGACTTTACGAAACATGTAATTATCCATATTTTAGAAGTAATGATTAAATTTTAGGAAGTTTTATTGTAAATTTAGACCCTTTTCCAGCTTCTGATTCAACTTCAAATAATCCATTATGGTTCTGTGTGATAATGAAATAAGAAACTGAAAGACCAAGCCCTGTTCCGGAGCCGGGTGGTTTGGTTGTAAAAAAAGGTTCGAAAACCCTTTTGCGAATATCCTCCGACATTCCCGGTCCATTATCTTCAACCTCAATAACAATAAAGTCTTTATCAATCATAGTGCGCAAAGTTAATTTAGGGGATCTTATGTCAGATGTTTCAGACATGGCAAAGGCCGCATTTTTTATTAAGTTGAGTAAAACTTGTTCAATTTCTGTTTTATAACAACTAACAAGATGTGATTCTTCTACATATTCCTTAATTATTTGAGTATGCTTAAAATCGTACTTTTTTATCAAATCATAATCACAAGAGACAATATCAATAATATCCTCGAATATACTATTCAAATCACATGAAGTTCTTCCTGAATCGCTACGCCTGCTGAACTCGAGCATGTTTTTTACTATTTCGCCTGCTCGGGTTCCAGAGGACTGGATGCCTCTAATCATCCTTAGCACACCTCTTTGCTCAAGGTAAGAATTTATGTCCTCTAAACTACATCCGATATCCGAGGCTACTTTTATATTGTTTTTGTAGTCCGGCGAAAGTCTTCTGATGATATTTTGGGTTCCGTGCAATATCCCCGCTAAAGGATTGTTGATTTCATGCGCCATGCCTGCAGCAAGGCCTCCAACTGAGATCATTTTTTCAGTTTGAATTAAAAGTTCTTGTGTTTTCACTTTTTCAGTCAAATCAATTAAAGAAGCTACTCTATCCGTAGAACCACTTATTCGTTCGACATAAACATTAATATTCCTGATTTCTCCACTTGCCCGAATAAATTTAAATTCATACGCATTTGGAGATGGATCTTCATCATTGCCTCTCGACATATGGAATTGTTGCATTTTTACAACTTCATCAGGACTGACAAAGTCAGTCCATTTTGCTTTGTTTTCAATCTCATCGATTTCAAGTTCGCATAAGTTCGCAAAGTTGCTATTACAATGCTTAATGTAAAAATTATCACCTAAAATAACAGTAGCGGTGCCTGTGTTATGGAACAAACTCCGATAGTAACGTTCACTTTTCTTTAATCTTTCCTCAATATCTTTTCGGGAATTAACCTCAATCTTTAATTTCCGAGTAAGCGCTAGCATGAAAAATAAAAGAATAACAAAAATTAAAAATAGTAATGAAACGTAAATGATAGTTTCTTTTTTTATTTCATAACGACCAACATTCGGATCAAAAAAGAATTTACTGATATCTTGAGTACCGGAGATCATTTCTAATTCTACGAAGCTCTTGGCAATAGTTTGCCATCTTCCAGGATTAGTATGGCCAATTTTTACAAGATCAGCAGAAATTAGATCTTTTACTTTGTCAGCTTCGTATATCAAATGATCTTTTGATTTTAATGATCCGAATTTATTAGTTATTATTTCAATTAACTCAGATTGATGCTCTAAAGCGTATTTCCAACCTTTAAGGCTTGCTTTAACAAATCTTCTTACTTGATCAGGATTATTATTAGTCTTCTTTAGAGATGTAAAAAGACTATCTCCATAGAAATCAACTCCATAAGTAGAAGGGTAAATTGTAGAATATGGAATGTTATTAATATCAAGATAGTAAGGTTCATTGGTCAAATAGGCAGCAATAACATCAATATCAGGATTTAAATAATCCTCAGGAGTCGCAAACTTATCAATCAGATCAAGTTCGTGAAGTGAAATTTCTTCTCGTTGTAACAAAGACCTTAATTCAATATCCTGCGATGCCGAATTCATAAGAACTTTTTTTCCAAAGAAGCCATGTGGACTATGAACTAGTGGGAGTGTTTTAGATAAGAAAACCAACGGTGAATGTTGAAAGATTGAAGCTAATAGAACGACAGGTTTACCTTTTAAATAGTGAAGTAGAAGCTCAGAGTTAGTGACTCCAAAATCAGCACTACCGTTAACAACCTGATCAACAGGATTAAATCTTAGGTCACGTTCGAAGATAGTAACATCTAGCCCTTCGTCTTCGTAAAACCCTTTTTCGAGAGCAGCATAGTATCCTGCAAATTGAAATTGATGAAACCACTTGAGCTGAAGAGTTACGCTTTCAAGTTTTTTATCTGCATAGGCAATATCTGTATATGAACAGGTAGAGAATAACACAAAAAAAATAAACAACATGTAGTGCAATTGTTTAATAATGGCCCCGCTTATTGTGCGAATCATATTTCTTTTGTGCTTCAATTCTCAACCTTATTATCTTTAAATTAATTTAATTACTTTGACCGACACTTTATCAAAAATTAAACAAAAAGTGAAACTGAATAGGGAATAATTCGAAATTAGCCTAAAGCCCATCCCTTACCATTTTGATCACTAGTTAAAACCTCTGCTCCATTTGCGGTTACTGCAATTGAATGTTCAAAATGTGCGGAATGCTTTCCATCTTTAGTGCAAATGGTCCAATGGTCAGGTTTAGTGTAAACCTTGTGCGTTCCCATATTAATCATAGGTTCGACAGCAATAACCATTCCTTCTGCCAATTTAAAATCTAGGATAGCACGAGTCGGATAATTGGGTACATCAGGACTTTCCCAGAGTTCCTGACCAATACCGTGCCCGATAAGTTCTTTAACAACGGAATAACCTGCTTTTTGCGCAAAATCAGCCATTAGAGTTGCAATAGATCTCCAGCTTACACCCGGCTTGATTTTCTCTATGGCGATGCGTAAGCATCCTTCAGTGACATCTAACAGGCGTTGTACATCTTTAGACACATCACCAATACCATATGAACAAGCGCAATCTGAACACCAGCCGTTCAACTTTACCCCTATATCAATTGATACAAGATCTCCATCAACTAAAATTCGTGAACCGGGGATACCATGTACAACTTCATCATTTATGGAGATACAAGATCCAGCAGGGTACGGAGTAACTCCCTGAACTCCCTTAAATAATGCAATAGCTCCATTTTGGGTTATAAATGACTCAACAGCTTCATTAATCTCCGCAGTTGTAACTCCCGGCTTCATTAAGCCTTTAGCAACCATATGGGTTTTTTGAAGTAAAATACCTGCCTTACGCATCAAGGCTATATCGCCTTTTGATTTGATTGAAATTTTATTGCTCATATACAACATAATAGTGCTACAGGGTATCGAAGTCAAAGAAGAAATTAATGAGCACTCATTGGTGCTTACATAGAGGGTGGTAGAGTGTTGAGATTGATTGAACTCTACCCATTATATCTGATCTATAAAATATTATTAATAATATTTAAAACGACATCCTAGATTGTTTGCTTTTCTAAATGTATGGTACAAGTTAAATCATTAATGTTTCAATTGAGATCTGGTTGCTATAAAATAGAATAAACTGTTGGGGTACTCTTATGCCGTCGGTGAAGTGTTTTTTTGTTTTTTATATTATCTTCAGCTTATACCTCAATCCTGCATTATTATTAGCTCAAAGTGATAGCTCACCCTCCATTCGAATACTTAGCTCCGCCAGTGAATATGACTACCCTCCATTTGCCATTGTTTTGCCTGATGGCAGTGCTGATGGATTTTCTGTCGAACTGCTGAAAGCCGTTGCTAAACAGATTGGTTATAATGTCAAATTCGAGGTTGGGCCGTGGGCAGAACTTAAGCGTCAACTTAAAGAGGGCGACCTGGATGTCCTTCCCTTGGTATCCTATTCTAAGGAACGCGATAAAGTTTATGATTTCACAATTCCTTACCTTAGAATGCATGGTGCTATATTTGTCCGCAAGGGAGAGTCATCGATACAAAGCGAAGCAGATTTGATGGGTAAGAAGGTTCTAGTTATGCGCGGAGATACTGCTCACGAATATGCCATTAAAAAGAACCTAACTGACGGACTCATTTTAGCGGATTCATACGAAGAAGCAATGCTTCTTCTTTCTAAAGGTGACTATGATGCTGTTCTCGTTCAGCGGGTTGCAGGATGGCAAATACTCAATAAACTTGGAATAAAAAACATTGAAGACATAGGCTCTAAGTCCGATGAATCCTTAAAAATAAAAGCTGCCCCATTAAGTGGTTTCGAACAAAATTTTTGTTTTGCCGTCCACGAAGGGGATAAAGAACTTCTCGCTCAATTAAATGAAGGGCTGTCCATTGTAATCTCAAATGGGATTTATGATAAACTATATATAAAATGGTTTTCTCCTATCTTACCGAAAACATCTCATTCAATTGCTGAAATAATCGAAGAGGTACTAATATTCATTGTCCCGGTTTTACTTCTTATGGCTTTGGGAGGTCTCACATTCCTAAGAACACAAGTTAAAAAGCAAACAGCGAGCCTCAGACAGGAAATAGAACACCGCAAAGAGGCGGAAGAATTGGTTATAAACAGTCGCAGGTGGATACTTTCGTTATTAGATCACCTACCAATGTCAATTTATCTTCAAAATAAAGATCATAAAATAGTTTTTGCTAATGAGTATTATAGGCATCTTCATGGTGATTGTGACGAAGTTCCTTGTTTTGAAACTTCACATGGACGATCAATAAAGTGTGATACATGTCCGACAATGGAAATTTTAAATACGGGCCAAAGCATATATCAGGAAAAAAAATATCCGAATGGGTCTATATTTTTGGCCCATAATGTACCTTTTAAAGACGTTGATGGAACACCACTTGTTCTTCAGGCAGCAATTGATATTTCTTCTCAAAAAAGTACAGAAGAAGCTTTACGGAAAAGTAAAAATTTATACCTAACACTTATTAACAGTCTTCCTGATTATGTTATACGATTTGATCGTGACGGCAGGCATGTTTACGTATCTGATAATGTGAGCGATTTAATTGATTTCCCTGTTAAGGATTGTATTGGCAAGACACATTCAGAACTAGGCTTTCCGGAAGAAGATAGTTCCTTATGGAAAAAATGGATAGACGAAGCGTTTGATACTGAAAGCCCGTTCGGAACTCAATTCGTTTTTGAAAGTAAAAACAGGAACATATATTTTAACTGGAGACTCGTTCCTGAGCGCGATTCTAATGGTGAAATGAATACTCTACTGTCAATCGGTCGTGATATTACGGAACAACGCCGTATTGAAAATGAATACCAAACTTTATTCCATAAGATGTTGGATGGATTTTCCTTGCATGAAATCATTTGTGATTCAGAAGGCAAGCCCGTTGATTATCGTTTTCTGCAGGTAAATCCAGCTTTTGAAAAAATGACAGGGCTGTATTCTAGTAAGGTCATTGGAAAAACCATACTGGAGATATTCCCCGACATTGAGCCCCATTGGGTCGATACTTACGGAAAAGTGGCTTTAACAGGTGAACCTGTTTTTTTTGAAAATTATTCATCCCTAGCTGGTAAATATTTCAACGTAACTGCCTTTAGTCCAGCGCAGAACCAGTTCGCTTGTATTTTTAATGACATAACGGATCGTAAAAAAGCGGAAGAGCAGTTGGTTACGGCCAAGGAGCAAGCTGAGCTAGCCAATCGTGGTAAGTCAGAATTCCTTGCAAACATGAGCCATGAAATTCGCACTCCACTTAATGGCGTTATGGGGATGCTGCAGCTCCTTCTCATGACTGAATTGAACAAAGAGCAGATAGAATATGCAAATCATGGTGTTGACGCAAGCAAGCGCTTAACACGGCTGCTTACTGATATCCTTGACCTATCCAGAATCGAGGCGAACAAGCTTGAACTACAAAAAGAACCTTTTAGCCTTCATGATATGTTCGTAGACCTTGAACAAATGTTCTCACTGACGGCGGAGCCAAAGGGACTTGAACTGCAATTAAATATATCTCAGTCAATTCCTGATCAAATTAAAACAGACAGCTCTCGACTGCAACAAGTGCTAATCAATTTGGTTGGTAACTCTATCAAATTTACCGAAAGAGGTTCAGTCAAGATTGAAGCGATTGCTTTACCTGTAACAAATTTAAAACAGCAGCATATTCTTTTCACGGTCTCGGACACTGGAATTGGTATACCTGAGAATAAACTGGAATCAATCTTTGAACACTTCACTCAAGTTAGTGGAGGCTTTACAAGACACTATCAGGGCGCTGGACTTGGTCTCTCCATCGCAAAGCGTGTCATTTCCCTCCTTGGAGGAGGCATGTCGGTTGTAAGTGATCTGGGCAAAGGTACAACCTTCTATTTAAGCATCCCGGTTGAAGCTGCTGAAGTGAAAGTTGATGATAGGCCAGATTTTGTGGTCAATTCCGTCAATAAGGGTTTCAACATTCTTCTCGCAGAGGACGATAAGGTAAATAGTATGGCGACTGTTGGTATGCTTAAGAATATGGGACACACTGTGTTGACTTCAGAAAATGGTGAGCAGGCTCTTGCGCTACTAAAGTCAGATTCGTTCGACCTTGTACTTATGGATATTCAGATGCCGGTGATGGATGGTGTTGCAGCGACCAAGGCTATTCGAAAGGGAAAGGCCGGAGAGGACAAGATTCATATTCCGATCGTCGCAATGACTGCTTTTGCCATGAAAGGCGATAGAGAAACTTTTCTTTGTGCGGGGGTGAATGACTACATTTCGAAACCGTTGGATGCCAATGATTTGGCAGAGTTGATAAATAGAACAGTTCGCTCATAGAACGTAAAAAAGCCCTGCAAATGCAGGGCTTTATTATAATCGTGGTAGCGAGGAAGGGAATTGAACCCCCGACACTGCGGATATGAGCCGCATGCTCTAACCAACTGAGCTACCTCGCCACGTCTTGGCCTTCGCGACCAACGAGAAAGAGTACTATACAGTCCTCTTGTTCTTGGCAAGCAAAAAAATCAATTTTTGCAAATTTTTATTAAAATAACGGTTTTGCTTAGCTATTCAGGCTTGTTGTCTCCCTTGCTTTAGCTCCAGAAAAAAAGGACTAAAGGGGCCAAGGCTAAGCGATAATAAGCAAATGGGCGCAAAGTTAATTTACCTAGAAGATAAATGAACCCTTTAACAGCGATCCACGCTGAAATGAACGATACCGCAAACCCGACACCAAGAAAAGGCATATCGGCCATAGTGAAAAGTTTATAGCTTTTTAGCATATCGTAGCCAGTCGCAGCAAACATGATAGGAACGGCCGCAATAAAAGAATATTCTGCAGCAATTTGACGCTTAGCTCCCAGAATCATGCCGCCCATAATAGTAGCGGCAGATCTAGAAAAACCCGGCCATAGTGCAAGGCACTGAAAACATCCGATACCAAAGGCAAGTTTGGGAGTAATTTCATCAAGTGTGAAACAACTCGGTCTTTTTTCTTTTCTTTCAACAATCAAAATCATTATCGCTCCGGCTAATAAAGCCCATGCGACGGTATAGGGGTTAAAAAGGTATTTCTTAATTGCATCGTGGGCGATTAGTCCTAGAATTGATGCAGGCAAACTTGTTAAAAATAGTAAGTAAAACCCTCTGACTCCAGAAAACCGTTGTCCGGGAACTGGAACAATTAATCCCCAGAACCTTGGCCAGTAGAGTAGAACCACCGCGAGAATTGCCCCAAGCTGGATAGCTACTTCAAATGAAGCAGCCTTTTCACCGGTAAAGCCGAGCAAGTGACCTGTGATTATTAGATGACCTGTGCTAGAAACAGGTAGAAACTCCGTAAGCCCTTCGACAACTCCAAGAATTGCCGCAGTATATAGTGAAAACATTTTTAACCTCGTAAAATTCAAAAATAAATATTTGATAAAGTCTTAATATAATGAAATATATCGTATCTTGAGACATACAAAAACATGAACCGGAACCGTTCATATTCGCCTTAGCAAGATGCTTAAATATTCCAGCCTGCTTGAAGTTGCAAGGGGGGGCAAGCTGGTGTAGTAATATTGCTTAATAAAGATCGTCATTAAAGGAATAAAATATATGTCTACTATCATTCCCCAGTGTGAACTGACCCGAAAAGCAATTAAATGGATTTCCGAGCAGCAGTCCGAAACTGGCAAATCTCATCTAGCACTTATTGAAGATGCCGCAATGCGCTTTAATTTGTCTCCGAAAGATATGGAATTTTTGAATCGTTTTTACAAGGAAAACTCTGACAAAAATCCTGATTGTGATTAATTTGAAGCTTCTTCACCGACAAATATTTAAGGAACTCCTTTCCATTTTCAGCCTGAGCCTGACCGGTTTCATGGGATTGATCTTAATTGGCAGACTTCTGCAATTTAGAGATTTATTCGTTGGACAGAGCCTTGGCGCTTTAGAAATGGGTAAGTTGTTCATATACTTATGTCCTTTTTTCCTGCTTGTACTTACCCCTATTGCTACGATGTTGGCAATATTTCTCACTTTTTTACGGATGAACTCTGATAATGAGATAACAGCGCTAAAATCCGGCGGAATTAGTTTGTATAAGCTGCTTCCCGCTCCGATTATTTTCTGCCTGCTTTGCACGGGAGCTGATGTATTCTTTTCATTATATGGTCTTTCGTGGGGAACTGAGAACTTCCGTAGTGCTCTTGTGGAATTCGCACGTACTAAAAGTCAGCTTGCCATTCAGCCGGGAGTTTTTAACAGAGATTTCCCCGGCTTAGTCTTTTATGCTGATAAGGTAGACGATGAGGACGGAACCATGCGTTCTGTTTTTGTGCGTGACAACACCCGTGAAACCATGACTGCAACTATTGTTGCACCATTTGGTGAAATCAGGACTGATCCTAAGCACGGCAGGTTGCTTGTTCATCTTGAAAACGGGCGTATCTACCAGCAACAAAATGATCAATTGAGCGTGCTTAAGTTTAAAAATTATGATGTCAGGATAAATCTGGGATCACTTTTGTCCGGTTATGATGTTGATGACCCGCGTCCTAAAGAAATGTCGTGGGAGAAACTTCTCCGAATTAGTAAGGGGGGAGATCGCGGGGGCGATATTGAACCCAAGTTTTTCAGAAAAGTTGAAGTTGAAATTCAGAAAAGGTTAGCATTACCAGTAGCATGTTTAGTGCTGGGTATGTTTGCTATGCCTATTGCATGTATATTCCGTGGCCTTAAACAGCAATATGGACTCATAATTTCTATGGGGCTATTTCTGGTTTATTACACAATGCTGTCACTCGGGATTACTCTTGGGGAGAGCGGCAAACTGTCACCAATGGTCGGTTTGTGGTCTCCGAATATTCTCTTTGCCGTCGCATCTGTCTTTTTATTAAGAATGGCAGTACTCGAGCATTCATTCAGAGTCAGAATTAAATTGTTTAAGAAAATCCGGAGGAAAGCAGCATGATTAGTAAACTGCTCCCCGGACATTTGGCCGAATATGTTTTAAAACAAAATATGTTTTTAATGATGGTTTGTCTGGGTGTTGGAACGGGTGTTTACCTACTTTCGGACCTGTTCGACAGACTTGATGATTTCATTGAAGCCGGACTCGGTATCGGGATTATTCTTCGCTATTTTATGGTGAAAATGCCGTTGATTTTTTCACAGATTTTACCGGCAGTGTTTTTGCTGGCAATGCTCATACAGTTGTGCGTAATGGCTAAAAGTAAGGAAATGCTCGCACTTAGAACCGGAGGCCTTTCTCTGGGGTGGTTCGTGCGGTTCTTTATTATCTACGCGGTATTTTGGAGCTTGGGACAGCTCATGTTCTCACAGGTTATTGGCGTATATGGCGAGCAGGAAGCCTTTCGAATATGGAAAGAGGATGTGCGAAAAAGTCAGCTAGACAAGCGAGTTTTGCGCAATATCTGGTTCCGTGAGGGTAAATACATAGTTGAAGCTGATGAAGTTATGCCATTCGGTAACAAGGCTAAGGGCATTACCGTTTATGAATTCGGTGACGATAATAGCCAGATAATGAAAGTCATAACATCTGAAAGTGCTGAAGTTAGCGAAAAGTATGGCTGGAAGCTTGAAAATGCGGTGGAACTTAGTCCTGACAGGTTCTCATCCCGCAAGCATCCAATTTATACGATGCCCATAAAGCTGAACCTCAAAGTCTTTAAAGCTGTTGATCCTGGGGCAGATCCGGCCCAATTACCTCTATGGCAATTGGATGATGTGATAGATCAACTGCAAAAGTCAGGCTCAAATGTTAATAGGCTGAAAACAGCATGGCATTCAAAGTGGTCGTACGCCTTTTCACTTTTAGCTATGGCTCTTGTTTCGCTTGCGCTTATAACTATTTCAGAGAATGTTTATTTAAATATTGGGCTGGGGCTGGCTTTCACTTTCACCTATTACGCACTCTTTATGATTGGAGCTTCGGCTGGTGATTCAGGGGTTTTACCGCCTATTATTGCGGCATGGATCGGCAATATTGTGATCAGCACGATTGCCGCGCTTCGGCTTGCATGGGTGTTGATTCCAGAATCCGCCGGTAAATATTTTGGGCGTAATAAAAAGTTGCAGTAACCACCAAAAAAAAGACCGATTATTTCATCTAAATTGACGAATAATCAGTCTTTTTGGAAGTTTGCGAACTAAAATAGTTGAACTTGGCTATTTACTATCTTTCTCAATAGGTTCTGTGATGACAGGTTTCATGCCAAGTTCAGGCATTGCCGTTATATCTAATATGTTCCAGAGTCTTGTGCGGTTCATTCCGCTTTTACTGGAAACGCAAAGAGGTTTTACATGAAGGATGTCTTGCCATTTGTTCTGAACTATGGCGCGCTCCCTTTGCTTAGTTTTATCGGCTTTAGTCAAAATAGGGATGATAGGGATATGGCACTCTTTAAAGTATGTGATCATATCAATATCATTTTTTTGAGGAGTGAGGCGGCTGTCGAGCAAAACTGCGGCAGCAACTACGTAGCCATTTCCTTCGAGATAGCGGTCAATAAGTTTGCCCCATTTGGCGCGCTCGGTCTTTGAACATTTAGCATATCCGTACCCGGGCAGGTCTACTAGATAATATCCATGCGGATTTACTTCATAGTAGTTCAGGCTTCTTGTTTTACCTGGAGTGGAGCTTATTTTAGCAAGCTTTTTTCTTTCAGCTAGGCAGTTTATTAAGGAAGATTTGCCTACATTTGAGCGGCCTGCGAGGATTATCTGAGGCGCGGGCATATCTTCAAGCTGATCGATCTCATATACAGTTTGAATTAATTCGAGAGTATTATCCATTAGGAATTGTCCTTCAATGTTAAGTTTGCAGTAAGAAAGACTGATCACCCATTTGTTTAAGTGAGTCAAGTCAGATAATCTTTCAAGAATCGGCTTAGGTCAAGTACCTAAAAGAATAAAGGAGTTTATATGTATACCTTTTTAATACTTAATGGTCCAAATCTTGGCTATGTAGGCAAACGGCAGCCTGAAATATATGGTTCTGATAAAATTGAAGATATTCCTGATCATTTGAAAAAAATAATGGGCGATAAATCTGAAAAAATCAAACTTGAATTTTTCCAGTCCAACTCAGAAGGCGAATTAATTGACAGGCTTGAAAAAGCTAGGACCGATAAAGTTGACGGCATAGCTTTTAATGCCGGTGCCTATACACATACAAGCCTTGCCATAGCGGATTCACTCGCATGGATTGAAGTTCCGTGCGTGGAAGTTCACATCAGTAATATATGGGCACGAACTGAAGATCCTATCAGGCAGTGTAGTTTCATGGGTAAACAGTGCATCGGAGTAATTGCCGGATTCGGAATTCTGAGTTATGCCTTTGCCGTTCAGGCATTATTTTCTCATGTTGATGTTGATTAATATCTCTGAACAGCTTGTTGCAAGATTTGCCGATAGTTATTTCGAATGATCAATTTAAATAGTTAATTGACCATTTTATTTTATACAGGCCGTAAAGGTCGTACACCTAATATTCCAGCGGAGGAAAAATGATATCTACTAAAGATTTTAGAAATGGACTTAAGATTGAAATTGATGGAAAACCCTACGATATCATTGAATTTCAGCACTTTAAACCAGGTAAAGGCGGAGCTTTTGTTCGTACCAAGCTTAAAAACATGCTCACAGGGCGCGTAGTTGATCAGACTTTCCGTTCCGGTGAAAAAGTCCATAAGCCTGATATGACTACTAAAGCGATGCAGTTCCTTTACAAAGATGGTGAAGACTACGTGCTCATGGATCTAGAATCATATGAGCAAATGAATGTTTCTGGAGATGTCATCGGTGATACTGCTGGCTTTATTAAAGAAGGCGAAAGCAACAAAGCTCTTCTCTATAATGGAGAAGTTATTGGAATGGAACTTCCTGCTTCTGTTGTATTGCTTGTTGCACAGACTGATCCCGGCGTTCAGGGTGACCGTGTAAGTGGTGCTTCCAAGCCTGCTACACTTGAAACAGGTCTTGTAATCAATGTGCCTCTTTTCGTTAACGAAAATGATAAAGTTAAAGTAGATACCCGTTCCAAAGAATACTTAGGCCGCGAAAAATAAGCCTTTTATTATAAGTAAAGTTTGCTCCGGGTGATCTAAGATTGCCCGGAGTATTTAAATAAACGGCCCCAGCGTAACACCGCGGGACAAAATGGAGGATGAGACACTGCCTAGCGAAAACTTCGCAAAAGAAATTTCCGGCTTATTCTGGATGTTTTTAGCCACCTTTCTTTTCATAAGCATGTACTCCTTCCATCCGGGCGATCCGACCCTGAATCAGGCTGTCAGTTCGAGCTGGAAAATAAAAAATTTAATAGGTCCCGCCGGATCTTATGCCGCTGGCCTGATGGTCGATATGGTTGGAATCGGTGCGTGGCTGATACCTTTCTATTGCCTGTATCTCGGGCTTACCTCATTTATTACAGCCTTAAAGCAGCCTTGGTGGAGATGGTCAGGATTTATCCTGCTCTATGTCTGTATCCTGTCATGGTCATCGCACCCTTGGCTAACTGAGTACCAGAAAAACCTTGTTGTTCACGGCGGCGGATTTATCGGCGGCATTTTATCTAAATGGTCTTTTCATTACCTTAAGCCTATCGGTGCTTTCCTATTTTGGTTGTTCGCAACTCTTGCGGGTATTCAGCTGACTCTTAATTTGAGCTGGGCCTCTATTGGCAAGAGAATACGGACTATCCTGATTGACTTCGGACTCAAGAATAAAGAACGTTTTGAGCGTAGAGCTAAACGTTTAAAACTTGAACGAGACCTCAAAAAAGCTGAAAAAAAAGCTGAAAAGGCTGCTTCAAGTAAAACTTTAAGAAATATCGAAAGTGAAAATAAAAAAGAAAAACAGCAGGGAACAGTTAAAGAGAGTGTTGCTGAAATAGTTCTTAAGCCTTTTTCTGATGGACCGACGAAGAAGAAAGCTAAGCCGAAAGCGAAAAAATTCGATACCAAAGCAGACTTCCCTTCACTTGATATGTTGATGGAACCGCAAGTCACCGGAGTAAAGGTTGATCCTAAGGTTTTAGAGGGTAAAACTAACAGTCTTGCTGTTTGTTTGAAAGATTTCAACATTGACGGTGAAATTCAGAATGTTATTCCCGGGCCAGTTGTTACAATGTTTGAATTCAAGCCTGCGCCAGGTGTGAAAGTAAGCAAAATTGCTAGCCTTACAGATGATATCGCTCTGGCTCTTAAAGCTATTGCCGTAAGAATAGAAGCTCCAATTCCCGGTAAAGATTCCGTTGGTGTTGAGATCCCTAACGAAGAGCGTCAGGTCGTTTATTTACGTGAAATTTTCGAAGCGGATTGCTTTAAGAACGCAAAATCTCCGCTAACAATGGCTCTAGGTAAGGACATTCAGGGCGAACCAGTAGTTGCCGACCTTATCAAGATGCCACATTTACTTGTAGCTGGAGCGACCGGAGCGGGTAAAAGTGTTTGTCTTAATGGACTGCTCATGAGTCTTCTTTACCGCGCAGGGCCGGACGAAGTTAAGCTTCTACTCATCGATCCGAAGCGAATTGAGCTGGCTGTTTACGCAAGTCTACCGCATTTGGTGCATCCTGTAGTTACGGATATGGCACTCGCTAAGAGCGCCCTTGAATGGGCTGTTTTTGAGATGGACAAACGTTATCAGGCTATGGCTAAGCTTGGCGTTCGAAACATTGCCAGTTATAATGAAAAACTTATAAAACTAGGTGAAGATATACCGGAAGATCTCGCGGATCTCGAACATATGCCGTTCCTTGTTATAGTTGTTGATGAGCTTGCTGACCTTATGCTGACTGCGGGTAAAGACGTTGAAATAAGTATCGTTAGACTTGCTCAGCTTGCACGTGCATCAGGCATACATATTATTCTCGCAACTCAGCGTCCGTCAGTTGATGTTGTTACCGGACTTATTAAAGCTAACTTTCCTACACGAATTTCATTTCAGGTAACCTCGAAGCACGATTCTAGAACTATTCTAGATATGGGTGGTGCAGAAAAATTGCTTGGACGAGGCGATATGCTTTTCAAACCGAGTGGGGCGCAGCTTCGCAGGTTGCATGGGGCTCTTGTCGAAGATGACGAGATTAAGCTTGTTGTTGATTTCTGGAAGAAAAAATATCCACAAGATTTCGAACTGGATTTCGCCGATTGGAAAGAAACTCCATCTGGGCCCGGTCCAGGCAGTATGCCTAGCGAATCCGATGATCCCGTTTATCAGGAAGCAGTAAAGTTTGTACTTGATCAGGGCAAAGCTTCCATATCGCTATTACAGAGACGTTTCCGCATTGGATTTAACCGCGCGGCACGTTTCATTGAACAGATGGAGCAAGATGGAATTCTAGGCCCGCAGGATGGTAGCAAACCTCGTATTATCCTTGTTACTCGTGACTAGGCGTTAGCACTTTCTTATGTAGCCTAATAAGGTTATGCTCGACCTGTAGATAAACGCAAAAACTGATTTATGAGGAATATATGAAATTAAGGTTCTGTTTGCTAGTAATGATTGTACTATTGTCCCTCGGTTCAGCCGCTATGGCAGATGGACTGACTTCTGATATTCAAAAGAAATATGATTCAATTAAATCTTTTAAGTCTGATTTTGTTCAGACTTTGACCAATGCCGCAAGCAAAGAGAGTGAAGTTCGCTCGGGTAAAATTACCTTTAAGCAACCGTCACTTCTACACTGGGAGTCTGTTAAGCCTGAGCCTGAACTTTTGATAGTAGGGGAATCTATAGTCTGGGATTATTTTCCTGATGATAAGGTTGCCATGAAATATCGTACAAAGCAGATTTTTAATTCCAAGACTATGATCAAGTTTATTTCAGGCAAGGCTAAGCTGGAAGAAGACTTTGTTGTTGAGAATAAGGGGATGGAAGATGGGCTTATTAAGCTTAAATTGCTCCCGATTGAGGCGGAAACAGGTCTTGTACTTGCGTACGTATGGGTAGACGCAAATAAGATGCTGACCAAAATATTAGTCATTGATTTTTACGGAAACGGTAACGAAGTAGTTCTTTCAAATATTGAACTCGACCCCGAAGTAGAAGATTCATTTTTTGATTTCACGCCTCCCGCAGGAGCAGATGTGGATGATAATACTAAGATTCAGTAGTTTGCAACGATAGATTATTTTTCAAAAGACAAAGGAAAAGGGAGTGCGGATTAACATCTGCACTCCCTTTTTTATTTAAAGTCCAACGTCTTTCTTAAGCGACGCTACTTCTTCTGCGGTCAGTTCCCGCCACTTACCAGCGGGCAGATTATCAATTGTAACTTGGCCCTGTCTGACTCTTTTAATTTTGAGAATAGTGGTATCAAAGTCTCTGAACATGCGCCTAATTTGGCGATTCACGCCCTGACTTAGGATCATCTCAACCTTGGTGGTGTCTTTACCTTCAGATAAAACTTTCACCTTCACAGGTGCGAGTATGTCTCCTTCAGATAAAAACATTCCAGCTTCCATGATTGCGATGTTTTCCTTACTGATAGGGCCGCGAACTATGACTTCATAGACTTTCGGCAGATGCCAGCGCGGGTGAGTCATGCGGTTGCATAGCTCGCCATCAGTTGTAAGGAAGAGCAAACCTTCAGAATAAAAATCGAGTCTGCCAACGGGGAAAACTCGTTTAGCAACTATTTCCTTAGTAAGAAGATCCATCACAGTTTTACGCTTTTGAGGATCTTTTGCCGTAGTTACTGTTTCGATGGGCTTATTTAATAAAATATAAGTATGTTCGTCTTTCGTTTTATTTTCTATAAGCTTACCGCGCACTTCCACCTTATCATTTTCAGGGTCGACCTGAATACCGGGGGAATCTACACGTTCGCCATTAATTTTTACTTTACCCTGTTGAACTAATTCATCAGCTCCGCGCCTTGATGAAAGACCGGAAGAAGCTATAAATTTATTAAGTCGAACCGTATTGGGATCTTTTATATTGTCAGCCATGTCGTCCTTTAAACAGAATCTCGTTGATATTATGAGGTACTCCCCGAAACATTACGGGTGACGCTCAGAGTTCTGTTTAAGCTTTAATGACTTTCGTTGCAAGCTGCATACTGGTGACCACATCGAGCATGTTTGTGGTTTCGCCAACACCTTTTTTATCAAGCAGATTAAAATGATCCAGACATGTTCCGCAAACAAGTATAGAAACTCCAGCGGCTTCCATCTCTTTTAATTTTTCCAAACATGAATGCCCCTCAGTTGAAAGCTTAACCGCACCATTAACCAAAATAATTCTCCAGAGAGAATCACCAAGTTCAGGCAGAGTTGAAACAAAGTTGAACATCAGCTTTGTACCGAGTTCATCATCTCCGGTTCCGAGGCAATCACCATTCAAGAAAATCAAGGTCTTACTATCTATCTTAGCTAATTCTTCACGGCTCATAACAGCACATGGTTCACAAACTTCTGTTTCAGAATTATTGCCAACGACAGATTTTACACCCTTAATAATAATTAATGAATCTTTTTCCTCTACGGAAACATCGTAGCCTTTCGTTGTCATAAATCTCGATACATTCTCTTTCGCAGGTGCGTTATCTACAACCACTTCGATTGAGGCGAGGTTGCTTGATTCAATTAAATTCTTGCATTGTATGACTGGCTGCGGACAAGGCAGCCCCTGACATTCTATTTTTACAGACATAATATATTCTCCTTATGAACTATTGTTCAATCATACTGGAGTGTAGACGGTCAAATTGATTAATACGATCAGCCAATGGGCTACATATCGAGAAAAACTATCTCAGCTTAATCGGCACTTGCGATGATTCCAAATGAGACGTATGGAAGTTATCGCATTCGGCTATTAGCCACATTAAAGGAGATTACTTTGCCCAAAGGCGATAAACATAATTATTTAGATAACAAACACCTGATTCGCAGGTGTTTGACTTATTTTGCACCATACAAATTCAGAATTTTTATAGCATTTGTATCTATGGCATTTGTGGCAGCAGCGACCGCAGGCACTGCGTATCTTATTCAGCCTGCTATGGATGACATTTTCATTAGTAAAGATCGCGAAGCACTATTTATAATCCCCATAGCCTTTGTTGTGGTTATGCTTATCAAGGGATTTTTTAGATTCTTCCAGTCTTATCTCATGAATACCGCAGGTTTAATGGTTCTAGAGCAGCTCAGAAATGACTTGTTTCAAAAGATAGTCTGTCTACCGATGAACTTCTTTGAAGAAAGTCAGGTAGGCATGCTCATGTCCAGAATCCTTAATGATGTTATGGAAATCAGGCAGAGCTTACCGTCATTTATAATGATGATTCGTGAAGTTATCACCATTATAGCTTTGATTAGTCTCGTTTTTTACAGAGATGCATATCTAGCTTTCTGGGCCGTACTCGTACTACCTCTCGCCATTCTCCCGTTTTTCTACTTCGGTAGAAAATTGCGGAAACTGGGCCGTAAAAATCAGGTTAAAATTTCTGACATCAATGCTCAGCTTCAAGAAGTATTCAGTGGTGTTAAGGTTATTAAAGCCTTTGCAAACGAAAAACTGGAATCTAAAAAGTTTGATAATGAAAACCACAGACTCGTTAACATAGCTATTAAGCAGGTTTTACATAGTGAGCTATCATCACGCATAATGGAGATAGTAGGGGCTTTCGGAATTGGTCTTGTTCTTTGGTATGGCGGTATGCAGGTTATTAGTGGCGAGTCTACACCCGGTACTTTTTTCTCATTTATTACGGCACTTATCATGCTTTATGAACCAATTAAGAAAATCAACGCTTCGAACCTGACCATTCAGCGGGCGCTTGCAGGGGCCGAAAGGGTTTTTGAAATATTGGATTCACCGACAATTAACGAAGAAAAGGGCGGCTCAATAAAACTGGTTCAACCATTTAAAGATCTCGTAATTAAAGATCTCACATTCAGCTATCCGTCCTCTGATGGTCCGATTCTTAATAATATCAACCTGAGAGTCAAAGCGGGGCAAAAAATCGCCGTGGTAGGGCCTAGTGGCTCTGGTAAGACGACTCTGGTCAATCTTATCCCTCGTTTTTACGATCCAGAACATGGATCAATAGAAATCAATGGCAACCCCATTCAAGACTACACACTTAAATCACTGCGCTTAAATCTGGGAATGGTTTCTCAAGAGACTTTTCTATTCAATGCCAGTGTTCGCGAAAATATAGCTTATGTTCATCAGGATGCACCATTTGAAGAAGTCAAAAAGGCTTCCGAAACAGCTTTTGCACACGATTTTATCGAGAAACTTCCAGAGGGATATGAAACGATTGTCGGTGAACGCGGCGTTCGGTTGTCAGGTGGACAAAAGCAAAGGCTTACCATCGCAAGGGCGCTTCTTAAGAATCCGCCACTTCTCATACTTGATGAAGCAACCAGCGCGCTTGATACAGAGTCCGAACGTGTCGTTCAGATGGCTCTTGAAAATTTGATGAAGGATAGAACAAGTATTGTAATTGCTCACAGGCTTTCTACCATCCTTACAGCTGATGTTATAGTTGTTATGGAAAGGGGCGTTATTGTCGCAAAAGGCAGTCATAAAGAACTGCTAAAAAAATGCCCTTTATACATCAAACTATATAATATGCAGTTCCAAGACGGTTAGAAGACCATATGAAAATAAAAGTTAATTCTGCACTTGTTGCAGCTCCGCTCGCGTTTCTTTATAAAATGCTAGCAAAAACGATTCGTTTTGAAGTTGATGGATTAGAAAATGTAACCAAAGTTTTAGATAGCAATAAGACCGTTATTGTAGCTGTTTGGCATAATGAGCTTTTAGCTTTGTCTTCTTACGGATATGCACAAAAATTGCCATATGTCACCATAGCCAGCGATAGTAATGACGGACAAATTATAACAGATATGCTGGTTCGCATTGGCTACAAAGTTGCAAGAGGATCTTCCTCTCGCGGCGGTTTGAAAGCGATGCTCAGTATGACTCGTATAATGAAGAAAGAAGGGCGAATAGGAATAATAACAGTAGATGGGCCCAAAGGGCCTAGACATAAGCTTAAGCAAGGGATTTTAGCCATTGCTCAAAGGACCGATTCCCTTATTATTCCTATGAGAGGCTACCTTGAAAAGCCCAAGGTTTTTGAGAAATCATGGGATAAATTTGAATTACCAAAACCTTTTGGACGCTGTAAAGTATTTATGGGCGAGCCTATTCAGGTTACTGATCAGAAACTAACTGCTGAACTTTTAAGAAGTGAAGCTGATAAAGTAGAAGAAATTCTCAATAATCTTGGCTCAGGGTATAAATAAGTTCCTATTTAAATTCTCAAGCCACTTTATTTTTTCTACACTTTTAGTTATATTCACACTCAGTTGAGTGAACTAATGATTTTACGATTTCTATGCGGTTCTTATCAGCTCAATTATGTGGCGGCTTAAGGACCGCATTTTTACGTTTTGTGATTTATGTCTAATATTTTATGACTTATGTTTCACAATTAATAACATTCTTTTCAGGTAAGTTTGAGTGATCGGTATGAAGATAAAAGTAAAACCAGTTTTAGTCGCCGCGCCCATGGCACTTTGCTACAGAGGTCTGATTAAAACTCTCCGCTTTGAAGTTGAAGGTCTTGAGAACCTAACTACGCTTAGGGACAACAAAGAACCCGCGATGCTCGCCTTATGGCACAATGAGATTTTCACTCTGACAGCATATGGCTTCACTAAAGGTTACCCGTACGTGACGATGGCCAGCGACAGCCGCGACGGGCAAATTGTCACCAAGACTTTGGAGCGCATAGGGTACAAGGTTGTCAGAGGTTCCTCTACACGTGGCGGAGTAAAAGCAATGCTCTCCATGACCCGCTTAATGAAAAAAGAAGAGCGCATCGGGGTTATCACTGTTGATGGTCCAAAAGGACCTCGTCATAAGGTTAAGAAGGGTATTTTAGCTATAGCACAGCGCACCGGCTCTGCTATCATCCCGATCAGAGGTTATGTTGATAACCCTGCTGTTTTTGAAAAATCATGGGATAGATTTGAGGTGGCCAAGCCTTTTAGCCGCTGCAAGGTTTTCCTAGATAAACCATTTAGAGTAACTAGTGATAAGCTTACTCCGGAAGTGCTTGAAGCTGAATCGTTAAAACTAGAACGCGCAATGTCAAATCTGGGCCACGGATTTTAATAGAGGCCCAGATTTTTATTAATTATTTTAGCTGCCATGCTTTAGTTATTTCCTGCCATACTTAGCTTTTCGATCAATTTTTCCAACTCTTCTGCTGTTCTCGCCAGACTAGATATAGACTTAGATGAGTGACGCATATCGGTTTTTGTTTCACCAGCAATGGATTTAATATCTTCGACGTTTTTATGGATCAGATCGTGCGCCCTTGATTGCTCATCTGTTGCTTTGGCAATCTTTTGAATTTCGGAGGCCGTGTCTACTGACATGTCTGAAATTGACTGGAGAGCCTCAACCGATTTAGCCACCAGCCCGCTTGCATGTTCTACAGCTTCCACCGTCATGTCTGTTTTCTCAATATTAGACTTAGCTGATTCGCGAATTCTGCGGATTGCGCCTTCCACTTCATTTGTAGAAAGCATGGTTTTTTCTGCTAATTTTCGGACTTCATCTGCAACTACGGCAAATCCTCGCCCAGCTTCGCCAGCTCTGGCGGCTTCAATTGCCGCATTTAGTGCCAGTAGGTTTGTCTGATCAGCTATGTCATTAATAACATTAATTATTCCACCGATTGATTGTGTTTGCTCACCAAGCTCATGCATATTTTCCATTACCATATCAGATAAGGATTTCAACTGACCTATGGCAATGCTGGTTTCAGTAAGGGTATGCATACCGCTTTCTGCCTGCCGCTGTGTGTTTTTAGCCTGCTCAACGGCTGTCTCAGCGTTTTTAGAGGAACTAACTAGTGTCAGGTTCATTTCAGTTACAGCCTGTGAAGACTGCTCAATTTTATCAAATTGGCGCTCAGTATTCGCCGAAACATTTTCAACCTGTAATTCAATCTCTGCCGCACCGTTAGTTAGGTACTTTGAAATGGATTCAGCATTAGCCGTAATTTCCACCATAACCTTATTTTGCTCGGTGATCTGATCTTCTTTCGCTCTGATATCACTCAAATCAATGATTAGTGCGAATCCACCGATAAGGTCACTATCCAGATTATATAGCGGTGCGGCATCAATTCTAACATTTCGATAGCCCTCTTTTTTGGTATGAAGCTTACGTTCGCGATTAAGAACAGGGGCTTTTTCAGCTAAACAATGAGCAATAATACCTTGTTCATCTTCAGGTATCTGCAACAAATCTTTCACAGGCTTCCCAATCCAGCTTTCACAAGAATCACTGCTCTCTAATAACCTACAAAGTGGATTATTTATGTATGAAATTTGGGCCTCGGTATTAGACACAAGGCAGGGGACTGTCATTCCTTCAAGTATACCTTGAGAAAATCCAAGTTTATCCTTTAATTCTGATACCATAATCTGAATACCATCAGATAAATTTTTGATTTCACCTTTGAATTCACCTTCGATATCAGCTTTGAAATTACCTGTAGAGATTGCTCCCACATAATCTTCGATTCGTTTAAGCGGATTAATTATTTCTGAACGTAAAAAGAGGAGAGAAATAATTACAACAAGGATAGCCGTTGAGACCGTAATTATTAAGGTAATTAATCTAAGTCTTGTTACAGCTGAAAATGCTTCGTCTTCGTGAATTTCAGAAATGAGTGCCCAGGTTGACGTTCCAATTTTGAGGGGTGAGTAAGCTGTTAGAAAGGAAGTGCCCTTGGAATCAACCGTTAGAGCAGTATTGCTAATGCCAGACAACGCCTGCTTTACAGCGGTCGACTCAACTTTACCAAGCTCTGGATTATCAAATGAACTCCTGACCTTTCTATAAAGTGGATTTAGCTCAGAGTCAGAGCGCATATGAAAGTCTTCACCAACAAGATAGGATTCACCGGTTTCGCCCATTCCTGAGCGGAGTGTCATTATTGAATTGATCTCTTTCAATGGGATGCGAAGGACTGCAACACCTTGAATATCTCCAGCATGTGATCGAACAGGAGCCGCTATAAAGGCCACCGGAATCCCGCCAAGAGGCTCATATGATTCGAAATCTGCGAATGCAATTTCACCTTTGACCGCTTTTCGCCACACCTTTGCTAAATTGGAATCTTTGTAAGGACCTTTTACTAAATCTATGCCGACATCAGCCTCTTTATTTACTGTGAAAAGCACGCGACCATAATCATCAATTAGAAGGGCATCATCATACCCAAGTGTTTTTACGAAAGGCGCAAATGGTTTCTTAGCGTACTGGTGTATTTCAGTATATTCGTCAGAGTGAATATCAAGCCGTTTCCCCGATACACCGTTATCAATTGCATATTCACCAATCATCCCAACAGTATTGTAAACTTCCTTAACATTCGAAAATAGTTCAACTTCATGAAACCATTTGGTTATTAAGTCCTCTACATTTTTCTTCTTTGCATCACGTACAGATTCAAGCTGTCCAAAGGCCTGCTCGGAAAGAGCCTTGGACGCCAATTCAACGCTAAATACGCTAACTATAACTAATGGAATCAACCCCAGAACTAAACAAAATGATATTAATTTAAACTTTAACGACATGCTATGTAACCTCCTCAGGTTAAGTTATGGGCAACTTAGAGCATCAAAGGTTTTGATTAGATGTCGGGAATGTTACAACTTTGAAAACTATTGAAATATTGGTAGAATATAATGTAAATTGATTGTTCGTCGCGTAAGATGAACAGCTTTTTTATGTTCAATCTTTCAATTGACAACGACATTCAAATTCAATAGACACAGTGAGAAATGTTGAACAATAAAATATATTCAAGGATTAAGGAAAATGAAAGACATAATAGATATTGTTGGTGCGCAAAATATTCCAAATCAGGATCATCAAAATATTGTTCAACAAACAATTCATCAATTTGCAGAATCTTTAGGTAATGCAATTGATGCTAAGGATAGTTGTACCAGTTCTCATTCAGAAGATGTGGCGGTGATTACGCAGGAAATTTGCCTGCAAATGGGTCTTTGCCAAGAGGATTGTACGGCACTGCATATTGCAGGTCATCTACATGACATTGGTAAAATAGGTATTCCAGACTCAATCCTAAAAAAGAAGGGAAGCTTAACTGATGCTGAGTATGAAGTTATCAAGCAGCATCCAGTTACAGGAGCAGGTATAGTAGGGCCTGTTGAATTCTTTTCAGGAGACAATGGCATAGCCCGGATGATTTTACATCACCACGAAAGGTACGATGGGCGAGGATATCCTGATGGGTTGAAAGGTGAACAGATTCCCCTGGGCGCTCGTATTATTGCTGTGGCGGATACTATTTCAGCAATGATGCAGGATCGGCCATATCGAGACGCAATACCTTATGATCGAGTAGTAAAAGAAATTGAAAACTGTTCAGGAAGCCAGTTTGATCCAGCGGTTGTTAGTGCTTTTTTGAGTATTTCTGATAAGATTGAAACGTATATTTCAGAAACTACATCTGCTTATGACGATTCATCCTCTTTTCCAAAGCCCTGACAGCTATTGAAAACGGAAATGTTAGCAGGAAATAAAGAATAATCACAACAGACCAAATTTCGAATGTGCGATAAGTCGCAGACATAAGTTCCTGCCCGGCAAATGTAAGTTCCTGTATTGAAATTACCGAAACAATGGATGAGTCTTTAATCGTAGAAATGAATTGCCCCGCCAATGTAGGTAATGACTGCGAAAAAGCCTGTGGCAAAATTATGTGAGTCAGTTGCTTCGTCCGGTTAAACCCCAGGGCTTTTGAAGCTTCCCATTGCTCTTTCGGAACGGCTTCTATTCCAGCTCTTACAATCTCTGTTATATATGCCCCTTCGAATAGCGACATGGTCAGCACACCTGATAGAAATGCGGGCAACTGTTCTATAGGGCCAAAGAAAAATGTCAGAAGCGGAAAGTCTTTATCTTCCATTGAATAGGACAGGTCAGTAATGCCTGTCAGGCTCATCAATTGGTCACCAAGAAAGAAATAGAAAATAAAGATAAGAACAAGGGGGGGAATATTTCGAATAAGCCCCACGTACGTGCTGGATATCATACGAAAAAGAGGGCGCGGACTTATTCTGAAGATACCCATTATGGTACCAATTATCAGCGCAAATAAAATTGACCACACGGAAAGACGCAGCGTCACCAAGAGTCCTTGAGTGAGCTGTCCAGCTTTAATATGACCCGTAACCTGATCATATCTATAAATATAATTAGGGATTACTGACCAATTCCAATGATAATTAAGCTTTGTAGCGAAATAATAGGAAAGAGCGGATAACACCCCAATGATAACTGTAAGTAACAGTATATCAAGGGATGTTACCCTTTTTTGCATATTATACATTCTTAATAATTACTCGACCTGTGATTCCCATTCTTTGGTATTGAACCAGTAGTTAAAGCGGGACTCTAACCAACCTTCGGAATTGGTGACTTTAATCCAGTTATTCAGGTAGTTAAGAAAGTCAGGATCACCTTTTCTTACTGCAAAGCCGATAGGCTCTTTGGTGAAATCGTCTTTGAGGGGTAAGTATAACTTCTCAGGGTATTTCTGAGCAAGGTTTGCCGGAAGCGGATTGGATGCAATCAAGCAATCAACTTTACCGTTAAGTAATTCCTGAATGGACGCAGCTTCGTCGCTGAATTTCAGGATTTTAGCGTTTGGTAAAAAGTTTTTAGCAGCCTTCTCAGCGGTTGTGCCGAGACGGACAGAAACTTTTGTTGTGCCTGTGTTGAAATCTTTGAGGGATGTTTTTCCATTCGCAGCAGATTTGCTGGCGATAATGGACATTCCGGTAAATTCGTAAGGGTCAGAGAAGTTGACCTTGAGATTGCGTTTAGGGGTAATGCCCATTCCGCCGATAATTATATCGAATTTACCTGTTAACAAAGCAGGGATGATGCCATCCCATTTCGTAGGAATGAATCTTACTTTTACACCCATATCTTTTGCAAGCCGTTTAGCGACATCTATTTCAAAACCAATGAATTCGCCGTTTTTATCTTTCATTGCCCACGGCTTGAATGTTGAAAATCCAACACGTAGAGTTTGTTTTTTTTGAATAGTTTCAATAGCACTTTCCTGCGCCAAACTTTGTCTTACGTTACCGGCCCAGACGGCTGTAGAGATCCCCATGATCATGATTACAGCTGCGAGACCGACGTTAACGGTTCTCCATAAAGTCATAATACTTTACTCCATGTTAAAAATTAAACTTACCATGCACTCTTGAAACTGCGTGCGAGCCGATCCAGTGTCCATGAAAGTAAAAGGGTTACAACCAAGTACGCGGCCGCAACAGTAAACCAAACTTCAAATGTCAAAAAAGTTTCAGAAATAATTGATTGCCCCTGCATGGTCAGATCGTAAATTGCGACAGTACTAACGAGAGCGGAATCTTTTACGAGTGCAATTGCCTGCCCTGCAAGTGGCGGAGCTATACGCGGTATTGCCTGCGGTAAAACCACATTTATATAGGCAAATTTAGTGTTGCCTCCAAGGCTATATGCAGCTTCCCATTGACCTTTATCTATTGACGTAATTCCTGATCTGAAAATCTCAGAAGCGTAGGCGCCTTCAAACAGAGATAAGGCAATGACCGCCGCCCAGAATCCGCTGATATTAAATATGGGCGAAACAACGAAATACATGAAAAATAATTGAATGAGCAGCGGAGTATTACGAATAATTTCAAGGTATATGCGAGCAAGACTATTCCCTACAAAAGACTGGGAAAGACTCAAAATAGCCACACCGAGACCTATGACAAATGTAAGAACAAAAGCGAGTCCCGTAATTTTTAATGTGACCATCAGACCCTGAAGCAGGGGGCCGGGAATAAAAATATCATTGTCGTAGGTAAATATGAAAGAGGGAACCCTGAACCATTGCCAGTTATAACCTAATTTTTCTGACCCTTCATACAATAATAAACTGACGGTAAGTATCAATAAAATAAAGATAAAGAGATCAAAAAAGAACTTTTTATTTGAAGAGAAATTTTGTCTAAACGATTTATTAACAATCATATTCTGATTAATACTATTAATTGCGCTACAAATCTAGAACCCATTTACTTGTAACAAATAAGTATAATTTTATGATCTCTTCATTAAAAAAAATCCTGTTAATTAAAAGGATATATTTACCAATAATTATTAAATAGCGACATGTTCTGACAGAATGTGTCGTCATTTCTTTATAGATTTAATCCCGCCGATATCAATCATATGTATTCTTATTCATTCAATTTAAGGAGGAGTTGTGAAGAAAGATAAAATTAAGCTTATTCAAATGTTACTTAATAAAAACGGTTCAAATTTAGTTGTTGATGGAATTGCTGGTCCGGCAACTTTATCGGCAATTGAAGCAAATCCGCAAATTTCTGACAATTGGGCAGATGAAGAACTTTCCAATTCAGACTGGCCCGACCAATCCACAAATGGATTACTAAATTATTACGGACAAGTAGGTGAAAACCAAGTTAGATTGCATTTGCCATATCCACACAAACTGGCTTGGGATACAGGTACCATAGTTAACTCATATCTGTGCCATGAAAAAGTTCATGACAGTCTTAAAAGAGTTCTTGCACAAACTTTTTCTCATTATAAACAAGAAGGAATTGAGGAGCTGCGTCTGAATCTTTGGGGTGGATGCTTGAATGTTCGTCCAATGAGAGCGGGAAAAAGAACATCGACCCATAGCTGGGGAATTGCAGTAGATTATGATCCCGAGAATAATAAATTCAGATGGGGAAGTGATAAAGCCACTTTCGCAAAACCAGAGTATGATGCGTGGTGGAGTTTTTGGGAAGCAGAAGGGTGGACAAGTCTGGGACGATCAAAGAATAAAGATTGGATGCACATTCAAGCCGCTAACTTTTAAGATAATAAGCGGCTACTATTTCAGAGAATGATCATTCTCTTTTGTTAAGATTAGTAGGACAGAAAAAGCCCCTCGATTCATATGAACCGAGGGGCTTAAATTATTTATGAATAAGCTTTTAACAGCTAGATCATATTCGCTACTTTTGTGGTCAAGCGAACGAGCTGATTGGTGAAACTGGCTTCATTGTCATACCAAATGATGAGCTTGAGCATTTTTCCTTCCATAACAGCTGTAAGCGGCCCGTCAACAACTCCGCCGTGAGTGTCGCCAAGATAATCCTGGGAAACAAGCGGCATTTCTGTGTAGCCTAAGCTGTCATTTGCAGCTTTTTTAAGAACTGCGTTGACTTCTTCTACTGTGGTTTCTTTTGCAAGATCACAGGTAAGGTCTACAAGTGAAACGTTCGGAATAGGAACGCGAATGGACATACCATCAAGTTTGCCTTTAAGTTCTGGAATGACTAAAGCTACAGCTTTTGCTGCACCTGTTGTTGTTGGAACCATATTGATAGCACAAGCTCTAGCTCTACGAATATCTTTATGGGAACCGTCAAGAACTCTCTGGCTCATAGTGTAAGCATGAACTGTAGTCATTAGACCGCGTTCAATACCAAATGTGTCGTTAATAACTTTCGCGACTGGAGCAAGGCAGTTAGTGGTACAGGATGCTGCAGATACGATGTTATGCTCAGGCTTAAGGTCATCATCGTTAACACCAATTACTATGGTGGCATCGGCATCAATTCCCGGAGCACTGATAACAACTTTTTTTGCGCCGCAAGCGATCATTTTTTCGCAATTTTCACGATCGCGGAAACTACCTGTGGATTCAATAACAACGTCACAGCCTAGCTCGCCCCAAGTCCATTCACCTGGAGCACAACGAGTAACGATAATCTGCTTACCGTTAACGGTAAAACCTTTCTCGTTAGGCTCAACATCTGCAGCAAATGTTCCTTGTACGGAATCATGCTTTAGAAGCAGAGCAAGATCTTCGTTAGATGCTCGCGCATTTACAGCAACAAGATCAAGATCTTTGCTATCGTGAATTAGTCTAGTGAGATAGCGGCCGATTCTGCCAAACCCATTAATACCGACTTTTACTGCCATTAGTTTACTCCTTATAAAAAATTAGCCGTTCAAGAAGAACGGTTATAATAGTCTAAGCTTTATTAGAGCATCCCAAAACGTTTGTGATTTTGTGGCGAACCATTTCTTTCACAGCTTTGCGAGCTTCACCGAGGTAACCTCTTGGGTCAAATTCAGCTGGATTTTCAGCAAGGTACTTACGTACTACAGCTGTCATTGCGAGACGGATATCGGTATCAATATTAATTTTACAAACAGCTTTTGAAGCGGCTTTACGGAGCAGATCTTCAGGTACACCCTTAGCTCCGCCAATGTCGCCACCGAAGTCGTTTGCCATTTTTACATATTCCTGCACAACACTTGATGCTCCGTGAAGTACAATTGGAAGCTTTGGCATCAGTGCGGAGATTTTGTCCAGACGGTCAAAGTCCAGCTTTGCTTCTCCGGTAAATTTGTATGCACCGTGGCTTGTTCCGATTGCAACAGCTAGTGAATCACAGCCTGTGCGATCAACAAATTCTACTGCTTCATCAGGATCAGTATAAATATGTTCGTCGGAAGAAACATCTTCTTCAATGCCTGCTAGACGGCCAAGTTCAGCTTCAACCCATACGCCTTTATCATGCGCGTAAGTTACAACCTGTTTAGTAAGAGCAATATTTTCATCAAAAGGGAGATGTGAACCATCTATCATAACAGATGTAAATCCGCCGTCGATGACTTCTTTACACATTTCGAAGGTAGGACCGTGATCAAGATGAAGAACAACAGGTAGATCTGTCTGTGCAAGAGCAGCTTCCATCAATTTAATGATGTATCCCTGACCTGCATATTTGCGGGCACCTGCGGAAACCTGAAGGATTAGGGGAGCGTTTTCTTCGCTACCAGCTTCCATGATTCCCTGAATGATTTCCATGTTGTTTACGTTAAATGCTCCAATGGCGTAACCACCGGCATATGCTCCTTCGAACATTTCTTTAGGCGAAACGAGTGGCATAAACTCCTCCTTGCTAGAATGAATGACGTAAAAGTATTTGCAAAAAAGGTAAGACTGAGCTCAACAAAAGATGCCGTAATTTTAAAAAGTACGACGCTTACGGAGTAGAGAATTTACCGCTTTTTGGTTCCAAATATTAAATATGTACACTAGGTATAAACTAAATGTCTATAAACAGTTTAAAATCCATGTTGATTATTTACCAAAGGATTTTTCGAGAGTTGCAATTGCTTCACGATTAGTAAAATCAAAATGAAGCGGGGTCATAGTGATATGGCCCTTTGTCAGTAGATCTCTATCAGTACCGGGACTGATATTTTCCTTTGGCATAACACCGTCAAGCCAGTAATATGGACGCCCGCGAGGGTCCTGACGGACATGATACCAATCTTTCCACGACACCCGTGTGTGGCGACAAAATTTTATTTCCTGCGTGTCCGCGATCGGGAGTGCAGGGAAATTTAAGTTGAGCACAGTTTTCTCAGCCATACTGTCCCACGGTAGTTTACTAAGCATTTTAACGCAGTAATCTGCCTGTTCAGTAAGATTCGTAGGATTGAAAGCATCATAAGAAACGGCCAACCCCGGAATTCCCATGAGCGCACCTTCAGTTGCAGCTGAGACCGTACCGGAGTAAAGTATATCAACTCCAGTATTTGCGCCGTTGTTAATACCGGAGACAACAATGTCCGGCTTATTTTCAAGTAATGTCGTCATTGCCAGTTTAACGCAGTCTACAGGCGTGCCATAAACCCCGAGTCCAGAAAAGCCGTCTTCCTCAAATTCTTTAACACGAAGTGGCGAAGATAAAGAAATAGCATGTCCGACAGCAGATTGCTCCGTTACAGGAGCTACAACTTGTACGGATAACCCAGCTTTTTTCATGCTGTGATAAAGGGCTCTTAAGCCGACGGCTTCGATTCCGTCATCATTTGTCAAAAGTATGTTCATAATATTTTTGTTGGACAGTCTTCTATTGCTTTGACTATGAATACATCTATTAAAGCAATTAACATTTTGTCTTCGGCTATAGTTAAAAAAACTAATGCCTTGAAGGCGAGGTATCAAAGCAACTTGGGAATAGCAAGAAGTGTCACAAAAAACTACATATATTACAGATATTATTAAGGGACAAAGAGTCAGGGATCTTTTCTTGATTTCTGATGCCCAAATTAGAGAATCCAAGAATGGACCATTCTGGAATCTGCGTTTGCAGGATAAAACGGGTGCGGTTGAAGCCAAGATATGGAGTCCGCTTAGTCAATCCTTTACAAACCTTGATGCAGGCATGTTTGTCGTTGCCGGAGGTATGGTTGGGTCTTATCGAGATCAGCCGCAGATAACCATAGAACAACTTGAAATTGTTGATCCTGATTCATATAAATTAGAGATATCAGATTTTCTCCCTTCGAGTGAACAACGACCTGAAGATATGATGCAGGACCTTGATTATCTCGTTGCGGAACATATGAATCACAAGCCATGGAAAAAGTTTTGTAGAAAAGTCCTTAAGGATGAGGAAATACATAAGAGGCTTCTCTTTGCTACAGGGGCAAAGGTTGTTCACCATGCTTATGTCGGCGGCTTACTTGAGCATACGCTTGCAGTAGCGAAGCTTTGCATGTCCATATGTGATAATTATCCAGAAGTTGATCGTCAAGTTGTACTCGCTGCCGCTATTTTCCACGACCTAGGTAAAGCTTGGGAGTTGTCTGGCGGCTTAAAAAATGATTATACAGACGAAGGACGATTGCTGGGACACATTCATATAGGTGTTGAAGTGCTAGAACCTTTCTTAAAGAAAGCAAAAGACCTTGACGACAACTTAAAGCTTCACTTTAAACATTTGATATTGTCTCATCATGGTGAATATGAGTATGGTGCGCCCAAGCGCCCCAAAACACCTGAAGCATTTATTTTGCATTTCGCAGATAACTTAGATGCTAAAATGAACACAATTTTCGCGGAACTAGATAAAATCGAAGGGGCTGAATCCAACTGGACGCCATATCAGCGTTTTCTTGAAAGGTATTTATACAGGTCACAAAAGTCACCTGATGAAAATAATCTTGAATCAGACATTAAAAAAAAGGGGGCTCAATGTTCATTACCTTTGAAGGTATAGAAGGAACTGGTAAAACCACACAGATTAAAATGCTTGTAAAATTTCTTGAAGAGTCCGGTCACAATGTAGATGTTACACTTGAGCCGGGCGGCAGCCGAATTGGTAAAGAATTACGCAAAATACTTCTAAATATGGAAAGCACAGATATTACAGGCCAGTGTGAACTGTTTCTATACCTTGCAGATAGAGCTCAGCACGTAAGTCAGGTGATTAAGCCCGCTATGGAAGCTGGCAAAGTCGTTATATCGGACCGATTTGCAGACTCTACTATTGTTTATCAAGGGTACGGACGAGGTCTAGAACCTTTGCTGCTTCGAGAGCTTAATGAAGTCGCGGTATCCGGTTGCTGGCCGGACTTAACAATTTTGCTGGACATTGAGCCGGAACTTGGACTTAGAAGAGCCACGACCAGAAATATGGATGACAACAAGACTCTTGAAGAAGGTCGCTTCGAGGCAGAATCAATTGATTTTCACACAAGAGTCCGCGAAGGGTATTTAACATGGGCGGCATTAAATAATGACAGAATTAAAATTATTAATGCTGACCAAGCTCCTGATGAAGTTTTTATTCAAATAAAAGATAAAGTTTTAGCGGCACTTCAAAAAAGACAAGCTTAGTCTTACTAAGCACACTAAAAACATCTAAGTTCTTATATTAAAACATTTTTTAAGAAGATTTTCTCCTCTTGCTGGAGAAGATCTTCTTTTTTTTTGAAAGTAACACTTTTCAAGAAAAGGTGTCACCATGGCTCATGTGATTGAATTAATCATAAATATGGTTAGAATGATACTATGGCATAAATAAGGCAAACATAATGCATAACAAATAGATAATCGTGCTAATTGGTGCTGATTTTGTCTATGAAAGGGGCAGTAATTCATCTAAATCATGAAATTAGTATTATGGGTTGACGCAGTCATAGTTAAATGGTTTATGTATAATCAGTATTACCAATAGTTAAGCCGTTGCTTGGACAAGAGATTTAGACTTTTTACATGTGTTTGTGAAGTCTACTTGCAACAGCACAAGGGTATATTATTAGTTCAAACCCACGGTTTCCGGCGCTGGATATGTTTCTAGTTCCACTATGGAAACGGTGTCGTCAGAGAGCATGACTCTTTGATATCTAATTAGAGGATGGAGGTTTTTATGAAATTCTCTGTGGGACTCGGAAAAGAAGGAGCGGAGCAACGCCTGGAGCAGAATGGCGTATCACGCCGTGACTTTATGAAGTTCTGCGCAACAACTGCCGCTATTATGGGTATGGGACCTGCTTACGCTACTGAAGTAGCTGCTGCTCTTACCCAGAAAAGGCGTCCGTCTGTTGTATATCTGCACATGGCCGAATGTACCGGATGTTCAGAGGCTGTTCTTCGTACTGTTTCTCCTTACATCGATGCTTTGATTCTAGACACGATTTCTCTCGATTACCATGAAACGATCATGGCGGCGGCAGGACATGCTGCTGAAGAAGCTTTACATGAAGCAATAAATGCTCCTGAAGGCTTTATCTGCGTTATTGAGGGTGGAATACCTACTGCTCACGAAGGAGTAATGGGTAAGGTTGCCGGAAAAACAATGCTTGATATTTGTAAGGAAATTGTTCCTAAAGCAATGGCTACCATCTGTATCGGCACTTGTGCTTGTTACGGTGGAGTTCAAGCTGCTGCACCAAATCCATCTCAGGCAATGGGCGTAAGCGAAGCACTTGGCGGAGTTACTACTGTAAATCTACCTGGTTGCCCAACTAATCCATTCAACTTTGTTGGCGCAGTTGTTCACTTCCTTACTAAGGGTGTTCCTGAGCTTGATAGTGATGGTCGTCCGACTCTCTTCTACGGTGAGACTGTCCATGACAATTGCCCAAGACTGAAGCATTTTGAAGCTGACGAATTTGCACCATCTTTCAGTTCCGAAGAAGCTAGAAAGGGCTACTGCCTTTACGAGCTAGGCTGTAAGGGACCGGATACATACAACAACTGTCCAAAAGTCAAGTTTAATCAGACCAACTGGCCTATTGAAGCTGGACATCCGTGCATCGGTTGTAGTGAGCCAGACTTCTGGGATGCAATGAGCCCGTTCTACGAGCAGGGTTAATTACATCATTTAATTAGAAGTTAGTTGAAGTTTACATTCTATTTTTTGGAGGATTGTATATGTCTGGATGTAAGTCTAAATCGGGGCCAGCTGTTGCGGCCACCCCTTTTGATAAGAATTACTCAGGTCCCGTTACGGTTGACCCGCTTACTCGAATCGAAGGACATTTGAAAATTGAAGTTGAAGTTGAGAATGGTAAAGTCAGTAACGTATGGTCCAGCGCACAGCTGTTCCGCGGACTGGAAATCATTCTTAAAGGACGTGATCCTAGAGATGCACAGCATTTCACTCAGCGTTCCTGTGGTGTTTGTACTTACGTACATGCTCTTGCTTCAACCCGTGCAGTTGAGAATGCTGTAGGCGTTGATAAACAACTCCCTGCAAACGCTAGAATTATTCGTAATCTGGTTATGGCTTCTCAGTATCTACATGATCATATTGTTCATTTCTATCACCTACATGCCCTTGACTGGGTAGACGTTGTAAGCGGACTTCAAGCTGATCCTGTTAAGGCAGCGAAACTCGCAAACAGCATGTCATCACGCGTTACTAAACCAGAAGATCTCAAAGCTGTTCAGACTAAACTGAAAGCATTTGTTGATTCCGGTCAGCTTGGTATTTTTACCAATGCATACTTCCTCGGTGGTCACGATGCGTACTATCTGAAACCTGAAGAAAACCTTATCGCAACAGCTCATTACCTTGAAGGACTGCATCTTCAGGTTAAAGCTGCCCGTGCTATGGCTGTATTCGGAGCTAAGAACCCGCATCCTCAGTTCACCATCGTTGGTGGTGTAACTTGTTACGAATCTTTATCAAAAGAACGTATCCAAGAGTTCAAAGATCTATACAAAGAAACTAAAGCATTCGTTGATGAATGCTACATTCCTGATCTCTTAATGGTTGCTTCCAACTATAAAGATTGGGCTGGAATCGGCGGAACTCAGAACTTCCTAAGCTTCGGTGAATTCCCAAGTGATGAAACAGACATTAACAGTCGCTTCATCCCTCAGGGTGTAATTATGAACCGTGACCTTAGTAACGTTATGGACTTCGACCCTAACGCTATCAAAGAAGACATCAAACACAGCTGGTATAAGGGTGAGTCTTCCTTACATCCTTATGATGGCGAAACTGATCCTCAGTATACTAATTACGAAGACAGAGACCGTTACTCATGGATGAAAGCTCCTCGTTATAAAGGCGAGTCCATGGAAGTTGGTCCTCTTGCTCATGTTCTCACAGCTTACGCTAAGGGAAATAAAGCATTCGTACCTGTTGTTGATAGCGTTCTCGGTACCCTCGGCGTTGGAAAAGAAGCTCTTTTCTCAACTCTTGGACGTACTGCAGCTCGTGGTATTGAAACCGCTGTTGTGGCAGGCGCCATGGAAGAGTGGGTTGATAACCTCGAAGACAACATTAATTCAGGAAACTCCGATATCGCAGTTGATTTTGAAATGCCTTCTGAAGCTGAGGGTGTCGGTTTTGTTGGTGCACCTCGCGGAGCACTGTCTCACTGGATTAAAATTAAAGGCGGCAAAATCGAGAACTTCCAGCTTGTTGTTCCATCAACATGGAATCTCGGACCTCGCTGTAACCAGAACAAAATGTCCGCAGTTGAAGAAGCCCTTATCGGAACTCCAATTGCTGATGCTAAACGTCCTGTTGAAATTCTACGTACTGTTCATTCATACGATCCTTGCATTGCTTGTGGTGTGCATGTTATTGATGCGAGAACTAACGAGGTTCACAAGTTTAAGGTGATGTAAATCCCTTAATTTAGATTACTTAACGGGAACTCGGCCTCGCTGAGTTCCCGTTTTTCATTTAAAAAGGATTAAGATGTCTGATAATAAAAAAATTTTAGTTCTTGGAGTTGGAAATATTCTTTTCACAGATGAAGGTATCGGCGTAAAAGTTGTTACCGATTTAGAAAAAGAATTCTCTTTCTCACCGAACGTAACCCTTATGGATGGCGGCACACTCGGAACCATCTTAATGGGCCCCATTATGGAATGTGATATGCTCATCGTGGTCGATGCTGTACTTGGAGATGATAAACCTGGTTCTGTTTACCGCTTGACAGGAGAGGATTTACGTAAGAGTCTTGCCTTTAAAGATTCCATGCATCAGACAGACTTACTCGATACATTAGTTTTATGTGATCTATGCGACAGCCGCCCGGATTGTGTTGTCGTAGGTATTGAGCCTTTTGATTACGAGACAATGTGCGAGCATGTTTCTGACACTGTTAACGTACAGCTTCCGGTTATGAAGGAAAAAGTACTTGTAGAAGTGAAAGCTGCCGGCGGTAGTTTTAATCCTTTGTAAGCCTAGCCATTAACCGTAAATAAGGGGTTTATTTCATGTGTTTAGCTATTCCTGTTGAAATTGAGTCCATTAATGACAAGATGGCACATTGTCGTGTGGGTGAAGGTGAGACATACCTTGATGTTTCGTTAATGCTTATGGCAGAAGACGTTAAGGTAGGGGATTATTTAATAGTTCATGCGGGTTTTGCTCTTCGTAAAATTGAGACATCCGAAGCTGAAGAGACTCTTAAAATATTACGAGAGATGCTCAATTTAGCTGATGGAACAAAACCGGAAGCCTGCGGATTTTAATTCCATATTTAGTTTTCACGATAGGTCTTATGGTATCAATCCATTTTAGGACGAGACAGCTATCAATTTAAAGGTCCTGAATCTTATAAATAAGATTCAGGACCTTTTTTTGTTTTATAAACTCCACAAGAAAAAGGCTTAGAAGAATAGTCTCCTAAGCCTTTATGATAACGTCTAGAACGTCCAACAATTGAAACGAGAACCCTTACTTCTTAAACTTACGTTTAAATCCAGAAAGTCCGACAACGCCAGCTCCCAGCAACCAAATTGCCGCTGGAATCGGAGTAGGGGTAGTGGATGTTTCTACAACATAACCTTTGATCATCTCATTAACAGCACTACCTTCATCATTCCATTGAAATTGGTATCTGGAATCGGTACTAAGATGAATTTCATTAATTTGTGCATTATTGGGTTCCGAACTTGACCAATCTGCAAAATTCCACTCTTCACCAGTTACCCAGTTCCAATTATCAGTTGGAGTGGATTTATCATTATCACCAGTTTGGTAAGCACCAAGCCAGTAAGCATCTTTTTTATTTTTTAAAATTCTATCTTTAAGAAAATTATTTTCCTCAAGAGAAGTTATGGTTGCAAGATGTCCGCCTGCTGCTTCAGCAGCGAGCTTAGCATCGTTCCATGAAATCCCTTTCGAAGTAACTATTATATATTCAGAATCACCAAATGAATAATTTGAAGCTGCTGCTGGAACTGCCAGCAAAATCATCAGTAAAACCGAGACAAGCAGCATAGACTTATTTTTCATATTTACCTCCCCAGGAAATATTATAGCTAAAATAAATTAAATGCGATGTCTAATTTATATATATTCAAGTTTGTAATATAGCAAGTATCTTAAGTTGCATTCAGTAGTGACCAAATAAATCTATATAATAGTTAATAAGTTTAAATTTTTACTATTTATACTCACATTAATAGGTAGTTGATTAAAAAAGTAAAAGCCTTTTCCAAGATGGAAAAAGCTTTTACTTTATGATATTTTTTTTAATAAAAAATTATTATAAAAAACTAATCACGTGGCGCAGGATAAGACTCAATATGGGGCTTTATAGCTTTACCAAGCCACGCAATTGCCATTCCTAAATGGTTCATATTGCGAATCCCTTCAGAATCATTCACCACATCACCTTTTTCTCTACCGTAGCCCATATTCCAATATGTTGAACCAGGAACAATCATCTGACTCATAAGGAACATGTGATTAATTGTATCAAAAACGTGTGTAGCTCCTCCTCGTCTCACTGCAACCACAGCTGCTCCTATCTTCCCACGTAAAACCTGATCGTTTGCAATTGAAACAAGACCTGCACGATCCAAAACAGCTTTAAGCTCAGCTGAAACATCTGTGAAATATGTAGGAGATCCGAAAATGATGGCATCTGCTCTGGAGATCTTTTCAAATATATCATTGAAATTATCCGTTTTAAGAACACACTTATTATCTTTATTTTCCATACACTTATAACACGCCATACAACCATGCATGGGTTTTCCACCAACTTTAATAAGCTCAGTCTCCCATCCTGCTTCAGCAAGAGGTTCTAGTGTTGTTTCTAACAATATTTCTGTATTGCCACCTTTGCGTGGACTTCCGTTAATAGCTAATGCGTACATTTTTTTCTCCGTATTTAACGTTAAAGACAAATAGATAATAACCTAATCTTACTTTTGTACAAGTACCCACTTTTTTGTTATGTACTTACAGAAAAGATAGTATAAAGAGGTTTCGATTATGCCATGCACCATAAAAGAGTTTAACGGTAAAGAGTATAAGTGTTTTTTTGAACTGACGCTACTTGTTATAGGTGGCAAGTGGAAACCGATTATTTTATATTTATTATTTCGTGATAAGGTTGTTAGGTTTGGTGAATTGCGCAAAAAAATGCCAGAAATAACTGAAAGAATGCTCACTAAGCAACTTCGTGAACTTGAAGCAGATGGCCTTGTTCATCGTGAGGTTTACAAAGTCGTTCCGCCTAAGGTTGAATATTCACTGACACCCATTGGCGAAAGTTTAATGCCCGTCCTAGACAGCATGCGTGACTGGGGAGTAGAATATGAAGAATTTTTATATGGTGGAGAAGTATTAAAAGGTGAAGGATATGAGAAGAAGTAATTATTTCACCTTTCGTTCTCTAAACTTAAGTGATATTTGTAAATATCTATAAATCATGATTAAAAGTTGGGAAAAAATGATAAATAAAAATCGAATTTTAAAATTATTCTTAGATTTGGTGAAAATTGACAGCCCCTCTCTTAAAGAAAAGAACGTATCAAAATATCTTTGCGCTCTGATGGAAGAAAGAGGGTATGAGATTAAGCAGGATTCAGCGGGGGATGCATGTGGTGGGAATACCGGAAATGTGTATGTGCGCATTCCTGCAACAGGCGACGGGGAACCCATAGGTTTTTCCGCTCATATGGATTGCGTATATCCATGCTGCGGAGTTGTTCCTGTTATCAAAGATGGCATTGTGTACAGCTCAGGAGACACAGTTCTAGGTGGTGACGATAAAGCCGGACTCGCCACGATGATCGAAGCCGTCCAGCATCTCAAAGAAGAAAATATTCCGCATCCTGATATATATTTGATGTTTTCGATTTGCGAAGAGTCAGGTATGCATGGCGCCAAGAATATGGACCTTAGTTTGTTTCCGGTGAAAGAAGTGGTTGTGCTCGATTCAGGCGGCGCTGTTAGCACCATTGTTATTGAAGCTCCCTCAAAAGCTGGCATTAATATTACTTTTATAGGAAAATCCGCGCACGCAGGCATTGCACCTGAATCGGGTATAAGTGCTATACAAATTGCAGCAGAGGCTGTTTCACACATGAAGCTGATGCGCATTGATAAAAAAACAACCGCTAACCTTGGAAGAATTGAGGGGGGAGGAGCTACCAATATCGTAACAGATAAAGTTATGTTATCCGCGGAAGTTCGTTCTTCAAATGATCAAACGTTGCAGGATCTTATTGACCACATGAAACAATGCTGCGCCGAAGCAGCAACGAAATTCGGTGGAGATTATAATTTCGAGTATGAGATTTCATATCCTGCACTGCATGTTGATAAAAACAGCCCTCTTTTAGCCAGAGCTGAACAAAGCTGCAAAAATATTGGACTAGAACCGAAGCGAGTCAGTACCGGTGGAGGAAGTGATTCCAATATTCTTTATGGCAAAGGATATAGCGCGCTGACCCTCGGAATTGGAATGAGCAAAGTGCACACACTTGAAGAGTTTATTGAGATTAAATCCTTAACAAATTGTGCAGAATTAGTTGCAGATATGATGAAAAGCTAAACAATAAAAAAAGCGTGCTCAGTTCGATTGAACAGAGCACGCTTTAAAATTTATATATAATAAAAACTAATTACATTCCGAGAGAGGCGAGTAGGTCGTCAACTTCACTCTGCTCAGATTTTTCGGTAGGACCCTTCAAGTCGCTCATCTGAACTTCAGCCACCTGATCTAATTCTTCAAGCGATTTCTCAGGAGCTTTTTCGCGGGCCTTAATCTTAAGTCCTGTGGACATATATAAATCGAGAACAATTTTTTCTACACTTTTAATTGTGTCGACAATAATTTTAATTCTCTGTCCAGTTAAATCCTGAAAGCTCAAAGTTGTCATAATGGTCATGAGATCCGTTCCAAGTTCCTGATTAATCTCACCAAGCTTCGCACGTTGTTCTTTTTTAACGCCGCCGGATTCAAAAGCTTTGATGATGCCTGAAAGAGCGAACTGAGTTTCCTGAAGCTTCTCAACAATATCCATAATCTCTTGAGTAGCTTTCTCAGTTGTTCGCATAATGGCGTCTAACTGATCGGATGCTTCATTAAATAAATCATCTGGGTTAGCGTCTACCTGTACAGTTGAAGTTACCTGAGCAGGTCCTTTCTTAGCTTTAGAAACCTCATGGTAGATATCTTTTAACCCACTTTGGAGATCTTCATTAATTCTGCGATAAAATTCCCCTTCAAGCAGTGTTTTAGACATGCTCTTGGATATTTCTTTCTGAATAGCTGAAGTTATGCTTTCTTTTAAGCTTTTTGTCAGATCTTCAGAAACTTTTTCCATCATGTCACGCACGATTTGATCATCGTTAATCACTGCGTACTCCTTTGGGGTTATAATATTACAAATTTATGGCTCAAAAAAAAAGCGAAAATATTATTATCTGATCTTATCTGTTCTTATCAATTCTCGCTGCTCACTGAAAACAAATTTAATAATGGATTCAATATCATGCTCTTTAATGTATCTAAATTCTATCGTCCAAGTGTTTTTATCCTTCCCAGCTTCAACGACACCTTTCGCTCCGGCCATTCTTAATGGAACTTGATTCAAAACGAGAACAATTTCCATTATAGATTTTGATTTTAATGCAAAATCGGAAAGAAAAGTAATCCCGTTTCCTGAAATTTTTATAATTTCCATATCAATCGGAAAATCTTTAGATAAGTCTTGAATACTCTGAATGCCAAGCAATTGGTCCAGCTTTCTATCAAGCTCAATGACGTATACTTTTAGCCATTCAGGTACCTTAGAATCATCGAGATCTTCCGCTGGATGTTTCTTTCCCGCAATACTCCCCCTGAATAGAGGTTGATTTTTGAGCGAAGCCGCTATTCTCCCATATCCTTTGATGCGAGTTTTAACGCTTGTATAATGTACGGTTTCTCTATCCATTATGTTGTCCTATTTTCTTTCTCCTGCGGATCATTTTCCATTGCGTTAACTGGACATACTTTTGTGCACATTCCGCAAGCTGTACACTTATCCAGTTCAAAAAGCACCTTGCGTGTATCCATGTCTAGAGAAAGCGCGCCAGTGGGGCACATAGCAAGACACATTCCGCAATGCATGCAGGATTCTTCATCTCTTGAAATCTTTTGCGTAACAGGGATAACTTTGATCCCGTTTTCTTTGATGTAATTCAGTCCCTTATGAAACTCTTCTTCGGGGCCCATAATTTCAAGAGTCATGCTTCCCTCATGGCGGGGATTTATGTCTGCCTTAAGGATGTTGAAGCTAAGATTATAAAGCTTTCCGAGATTACAAATTACAGGGCGGCCTGAAACTGTAGGCGGGAAAGATAAGTGAACTATTTTATTGAAATTCTTATTTTCAGTCATTTTATTATTCCAAGTAAAAGATTAATAAATAGTGTTACTTAATATTTTTAAGATATTGTTTAGCTCTTTTAGCTTCAAGGGAGTCAGGAGCTTTTTTAACAAGATCTTCCAGAATATATTTACCAGATTTAGTTTTTCCGAGTTTGATTAAACTTAATCCCTGTTTGAGCAGAGCTGATTTGTATTTATTACTCTTAGGGTACTTACCTATGATAACTTGATACTTTAGTGCTGCATTAGGAAAATCTTTCAGTTGGTAATAACATTCACCTTCCCAAAATATGGCATTAGGTACAAGGCTATTTTTAGGAAAGGTTTTGCTAAACTCGGACCAATCGACGATCGCTTTTTTATATTCTCGAGCTTTAAATAATTCAAGAGCCTTATTGTAAAGCGCTTTGGCTGGATCAGCTGGTTCTTCTTTATTAACGGTAGGAATAACAACTGCAGCAATTCCAGCTGGTGCTGTTGCTGAAACAGATTTGTTATATTTGTTGATATCTTCCGGGTGAGGCTCAATCAGATCCAAATTCATATCGAGTTGGCTTTCAAGAGCCATTCGCATAGCATAAAACTGCTGTGTAAGTTCATTTAAAGAAACAGTACTATTAGAATCTCCACCGTTTAACTCATACATTGAAACAGCAAGAGTATCCAAGGTTCCTTGCATCTTCGCGACTTCAGTTTTTAAGGTTTTAACTTCTGCCCAAAGATTAGCCTGACGGCTCTGCACTGGAGTATTTGAAGTTTTTATTTCATCACGAATCGAAGTGTCAGCCTGACTCATCTGCTGATCGAGCGTGTCGATTTTTTTGTTAAGTTGGCTTCTACTCTGCCTGACTTCCAGTCTAAGGCTATCCATATCAGATGTTGTTACACATCCGCTGAGTCCGGCAACGCCGACCACAGCGGTAAGGATAAACGCTCCGGAAATTAGCGATTTTTTAAAGTTATTCTTCTTCATACTTTTCCCCCCTGTTTCGTCCGAGAATAAAGTATGCCAGACAGCCCAAAAAGGGAATAAAAATTACAAGCTGAATCCAACCTACTTTTTCCATACTCGACGGAAATTCCCTTTTAAATGCATCCCATATCGCAAAGAGAGTCAGTGCCGCAAAAAATCCAACACTACCGAGGATAATGAACCATGTTTCCGCGGGAAGGGTGGGTATATTACCAAAAAACATTATGTGCTCCTGTGCTTATTTATAAACAAAAAGTAAATCCCGAGTGAGAATAGTACCAGTGCAATAAATTGCGTAACACTGATCGGCCCAAAATGGCCGCGGTAATCCGCTCTAAAAAATTCAATAATAAATCTGAAAACAGAAAACAATACTAGAAATAATCCGGTCAATTTACCGTCGCTCTTGATAAACTTTTTGGCAAAGATCAGAATTAAAAACGACATCAGCCCTGCAAGACTATGATATAACTGCGTCGGATGCAATGAACGGCCTAGGGGCGCTAAAGAATCTAAGTTTGTAAAAGTTATCCCGCAAGAAAGATCGGTTACCTTGCCATAGCAACATCCTGCGAAAAAACATCCCAAACGCCCAACAGCCTGCCCGAGAGCTACTCCCGGCGCAAAACAATCAAGCCACGGTAGTACCGGTTCTTGTCTTGATTTAAGGAAAAGTACACCGGACAGTGAGCCGAATAAAAAAGCTCCTGAAAAAACAAGCCCACCTTGCCATATATAGAAAATTTCGACGGGATTACTAATAAATTCATGAGAGTAGAGCGCAACATAAAGTGCCCGCGCACCGATAAGTCCGCATAAAATAGCAATTGTTCCGGCAATGGGTGCGAGCGAATACGGCAAATCTTTTAACCGTGCTTCACGCATGGTCCACCCCATAGCAAGCAGACATCCAGCAGTGAGATACACGCTGTAACTGTATATTGCTAGGCCGCCTATATTAAATAGAATCGGATGCATCAGATTTGTGCCGATAGATTGAAATTATCATTGCAAATGCACCTAAACAGATGGCGATGTCTGCAACATTAAATGCTGGCCAGTGATGTGTGCCGACATAAATATCCAGAAAATCTGTAACTTCACTGTAAAGAATTCTATCAATCAAATTCCCAACAGCGCCGCCAAGAATCAAACCAAGCCCGGATATTGCAAAAGTGTCTTTCTTGTCAGTAGACTTCAAAAGCATGCCGATCGCGCTGAGCGCAACAACTGTAACTACTATGAAAAATGTGCGCTGCCATGTAATGTCTCCGCGATTCAAAAAGCCGAAAGCGGCTCCTTTATTTACCACGTAGACCAAGTTGAAATAGTCAGGAATCAATGATTTTGAGGACCATAACTCCATATTACTGCGAACAGCAACTTTGGTGATCTGGTCAAAAATAATGATTACTGCGGCAATAATTCCAGCCAGCGAGTATTTCTTCATTAAAAGCCCTTTTTTGCAAACATGCCCCCGTCCTCAAAAATCAATGAGAGCGGGGGCATGAGGTTTTATAACTATATATTAGTTGACTTATTCGCCAACAATTACAGCAGTACAACGCGGGCAAAGCTCAGGATGATCTGCGTTTGCTCCCAAAGAATCATATCTCCAGCAACGGCTACATTTTTCACCTTCAGACTTCACAACACCAACTGCAAGCCCTTCTAATTCTTCAGGCTTAACAGCATCTTCACCAGCTTCGGCCAAAGGTTTAACCTCTACACCTGAAACAATGAAGAATTCGCGCATCTTAACGCCATCGAGTGCTTTTGTGATGGTTTCATCAGCAAAAATAGTGATCTTGGTATCAAGTGAGTGACCAATGACTCTTTCTCTGCGTAGCGGCTCAATTGCTTTTGTCACTTCGCTACGGACGTCCATAAGAAGTTCCCATTTAGCTCTTTCATCATCGCTGATGTCAGCCTTAAGGAACTGCGGGCGCATAGCAAATACAGTATCAACACCACATTTCATTTCTTCAGCCAGATGCGAGAACGCTTCTTCGGAAGTAAAGGAAAGAATCGGAGCCATATCCTGCAACATCATCATGGTAACCTGCCACAGAACTGTCTGCGCTGAGCGGCGTTCAAGGCTGGTTGCACCGGACACGTAAAGTCTGTCCTTGATGATATCGAGGTAGAATGCTGATAGCTCTGTAGTACAGAGATTATGCAGAGTATGGTAAACCTTATGGAATTCAAACTCCGTGTATGCTTTCTGAATAATATTGTGCTGTCTTGTTACTAGATCTAGTGCAAAATTATCAATTGGCAGAAGATCTGAAACCGCAACAGCGTCTGTTTCAGGATTAAACCCGTCCAGGTTACCAAGAAGGTAACGGCAGGTGTTACGGACTCTGCGGTAAGTATCAACCATACGGTTGAGAATTTCGTCAGAGATACGCACATCTTCCTGGTAGTTAACAGCGGAAGCCCACATGCGGAGAATTTCAGCACCATGCTGGTCGATGATTTCCTGCGGTGCGATTACGTTACCGATGGACTTAGACATCTTTTTACCATGCTTATCAACAACATAGCCGTGTGTAAGAACAGTGCGGTAAGGAGGCGTTTTGCGAGTTGCCATAGAAGCTAAGAGTGAGCTGTGGAACCACCCACGATGCTGATCTGAGCCTTCGAGGTAAAGATCGGCAGGGAAGCGGAGCTCTTTTCTTTTTTCAACAACAGCTGCGAAACTGGTTCCAGAATCGAACCATACATCAAGGATGTCGGTTTCTTTATCCCAGTGATTGCCTCCACATTTAGGACACTTAAGTCCAGCAGGGGCAATTTCTTCAACTGTTTTTTCAAACCAGTAATCACAACCAGTTTCGTGCTTCTCAAATTCGTCTACGACTGAGAAAACCCATTTGGCTTCATTGTATACTTCATCACAGTCCTGACAAATAAGAGCGATGATTGGAACGCCCCAATTACGCTGGCGTGAAATACACCAGTCAGGTCTGTTTTCGATCATTTTAAAGATACGATTTTCACCCCAGGCAGGAATCCAGTTTACGTCATCCTTGATAGCTTTGAGGGTGTTTTTGCGCAGGTCGTTCTTCTCCATAGAGATGAACCACTGTGTTGTTGCGCGGAAGATTACAGGCTCTTTACAGCGCCAGCAATGAGGGTAGGAGTGAGAAATATCTTCACGAGCAAGCAGATTACCAACTTCTTCGAGTTTCTCGATGACTTTGGGATTTGCCGCGAAAACATTCATTCCTGCAAAAAATTCAACTTCTTTGAGATAAACACCATCATTATTAATCGGTGAGTAAACTTCAAGTCCGTAACGATTGCCTGTTTCAAAATCCTCACGACCATGGCCCGGAGCTGTGTGAACACAACCTGTACCACTATCGAGAGTTACATAATCAGCAAGAACTACAGGAGATTCTCTGTCGTAGAAGGGGTGTTTTGCAACAGCGCCTTCAAGCTTAGAGCCTTCAAATGTAGCAAGCATGTTGTATTTTTCCCACCCGAAGGACTCTGCGCAAACAGGGAGAAGTCTTTCAGCTAGGATGTAGAAATCACCGTTTACTTCGGCTACGCAGTAATCAAATTCAGGATGTAAAGCCACAGCCATATTATTAGGCAATGTCCACGGAGTTGTTGTCCAGATACAAACGAATGTACGGGACAGATCAACTTTAGAAGCAACATCCGCTGGGAGTGCTTTTAAAACTTTTTCATCATTTAAAGGAAAGCGAACGTAAATGGATGGGGAAGAGTGATCTTCGTGTTCGACTTCCGCTTCAGCCAGAGCCGTTTTACATGAACAACACCAGTGAATAGGTTTCTTGCCTCGAACGACAGAACCATTTTCCATAAACTTGCCAAGTTCGCGAGCAGTTGCTGCTTCGTACTCAGGCTTAAGTGTAAGGTAAGGATTGTCCCATACGCCTAAAACGCCAAGGCGTTTAAATTCCTTGCGCTGAATATCAACAAATTTGAGTGCGTATTCGCGGCAAAGTTTGCGGATAATAAGAGTTGGAAGTTCTTTGTTCTTTTTCTTAAGATCCTGCGCAACTTTATGTTCGATTGGCAGACCATGGCAATCCCAACCGGGAACATATTCGGCGAGCTGGCCTTGCATGTTGCGGGATTTAACGATGATATCTTTAAGCACCTTATTCATGGCAGTACCCATGTGAATGTGCCCGTTAGCATAAGGAGGGCCGTCATGCAGAACATATTGCTCAGCATCTTTATTGGCCTCAACCATTTTATTATAGACCCCGGTCTCTTCCCAGTGTTTAAGCATTTCTGGTTCGCGCTGCTTGAGATTTGCCTTCATTGGAAATTTTGTTTTTGGCAGACACAGGGTCTTTTTATAATCGCTCATCGCTTAGAAAATCCTCCGGAAGTCACTTTAAAATATTGAACCAATTTATCAGGCTGAGAAGCTGCTCAACTCATTTAATACTATATTACATCAAAAATAGTATTAATACAGCAAGTTAAGAACTGTACAGACTGTTTAATTACGTATGCAAATTCTATCATATATGAAATGAAACCGCGTCATTTTTAAACAAGGGCGGACGGAAGTCAACCTTCATCCCAATTAAGTAGCCATTTTCAGCGGTTAATTACAAAGAGATACACCCTTCGATGGTTGCAGCTTTGTGATAAATATTCATAACAAAGTCAGAACCGTCCGCAGTGGCGGTTGCAGTTACGCTGGTATATTTACCAGTTTTAGATTCCTTTTCAGAGTGAACAATGCCGTCAAGAAGAGATTTCAATTCTCCAAGTGACTGAGATGGAACAATAAATTTAAATGTGTATTCACAAGGCCATTCGTGATGTTCTTCAAGGGTGCTTCTAAATGTTTCTAATGCTTCTAATGCTTTTGACATAATTACTCCTGATATCTTTACTTCCTATAAGGATGGATTTTCTCAAATTTTGATCAAAACAAAAAATAACTATCCAAAAATTAATTTTACATCACCTAAATGCATTGTTGATATATGAATCATGAAAGAACCTGTCAATGGTATGTAAATAATATTACCCAATATCTAAAGCAGAATCACAAAATGCCGATAAAACATTTAAGCAGCCTCGTATTTCAGAAAGTAAAAGAGGGCAATAATATGAAAAATAATTCTATTCACGCAACAAATTTTCGAAAAGTTCTAGAGCTGTTTCGCGATGACCGTGCTCAGGATGCTGCAAGGCTCCTCAAGGTTATCCAAGAAGACTATCTTGAACTATATAGCGAAAACAAAGAACTTCGCTCCCAAATAAAAGAAGTCGCTGACATTTTGAATCTTGCAGAATGCATGGACTTTGATGGTCAAAAATACTGGATCAACGATGATTCAGAAGTAACAGGACCCTACTGTCAGGTTTGCTATGATAAGGAAGGCGTCCTAATCCGCCTACAAGAAAGGGAAAAACACTGGGAATGCTACAGCTGTGAGAATCTATTCGCGAAAATTCCAAAAGCAGTAACACTTGGAAAGAATGTACCAAAGGGAAAGATGAAGCCGCCTTTAAAGCTTTTCAGTGCTAAATAACAAATTATTACGGTTAACTTTGATTCGGCCCTGTTCATAAAATATGAATAGGGCTTTTTTAGTATTAATAAGAATTACACATCATATAATAGCTGAAAATTTTAATGTAAATAAACTATTCTCTTCTGTTGTATTTAGGGTCTAAAATAGGCTATTAAGAAGAAAAACAGTTCTTAAAGAGGTTCCTTATGTCAGGTAAATTTTTATGCGTTCATGGTCACTTTTATCAGCCGCCTAGAGAAGACCCTTGGCTTGATATGATCTTCCCCGAAGGCAGTGCCGCACCTTTCCGCCATTGGAATGAAAGAATATGTCGTGAAAGCTATAGTCCCATGGCATGGGCAAGGCGCATGGGAGATAAAGGAATCTTCGATATTATAAACTGCTACGAATGGATAAGTTTTAATATTGGCCCCACACTTTTCCGCTGGATCGAACGTTCAGAGCCAGAGCTGTACGCCAAAATACTTGACGCAGACGTTAAAAGCCTAGCCCGTTGGGGACACGGAAACGCCATTGCTCAGATTTATCATCACGTGATTATGCCTCTTGCTTCTAAGTTGGATAAAGAAGCTGAAGTAACATGGGCAATTGCTGACTTTGAATCACGGTTTAAACGCAAACCTGAAGGTATGTGGCTTTCTGAAACCGCGTGTAACACAGCTTCCCTCGAAGCTTTAGCAGAGCAGGGCATAGCATTTACTTTGCTTGCACCGCGCCAAGTTGAAGCAATAGCCGATCTAGGCTCAGATGATTGGCAACAATGTGATGAGGGCTCTCTTAATATAAAAGAGCCGTACCTTGTTCAGCTTCCGTCTGGTAAATCCATAGCAGTATTCTTTTATGATGGTGGACTATCGCAAGCTATCGCCTTTGAAGGATTACTTAAGAACGGTGACGAGTTCTGGAATAAACTTTCTGGGGCATCGGGCGAAGGGCTTCTCTCTATTGGGACTGATGGCGAAACTTACGGCCATCATTTTGAATTCGGTGAAATGGCCCTCGCACATATTTTATCTGAAGGAGCCAAAGAGCGCGACGGGATAAATCTGACTAATTACGCAGCTTATCTTGAACAGAATCCACCCACCAGAAAAGTCAAAGTCCGTGAAGATTCATCATGGAGTTGCTATCACGGGGTTGAGCGGTGGCGGTCTGATTGCGGATGTTGCACTGGTGGTCATGATGGCTGGAATCAGCAGTGGAGAAAACCGCTTCGTGATGGCTTAAACGAAATAAAAACCTTAATGGATAAACATTTTTTCGCTGTAGGCGCGGCAGTTTTCAATGATCCACATGAAGTATTTGTTCAATATGGTTCACTACTTAGCGGACTTGTAAAAGAAGATGATTTCTTCAAGCTTTACTTTAAGTGTAAAAAAGATTCGCCACAAGCTGACCTTGGATGGAAACTATTATCCATGCAAAAATGGGCACTTTCATCTTTTGCAAGCTGCGGCTGGTTCTTTGATGATCTTGCACGCCTTGAGCCAGTTAACGATATGACTTTCGCGCTTCGAGCTATCGAAATTGCGACCGATACAGGGCTTATCGGGCTTGAAGAAAAGTTTTTGCAGATAATTGCAAGCGCGCAGTCGAACGAAGACAGATACGGATCTGGCGTAGACTTATGGAATAACAAAATTAAAAAGCAGAGCGACTCTGCCGGAAGCTTGATTGCACAGGGACTTGTAAGACTAATTGCAGAGGGAGCATTTCCGATTCCCGGTGAACAGGGGCGTGTTGAATGGCCAGGAGCTAGGGTCTCTATAACACTTGATCACAATGGAACAACGGAAGCTACAGGTCGGGCAGATATAAGATGGAGTCTGGAATCGGCTGTTACAGCCTACAGTTGGACTTGGACCAAAGGTCGTGGGTTGATATCAGGCTCGCTTGAAATTAAAGGCGAGAAGAACAGCTACAAAGAGCAATACAACTTTGATCAACTGCCATGGAAGAAACAACAGTCACTTTCTATGGCGTGGGTTAAGCACGCTGCCACCAACTCTTGGGATAATAGGCTTCAACCTGTAATCGAGTTCGGTCCGGCTCTATATATTGGGTATGAAGATTATCAAACTTCTCAGACATGGTCTGAAAAGTGGAAGGAATTATGGGCGCCTCTTGTTTGGTCTTACCTCTTTACTGATGTTGTCGCTTGTGATGATTTCATAGAGTTCATAAAAGATTCAGGCAATGATCACCCAGAGACAGAAGCTCTCGCCGAGCGGATATCTATAACCCTTTGCGATATGATCCATAAGCAGACAACCATGTGGCCTAAAATTACCGAGGTTCTACAGCGAGCCAAGCACATAGGTTTACCCTTAAACATCTGGAAGCTTCAGGGCTGTTATTGGGACAAAGTACAAGAAGGGGATAGTTCCAAGGAGCTTAGTGAGCTACTTGGTTTTGATCTGTAGTTCAAAATACTAAAGTAAATATCAAAAAAGGAAGCCCTCTTGGAAAATTAGCTTTTCCAAGAGGGCTTTAAAATCACAACATAAATTGAGTGAGAGTATTTCAATAAAACTAGAATTCGTAAACTGAACCAGATCCCATTGAAATTACTTCACATGACAACCTATCTTTAAGGAATTCATATCCCTTATCACCAGTACAATGACCGGGAGCAACTAGCTTAGGACTGAACTCTTCAATCACCTGAGCAGTTTTTTCGAATTCATCAGTACCGCTTTTGAAAAGGTGAAGACCTCCGACAATAGCGTGGACTGAATTAAGTCCGGTTAAATCGCGTAAATGGTAAAGAGTATTAGCTAAACCACTATGACAGCATCCCAAGACGACTACAGGGCCGGAACTTGTCATCATAAGCAGAAAAGCGTCATCGGGAACGTGATCTATGATGGTCGATTCCGCGTCCATAAACAGTCCCGCAGTAGCTTCAAATAAGCCTGGTATGCGCGGTATTTCGGTGATCATGAAGAGACCATCATCAAGCTCTACATGGTCGCGAACGATAATAGTTCCCGGATACTCGCACGGGAATGAGGCATCTTTTATTTTAGCTTCATTACACGCTGAGTATCTTTTTGCGGCGAAATTAGGATGCGCATACACAGGTCCGAGAAAATCGGTATCCATAAGTGCATCCATGCCTGAAGTGTGGTCCCAATGACCATGACTAAGAGCAATCCCTTTCGCCTTATTGGTATCTATATCCATCTCTTTCGCATTTTTTAGGAAAAGATCGCTAGCACCACAATCCCATAGCCAAAGATCACCCTGAGCAAGATTCAGGGCCATAGAAAGTCCCCATTCCTTACCTAAAGAATCACTCACGGTTTGATTATCACATAATATTGAAATCATGCTTGGCTTATCTATGGATAAACCTTCTACATTAAGTTGGGCCATTTTTGCGGATCATCCTTGAAAAGCTTGTAATTAATAGAGTCTACAAGTGCCTGCCAACTTGCTTCGATAATATTGCTGCTGACACCCATTGTTGTCCACTGACTCTTTCCGTCTGTGGATTCGATAAGCAGACGAACATTTGAACTTGTTCCATCTGTATCTCTAATCGCTCCGGAAAGTACGCGTACTTTGAAGTCGAGTAGCCTAACATCTTTAAGACTCGGGTAGAACTGCTCAAGAGCCTTGCGCAGGGCTTTATCGAGAGCATTAACAGGCCCGTCACCGGATGCTGCCGTATGATTTTCCTGACCATGAACTTTGACGATTACGGTTGCTTCGGAGAATGGCTCATTATCTTCCTTACGTTTAGCATCAACAACAAAAAAGTTGATGAATTCAAAGTAACGCTTGGACCAGCCCATTGCTTTAAAGAATAGCAATTCGAATGAAGCTTCAGCTGCAGAATATTCAAAACCGATGCTTTCGCGTTCTTTAATATCGGCAAGAATTGTTTTTACAGCAGGGTCATTTTTATCAAGATCATAACCAAACTGCTTAGCTTTATAGAGAATATTGCTTTTACCTGAAAGATCAGAAAGTAAAACCCGCCTATCGTTACCAACCAAAATTGGCTCGATATGCTCATAGCTTTTAGAGTCTTTCATTACTGCGCTCACATGCACACCACCCTTGTGAGCAAAGGCCGCAGCGCCGATGTATGGCTGCCTGAGAAATGGGCGTAAATTTGCAATTTCAGTAACGTAATTTGAAACGCTCTTAAGCTTAATCAAATTTTCTTTACCAATAGTGTCTAAGCCCATCTTAAGTTCAAGGTTAGGAATGATGGAACAGAGATTCGCGTTACCGCACCGTTCTCCATACCCATTAACCGTACCCTGAACCTGCACAGCACCATTGCTAACAGCCGTAAGGGCGTTTGCTACAGCAAGTTCACAATCATTATGAGTGTGAATCCCGATATTACATCCGGGGATGTTAGAAAGAACTGCTTTGCAAGCTTCGGCGACTTCATTTGGAAGCGATCCACCATTGGTATCACACAGCACAAGGACGTCAGCCCCTGCATCATGCGCAGCCTTAAGGCATGCAAGGGTAAACTGAGGATTGTCTTTGAATCCGTCGAAGAAATGCTCTGCATCAAAAAACAGCTCTTCAACGTGTTTGCGCATGAATCCGATGCTATTGCTGATGAGTTCAATATTACGTTCTAAACTGACTCCAAGCGCATTGGTAGCGTGAAAATCCCAGCTTTTACCAAAAAGAGTAACAACCTTCGCTCCGCACTCAACAAGAGCAGCTAGATTCGGGTCATTTTCGGCCTTCATCCGTGTATTGTGAGTAGAGCCAAACGCCGAAACTTTAACATTTGCAAGGTGATAATTCTTTATTTCTTCGAAATATTCTTTATCTGAAGAATTAGATCCGGGCCATCCACCTTCAACATAATGCACGCCAAGTTCGTCGAGCTTTATAGTTATACGTAATTTATCTTGTACGCTTAAATTTATCTCTTCACTTTGGGTTCCATCACGCAGAGTAGTATCATATATTTTTATAGTCATAATTTGTTACAGCATATTTTCTTCGGACCCGCTTTTATCAAGCCCGAACGTGTTGTGGAGCGTTCTGATGGCAAGTTCACTATATTTTTCCTCAATGAGGCATGTAATTTTAATTTCAGAAGTGCTGATCATCAAGATATTGATATTTTCATCACGCAGAGCCTGGAACGCTTTTGCAGCAACACCGGAATGATTTCGCATTCCAACGCCGATTACAGAAACTTTACATACGTTTTGATCATAAAGCACTTCTTCAGCGCCCATCTCAACTTTGATTCTATCAAGAACTTCAAGAGTAATTTCAAGATCAGCCCTAGGGATAGTGAAAGTCATATCAGTGCGACCATCACGACTCGGATTCTGAACAATCATGTCCACAAGAATTCCGTTTTCTGCAAGAGGAGTAAAAAGAGATGCGGAAACTCCCGGTTTATCGAGCACTTTTGCTAGAGTAACACGAGCCTGATCCTTATCATACGCAATGCCGGAAACCATTACTGATTCCATATTTTCATCCTCCTGAGTAACGAATGTTCCAATTTCATCGCTGAAAGTAGAGCGAACATGAACTTTTACATTATATTTTTTTGCAAACTCAACAGATCTAATTTGCAAGACCTTAGCTCCCATGCTGGCCATCTCCAGCATCTCATCATACGAAACAGTATCGAGCTTACGGGCCTGCGAACAGATATTAGGATCGGTAGTAAACACGCCGGGAACATCAGTGTATATTTCACAAACATCAGCATTAACAGCTGCCGCCATAGCAACTGCAGAAGTGTCCGAACCACCACGTCCCAGCGTTGTAATTCGTTTCTCTTCCGTGCAACCCTGAAATCCGGCTACAACTAAAATATCGTTTTTCTCGAGCAGGCGGAGAATTTCATCGCTATCAATATCTAAAATTCGTGCGCGGGAATGAGAGTTATTCGTCTTAATAGGCATCTGGAAACCTAAAAGAGAGCGCGCTTTAATGCCCTTATCTTTAAGGAGCATTGTAAACAAAGCCGTTGAAACTTGCTCCCCTGTAGAAACAAGCGAGTCCATCTCTGCTAGATCAGGCGTTTCAGACCATTCATTAGCTAATGAGATTAGCCTGTTGGTTTCGCCAGACATTGCGGACAAAACAACAATCACTTTGTTACCTTTCTCGTAAGGAACCAAAACTTTTCCCAAAACCTGCTTCATGCATTCGAGGTTCTTAACTGAAGTTCCACCGAATTTTTGTACTACGATGTTCATTTGAACATTATCTCCTTACCATATTTATTAAGCGTAAAACTTAGAATGACTTAAGAAAAGTGAATATCTCTTCGAGGAGGGGAGTTGGTGATCCGTGAACGGTCAACTCTATTTTCCTACCGGTCGGGGCTTCTTTCCAAGTGAAGAGCAGGGCACTATCGGGCCAAAATTCAGTTCTGAGATACTGAATCCACTCCACTACTGTCAAAGTTTTTTTATTGTTCAGTAAATCAAAAAATTCATCATCAGGGCACTGACCTTCTAGTCTATAGAGGTCAAAATGCTCAACTTGAGGATTTGTGGGGTAAATATTAAGAATATTGAAACTTGGACTACTAACTTCTGCGTTTTCAGCACCGGGAAAAGATTCTACCAACGCTCGAACAAATGTTGTTTTACCCGCTCCCAAATCTCCATTTAGGAAAATAGGCACAAATTCTTTCTTATTTTTTAAAAAATCTGCCAATGTAGAACCGAATTTGAGGGTCGATTCCACATCTGGCAGATTAATAGTCAATTGATTCTTAACCATTAGCTTTAGTGAGAACCTTTAAAACATCTTCTTTACCGACCACACCTATAAGCTTCCCGCCATCAACAACAGGTAGAGTATATAGCTTTCTTTCAACCATCAGGTCAGCAATTTTTTCTATGCTTGTTTCAGGTGATATAGTTACAGGATTAGAAGTCATGGCATGTTCAACCTTAACAGCTGATATTTTTGTAATTTCTTTTTCAAGATCAGCACTTGATGACAGTGAAATGAAACCATCAAGGATGGTGAAAAATGATGGAACTGAAAGGCTTTTCTGTTGGGCAACTAAGTCGCTCTGACAGATTACACCCACGAGTTCATCTTTTGAGTTAACAACAGGAACTCCGTTCAAATGTTTCTCAAGAAGCAACTTCGCGGCAACAATAACTTCAGTTTCAGGCGTAAGAGTAAGAGCACCGGATGTCATAATGTCTTTGGCTGTTAGCATAATTCCTCCTTAAGAACTTCTGGAATACTATTAGCAATTTCAGTTGCGATATTGCCTCTGTGCGGAAATTTTTTATTAAGATATAACCCACACTTTCCGTGTAAGTATACACCCATACAAGCACTTTGCATAGCGGGAATTCCCTTAGCAAGCAATGCTCCGATAATACCAGCTAGAATATCACCTGAACCTGCCGCCGCAAGATTAGGAGCAGAAATTGGTGAGATCATGGTTTTCCCATCTGGGCAACCAACAATTGTGCCAGCACCCTTAAGAACCGTAATCACTTTCTTTGCAACCGCATATTTATGTGCAGTCTCCAAGCGTGCGGATTCAACTTCAGGAATACTGTTATTAACAAGCCGGCCCATTTCACCAGGATGTGGAGTGAAGATAGTATCCTCCTTAACCAGCGGCAAAAGGTGCGTACGCCTAGACAATGCATATAGCGCATCAGCATCAAATATTGCAGGTGGGTGATCTGCTGAAACGATAGCTTCAACCAAATTCATAGCCCCTTCAGTTCTACCCAGTCCCGGTCCGATAGCTAATGCATCATAGTTTTTAAGCACCGGAAGTAGCTCTTTAATAGCTTGATCATCCCAGTGATCACCGGAACCAAGGCCCATAGTCATCAGTTCCGGCATAAATCCGCTCACCTCAGAGGCAAGACCGGAAGGGCAGCCTAGTGTGACTAATCCTGCCCCGGATCGAATTGCTCCAAGACCAGCAAGTTCCAAGGCTCCCGTCATCCCAAGTGCTCCTCCGATAATAAGAACATGACCTGATGTGCCTTTATGCATTGTCGGAGTTAATGCAGGAATAAGCTCCAAAATTTTATTGTTTATTAAAAAATGATCAACAGGGTGAGCCTTCTTAACACAACCAGGTATCCCTATTGGCCTAACAACAAGCTTGCCAGTATATGCTTTAGATTCCGGCAAAACCAATCCAACTTTTGCAGCCTCAAATGTAACCGTCGCCTGTGCCTTAACAGCTACAGGCTGAACTTTTCCCGTAAGGCCATTCAAACCAGACGGAACATCGACAGAAAAAATATAGGACTCAACTTTGTTAGAATTGATAGCTTCTACTACCAACTGTGCGAAGGGTCTAAGTTCATTGTCGAATCCCGTACCGAGCAGAGCGTCAATAATAATATCTGATTTAGGCAGATCAACTTTATCAGATGCACGAAAAAATTTAAGCTGAACTCCGGCTTTAACTGCAATCTTAAGATGATAAGAAGCGTCACCTTTGTATTTATTTTTAGGCGCGGTATGCAGGATTAAAACGTCTGCACCGAGATCAGCTAACTGCCTTCCCATGACAAAGCCATCACCACCATTATTGCCTGATCCTGCAATGATAAGTATTTTTTTGCTTTCAACCGGACCGAATTCAGAGAGAAGAGTGGAGACAGCTTCACGCGCAGCGTTTTCCATCAGGATCTCGCCACGAATACCTATTTCATTTATCGCGGCACGGTCCCAGCCGTTCATTTGCAATGGTGTGGGAAGCGGTGAAAACATTAGTTACCCTCGTTTGTTACTTCTCAAGAATTACAACAGCCGCTGCGGTGTCTCGTCCATGAGTAATGGATATCATTATATTTTTTACACCCATTTCATCAGCCTTTTCAAGTCCCTTTCCATTAAACGTTAGAAAAGGACCGCCTGATGCAAGATTAAAAATCTCAACGCTTTTGAATGTAATATCATGAGCGAAGCCTGTTCCCAACGCTTTTACGGCCGCTTCTTTTGCTGCAAAGCGAGCTGCAAGGTGCGGAACAGCATTTTTTTCAGGGACAAATTTAATTTCTTCATCAGTAAGAAAAGTCTGCAAAAAATGCTCGCCGAATTTCTCCAGCGAGCTTTCTATTCTATCAAGTTCCGTAATATCTATTCCAAGACCTATTATCATTTCTAGTCCGCAAAAGTTCTTATAATTTCAACCATATCTTTTACAGCTCTATCAATTCCGACAAGAATTGCGCGGGCCATAATTGAATGCCCGATTGAGTACTCGCAAATTCCTTCAACTTCGGCAAAGTCGAGAATATTTGTATAATTCAAACCGTGCCCCAAATTTACTTTCAGCCCGAGATCATGACTCATTTTTATACCATCTAAGATACGTGTAAGTTCAGCTTTCTGCTCGGTTCTATTTTTAGCGTCAGCAAAATGGCCTGTATGAATTTCGACATATTCAGCGCCGATTTTATGTGAAGCTTTAATCTGAGCAGGATCTGCATCAATAAATAAGCTTGAACGAACACCCGCATCATGAAGGGGAGCAAGGTATTTTATAAACCGATCTTCCTGACCAACACAATTAAGACCACCTTCAGTAGTAAGCTCTGCTCTTTTTTCCGGAACAAGACATACTGTGGCTGGATTAATCTTAAGTGCGATAGCCTGCATTTCATCAGTGGCAGCCATTTCAAAATTAAATTTTGTCTGGATAGTTTGGCTGATAAGATAGATATCGCGATCCTGAACGTGTCTTCTATCTTCACGCAAGTGCATAATAATTCCTGCAGCACCAGCAAGTTCTGACATTGCAGCGGCGACGACAGGGTCTGGCTCAGTTCCGAGTCTCGCCTGTCTGACAGTGGCGACATGGTCAACATTAACGCATAAAAGTGGCATATTTATATCCTCCGATAATTCTAATTAATTTATTAAACCGTATGTTTTTATAAATTCAATTCAAAGAATTTATCCGTCTTTAATCAGAATATGATATAGTCATTGGACTTTGATGGCAACTGTCATATCCTAAAATGCACTCATGCGGTTGACATTAAAATTACAATGGCGTTATCGCCTTTACACCCGCTTGCAAGTGGCAAGCGGATGTAAATAATTTGACTTTTTTGACAGTACTGTTAGTGACGGTTTTTTAAACGCAAAGTAATTAACAAGAGAATAGCTAATGAACATATGTATAGTAGGAACCGGATATGTAGGATTGGTCAGTGCCGCGTGTTTTGCCGAAATGGGAAACCACGTGTGGTGTGTAGACGTAAACCCTGACGTCATCAAAACTCTCAAAGAAGGTAAGATTCATATTTTTGAGCCAGGACTTGAAGACCTGGTTAAGAGAAACTATGAAGATAAAAGACTTTTCTTCACTACCGACCTTAAAGAGGGTCTGGATAAAGCCCGTTTCGTTTTCATTACCGTAGGTACTCCATGCAGTTCAGACGGAAGCTGTGACCTTAGATATGTCGAAGCTGTTGCCCGCGAAATAGGGCAGGCCATGACAGAACCAAAGATTATCGTTGATAAATCTACAGTTCCAGTCGGTACTGCTGATAAAGTTCGCTCAATAGTAAAAGCAGAACTTGAGAAACGCAATCTTGATATTGAATTTGATGTCGCATCCAACCCTGAGTTTCTTAAAGAGGGCGACGCTGTCAGCGACTTTATGAAGCCGGACAGAGTTGTTGTTGGAACTGAAAAGGAAGCGACCTGCAAAGAATTTGAAACATTGTACGCACCTTATGCCCGCAGTAGAGCGAAACTAATCTTTATGGGTACAAGAAGTGCGGAAATGACTAAATATGCCGCAAACTGCATGCTCGCCACAAAAATTTCTTTTATTAATGAAATGGCTAGCATTTGTGAAAAAGTAGGGGCGAACGTCCGCGAAGTCAGATTAGGTATTGGTTCAGATCACCGCATCGGTTACTATTTCATATACCCGGGCGTAGGTTACGGTGGATCATGTTTCCCTAAAGACGTGAAAGCCCTGATCAACACTGCTAAAGAAGTCGGCGCACGTGCTGAACTCATAGAAGCCGTTGATTCCGTTAACAATCGACAGAAAAAAATGCTTTCCCGCAAGATACTGGATTACTTCGAACCTCAGGGTGGAGTAAGAGGAAAAACCCTTGCCATATGGGGACTTGCATTCAAAGCTAATACTGATGATATGAGAGAGTCTTCTGCTTTATCCATCATATCTGAGCTGACGGAAGCCGGAATGAAGATTAAAGCTTTTGATCCGGTAGCTCACACAAAAGCAGAAAAGATTCTGCGTGATAATGATCTAGTGGAAATCGTACACAATCAGTATGAGGTACTCGAGGGCGCCAATGCTGTAGCCGTTGTGACCGATTGGAACCAGTTCAGAAATCCTGATTTTGAAAAGATCAAAGAAGCGTTGCTTGCGCCTGTTATTTTTGACGGGAGAAATCTTTACGATCCTTCATATCTCGGCAGCAACGGTTTTGCCTACTTCAGTGTAGGGCGCAGACCTGTTGGCGATTTAGTTTAACAGAAATTACGTTCATAAATAAAAAGCCCGCTTAAGCGGGCTTTTTATTTTTCTAAGGTGATAAAGACTTCATACAGGATCTAAGTTGTAGTTCCTGTAAAATTAACCGTTCGTATTCTGGACTGTATGGAACTTCTTCTTGGTTTTCTTGATTCAACATTTTAGCTAAAAACTGGGTTTCTTCCCAGAAATCAAGCAATTCATCATTTGCTAATGATTTAATTTGATCTTCCAAAGTAACATTATCCGTTGGGGAAAACTGAGCCATGCGAGTTCATACCCTCCTGAGTCTTCGCCTTATTGATGATTTCATTTAACTCAGATGACTAGATAGTCATTTATACGAGACTAGTCAATTTTTAGTGAATATTTTTTTTTTGATGAATTACATAATAAGTTTATGATTAGCTTGCAAATATTCCAGATGAATAATAATATACGTGATTAATAAGAAGAGTTTATTTATAAAATCTATATTTATCATGATCAATTTTGATCATGCACTACAATAGCAACTATCAGGGGGCAGGAATGGAAGAAGATGAAATCAAGCTTGATGCCGAACTAATCCAGCTAGTCACCTTCAGTATTGCCGAAGAAGAATTCGGGGTTGATATTTTGGCAGTTCAGGAAATCATTAGAACTATGGACATAACCAAAGTTCCAAGAGCTCCTGTATTTGTTGAAGGGGTAATTAACCTTCGCGGTAAAGTTATTCCTATTGTTGACCTAAGAAGTAAATTTGGCCTTGAGACTAGAGAGCATGATCAGAGCACTCGTATTATCGTTATTGAAATAACTGACATGATAATCGGATTTGTGGTCGATTCTGTTTCTGAAGTTCTTAGAATCCCTGCAAATACAATTGAGCCACCACCACCAGTTGTTTCAGGACTTGAATCGGAATACATCAGCGGAGTGGGTAAGCTCGAAGACAGACTTCTTATTCTGTTAGATCTTAACAGACTCCTTTCAGACGACGAGCAGGAGCAGCTTGCACAGGTTTAACTAGAATTTTAAAGTAGTACAGAACATAACAGACGGGTCTTAATGATCTAGTTAGTTCTAAAACTATTGAACTAATGAGTCTGTTTACAGTTAATATGTTAATCAAACGTCTATTTACTGGACAACAGATCAGTTTCTCTGCAAAAAAAAGCCGTCCCCTGAATTATCGGGAGGACGGTTTTCTCTTTTATAAAAATTTTTGGAGCTAAATTGTCTTTACCTTCCGAATTAACCGCTTTTGCAACCGGAAACGGAACTACTGCACGAGTTTTTAAAAGTGGCCCCGGCACACAGGCATTCACCGCGCACAATTTGCATTCGCGTGGACAGTCTGTGGTCTTAGTTGCGCCAGGTGCTCGTGAATATGCAGAACTGAAAGCGTTAATCACACTTTTCAGCCGCAATGACCGTGACCAGAAAGGTAAAGTTATACCTACATGGGAAAGGGACTGGGTTTTCCTTCCACCGTACCTATCAAAATCTCCTCTCGCTTCAGAGTGGGCGGACAGATGGGCTGCACTTCACGCCTTAACCCGTGGGGGTAAACAGTCTATACTAATGACCGTTGATAACCTGCTGCCGAAATGGCCAGCGCCATCCGTTCTGGAAAATAATTATATCAATCTTTCCAAAGGCGAAGAAATGGACCCCGAACTCCTCATTGAGCAGGCAGTTTCGTGGGGCTATTCGCGTACCAAACTAGTTTCCGGATATGGCGAAATGTCCATGCGCGGAGATATTTTAGATATATACGCTCCCGGTTATGATCTCCCCATAAGGATCGAATTTTTCGGAGATATCATAGAGGAAATACGAGTTTTCGATCCATCAACTCAGCGCTCCAAAGCTGATTTGGATGAAATAACGTTGCTACCTGTAGCACCTGCCATGCTGACTGGTGACAATATTGATGCCGCCGCAGGTTTATGGGACCACCTGAAAACGACCGGCGAAATTTCTGCGGAAGGACATTCAAAACTTCATGAAAAAGTTGGCAATGCTGATGGAATGATCTGGCCCGGACTATTTTATCCTGAATGCACTGATCTTAAATCATTTTTATCTCCAAAAGCCGTATACGTGCTTTCATCCGCCTCAAATTTGAGACTTCGCCTTAAGGATCATGAATATGGCTGGAAAACTTTTCTACATGACAAATCAGCTCACGCAGGCTGTAAATGGCCTATAAACACAATTTGCTGGAACGAAGAAAAGGCTAGATCAACATGGCAAGGCGAACGTCAAATTGTGTACGAAGATCTCGTCATCGGACGCGAGAAAGACGGAATAGATCTTCCTGAAAGATCACTTACCGCATTCTCTGATATTTTTTGGAAGCCGGAACAGATGAAGCGCCCTTGGGCGGCACTTGTGGCGGCACTTAAAGAATGGAATTCCGAACGATTCCAGACAGTGCTCAGCTTCAGAACAGATAGATCGCGCAAAAAATTTCTATCGCTCATTGAATCTGAGCAGCTTTCTATTTCTACGGAATATTCTCCGCTGAACAAAGGTCTTTACGCTCTTATTTCCCCTCTTAAAAACGGGATGGAGCTTGAATGGAACCAGACTATGGTGCTCGGCGAGGGCGTACTTCAACCTGAAGCCGCCAAAGGAACCCGCATCAGAGATAAAGCCTTCGAAGGAATGACGAGTTATGAAGACTTGTTACCGGAAGACCTGCTTGTTCACCGCGATTATGGATTATCGCGTTTCGGAGGATTGCATCATTTTAAAGTTGGTGACGTTACCAACGACTATTTAGTGCTGTACTTCGATTCTGACGACAAACTATATGTTCCGGTCGACAGACTTAATCTCGTACAAAAATACAAAGGTCCGGAAGGGGCTTGTAGTGTTTTAGATAAATTAGGCGGAACACGCTGGTCCAAGACCCGTGAAAAAGCGCGTAAAGCTATTGAAAAAATTGCTGGCGAACTTGTCGAAATGTACGCATACCGCAAGGTTGCCAAAGGTTATGCATATGGCCCTCTGGACGATATGTACTGGGAATTTGAAAGTACTTTCGGCTTCGAAGAAACGCCTGATCAGGAAAAAGCTATCCAAGATGTGTTCAGGGATATGGAAAGCCCAGAACCTATGGATAGACTTGTTTGCGGTGATGTTGGATTCGGTAAAACAGAAGTGGCACTGCGCGCGGCATTCAGAGCCGTTTTAGATGGTAAGCAGGTTATATTACTTTGCCCTACAACCGTTTTGGCGGAGCAACATTACCAGACATTTGTTCAGCGCATGGAAGGATTTCCAGTTAATGTCGGCATGCTCAGCAGGTTCGTTACTAAAACTCGCCAAAAACGCGTTTTGGAAGAATTGTCAGCGGGCAAGGTTGATATCCTTATAGGAACGCACAGAGTTCTGTCCAAAGATGTCGAAGCACCGAATCTCGGGCTGCTTATACTTGATGAAGAACAGCGTTTCGGCGTGCGTCACAAAGAGCGCATCAAAGAAATGCGTAAAAATATTGATGCCCTTACACTTACAGCCACCCCGATTCCACGCACCTTACAGTTGTCGTTATCCGGCGTGAGAAGCCTCAGCACCATTGAGACACCGCCTGTTGACCGCAAGCCTGTTGAAACAGCTTTGATCGAGCGTGATGAAGCAATGCTTGCGTCTGTGGTAAAACGCGAACTAGAAAGGGGCGGACAAATTTTCTGGGTCCATAACAGAGTGCAGGGACTCGACCGGGTAGCTGAGTTTGTAAAAAAACTGGCACCGGATGCAACTGTCGGTATGGCTCACGGCCAGATGTCAGAAAAGAATCTGGAAGATACCATCCATAAATTCTGGCACAAAGAGCTGGATATTCTCATTGCAACTGCAATTATCGAATCCGGGCTTGATTTTCCTAATGCCAACACATTAATTGTCGACCAAGCTCAGATGTTCGGACTCGGCCAACTTTACCAGTTACGAGGAAGGGTAGGGAGAAGCACCAGACAAGCGTATGCATATTTTGTTGTATCGTCCCTCGATTCATTAACTGAAAAGGCAAAACGCCGTATGCAGATTATTCTGCAATTGGACTATTTAGGGGCCGGCTTTAAAGTTGCTATGGAAGATCTTAGATTACGAGGGGCCGGAAACATTCTCGGTGAAGTCCAATCGGGACAGATGGCGAAAGTTGGGCTTGACCTGTTTCTCGAAATGCTTGACGAAGAAGTACGCAGAATCAAAGGCGATGACAGCACAGTCGGTTCTGATCCTGAAATGAATTTTGTATTTAAAGCTCATTTACCAGAGGACTTCGTTCCTGATGCCAGAGAAAGACTCAGATATTACAGAGCGCTTTCATCCGCCACAGACGAAGCCAGAATAGAGGAGCTTTCAGCTGAGATTAAAGATAGATTCGGACATTTCCCTGAGGAAGTAGAAAACTTCATAACAGTCCTTTATCTCAAGAAAACCTTGGCTAGACTTGGCGTAACAAGGGCAGACCTATTTCCAGCACGAGTGGTTCTTACATGGGAAGAAAGTAAAAATCCTGTAGACCCTGTTAAGCTTATTGGTTGGATCGGAGAACTGAAAAATTCAGCGCGATTAAAGCCACCTGCCAGCCTTGAAATCAGGTTTGACAAAGGAGCTGAAATTGCGGCAGGTCTTAATAAAGTTTGTAAGGATCTTGAAATATTAGTCGACAAATCTTAAATCATATTGATTAGATACGGAATTTATTTATGAAAAAGACAGTAATTCTCCTGCTGCTCGCTTTGCTTCTTATTTCAGGATGCAAAGATAAAAGTGAAGAACCGGGCATAATTGCGCGCGTAAACGGCAACCCCATATATCTTAGTCAGTTAGATTATAAATATGATCTAATGCATGATGGAAGTGCCGGTTTTGTTCCTTCTGTAAATCAAGTCAGAAGTGAATACGGGCAGATTCTCGGCGACATTATCGTGCAGGAACTTGTTACGCAGGAGCTTCAGGAACACAACGTGCCTGTTTCCGATCAGGAACTTAAAGAAGCCGAAGACGAAGTCCGCTCGGATTACCCTGAAGGAGCTTTCGAGCAAATATTGATAGAGGAATACATTGACCTCAATTCGTGGCGCAGACAGCTCAGATATCAACTGGCAATGGATAAATTTTTCAGCCAGATTCTACGCCCGGAAATCAAAATAGACTATAAAGAAGCGGAAGCGTATTATCGTACGCACTTATCTGACTTTTACATATCAGCCGGATATCAATTCATAATGATTAAAGGATTTAGTCGTGATTTAGTTGCCAAAGGTGTTGAGTTATATAGAGAAGGTATTTCCCCTGACAAAATATCAGGCAGCTTGAAACAGGTCTCCGTCCGAGAGATTTGGATTAGAAACGATCAGCTCCCCGCTGAGTGGGAATCATTTGTAAAAGAATTGGAACCAGGCAAAGCAAGTCCTGTCATCATTCAAGAAAGAGAATTTATCTGTTTAATACTTAAAGAAAAGAAAAATGCAACCTTGCTAACACCACTTCAAGCGTACTCAGCTGTAGAAAAAGTTCTGCTTGAAAAAAAATTGGACGACAAGTTCGAATTATGGCTGAAGAAAAAAATTGCCTCTTCGAAAATAAAAATCAGTAAAGAGCTACTACCGAAAGTGCAGAACAAAGAAGCCGTTCAAACCAAAGATAAAGATATAAAAACAGAGTAATTATTAGTTATTTTTACTAATCTTGCATACTTCGGTGAAAGAGTTTAGTTAGTCTTCATACATGGATAAGGTTGTGGCGAAGAACTACAAGGCTTTTCTTTATGATAAATTGATAAATATAATTTGATTTCATATAGTTACGGGAGTTCCCAATTGAAGCGTACAGTTATTTGTTTTTTAATAGCTTTAGCATGTTTTGCAGGTACTTTTGCGAATGCAGAAGAAAAAGTTGTAGACGGTGTTGTGGCTGTTGTTAATGGCGACATAGTTACAATGTATGATATGAACGCTAAAATGGCGCCGATTTTAAAACAATTCGGCGGAAAAAATCTTTCTGCAGTTGAATTAGAACAGGTTAAGAACATCAGAGAGCAAATACTTCATCGTTATATTAATGAGATGATTATTGATCAGGAAGCTAAAAGACTAAAGGTTGCCGTTTCGGATAAAGATGTTGAAGGGGAAGTTAATCGTATTAAAGTCTCCAGCAATCTTAATGATGAAGAATTCAACCGCCAGTTAAAGTTGCAAAAGACAAATTTTGAAGAATTTAAAGATGGAATACGTAAAGATATTCGCAAACACAGACTTCTTTCCTTCAAAGTCAAAAACAAAGTTGTTGTTACCGAAGAAGAAATTCAAGCAGTATGGAACAGCACTAAAGTTCAAGATGCTGCAGAAAACCAAAGTGTTCATCTAAAATTGATTCTTTTTTCTGCAGATATTTCAGCAGAAAAAATTAGAGAAAAAATTATTTCAGGCGAAATCACATTTGAGGAAGCTGCAGATAAGTATACAACAGGACCCGGTGCTGGATCCGGCGGAGATCTCGGAGTTTTGGAGTGGGGAGATCTTGCAAAAACCTGGCACGACGCTTTGACCGGACTTAATGTTGGTGACATGAGTCAGCCATTTGAAGTTCAATCTTCATTAGCGCTGCTTAAACTTGATTCGTATGCGAAAAATGAAGAAGACACTTTTGCCGAAAATAGAGATGAAATTTATGATCGTCTCTATCGTGAAAAGCAGGATGCGGTCTTTGCTGATTATATAAAAAAGCTTAGAGAAAAAGCGGTAATTCAAATAAAGTAATTTTTTGAGGAAACCGGTTAGCGATCGTTTTTTGTGTTTTTTCAAAAGAAAAACCTGTTGTAAAAAAACAACTTCAAAGATATTTTTCTTTGATTGAAGCAGTCAGAATATTATTACGAGGGCCTTATGGATTTAAAAGAGCTTGGTTCCCGACTAAAAGCGGAAAGAGAACGTCAAGGATTTACCATAGAACAGATCATGGAGCTTACTAAAATTAGCCGAGTGAATGTATATGCTATTGAAGATGGCAATAAAAAAGATTTTCCTCATCCGGTATACGCTAAGGGTTTCATAAAGAACTATGCAAAAGTTCTAGGTCTTAATTCTGACGAAATCGGCGAAGAATTTTCAAGATTCTATTCTGTTGATGAAGAGCCTGAAGAAAGCTTGCAAAACAGCTTTGATCAAAACAACTCAGCGCAAAAGGATTATTCGGTAAAATCGAGCAAATCTTCATTTTCATCTATTTTAATGATTTTGGTTTTGATTGGCGTTTTAGCAGGATTTATTTATTACCTGCACGATAATGCCTTACTTGATTTCGGTAAGACAGATCAGGTTGAAGTTGTAGTTGAAGAAACTCCAGCAAGTGAAACTTATTCTGACGCAGAGAGTGAAGAGCTTGAAGTTGTAGTTGAAGAAACTCCAGCCGAAGAACCTGCGACTGATCAGGATACTGAGGAAGTTAAAACCGAAGAAGTTGTAATCGTTCCCGAAGAGGAAGCGGCTATAACTCCTGTTACGAAAGTATCGCCAGTATCTCCGGTACAAGGTAATAATGTTGTTATTACAGCAAAAAAAGGTCAGGCTTGCTGGCTTCAAGCTACAGTTGATGGCAAATCCGTTGAATATGTTATTAACGAATCACAGTCATTGCCGCTTTCATACGATAAAAGCTTAAAAATTAAATTCGGTAATGGCGGCGGAGTTGATGTTACATACAACGGCAAACCTTTCGTCTTCAATGCTGTTGAAGGTAAAGTTAAAACTGTTGATTTCCCTGTTTCCGAATAGAAATTTCAGTGTTAAAAAAATGGAAACAACAGAAAAAGTTTTAATTCTTAAAACTGGTAAGTTTAAAGAAAATGACCTCTGGATTAGATTTTTGTCAGCCTCAAGAGGAGTTCAAACAGCATTCGCATTTGGCGGTAGCAAAAGCCGTAAACGTTTTGGAGGCTGTTTAGAACCTTTCTCTATGGTTCTTTTCAAAATTGAATCCAATAAGACCGGAGCATATCAGGTCCTTAAAGAAGGAAGCCTGTTAAAAAGTTACCCAGGAATACGGACTGACCTTCGTAAAATGGGGCTTGCAGCAAATTGTTTGAAATTCATCGAATCGGCTGGAACTGAGAAAGAAAGCAGTCGCAGAGTGTATGACCTTTTGTCAGAAACTCTTGATGTTATTGAAGAGTCAGAACCGGATGATTTTTTCCCGCTGTTTTTTAGAGCCAAGGTTGCATTCGAACAAGGGTACAATCCAGACTTTACAATTTGCTCGCTATGCGGCAAACCTCTTTTCAGCTCTCGTCCTGTTATCTTTGATGTAGAGAAGGGCGGTATAAACTGCTCTGACTGCGATAGCGACAGAAGAGGGGACTCTGTCAGCGCCGGAACTATTCGTACGCTGGCATGGATCCAGGATACCGGACCTGCGAACTGGATGTCTCTGAACATTCCGTATGAAATAAGGCAGGAATGCTTTGCAGTCATGGATAGATTCATGGCCTATCATATGGGACTGGTTTGGGAAGGGTCCATGTATAAGAAAATTTAGTGATGCTCACAGTCTAATCTCAACTTGGTAGACTAGCCTGATTTGCATTTTGTTTTAGATTTATTCAAATAATTAAATATTGAAAAAGTCTAAATAATGTCTGTTGTTATTTGTTGATAAGTCGGACATTTTTTACTTTGTCCACAGCGTACAATTGTCGAAAATGAATCTATAGAAAGTTTGGTTTTTTTCTAGATGTGAGGAATTTAATGAATTTTCAGAATGTTATACTTACGTTACAGAACTTTTGGTCTGATTACGGTTGTTGCTTGGTTCAGCCCCTCGATATTGAAGTCGGCGCTGGAACATTCAACCCATCAACCTTTTTCAGAGTGATCGGTCCTGAACCTTGGGATGCCGCTTATGTCGAACCTTGCCGCCGTCCTACTGATGGACGCTATGGTGAAAACCCGAATAGGCTTCAGCATTACTTCCAGTTTCAGGTTGTCTTAAAACCATCTCCTGACAATGTTCAGGACATCTATCTTAAAAGCCTTGAAGCTATCGGAATAGATCAGGCCGCGCACGACATTCGCTTTGTCGAAGATGACTGGGAGTCTCCAACTCTTGGTGCGTGGGGGCTTGGCTGGGAAGTATGGCTTAATGGAATGGAAGTAACTCAGTTTACATACTTTCAGCAGTGCGGAGGCATAGACCTCAGCCCTGTTACCGTTGAAATTACGTACGGCCTCGAAAGACTTAGTATGTATTTACAAGGTGTAGAATCTGTCTACGACCTCATGTGGAATGATAAGATTACTTACGGTCAGATCTTTCATCAGAACGAAATTGAGAATTCCAAATATAATTTTGAACTCAGTGATTCGGCCATGCTTCTTGACCTTTTCAATAAGTATGAAGCTGAAAGTTTGAGACTGTGCGAAGAAGGACTTCCTCGCCCTGCATACGACTATTGTCTAAAATGCTCTCATACATTCAATATGCTTGATGCTCGCGGCGCAATATCAATTACCGAGCGTGCAACTTATATAGGCAGAGTGCGTACTTTGGCTTCAGCAGCGGCAAAACTTTACTCGGAAGAACGCGCTGAAATGAATTACCCCATGCTTGAAAACGATAAAAAAAACGGAATTTGATATGGCCGATTTTATACTTGAAATAGGTATTGAAGAGATGCCCGCCCGCTTTGTTCCACGCTTGGGTGAGGATATTAAAAATATATTCAGCAGTTTGCTTAGCGAAAATATGATTGACTCTGCGTCAGTTGAAGCTTTCGCAACACCCCGCAGACTAACTGTATCTGTAAAAGACATCGCTCTTGACCAGAAAAAAGTTGAAGAAGAAGTATCAGGTCCTCCCGCAAGAATTGCTTATGATGCTGACGGAAAGCCAACTAAAGCTTGTGATGGTTTCGTAAAATCGCAAGGCATCACTCTTGAAGATATTTATATCATTGAGACCCCCAAAGGTGATTATCTCGGGGCTAAAAAGACTGTTGGCGGCGCTAAAACTGTGGATATTCTTCCAGAGATTTGCCTTACAGCAATTAAAAAGCTTTCATTCCCTAAAAAGATGAAGTGGGGCAGTTTGAACTTCACTTTCGGTCGCCCTCTGCGTTGGCTCCTTTGTCTATGCGGTGACACCGTTATTGACTTTGAACTAGCAGAGCTGTCCACAGGACGCCTGACATACGGTCACCGTGTTATGGGTCCCGGACCATTTGAAGTTGCAACAGCATCTGATTACTTTAAAGTTATTGATGAAAAATGCTCCATTATCATTTCTCCCAAAAAACGTGGTGAAATGGTACAAGAAGAAGGAAACAAACTTGCTTCTAAGCTTAACGGTTCAGTTGTATGGAAAGACAGCCTCCTTCAGGAAGTCAGCAACCTTGTTGAACTCCCAATGCCAATCATCGGTAATTTTGACGACGACTTCCTTGAGCTTCCAAAAGAAGTTCTGCTCACCAGCATGGAAAGCCATCAGAAATGTTTCGGTATCCAGAAAGAAGACGGCAGCTTGCTACCGCACTTCCTCTGTACTTTAAACATTGTGCCTAAGGATCTTGAACTAGTTCGTAAGGGCTGGGAAAAAGTTCTTAAAGCAAGACTTGAAGATGGTCGCTTTTTCTGGGCTAAAGACCTCGATACTGAATTCGATGTCTGGCTTGAAAAGCTTGAGAATGTTGTATTCCTCGGACCTCTCGGAACCATGGGTGATAAATCCCGCAGACTTGAACGGTTAGCCGCTCTAATCGCTGGGAAAGTTGATCCTGACATGCAGACCGAAATGGCCAGAGCAGGCAGAATTGCCAAAGCTGACCTCGTTTCTGAAATGGTTAACGAATTTGATAAATTACAAGGCCTTATGGGCGGAATCTACGCGGCTAAGCGCGGCGAAGATGAAGTTGTCTGCAAAGCTATCAGCGAGCAGTACCTTCCTGCCGGACCAGAAAGCCCTGTTCCATCCACCCTAAGTGGAGCTATAATTTCCATGACTGATAAAGCCGATACGCTCGTCGGTTGCTTCGGTCTAAATAAAATACCTACTGGTGCTAACGATGCCTACGCTCTCAGGCGCGCGGCCCTTGGTATTATCCGGATGATCCTAGAATACGGATTAAGCGTCGACATCCTCGAAATACTCGACATTGCTTATGAAGGTTATTCTAAGGAAATTAAATGGAAGCTTGAAAAAGCCGAGGTTCTTGAAAAGCTTGGAGATTTTATTTCCAGCAGACTCCGTGCCTATTTTACTGGGCAGGGATATGAAACAAGAGTCGTTGACGCTGCTTTAGGTGCCGGATTCAGAGACGTAACTGCACTTAAAGCTAGAGTTGAAGCTTTATCTGAATTTGCGAAAGAAGATGGATTCGAACAGGCAGTGCTTACTTTTAAGCGAGCATCCAACATTATCAAAAAGCAGGGTAGTGAAGCTGGTCTGAATTTAACTGGTGGTTACGAAGTTGCAAAACTCATCGAACCTCAGGAAAAAGATCTTGCTGCCAAACTTGATGATACCGCGGCCCGTTTCGAAGAACTTTGGAACAATGATGACTTCACGAATCTCTTTGGAATTCTTGGAGAATTACGACCATTTGTGGATGACTTTTTTGATAATGTCATGGTCATCAGCGAAGATGAAACATTAAAAATTAACAGGCTGAATCTGCTCCAAGCTCTAGTTGATAGACTGAGCAGACTGGCTGACTTTGGTGCTCTACAGGTTTAACCTACCGAGCATTCTTACAATTCACCTGTTATTATCAACTTTTATTATATTTTTTATTACTAAAAAGTGTTATCAAAGCTTGACAATAACGGATGATTTTGGTTAATGACCCTTTTTGTTAGAGCGTAACTCCGGCTGTCCGGAGAAAGAAATATAATTTTAAGATACAGGAGAAATACCTTGGCTAATCATAAATCAGCAGTAAAAAGACACCGTCAGTCCCTCGTTCGTCAGTCACGCAACAATATGGTACGTACTCGTATCAAAAACGTTGTTAAAGACGTTCGTGCAGCAGTAGAAGCTAACGACACTGAGCTTGCTTCAGCAGCTCTTCGTAAAGCTACTTCTACTCTCGACGCAGCAGCTACAAAGAAAGTAATCCACGCACGTTGTGCTGCCCGCAGGATTTCTCGTCTTCACGCTGCAGTCAACAAGATGGCGTAAGCATATAACATCTTGTTTTTGCAAAGAATATCAAGCCCGTTGCTTACTGCAACGGGCTTTTTCTGTTTGACTGAATTTGATCTATTTATTAAGTAGAATGTCGATGGCAATATTGCTCTATTTCGGCTATTAAGACGTAGTAATTGCTGGTTTCGATGTGTTTTCATTTTTCGCTTTCAGGTGTTATTTGATTTTACATGAGGAGTAGCTTTTGAGGGTTATAATTGTTGGAGCCGGTGAAGTTGGGTTTAATGTTGCCCGGCGTTTATCCGGTGAGAATAAAGATGTTGTTGTCATAGACAAAAGCTCAAAAGCTCTAACCAGAGTTGCTGAAACTTTGGATGTGCAGACAATACTTGGATCTGGTTCAAGTCCTGATATTTTGGAACAAGCCGGAGTTCTAGACGCAGATATTTTTCTAGCTGTTACAGATAAAGACGAAATTAATTTAATTTCAACTTTCATGGCTAACCGAATTTCCCCTGACATCATCAAACTAGCTCGCATTAGAAATGAAGATTACACAAAGCATCCAGAAATGTTTACAGAAGGTGATCTTAGAATTGATACCCTTATTAATCCTGATGAAGAAGTAGTTGAATCTATATTAAGAGTTATGAGTGTTCCAGGCGCTGTCGAAATCAATGATTTTGTTGGCGGTAAGGTTCGTCTCATCGGAGTAAAACTTCCGAAAGAAAGTCCACTCGTAGGCGTAACTCTTATGAACATCAAAGAGCACCTTGTAGGTGTTGATGTAGTTATCGCGGCCTTAGTGCGCGAAGATAGACTAATTATTCCTGGTGGTCTTGATACCATTGAAGAAGGGGATATTGTATATTTCGCATGCATTCGCGATCACCAAGAGAAACTGTTAAAACTTGCAGGGATTCTTTCTGATCCAATCCGTAAAGTTCTTATCGTAGGCGGTGGAAACGTCGGCTACCTTCTTGCACAAGCGCTCGATAATAAAAAATTTCATACCAGACTTCTCGACCGCGACCCCGAACGATGCGCTGAACTTTCTGAAAATCTAGATCGGATTATTGTCTTGCATGGCGATGGAACGGACCAAGACCTACTGAAAGAAGAGAACGTTGGCGATCTTGATATGGTCATCTCCGTGACTGGTGACGAGGAAATGAATATCTTATCCTGCCTCCTTGCTAAAAACTTAGGAGCACGCAAGACAATTACCCGCATCAGTAATTTTGCTTACATTCCTCTAATTGAACCCATTGGTATCGACCATCTTGTTTGCCCGAGACTTTCTGCAATTAATTCAATTTTGCATTTTGTCAGACAAGGTAAAGTCATATCTGCGGTTTCCATTAAAGGGGAAGAAGCTGAAGCTCTTGAAGCTATCGCACAAGAGAACTCAGGAATCGTAGGCAAACCCATTATGGATCTTCATCTACCAAAGGGCACGCTGATTCTATGCTTTCAACGCGGCGAAGAAGTTATCATACCTACAGGTCTTACGGTTATTGAGCCGAACGACAGACTGCTCATTATTTCAACTCGCAAAAATATTCCAGAAATCGAAGACGCCCTCACCACTAAGTTGGAGTATTACTAATGCGCTGGAAGGTTGTTCTGCACATTATCGGAGCACTCGTTTTGTGCGTCGGTCTTACCATGTTACTGCCTCTCGGATTTTCCTTGTACTACCAAGACTCCGGCATAATGCCCTTAATTCAGTCAATGGTGATTTCCTGCGCTTGTGGATTAGGTCTTTTCTATGGTTTTCGCAGCAAAGACGAAAACAAAGGACTTAGTCATAGAGAGGGGATGGCTATCGTCGCGCTCGGCTGGGTTGCGGCGGGATTTTTCGGTTCACTTCCATTTTATTTCGGCGATGTCTTCACCAGTAATGTAGACTGTTTTTTTGAATCATTATCAGGCTTTACCACAACTGGTTCGTCGGTAATGAATGATATTGAATCCGTTGCTAAAGGAATTCTTTTCTGGCGTAGCCTTACCCATTGGCTGGGCGGAATGGGTATAATTGTTCTATCTCTCGCGATCCTTCCCTTTCTAGGTGTCGGCGGTATGCAGCTTTACAAAGCAGAAGTACCCGGACCAGTTCCGGATAAACTTAAGCCCCGCATCAAAGATACAGCCTTAGTGTTGTGGAAAGTTTATTTACTCTTCTCTGGCATCGAATTTGTTCTGCTTATGCTTGGCGGAATGGATGTTTTTGACGCACTTTGTCACACCTTCGGAACCCTCGCAACGGGCGGTTTTTCTACCAAAAATACATCTGTCGCTTATTTCAACAGTGCCTATATTGATTACGTCATTACATTCTTTATGTTAGTTGCCGGAATCAATTTCAGCCTTCATTATCAGATGCTCAAAGGACGCCCCTTGCTATTATGGCGTGACCCTGAATTTCGTTTTTTTGCCATTGTAACTGGCGTAATCACCATAGTTGTGACAATCGCTGTCTACGCCGCTAATGACTACGATACGATTGCAGACACATTCAGATATACATCGTTTCAAGTCGCATCAATTATGAGCACGACGGGTTATGCAACTGCTGACTATGAAATCTGGCCTGCGCTGGCGCAAGGACTATTGCTCTTTTGCATGTTCCTCGGAGGATGTGCCGGTTCAACAAGCGGTGGTATGAAACACCTGCGTATCATGCTCCTTCTAAAGCAGTCCTACCAAGAGATCTTCCGAATTATCCACCCACGTTCGGTTAACAGGGTAAAGCTCGGTAAAACGGTTGTTAAGCCCGAAACAATGAACGATATTCTAGGCTTTGCGGTTCTATGGATAGCCCTTCTGGTAGTTTGCGGCCTCGTTGTTGCGGCAACAGGTGTAGACGTCGTTTCTGCATTCTCAGCTTCACTTGCCTGCATCGGTAATATCGGACCTGGTATCGGCTCAGTTGGACCTACTGACAACTTTTCTCATATTCCAGAAGTAGGGAAGTGGGCGCTAATTTTCTGTATGCTTCTCGGAAGATTGGAAATTTATACAGTCATCGTATTGTGTGTCCCTGAGTTCTGGAGAAAGTAGTTTTCATAATTTTAAGAGAGAATGTCAGCAAATATTAATTATAAAAATCCGTAGGAGCACAGTTTCTACGGATTTTTGTTTTGTTAGCTCGTGACGTAAAAAAGGTCCCGAACTTTCGCTCAGGACCTTTATAAATTATTTCATCGTAATTAGATGATCTTAATAAACTCAAATCAAAACTATCTAAAACTTAGACCGCTAATCCACCCTGTAATGACAACCAAGGCTTTCTTTGTTTTTGATTGCGGCGGCAGTTACTGAAAGAGCGGCCTGACAACCATGAAATAAATCTATAATGGGTCGACTAAGAGGTGTTCTCTTATAAAATGACCGTAGATCCCTGTTTAAGTTCTGCAAGTCATACATGGCACGGCTAAGGCGTGCTGTGGATCTTGTTATTCCTACATAGTTCCACATAATGCTTCTAATTAGCATCCAGTCCTGAGCAATCAGAGCAGGATCTTCATTTGTATTCGTTCCGGAGTTATCCCAATCTGGTATAGCATCCATCAGTTTTTTAGAAATACTGGCTTTTCTGCTTGCCTGCGCAACAATATCCTTGCCCGCACTATATCCCCACAACAGCCCCTCAAGCAAAGAGGTGCTGGCAAGTCTGTTGGCACCATGAACTCCGGTACAGGAGCATTCTCCTACAGCGTAGAGCCTATCAAGGGTAGTTTTACCTTTGTCGTCAACAAGAATACCACCGCAGAAATAATGAGCGGCAGGAACCACAGGAATCGGCTTGGTATCCATATCAATACCAGCCTCGGCACACCTGCCGAAAATCGTTGGGAATCTCTCTGATAGATTATGTTCAACGTGGTTCGCAGCATCCAGATAAACACACTCTTCGCCAGTCCTAAGCATTTCTTCCTGAATCGAACGGGTGACGATATCACGCGGAGCAAGATCGGCCCTAGGATCATAGCGAGGCATAAAAGCTTCACCATAGCAGTTTACAAGCTTTGCGCCTTCACCTCGAACAGCCTCTGAAATAAGGAATCTACGGCTGGCTCTTGAGCGTGCACCCTGATAAAATGCTGTGGGATGGAACTGAACCATTTCAGAATTAATTACTCTGACCTTGGCTCTGGTAGCCATGGCTATGCCGGACCCAATAGATCCGGTGGAATTGGTGGTATGCAGGTAAATCTGGCCAAGTCCTCCTGTTGCAAGGACTGTATAATTGGCAAGTATTGTTTCAACAGCATTGATTGATTCATTATATACATATGCTCCAAGACATTTATTACTGAGACAATATCTCATTTCAGTAGACTTGGCATGATGATGATTTGTTAAAATATCAATAGCGGTACGCTGAGTGCACACGGTTATATTATGATTTGATATAACAGCTTTTGAAAGGACTTCCATGATGGATTGTCCAGTATGATCTGCGCAGTACAGAATACGCTGAACGGCGTGGCCGCCTTCCCTCGTAAGGCTGTATTCACCATCTTCCTCACGGGCAAAAGGAACAGGATATTTATCAAGAAGAATATGCTTTAACGCTTCAGGACCATTCCTAGTTAAGGAGCGAAGGGCTTTTGAGTAATTATAATCCCAGCCCGCAGTGCGTATATCATTCTCAAGAGTTTTTGGAGAATCCTCTGGCCCAGTATAAACAATACCACCCTGAGCAAGCCTGGTATTTCCGGTAAAAAGATCTTCGCCTTGAGTCAGCAGAATGACTTCAACACCTTTCTCTGCTGCGGTTAAAGCGGTAATACATCCGGAAATTCCTGCCCCGATAACTAAAACTTCGGTTTTCATTCGGTTTTCTTGCATGCCATTTATCTCAATTGACGGTAGCCATTAAGGTTTCCGGCTATAGGTTGGTTCAAGGTTTTAAGCGCAGACTTTAAGCATCCTTTCAAGAGCAACTTTTGCAGGCCCTCTAATGTCATCTGAAACGTCTTCAAAGTCGGCCGTTTCGATATTCTGGAGAAGCTCTGCAAGTCTTTGTTCAGTAATTTTAGCCATACCGCTGCAAAAACTGACACTTAATGGAATAATTTTTTTATCAGGGAACAGCTGAGCTAGCCTGTAAACCAGATTAGTTTCAGTTCCGACAACTATAGTCGATCCTGCAGGTGATTCAGATACATACTGAATGAGATAGGAAGTAGAACCGTCTCCATCAGCCGCATGAACAAGTTCGGGCGGACATTCTGGGTGAACAACAACCTTGCAACCTGGATACTGATTGCGCATGGCTTCAATCTGAGAAAGCTTAAATCTCTGATGAATCGCACAAAGTCCGGGCCATATCAAAAGCTGTTTATCAAGAGTTTCGCTCACATCAAGATTTTCACCTTTTTTGCGGATATCAAGCAATAATCTATTTTCTTGTGGTATGCCAAGTTTATTAGCGGTGTTAAGTGCAAGATTCTTATCAGGTAGGAAAAGAACACCGTCACCTTGATCCAGCGCCCATTTCATCATTTTAACAGCATTGGCGGACGTACAAACAGAACCGCCGTGCTTGCCGCAAACTGTTTTCACAGCCGCGGGAGTATTAACGTAAGCCAGTGGAATTATTTTTCTGCCACTTTCATTTAATATTTTTGTGAGAACTTTATCAACCAGATCGGCAGGCGCCATATTTGCCATGACACATCCCGCTTTGGCATCAGGAATGTATATTTTCTGACTATCTTTACGAACGATAGCCGCTGATTCTGCCATAAAATGAACACCGCAAAAAACAATATATTCAGCTTCCAGCTTTTCAATTTGGCGGGCTAGTTCAAGCGAATCACCTGCAAGATCAGTATGGGCAATAATTTCATCTGACTGGTAATGGTGTCCCAGTATTGCCAGACGTTTACCGTACTTTTCCCTTAAATCAGTAATTATTTTTGAATACATTTTAATTGGCCTTAAACTGTGAATATCTGCATGCTCAAATCTGAACATTTTGCAGAGTGTGTTATTCTACCTACCGAAATAAAGTCCGATCCGGCTTCAGCAAGCTTAGCAATTGTTTCCAAGGTCACATTTCCGCTGATTTCTGTTTCAATTGAATCGGGGATAGTTGCAATGGAAGCCTTAGCTTCGTCAAAGCTCATATTATCAAGCATGATACGCTCAACTCCGCAAGCCACAGCCTCGTCCACTTCTTTCTGATTTCTGCATTCAACTTCGATAGGAGGGCAGGGCTCATACTTAGCGCGGAGCTTATCAACAGCGAGGGTGATAGATCCAGCACGGTCAATATGATTGTCTTTTAGCATCAACATTTCTACAAGGTTCAACCTGTGATTTTGAGCACCACCAACCAATACTGCATATTTTTCAGGGTAGCGAAGGCCCGGAATAGTTTTTCTGGTGTCGAGAAGAATTGTTTCACTATGATCAAGAGCCTGAACATATTTATTGGTAAGGGTAGCAATGCCGGAAAGGTGAGATATGAAATTAAGCATAACTCTTTCCGCCTTAAGAAGCAGGACTGCAGGCCCCTGAATTGCCGCAACAAGCGTACCGGCAGAAACTTTGTCACCCTCATTAACATTGAGGTGAACCTTACATTTTTTATCTTTATCTGTGAATTCGAGAATAAGCGGAATGAGTGGAAGACCTGTGATAATAGTATCTTCTTTCGCTACAATTTGCGCGTTTGCAAGGTCTTCAGGTTCAAATACACCTAGGGAAGTCAGGTCTGGTCCGTCTTCACTTAAAGCAATTCTGATTGTAGCCATAAGAAACATTTTAGCTTCAGCCTGAAAGAAAGTATCAAATTTATTATCACTCATGTTATACCTATAAATATTTTAAACAATTAATTTACGATTGATAAGATTATGCTGTAATTTTTGGTATCCGTTTTTTTCAAGGGACACAAGGGCTGAGAAGGATTTCACAAAGTAAATTAATAAACGATATGTATTAAGAAATTTTGACCTTTAGTTGTATTTGGGATAGTTGGAGCGCCATGAGTAAGGCAAAAGGAATACCTGAACCACTCAGAAAATGGCAAGAAAGCGGTAAAGGACTCGCCGGGAAAGTTGACCAGCGGGTTTTTGATGCAATGCATCCTGCGGATGCTGCAGATCACATTGAAGAATTGGGACTTGAAGAACAGGTTAAGTTCATTAAGCAACTCCCGATTAGTGCTGCCGCCGACTCCATTGCTGAGATGGAAAAATACGACCAGCGAGAACTGATAGAAAGACTTAACATAGGACTGGCTGCTCGAATTCTGGAATTCATGTCTCCAGATGATGCAACAGACATTATTGAAGGTCTTGATGATGATCTGCGCGAAAGTTTGTTACGTCAGATTAAAGCTGAAGATAGAGAAGAAATTTCTACTCTTCTCACCTTTGATCCCGAAACAGCTGGTGGTGTTATGAATACTGAAGTAGCAATACTTCATGAAGACTTTACTGTGGACCAAGCAATTGCCTCGATCCGCGCAGAAGTTGAAGACAAAAGTATTCCCTATTACGCTTACCTTGTTGATAGTCGTAACCATTTAACCGGTGCGGTTTCCTTACGTGATCTTCTAATTTCTCGCCCCGGTAAAAAGCTCAAAGAATTTACTCAAAATCAGCATCTTATTTCTGTCACCTATGAAGTCGACAAAGAAGAAGTGGCGAAACTTATTGGTCACTACAATTTTCTCGCAATGCCCGTCACAGATTTTGATCACAGACTGCTTGGAGTGGTTACAGTTGATGATGTTATCGACATCATCAATGAAGAGGCCAGCGAAGATATGCAGTCAATGGTTGGTGCGGGTACTGACGAAACCACCGATTCCCCTTGGACATATTCCGTAAAGAAGAGGTTACCGTGGCTGGTGATTAACGTCGCTAACTCAGCCATATCAGCTTGGGTGGTTCATTTATTCGAAGCAAATATTGCTAAGATGGCGATCTTGGCCGTTCTTATGCCGATTGTTGCAAATCAGGCGGGAAATACAGGGCAGCAAGCTCTTGCCGTTATGATCAGACAATTTGCCACAGAAACATTTGATCGTAAAAAATCATGGCAAGCTGTTTTCCGCGAGCTAAAAATAGGACTCGCAAACGGTGTCTGCATATCACTACTGGTCCTGCTCGCGGTTTACCTACTGACAGACAACTCCGCACTAGCAATGGTAATGTCAGGCGCATTATTCATAGACATGCTCATGGGAGCAGTAGTCGGCGGAGCTATACCAATCATCCTAAAAGAATTCGGACGTGATCCAGCTCAGGCTTCTTCTATATTTCTTACTACCATCACCGATAGTTTAGGATTTTTATCACTACTTGGGCTTGCCGGAATATTTTTGCTTTAATAAAGGTTGGCTATGTTGTGCCTCCGGCGGCTTACCCATTTTTTTTAGTTGCCCAGCAAAAAGCCCCTCTACCTTTCGGTAGGGGGGCTTTATAATGCAATCTGGTAAGAACCGGATTATACGAGCTGAGCCATAAGAGTTTCTTTGATAGAATCAATTGTGCCTTCGCCGTCAAGTGTGATGTACTTGAATCCAGCTTTAGCTGCGAGATCTTTGTAGAAGTATGCTGCTGCAACAGTACCAGTAGTTTCATCATAGTAGATGTCATGGCGTTTGTTGATTGCGTCTCCGTCCTGATCGTCAGCACGTTCGGTAAGAGCACCGCCACATACACGACAAACATCACCTTCAGGCTTAATAGCGTCGATGAATTTGTTGTTAGGGTGGTTAGGATCATTTTCGCAAAGGCGACGACCCATGATGCGGTTTTTAGCAACTTCGCGAGGAAGAAGAATTTCGATAACGTAATCAAGTTTTACGCCGTCTTTTTCAAGAGCTTCCCAAAGTTTCTGAGCCTGAACGATGGAGCGTGGGAAACCGTCAAGCAACCAGCCGTTTTCGTCGGAAGACTGAAGAACGTCTAGAACCATTGGAATAGTAATATCATCAGGAACGAGTTCGCCCTTTTCGATGAATGCTTTAGCTTTCATTCCAAGCTCAGTTCCGCCACCAATGTGTTTACGGAAAATTGCACCTGATTCAATGTGATCAAGTTCAAATTTTTTCTTAGCTAGTGCGCCCTGAGTTCCTTTACCACTACCGTTAGGTCCAAAAATAAGAATATTCATCTGTAGTCCTCCTAAAGAATTAGTAACAAATTTCACAAGCTCTAATCCGAGATTCATTAACTGTCAATATCTCTGAGAAATTTTGAACACTATACCTTGCTTATTAATTGTCGCTGTTTTGTCAGATGGAAACTGAAATACAGCACCAGTCTTCTTCGCAACATAACCGTTTTCCAAAAGATTTATAGAGTCAGCAAGAGCATGTCCTGTACCCAAAAGCTCAATAATTTTTTTATACAAACGACACCTCAAAGCAGGGTGACATGCATTCAAAATCTTTGCCTGCGCAAAAAAAGACCCATCTTCCAATCGCTCAATTTGATCTAGACACTTATTAATTTCCAAGTTCCAGTAATCCGAATCCAAATCGGCCTGATTTTTAAGCCTAGCGACATTTGTACCAAAACTTGGATTCTCATTAAGCAAAAGAGGAATAATATTATTTCGAACCCTATTGCGGGTATACTTATCAGAGGAGTTACTTTTATCCTCACGCCACGGACAATTTATGCTTTTAAGAAACGACTCAAGTTGCTGCTTATTCGTCTCTAAAAGAGGGCGTAAGAGCTTTCGATCCGAATCATACCCATCCATCCCCGCAAGGGCAGGCCAACCTGTACCGCGAATAAGGCGCATCACGACGTCTTCGCACAAATCGCCAAGGTGATGCGCAAGCAATAAAAAATCCGCATCATATTTGTTCAAGCAGTTGTTGAAGAAATTATATCTCAAAATCCGCCCGGCTTCTTCAAGTCCAATGGAATTAAGTTCAGCGTAACCTTCAACATCTACGCTTTTTTTCTCAAAACCAACACCAAGCTCTGCACACATATTCTCAACAAAAACAGATTCTTCGACTGATGCATCCCGCAAATTATGATCCACATGAGCACAAAAAACCCTGCCACCAGATCTTCTGGCTAGCAGGGTAGATATAATCAACAAAGCCGTAGAATCAATTCCGCCCGAAACAGCTACAAGAATCTTCTTTGACGTAAAATTAACACCAGATTTAAGAATGCCAAATTTCTCAATATCAAGGCAGAAACGCGCTTGCGAAGAGTCTAATTCTTGTAATGACCTTGGCAGTAGTGCCATTTATGCCTCCGACGGCTTACAAAGAGACATCAAGATCATCAATAAATTTATCTATGTAATCTAACATGTGATTGCGTTGTTCTTTTGTTGCATAACAAACGCAGGAACAGCGCAGCTTGTTGCGTCCTCGAACGAGCAGTTCTACACTGATTGCGCTTTCGGTTATTTCTAGAGCCATGAAGTAGGGACCACATTCATTCAAGTGTTCTTTCTGCTCATCTTGCAAAAGCTCGTTTGGAACTGGAATGTAGAAAAGATCATCAAGTCCACCTGTGAATTCCAGTTCTGTTAGTGCATTGGAAATCTTTTTTAGATCAGTTTCGTATATGTCTTCAAGTAGATAGGTTCTCATTTAAATATCCTTAAACTTTAAGCTTTTGGTTTCTTACGTTTACAATGCGCATCTGGTGGAATGGTATCGTTGTCCAGATTAAACATGCGTCTGGCAAGATCAACAAACCTGTCCGCCGCGCCTTCTTCTTCTGTTCTGCGCTTTAGGAACGAGACAGGTTCGTGGAGAAGTTTTTTACCAATAGAGAGGGCCATGAATTCGAGAGCCTCTTTGGTTTTGTCGTCAACATCGCCTAGTCTTTTTAAAGTCTTGGCTAGTTCGGCCTGAGCTATGCCTTCACTGCGATTAAACAGGTCAACAATGGTGGGCTGTAGATCAAGCGAATTAATCCAATTACCGAAAGAAAGAGTCTCAGATTCAACGATAGAACTAGCTTTTACGGCTTCGTCTTCGCGCTGAGACATGTTTTCTTCGACTACGTCTTTGAGGTCATCAATATCGTATAAGTATACGTTATCAAGGCTGTTTACGTCTGGATCAATGTCACGTGGAACCGCAATGTCGATAAAAAACATCGGACGAAATTTGCGCTTCTTAATGACCTTTTTCATTTCCTTAGCTTTAATGACAGCATGCGGTGCTCCGGTGGAGCTGATGATGATGTCAGTATCGCTTAAGTAGTCATATAAGCTTTCAAAAGGAATTGGTTCGCCATTCATCTTTTTAGCTAGCTCTTGCGCGTTAGAGAGGGTTCTATTGGCAATGCGAATTTCTTCAACTCCGCTGTTAAGCAGGTGAGTTGCTGCAAGCTCCGCCATTTCACCAGCCCCGATGAGCATAGCTTTCTGACCTTTTAGTTCACCAAAAATCTTCTTAGCAAGCTCTACTGCGGCGTAACTAATAGATACGGCGCTTGAAGCTATTAAAGTTTCGGTACGAACCCGTTTAGCTACGAAAAATGCTTTGTGCAGCATTCTGTTAATGATAACTCTGGCAGCTCCGGCTTCGACAGCATTACGATACGAATCTTTAAGCTGACCGAGTATTTGAGGTTCGCCGACTATCATTGAATCGAGACTGCAAGCCACTCTGAATAGGTGATTAACGGCTTTAAGGTCTTTATGACAGTAGGTGTTGGGTTCGAGATCTGATCTGGAACCGGAACACTTATTAGCCCAGTATGTGAGGATTTCACTTTCAGTGATAGCCTCAGAACATACGACGAGAATCTCAACTCTGTTGCAAGTGGAAAGCGCCATTACTTCACGAACACCAATATCAAGAAGTCCTGCTTCGAACTCTTCAACATTGGTCAGCGCGTAACGTTCACGAATATCCACACCTGCAGATTTGTGATTGAGACCTATAAGATAAATATTATGATCCATAAAAATCAGGCTTTAAAGTTATGGTGAGTAGGGATAAAGAAATTGATTCCCCACAGTGATATCATGGTGATAACGAAAACGATGATCACCAGAATTGCCGGTTTTTTGCCTCTCCAGCCAACGATTGTGCGCTGATGGAAAAGGAATGCAAATAAAAACCAGACCAATAACGTAACGATTTCTTTCGGATCCCATGAGAACATTTTAGTAAAAGTTCCACGCGCCCACAGGAACCCGGCGGCGAGTCCTAACGTATAGAGCGGGAAACCAATCATAATTGCCCAATGGTTCACACGATCGAAGGTATTTAAAGAAGGCATCTCTTTACCGAATGCAGTAAGATTGGCCTTCGTTTTAATCTTATTATTCAAATAGATAAACGCTACCCCTGCCCCCGCAGCCATTGCCATCAAGGCAATGCTTACGAATATAGTTCCTATATGGAGGCCGATGAAAAGGCCAGCCAGATGGGCGGGGAGAGTCACTTTAAGACTTTGAGCCGCAAGTGACGCGATAAATAGCAACAGGGCCAAAGGCGAGGCTGTAAGCGCAAAGAAAGTATTGCGTATTTTCCACCAGAGACCGAAGTACACCAGAATAAAACTCCAGCCGAGCAGGCTGAAATAAAAGAATCCGCCAGTAAGCACAGTTCCTTTATATACGGTAATGGCGAGCAGTAAATCGAGAGAATGCAATGCAAATCCGCCGATAGCGCACAGATTTCCAAGCTTACCCATTATGGGATTATTTTTAAAAGCGCCTGCTATGAAGAAAATCATCCCCATCAAATACAGGGCTATAATCACGTATTGAAAGAACTCAAACAAAGTCATCAGTTAACTCCGGGATATGGGGAACAAGTTCTTCGGGCAGAATTTCAGCCAATAAATCTTTAACACGGCTCATGTTTCCTGCTTCCAGTTCATCTAAAATCGGAGACGCTACAAGATGCCTGAACAAAGCGGTGTTTTGGCTTGTTTCCTCGCCAAGGTCAAGGACCAGAGGCCTGATTCTACCCATCAAGGTCAGAAACATTGCATAATGTTCGCCGAAAACATCTTGTAAATCACGACGAATTTTCTTTGTAAAAGCCGGACTGTTGCCACCCGTGGATACTGCAAGAGTTAGATCTCCCTGCTTAATTACGGATGGTACGATGAAATTACTTCCATCAGGGTAATCCGCAATATTACAAAGAATATTCTTTTCACGGCAAATATCCGCAATTTGCCTATTTACAGTTTTGTTGGAAGTGCACGCAAAAGCCATAAATTTATCATCTAAATCTGCGGGTTCAAACTTACGTTTTTCAAAACGAACGCGCGGATCTTCAGTAACAGTTTTAAGTTCAGTGCAAGGATCACAAGTATCGAGCACTGTGATTTCGGCAGGGCCGGATTGCAATAAAGATTTCAGCTTGCGAAGTCCGACACATCCTGCTCCAACTAGCAGACATTTCTGGTTTTCCACTTTCAGGAAAATAGGATAGTACGTCATAGAAGATTGGTATAGCAAAAGGGGACCCTTATTGTAAAATGACAAAGGGCGATTAAACAGATATATTTTTTGCGAACATGATTCTGCAACAAATGGAATTTATTATGAAACGAGCTCTCGTTGTACAACTCACAAGGTTTGGAGACCTTGTCCAGACTAAAAGGCTTATCCTTACCCTTGCTGGGCGCGGACTGGAAGTTCACCTTTGTATTGATCGTTCGCTGAAATATCTGGCTGAAGTTTTATACCCTAAATGTATCATCCACGCACTAATTGCTCATGGAACGGGAATTTCAGGGGACGGTACAAACTCGACACTTCCAATTAATTATAAAATTTTTCAGACACTTAAAGATATAAACTTCGAATATATTTACAACTTAAATTTTTCGCCCATGAACTACATGCTGGGTTCACTTTTTGATCCTGCAAAAATCATCGGACATAAACGGGTAAATGGTCAACCTATCCGTGATCCATGGATAGAGTTTGGATTTAGAATTGCGACTGAAAGGCGCAACAATATCAATATAGTGGACTATTGGGCTGCGCTTAGTCCTGAAATGATACCGGCATCAGAAGTTAATTCGCGAGCTACACCTAAAGGTGGAGGAATAGGCGTTGTGATGGCGGGCAGAGAATCGCGGAGATCACTTCCTATAGAGGTTCTTGCGCCGCTGATTCTTGCGGCTAGATCTGTAAATAAAAATAAGAAAATAGTTCTACTGGGCAGTAACTCTGAAAAAGATACCGGAGAAAAGCTATTGGCTAAATTTCCGCCATCCATAGCGAAAAATATTGAAAACCTTGCAGGCAAAACTGGTTGGAAAGATCTAGCGAACACTGTTTCAAATCTTGACTTGCTTATGACTCCAGACACCGGAACAATGCACCTTTCCGCCCACCTAGGAACACCTGTGTTGGGATTTTTCCTTTCTTCTGCATGGTGTTTTGAAACTGGCCCATATGGCGAAGGTCATACAATTATTCAAGCAGGTTTTGATTGCTCGCCATGTGTTGAATCTCAGCCTTGCTATAATGACCTGAAGTGCCTTAAACCGTTTAAAGAGCAAAGTATGGCTAGATTTATCGCAACACGTAAGCCGGATCATCTGCCGCAAGGATTGTCAGTTTTTGAATCTACTTGTGATTTTCTAGGCACGCAGTACGTATTAAAAGCAGGGCAGGACATTACGAGTGAGCGCAGGACACAATTGCGCAATTTCATTGGGTGCCACCTTGGGATGCTAGATATTGGCGAATATGGACCTTTCCCTGAACTTGCGGAAAAGTTTTACAAAGAAAAAGACTGGATAACAGGATCGAGGTTATAAAGTTGAAAGATAATATTTTGAACTCGAAAAAAATTTTAAGGATACTTGTCGTGCTTCCTTTATATGGTGGGTCGCTACCTGTTGGAAGATTCTGCGTTGCCGCTCTTAAGGAGATGGGTCACCTCGTTGAAACCTTCGAGGCGCCGGAATTTTATGACGCGTACAATGCTCTCGATAATTTGAAAGTTACATCCGACAGGCATCAATATTTGCAAAATAGCTTTCTGCAAGTTTTGTCGCAAGCTGTCTTAGCCAAGACCGAAACATTTGAGCCGGACATGGTACTTTCCATGGCGCAGGCTCCGCTTACTCATCAGGCACTAAAGCGGCTTAAGCGGGATAAAGTTGTCACGGCTATGTGGTTTGTTGAAGATTTTAGGCTATTTACATACTGGCAGAGCTTCGCTCCGTTTTACGACATATTTGCTGTTATTCAAAAAGAACATTTCTTTGATAAGCTTAAGGAAATTGGAGTTGATAACACTCTTTATCTTCCTTTAGCGGCTCACCCAGACTTTCATCACCCGCTAAATATTGGAGTCATAGACGCTCGCAAATATGGAGCTGATGTTTCATTTATGGGCGCAGGGTACCCGAACAGGCGAATGGCTTTTCGAAAACTGATTCACCACGGGCTCAAAATATGGGGATCTGAATGGGAAGGAGATCATGTTTTAGATAAGTACATTCAGCTTGGCGGTCGCAGAGTCACTTCTGAAGAATGTGTAAAAATTTTCAATGCCACAAAAATAAACTTAAATCTCCATTCATCAATTAATGTAGATGAACTCGTCAGTGGTGGAGACTTTATTAACCCGAGAACTTTTGAACTCGCTGCGTGCGGAGCCTTTCAATTAGTCGATCGCAGATCGCTTATGGCAGAAGCATTCTCTGATGGTGAGTTGGCGCATTTTGATAACCTTGAAGACTTGGACGAAAAAATTGGCTACTTTTTAGCCCACCCAAATGAACGTGACCTCTATGCGGAAAAAGGGCGTAAGCGAGTACTAGCTGACCATACATATGTCATTAGAATGCAGACCTTAATTGACTTTACCATGGACAAAATTGATGACTGGCCCAAAGAACGAACCTCAAAAGAGCTTTTTACCCCTGATTTTCCCGAAGAATTAAAGAGTGAAGTAATGAACCTAATTGAAAAGTTAGGACTACCATTAAATGTATCATTTGAGGACCTTGTTAGTGCAATAAGACTACAACAAGGTGAGTTAAACCCACTTGACACTGCGATTTTATTTCTCGACGAATGGAAAAAAATATACAAAAGATAAGCACTATACTACACTTGATTTAGTAAAAATATTTTTTTGTGTAATTATAATTGATTCTTTTCGAGTTTGTTTATTTAATTAGTATGTATTTCCCTTCGCAGGGAAGAATAGGTACAACTTAATAACAAATAAATATATTTTAATTTTAGAGAGAAGAATTTATGGCAGGTCTTTTTTCAGGAAGCGGTTTCAGTGGGGGGTTAAAAATTTCCACACTAGAATTCACACAGCTCAAAGATATTATCTATGAGTTGTCTGGTATATTCTTAAACAGTAACAGAAAGTATCTTGTTGAAAACAGATTCTCTGGCCGTATTAAAGAACTAAATTTAAAAAGTTTTAAAGAATACATAGAATATTTGAAATACGACAGAAATAAAGAAGCTGAATTAAACAAGTTAGCGGACCTAATTACAACAAATGAAACAAGCTTTTTCAGAGACAATCCTCAGCTTAAAGTATTCACCACAGAAACTTTACGCCAAATGATTGACGAGAAACGTAAATCAGGAAAATTAGAGATAAAGATATGGTCAGCCGGATGTTCGTCTGGTGAAGAACCATATACGCTCTCAATAATTCTCCACGAAATGCTGAAAACTGAACTTTCCAAGTGGCGCATACAGATTACTGCGAATGATATTTCGACAGACATAATCCAGAAAGCAAAAAAAGGTGAGTATGCAAAGTACGCACTAAAAACGACTCCTCCGCTCATCGCCAAAAAATATTTCACTGAGTCGAAGCCAGGGGTATTTCAAGTTAATGCGGACGTAAAAAAACTAGTTCGCTTTGCCAGAATCAATCTAAATGATCGTACTGAATTAAAAAAGATCCCTAAATCAGATATCGTATTTTGCCGAAATGTGATAATTTATTTCGATAAAGAAATGAAAAAGAAAGTTATAAGTGCTTTTTATGACAACCTAATTGAGGGTGGGCATCTTTATGTAGGGCATTCTGAATCTTTACATACGATTACTAATACCTTTAAAGCCAAACACCATGAAGGAGCCATCTCTTACAGGAAGATTTAAATTTGGCTTTAACTTAATTTATGAGGTGTTGAGATGCGTAGTGTAGGAATTGATGATCTAGAGCCCGGTATGATTTTAGGTGCAGATTTACTCCATTCAGGAAGAATGCTGCTTCCTGCTGGGTCTGTTATTACTAGCGGTAACATTGTTTTTTTTCAGAGACAGGGCATTGGCGATGTAAAAGTCCTAAGTTCACCGCAAGCTGAACCTGACGAAGAAAGTGCCGAGATGGCTTTCCGTTATGTCAGAGATTACTTCATGTTTGTAAACCATGATCACCCAGCTATAATGACCATGTTTGATATATCTGTTCGCCGGACGGCTGTACAAATTATGGAAGGGTGGAAATTACCAACATACGAAGAGCAGACAGTCTCTGAGCTTGATGATATGCGAGACCTTTTCTTCCGTGATGAAGGTAAGGTTGAAGACGTGGTTGATGCCGAAATTAAAATTGCTTCATTTCCAGATATATTTTTCAAAGTTAAAAAAGTCGTTGACGATCCAACCGCATCTGCTCAGGAAATAGCAGCAGTTGTAGGTCTTGACGTGGGTATTTCTGCTCAACTTCTAAAGCTCGTCAACAGCCCTTTATATGGATTTCCATCCAAAATAGATTCTCTTTCTCGCGCAGTTGCTCTTGTGGGAAGTAAAGAACTTTGCACCTTAGCTCTGGGGCTTTCGACTATCAGCTATTTTAAAGACATACCTCCAGAACTCATTGATATGCGCAAATTCTGGCTGCACTCATTGACCTGCGGAGTCTTTGCCAAAATTATTGCGGAAAAAGTTGACGGCGTAGTGCCTGAAGTTATGTTCACAGCTGGCCTGCTGCATGATGTCGGACGACTTATCATATTTAAAAAAATGCCTTGCAGCTCAATTCAAGCAATGCTTTATGCTAGAGAAAACTTCATTCCGCTCGTTGAAGCTGAAGATATGACTTTAGGTTTCAACCATGAAGACGTCGCAAAAGACATGCTTAAAAAATGGAATTTTCCTTCAGAACTGACTGACATCATAAGCAATCATCATTCACCGCAAGATGCTGAAGCAAAAATTAAAGCTACGATCCTGCAGGTGGCGGATAATTTAACCAATGCTATCGAAATTTCCAACGGCGGGATGTATGTTCTTCCAGGGATTGAAGATGGCGCATGGGAATTGCTTGATATTGATGCAGATTGTTTGTCGTCTATTGTCGAAGAATATGACCGTCAAATAGAAGATCTTTTCCAAGTCTTTTTCACTTAAACCATATTGTTTTTATGACAACAGATGCCATTTGAACATAATAATTCAATAGTTACTGTTGTTCCCGTATTTAACCCATCACTTTCTATAAATAGTTTTCCTTGGTGTTCAAAAACTATTTTTTTAACTAAAGAAAGGCCCATTCCAACACCCTTAGCTTTTGTAGAAAAAAATGGATCACAAACATAAGGTAAATTTTTCTTCTCAATACCAAGCCCATGATCAATAACTTTAATTGTTAAGACATCATTTTCAAGAAAGACTTTTATATTTACTTTAGTAGACAGACTTGGTGTAAAGTTACTGGCATTAAGCAATAACTCAACAATCACTGATGTAAATAAAGAAACGTCAATATTAAGCTCTGATATATTGCTTTCGATTTCTACAACTGTATCTTCACCTATTTTTGATAAAATTATATTTGCCTTTTCAATCGCTTGTCCAAAGAAATGGTCTACCTTAATTTCACTTAAAATTGGCTGAGGAATTGTTGAATATATTTTTACAACAGAAACAAGCTCCTCTAACTTCATAGCTTCTTCAGAAATGGCTTGTATTTCTTTCTGTAAAGGATCTTTTTCGGGAAGTTTTCGAGAAATAATATTAGCCAAACCACCAATAATTGAAGTGGGATTACGAACTTGATGGGCTACCGCTTCCGCAAGGGCATCAAGCCCTGCAATTCTCTCTTTTTGCAACTCTACATTTCTAGATAATATTTTACGCTCACGCTCTTCCGCATGATAAGAATCCGTAACATCTTCAAAAAGGAAAACCATTCCTAATATTTTTGAGTTATTGCTAAGAAAAGAGGATGTTATTGATAATTCTTTAGGGCTGTTACCACTTTCAGGATAATAAGAAACCCGATGCGTAAGACCAATCTTCTGTTCATCAATAAGATCTATAATAACCTGATTAAATTCAACATTTGAAGATTCATCTTTAATAAAAAGTTCACCCCAACCACATCCAAGATGTTCGTCTAAATTTAAATCGAGTATTTTACATACAGCTTTATTTAAAAAAATTATTTCGCCTGTATTCGAAATAACCATTAATCCGACATTAATACTTTCAACAATGTTTTCAATAACAAGTTTTTTTAACGAAGACATAATCCTATCCTCATATAAAGTTAGTCGCTAATAATACACCTCACATCAAGGACAAGCAATAAATTATATGAATAAATAGGTCGGTTACTTTTTGCGGTTTCTACTTGTAGGAGGTTCAACCCGAGGGTGAGCAGATCTTTTCTGCCCTTTAAGCCAGGCATTCAAGCGAGGTTCTTCGCCCTGTTCTTTAGGTTGATAGAAAGTACGGTCGGAAAGTTCAGGAGGTAAGTAGTCTTGCTCAACCCATGCTTTAGGGAAAGAGTGTGGGTACTTATAATTACGACCATATCCCCATTCTTTTTGAAGCGCGGAAGTCGCGTTCCTTAAATGAAGCGGTACTGGCTGCATACCGTTCTGCCGGATTTCCTGTTTGATTGTATGGTATGCCGCGTAAGTCGTGTTGCTTTTAGGCGCCAAGGCCAAGTATACGGTAGTTTCGGAAAGAGGAATAAATCCTTCAGGCATACCAATAAATTCAACTGCCTGCTGGCACGAAACAGCCATAGTCAATGCATACGGATCTGCAAGACCTATATCTTCACCAGCTGAAATTATTAATCTACGAGTAATAAATTTTGGGTCTTCACCGCTTTCGAGCAGGCAACCAAGGTAATACAAAGCCGCATCCGGATCACTACCGCGAATCGACTTAATCATGGCCGAAGCAAGTTCATAATGAGAATCGCCGTCACGGTCACCGCGAACTATAGTTTCAGGTAAGATGGTGCGTAGTTTTTCGGGCTCTCTTTTATCTTTGGGAAGCTGAGAAGCATATTCAATCAGATTAAGAAGGGTACGCCCATCTCCGCCAGACATGGAAGAAATCAAGTTAATACTTTCATCTTCTAACTCGAATTCAAGCTCTTCGATTGCCCGCTTGGCAATATCAGCCAGATCAAGTTTTGTTAAAGATCTGAGCCTAAGAACGTGCAGTCTTGATAAAAGTTGCTTTGTAACACTAAAAGAAGGGTTCTCGGTCGTTGTTGCAAGCAAAGTTATTTCGCCAGACTCTAGAATGGGCAGAAAGAAATCCTGTTGTGATTTTGAAAATCTATGTAGCTCATCAAGAATGAGAATATCCATTCCAGCAAGCTTTTTTCTGAGCACGGCAATCCCAGCTTCAGGCGCACTGACCCGCATGTATTGACGACCTGTTGACTGAGCGAGAAGCATTGCCAAAGTAGATTTACCACATCCCGGAGGTCCAAAAAGCAATAAGCTAGGTAACCTTTTGGATCTATCAAACGCTTCAATACGTTCACGAAGATGATTTTGCCCAACGAATTGATCTAAGGTAGTGGGGCGGATGCGATCTGCAAGGGGCTGATTATCTGTTAGCTCGAGCTTCAATTCATTTCTCCGTTAGCAAGAAAATTTAGAGGGAAAATTTTTGTTTCTCAAGGTAAGCTGCGCCAAGACAGAGCATCGCGGCAGTCTCCCACCGTAAAATACTATCGCCTAAACTACACTTTTTAAATCCACTATCCATTAACAGTTCTGCCTCACGAGGACTGAACCCGCCTTCAGGCCCGATTACAGCCAAAGTAGATTCCTGTGCGAAAATTGCATAATCAGGAACAGCTTCTTTTTCAGCTTTTTCCCAGAGAATAATTTTATTCGAAAAGTCTTTGGATCTCTCAATCAGGTTTTCAATGGAACCAGAAACAGTCTCCAATTTTGGTAGCCAGACATTACCACACTGCTTGGCTGCGGCGATATTTTTATCCTGCCATGTATCTTTTGGATTATCAGGAACTTTACCCTGGCTGAATTCGCCTTGAAAAAATATTAGCCCCATAGCTTGAAGCTCGACACTTTTTTCGAGCAGCCAATTGCGCCGGCTAGATTTATTCCACCCGATGGCAAGAGTAAGACCTCTTATGTCTTCAAGAATATTTTCGCTTTGTAGTTCTAATGCGGCGCGGTTTTTTGAAATTTCATCTACTTTGAAAAGACCTTCTCTGCCCATACCATCAAAGAGGCGAACGATATCACCTTTTTTAGTACGCAAAACTTTGCACATGTGACGAGCTTCGCCACCATCAATAACAAAAGGGGCCATCCAATTTTCGGTAGGAAGGTAGAAAGAATTTTGGCGGGACATTTTTATTTAAACAACCTGTAAAGAATGGCGGACCGGCATAAACCGACCCGCCAATGAATTAAGATTCAAGATCAAGAAGATCTTCGTAAGTTTCTCTTCTGCGCGCGATAATTATGTCATCGCCATCAACAATAATCTCAGCTGCTCTGAGGCGAGAGTTGTAGTTAGAAGCCATGGTAAAACCATATGCTCCTGCAGAATAGACTGCAAGAAGCTCACCCTGTTTAATTTCAGGAAGCTCACGGTCTCGAGCAATGAAATCACCTGATTCACAAATAGGTCCGACAATATCAACTTCAACTTTAGGACGATCATTCTTTACAACTTCAGAAATGTTGTGGAAGGACTGATAAAGTGAAGGGCGAATCAAATCATTCATTCCAGCGTCTACAATCAGGAAATTCTTAGAAGGGGTATTTTTAGTGTACACTACCTCGGTAACAAGAATTCCTGCATTACCTGCTATAACACGGCCTGGCTCGAGAATAATTTTTAAATTCTGTCCTTCGAGAGATTTAGTTAATGCTTCACCAAACTCTTTAGGATGCGGAGGCTGTTCGTCATCATAAGTTATTCCGAGTCCACCGCCAAGGTCGAGGTGTTCAATTTCGATACCCATATCAGCAAGCTTACCCTTAAAGGCAAGGAGTTTATCCAAAGCTTCAAGGAAAGGTTCAATTGTTGTCAACTGAGAACCGATATGACAATCCATGCCGATAGGATCGACGTTTGAAAGATCTTTTGCTGTTTTGTAAGCTTCAAGAGCTGTGTCCATATCGAGACCAAACTTATTCTTTTTCATTCCTGTTGAAATGTAAGCATGAGTTTTAGGGTCCACGTCAGGGTTGATGCGAAAGCTGATGCGCGCAATCTTCTTCATAGATATGGCAACGTCATTAATTCTGTGCATTTCAGCAACAGATTCAACATTGAACATCAAAATATCAGCTTTAAGAGCTTCTGCTATCTCGTACGCTTTTTTACCAACGCCAGAATAAACTATGCGGCTGGCTGGAACTCCGGCTTTAAGAGCTCTGTAAAGTTCTCCACCTGAAACGATATCCATACCTGCGCCCATTTCAGCCAGAAGCTTAAGCACGCTTAAGTTGGAGTTAGCTTTAACAGAGTAGCAGGTGAGATGATCGAGGCCGCTAAAGGCAGAATCAAACGCTTCATAATGTCTGCGGAATGTTGCAGCGGAATAAACGTAAAGAGGTGTTCCATATTCTTTAGCAAGTTCAGAGATATTTGCATTCTCTGCGAAAAGTTCATTATTTCTAAATTCAAAATGATGCATGTGAAAAAGACTCCATTTTCTAATTAAGGGGTAACTATATATACGTCTGAAAGCACAAATCCGAGGGATTCGTATGAATTGCGAGCGACCACTCTATAACGATAGGTCTTGGTGGCATCAAGTCCGCATTCGCTGAAGACGAAAGTAGAACCGTCTGTTTGAATGCCTTCTGAACCGGGAGTGAAATCCTTACGAATAGCGGGGAAGAAAGGACAGGTGCCGCATCCTTCGCCAGGTCCGTCCCCATCAGCCTGATATTGAAGAGACAGGCTTGCTACATTCTTATAAGCCCCGCCAACCTCAACAACGACTTTTAGACATTCACCAGTTCTGCGACCTGTTACAGATGAAAAGGTAAATAGGTCTTCGCTATTTTGCGGAGAAGGCCAGCCCTTAACACCACAACCCGTGGCCGCCAGCATTGCTACAGCCAATATTGCCAACAAAACATGTTTTTTAAGTGAAAGTTTTTTCATCAAGTATCTCCCAGTGTTTTTTTCCACTGATTTAACAAAGTAATAGCTTCTATGGGTGACAATCCATTTACATCAAGATCACGAAGTTCTTTAATTATTTCATGATCTTCAGGTGGAGTATCGGTATTTTCATTTTTGCCGGAAGATATCATCCCGGGCAATATGCTTTGTACAGTAGCCGCGCGGGGCACGCGATGCAAGTTGCTATCTTGTGATTTTTCTTCAAGATCCGCAAGAATTTCCCTAGCGCGAACAACAACAACCTTCGGAACTCCGGCAAGTTTCGCGACTTCGATACCGTAGCTTTTATCAGCAGGCCCCGGAACAAGTCTGCGAAGGAAAAGAATGTCGCCTTTCCATTCACGGACAGCAATATTGAAATTTCTAAGACCGTCTATCACTCCCTCAAGCGAGGTAAGCTCATGGTAATGCGTCGCAAAAAGAGTCCGAATCCCGCCGCGCGCCCTGCGAGAAAGCTCTTCTACGACAGCCCACGCTAAAGCAAGTCCGTCAAAAGTAGATGTACCGCGCCCAATTTCATCAAGGATAACAAGGCTGCGTTTCGATGCCTGACGCAAAATTCTAGCTGTCTCCATCATCTCAACCATGAAAGTGGACTGCCCTTGAGCAAGATTGTCAGATGCGCCTACTCTGGAAAAAACGCGGTCCATCAACCCTATACGACCACTCGAAGCTGGAATATACGACCCCATCTGAGCCAATATTCCCATAAGCGCCACCTGCCTGAGCACGGTAGATTTACCAGCCATATTAGGTCCGGTAATGAGTAGTATTCTCCGCTTTTCATCAATGGTCAAATTGTTAGGAATATAGTTCGCAGAACCTTGAACATCCTCAACAACGGGGTGCCTGCCTTCCTCGATAATAACTTCCATTCCGGCGTGAACCTCAGGGCAAACCCAGCGGTTTACACGAGCAACTTCAGCAAGTCCTTGCCAAAAGTCGATAGCAGCAACAGCATCCGCCATGAACATAAAGCGACTGCGATTTCCGGCAACCTCTTCGCGAATTACCTGAAACAGATTATATTCAAGTTTTTTGCGCTGATCAGAGGCCGAAATAAGTTTCTCTTCAAGCTCTTTCAGCTGAGGGCTGATGTATCTTTCACAGTTAACAAGTGTCTGGCGGCGTTCGAAATAATCTGGAACTTGCCCTTTGAATGCGTTGGAAATTTCAAAGTAATATCCGAAAACTTTATTATAACCGATTTTAAGTTTTGGCAGATCCCAGCTTTCTTTTTCATGCTGCAAAAGCTCCGCGAGCTTTGCTTCACCGTGTTCAGTGAGTTCTATGAACTCATCAAGTTCAGCATTATACCCAAGCTTGAAAAGCCCGCCTTCCGTTATAACAGGAGGAGGGGAGTCAACCATGGCCTTCTCAAGAAGATCAGCCACATCAGTCATAGAATCCCATTTTTTAGCAATGGATTTAAGAACCGACGCGACGACGGCAGACTCATCTTGCGTAGTGGATGAAATAGCTGTCTTTAACAGCTCATGAATCGGAGGCAAAGTTTTAAGACTATATCTCAAACTGATGAAATCTTTAGGATTAGCTCTACCAAGCACAACGCGTGTGGAAAGCCGTTCTAAATCATAAACAGTATCGAGAAGTTCACGCATTGTGCCGCGTAAGGAATCATTTTCATAAAAAAATGTGACAGCTTTCTGATTCTGATCGATAGGGGATAAATCACGCCAAGGCTGTTTCAAGCGAGTGGAAAGAAGCCTTCCGCCCATTGGTGTTATGGTTTTATCCAAAACAGCAAGGAGAGTTCCTTTACCTTTTTTACCGTCAAGGCGCCTGAATAACTCAAGATTGCGCTCAGTAACTTCATCAAGAATCATGTACTTAGTCAAACTAAGAGGCTTGAACTCTCCCAGATGACTAAGTTCCTGCATCTGCGTTTGACGCAAATAAGCAATCAACGCTCCGCAAGCCTGAGTCAACTGCGGTTTATCTTCAAGATCTAAAGATTCAAGATCCGCAACATTCTGAGATTCAAGAATATTATCAGAAGCAGATTTTAAATTAAAATATCCGGCTGAAGGGGCAGGGGTTAAACGGGCCTCAATATCCCCATACTGACTAGGGACAGTTTTACCCTGCTGAAGAATAAGCTCTCGAGGACCGACTTTTAAAGCCCACTGCCAAAGATCATTTTCATTTTTGCTATGAATTCCGCTCCATTCTCCCGTGGAAAAATCCATCCACGCAAGTCCACCAGCAGATTTAGCTTCATCCCAAATAATGGCAGCAAGGTAGTTATTAGTTTTAGCACTTAAGGTAGAATCTTCAACGACCGTTCCGGGGGTATAAACCCTCGTTACAGCACGTTTTACAAGACCTTTTGCCTGTTTTGGATCTTCTATCTGATCACATAAAGCAACTTTATAACCCTGCTCGAGAAGGCGGGATACGTACGTTTGCGCGGCATGGTGCGGAACTCCGCACATGGGCGCTTTCAGATCAGAATTAGGATTACGACAGGTGAGGGATATTTGCAGTGCTCGCGCAGCAATCTCCGCGTCCTCGAAAAAAAGCTCGTAGAAATCTCCCATCCTGTAAAAAAGAAGTGAATCAGGATGATCCTCCTTAATCTGGAGGTACTGCTCGAACATCGGGGTGAGTTTCTGTTTGCTCACATTATTATCGCGTGGGGGATTATTGGTTCAGTTCTTTACGGAACGTTATTGAATGCCAGCTTCGGCATCTTGGACAAACAAAGAAAATTCTATCGCGTTTAAATCCACAGCTTGAACAAGTAAATCTTTTAATTTTGTGAGCAATGTTCACAAAAAAATCTAGCTGGTTTTTAAAAGACGGTGTTAATTGTTGCTGATCTTGCGCAAGATTAAAAAGTTCAAGTCTCGCTAGCCAGAAATTCTGATTCAGTATCAGTGTTTTTTCAAGCCAAACACTTGCTTCTTCTTGGTTATTGCATAGTTGTAGGAGTCTTGCTCCATAGTAATGCATGCTCACATCAGGATCAGAAACCTCAATTTCTTTAACCATTACTTCATAAAAAGAAATATTCTTATCGCCGTCAGAAACAGCAACGCTGGTTGGAGTATCACCAAAAATTGTAGATTCAGCAAGAAGTCCTTCGACAAGAACAAATCTTAAATGATTAGGTACTTTTTGAAGTGCTTCGCGAAATTTTTTCCGAAACTCATCAAGCTTATTATCCTTTTTTAAACGGCTAAGGACCAATAACCAAGACTCGGTAGAACTGGGATAAATATCAATTGCTTTTTTAAGAGTGCTGTAAGCCGTAACATCATCACCATCGCTGAAATCATCTTCTGCACATCTGGCAAGGTAATGTGCTTCCTGAACTGGCTGGCCAAGTTTTGCGTGATAATAAGCGGCCTTTTCAAACTCACGGCCTCGAGCTTTAATTCCAGCAAGCTCAGTCAAAATTTCGGGAGAATCGCCCGCAATATCTCGCGCCTTTTTTAAAGCACTGACCGCGCGGTCTAAAAAACCACCACGACTAAAATCTCTACCCAGCTCGTACAGTGCACGAGCTTTTGTTACAGGGGCAAGTCCTGGACGAACAATCAAACTGTTTCTAATCTGCGCAGCACGCTCAATTTCACCTTGGGATCTATAGAGATTACCAAGAGCAAGATAGATTTCAACAGCCTCGGGTGTATCCTTCACAGCTTTACTGAGTTCATCAATAGCTGCGCGGGTATCAGCAAGACCAGTTTCAGTTTTAGCAGTTCCAGACAAATACGACGGCGCCCGATTAACGGGCGCCGTCGCTTTTTTCTTCCTGAATAAGTTTAGAAAAGACACTTTAACCTCGTAAATACGAGTTACTGGGCGTTTTCTTCACTTTCTTCTGCGGAGGGATAATTCTGACCATCAAGTGGCAGGTTGCGAAGTGAATTAACTTCCTGCTCAAGATTAGCCATTTTTGTACGGCAAGTGCGAAGCTGTCCGGAAAGACGAACTTTGTCTGCCATAAAGTAAAATAAACACAAGAAAGAACCCGCACAGAATGCTACCAAAATCAAAAGATAATAAGGCAGAGACTGACTTGTAAATGTGAAATTTAGCAAGGACATTGAAAGTACAACTTCCTTAGAAAGTTCAGGGGTATTCTGAATGAAGAACACCATTGAAACGAAAAATAAAATAACCAGAGCCAAAACCTTCAAGTAACGCATGAAACCCTCCTTAGTGTTACTGCTCGACAAAACTGTCAATCAACGGCTTGAATCTATTATAAGTTAAAGCAAGTATGCGAATTGCAGTAGCTTAATCGCATGCAGCCATAAACAATACAGATTATATCCAATACAAAAAACATATCTATAAAGAGACCACAAACTGCACAATGACAGTAATAATCGAACATCAGCTTTAGAAGGTACTTAAATCTTTATAAGCTGAGTTGCCTAATTCAGTAAATCAAAATTATAAATATCTTTAATCAAAAGTGTGCATGTTCTACACGGGTTACAGCTCAAGAGCAAGGAAAACTCTTTTTTTATTAGACTGACATACAATCACGCCATTTCAGGAATCACAGGTCTCATAAAACTATAAGTTCTTAGCGGCATAACTTTCATTTATAAGCTTTTTTACAAACTCAAGTTGCTCATCCCTACCTTTAATAAGCGAATCAAGACAAGCAAGCTTAGTCCTGTGCAGTAAGTCAGCATACTGAGGGCCAGGCGTAAGACCTAGTTCCTTTAAATCCTCTCCTGAAATATCTATAGTTTGCAGCCTAAGACTTGTAAGGTACTGAGAAATGTATTTTTTAATCATGTCACGCTTAGTTCTCGCCATAATAAATAAAACGCCTTCAAGAGGCACTGGGTGCAGAATTTCGTATATTTCACTTGGCTTAAGCTCTTCGCGAATATTCATTATATTTCCGGCCGCCCAAAAAATAGTTTCGCGCAAATGAACAAATTCTCGTTCTTCCGTTTGCGAAAAACTGAAACGTTTATAAATCTGTTCCATTTTGGCTTTGGAAGTCCCCATGCACATACCAAGAAAATACGTTTTCCAAACCGAAATACTAGGCTCTAGATAGAGCAAGTTGTACCAACTGATAATGGTTTCAAGCTCGCCTATAACCTGCGTACGGGCGCTTGTTAGGGCTAATAATGGATGAATAGCCTCAAGAACGCCGAGTTCGCCCATTCGCTTAACACTTGCTACGACTGCTTCTTCTTCGAGAATTAGTTTCAATTCATGAATTATTCTGTACCCAGACAACTTACTGAATAGATTTAATTTGAGTGCGTTTTTAATTAAACTAAATGTCTGACCACCTATTCTAAAGTTAAATCTCTGCTCAAACCTGACAGCACGCATGATGCGGGTCGGGTCTTCCACAAAACTTAAAGCATGAAGAACTCTTATGGTTTTATCCTTCAAATCGCGCTGAGAACCGAAAAAGTCGACAAGCTTGCCGAAACTTGAGGGGTTTATATGCACAGCAAGAGCATTAACAGTAAAATCTCGTCGATAAAGATCCATTTTTATAGATGAAAGTTCCACAGTAGGCAGGGCGGCAGGATATTCATAATATTCAAGGCGAGCTGTGGCCACATCAACTCTTTGTCCATCGGGTAAAATGACAACAGCGGTTTTAAATTTGCGATGATATTTAGCTCGACCAGACATTTTTTTAGCTAACTTTTTGGCGAATTCAATTCCGTCAGCTTCAACTACTAAATCTAAATCCAAATTCGGACGGGTAAGCAGTACATCGCGAACAAATCCTCCAACCACATAGGCCTCTGTGCCGGATTCTTCCGCCATTTGGCCCGCAGTTTCCAAAATATCAAGGATCTGATTAGTGAGCCTATTCCGCATAATATTGCGAATATTGCGCTCTTGTTTATTTTCGGGAAAAAGTGACTCGGGAATCCGCGCAGGGTCCTTAACAAGCATATTAATCAAATCAGTGCGTGTAATAACGGCCAAAACTTTATCATTCTCTACAACAGGCACAAGGCGTTGCTTCTGCCCAAGAATAATCTCCATTACACGGTGCAATCCGCAATCTGTTTTTACAGATGAAAAAGGGTGCTGCATGTAAACTTCCACATCAACATCACCAAGCTGGTGAGCAACCGCTTTATCCGCCGTTTTCTGCTCAAGTATCCCAACGCAACGCATATTCTCAAGGCTATCTACGACAGGTACCCCTTTCAGACTGAACTGTGTCATGCGTTCAACAGCCTGCGTAATTGTCATGTCCCTAGGAATTGCAACAGCGGGCTTGGACATCAGGTTTTCAACATTAACCCTAGGCGCAACCTTAGAATATAACATAGCAAAAAGTTCATCCCGAACTTCAGCAAGCGTCCTGTCTTTGATTGTAGCAGAAGCGGCATAGGCATGTCCGCCTCCACCAAAACTTGTACAGATTACTCCCACATCAACATCTTTTACCCTTGACCGTGCAACAAGATGAATTCGGTCATTCATTCTGCCAAGCGCGAAGAGAACTTTAACATTTTCCATATCCATAAATTTATGAACAAGAACGGAAAAATCACCGACATATTCAGGAGTGCTAATTTCAGAAATAACAATATCAAGATCATTAATAGTATGAGTCTGTGCGCCATCGAGAAGCTTGCTAAGCAATGAAATCTGTTGAGAAGTGAGATCGCGATGGAGCAGGTCGGTTACAACATCAAGTTCCATTCCAGATTCAAGCAGCCATTTTCCAGCTTCAAAATCATGCTGAGTCGTCGAATTGAACATAAAGGAGCCAGTGTCTTCGTAAAGACCGAGACCAAGTATTGTTGCTTCTTCTTGAAGAAGCGTAATATCCTTTTTCCTAATTTCGTGAGAAAGAATAGCTACGCTCGATCCCCATGGTTTTTTTATGATTAGTTCCGGATCAAGATCACAGTCAGACTGCATATGATGGTCATACACATGAATTCTTAGACCAGGATTATCAAGGATCGCTTTGACGTGAGTAATTCTGATTTTACGAGAGGTATCAACGACGACCAGAAGTTTTACATAATCCTTATCAATTTCTTTTAAGTTCTTAAAATTAAAGAAATAAGTAGCACTTTCCATATAAAACTTACGAAGATTCTTTTCCTGACTTCCGGGAAAAATAAGAGTTGCACCAGGGTATAATTTTCCGGCGGCAACTATAGCTGCAAGGCAATCAAAGTCAGCGTTGACGTGACCTGTTATGACTGTTTCAGCCCTTATGAGTTCATCATTTTTAGACATATTTTAATTACTCACATTGCTGAGCGAGGGTGAAAACGTTTATGAAGTTGAACCAGCCGTCCAGCCTGAATATGAGTATAAATCTCAGTAGCACTGATGTCAGAATGCCCAAGAAGCAGCTGGACTGTGCGCAAATCGGCGCCACCATCAAGTAGATGTGTAGCAAAAGAATGCCTGAAAGTATGTGGAGAGATTGATCTTTTTATACCAGCTTCCAATGTATATTTTTTGATCATTTTCCATACACCTTGTCTAGTTAAACCTTTACCTGAACGATTTAGAAAAATATTTTTTACCTGCGGATTAAAAGCTACACGCCATTCGTTAATGTATTGGTTTAAGAAATCTTGAGCCGCATAGTGAATAGGCACTAGTCGTTCCTTCGATCCTTTACCGAAAATAATGAGCACACCAGTTTGCGGATCAAAGTCTTCAACTTTTAATCCAATCAGCTCAGAAACTCTCATTCCAGCGGCATATAAAAGTTCCAGCATAACCTTATCCCTGAAACCGAGCTTTGTTGTCAAAATTGGTCTAGCAAGAACATTTGAAATTTCATCTCTTGTTAGGAATACGGGTAATTTTTTAGGTAATTTAGGATTTTCAAGTAAAATTGCGGGATTTTCTTTTAAAAAATCACGGGACGTACAAAAAGCAAAAAAACCTCGAAGTGAAGATAAATGGCGCGCAAGAGATGTGCTTTTGAGTGATCTTGATCTCAAATAAGTAAGATAGAGCAATAGAGTCTGACTTGTTGTCACTTCAACGGTTGAGGATCTTTCATCCAAAAACGTCTGAAATGATTCCAAATCCCTCAGATATCCATCAAGACTGTTTTCTGAAAGACCTCTTTCTATGAGTAGATACTCAAGGTAGCGGTCAACCCATTCATGTTTTGGTGATTTATTGTTTTTGTTCTCATTCATATATATTAATCACTACACGGATGCTTCCGTCTGCTCAAGGTGATTGACAGAGCAAACAAGCCCCATTAAACAGTTCCAATAATAATCGAATAAAAACTTCAAGGAGAATATTAAAAATGCCAGATTTTAAACTTGCCGACAGGATTGCAACTCTTCCGCCTTACCTCTTCGCAGAGATTGACAGACTTAAAGCAGAAGTAGCTGCACAGGGCGTAGATATTATCAGTCTAGGTATCGGTGATCCAGATCTTCCAACTCCTAAGTTCATTATAGATGCACTCTATGAAGCAGCGAAACGTCCTGAAAATCACCAGTATCCTTCATATGTTGGAATGTTGACTTTCCGTGAAGCTGTAGCGCAGTGGTACAAAGAAAGATTTAATGTTGAACTTGACGCTAAAAGTGAAGTTGTCAGTTTGATCGGTTCTAAAGAAGGCATAGCTCACTTCCCGCTCGCATTTGTAAATCCTGGCGACCTTGTCCTCGTAGCTTCTCCGAACTACCCGGTTTACCCCGTTGCTAGTAGCTTTGCAGGCGGCGTTGTTGAAATGATCCCGCTTCTCGAAGAAAATGACTTCCTTCCTGACCTTGACGCAATTGACGCTGCAACTTGGGACAAAGCAAAAGTTTTCTTCATCAACTACCCAAATAATCCAACATCAGCGACAGCAACTCCTGAATTTTTTGCGAAAATTGTTGATATTGCACACAAACATAATGTAATCATCGTTCAGGACGCAGCTTACACCGAAGTTTATTATGATGAAAATAAAAAGCCTATCTCTATTTTAGAGACTCCAGGCGCGAAAGAAGTTGCTATCGAATTCCACTCTCTGTCTAAGACTTATAATATGACTGGATGGCGCTGCGGAATGGCAGTAGGTAACGCGACTTTGGTTGGTGGACTTGGTAAAGTTAAGGAAAACGTCGACTCTGGTATTTTCCAGGCTGTGCAGGAAGCAGGTATTGTTGCACTTCAGCAGGGCGAGCCTTATGTTAAAGAATTCCGTAAAATTTACAAAGAACGCCGCGATGTAGTTGTTGAAGCTTTGCAGAAAATCAATATTTCCTGCAAGGTACCTGAAGCATCAATTTTTGTTTGGGCGAAAACTCCAGAAGGTTACACTTCATCCGAGTTCGTTTCCAAACTTCTTAAAGAAACCGGCGTAGTAGTAACTCCCGGTAATGGTTTTGGTGATTCAGGAGAAGGATATTTCCGCATATCACTAACGGTCGACACCGAAAGACTCAAGGAGGCAGTATCACGGATTTCCCAACTATAAAGGTCTTCGTCAGCATTGGCTCAAACATCGGGGATACCGATGAAAATTTGAATGAAGCTGTGGCGAGACTTGAAAAATACGAAGGCATTGATCCAGTCGTCTGGTCGGAAATTTACATGACCGAACCTCAAGGACTGAAAGATCAAGAGTGGTTTGCAAATCAGATTGTTCGCTTTGCTGTAGATCCTGAACTTTGGTCACCGCACGGCTTTCTTTCAACGCTCCAAGCGGTGGAAGGGCAGATGCAGCGAGTAAAAAAACAAATTAACGGTCCACGGATTATTGATTTGGATTTGATCTTGTTTGGAGACGAAGTCATAGAGAGCGGAGAATTTCTGACCGTTCCGCATGCGCGTGCAAAAGACCGGGCTTTTGTCCTTCATCCACTGGCAGAACTTGAATCGGAACTAACCTTCCCTGACGGGACCAAAGTCTCTGATGCTTTAGATAAAATTGATTACCGCATTGAAGGTAAGAAAATTTATCAGGATTAGTACTAGGTCATGTCTAAAAGCTGCATAAGCTTTCAGACATGACCTTTAAATTTCAAGCCCGTAAGAATAAATCGAACGAGCAAAATAAAGGTGGAACTGGATATGCTTAAGTTTGTTGTAATTGGTGCGGCTCTTTTTATTATGTGGAAATTGTTCACCGGAGAAAAACGAAATAAGCAGAATCAGGATAGTAAGCAGCAGGAAAAGAAAGTTAAGGCCGGAGAAATGGTTAAAGATCCTATCTGTGGAACTTATGTTCAGAAAGATAGTGATATACGTGTCAAAAACGGCGAAAACGTTGAATGTTTTTGTTCCTACGAATGCCGCGATAAGTACATCAAGCGCATCGAATCTGACAGCGGAGAATAGCTAGCCGGACCTTCATCATAGTCGTATTTTATGCACCCTTTAAGCTGTAACGGCTCAAAGGGTGCTCTTTTATGGTTTGATAGCTAGGTTTTTTAGTAGATGTAAAAAGGGGAGAGCAGCATGCAAATTTTTCTGGAACCAATGACAATAGATGAAGTTGGCAATGCTCTTGATTATAAGCTGATTGACGGAGTGAACCTGCGCTCTGATCTAGAAACTATAGACCACTATTCTTTTAATGAAGCTGTAAAAGAAGTTGCCAAAATAATGAATGGGCCCGTATTCGTATCTATAACAGGTTCCACTGCTGATGAAATGCTAGAATCCGCAAGGAGAACGCTCAAATTAGGCCCGAACGTAGTTTTAAAAGTTAAAGCTAACCTTGAAGGTCTCAAAACATTAAAAACTCTTTCAGAGCAAGATATAAGCGTAAACATGACTTCAATAGAAACCCCTGTTCAAGCAGCAATGGCAGTAAGAGCAGGTGCGAAGTTCGTGACGATTTACAATAAAAAAACAGACACAGATAAATGTGACACATTTGAACTCATTAAAAATACTTCTCAAATTTTTAATACCGAGCAGAATAAAATTCCAATCATCGTATCTGGTTTTGAATCGAGACTGACTGACAGCGACAAAGTGACCGAAGCAATTAAAACCGGTGCAAATTCAATTTCAGTTTCATATGAGTTGCTAATCGGATTAGCTCAAAACCAATAGTTCGGAATTAGCAAAAAGCTCGTTTAAGAAAACCAGCTCATATCGAAGACAGGTTCCCAGAACAACGTCTAAGCACGAATTAAGTGCAATCCATATTCATCCTCATATTCACGAGTAAGACCAGCCCCAAGTCACTAAATGAGCTTCAAGCTAAGAAATGTAGTGTTTTAGCATTTTTTTGATCTCTAATTTAGACGATATGGTTAAGTTATTGTAATAATTCATTTTGTATGAGTGTCTCATAATGTAAATTATGTAAACTTTGAGAATAATCTAATCGATAAGTGTCGATCATTCACCAGTCTATCCAATTTAATCGTCAACTGATTTGTAATTTTAGTATTAAATTTAAGCAATTTAGCACTTACCAATTATTAAGAATAATGACTTGTAAAAATGAATACAGTCACAAACACCTGCCACATCCATTTTCATAATAATTACGACCTTGAGTATCAAATTTGAAAATAAAACGGACTGAGTGTTTGCCTCTTTGCGTGGTTTTCTTTATCTATTCGAGTAAATGTATTTTCCACTGTTCACTAATTTTGAATAAATGAGGATTTCATGATTTCAAATAATTCTATCTATAAAATTCGCTCGGCGGTTCTTACTCTTGTCATATTTATTTTAGCAGCCTCAACTTCATTTGCTGCCAGTTCAAAGAAAGATGAATCTTTTGATTCATGGCTCGAAAAATATGGCGCGTGGGACATTTTAGAACAAAACTATTCAGGGAGCGGAGATTCTCCAGAACTGATTATTAAGAGAGCTCAAACAGCATATAACCTTGGTAGATATTCAGCCTGCATGAATATTCTACAAGGGACCCCTGCTTTTGACGACAAAACACTTGAGACATCCAGGCTTTGGCTTGGTGGACAAACTCAGCGTGCACTTGGAGATCCAGTCAAAAGTATCATCTGGTTCAGCCAGTCCGCTAGGCTTATGGACCAAGCTGCAATTAAGACTCAATTCAGGGAAGAACCTAACTTGAAAACAGTCTGGTTTGATGTTTGGCGTTCAATGTTTTGGAGTGCTCAAGTAACTTCAGGATCCGCAAGAGAAGCTCAAAACATGATTCTTACCCAATCATTTGAGCAAGCTGAAAAGGTTTGGCCCACCACTTACTTTGTAGTTAATACTAAGCCAGACTTTGCTACATCAGTCGAAAAAGGGCTTAACTTTAAACCGATCCAGCTTAATTCTACCATAATTAATGATGACGACCGCAAGCTGATAGCCATATCCATTGCTGCTTCCAGCCTTGGCGAATGGAGTAAATCCAAGTCCATACTTAATAATGTAAGCAATTCCACAGTTCAAACTTTCTGGACGTCTGTTGCGACTTACCTTGAGACGGGCTCAAACTCCAACGCAACCAACGTTTTCTATAATGATAATTTTGTCAGCGCTGCCGCGTTTTTAGAGGCAGGAGTTCTCGAGCCGGCGTTTAAGTCCCCTACCCTATGGAAAATGGCTGCTCCGCCGTCTCCAGCTTGGACAACTTTCCGCAACAAGCTGATGTCCATGACACCTGAAGAAGCTCTAGAAACCATTGATCGCGAGACGGGTTCGCTACTTTTGTCGGACGATCTGGTTAGCGCTTTACAGAATTACAAATTAGCTTTTGCCTTTTTAACAGGAGATATGGTTCTAACTCAAAAAATATGGTCTGAACTTGATACCGACTTGCTACCGATCAGCCTAAGAATCGCATCAGGAATTGTTTTTGAACCTGATTTTTCTAAGATACTTTCTAAAGATGATACCGGACAGGATTCGCACTTATTCATCATATCAGGGCTTTGCGGTGCTGCCGGAATAGATTACTTCAATGATATATATGCATCTTTCTGGACCCCTCTTTCTGGAAACAGTTTCAACAATCAAGTCAATGATAAGCCACTGGATAGACTGCTTTTATTCTCTGAGCTAGCACAGAATGCTGGTAAAAAAATGGACATGAATATTGCCCGTAGATGTGCTTATCTTTTCCCGCACTCTAAACTCGGAGCACAAAGCTTTATTTATTTAGCAGAAAAAGCGGCGCAAAATAGAGATTTCAAGCTCTCAGCTTTTTACCTTAAAAGAGTTGATCCCAACGAATTCGGACCTGAAATGCACTTGAAATGGCTAATCGCAGCTGTCGAATATGACTTAGCAGTCGGGAATGAAACAAAAGCTCTCAAAGCATACAACGAGATCCTAAGTTCCGGCGGCGCCCTGCCACCAGAAAAAGAACTTAAACTTGCTCTCTTAATACAGCAGAAAGGCGACTTAAAAAAAGCTCAAGCGATACTTGAAAGAATCTGGTCCAACCGTGATGCATTAAATGATGAGCTTAAAGCTGAGATTTTATTTTGGATAGCCGAAGGAGAACAAGCCACTGGAAATAAAGAAGAAGCTTTGAAAAACTACCTAGAGCTTGCTTATAAATTTCCCGAGCAGAACATTTGGGCTGTAACAGCAATGTACCGTGTTTCTATGATTTATGAGCGTAAAGGACAGTTTGAAACAGCCAAACGTTTTCTGAATACCGTAATTAAACGCGCTGATAGAAAAGCACAAAAAGAAGCTGCAAAAGCTAGGCTTAACGCAATTGATACTAAACTCGCGAAAGCTGGAGCTGGAAAAGGCGCCTCTTTTCCTTTTTAGCTAATATGATAATTTAAGAGCTAAGCTTAGTTCTAAGAAATATTCGAGTTCAAACAAAACAGCCTGCATAATATTTATGCAGGCTGTTTTGTTATCAGAGAAATTTAAAACTATAACTTTTAAGCTGCGCTTATTCTGCTCTCATAATTTTAATCGTCGTAGCTACCATAGTCGTGACTGCCGTAGATATTGTAGATTCTGGCGGAGGGAGAAATTTGCTATTATGCAGACCGGGCATTGTTATTCCGGATGAGTGAAATGATTCCATATCGGAAAGAGATGTTGCTCCCGCAAAAAACAGACAGCAAGGTATCTCGTTCGAAGCTGCTTTTCTGAAGAGCGCGAAATCCTCGCTCCCCATAACCTTATCAACTTTTGAAATATTCCCCTCGCCCAAATTATCAATCACTACAGATTTCACAATTTCAGCGAGATTCTTATCATTGATGGTTGCGGGCAGTTCATCCGCTTCATTTAGATCTATAATTGGGAGTAGGTTTTCGGGAATATCCATGGAAAGTGCTTCGTTTTTACAAATTCGCTTTATGGAATTCAATATTCGGTTCCGACTATCCGAATCAAAAAATCTAGCAGTAACTTCCATCACCACTTCTTCAGGGATAATATTCGCCCTAGTTCCGCCATGAATAGATCCGACCGTGACTACTGCCGGATTTAAAGGGCTAATTTCCCGGCTAACTACAGTCTGTAGAGATGTCACAATTCTTGCCGCAAGAACGACTGGGTCCCTAGCTTCATGAGGAAATGCCCCATGCCCCCCTACTCCGCGTACTATGATTTTAAGCTGAAAAGTACCCGCCATAATCGGACCGGAACGTACTGCGATTGATCCGCTCGAAATCGTAGGAAACACATGCATGGCGAGGCAATAATCTGGAGTCCCACACTTTTCAAACAGTCCGTCCTCAAGCATCCCTTTCGCGCCAGACATCGATTCTTCAGCTGGCTGACCTACAAAAAGGATACTACCTTTCCAAACGTTCTTCATTTGAGTGAGAATTTTTGCTACTCCGACAAATACAGCCATGTGAATATCATGACCGCAACCGTGCATAACCCCGCAGGACCTACCAGAGGAATCAAGCGTTTTAACCGTGCTAGCATAATCAGCGCCCGATGTTTCAATAATCGGCAAAGCGTCCATGTCGGTGCGAATCATGATCGTTGGGCCATCACCATTTTTCAGCACGCCCGCAATCCCGAAGCCACCAATATTTCTAATAACTTCTATGCCGCACGCTTCTAAATGCTCAGCCAATAGCGACGACGTCTTTTCTTCTAAACCGGAAAGTTCAGGATTTGCATGCAGTCGCTTATAAAGCGTTACCAAAGAAGCCAGCTCTTGCTGGACAATTTTACATAACGTCATGCAATTGAAATTCCCATAAAATTTAGCAATAAACTAATCTTTTTGGCGCCCGGAGTTTAAGGCTGCAACTTCGGTTTGAGCGCGCTTCTTAGCATCTTCAATAAGCGGATGCAGAAGGCCTACGATACTGCGAACATTCAGATTCTCGGCTTCTTTTGAACAAAGCAAAACATCAAGCGCATCAAGCCCGTGAAAAATATAATCGACACTCTTTTTTACATCGCTCATCTATATCTCCTCAAATAAAATTTATATACTTAAAAACATCAAAATAGTATTGATAGCATGTACTGATGTCTATGAATAATTGTTCTTTTTTAGATAAAATCTACAACATTTATGAATAAGGATATCAAAATGAGTTATAAAGTCGTTTTTCATATTGATTGGGATGATGATAAAATTTTGAACATGGCGCTCGGTAATATTGAAAACTTAATCAAAGATCCGTCGGCTACAGGTTCTGAAATACATATTGTTTCAAATGGCAATTCTGTACGGTTATTTCGTACTGAATTCTGCGAGGAGAATATTGCCAGAATCAAGTCGCTTCATTCAGATGGAGTCAGATTTTGCCTTTGCAATAATTCACTAAACAAGCTTCATTTCAAACCAGAAGATATGATTGATATATGTGAAGTCGTGCCCGCAGGCATCATCGAAATCTGTAAGCTTCAAACGGCAGGATGCGCATATATAAAACCATAATAGCAAAAAAGCCGGACCATTCCAGATCCGGCTTATGATAATTACATATTTAACACTGTTTAAGAGTAGTTTTGTTGCTTTTTTGCGAAGAGTGATCCTCAGTTTGTAGGAACTCCAATATCCGACGCATATCTTCCATGAAAAGATGTGCCATATCCATGCTCATTCCTTCCTTAACAACTATTCGCAAAACCTTATCATCCTCACAATTTTCAGGCATTGTATATGCTGGAACCAGCCATCCGCGATGCCTGAGCATTTCAGATATACGGAAAACATCAAAATCAGCATCTACATCACGTCTAATACGGAAGGTGATCAGCGGCATGCGTAGCTGTTTAATAAGGGATTGAAATACTCCAGTTTCTTCAAGTTCTGCTTTAAGAAAACTAGCTGTATCCATACATGATTGCAAAATACGGGTGTACCCTTCTTTACCTAAACGTATGAAATTATAGTATTGTGCTACAATCTGATTTCCGGGACGTGAAAAGTTAAGCGCGAAGGTAGGCATTTCACCACCAAGGTAATTAACACGGAAAACTAAATCTTCCGGCAATTCTTCAGTGTCACGCCAGATCGCCCAGCCGACACCGGGGTAAACCAAACCATATTTATGGCCAGACACATTAATCGATTTTACCCACTTAAGTCTGAAATCCCATTCGAGAGCGGGAGTAAGGAAAGGAGCAATGAACCCACCACTCGCAGCGTCAACATGTAGAGGTATTTCATATCCCGTTTCAGCGTTGAATTTATCAAGCGCATCGTTGTATTCTTTTACTGGCTCAAATTCCCCAGTATGAGTTGTGCCGAGAATTGCGACAACGCCGATGGTGTTTTCATCGCAGGCTTCTAAGACATCTTTAGTCTTCATGCTATAGTGATCATCGGAAACTGGCACCAAACGCGGCTCAACCTCCCAATATCTGCAAAATTTCTCCCAGCAGACCTGAACACTCGAGCTAATAACCATATTTGGTTTGTCAGTGGGCTTTCCCTTCGCTTTCATGCGATCACGCCATTTCCACTTTAATGCCATTCCACAAAGCATAGCAGCTTCGCTTGATCCAGTGGTGGAACAACCACAAGTGTCATTTTCATCCGGCGCATTAAAAAGCTCTGACAAAATATGTACGCAACGCTCTTCAAGCTCTGCGGTTTGTGGATATTCATCCTTATCAATCATATTTTTATCGAATGTCTCGGTCATAAGCTGACGAGCTTCATCTTCCATCCAAGTGGTGACAAAGGTCGCCAGATTCAATCTGGAATTACCGTCCAACATTAATTCATCCTTAACTAATGCATACGCATGCCTTGGATCGATGCTGCCCTCCGGCATGGAATATTTGGGGATCGGTTCTTCAAGATCACGCGAACCATAGATTGGCATGATGAAATTCTTCTTATTGTCTTTATCTTTTTTCTTTTTTTGAACTTTATGTATCATTAGTTATCCCCTTATTTAATTGGTAAGTTGAAAAATAACGTTTATGAACTTCTCTTAAACTTTATAACCTGAATCAATTTAATCTTGATATAAACATATTGGAATATTCGGTGCAAGATCATTGCGGAGTAAAGATTATATTCATACAACAAGAAGGAATACTATTCGAAAATTATCATTTTCATTCGATGCGAACTTGTTTAATTTATGATAAGTTTTCAATACCTAATAAACTTTTACTTAATGAATAAATGACATCCAAAACACGCCCTCACTTACAATTACTTGTTGCCATTTTACTCGTTTTGCTTGTTGGAACGGTGGGCTATCTACTGCTTGAAGATGGGTGGACGGTGCTAGACGCCCTCTACATGACAGTCATAACCATCACAACTATCGGTTATGGTGAAATTCATGAGCTTTCATCAGCCAGTCGCATTTTTACGATTGGACTTATTTTTACAGGCCTCGGGGTCGCGGCAGTATTTGCTACGCAAATTGCTAAAATGATAGTGCAATCCGGAATCAAAAACTTATACGAGAAACGTAAAATGAACGACAAAATTAACAAGCTTCAATCACACACCATTATTTGCGGTTATGGCCGTATCGGTCGATCCATTAGCCTGAAACTTTTCGAGCTTGGACTAGATTTTGTTATTTTAGATACTAGCGAAGAAAAATTAAATGAAGCTGAACAACGCGGATACTTAACAATGCACGGAGACGCCGCTGTCGATGGAGTTCTGCTTTCAGCAGGCATCGGACGGGCTGAATACATTGTGCTGTGCATTAATAATGATGCGGACAATATTAATATTTCATTGGCTGCGCGTGAACTGAATCCCGATATATTCGTTGTAGCAAGAGGTTCTGACCCAACAATTGAATATAGAATGCTAAGAGCCGGAGCGAACACGGTAGTTTACCCCATGACCCTCGGCGGTGAGCAGATCGCACACATATTAGCTCGCCATGCAGGTGTTGCCCCAGCGAACAACAAAGGCACTGCTCCTCATGACGTAATGGGATACAGCCTTAAAATATTTCCATATTTAGAAGATGAACAACTCACAGTTGCGGATGCTCTCAAACGGACAAATTCACAAAAAGCACTGGTATTACACCGCGTTGACGGAGAAGATATAGAAGATCCTGATGATAATGAAGTGCTGGAGCATGGGGATTCGCTCTTAGTTCTGGTGCGTTGCGAGAAATCCACCAAGACCAATATTGAAGAAACCGTAACGTGGTCAGAAGATCTACTTTTGGGCATCCCTTCGATTGACGCAGAACACCGGGTGCTTGTTAAATACGCAGAAGATTTTCAAAAGGCAGTAAACGAGGGGAAAGAAGGCGAAGCCATTGCAAGGCTGTTTGACAGATTACTGGAGTACACCACCAGCCATTTTGCGAGAGAAGAAGGATTCATGCAAAAGCGTGGGTATCCGGATATTGAAGAGCACATGAAAGAACACCGCCGTATTACCCGCGAGGTTATGGAACTGAATCGTGATAAACGGTATGTATTCTCAGAAAGCGTTGATAAATTTCTACAAGACTGGATTATCAATCATATTAATCATACTGATCGGAAGTATGTTAAGTTTATGTTGGAGAATAAGAAGTAGTTGATTCGTTAAGATTAAGACGAGAGATTATTGCAGAAGATTACAGATTATTAGAATCGCCGTGGCTCGTAAGAGCTGCGGCTTTTTTTACGGCAAGAAAGCACTAGGTAAGGTCACTAACATGAGTCAAGCCATCAAATAAAAGGACCTATTCAAGGGCAGGATATAGAACACAAAAAAGCCGCAACTTTTGCAAGCTGCGGCTTTTTATGCACTCATGGTGCCGAGGGGGGGACTCGAACCCCCACGGAATTTCTTCCACTAGCCCCTCAAGCTAGCGTGTCTACCAATTCCACCACCTCGGCTGAGGTGAATTAATTCAAAGAACGATCCGACTTAGAGGGATGAATGTCTGCAACCGTTTCGCTAATGAGGTATTAGCGAGAATTGAATTTATTTGCAAGATGTTTTTGCAAATAATTGCCCAGAATATTTAGACTTATCGTCTAGATATATTTTTCAGATGGTGCCGAGGGGGGGACTCGAACCCCCACGGAATTTCTTCCACTAGCCCCTCAAGCTAGCGTGTCTACCAATTCCACCACCTCGGCTCTGAAAAATCTGAGCTTATATTATCAAAGAACTATTTGAGGGCTATTAAATGACTATTCTTTCACTTCGGTTTCGCCAGCTGGGTTCTCAAAAGTAACCACTGGTTTTTCACCTTCTGGCATCGGAGTAACAATAGTGTCACCCTGAAGCATGATAGAATCATCGGAAACTTTATTTCCAGAAATGACGTTGTAGCTGAGTGATGTGATCAAGAAGACTGCTGCAAGAAAAGCAGTAATCTTAACTAGAACTCCACCAGCTCCGGTGCTACCGAAAACTGAGCCACTTCCTCCGCCGAAAATTACACCCATGTCTTCTTTACCGCTCTGTAAAAGAACGAAGATAATCAAGAAGATGCAGGCGATAACGTGTACTGTAATTACTAGCGTTTGCAAAGCTTTTATTTCCTTTTTTTTTAATCAAGCTTATGGCTGATTCATTTATGCCAGAGCAATCTGGCTGAAACTTTCGCCGTCCAAGCTCGCGCCTCCTACCAATACACCGTCGACATTGTCAAGCGATATAATCTGAGCGCAGTTAGCAGGTTTAACACTTCCACCATATAAGATTCTGATTTCACTAGCTTTTTTAGGAAAAATATTTTTTAGCTTTTTTCTAACAAAACCATGAGCTTCAACAATTTCGTCCGTTCCGGCCACTTCTCCAGTACCAATTGCCCAGACAGGTTCGTAGGCAATTACGATGGATTCTGGCGCGAATTCTGCGGGCATTTCCGCAAGTCCGGCTTCAAGCTGTTCATCAATAATCTGCTGAACTTTTCCAGCCTTTCTCTGCTCGATGGTTTCACCAATACAAAGAATCATGGAAAGTCCGGCTTTAAGCCCGAAGGCAACTTTTTTCCCAACAAATTCGCTGGACTCACCCATAACGTGCCTACGCTCGGAATGTCCAGCCAAGGAGAACCCACATCCGACATCTTTTAGCATTTCCGGTGATATTTCCCCGGTAAACGCCCCTTCCTCAGCCGGATACATATTTTCGGCACATAGGTGGCATCCATCCCTTCCGGCGAGCACTGTCCCTACGCTTTCGAGAGCAGTAAAGGGAGCGGCAATAAGAACTTCCCTGTCAGCGGGCAGTTTTCCATCAATTCTCGAAATAAAATCCTGCGCAGTAGCCTTTGCTTCCGCACGGGTTTTGTACATCTTCCAGTTAGCGGCCATCAATTTTTTCATTTATCCAAATTCTCCTTCAAGGCTTTGAAGGCAGGAAGTTCTTTTCCTTCGAGAAACTCGAGGAATGAACCGCCTCCTGTGGATATAAAGGTAAAGTCGTCTTGCAGTCCAGCCTTGTGAACAACTGCATCGGTATCTCCCCCTCCAACGATGGTAATGCCGTCGGACTCGGCCATGGCTTTACAAACTTTCATTGATCCATCGGCAAAAGCCGGTTTCTCGAAAAGTCCCATAGGTCCGTTCCAAACTATTGTCTGAGCCTCTGAAATAACATCACAAAATTTTTGAACGGTAACAGGTCCGATATCAAGAAGCATTCCATCTTCAGGGACATTATCCCCCGTGCAGATACCGGAAGCTTCATCAGTGTTTACGCCCCATACAAAGTCTTCAGGTAAGTGCAGATCTGTACCAGACGCGGCAGCTTTAGTAATAATTTCACGGGCGGTATCAACAAGGGATTCTTCGACTAAAGATTTACCGACACTCTTACCCTGTGCAAGTAGAAAAGTATTAGCCATTGCCCCGCCGATAATAAAGTGATCAACCTTTCCGATCAGATTATTAAGAATACCAAGCTTCGAGGAAACTTTAGCACCGCCGGAAATTGCAATATAAGGCTTCTTAGGAGCTTTAAGAGCTTCACCAAGGTTTTCCCACTCAAGCTTAAGTAAAAATCCAGCACAACACTGTTTAGCAGAATAAGGAACATCCACAACTGAGGCGTTAGGTCTGTGAGCAACTCCGAAAGCGTCATTCACGTATATATCGGCGAGTGAAGCCAGCTTTGCGCCGAAATCGCCCCTATCTTCTGGAGTCTTACCCTCCTCTTCAGGATGGAAACGAAGATTCTCAAGCATAAGAACCTGCCCCGGCTTAAGCGCGGCAGCCATCTTTTCAACTTCAGGACCAACGCAATCAGGAGCAAGAACAACTTCTAGTCCTAGATATTCACCGAGGCGCTTGGCCACAGGACCAAGGCTGAACTTAGCTACCTTTTCACCTTTAGGCTTTCCAAGATGAGCCATAACTATAACCGCCGCGCCCTTATCAAGAGCATACTTAATAGTAGGAACTCCGGCTTTAATGCGGTTGTCGTCAGTAATTGTTTCACCATCAAGAGGAACATTAAAGTCCACTCTGATGAGAATCTTTTTACCGGTAATATCAAGTTGATTAATGAAGCGCATGTTCACTCCGTTCTTTTGCGATTTATATTATATACTTAAACAAACAATCTAAATTTCAAGATCATAAAGAAGCGCATCTTCTTTAGTGTCCGGGTAATATTTCTTACGCACCCCGACCTGTCTAAACCCTAAACTTTCATAAAGAGCTATAGCGGGAAAATTTGACCTTTTGACATCCAAAAGACCTTTTTTAACATCAGTCTCTTTACTTTGCTTAATCAGAAACTGCATTAGGTCTCTGCCAATCCCCCTTTTTCTAAAATCGGGGTGAACTCCTAAATTTAGAACTTCCATCTCATCTAACACTCTGGAATAAGCCAGATAACCCACAAGAAGTCCGTCAAGAACGTAGCCTAAAATATAAAACGCCCTTCTTTCAAGACCGAGCCGAAACTGATCCTCACTCCACGAATAATCGAAACAAACCTGCTCAAGAGCCCTCAATTCATTAAGAGACTCAAGCCCAAGTTCAATTATCTCGCAACAAGAGGTGACTTCTGTGCTTTTCATATTGTAAACTATCTGTCAGTAAAGCATGACTAGAGTGTGAAGTTCGTAATTAGTGTCAACTCGATTCTTTTACACACAATTCAGCCGAATTGGAAGAACGAGTGGCATAAAAATCTGATAGTAATTAGGAAAAAGTGAAGAATAAACTAAATTATGTCGAAGTTGTCGACGATTTTGACCGTCCGCTCGCAAAAATGAAAATTGCCGAAGCTCATAGACAATCGTTAAAGCATCGCTCGGTCATTGTCCTACTATATAACAGCTGTGGACAGCTTTATCTTCAGAAAAGAAGCACTGCAAAAAAACAATACCCCGCACGCTGGGACGTTTCAGCTAGCGGACATGTATTTGTAACAGAATCTAGGAAAGATGCGGCCCTTAGAATTTTGAGCAGGGAACTAGGAATACAAACTGGTCATATTAAAGAACTCGAAAAGATAGAAGCATCATCTGATACAGGGTACGAATTCATAACCATTTATATTTTCAAGAAAATAAATGTAGTTTCGGGCCCCAATCCAGATGAAGTGGAACTGGGCTACTATTACTCGGCAAGTGAACTTGATTGGCTGATAAGAGAGTGCCGTGAACTACTTACTCCTACTCTCGTTTTTTTACATGATCTGGAAATGCTCTATAAAATGAAATAAAGTCTAAAGACAGGATCTTATCATTTTTCCTAGAGGATCATGAAGCTTTGAGTTCGTAGCAAGAATATGCTGAGAATAAAGATTAAATGGCTCGTTTGTGTAATCAGTAACAGTACCACCCGCCTCTTCCACAAGCAGCCATCCTGCCGCAGTATCCCACGGCCTAAGAGCATTCTCATAATATCCATCGTACCGACCGCAGGCAAGATATGCCAAATCTAGTGCAGCAGCGCCGGGCCTGCGTACGCCTTGAGTACTGAGCAAAACCTTATTCAGTGCCTTGGTAATGAAATCTACATGATCTTCAATTGCGTAAGGAAAACCCGTAGCTATGAGCGATTCTTCCATATCTGCGCAATCGGAGACATGAATTTTATCACCATTCATGCACGCACCGCCACCTTTAACAGTGGTAAAGATTTCATTCATGATAGGCAGATTAATAATACCGAGAGACACTTCTCCATCTATCCAAAGCGCAACGGAAGTCGCAACCATGGGCAACCCGTGCGCGAAATTAGTTGTTCCATCAATAGGATCTATGATCCACGTCTGGTCAAAAAGTTTCGCATCACCCGCAGTTTCTTCAGCTAGAAAAGTTGATCCAGGAAGGATTTTTGAAAGTTCTTCTTTAAGAAATAGTTCCACGGCAAGATCGGTCTCAGTTACGAGATCAATACGACCTTTGCGCTTAATATTCTTAGGCTTCTTCCATCCTTCTTGAATTATACTACCGGCCTCAATAACAATTTTGGATGCTTTATCTAGGATAGAATTCATAAATATATTGGTAAAAATTAGTTGATATAGACTTTATCAAAGCCTTTATCTTTTTGGAGACTAAGCCCTGTTCCCCTGACAACAGTGGTCAACGGATCACTATCAATGATGACTTTCAGAGAGCTTTCGCGACTTATAAGAACATCAAGCCCCTTTAGAAGTGCGCCACCGCCAGCAAGTAGCAGCCCATTATTAGCAATATCGCTAACTAATTCCGGTTGAGTATGCTCGAGCGCAACCCTAACAGAATGTACGATTGCGGCAACAGGATCAGCAATAGCTTCTCTAATATGTGCATCAGTAATTTCAATTGCTTTAGGCTTTCCATCGATCAAATTTCTACCGGAAACAGTCATTCTCAGAGTTTCGGGAAGTTCTATAGCAGAGCCCACAGTGATTTTAGCGCGCTCAGCAGTATTTTCACCGATCAGCAATTTAAATTCATCCTGCATATAGCGCATAATTGCCAAGTTCATTTCATCGCCCGCAACACGCACGGACTGGCTGTGCGCAATGGATGAAAGAGTAATGACAGCGACTTCGGTAGTACCACCACCGATATCAACAACCATGTTTCCTTCAGGCTCGTGAATGTTCAGCCCGGCACCGATTGCTGCGGCCATAGGCTCCTCAATTAAGCGAACTTCTCTGGCTCCAGCCTGCTGACCGGATTCGATAACAGCACGTTTTTCAACCTGAGTAATACCTGTGGGAACACAAATAATAATTTTAGGCTTAACCAAGTTACGTTTGTTGATAACTTTCTGAATAAAAAAAGAAATCATTTTTTTGGTAACTTCAAAGTCAGCGATAACCCCGTCTTTCATAGGGCGAATAGCTTTAATTTTATCAGGAGTTCTTCCGAGATATTCTTTGGCTTCTTTACCGACAGCTATAACGGAATCGTCACGGGCATCAAGCGCAACAACAGACGGCTCATTTAATACGATTCCGTCTTTGGGAGTGTAAAGCAAAGTATTGGCAGTACCGAGATCCATTGCAAGGTCTTTGCCTAAAAAGCTCATTAATCTAGCCCATAACATATATAAAAGCCTCTTACGTGAAGGGGTTAATTTTCATTCATTAAAATAGGATTTGTTTTAGCCGGACTAGCTTTCTGCAAGGCGGTCCTAGCTTCAGCAAGTCTACTTTTCAAGAAAAGATTTTCAAGGAATTGAGACAGATATTCAGAAACCATAAACAAAAAGTCTTTTAAATCTTCTGAGATTCTCATAGGTTCGCTATTTGCCAGAACCAATACACCCCGAGTCTTTTTCTGGAAAACAAGTGGCAAACATATCACACTTAAGAATTCCTGGGTAGCAGCACTAGCTCCAAGCAAACTTGAGCTTGCCTGTCCTTGGCTGTTTTCGTCAATAAAAATAGCTTCCTGATTTTTATAAACCCAACCAACAAGACCACTTCCAACGGGAAAAGCTATTGATTTAGAGTCACCCTTTTGCAAGATAGGTTCGTTCTCGCCTTCCACATAAAAGGACGATCCTCTTTGATCAATTACAGTAAGAAAAGCATGCGAATATCCACTTGTTCCTGCTATCATGCCTAGAAGATTATTAAGAAAAGCATCCCACTTAGGTTGGCGTTTACGTAGATCATGCAGCAGCTTGAGAGTCATGAAATACTCGTTCTTCTTCCCTTCTGCATCAGCAGAACGGATGCAACCCATCATAGATGTAATCATCTTTCCAAACTGTGAAAGAATTTTCAAATCTTTGGTACTAAAAGAGTATGTGCGTTTACTGTCGAGACATATCACCCCGAGAGCCTGATCAAGGGGAGTTCCCATGAACGCTTTAATTTTACCATCTTCTTTAGAATCATAGTAACCGAGAGATGTAGCTCCCTTCTTATCCATATTATTGATAAAAAGAGGTTCATCCTTAGCTATAACAATGCCCGACAAACTTTTTTTCTGTAGCGGGCTTCCTATTGGCTTAACATCATCACCAAGACTGAAAAAGGTCGACAGTGCATATCCATGTTGACCATCAGGCAAATATAAAACGACAGTATGTGCCTCGAATACATTACAAACAATGCTAAGAATATTAATTAATATTTCGTTTCTGGGCATTTTTTACTTGGTCCTACACTCGATGAAAAAATCAATGTTTCGATTATAAGTCTTTTCCTGTTCCGCTGTAAAATAGCAAGCTGGGAGCTGATCTTTTTTACGATGGTACTGTACACACTCACAGCAAAGACCGTGCTTATCACAATTAGCGTAAGTACACGGACAGCTCTGAGCATTCTTCACTTTATTACTACAATTCTCAAGACTCAAAATTTCTCACCTTTATTTATATTGCGCTAGATTATTTCTCGACTAAACCGAATCCGTATCATTCTTATTTGAAAGAGGCATGACGGTCAATAAGTTCAGCTTTTAGTTTATATATTTTTTTTCACGAAAAAGTCTATGACACTTGATTTAATTACTTAAATGAGATTAAATTAAAATTAAGAAGTAAAATTTATAGAAATAGCATTTTTTATGTAGAAAATATTGCTTTCTATACAAAATCTAGAAAAAATTCATTGTAATTCACAGCAGTTCGATATAATAATAATAACAAATTATTACATGTTTTTGTTTTGTGTAACATTCGGTGCGGATTAAGTTTTCAAATCTTCGTTATTCTGTAGGGTTATATATGTGGCAGAAAGCTTTTTCTCAATATGCCGGTAAAAGTCCTGAAGAGGTAGCCAGAAATGGAGGGAAGCTCTACGACCTTAAAACTATAGAAGGCCTCAGAGTCTACCTTGACCATGTTCATATAAAAAACTGCCTATTACGCCCTTACTTTGAGAATCACGGAAATTACCCTCTTGTTGAAGCCCGTGAGCTACTCCCCTCTTTTGAAGTTGACTTGTATGAACACAAAAAACTTCCAGGCTTTAGTATGGTTGCACTAGAGCGTCCACTTAATATATTTCAAGAAATATTCCAGTTTGACATCTTGCACAGCCCTAGCGTTTTAGATGAAATAGATACAGAGAAATCTTGCCCGCTGATTAGTTCTGTACTCAAAAGCAATATTGAATCATTTGAAAGCAGACTTCCTAAAAGATCCCACAAAGATTTTCAAAATGAATATGGAACTTCTGACATATCCAATATTGAAGGCTACGGAAAACTTCTCCCTCACCTACTTGAAATTGAGCGTGCCCATGTCATGGCTCAAGACAGCTCAGGTAAATTCTATCTTTCAGGGGTTTTTGGTTCACTACCTTCTGACCTCGACACGGAACTGAAAAGGTTTGGTATTAAGATTGGCAAATTTAAGCCGGGCGATAACAAACTTTATGAAATAAACAGACTTTTCGTTTATACATTTTTAATGGAACTACACGGTTTTCCTATCGTTTCTGAGCGTAGAACCTCATCTGCCCTTTTTGCGCGTCGTCTGTTTAGAATGGGCGAAAAATTCATGGTCAGAGTTCTAGGGCAATCAGATAGAACCATCACGTCTTTATTTTCACATCCAAAATCAAAACAATATCCACGAGTTGAAAAAGTAGCACTAGTACAAGTCAGCCGTGACAACAAAGAGACTCTTGCCGCACTCAAAAAAGGCGGTTTCCTTGTTGATAAAAAAAATAGAGTTGTAATTTTAAAAGTGCGCTATCGTCAGCACAAATTCAACATGGAAAACGTTCGCGAAGATCGCGCTCTGTCCGTCTATAAGCAAGAAGTAATTCATCCCATCACAGGTGAATGTTCAACGAAATTTAATATCATTAAAGATGCAACAAGCATGACCTTGTTACTTAATGATATCGTGCGTGGTGAGTATGCAGGCAATATTGTCTACAAACGAAATGAACTTATTCAGGATACTGAAACTCACGAAAAACGTTTAAAATTTCTATTTGCCTGGCTTTCAAAACATCAACGGAGAATTGTCGGTTACTCCGAAGAATTCTATTCTGGCGTTGTAAAAGTACTTGATAGTTACCTACTGGCCCCCGATAACTATGAACCTTTTAATGACTTATCTGATTTGTATCAGGAAGTTTGGTCCAAATATAGTTACATCCAGCAAGCTAGAAAACTTAAAATCCTTGAAGATCTTAAGGATAGGGTGTACCGCGGTAAAAAGGTCAGTTACTTAGTCATGCTTGAAGAAATGAACTCAATTATGAACGATCTTAAGTTCGAAATTGTAAACTATTTTGATAAGCTGGTAGCAACGACTCTTAGCATCGGAGAACGGGTTTTAAATGACCCTTATCTCAGGCGCGAATATATTGAACGAGCTGATGATGATCTGACTGAATACGGACTTAAAGTAAAAAAATATTATGGTCGACTAGTTGTTGTTTTAGATGAATTTAAATCCATCCGTAAGAGTCGCACTCAATATGCAGATGGAACCGTTGTAAGCGGAATGTTTTAAAAATATATCGGAGAAAACTTTGTCGAATTTACGCATCACTCCCCTAACAGAATGGCATCGTGAAAACGGAGCGAAACTAGTTCCTTTTGCAGGATTTGAAATGCCTGTTCAATATAAAGGCATAATCGTTGAGCACAAACACACCCGCGAAAAGGTAGGTGTCTTTGATATCAGCCACATGGGCGAATTTCTTGTTTCAGGCGAAGGAGCCAAAGACGCGCTCAACAAAATAGTAACTCAGAATCTTGACACACTCGCACCGGGTAAATGTCGTTACGGTTTCTTGCCAGATGAAGAAGGCGGAGTATTAGATGACTTGATCATCTATTGCCTTGCAGAAGATTCATACATGCTCGTTATTAATGGATCACGTGAAGAAACCGACTTCAACTGGATTGACTGCCATCTGCCGGAAAGTGTTAATTTTGAAAACGTTTCTTACGAAACAGCTAAAATAGACCTTCAGGGGCCACTCGCTCTTGATGTTTTGGAATCTGTTTTCGGACGAGAATTTAAGCAGCTAAAATATTTCAATTTCGGTCAGGCTGAATTTGAAGGAACCCAATTACTAATCAGCAGAACGGGCTACACTGGTGAGCTAGGATACGAATTCTACGTTCCATCTGATAAGGCACTTGCACTATGGGAAAAGCTTGTTGCGCATGAAGATGTCGAGCCAATCGGTCTCGGCGCTCGCGACACACTTCGCCTTGAAATGGGCTACCCACTTTACGGGCAGGATCTTGATACAGATCACAATCCCCGTGAAGGCGGATATTCGTTCGTACTTGCTGACGATGCTTTCACCGATGTAAAAGAAATGCTGATTCCTCTAAAAATAGACGGACGCCGCTCATCAAGGCATGGCGATAAAGTGTTTCTTGACGGCAAAGAAGTCGGAGTAGTCACAAGTGGCTCATTCTCACCCACTCTGGGATTTTCAATCGCACTTGCTTACGTTAAGGCTGACGCAGCTGAGGCTGATGAATTTATCGTAAAAGGTGCGCGCGCCGACTTTAAGGCTATGAAGAGTGATCTTCCATTCTATAAAGAAGGTACTGCTCGCAAGAAACTGGACTAACATAAATTCACTGCAAACTTATTTACTGATTCCATGTAAACTCCCGCAAATGGCTAACCGCCTGTTTTGCGGGAGTTTTTTCATTATTTTTGGATAGTTCCTACACCACAGAATTGCCCACACTTCTTATTATGTCCTATTTGTTATAATAAAACTTGCAGAGATTAAAAACATATAAATTCAATAAAATCAGCACAATAGATGTCTTATATAATCTTAAAATATTTATAATATATTTTACTCCGCTATCTTAATTTAAAAATTAAAAATGCCCCCACAGAAAATAACATCAACATACTAGTATGTTACACAAACAATCACTACGTATAAGATTAATAACAACTACTTGCCGTTGTGTCAGTCACACAACAAGCAAGTTTTTTTTTAATCTTTTTCTCTATGTGTATAGTTTGAGTTTAGGGAAAAGAACAAAACACTACGTCCCTATTTCTGTTCCACCAACAATTGAAGGATTTAATGGCTCTTAACTTTAATAGATCTGATCAGAGATGAATGAACACATGAAAATTCTGAATGGTTCTAAAAAATCAATTAAGGTCATGACGTTTCAATTGCCCTTTAGTGGTCTAGGCATTTCGCTTAAAACTTGCGCTGATAAAGCTGAGGAAATGAATGTATGTTACAACTCATATCCCTCATTTCCTCAAGTGTTTGGGGACGCTGAGTTCAGCACAGTTTATATCGGTTTATCCGGATACGATTTGCAAGTGACTCTCGGGCAAGAAATTCGTGGAAGATAACTCAAACAAAATTTTAAGGAGCGATGATGAGAATGAATCGTAGAGATTTTGTGAAACTTACTACTGTTGCAGCCGCCGGGCTTGCTGCGGTTCCTGCCTTTGGCGGACTCAGTAAAGCTTTCGCAGCTCCAGCAGTCGATCGGGCTAAAGCACTTGATCCTAAATGGACCAAGCAAACCACATCAGTCTGTGCATATTGTTCAGTTGGTTGTGGTCTTTTAGTTAACACCTCACTTGAGACAAAACGTGCTGTCAATGTTGAAGGTAACCCTGATCATCCAATTAATGAAGGTTCACTCTGTGCTAAGGGTGCAAGCTCAATTCAGATGACAGAAAATCCGGAACGTCCGGGTAAGTTCATGTATCGCGCTCCTTACAGCGAAGAATACGTCGAAAAAGACTGGGATTTCTGTAAGAAACGCATTGCCCGTCTTATCAAAGATTCTCGCGACAAAAGTTTTGAAAAGAAAAATGCTAAGGGACAGACCGTTAACCGTACAATGGGTATCGCCTCTCTTGGTTCAGCTGCGCTTGACAATGAAGAATGTTATGCGATGCACAGCTTCATGCGTTCTTTAGGCCTGGTATATGTAGAACACCAGGCCAGGATCTGACACAGCGCAACAGTTGCGGCTCTGGTAGAGTCGTTCGGGCGCGGTGCGATGACAAATCACTGGAATGATCTCCAGAACAGTGATTGTATTTTGATTATGGGTAGCAATGCTGCCGAAAATCATCCAATTTCCTTCAAATGGGCTGTAAAAGCACAGCAGCGCGGCGGCAAGATTATTCATGTCGATCCTCGCTTCACACGTACATCAGCTAGATCTGATGCTTATATTGCTTTACGCTCAGGTACTGATATCGCTGTCCTCGGCGGTATGATCAACTACATCATTAAGAACAAGAAGTTCTTCCAAGAATACATGGTCGACTACACCAACGCATCTTTCATAGTTGGTAAAGACTACGGATTCAATGATGGCTTATTCTCCGGCTTCGATGCGGAAACAAATTCATACGACAAGTCCAAATGGGCTTTCGAAATGGATGACAAGGGTATTCCAAAGCAGGATAAGACACTCAAAGACCCTCAGTGTGTGTTCAATATTCTTAAAAAGCATTACGCTCGTTACACTCCTGAAAAAGTATCTACAATCTCCGGTGTTTCTACTGAAGATTTAGAACTGCTTTACAAAACATACACAGCTACAGGCGTGAAAGGCAAAGCCGGAACTATCATGTACGCAATGGGGTGGACTCAGCATTCAGTTGGGGTTCAGAACATTCGCGCCATGGCTATGATTCAGCTTATGCTCGGTAACATCGGTATTGCCGGTGGTGGTGTTAACGCACTCCGCGGTGAGTGTAACGTTCAGGGTTCAACTGACTACGCTCTGCTTTACCATATCCTTCCCGGATATCTTAAAACTCCGCTCGCAGGTCAGGACACACTTGATCAGTACAATAAAAAATACACCCCAGTAAGCAACGACCCAGAAAGTGCTAACTGGTGGCAGCATTATCCAAAATACTCTGCAAGTCTTCTAAAGGCTATGTATTCCGAAGACAGTCCGGCAGATTCTTACCAGTATCTCCCACGTCTCGATTCACATAAAGCAAGCGTATACTCTTGGATTCCACTAATCGACAGAATGTACAATGACGGATTCTCCGGTGCTTTGATCTGGGGCATGAACCCAGCTTGTTCCAGCTCTGACGCTGTTAAAACTCGTAAAGCTCTCGGTAAACTCGACTGGATGGTTAACGTTAACCTCTTCCGTTGTGAAACAAGTGATTTCTGGAAAGGTCCTGACATGGATCCGAAGAAAATCAAAACTGAAACATTCTTTATCCCTTGTGCATCAGCCATCGAAAAAGAAGGTTCTGTTTCCAACTCCGGTCGCTGGATGCAGTGGCGTTACAAAGGTCCAGATACCTTCGAAGATGTAATGACAGATGGTCACTACTTCCACGAAATCTGGGAAGAGCTTGCTCACCTTTATGAAACTGAAGGCGGCGTATACCCAGAACCGATCACACATCTTAGCTTTAATAACATGTGTGAGAAGAACGAAAAAGGTCATTACGAGTTCAGTGCTCAGAAGACCGCTAAGCTATGTAACGGTTGGTTCACCAAAGATACTGTCGTAAAGGGTAAAACCTTTAAGAAAGGACAGCAGGTTCCAAGTTTTGCATACTTGCAGGATGACGGTTCCACCACCTCTGGTAACTGGCTGTACTGTAACTCAGTTACTGACGAAGGTAATAAATCCGAACGTCACGACTCCACCCAGACCAAAGAACAGGCAAAAATTGGCTTGTTCCCGAACTGGACATGGTGTTGGCCCGTTAACCGCCGTATTCTCTATAACCGCGCTTCCGTTGACTCTAAGGGTAATCCTTGGAATCCAGAAAAGCCTGTTATCGCATGGAACGGTTCCAAATGGGTCGGAGATGTTCCTGATGGTGGCTGGAAACCAGGCACCAAGCATCCATTTATCATGCGCAAAAATGGTTTCGGACAGCTGTTCGGACCGGGCCGTGCTGATGGACCGCTTCCTGAATACTACGAACCACTCGAGTGTCCAGTATCAGATCATCCTTTCTCCAAGCGTTTGCACAACCCAACAGCTGTGCAGATCAAGAGCGAAGAGAAAGCCGTATGTGATCCACGCTACCCGTTCGTTGGAACAACTTACCGCGTAACCGAACATTGGCAGACTGGTTCAATGACTCGCTGGTGTTCATGGTTAGTAGAAGCCGAGCCACAGATGTTCATTGAGATCAGCCCAGAACTAGCTGAACTTCGCGGAATCAAGAACGGCGATAAGTGTACTGTAGAAAGCCTTCGTGGCTCACTATGGGCCATCGCAATGGTAACTGAAAGAATTAGTCCATACCTTGTTCAGGGACAACAAATTCACATGGTCGGAATGCCTTGGCACTTCGGCTGGGTAACACCGGTTAACGGCGGAGACTCTGCTAACATCGTTACCCCGAACGTTGGTGACCCGAACACTGGTATTCCAGAATACAAAGCCTTTATGGTCAATCTGCGTAAGTGGAAGGAGGGTGACAAGTAATGAACGGTAAAAGCTTTTTCGTAGACCTCACCCTTTGTACCGCTTGCCGCGGTTGTCAGGTGGCTTGCAAGCAGTGGAAAAAACTCCCTGCTGAAAAGACACGCAATATGGGTTCTCACCAGAACCCGCAGGATCTATCATCTAAAACTATTCGTCTTGTTCGTTTCAATGAAACAATGGACGATAAAGGTAAACTGAGCTGGAACTTCTTCCCTGAGCAGTGCAGACATTGCATTGAGCCGCCTTGTAAGTACGTGGTAAACATGTACGCTCCTGGCGGAGTTGTTCAGGACCCAGAAACTGGCGCAGTTGAAATGACAGATAAAGCTATTATCAAACCAGGCCGTTTAGATAGCTGGGAACTATGTCCTTACAATGTTCCACGTCAGGATCCTGAAACAGGACTTTGGAACAAATGTGACATGTGTATTGATCGCGTAAAGATCGGTATGCTCCCATCTTGTGTACAGAGTTGTCCGACCGGCACCATGAACTTTGGTGATCGTGAAGATATGTTGGCTCTTGCAAATAAACGTCTGGCTGAAGTTCAAAAGACCAAGCCTAAAGCGTTCTTAGCTGACCCTGAAGATGTTCGCGTAATTTATCTGTGTGAAACAGATCCTGAAAATTACGCAGAGCACCTAGTAGCTTCGGTTGATCAACGCAAAACGGTTATGACGGCTAGCGGACCTGCTCAGACAAAGAGTTCGCGTCGCGGATTTTTGTCAGCAGCTCTTGGCAAAAACAAGAAAGCCTAAACAGACACACACAAAGAGGAAATAAAATGAAAAACTTATTCATCGTGTGCCTACTCTGTATGGGCATGACGGTTATAGCCATGGCAGCTAATGCTGAGGAAGCTCCTGAAGCACCTCAAGATGAAATTATGATTAACTTCATCAAAGGCAATAGCAAAGACGACCTCGGAGTTGCTTTCAATCATACTAGTCATGAAAATTATGAATGTATTGATTGTCATCACGATCTTAAAAAATCCAAGGTTCCAACTAGTTGTTCGACTTGTCACACTGACTTCGCACCAGTGCCTACGAAAGGTTACAAGTCCTACTTCAAGGCAATGCATAAAAAACGTCTCAACGCTAAGCGCCCTTCATGCTTATCGTGTCACGTTAAAGAATTCGGAAATGATCCTTCAATGACCGGGTGTACATCCTCCTCATGTCATCCGGACGGAATAAAGTAACCTAGGTTACAGTCTCCCGCATCAGACCTTCAAAGGTCCGTAGCACTCCACATGAAAGCCCGTTTACACTTAGTGTAAACGGGCTTCTTGTTTTGATTGGGGCGGGAACCTTCAGCGAATCAAGGCATATTTTTTAATATAAACGGTTGGTTCCACCAACGCCATATTCCATTGTCAGACATAATATCCCTATTTAGAAGTTAGTCTTTTATTCAAGTGACCAAATCAACTTCAAAGCCATCAAAATCAACACACAACCAAGCATTTTCTTAACAGACTCAGGACGCATTCTATGGTGCATCACTCTGGTTCCAAGATATCCACCAGCCCATGCTGCTAGCCCAGCAAAAATCAAAATTTTAATTGAAACAGAGCCCATCGCAAGATAGGCCATAAAAGCTGAGAAAGAGGAGAAAGGCACAGCAAAGGCCGTCACTGTTGCAACTTTTTTAGGATTAAAACCCTGTAAAATCATCAATGGCGAAATTATCCCACCACCACCGACACCGAGCAAACCGGAGAAAAATCCAGCGACAACTCCAACCAATAAAGGACCAATTACAGGTCGGTCTTCCCGGTACTGATCTTTATATTTAGATCTTTTAAAAAAAAGCATCATACAACCGGAAAAAAGAAGGAACCCGATAAACACAAAAAAAATTACACGAGTACTGAGATAATGCCCTGCCCATGCCCCCACTGGAGCTAAAAGTATAGATGAAACAATAATAGGCAGCCCGAGCTTGAAATCCAAACGCTTAGCCTTGATATTGGAATATGTTGCACCAAGCATGCTCAGACAGTTTACAAAAAGACCAGTCGGACGAGCTAAATTGAAAGGTATGCCCAACCATGTCAGAGAGGGAATAAGAACCAGCGCTGAACCAACACCACCCAGAGCAAATATGAAACTCAGCACAAAAGAAATACACGCAATAACGATTGTTAAATCAAACATTATGATATGCCTATTTTAAATACTTAAAAGCATGTCGTGCCCTCCCACCACATTGGAATAGGCACGACATGAAAACTACATCTTTGCAAGAGGGCCAGGTTTAAAAAGACCAATCAGATCTTCCAACGGAGCAGCCAATCCCTTGACTTCATCATACCCATTTGCCCGCAAATAAGTGTACGCCACAGCGCTGCGGAAAATTGAAGTACAAAAAGTAATAATAAATTTATCCTTTGGAAGCTCATTTATTCTTTTTGGAAGTTCGTGCAGTGGAATATTGGTTGCGAAAGGAAAAACCACATAACTCTGCTCAAGCTCAGTACGCACATCCAAAAAAATAAACTTATCATTTCCGAGAATCTTGCGAACCCCATCAACACTTATGACGTGCTGACCGGAACCTAAAAAATCAAAATCCATCTCCTCTAAAACATGATCAAAATCTTTCATTTTACTCTCCGTTTTAACAACATTATTGTCTGATCTTAAAATCTTCTAATTAGAAATCACCCGCAGCATTGTGAAGGAGTACTACTCTTAAGCAATTTGCGTAATTGGCAAAACAACCAACTAGTTTTCAAAAAAAAATGTACCCCAAACCCAAAACAACACTTTTACACCGCAGCTATTATCTTTACCACCTCTGGAAATAACGCCGAATAAAAGTCAATGTCAACAAATTATATAAATATAACAGATAGAAGATGTATATAAATTAAGGAGATAAGTTAGCTTCACAAGGCTCAAAGTAACATCCTTTTTATCTATAAAGACCGTTGAGTGATGTAAAATATTTCCATTCTATGTAACCATTTACAAAATTAAAAAAAACTCACCTGCGAAAGTTGTTCTTAATATTTCAACAAATTCAAACCAATCTCTTCACTAAACTCTCTACCGACTGTTCCAGAAACGATATCAATCCAAATCTCACCAGTTGCGCTAACTGTTGCTGCATTAAGATGTCCGCCGAATGCATTGTAATCGATGTCACTTAGGGTTGCGTGCAGGTGTAAATAGACCTCACCATTCATTCTCGAAATGTTACCAATCAGGCTGGTAATCTCAAAATGCTTCTCCAAAGTCGTAGAAAAATACTTCTTTGTTTCGGGGTTAAACAGCCCAACAGTCGCTTTATTAATAGCTCCGATTCCAGAAACACAACCGAGTTCAATATTTTCCTTGCTGCAAATTTCACTTAAGCATGCAATAATTTCTTCGCCCGGGTCCAATCTCACGAGCACTTTAGATCCATAGTTCTTGTATTCCATTACAAATACCACCTTTATTTCATTGTTATTAGCTTTTAAAACAGCCACTTGTATACATATAAACATCTTAACATCTGACGTTTATACTAGTTGTAACTCTCATATAATTATTCTGTCAACCAAAAACAGATTCTTGAGTATCTCCCGTAATTCTCTTAAGGTCGCAAACTATGAAAAAGAATCCTCTCAAGGCCCAACGCAAACGTCTGAGTGATCAAGTTGTTGAAATGTTAATTTCAATGATTGTTAGTGGAGATTTGAAACCAGGCGAAAAGCTCCCACCTGAACCAGTGCTTATGGAGCAATTCGGAGTAGGCAGGAGTTCTATTCGCGAAGCCGTAGGCGCGCTTGAATTAATAGGGGTGCTTTCTGTTCGCCCGGGAGATGGAACTCGCGTCACAGATTGGGCAAGTAACGTCGAACCGAAATCGGTTGGTTTATCACTGCTCACCATTGGGCATGATAAAATTAATGACTTGATGGAGGCTAGATTAGAACTTGAGCAATCTATTGCTAAATTTGCCGCTAGACGGGCAACCGTGGATGATATCGAAGAGATTCAAAAGCAGCATAAAAGTTTCTTGCAAGCCAAAAAAAGCGGCCGCAAAATGATTACCGCAGATTTAGCATTTCATTCAGCGGTAGTGAAAGCCTGCCATAATACCGTGCTAATAAGATTTTTTTCTGAAATGCGTCAGCCAGTTCGATTATGGATGGAGCAAAAAGCGAAATATGACTGGGGCTTTGAACAAGTAGCTGAAGAGCACGAAATTATTTTGAACGCAATTAAATCACACGATGAAACAGCAGCCCAGACCGCAATGTGTTCACACATTAAACTAGCTGGCGAAAAACTAATTTCTGCAATGGCAGGTTCTTAAAGTGAAAACAACTCTTGGATTTACAGCGTTTGCAAATATGCAACCGCAGCGTCTAATTCGACATCGTCTGTGGCGTCCTTTTTCGCATATGTTAACATATTTGCTGAGGTCTTAGGGACACGAATATCTGGAGTTACACAGCCGAGGCCATCCTTACTATCAACCTGAATTACTTTATATTTATCCAAGGAGCGTCCCATAGGAAAAGAGATCGAATAACCAAGTGGAAGTGAAGCTTTTCCGCCTACTATACCAAACGATCCGTTGGTACCATAAAAGCTCACCACATGACCTAGATCCAATCTTTTAATAGCCATAGCTATGCCTTCTGCAGAACTGATGGAATCAGGATTTACAATAACAACTACCGGTTTGGTAATGTACTGAGGACTTTGCGGTTCAATATTCAATGGAACATTTCGTTTGACGACTGAATTATCTTCTGGATCATCAGGAACAGTATCAAATATTCCTGTATATTCATTGTAGACGCTTTGGTATTCATAAATAGTTTGTTCAGAATAGAAATAACCCACAATATTGGCAGCTAGTGCATCAGTTCCACCAAGGTTCCCGCGGACATCAATAATGATTCCCGGGACGTTTCTACCTACTAAGAATTCCATTGCCTCTTTGAATTTAGCAGCAAGCGCATGCTCATCACCACCTAATGCCAAAGAATGGGTCGTAGGACTCCACAGGGTTGAAAGCAGTGCTAAAGCTGTTGCGATTGGTACGTCATTCCATTCTAAAATCATATCACCTAGTACCATTCCAAAACCATAGCTTCCATCAGAATGTTTTAGCATGATATTTGTTGTGACATTATCACTCCAAAAAACATGCCCATCAGGAATGGATTTAGTATATTCTAAGAATGCAGTAATATATTCATCTTCGCTAGAATTGACTTCAGCTAGAACAATTTTTGGACGAGTATTACTGTTTAACGTAGCATAATCTAAATCTTTCCACTCTGTAAAAGCATACTGTTCTATCATTTGCGCATGAATTGCATCATATGCTTCGACCCAGCCCATTTCACTATAATCTGCCGCAGAGGCCGCTTTAAATACATAACTATTATCATCATCCAGCCGACCACAACCTGCATTACCACAAAGCACAAATGTAGATAAACAGACGAGGACAATCAAGATACTACGTACCCGGTAAGACATCTTTAGAGAAATATATAACATTAATAAAACCTGATTATATATTACTAATTACTCTCGTGAATGAATTTATAGACGCTATACCACCTAAGATTCCAAAACAAACGACTTTTGAATGGAACAAAAAAGGACCAGCCTCAAAAGAGACTGGCCCAATATCAAAAGTCAAATTAATAAAGCTTAATGTCTATTTAACCGCAGCAGCCTTCTCAACTAAGTAATCAAACACAGCCGAAGTCTGTAAGCTGTCATAGGTATACTGTGGATGATATTGAAATCCTAAGAGAGTCTTATACTTAAATAGATCAACAATGACGCCCCTGCGCAGTGCTTTATTAAATACCTCGCGGTTTGCGTCTTGTACCTGTGGATATCCGGGAACCTCACCTTTTATTTCATAATTATCAACCTGTCCTTTCTTTAGGCTAAGAGGATGATATGAGAGAACTTCAAAATCATCGATTGTCGGCACAGGTTCAGTCATGCCTAGAGTATGATTCAAATCCTTATTCACATATGCCTGACCGACAACGCCGCCTTTGCCGAACATTTCAGGTAAGGGGTACTTAAGCATACCAAAATCTGAGCGATCCTTCTGATCACGCGCATTTAGCATCTGATCAATTGCCCAGATCTCAGGAGGTGCTCCATAAGGATTTTTGCGAGCATAGAGAGGTTTAACCTTCCATTCTTTAACAGGAGGGAAAAGCCTGATCAGCCCGCCACCTGCATACAAATATCCAAGCTGTGCTCCATGACAAGTTCCGAAAACAGGCTTACCCTGCTCAAAAGCGGCATCTAGAAAGAAAAGTCCATACAAAGTATCATTCACATCATTCGCAGTTGCATAACCTACTTCAAGCTCTTTCACTTCGGGATTGTAAAAAATGGGGTGAAGAACAGTTAACCCCGTAGATTCAATGATTAGCAGATTGTAATCCATCATCAACTTACCAATTGCCGCGTGAGCTTTTGCAAGCGGAGATTTAGGATTGGCTTTAATATCAGCCATGATCAGCTCAAACAGCTTTTCACCATCTTTGATATTCTTTTTCTTTTTGACGACTGAAGCTCTACCAGCTTCTAAGTCTTTTAGTATTTCTTTTTGAACACCAGTAGGTTCTTTTGTTAGGTAAGGATTAAAAATGCGGAATTTAATATCCAAATCTTTTTCTACTTTTGAGCGATGAGCCGATGTTTTGAATGAGTAAAAAATCGCAGGTTGCATATTAGACTGTGCTCTGTCCGGCACAACCATTGTTTTTATAGTCCGGGAAAATGCTGGTACAGGTTGAAGCACTAATCCCGCAAAAACAATCAATGCGACAAAAGCTAAGGTTAACCGAGGTAAAAGACTATTGCACTTGTGGTTTCTCATCATTCAACTCTCCTTGAGCAAGGCCTCCCTCACATCATGAGCTATGTTATTTTATTACGTTAGAAAATTTCATTAATACGATTCGCACAAAATAGTTAGTTTAGCTGCAACCTAAAATAGTACCTATTCACATATCATTAATTTGTTAAATTGGGGATTCTTTTTTTATTCATATTTTGTCGATAAACGAAAGAAGCCCCCGCAACTTGTTGAAGTTACGGGGGCTTATCATTTTATACAAAAAGCGCTTAAAATTAGGACTTAGCTCTCGGAAATCCAATGAGAATGCTTATGATCGCGACAAATCCGAGTATATAACAGTAATACATGTTGCCAACTATTTCGAGTGGCGACAGCTGCGAGATTGAACCTGCCAGCAGAATTTGTGCTCCGTAAGGAATAAGTCCCTGTATAATACATGAGAATATATCTAAAAGACTGGCGCTGCGACGCGGATCAACATTATGGCTCTTGGCTATTTCTTTTGCCATGCCACCTGTCAGGATGATGGCGACAGTATTGTTCGCTGTACATAGATCAGAAAAAACGGACAAAGCGCCGATGCTGAACTCTCCTGCTCTTGTTGATTTGGTACCGCGAGTCAATTTTCCTATAAAATTAATGATATAGGTTATTCCACCGTGATATTTAATCAACTCACCAAGTCCACCAATCAAGAGTGATAAAACCAAAATTTCCTGCATTCCGGTGAATCCTGAATAAATATCCTGCGAAAATTTAAGCATACCGAAATCAGTAACAGATATTAATCCGACAATTCCTGTGAAAACGATGCCTGATGCCAGAACAATGAATACATTAATTCCAATCACAGCCATCACAAGAATCATGAAGTACGGAAGAACTTTAATCAGACTGTAACTGCCTTCCTGCAATACCTGACCACCCTCGCCTAACATATATAATATGACAATAGTCATTAACGCGGCGGGCATGGCGATCAAGAAATTCATCTTAAATTTATCACCCATTTCACAACCCTGAGTTCTGGTCGCCGCAATTGTCGTATCAGAAATCATGGAAAGATTATCCCCGAACATTGCACCACCGACAACGGAGCCCATAAGCAAGGCTGATGGAATATCTGTTTTGGTCGCAACACCGACGGCAATAGGTGCAATGGCGGCAATTGTTCCCATGGAAGTACCCATGGCAGTAGCAATAAACGCGGCGATAATGAACAGACCAGGAAGAACCATGGAGGCAGGAACAACGGACAAGCCTAGGTTAACTGTCGACTCGACTCCTCCAATGGCTTTGGCAACGGATGCAAACCCGCCAGCCAGCAGATAAATCATACACATTGTTATGATTCCAGAATCACCTGCGCCGCTGAGAAAAACATTAATCTTATCTTTTATTTTACCACTGCCCATCCAAACAGCCCAAGCAATTGCGGGTAAGATAGCAACGGTTGCAGACAACTGATAAAAAGCCATATTGGTTCCGCCCATGGTGAGAGAAAAACCAGTACCTATAAATATCACCAAAAATAAGGCCAGTGGGGCTAAAGCCCATCCGTTAGCTTCCTGTTTCATGATTAACAATCCTTATATTAACAAAAAAATCTCGATTTCACGAAAAAACAAAAAAGAACAACACTTATCCCTTTAACACATCAAAAGAAGATCAATTCTCCCTTTAACGCAAAATGTCAATCCTGATCGCTCACTCAATATGAATAAGACTATTATTGCCATAAAAAAGATCAAATCTCAGCGCACATAAAATGCGTTAAGATTTGATCTTTAATTTATAATTGTTCGAAACTATATTTATCTAGGTAGCTTGAATTCTTAATATTTAACTTCTACAGCTGATGAAGCTTTGATAGCGCGTTTTTTAGCATCATCAATATCTTTACCAAGCGCAAGAGCTACGCCTAGTCTGCGTACTCCGTCACATTCGCCCTTTCCGAAGATCAATATTTTCGTATCAGGACCTTCCAATGCTTTATCAACATTTACGAAGGAAGGGGATGTGGATTTACCATTTGAAAGAATTACGCTGGAAGCCGCTGGTCCGTACTGGCGAATAGCTGGAACAGGTAGCCCCATAATAGCGCGGACGTGCAATGCAAACTGGCTCATATCCTGAGAAATAACGGTAACAAGGCCGGTATCATGTGGACGAGGTGAAACTTCGCTAAAGAAAATTTCATCACCCTTAATAAAAAGCTCCACACCGAACAAACCGCGTCCGCCAAGTGCATTTGTAATTCTAAGAGCATAATCCTGCGCTTTCTCAAGAGCAATGGCGCTCATAGGCTGTGGCTGCCATGACTCCCGGTAATCGCCGTCTTCCTGTCTGTGACCAATAGGCTGGCAGTAGGAGGTTCCGTCTTTGTGGCGAACTGTGAGCAAGGTGATTTCGTAGTCGAATTCAACGAATGCTTCTACAATAATGCGTCCTTCGCCAGTTCTTCCGCCAGACTGCGAATATTCCCATGAATAGTCGATATCGCTTTCGCTCTTTACTGTGCTCTGCCCTTTGCCGGACGAGCTCATAACTGGCTTGATTACGCAAGGAATGCCGATTTCTTTTACGGCTGCGAGATATTCTTCTTTAGTATCAGCAAATTTATATGGAGATGTTTTGAGACCGATCTCTTCAGCTGCAAGTCTGCGGATACCTTCGCGGTCCATAGTCAATCTAGCTGCGATGGCAGTAGGGATTACGTTGAATCCTTCCTTTTCAAGATCAACAAGAGTCTGCGTAGCAATAGCCTCAATTTCTGGTACAATAAAATCAGGTTTTTCAGTTTCAACAACTTTACGGAGAGCATCTGCATCGAGCATAGAAATAACATAGCTACGATGGGCAACCTGCATAGCAGGAGTGTTTGCATATCTGTCGACAACAATAACTTCTACCCCTAACCGCTGAGCTTCGATTACGACTTCTTTGCCTAGCTCACCACCGCCAAGAAGCATCATCTTACGAGCAGAACTAGTTCCGGCTGTTCCAAGAGTTACCATACTGTTTTCTCCGTCGGGTAAAAATTGTATACGTGATTTCTTCAAGTATTGAATTAAGGTTTGTTTCTACTCGCATAAGCTAGTTAAAATTTCAAGTCTCACACGAACGTCCCTTGTAAACTTCTACCCCCTGTTGTATTTATATTTTTTAACACAGCTCAATAATAAGGCTCATGCCACTCGAAAGGATCTAGGCATTTAATTATGGATAAAAAAAGAATTGTCCTTGCTATCACGGGTGCAAGCGGCACAATTTACTCTGCTCTTTTAGCCGAAACATTAGGCAAAATGGATGATGTTGAACTGCATCTTATTTTATCCAATGCGTCGCTGAAAGTCATGGAACTTGAAACAGACTTACAGCCCGAAGACTTAACAGGTCACGCTGACTTTGTTTACCCGCAGGATTTAATCTCCGCACCTCCCGCAAGCGGATCATGGCAACATGACGGCATGATAGTATGCCCTTGCTCAATGGCCTCACTTGCAGCCATCGCACAGGGATTCGGCTCGAATCTTATTCACAGAGCCGCCGACGTATGTCTTAAAGAACGCAACAAATTAGTATTAGTAACCCGCGAAACTCCACTTAGCCTGATTCATATCAGGAACATGGAAACAATAACATTAGCTGGTGGAACCATAATGCCGGCCTCGCCAGGATTTTATCACGGGCCTCAGAGTATTAACGATCTCGCCGCCCATATGGCTGGCAGAGTGCTAGAACAATTAAATATCCCCCACGATCTATATCAACGCTGGGGAGAAAACTCACAGAGGTAATTATGAACCATATTTTTACTTGGAACGGCCATTCAAACTTTGTCATTGAATCCGGCGACAAAACTGTGGTCATCGACCCTTTCTTTGAAGGAAACCCATCCACTACAGCTAAATGGACATCTATTCGCAAAGCGGATGTGGTGCTGATTACTCACGACCATGGCGATCATGTTGGACAAGCCGCAGAAATATGCAACACCACAGGCGCAACGCTCGTTTGCATATTCGATTTCGTGCCCAGTATGATTGATCAGGGCATAGCTTCTGATAAAATCATCGGCATGAACATGGGTGGAACTGTTGAAGTGGCCGGAATCAAAATCAAAATGGTGCAAGCGGCCCATTCCTGCTCTGAGGGAGCACCTGCTGGCTTTATTTTAACATACGAAGATGATTTTTGCATATATTGTGCTGGTGACACCGCATTATTCTCAACCATGGAATTGTTCGGTAAATTCAATGACATTGATGTGGCAATGCTACCTACAGGAGGATGGTTCACAATGGATTCAAATGATGCCGCCTACGCTTGCAAACTTCTCGGATGCAAAAACGCTATCCCTATGCATTGGGGAACTTTCCCGATTCTAGAGCAGGACACCGTAAACTTTACAACAGAAGTCGCCAAGCACGCGCCTGACTGCAAAGTAACCGAACTGGTCATCGGCGAACCTACTGAAATTGCGTAAAGTTTACTAAATCATAGTGAAAAATTAGAAAGATTTTTAAATATGATTGAGCTTGGTTAGGCAGTATAACCTAACCAAGCTCCTGAAACGCCTTATATATTTGCTTAGCACGAACCTTACCTATGCCCGGAACTTGAGAAAGTTCTGCGGAGGTGGCTTCTTTCATCTTCTGCACGGAACCATATTCGTCCCACAAAAGTCGTGCGGTTTTCGGACCGATACCGGGCAAACTCAGCACCTCACTTTGCAAAGCTTTCTTCTTGCGCGATTTTCGCTGCCTACCAATTACAAACCTGTGCGCTTCATCCCTCAACCGCTGCAAAAACAGCAAAGCAGGACTACCACCTTTAAGCGGCAGGTGATTTTTTCGGCCCGGTGTAAAAATTCTATCTTCAAGTTCACCCGCTCTACGCGTTGGCCCCTTTGCAATTGAAGAGAGTTGCGGAATTGGTGTATCTAACTTCCAATTATCGGCAAAAGCCTTTTCAACTGAGCTAAGTTGCCCCTTCCCCCCATCTATTAAGATAAGGTCGGCCCATGGCGGCCCCGAATCAATTCTCTTGAGCACCCAGTGATATAGCGCGGCGTAATCATCAGAAGAATGCTCAAGCTCCGGAAAAACGTAAGTGCGATACTGCGATTTTTCAGGCTTACCAAGCTCATAAACAACCATCCCTACACGCATACCTTCGCCGCCAAGGTGTGAGGCATCAATGCACTCAATCCGCTCAGGCCGTGCAGGAAGATTTAATTTCGCGAAAAGTATATCAAGAATGTCGTCATTCTTTTTTTCCAGTGCCCCGATAGCCGCATTTTTACGGGCAAGATCTAAAAGCCGTTTCTCTTCAGTTGTTTGCGGAGTACTGATTCGAACCGGTGATTTGCTCCGCTCAGCAAGAACCTCAGACGAACCTTGCATATCAAACTCAAACGGCACGAGAAGTTTTGGCGGAATGTATTTTGTGGACGAGTAAAATTGGTTGATAAAGCTGTGCAAAATTTCTTCACCATCCTCGAGACTTAATCCCGCCCAAAAGAAATCTTTTTTATCAAGTAAACGACCTTTTCGAACAAAAAGTAACCCCAAACCGACCCCGCGCGGCGACTCCGCAATGGCAATAACATCAATGTCAGACCTGTCATCAATGACAACAGCCTGCTTTTCAATTGTTTTGCTAATAGCTGTAATCTGATCGCGAATCTTTGCGGCTTGCTCGTATGCAAGTTCAGCCGCTGCATCTTCCATTTCATGACGCAAATCCGAAATCAAATCTGCCGCCTTACCGGAAAGAAGCATCTCAACTTGCTTTACCAATGCCATATACTGCTCACGGGGAACAAAATTGACGCATGGCCCAAGGCACTGCCCTATATCATGATACAAGCACGGCCTTGTTCTATTTCTAAAAGCGGAATCAGAACATTTACGCAAGGGAAATACTTTACCTAGAATTTTCAATGTTTCGCGAGCAAAAAAGCTGGAGGTGTACGGACCGAAATATACTGAACCATCGCGCACAACTTTCCGCGTCATGCGGAGTCTGGGATATTCAGCACGCTTATCAAGCCTGAAAAGAACATATTGCTTATCATCGCGCAAAACCACGTTATATCGCGGCCTATGCTTCTTGATAAGACTGGCTTCTAAAAGCAAAGCTTCCTTCTCAGTGGCGGTAACCAGTGTATCTATTGATGCAATCTTTGAAACCATAACCTTTGTCTTAGGCGTATGCTTATCAATGGACCTGAAATATGATGAAATACGTTTACGAAGAATTCGAGCTTTCCCTACATATATAATAAGGCCGGTAGAATCTTTCATAAGATACACACCGGGAGATGTCGGAAAATCGACAGCATCAAACTCAAAACTCATGAACAGGACCTCTGTATAATTTTTTATACTAATGCTAAAAATGTTTTAAAAGGACTAACCAACCCCAATATCCCTGTCAATAAAGGGCTTGTACAGTATTATTACAAGTATATAAACTTTCTATGTAATTTCTGAGCCTAGCAAGGTATAATTTTTTATACGGTAAAAAAAATTTAACTTTAGTCAAAAAAATGTACTTTTCACTTGCCATCAATGCCACGAGTCTGTAGAACTATCCCTGAAGGTAGGTGTCAGGCAATTTTGCCACAGTTTTATTTATTCAGCAAAAGAAGGAAAAATAATGAAAAAATTAATCGTCCTCGCTATCCTAGCTACTCTAGTACTAGCTATGGCAGGAACCGCTTCTGCGGTTGATCTCGAAGCTAAAGGTAAATTCCAGTTCCAGGCTAACTTCATGGACAACAGCGACTTCCTATCCGCTAAAAAACATGGACAGCAAGAAGATGACATGAACTTCTGGTTCAGAGCTCGTACTCAGTTCCGTTTCATTGCAAACGAAAACTTGATGTCAGAATTGTACGTTGAGTACAAAACTCGCGTTGGTTCTGCTGACTCTGACCTCACAACTGGTTCTGCCAATCGTGATCTCGGAATCAAACGTGTATTCTTGCAGTACCGTTTCCCAGAAACTGAAGTATTGACCACTGCTGGTATCTTCTCCATCAACCTTCCTGGCGCTGCTGCTGGTTCCATGGTTCTTGGTGACCTCGATGCTGGCGCTCTTACTATCAGCACACCTATCACAGACGTTATCTCTGCTGCAGTTGGTTACGTTCGTGCATACGATGCTAACCAGAACGATACAGCTGGATACCAGGTTGCTGGCGCAAACTCTAAAGATGAGCTTGACCTCTTCTATGCTGCTCTTCCAGTAACAATCGACGGTCTTGAAGCAACTCCTTACTTCATGTACGGTCTTATCGGTAAAGACACATACGCAGCAGTAGCAACACTTCCTGGTTTGACTGCTCCTTCCCCTGCAGCTTTCACTAAGAGCGTAAGCTCATACTGGGCTGGTACTTCTTTCGGAATGACCATGTTCGATCCTATCGTTCTTAAAGCTGACTTCGCATACGGTGATCTTGATGCTAAACAGAAACGCAACGACCGTTCCGGTTGGGGCGCTGACTTGTCTCTTGCTTACACAGGTATGGACTTCATGCAGCCTAAATTTGTTTTCGCATACACCTCTGGTGAAGATGACAAAACATCCAACGGTTCAGAACGTCTTCCTGTTGTAAACAATGACTTCGCTTTCGGTACTTACTACTACGGTGGTTCTGCTCTAACTTCTGCTGACCTTAACAGCAATCAGCAGGTTGGTCAGATGGTAATGGGTCTGTCTTTCGAAGATATCTCTTTCCTCGACAAACTGACTCATGACTTCCACTTCTTGTACATCAAAGGTACAAACGATAAAGATCTTATCAGAAACAACACTGGCCTGACTAACATCAGCGCTGATGGTAACTTCTTGACTACTAAAGACCAGGCTTTTGAAATTGACTTCAACACAAACTACCAGATCTACGACGAACTGGCTGCTATCGTTGAATTCGGTTACATCGGAATGGATCTTGATAAAGACACATGGTCTGCTTACAACACAACTCGTGATGGTAAAGAAGATCCTGCTCTCAAACTCGCAGTTGGCCTTGTTTACGAATTCTAAGAATTCTTAGACCAGTCTTACTAGCAATTTATACCTGACACCGGGGCCGGAAGTTGATACTTCCGGCCTTTTTTTATTGCCCTTTGCACTGTCTATTCTTCTCGACTTTACAACCACATTACGATACTGATCAAACTCACATTAATTAATACACAGCGTTAAAAACAAACAACTATTTCACTTTCTTCAAGTTAAGGATATTTCAATGCCTTGCAAGAATATAGACTATCCCGGCCAAGATTCATGGCCTGAAATCAAAAAATGGCTAGACCTGCGCAAAAACCCAGATCAAAAAGTAGATGGTATCGTCAGAGAGATTCTTGATGATGTAAAATCTGACGGAGATCAGGCTCTCATTAAATATACACAGAAATTCGACTGCCCCACTTTCAACATAGATATGCTTAAAGTTACTGCGGATGATCGCAGTCTTGCATATGCCGAAGTTCAAAGTGAAGACCTCGAAATAATTGAAGAAGCTATCCGCAATGTGAAAAACTTTCATCGCAGACAGGTTCAGGAATCATGGTGGACAGCTGACGAAGACGGAACAATTCTCGGCCAGCTTGTCAGGCCAGTTGACCGCGTTGGATTATATGTTCCCGGCGGGCAAGGCGGCGAAACACCGCTTATTTCCAGCATGATTATGAACGCAGTTCCTGCACAAGTTGCCGGAGTTAAGCAAATAGCGGTCATTTCTCCTCCGAGAAAAGACGGCACACTTAATCCATATATTCTTGCTACAGCGCAGGAACTTGGAATTAATGAAATTTACGCAGGCGGTTCTGCATGGGCCATTGGCGCTCTTGCTTATGGGACTGATACCATCAAGCCGTGCGATGTAATTGCCGGACCTGGTAATATTTTTGTTGCGACAGCCAAAGGCCAGCTTGTTGGTGAAGTCGGTATTGATATGATTGCCGGACCTAGCGAAGTGGCAATTTTAGCTGACGAATCTGCAAATCCTGTATGGATTGCCGCAGATATGCTTTCACAAGCTGAACATGATCCACTCGCAGCTGCAATCTTAATCACCTGGGATAAGACTCTGGGTGACAAGGTAAAAGAAGAGCTAAGAATTCAGGCTAAAAAACTACCACGTGGTGAAATAGCCCTGCAATCATTAGATTCATGGGGTGCTATCGTAAATGTTCCAGACAGAAATGCTGGAATCGAATTTTCTAACAATATGGCTCCTGAACATTTAGAATTGGCATTTGATGATCCATGGTCCGCCATCGGACTAATCAAACATGCCGGCGCAATTTTTATGGGTCACCACACCCCTGAGCCTATCGGAGATTATTTTGCTGGCCCTAATCACGTTTTACCGACAGTAGGTACAGCTAGATTTTCATCTGCTCTTTCAGTAGATACATTTTGCAAAAAATCCAGTTTGATTTATACAGACCAGAACTATGTTTCCAGACATGGCGCTAAAATTGCCAGACTGGCCAGACTTGAAGGACTAGAGGCGCACGCCCGTTCCGTTGAATCCCGTTACAAATAAAGAGGTAACCCAAATGTCTAAAGTACATATGCTCGATACAGATATTAAGGAATTGAATCTTCTCTCTAAAGGGAAAGTTCGCGATATTTACGAAGTTGATGCTGAAACACTTCTCATTATTACAACTGACAGAATCTCTGCCTATGATGTAATCATGCCCAACGCTATCGAAGATAAGGGTAAAATCCTAAACCAGATAACCTTGTTCTGGATGGAAATGTGCAAAGACATCGTACCCAATCATTTGATTGCTTCAAATGTTGATGAGTACCCAGAAGTTCTTCATAAGTATAAAGACCAGCTTCAGGGCCGCAGTGTGCTTGTAAAAAAAGCTAAGCCTCTTCCAATCGAGTGTATCGTTCGCGGGTACATCACCGGATCAGGCTGGAAAGACTACCTTGCAACAGGTAAAGTTTCGGGACATGAGCTCCCTAAGGGACTTCAAGAATCTGAAATGCTTGAACAGCCTCTGTTTACGCCTTCAACGAAAGCAGATTTAGGCGAACATGATGAAAACATCACAGTCGATAAAGCGATGGAAATGCTTGGCAGCGATCTTCTTGAAAAAGTCCAAGATGTAACCCTCTCCATTTACCGCCGTGCTAGAGACTTCGCTAAAGAGCGCGGAATCATCATTGCTGACACAAAATTTGAATTCGGTCTTGTGGGTGACGAACTAATCATAATTGACGAAGTTCTAACTCCTGACTCCTCAAGATTCTGGCCCATGGAAGGATATAAAGCAGGACAATCACAGCCAAGCTTCGATAAACAGTTCTTGCGCGACTGGCTGACTGACATTAATTTCAATAAACAGCCCCCTGCTCCTGAAATTCCAGAAAACATTGCATCAAAAACACGTGAGAAGTACCTTGAAGCGTTTAAGCTCTTGACCAGTTCCGAACTTGATGCTTAAAACTGCTTAACTAAATAATTAAATTCGACAGAAGCTTAGTTTCTTCTGAATATTGGCATACTGATTGAGGGCTGTCCCTAAAATATGTCTGAGAAATTTTGACTCTGTCTACAGATTAATATCTTTTATCTACAAGGAGTAATTAATGCTGCTGGAAGGAAAAAAAGCTCTAATTTTCGGCGTGGCAAACGAAAAAAGTATTGCCTACGGAATTGCTCAACAGTTTAAAAAGCAAGGCGCAAAGCTTGCTTTCAGTTATGTTAATGATGCTATAAAAAAACGCGTTGAGCCTATCAGTGAAGAGCTTGGCGGAGAATTTATATTCCCTTGTGACGTCAGCAGTGATGAAGACGTAGCAAAGTCGGCTGAAATCGTTAAAGAACAGTGGGGAGACGTTGATATCGTCGTTCACTCGGTTGCTTTTGCAAACCGTGACGATCTAAAAAAACGTTACATTGAAACTTCCCGCGACGGCTTCCACCTCGCAATGGACGTTTCAGCTTACTCGCTTGTTTCTCTCTGTAATGCATTTGAACCACTCATGAGCGAAGGTGGATCAGTTATGGCTATGACTTACCTTGGATCCTCTAAGGTAATCACTAACTATAATGTTATGGGCGTAGCTAAAGCGGCTCTTGAAGCTAGCGTACGCTATCTTGCTTGCGACATGGGTGCTAAAGGCATCAGAGTTAACGCTCTAAGTGCAGGTCCGATTAAGACTCTGGCTTCATCCGGAATATCTGGCTTTAAGACCATATTCTCACGCATCGAGGAGAGTGCTCCTCTTCATAAGAATGTGACCACAGAAGAAGTTGGAAAGACAGCCACCTACCTTGCCTCTGATTTGTCTAGCGGTGTTACCGGAGAAGTTCTCTTCGTTGATTGCGGCTACAACATCATGGGAATTTAGTTTTTTATCACAAAACTTAATTAAAAAGCTGGGATCGAGAATTTCGTTTCCAGCTTTTTATTTTAAAATAATCTCTCGAAACTTGACAGATGTTCATAAAGGGACTAAACATCCCTTCTTTCGCCTTGCCCTAAATTTTAAGGAAAGGGCCATAGACCATAAGGAGGTTTTTAATGCTCAGAAAGTACGAAGCACTATTGCTTTTAAGCCCCGAGCTTGCGAGCGACAGCCGTAAAGCTATCGTTGAAGGGGTTGTAGCCATCATTGATCGTGAAGGCGGCAATCTTGAGGAAATAGACGATTGGGGATCACGCCAGTTGGCTTACCCTGTCCAGAACCAGTCCCGTGGGTACTACGTTCGTGTAGTTTTCAAAGCACCAGCACCGTTGGTAGCAGAACTCGAACGCAACATCCGCATCACTGAAGGCATCTTCAAGTTTGTTACAGTTAAACTTGACGACACCGTACAGGCTAAGGAGGAAGCTTAATCATGGCATTCAAGAGAAAATTCACACCAAAAAGGAAGTTCTGTCGTTTTTGCGCAGATAAAGCACTTCCACTCGATTATAAACGTCCTGACATTCTTAAGGACTTTGTTACCGAACGCGGCAAAATTATTGCCCGCAGAATTACTGGTACATGTGCAAAGCACCAACGCCGCCTGACTACTGAAATTAAACGTTCAAGACAGATGGCTCTAATGCTTTACACCACCGTGCATAGCACTGACGTTAAGAAGAGAAGCATCTAGGAGGCATGATATGAAACTTATTTTACGTGCCGATGTAGACGCTCTTGGTACCCTTGGAGAAATCGTTTCAGTTAAAGCCGGTTACGGTCGCAACTACTTGATTCCACAGGGACTTGCTATGCCTGCTTCCGCAGCTAATCTCAAGCAGTTCGAGCTTGAAAAGAGAAAGCTTCAGGAACAGGCTGACAGCCTACGCGCTCAGGCTCAGGGACTTAAAGACAGACTTGCTGAAATTGAAGTCCGTGTTGAAGTTCGTGTTGGTGAAGGCGACAAACTCTACGGTTCCGTTACCGCAGTTAATGTTGCTGATGCTCTTGCTGAACAGGGTTTTGATATTGATCGCAGAAAAATTCTGCTTTCAGATCCTCTCCGTTCACTAGGAACAGTTACTCTAGAAGTTAAACTTCACCCGGAAGTTCGTGGTGAAATCAAAGTGACCGTTGCTAAAAAAGGTCACGTAGTAGAAGAAGAAGCTCCTGCAGAACCAGAAGCAGAAGAGGCGTAAGCCCGGCTCCACTTATAATTCAGGCGGAGCATCTTCAGATGCTCCGTCTGATCTATTAAGGAAAGTACCACCACACAATCTGGAAGCGGAACAGGCTGTGCTCGGCGGAGTTTTTTTAAGTAATACTATATTCAATGATCTTGTTGATATAGTCCACTCAGACGATTTCTACTCCCCTTCCCATCAAGAAATTTTCAGAGCTTTTGAAGCTCTTTATGCCAAAAACGCACCGATAGATATCGTAACTGTAAATGAATACCTAACCATTACAGGTCATATTGATACGATTGGTGGTCCAGTCTACCTTGCGGACCTTGCCAACTCCGTTGTCAGTGCTGCAAACGCTCTCCATCATGCTGAAATTGTAGCTGAAAAAAAAATCCAACGCAGCCTGATAGACGCTGCCGCCACAATTATCACTGATAGTTTTGAAGCTCAAAACGTCAAAGAATTACTTGATCATTCCGAACAGGCAATTTTTGAAATTACTGACGCCAAAAAAACTACCACTATTAAAGGTAGTAAAGAGCTGATTAAAGAAGTCTTTCAAGAACTCGAACTAAGAGTCGAACAAAAGTCTCTAGTAACCGGCATACCAACGACTTACACCAAATTTGATGAAATGACGGCAGGACTTCAAAACTCTGAGCTAGTCATTATTGCTGGACGACCGAGTATGGGTAAAACAGCTTTCGCTCTTAACGTTGCCATGCGCGCCGCACTTAACAGCGGCGTTCCAACTGCCGTATTCTCGCTTGAAATGGCTATGGGCCAGCTCATGACAAGAATGCTCGCCTGTCATGGTAAAGTTGACCTTGCGAGACTTCGTACCGGACAGCTAGACGATGAAGACTGGGCTAAGCTTTATGACGCAGCACAAGACTTGACAGACGCTCCAATCTTTATTGATGATACACCCTCACTTTCCACCATGGAATTAAGAGCTAGATGTCGACGACTTAAATCCCAGCACAATCTTGGACTGGTTATGGTCGACTACCTCCAGCTTATGCGTTCAAGCGCAAGAACGGATTCTCGTGAGCAGGAAATTGCTGACATTTCACGTTCTTTAAAAGCGCTTGCAAAAGAATTAAAAATACCAGTTCTCGCACTGTCTCAGCTTAACCGTAAAGTTGAAGAGCGTACGGACAAACGTCCTATGATGTCTGACTTACGTGAGTCTGGAGCTATCGAGCAGGATGCGGATATTATTCTATTCCTCTACCGGGAAGATTTTTATAATAAAAAAGAAGACAAGCCTATCAACAACAAGGCTGAAGTCATTATCGGTAAACAGCGTAACGGTCCTACCGGTAGCGTTGAACTAGCATTTTTTGGACAGTATACGTCCTTTGAAAACCTTGCCGCAGAGCCTTATCCGTCTGAGTATGGCGATGAATAATCGAAGCTCACAAATAGACGAGAATCAATGAAAAACAACTAGCTGGAGAATAATATGTATTTCGATAAAGTTGAAGAACTCGATAGAAATGAACTGGAAAAGCTTCAAGTAGAAAGACTTAAAAAAACAATCGAGCAAGCCTCCAATTCTCCGTATTATAGTGAAGTTTTCAAAAATAATAACATTGATTCATCATTAATAAAAACTGCTGACGATATCAAAAAACTTCCTTTTACAACAAAAGAAGACCTTCGTTCGCAATATCCATACGGTTTACTTACAAAATCTCTTGACGAATTTGTCCGTCTCCACGCTTCTTCCGGCACAACCGGTACCCCTACTGCTGTTTTTTACACTCAAAAAGATCTCGATACATGGGCAGACCTCATGGCTCGTTCAATGTACGCAGTTGGAGTCAGGCGTTCTGACGTGTTGCAAAATATGTCCGGATATGGACTTTTCACTGGCGGACTCGGCATTCATTACGGTTCAGAACGTCTTGGATGTCTAACAGTTCCAGCCGGCGCAGGTAACACCAAGCGTCAGATCAAGCTTATTCGCGATTTCAATGTGACCACACTCCACATTATCCCGTCCTTTGCACTTTACTTCGCAGGCAAGGTAAAAGCAGAGGGATACGATCCTGCTGAAATGCCTTGGAAAATAGCTCTTATAGGAGCTGAGCCGCACACCGAACTCACTCGAAAAAAGATCGAAGAAATGCTTCATATTAAAGCATACAATTCGTATGGCCTTTCAGAAATGAACGGCCCCGGAGTTGCATTTGAGTGCACCGAGCAAGACGGCATGCATATATGGGAAGATTCTTTCATCGCAGAAATAATTAATCCTGAAACGGGTGAACATGTTCCTGACGGTGAAATTGGTGAACTCGTTATGACCACCATTACCCGCGAGGGAATGCCGATCATTCGCTACAGAACACGCGACCTGACCCGCTTTATTCCAGGTAAATGTAAATGCGGCAGAACATCCCGTCGTATTGACAGAATAGCTGGCCGCGCCGATGATATGCTCATTATTAAGGGTGTTAATATTTACCCCATGCAGATTGAAAAGATCATTATGGCAATTCCTGAGGTTGGTGAAAACTACCTGATTGAGCTTTACAGAGAAGGGTTCATCGACCAAATCAAAGTTAAAGTAGAAATTAAAGAACAGTATTTTGTTGAAGATATGAGAGCGTTGCAGGGTTTACAGAAACTTATTGCAAACAAGCTCAGAGATGAAATTCTAGTTACTCCTAGAGTAGAACTTGTTCAGCATAATTCTATTGAGAAATCTGAAGGCAAAGCTCAACGCGTAATCGACACAAGAGAAGTTGAGAAATAAGAGATGATTACTGCCTTAGCGGTATTGGTCATCCTTTTAATGCTTTGTTCCTTGGCACTGCATATTTTTGGATTGCCTGCAAACTGGCTCATATTAGGTCTTGTCATCGGCTGGAAATTATTTCTGCCGGAGACCATGACTTGGGATTTCATCATGGTACTAGGAGCAATTGCTCTTGTCGGTGAAATTTTAGAATTTGCAGCACAATATTTTGGCGGTAAAAAATACGGAGCTACAGGCCGAGGCAGTATAGGCGCATTCGTTGGTGCCATTGCCGGGGCAATTTTAGGAGCACCGTTTTTTTTCGGACTGGGAGCACTTCCAGGCGCCCTACTAGGCTCATTCGGGGGCTGTTTAGTACTTGAACTTTCACATGGTAGATCTTTCGCTGAAGCCCAACACTCCGCATGGGGTGCGTTCTGGGGTAAAGCATTTGGTTTGGCAATTAAGGTCAGTCTCGGCGTTTGGATGTTCGTTATGAGCATTCCAAAGATCTGGCCTTCGTAATATTTACCGCTATTTATGAAAACCTCGCGGAGGACTTATGTCTCAGGCTAATACTTTCCCTAAATATAGGGGAAAGATGGAATACCACTGTCTCGGTTGCGGACAGCACTACGGAATTGACGAATTACACTACACCTGCCCTGAATGTGGTTCCGTCTTTATTCTACAGGATCTCACATTTGACGAGCTAAAAAAAACATCAGGTCAGGAATGGCGCGATTTGTTTGACGCACGTACTGCCACCAAAAAAGACAGCCTCAGAGGTATTTTCAGATTCTACGAACTATTTGCCCCAGTTCTTGAAGAAGATGACATCTTATACCTTGGCGAAGGCAACACTCCGATTGTTGCGTCGAGTCCAAATTTAAATAAAGTTGTCGGAGTTAATACCTCCTACAAAAATGATGGGCAGAATCCAAGCGCCTCTTTTAAAGATAGAGGGATGGCTTGTGCATTCAGTTACATAAATGCCCTACTCGCGAAAAATAATTGGGATGAAATACTCACAGTTTGTGCTTCAACGGGTGATACTTCAGCCGCCGCAGCCCTTTACGCTTCATACATAGGCGGACCTGTTAAATCAGTTGTAATTCTGCCCGAAGGAAAAGTTACCCCTCAGCAGTTGGCTCAGCCCCTAGGTAGCGGCGCAAAAGTACTTGAAGTCCCTGGTGTATTTGATGACTGCATGAAAGTAGTTGAGCACTTAGCCGACAACTACAGAGTCGCCCTGCTTAACTCCAAGAACTCTTGGAGAATCCTTGGACAGGAATCTTACGCCTTTGAAGTAGCGCAGTGGTATGACTGGGATCTTAAAGGAAAATGTATTTTCGTCCCTATTGGTAATGCTGGAAACGTCACCGCCATTATGGCTGGTTTCCTAAAACTATACGAACTTGATATCATTAAAGAACTTCCGCGCATCTTCGGCGTTCAGTCAGCTCATGCTGATCCTGTCTACCGTTACTATTCAGTAGACGATCCGAAAGAGCGCAAGTACAAACCTGTCGTTGTACAGCCTTCTGTTGCGCAAGCGGCAATGATAGGTAATCCCGTATCATTCCCTAGAGTTCAATATTTCGCAGATAAATACGAAGCTATCGGAGGCAAGGAATCATTTCAAGTGATTCAGGTTTCCGAACAGTCCATCATGGACAGTATGCTTCTCGCCAACTCACATGGGCACATTGCATGTACGCAGGGCGGCGAATGTTTAGCTGGGCTCATCAGAGCAAAAGAGCTTGGCATCATCAGTGATGAAGAATGTGCTGTGCTCGATTCTACAGCGCATCAGCTTAAGTTTGTCGGCTTTCAGGACATGTACTACCAAAATGCATTCCCACCAGAATACGAAGTTACGCCTGATGCATCCAAAGCGAATGCACCTGAGCTTGTAATTGAGTCTGCATTGAAGGATTCAATGTCAGAAGCGGAATACATTACTAAAGCAGCTAATAACGTCGTTTCCATGCTCGGCCTGGAGAAAAAATAAGTGGCGAAAAAAGAACGCGCGGATCAAATGCTTTTCGCTCAGGGACTTTCAGAAAGTCGCGAACAGGCAAAACGTATGATCATGGCGGGACAAGCCCACTATATTCTGAACGGGCAGAAAACTCCTATTACCAAGCCGGGTATGCAACTTTTACCCGATCTTGAAATAGTAGTTAAAGGCAAAGACAGATTTGTAAGTCGCGGTGGGTATAAACTGCTCACCGCAATTGAAGAACTGGGACTTGATCCCAAAGGTAAAGTTGCGCTCGATGCCGGAGCCTCCACAGGCGGATTCACTGATTGCATGCTTCAATTCGGAGCTGTCAAAGTGTATGCAGCAGATGTTGGTTACGGTCAGCTTCACTGGAAGCTTCAAAAAGATGAACGCGTTATTAATTTAGAAAGAATCAACCTGCGTCATGCCGAAAAAAGCCTAATCCCCGAGGATGTTGATCTTGTTGTGTGTGATGTATCTTTTATATCACTTACAAAGGTACTTCCCGCATTAGTGCGATTTTTGAAAGATACAGGTGAAATAGTTTGCCTTATTAAGCCGCAATTTGAAGTTGGACCAGGCCAGACAGATAAAGGAATTGTCCGGGACGAAGCACTGCGCCAGCAAACCGTTGATATGATCGTAGACTTTGCAGCCTCGGAACTACAATTATCACTTAAAGGACTTGTTCCTTCTAGTATTAAAGGCCCAAAAGGAAATCAGGAGTATCTTGCTTACTTCGTAAGATAGTCATCGTTGCAATCCAAGAATAGTAGGGCCGCTTGAGTAATCAAGCGGCCCTACTACTTTTATTAAACCTTTAAGGATGTTGGTTGCAATTATGATGCAAAGTAACACCACATCAAACATACACCAATGTATCTTTACTTAAAGTGCTTTAATTAATTATTACAATACCCAAAGCACTATTTAGATATCTTAAATTATCTTTACTTACACTATTAATCGATATAGTGATTAATCGCTTTAATATGGTCAATATCGTTGTTTTTGACCTTATTTTGAGGGTTACGCATATTTTTGCTTTAAGGAGTTACAATGAAAATCAAATTTACAATATGTTTAAGCATGCTACTTGCCCTAGTAGGACTTGCTTTATCATCAAGCCTATGCGGAAGAGCTCAAGCATCCGGATTTGCTCTTTATGAATGGAGTGCACGTGGTAATGCTCTTGGGGGAGCAATGATTGCCAAAGCAGATGATGCTTCTGCCATTGCGTGGAATGCGGCCGGTATTACTCAGCTTGAAGGAACTCAAACACTAGCTGGAGTTTCATTAATTTCTCCTTCAAATGATATCACGACTAGTTACAACGGAGTTGATACTGAAGAAAGTATAAACAAAAAAGTATTCGTCCCACCCCACGCATATATTTCACATCAGGTTAACGACAGCCTCTGGCTTGGAGTGGGAACATTCACCCGCTTCGGACTAGGAACCTCTTTCGACCAGAACTGGAGCGGAAGATATTCATCATATGACACTGAAATTAACAGTTTCTCAGTCAATCCAAACCTTGCTTACAAGATCAACGATTATATTTCTTTCGCCCTGGGTGTTGAACTCATGTATGTTCGCGCCGATCTCCGCAAAAAGATTGACCCTACAGGCGCAAACGATCCCTACAATACGACAAACGACGTTGATCAGCGCATCATCGTTGATACAGTTAGTCCCGGTTTCAACGCAGGACTAAGAATCACACCAAACGATGAATGGGCTATCGGATTCTCATATCGAAGTGAAATGCTTCACCACGCAAGTGGATCTGCAAGCTATAATGTTCCTGATGGAGTAAGCACAGCAACAAGATTTAACGACGCCTCGATTACAATGTCGATGAATACGCCAAGCATGTATATGCTTGGCGTTGAATATAAACCTATTCCTAATCTCAGTCTTGAGGCTGACGCCATTTACTCCGCATGGAGCGCATACAGCGACATTAGCTACAACTTTGCAGATTCCAAAGCAATAGGAATATCGAGCGTAACTGTTAATAAGAAATGGGAAGATGTATGGAGATTTCAGTTAGGAGTGGAATACCTTCCTCTTGATGACTTCGACTTAGCCCTCAGAGCCGGTTATGTTTATGATCAAAGCCCAATTCGCGAAGGTTACGCAGACTACATGCTGCCAACCAATGATCGTCAGATGGTCTCGACTGGTTTGGGCATGACTTTTGACAACTTCGTTGTCGACGTCTCCTACAACTACCTCTGGATGAAAGACCGTACAATAGAGGCAAGAGCAGGAACCGGCATTCTTGATACCAAAACAGCCAACGGGTTGACCCACATTGTAGGACTCAGTCTAGGTTACAATTTCTAATAATTATTTTTGATATAAGCATAAAACCTATCGAAACGCAAAAGGCCCGCTTCAATTGAAGCGGGCCTTTCTTGTTTATAAACCTAAATATCTAAACTAATTTCCTGAGCCTAAGTCAATATCCATATCATCCGGTGCATTTAATTTTACGCCGTACTCAATTTCAGATTTTTGCCCCGCATCAACTTCAACAAGCCACTCAAAATTATTATCTTTAATTTTAGCTTCTGGCTTAGAGGTGTCTACAAGCTTAATTCTCTTATCACCTGCTCTAGGAGCTGGTTCTTGAACCTTAATCATAACCTTATTTTTACGTGCATTAGATAATGTTATTAAATAGTCCCAGTCATAAGTCTGCTTAGATCCGAACAAACCTTTCTCTCCAGACTGTTTCGATACAATTTTATGCTTAGCATTCAGTAGTGGATCAGCACCAAAGAACGCAGTTTTCTCTTTACCTGAAAAGGAGAAATTAACTTTTCCGAGCACTGCTCCTTCCATCAAAACTAAAGCCTGACCGGGCCGGTAATCTCTTGCCTCTCTAAGCTCAACCTTGGCAGACACAAACACATCTGAGCTTCTTGAAGGACGAGCTAAATATGTGAATTCAGAGCTCCAATTCTCGGAAGAGATTGCGTACTTTCTAGCGGGACCAGCCAGAATAGTCTTAATACCAAGCTCCCATATAGAATAGGTCGATTTTCGTACCTGCCTAGGGGCTGGTGGAGGAAGAGCTGAGTCATTCATCGGAGCAGATTCCATCACCATCATGGACCGCGCGTACTTTTTAGGCTGGGAAGTCTCCGGTTCTAGGGGCTTGATAACCCACGGAACAAGATCAGGAGGAGACATGCGCGAATTCTGTTTAACCGTTGCCAGTGCCACATCGTAATTCTTGAAATCCTGACCACTGCCCTGCCAGATTTCCGCCTCAAAGGAGAACTTTATCTGCTGGAGATCAGGGTACGCATCAAGCTTATATTTTGGTCGCCAGCCGCAATTGCGAAGCATATAGCCTATTTTAAATGAACCACTTTTAACTCCATCGCCAGCTACAGAAACTGTGACTAACCAGCGATTTTTTCCTTGTCCTGAAATTTCATTGAGCTTTCTTTTCTGCTCATCAATCAACTCTTTCAAATCTTGGCTCTGAACATTTAACTTTACCGCTTGGTTGTACAGCTTTGTAAGATTTGAAACGACCAGGCCCGCAATTTTATTAACGTCATCAGCCTTAGTTTGCTGTACCTTGCCCCTTTCCTTCCAGAAAAGAATACCACCCTCAACAGCTTGAGCCTGGGCATTTACAGCCGCTAATTTTGAACTAAGCAAATCAATATTTTTTTCAATGTCCACAGCAGCCGGAGATTCAGACAAATCGTCCCTGATCCATGAAACATCATTAACGGAAATACCATTCGTAAGGGGCGCTATGGAAAAAGATTCAGGCGAAGCCTGACCAGGCAAAACAAACACAACTCTTTCGCCATAACTGGTTGTTTTTAAATCAACTTTTACCTGCCTCGACACATCAGCTCCTGAAGGATAGAAGACTACCCGATCAGAAGACGCAAACGCATAGCAAGCCGACATCATGGAAATAAGCAACGTCATCAATATAGTTTTTCTTAACAAGCAAGCACCCTCTTTTATCTGTGAAAATCAATAATAAATATCAACTCCATTTAAACCATCATTGGCTTACTATATCAAAAAAAGCATCAAAATATAATCACATAAAAAAATAAAATAACAAGGATTCCCCCAACTCAAAAAAACAAAGTTGAGCGATTGTGAGTAATGATATATTTATTTACTTAGTAAAAAACTCTCGTTCTCGACAAAACCCCAAAATTATTAAATAATAAGTTGGTTAACTATTTTAATATTCAAACTCACGGAGACGTGATGAGCAGTTCCAACAATAAATTGTCACTACTAGTTTGCGGAGGAGCCGGATATATAGGCTCACATATGTCAAGAATGCTTAGTGATTACGGTCATGAAGTAACCGTTTTTGACAATCTTTCAACGGGTTACGCAGACGCTTTAAAGTGGGGCGAATTTATTCAGGGCGACCTTAGAAACCCTGATGATCTGAACAAAGCTCTCAGTTCAAAAAAATTCGACGCAGTATTTCACTTTTCCGGGTTAATTGTTGTCAGCGACTCCGTACAACAACCCTACGAATACTACGATAACAATGTTACCGGCACGTTAAACCTGTTGCAGGCAATGCGTAATTACGATGTTAAAAACTTCGTTTTTTCATCAACTGCGGCTGTATACGGCGACCCTGTCATGGATATAATCACTGAGGATCACCCCCTAGCTCCGCTTAATCCTTACGGACGATCCAAACTTTACGTAGAAGAAATTCTTGCAGATTATGCCAAAGCATACAATTTCAATTCAGTATGTTTCAGATATTTTAATGCAGCAGGAGCGCACCCTGACGCACTTATTGGTGAAGCTCATAAACCAGAAACTCACCTCATCCCGAACATTTTATTAAGCAGCATAGACCAAGGGCGGAAGTTAAAAATATTTGGCAGTGACTATCCCACGCCGGACGGAACTTGCGTCAGAGATTACATCCATATTCAAGATATTTGTGAAGCCCACCTTGCCGCCGTTGATTATCTAACAAAGTCGCAAGGAGCACACATATTCAACCTTGGTAATGGCAATGGATTCAGCGTCTTAGATGTTATCAACGCGGCAAGTGAAGTCACAGGACGTAAAATTCCGTACGATTTTGAGCCGAAACGAGAAGGCGATTCTCCGAGGCTTGTTGCCGATAGTACAAAGGCGCACAATCTGTTAGGATGGACCCCTAAATACGATGACCTTCGCGAAATAATTGAGACAGCATATCGCTGGCACAAAAACCCCGCCTATTAATTTTTAACTCTGCTGATATGTAAATCAGTGTATGAGGGCTAAAAATGAAATCCTTGTTAATTGATCCTAGAATGGCTGGTGTTGCCGGAGACATGCTACTTGCTTCTCTGCTCGACCTGACAGGTGATGAGGAATGCCTTCCGCTGCTGAGCAAAGCTGTTTGTGAATTAACTCATTGCACAGCATCTATTGAAGCGCTGGAAACCACATCCATGGGAATTGGCGCTATTAAAATGCACATCGGCCTCAAAGGTGAAAGATTTGCTTCTGCCGAAGATCTTGCCGGAGCGTTCAAAAATATTTCAAATTTCATGGAGATGACTCCAACTGTCATAGATAAGGGGCTGGAAATTATTTCAGTACTTGCAGAAGCAGAATCAGCAATTCACAAAGAAGATTTTCATCTGCACGAAATCGGGTCAGTAGACACCGTAATTGATATCGCCGGAACTCTTTGGCTGCTCGACAAACATGAATTTCTAGAAGGCCACATTTCATGCCTTCCTGTTGCTGTGGGCAATGGTGTTATCTGTATGGATCATGGAGAAATTCCATCACCAGCTCCAGCAGCTCTCGAGATTTTATGCAAAAGATCTATTCCTATAGCATCTTCACCAGAACAGTTTGAACTAGCCACCCCTACAGGTGTCGCCATTCTTGCGTGTGTCGTTGACGATTTTATAAAAGTTTACCCGACATCAACCCCGCTTAGTACAGGCCGCGGAGCGGGTAACGCTACGTTAAAATCTTCACCCAATATTTTACGCATTATTGAAAACATTCCCTCACACGAGAATAATGAACAAGCTGTAATCCTCGAAACTCTTGTCGATGACGTAAGCGGCGAAGTTTTAGGTCACGCACTAAATGAGATGCTTGACGCTGGCGCCCTTGATGCCTACATCACACCAGCAACAGGCAAGAAGAACCGTCCGGCTCACCTTGTGTCTATTATGTGTGTTCCGGGCGAAGAAAGAGAAATGTGCCGCAAGCTGATGCAGCAAACGGGATCAATAGGTGTACGCACCCGCATTGTGGACAGGTTCATAGCCAAGCGTCACTTTGATAAATATAAGGTTGAAATAAACGGCCAAAAATATTCTGTACGCATCAAAATTTCAACATTTGATGACCACCTGATCAGCCGCAAACCCGAATTTGATGACTTAGTAGAAATATCAAAATTGACTGATTTATCGCCGCGAATAATTTCAGAAGAGGTAAAACGACAATGCTTTTTACCTATAAAGGACTCAAATGAGCGAGATTGAATTAATTAAATTGCTTCAGCTCTATAAGGAAGGACAGATTGATGATTCTGAAATTCTGGAAACTATTTCACAGCTCCCCTTTCAAGACTTAGGCTGTGCAAAGCTTGATACACATCGCGGACTTAGATGCGGTGTCGAGGAAGTAATTTTCTGCCCTGGCAAAAGTCCTGAACATTTGACGACCATATGTAAAGCCGCGCTAGATATGAAGGGACTACTCATTTTCACGAGAGTTTCAGACGATCAGGCAGCTTTGATTTTACACGAACTTCCTCAGGCTAAGCACTACCCCGAACCATCAATTATAGCACTGTGTAAAACCGTTCCCACGCAATTAGAAGGCATCGCCGTTGTAACGGGCGGCACATCTGATATTAAGGTGGCAGAAGAAGCCGCTGTCACGGCAGAGCTTATGGGGAACAAAGTTGAGCGCATTTATGATGTGGGTGTTGCCGGAATTCATAGACTTTTCCCCTACATAGAAACATTGCGCAAAGCCAATGCCATAGTCGTTGTGGCTGGAATGGAAGGCGCACTTGTCACCGTAGTTGGCGGATTAGTATCAGCCCCCGTTATTGCAGTCCCTACAAGCGTCGGTTACGGCGCAAATCTAGGTGGCATGACTACCATGCTTTCCATGCTAAACTGCTGCGTACCGGGCGTAAGTGTCGTAAATATAGATAACGGATTCGGAGGCGGAGTTGCAGCCCACCTCATCAATAGAAAAGTACACGGGAAAAGATGATTTTAACGCGTAAGCAAAACAATATCTTGATGATTAATTGATTTGCGCCCGCACCAATTTCCAAACATTACTTCTTGAACCTTAAAACCATGTTTCTCAAAAATATTGTACACAAATTTATCATCGTAACCGACGGCATCCATCGGGTCTTTAGGATCTGCGGTATAAAAAATGCCAAACTTATAAAAGTCATGAACACTTTTGCCTTGATTCATAAGTTCAAGCGAGTCCTTATTAATCAAGAAGAAAGTCGCAAAAATCCTACCGCCATCATTTAAAACTCTTTTTATTTCAGAAATATAGTGAATGATATCATCCGGCATCATGTGCGTAAAAACTGAATTGAGTATAACCAGATCAAAGCTATTATCTTCATATGGAAAAACAAACTCAGATCCCTTTACCTGCCCGCTAGGATTGTAAGTTGTATTGAAAATATCTACTAATGAGAAGTTGAAATTAGGGAACTCCGGCGTAATGTTCTCAGCGCACCAATTAACGCCCACAGGAAAAGTATCAAATCCATCATAGCCGCCGCTTTCGTCTAAATATTCAAGCAATGGAAAGGCCAGCCGCCCGATCCCACACCCTATATCTAAAACTTTTTCATGAGGCTTCAGACGAAGTTTATCCTTACACGTGGCTATCATTTTGTTTCCGATTGCCCGGAAATTTCCGCCACCAAAACATATGTGCAAATCTTCAGGAGGCTCGACGATTTTATTTACATCTCTCATGCTAATACTCTGAAATAAAATTACATTTTATTAAGACAATCTTCACATACTTCACCATCGACAGGTTCCTTCTGAGAACTTTTTTCGAGAATAACACCAATCAACATTTCAAATTTATCAGCCGGAACATATCCACGAATTGAAACCCCGTTAATCAAAAAAGTAGGGGTCGCATTCAAGCCGAATGCTTCTGCTTCAGCTTCATCATTTGCAAGGTTTTCAGCAATTTTTTTAGACTGTAGAACTTCCTGCAATTTATCGAGATCAATATCAAGACCAAGTAATATTCTGCCTAAAACCTTGCCCTCAGGATCTTTGTACAACTCTTTTTGCAGTTTAAATGCTTCATCATGGAATTTAAAAGCCTTATCTTTATCAATGAGTGCAATCGCTTCGAAAACGGCTGACAGCTTCTTAGACTCAGCCTTTAATGGAAGGTGCTTGTATATCAATCTATACTTTTCAGGATTACTCTCTACAAGATCGCGAGCAACTTTGGCTCCTTTACCACAATAGGGACAGAGAAAGTCAGAATACTCAACAATTGTAACGGGAGCATCAGGGTTACCAATGCTGGCCCTGTCTGCAGAAATAATAGGCTTCAACGGATTATCAATTTCTTCCTGAAATCTATCCTGCTGAGTTTTTTCACGGCGCGAGTCGAGTCCGCTTTCAACTATGGTAAGTACTTCTATATTGTTTTCACGCATAACATCCAGAAGAAGCTGCGGATTTTCTTTTATCACTTCAGCAATTTGCTGTTTCAGCATTTGTTTATTGGCACAACCAGAGGCAAAAACCAGTAACGAGATGAAAAGTATTATATTTTTGAGCATAACAACCCTTATGTCCTGTTTGTTTATAACAATAAAACCCTCCAACAGAAAAATCCTGCGGAGGGTTTAGTAAATATCAAACTACCTTAAAAATCTAGATAAAAATTAATTTAGCGGCATGGATGTGACATCAAGAAAACTATCATTAGTAGTTTCTGTTTTGTAAACAAATTCAGATGTAATAAACTCGTCTTCCATTGTAGGTCCGGCCGGTCCGCCAAAAGGAGAGGTAACGATGTCATATGTTCCGGAAACAATGCGACCGGCTCCGTATGCTACTCCGACAAAAAAACCGCCAAAGTAACCTGCGAATTGCTCTACAGGACCATCACTTTCCGCAGCCATATCAACAGCTTGATTCGGAATTTCTAATACGGATGAGAAAACATTTGTCATACCACGTCCAAGCTTACGAGGAGCTCTGGAACCATAAGATTCCTGACTTCCAACATAATTATCAGACTTCATTGAACATCCGCTAAGCATCAGCATAGCTAAGCTGATTACTATGATCATTATTTTTGTAAACTGTTTATAATAGTGCATTACGCCTCCTCATATACTGCGAATATGCCTTTGTACATGCCTTCTGTCAAGGTCAGCGCGGATTCATAATCATTAAGAAATATGTGAAAAAAGGTCGCCCTTTTACAGGACGACCTTCCGATATCTATCTTATTTTTACCATTTTTTGGTATACTGCTCTTTCAAGGCAGTTTCCTGATCTTCAAAAGTAGCAAAACCAGCATGATGCATTGCATCTTCAACGGTCTGACTCCAATTCCAAGCAGAATAAATCACAGGCTTATGGAATGTCCCACGGAAGGTGTTCATTTCCTGTCTGTAAAAGTCTTCCTTTGGAGTATCAATATTATCGCGAAGTTGCTCATTGAGTCTTCTTATTTCACCTTCGTACCAATCTTCCAAGTCCTCAGGTGTTTTGTATTTCTTGCTGATATGACCATAGCCATTACCATCCATAAGCACTGCAAGCCTTTCAAAATGTCTATCGTTGATCCATTTTCCAAGCTTGCTGACCTTGATATTCTCAGCTTCAATAGCAGCCATATCTAGCTTAGTCTGGAGATACGTATCAGGTACAACCGAAGCTGAAACGATACCTGCAATACAAACAACCCCGCGTAAAATGACGCTGTTTGAAACCCCCTGACCACAAAAGCCGATCTTCTTACCGAATTTCTGACCAGTAAATATGGTTGAAAGGATCGCCCACACAACAGCGGGATCCTCTTCATCATATATATGCTGAAGTCTCGAATTATCTCTATCAGTTCCGAGAACAAGCTGAGTCATATCATTGGAGCCGATTGAGAACCCGTCGACCTCTTTAATAAATTCTTTACTAAGAATCGCATTACTTGGAATTTCAGACATCAAAATAAGCTTCAACCCATCTTTACCGGACTCAAGATTATGAACCTGAGCAAGGTACCGCTTCATGCTGCGAGCTTCTTCGATTGTTCTCACGAACGGCAACATCAAGTGTAAGTTGGTTCCGCCGAAAACCCCGCGAGACAGTTTGAACGCCTCGAGTTCCCAATCATGAACATCTCTTGAAACACCGCGATACCCAAGCATAGGATTATCTTCATGGTTTTCAAAAAGAAGTCCGCCAAGCAGGTTATGATATTCGTTGGTTTTAAAATCTGTTGTCCGGTAAATGATATCTTTACCATAAAAAGCCATGGAAAATAGAGCAAGACCCTGCGATAGAGTTTGAATATAATTCTCTTTACCAGAACGGAGTCCACGTGATTGAAGGAGAGAAAAGATGCGCTGACGTAAAGTGCGGACTTCATCCATTTCGGATTTAAGTCCCATCTTAAGCGCAACTTCTTCACGTAAAGCTTTAATATTTTCATTAATCTCAATGACCATCGGATTCTCGGAGGCTTTCGCAACCATGTCAGAAATTTCATCCGACGACTCCGAGCGTCTGAAAATAAACTTGGAATCTGTAACTTCTTCCGCCCCGGGCTGAATACCTAGTGCAGCCCTAACATGATCCTCTATTTTCACAGAGGTTTTTAAGACATATAAACTTTCAGCCGCATGTTCGAGGTAATGATCAAGCTTTTTATCAAGCTCTCTAAGCTTACGATGCATTGCAAGAACTTCTTCCGTGCCGCGAGCCGTGTCACCGCTGGCAAGAGCATCCATCTCGACGGACAGCCCAGTAAGTGCGCCTACATATTCCCTTAACTTAAGATTCAGTGAAATAAGCCCTGAATCAAGCTGAGATTTCATAACAGTGGTAAGTCTGCCATCCAGCTCATCAAGCTTATGCTGAACAAGTTTATCGAGTTCTCCGTTATCGTACGCTTCAAGAGCAAGTGGATGTGCACCAACATTGCCGAGCATGAATTCTGCTCTAAGCAGACCGACTTCGAAATCAGGAACTTCTCTCAGACGGGACAAAAACAGCGACTGACCAACATCCGCAAGAATAAGTCCGACCTTAGTCTTTGTTTCCGGCAGAGTTGAGGTATCAATAGTACCGCCAACTTCTCTAAGAGGAAGTAATCCGCGGTAGACCTTGCCTCTTGAGCCATCAACAGTAATCTCCTGTCCATCTAGAGAACGGAGAATTTCAAGGCGCTGAATTCCGATAATTGCCGGAATTCCCAGTTCGCGCGAAGTAATCGCAGCATGACTGGTATCACCGCCAACATCCGCCAGAATCCCTGCAGCAATACGCATACCCGGAACCATATCAGGATCTGTGCGTTCAGCCGCCAGAATATCACCTTTATTAATTTTGTTAAGCTCAAGAGCAGATCGTAAATATTTAACAGTCCCCTGCCCAGCTCCACGAGAAGCTCCATTACCTTCAAGAATAACTTCCGCATCCTCGAGAGCCTTTGGATCAACTTCAAGCCTGCGCATAAAGATGGTATCAGGATGATGCTCGAAGTCTTCATTCCAGCGAGTTTCCGGACGAGCCTGTACGAACCACAGCCGGTCCGATGCATCGAGACAAAACTCGGTATCCATGATCATGCCATCATACGCATGACTGATGGAGCGAACGCCTTTGGCAACCTCTTCAGCCTGAGCCAAAGACAAAGACCATCGGTAAACTTCATTAGGCTGAACCTTTACGACCTTAGTCCCGCCCTTCTCGCTGTAAACAATCTTTTTATCCTTACTACCCATATAACGGACAACAACCTCTGAGCCGTCATCACGCTGGAAAACATAAAATTTATCTGGAGTAACCATTCCGCCAACAACAGCTTCGCCGAGACCGTAACTAGCATCAATAGATACAAGGTCCTTACGGTCAGTTCCACGGCAACCTGTGGAGGTATCAGCGCTAAACGCAGTACCTGAAATAACGGGATTAATCATGCGCATGATACAAACGGAAAGGGAGGTATTTTCGATAGCCCATTCTTTCTTCGCAACTTCTGCAATAGAAGCATCTCCGGTATTTTCAGCCAGAGTTACAGCGTCAAGAATCGCTTCACGGCGATAAGTCATACTACGAAGATTATATGCCGAGGCACAATCCCAATGATATGCTTCGGAACAATTATCATCACCGATGATATTCAAATAAGTATCTTGAAGTCCGGCAAAAGCTTTTTTACGGCTATCTTCACCTGCTGCGGAGGATCTAACTGCAACGGGCTCATTCTCAAGCCCGGCATCCTTGCAAATACCGAGATATGCAAACTTAACAGCTTCATCAACCTCTTTTGGAAGATCAACTGAAAGAATAGCACTCTGCACCAAAACAGATCTTTTGCGTAATTGATCAATGCCTTCAGGAGATGTTGCAAAACCTTCAACAACATTATTGATGAAAGTTCTAAGCTGAATCATAGTGTCAGAATGTTTTTCTGCTTCTTCTCTGATAACGAAAGAGATCGAACGAACAAAGTTCTGAATAAATTCGGTGTCGCTGTTAACTTCTTCACTGTGCCAATCCACAGCATTATATTGAGCGTCAACAACAGACCTTACAACGCTGGCATGGACTTTTGTTTCATCGAGTAATTTATGAAAAGCGAGAGAGGATATAGCTCGAAACTGCGGAGATCTGATACCTTCAACCTGACTGATCAGAGCCGTATTATAGTTCTTACCACCAACAAGAAGCTCTGCATCTTCACCAATTTTAACAATATCAGAGCCAGCCAAAACCATTTGTTGCTCAAGTTGCTTTACAACTTGGCTTTTCTTAGGAGCGGCAGCCTCATCTTTATTAGCGGACCCAGTTTTTCCAGTCTTACCAGCCATCACTTCCTCCTTACGCACCATGATAAAAGTTATCCTACGAAAGAATTAATTACACTAAAAGCAATCCGCCAATATAAAGTTGTAAACTTACAATTTTTAACTTTGAATTCTTATTTATCTATATACGCTATTTGTCGCAAAAAACAGGATTAAATTCAAAAAACTTGGGCAACTTAATAAAAAATTGTCCAAGTTTATTTCAAATTCATAGATCAAATTAACTTAACTAAAAGAGTCATTTAAGAGCTCTAAAAACATTTCTGGATCTAGAGAGGCATCACGCTTCCAGAATAAACACTATGTTTTACTCCATCTTTCTCAATTATTAATCCGCCATCAGGACAAAGACCACAAATGCGCCCCTCCGTAACATCCTTCGGACCATCCACTATTCTAACTTCTTCTCCGAACCACACTAACTGATCCGCGAGTTCTGCAAGAAAATCTTCTGGATCTTGAGTAGAAACAATCGAATCAAAATTTTTTTTGAAATAACTCACTAGCTCAATCCAAGTTTCAAGCGGGCCAAGTTCCATTTTATCAGTATTAATTCTTGCAGCTTCAACGGCATGATCAGGGCGAAGTGCATCTTTCTCAGGCGCAGAAGCAGTATTTAAACCAATACCGACAATAACAGCAGAACCACGCTCCTCAATAAGCATGCCGCCGACTTTTTTGCCATTCATAAGAATATCATTAGGCCATTTTAGCTGAGCATCAACGCCGATATCTTTAAGAGCTTTGCAAGTAAGATAGCCAACGATTAAGGGTAAAATTCTAGTCCACACAGGACGCTCTTCACCGGGAGCAGCAGTCGGCAATGCTGGCCACTTAATTGCGCCATAAACATTGCCGGGAGGAGAAATCCACTCACGTCTGATTTGGCCTCGCCCGGTATGCTGCTCAAGCGAAAGTACGCTTCCCCACTCAGGCAGATCTTCCAAAGAATTCAGCCGCCATGCAACATCAAGACTAGAGAGACAGCATCCGCTTATGGCAATCGGGATACCCTTACGAGCGCCGGACAACCATGTTGAGTAGGTTCTGTATTCAGCATTTTCGCTGTTCCACGGACTGAACTGTTCAATATCTCTGGCCCATAGAGGGTGGGATTGAAAAATTTGTTCAGGAGTTACTTTGGGAATGGGGCTTTCATCTTTTCCGCTGACAATGGTAATTCGTGTTATCATGGCTTATTATCTCACATACTAAGGTTTCATGGCAAGAGCCGATAGCCCAGTTTATACACACTTTTGATACTCGGTAGTAAACCGCTACTCTTTTTTATTTAGTTTAATTTCCCTGATCATATCGAGCAATTCTTCTTCCACTTCATCAGCTTCATTAAGGTCAATAGCATCCGCACCTTTTGAATCTTTCATTATGGCAGTAACAATTTTTTTAGAAGTAGCTTCAAGAATCCGTGCTCTCCCTTCCTCTCCGGCAGTTGAAAGCAGAATTCCAAGTTTATAATAACCAAGCCGATTAAAGACCTGCTTTAACGTTCCAAGATCAACAAAAACGATATCATCAATGGATTCCAATTCTTCCACAGACTTCCGTACACGTTTCTTTTCCTTGAAGTAATCATGCCCCTTGTTCTTCACCCATCTGGACGTTGCTTCCTTATGTAGAACGCATATATCTTCTGGAAAATCACCTACGCCAACTTTATTGTAAATGACTTCAGGCAAAGAACCAAACATAACCGAAAAATCATTAATATCAATATAATCGGTATAGCAGAGTTTTCCACTAAGATTATTAACATCCTTTGATAAAGTTTCAGCAACTTCCAAAAAGTGTGCAGGATCAGATATTTCGATAAAAACTCTACTGCAAACAGTATTCATCGTAATCAAGTTAAAAGAGATTGCCGCCTTAAGCATCCTTTCAATCTCAAAATCAGAAATATTTATTATACTGCATAGTTCGGCGCAAAAATCTTTATGACAAATACCTGGATCTTTATCGCTGACAGGACCATTGACACGGACAGGCTCATTAACAAAAATTCTGTACTTCAAATCTAAGAGACGACATAAGGTCATCCACGTATTTCCACTTCTATTTTCAACAATTTTTTTATCAGCGGCCGCAAGTCTTGAAGAAAGGACACGCGCGAGATGGAAGACCGTAGGATGACTTTTTTTAAGTAAAAGCAGTACGAGTTTGGACGTTAGAACTAATAAAGTACAGTCGGTCGAAGCTTCCGCTCCGGCAACACGTGTATTGCGTGAAATGATAGCCATTTCACCAAATATTTCACCAGAACCAAGTGTCGCCAAAACGTTTTTAATGCCGTTGATCTCTTTAACAATATTCACACTTCCCTTGTGAATCAAATAAGCAAAATCACCAATATCTCCTTCACGAAAAATCAATTCGCCTTTAGAATATAATTTCGATTCAGGTTTTAGGGAACTCACTTAGCAACTCCTTCAAAAGTCAGACATTCATAAGCACGCATTAACTATAAACCTTTCATTTTTTTAACTATGTCAAGAATTTCATCAGAACACTCTAGAACCTCAATATCATCCGCTTCACGAGATGCAGGAGGTTCATCAGTAAGTATTCTGGCATTCTTCTTGGTAATATTATATAAAATTTTCTTTTTGTTTCGCTCATCAGCTGCAGAATAAAGTACAGAAATTTTGTAATAGTTAAAACCCTTAAGAGCTGCTTGTAACGTTGGATTATCAATAAAAACAAAATCATCAACATTATGAATTTCGCTAAGTGACTTTTTAGGAAGCTTGAATTTTTTAAAAAAGGAAGGATCCTTATCTTTGCTCCAATCAAGCGCTTTTGCCCGGTTGAAGAAAAAAAGATTCTCAGGAAACTCAGCCTTCATAATCTTACTGTAGATAAAGTCATCCTTACAACCTGTTCGCTTAGCAAGATCAGAAAAAGAGATAAAGTTCATTTTAAGTACAAGCTCGGATCCCAGCTCCTGAACTTCCGCACATAGCCTCCTGAGCGAAGGTAAGAACTCATTATGATCCTCAATTTTTATATACCGCTCAGCGAATGCGCTTTTGCCATCTTTCTTTATGGACTTAAGATCGATCATCCTGAAATTAAAAACTGTCTGCAAAAAAGTATCTATTTCAATAGTAGAAAAAACCGCGAGCCCTTTAACTACTTCTGTAAAAGTCGTAACTGACAATCCCAAATCATAATTTTCTATTTTGAACTTTTCGGCTCTCGGGGTGTAAGCGTAATCTTTGTAAGCAAGGTCAAGTATTGTTGCTAGGGAAATAAGCGGCCCACCAAGCTTCGAAGTGCTATTTACCGCATTATTATCAACTCTTAAAACCCGCTCAGCAAGCAGCTCAACCATCTTTTTCACTGTCACAGGGGAGGCATCAAGAAACCGATTCAAAATATCTGTCGTAAGCGGAACGAGTTCACAATAAGTGGCAGCTTCAGCATTTGCAGTTCGCCGTTTATTAGCAAGCAGTGCCATCTCTCCAAAAATATCACCACGTTGCAGAGTCATCAGAATAGTCTTTTTATTGTTAATATTTTTGAACATATTAACCGAACCAGACTTGATCATGTAAGCAACGTTACTTTCCTGACCTTCATGGAAAATAACTTTACCACGATGATAATTCCGAATCGTGGGTGACGTCTTTGTCGTCATGGACATTAATGGTGATTTCGCCATACTTACGTAAAATTCCTTATCAGTCTTAAGTTATTTCTGACTTTTCCGCTTCTTAACAAGAGCTAAAACCTTTTTTACTACCAGTGGGAATAAACCTAAAATAACAAATGATATTAGAACGCTAGGCTGAATAATTCCTACCAGAGAAGTTATCTGCCCCAATTCCTTTCCTGCATTTACGAAAACCATTGTGCCAGCTAGCATTCCTACTTGAGAAACCCAGTAAAAGGTTCCTAATTTAATAGGAGTTAATCCCATAACAAGGTTAATAACAACAAAAGGGATAGCCGGAATTAGGCGCATTGTGAATAGATAAAATGCACCTTCTTTTTTTATTCCTTCGTTGACTTTTTCCAGTTTATCTCCAAACTTACGTTGGACATGATCTCTGAAAAGATAACGAGAAAAGAAACAGGCAATGGTAGCACCTATACTGCTTGCAAAAGATATCGTAACAACAGCCACTGTAAAGCCGAATAAAGCTCCACCAGCAAGCCCAAGAACCGCCGCCCCGGGCAGATTCAACCCCACAATAACAACATAAACTAAGAAAAATGCAGCAACAGCTTTAACGGGATGCAAATCATAAAAAGATTGAAATTCCAGCCGTGAGCTTTTTAAGTAATCTAAGGTTAGGAATCGACCAAGATCGAATGCAAAAAATGCAACAATCCCAACCACAAGCAATATAAATATTAAGATTTTGTTTTTCATTAACAATAAGATACCATCTACAGTGATTTTGGCAAGAGTTCTTAATATATTATTAACTAAAAAATAGAGCCGTATACAATGATTAACGCCAGTAACATGATATCCATTTTAGCGGTCGGAGGCTCAGTCAGAGATCTGATTCTGGGCAGACAGCCGAATGATTTTGATTTCTTAGTTGCCAAAGGAACCGTAGCAGACTTCCAGAAAGCATTCCCGAGAGCAAAGCCTGTGGGCAAATCATATGAAGTATTCTTCCAGAACGGACTTGAATTTTCGTTTCCAAGAGTTACAGGAACCAGCACCGAAGACACCATCGATCTTGATCTTGCGGCCAGAGATTTTACTATAAATTGTTTCGGTCTGGATCAGGATGGCGAACTTTACGTACACCCTAAGGGACTTGAAGATTACGCATCCAAAACCTTGCGCCCCGCCTTCGCAGACACATTTAAAGTTGACCCACTGCGTGTTTTCAGAGCGGCAACCTTCCTTGCCAGATTTCCTGACTTCAAGGCTCATCCATCCCTCATCAAAGGAATGCGGGAAGCAGGAAAACAAGGATTACTGGAAAATATAGCTCCTGACAGAGTCGGCGTAGAACTTATCAAAGCCATGAAAAGCGCTAAACCGGGGAATTTTATAAGAATACTAAATGAAGCGGATTGCCTTCTGCCGTGGTTCAAAGAGCTTGCAAACTCCGATCAAATTCCTGCTGGACCAACAAAATATCATGACAAATCTATCCTCGGTCATATAGCTGAGGTGATGGATAAAGTGGCAGGAAATCCGATAACCAGTTGGATGGCAATGTGCCACGATCTAGGCAAAGTCTTAACATCTGAGAAGTATTTACCCTCGCATCGAGGGCACGACAAAAAAGGGGTACTACCTGCGAAAGAACTAGGTAGCAGACTGCTACTCCCGAACAAATATATCAAAGCTGGAGAACTAGCTCCAGAGCTTCACATGGATGGTGGCAATTACACCATTCTGCGCCCCGGAACAAAAGTAGATCTGTTGATGAAACTTAATTCACAAGGATTGGTAGAAAACATGGCAGATCTATGCAAAGCCGATAGAGGCGTTGATTCCATGGAAAAAGCGCACTCTGACTTAGAAGAAATTCTAAAAGTGCACTTAGCGGAAGAAGACCGCAATCTAGGTAAAAAGTCGGGTAATAAGCTCAGAGAACTTAGAGCGCAGCGGCTGAAAGAATTAAGTTAAAGCTCTCCCCACTTCTACCCGCTTACCTTATTGAAACAAAAACTTATATTGCTCCGCAATTTTATCAGTCGCATTCATCAACTTCGCCGCAGTAGTTTCAACAGTCCGTAAATTCACAGTCCCGATGCTTTCACTGAGGTAAAATGGAACTACATCCTCGCTCTCAGCAAAAGTCCAAATCACCGCATAAATCGATCCAATTTCAGGACGTTCACTAAATTCGCTACGTGATAGCACCTTTATTCTGATAGATTTTAGAGACTTATCCGCAAGCTTAAACAAAACAGATTTCCTAAAGTTCTCCTTTAATTTTAGTGCCAAAGTGCCGCCAATTTCGTCATCTCCGACATGGTCAACAACAATAGCAACTCCATCTTTCTGCACAGCTTCTTTCACGTCTTTGACGACTTCTGCAGGCTTAGATTTAGCATTTGGAACTTCTTTAGCCTGCTCGGCAAAAGCATATGAACTGAAACACAGCAAACTTATTGCAAATAGTGTAAAAATTGTTTTTTTCAATTTAATACTCCAAATTAAGATTTTGTATTTAACTTTTTCAAAAGAGACTTCACTTCCGATTTATTCTTCGCATACATTTTCGAGCAAAATTTACAGACAAATGAAGGAATCTTTTCGTCAGCAGGGAGATCAGGAAATTCAGGAAAATTAAGCTCTTCAATATTGATCGTTTTAAAAGCCATATCGTTATCTATTATGTCGCATTCAGGCCCAACACACCCAGTAATGTTTTGTTTTGCGACAGCAACAGGATCGAGAGATTTCGTGAATTTAAGAACTTCAGACGGAGTAGAATTAGTATTAACTTTAACGATCTTGGCATTAATATCCTCAGCAAACAGATAAAAATCAATGCGGTTTAAAGATCTTATTTTACGCCCCTGATCAGCTTTGCTGGAAGTAACAATCCCATGCATATATTTCTCAACGCTATGCGCAAGCTGATGATAAGCAAGGCTAACCCACTTAATGTATTCACCTTTATTTGTGATAGAAAAAGATGGTTTGTCAGTGAAAGTGGTTGGTTCAGTTCCACTCGGAATATTAAAAAGAGAGGGATCAATTCCCGCACATTTACAGAACTCATTATACCCGTCCTCGCCAAAGCAAACGAGCCGTAACAAAGCGCAAGATTTATGAATATCTTCGATTTGCTCAAGAAGCTGACCAGATAAAGACTCGAAATATTCTAAGGTATCATCAATATCTTTTCTCGCACCAAAAAAATTAGTGGCCATGTCATTTAAGAATTCGTCGGTTAACGCATTTGATAAATCTTTAAGGGCTGCCATTTGTTTATCCTTTACTGCTATTTCACAATAAAAAGCACATCATTAAAAAAATAATTAAACTACCTTAGACAGCAGAATACATACATCAATGCCGTTTTGGCAAAAAAAAACAGAATAGAATTCATTAATTAAACTTGAGAGTGCCATATAATTGCATTATACGCTATTGGCATTAGTCCCGACCAAAAATATGTTTTGGTGAGATTATGTTGATATTTTAGCAGATTGAAATACATAATTAATTTGTTTCTGCTTTCTGATATACTTTTAAGGTGATTTTTATTCCAATTAACTCATGAAGTTATAACCGTAGACATGCTGGAGGGAATATGCTGCTCAATGAACATCTTAGCAAGACACTTCTTAAGGAAGCTGCCGGGATCCCTGTACCTACAGGCGTTAAAATCACTCTGAAAGACCTCCCAAATCTAGAACCTTACTTTCCTCTTCCATGGATTCTAAAAGCGCAGGTTCCAGTTGGTGGACGTGGAAAAGCAGGAGGAATCCAAAAAGTTAATTCCCGTGAAGATTACGAAAAGATCGCCCGCGAAATTTTAACTATGGAAATCAAGGGTAACAAAGTTCCCTTTATTAGAGCCGAACCGGCTGTTGATATCCGCCAAGAATTTTATCTATCACTCACCCTTTCTCGTCAGCGCCGAAAAGTTATAATGACCGTTGGCCGTGAAGGCGGAGTTGAAATAGAAAACATGGGCCCTGACAACTTACTCGTTCAAGAAATAAGCCTGCCGGGTGGATTACAACCGAACCAGATCCGCGCCGCATTTTTCCACATCGGAATAGCGAAAGAGCTTTTTGCTGACTTCAGTGGAATTGTCAGCAACCTCTATAAATCAATGATTGATTACGGTTTGCTACTTGCCGAAATCAACCCACTCGCACTTACTGGTTACGGCAAACTCCTTGCCCTAGACGGTAAAATTGAGATGGATGATAACATCGTAGATATCAATCCCGCCTTCGAAAAATTTTATCAGCCTGAGCATTCAACCGCAGAAGAAAATATTGCGCGCGATGCCGGAATGAGCTTTGTATCCCTCAAAGGATGGGTAGGATTAATCGCTAACGGTGCAGGCCTTGCTATGGCCTCAATGGACGCACTTAACTTCTCAGGGCTACCTGCAGCGAACTTTCTTGACCTTGGCGGAGCCGCAGACCAGAAAAGAATCGAAACAGCCTTAGGGTTACTCTTTAAGGATAAACAGGTCGAAGCGATTTTCATAAACTTGTTCGGTGGTATTCTTTCCTGTGAACTGGTTGCAAAAGCGCTGGTTGCTGCTCTTGGCGGTAAAGAGCTAGAGAAACCAATCGTTGTTCGCATGTCAGGAAACAGCGCAGATGAAGGGTTAAATATTCTAAAAGAGCTAGGAAGTGATAAACTGCACCGCGCTCATAATATGAGTGAGGCAATCGAAATACTTCGTACGCTTGAGCCTGCAAACACACCAAAAATTGAGTTTCCAGATCCGATATCAGCAATGCCCGACTCTACGCCGCAAGACGTAGGTTACAAATCATCATCCATCTTTGAAATTGATAAGGACACACCTATTCTCGTTCAGGGAATAACTGGGCAAGAAGGACGTTTGCACACGTCGTTAATGCTCGAATACGGCAGTAACATCGTCGCCGGCGTTACCCCATTTAAAGGCGGTCAGGAAGTCTTGGGCGTACCTGTATACAACAGCATTAAGGAAGCACAGCTTCACCACGAAATTGGCGCATCCATAATTTTTGTTCCGCCAAAGCTGGCAACTGACGCGATACTAGAAGCCGCATCCTGCGAAATCCCTTGGGTTGTATGTATAACCGAAGGAATCGTTCAGAGTTCTATGCTGAATGTTCTTGAACAGATCAAGGGTGGTAAAACCAGAGTAGTCGGACCTAATACTCCCGGCCTGATTGTGCCAGGGCAGACAAAAATAGGAATTTTACCAACCACTCCATTCTCACCCGGTCCTGTCGCTGTTCTTTCACGTAGCGGGACCCTGACATATGAAGTTGCTGATCGCTTAAATCAGGTTGGTATCGGCCAATCATTAAGCGTAGGTATCGGCGGAGATTCCTACATAGGAACCACATTTGCGGATATGTTTGAAATGCTTCGCAATCATGATGAGACCAAGGCTGTCATGGTTTTAGGTGAAATTGGCGGAACCGCAGAGCAGGATTTAGCTGACTACGTAATTGAAACAGGATTTGACAAACCCGTACTTTCCTTTATTGCTGGGCAGACCGCGCCTCCCGGGAAACGTCTCGGACATGCCGGTGCTATTTTACAGGAAGGAACCGGAGTTCAAGGCAAGCTGGAAAAAATGCGTTCAGCAGGCTTCACAGTCTGTCCAAGTCTTGAATCAATTGCACAGCTCACAGCGGACGCTCTCGGAATAAAAATATAGTGAATAAAAACGTTTGTTTTTTTAATAGTAATAAAGCCTGGGGTGGCGGGGAAAAGTGGAATCACCATTTTTCCCTGCTCCTTCGGGACAAAGGTTATAATGTTTTTGTGGTGACAAACCATGAATCAGAGCTCAAAAACCGTTTGATAAACGAGCCTGGAATCACCCTTCACAGCGAATCAATCGGCAATCTTTCCTTTCTTAATCCCGCAACAATGTTGCGGCTTAGATCCTTTTTTAAGGAAAATAAAATTAAAACTATCGTTACAGCGCTGCCCTCTGATGTAAAAAGTGGAGGAATGGCGGCTAAGTTAGCAGGTGTTTCCAAGGTAATTTATCGCCGTGGAATTGCCGTTCCAGTTAATGATTCACTACTGAATAGATTCATATTTTCAACGATAGTTGACCGATTAATAGTGAATTCTCTTGAAACAAAACGTACTGTTCTCGCAAATAACCCGGACCTTATTCATGAATCTAAGATCAGACAAATATACAACGGATTCGATGTTGCGGAATACGACAAGCAGGAATCTTCGCCACTTTATGATAAAGAAGATGATGAAATTATCATCGGAAATGCAGCAAGACTGACCCCTCAGAAGGGACAAAATTTTCTTATTGAAGCTGCCGAAATATTAAAAAAGAAAGATCTTAACTTTCGCATTTTAATAGCTGGCAAAGGTGAAATGGAAGAAGATCTTAAGGACTACGCCGATAAGCTGGACGTATCTGATGTCGTGAAGTTTGTTGGCTTTGTCGATGACATGAAGTCATTTCATGCATCGCAGGACATCTTCTGTCTGCCATCATTATGGGAAGGGTTTGGATACGCGCTAGTTGAGGCAATGACCCTTGAAAAGCCCGTTGTCGGTTTCGAAATCAGCTCAAATCCTGAGGTTGTTAACAATAACAAGACAGGTCTTTTGGTGCCGCCACGTGATGTAAAGTCTCTTGCCGCAGCCCTTGAAATGCTCATTCGCGACGAAAAGTTACGCACAAAAATGGGTAAATTCGGTAGAGAAAGAGTGCTAAATAAATTTAATACGCCACTTGTTTTAGGAAAATTGATCGACGTAATTGAAGAATAACCTCCGCTAAAATTCTTTATCCAGCAATAAATGAGAGAAATATCCTGTCACAAAAGCCACATAATATGGAAGTAAAGTAGGGAAAGGCTGCCCGTAAACATAGTACGGTAATAGCAACATGGGCATAGGAACAAGTAGCATTGCCCACCATGTGTGAGTCCAACCGCGATGAGCAGTTACTCCCGGAAGCATTGCTAAAACGCCCAAATACGCCGCCCACTGAAACTCTTTGAAGTAAATAAGTGCCAGAGAAAGAATCAACATTCCTGAATAATAAAGCCTTTTGCCCTTAGAATCCGTATCAATATCAGGAAAAAGTGCGCCCAGAATACACAGCACAATCAAAATTGTAAGCTGTTGTGGCTCAATAATATACAGACCAACATTCACAAGCATCAAAAGCACCAGTAATCCGGCTACAATTGATCCACATATATGAACTTTATATCCAGGCATTTTCAACCCTGCTGATTTCTACGATTAATAATTCAATACACAAAAAAAATGCCTCCCCATAAGGAAAGGCACTTTAATAATCACTATATTCACAGACAATTACATAGCATCGCTTGAATCAAGTTCTGCAATCTGCTTATCAATTTCAATCTGGAGCTTTTTAGGAAGTCCCATATCGTCAACGTTAAGGAACCCGCGTACAATAGTAGAAGTAGCTTCTTCTTCATCCATTCCGCGAGCCATAAGGTATTCAATCTCTTCCTGAGCAATCTTACCAACAGCAGCTTCGTGGGAAAGCTCTACGCCTTCAACAGTAGCTTCAAGTTCAGGAATCGCATGAATGATCCCGCCGCCGAGAAGTAGTCCCTGACACTCAAGATGTCCGCGCGCTGGAGCGTAATTACCCTGAATGTGACCACGGGAAATAATTGTTCCACCAGTGGTGATAGTACGGGAAATAATCTCACCGCGAGTATTCGGTGCATTCATAATAATACGGGTTCCTGTATCAATATGGGAACCTTCAGGTGCAACCAAAACAGAGTTAAAGCGAGCAACAGCGCCCTCGCCATTTAGGAAAATGGTCGGGTAAGATTGAACATCTTTAACCTTTTTGAGCAGTACGTAGTTATTTAAAAGGACTCCGCCTTCTTCAACAACTCCGACAGTTCTAGGACGAACGGTAACGTTTTCGCCCCAATTATGAACCATTGTGAAGGTCAGTTTCCCGCCCTTCTTGATGTAAATTTCAGAAATACCGAAATGAGCCCCGGTGAACTTACCATGTGAAGCTGCACAACCTGTGATAATCTGTAATTCAGAATCTTCTTCAACAACAACGATGTTGTGAATATTCTGGCCTGACTGCTCAGCTTTAAGGAAAAGACAGGACTGCACAGGAGCTTTAATCTTTGCCCCTTTTTTCGTGCGCACAAAATAACCACCGTGAAGATTTTCAGCGGCAGACTTTGTGAACTCATCCTTATCTTTATCAACAAGTTTGAAATAATAATCAGGAAGGCCGTCATATTTTTCAAGAGCCTTTTTGATATCCATAACTTCAACGTCTTTGTTGGTTGAACCACAATGAACGTTAGAATGGTCTACCTGCAAAAAAGTTCCGCTGGTTTCTTCGCTATCAACGTCAACACCAGCCATAAGCAACTGTTCTTTATCTTCCGCATTAAGGGTAGTTAAATCAGCTACAGCATCGTGTTCGAGGCCATCAAATTTATATAAATTGAGATCGACTTTTTTCATAATATTTCTCCGTGGAGTTTATGCTTCTACTTCAAGCACTTAACGCATTCTTGGTACCCATATTTGCGAATATGCTCCAGAATGTCACGCGGTCTGGCTTCACAGCAGAGATGTCCGTTGTAAAGAACCTGTCCACGGTCAGCGTTAATGTAGTCGAGAATATGCCCTGTATGCGTGATAATAAGCCCACATGTACTAGAGCCCATTTCCTTCTGCTCTTTCATGCTGAGATCTAGATTCGGGCGAATTTCCCCATCTAGAAGTGTGCGAACCATCTCACCGATAAGGTGCATGTTTTCGAGATCGACACCGGATTCAGGTTCATCAAAAAGAACCATACCCGGATTTTGAGCCATCAATTGAAGTAGCTCGGACCGTTTAATTTCACCTCCGGAAAAACCGGAATTGATATCGCGATCAAGAAAGGTTTCCATATTAACTTTCTTAGCAAGCCGTTCAACATCAACTTTAGAACCATTTCCACACATTTCTACTAAATGCCTAGTTTTGAGTCCGTGGATGGTTGGAGGGCGCTGGAAAGACATGCCGACACCGAGGCGGGCACGTTCATATATAGGAGCGTAGGTAATATCTTCGCCCTTAAATGTAATTTTACCTTTAGTTACCGTGTAATTGCTGAACCCCATAAGAGTCATGAGCAAAGAGGTCTTACCGGAGCCGTTAGGCCCGAAAAGAATAAAGGTTTCGCCTTCTTTTATATGTAGGTTGAGGCCTTTGATGACCTCCTTGTCGCCAATACTGACGTGCAAGTCTTCTATCTTAAGCATTGAGTTCCCTCACTATTACAAACGAAATGTCATACATTTTCAATTTATCTGATTAAGTTCGTTCCAAGAGCTAATAAAATAAGCTTTTCAAGTCCAGAATAAAAATTATTTATCAATCGCAACCAATAATCCCGAAGACTTATATTTAGGAAATTTATTAAAATACCAAAAAAGTATAGAATTCCATTCGTGGTAAGCCTAAATGAACCATCCTAGTTGCTAGGTAAATTTCTCAAACATTTTTAACACAGTATTAAAAATGAGCATGACCCCAAAAAAGTCAAGGAATTAAAAACAAAAACTCAATTTTTACTCATAGAAAGATTTACTTAAGAAAGAAATATGACTAATTTAAGTCTTCACTTTTAGGAGAATAAATATGGCAAAAAATAAAGTTAAGACTCTTGCTGATCTAAAGGCATTAAAGTTCAAAGATGAAAAAAAAGAAATAACCGGCGACCCTAAAATGCCTAAATCTGTACAAAAGGTTTTAGACGCCCTAAAAAAGAAACCTGAAGTTACGGCGGAATCAGATCCCGAAGAAGTTCCAATTGCTGAAGAGATGGCGTTCATGAATGCCATGTCTGGTGTTGAACGCATGGAAAGCTCTACAGTGCAGGTTGAGCGAACTAAGCCCGCTACGCCAACCCATTGCACTGATGAGAATGGCAACGCATATAAGAGCAATTTCGTTGATGGCAGGGTTGAATTTGAACTCGATTACTCCGAGGAGTTCATGTTTGGTCATGTCTGCGGGATTGATACAAAGATTTTCCAGAAGCTTAAAGCTGGCTCTTATAGCAACGAATCGCGCATTGATCTTCATGGAATGACTTCGGATCAGGCATTTGACAATCTAACGTTTTTCATACGCGAATCCTACCTTCACGGGTGTAGATGCATACTTGCTGTAACCGGAAAAGGTAAAAATTCGCCAGGCGGACAGTCTGTTCTCAAACGTGAAATGCAGAGCTGGCTGACTCGTGACCCTTTCCGCCGTGTTGTGCTGGCATTTTGTACCGCTCAGCCCAAAGATGGCGGCGCAGGCGCCGTTTATATTCTTCTGCGCAACCAAAAGAAAGTGAAGGACAATGTCACGTGGGATAAGGGAATAAATTGGGACAAATAGCCGTTTACTGCTCTATTTCAGCACAAAACGAGGATGTATAGTGGATAATTTTATTGAATCACGCCAGATCAAGATTGCTTTCGGCATTCCGTTTGACAGTCTGGATTTTCACGAACTACTTGTCGCTGTCGGCGAACTTGTAGAATCCAGACGCAAAAAATTTATTTTTGCGGTGTCTGCGCCGTGGCTACTAGAATATGGAAGAAATCCATTAAACAGATTAGATGATACTGATATTTTTTTAGCCACAGACTCTACACTGACAGACATGGCCCGCAAACACGGCCAGAACATTAAAATGCCCATGGAATATTTTGAATTTCCTGAACAAATTGCCACCATATGCGCGCATTATGGCCATAGCCTTCTCCATGTTTCCGCAACATCTCTAAAAACAGATATTCTAGTGGCAGATGGCTATGTCCCGCGTTCATTAGATCTATTTACGAATTTCAAAATTTCGGGAGAATTAGATGAAAAACAAAAGGATTCAATAGTTTCCGCCGCAGCGAATTTAAACCCCGATATTATTTTAATTTCAGCTTCACCAAATGATCTCAGGAAATATGTTCCTGAAATTTACAAGAACATGCCCAATTGTTTGCTTATCTGCACACCAAGCGATGCAGTAAAATGTAAATTAAAAGATAAAATTTCGAACATCCTTTCACCGCTACTTTTAATGCGTCAGGAAACACTTTTCCTGCAACATATAAAAGAATCGTGCTCCATTACAGTTCCAAGCTCCATCAGTTATGATGACAAAAAGGAGTATGCGATAATTAAAGTCTCAGGAGTTCTAAGCTCAGCTATAATACCCGAGCTTGGGCGAATGGGAAAAAAGATGTTGCAGCAGAACATGGATATAGAGCTTGATTTGTCTAAAACAACAGCCATATCCATCAAAGGTTTGGAAGCAATATTTTACCTAAATAGAATCTGTTTGCACTCTGGCAAAAAAGTGTCCATTAAAAATATTTCTCCAGAAGTGCTCACGCTCCTGCATCAATCCGGCATCGCTTCGTTTTTTAAAGACTTACCGGGAATCGCCGAAGATGAAGCTATTGAGCAAGACGATTAGCGATTGCCTCAGGGAACCCCATTTCAGAAGACTAAGCTTAATAAGACATAGCCCGCTCACGCCTAAAGCATGTTAACCGGATCAAGATCGAGCGTTATTCTAATATTTTTCTTATCGGGACTCAGTCTCATTGCTTCAGCATATAAATCACGCGTTTTTATCCAATCATCAGACTTCACAAGACAGTTAAATCTTTTGCGCCCTCTAAGCTGAGACATCGGAGCTGGCACTGGCCCCATCGCCATAAGTCCCGCCTTCGTAGCACTCTCACGGATCTTATCAAAAAATGTGGGACACAGATCACCGCCACCCCAATTAAGAGGATAACTTATTCTAATAAGCGCGAGTTTAGTGAATGGCGGATAGCGAAATTTTCGCCTTTTATCAATTTCGCGTTCAAAAAATGTATTGTAATCAGCGGACGAAACAGAACTCCAAATTGGGTTCTCAGGATTTCTGGTCTGAATGATAACTTCACCAGGCTTCTCTCCCCTACCAGCACGACCTGAAACCTGCACCAACAGCTGAAAAGTACGCTCAGCAGAACGGTAATCTGGGAGATTCAGCCCCAAATCACCCTCTGAAACAACAACAAGTGTTACACCAGGAAAGTTGTGCCCTTTTGATAACATTTGAGTGCCAACAAGAACCTGAGCATCACCTCTGGCAAAATTTTTAAGAATTTCCTCTAACCGTTCCTGCCTGCGAGTGCTGTCACGATCCATGCGCAAAATTTTTGTTTCAGGTGGTAGCGCCTTTGCTACCTGCTCTTCAAGCCGCTCAGTTCCTCCGCCAAGAGGCAGAAGATTATTGCCACCGCACATAGTGCAAGGCAAAGGGAAATGATGAGCATTGCCGCAATAATGGCAAATTAAACGCTCACGCCCCTTATGATAAGTCATGCTGACATTACAATGCGGGCACTTGATCGGCTCTTCACAGTCAATGCAATAAATAAGCGGTGAAAAACCGCGACGATTAAGCATAATTACAGCTTGCTCACCGCGCGCAATAACTTCTTTTAATCGGTCTTCTGTTTCAGACGCAAACGGCTGTTCGGGATTTTTAATAGTGCTGGTATCGACTATCTTCACCGTTGGAAGCATGGATTTACCGACTCTTTTCTCCATTGAAATGAGATTAAAAGCCCCCTGCTGAGCCGCATAAAATGTCTTTAAGTCAGGCGTAGCCGATCCTAATACGAGCAAACTTTTTGTTTTTTGAGCGAGAAAATATGCGACCTCTTTGGCCTGATACGGAAGGCGCTCCTCTTGCTTATATGACTCGTCATGCTCTTCATCAATAATAAACAGTCCTGGATTTTGTACAGGCAAGAACAAGGCCGAACGTGTTCCGATAATTAACGTAGGCTTTTTGGCGGTTGCAACCGCGCGAAAAATAGCTTCTTTGCGCACCGGAGTCTGATAGCCATGGTAAAGATATTTATCTGTATCGGGAAAAAGAGGACAGATGCTATTCCATAGAGAATACGCAAGTGCAATTTCGGGCACTAAAACTACAGCGGAACGCCCCTGCTCAAGACACTTACGCGCCGCGGTCATGTAAACAAGAGTTTTGCCGCTTCCTGTTATTCCGTGCAAAAGCTTAACTTCACTTTTGTCACTATCAAGAGCCTCTTCTAACTCTTCAATCGCTGCTTGCTGTTGCTCAGTAGGCGTGAAATCCCATTCATCGGTTGAGACCTTGCACTTCTCGGCAGGATTACGCTCTTCCGCTGGCGGAGGTCCTACTTTTAAGAGTAAGTCAGATTGCAGCTTATTAATAACCCCGGTAGTCCAATCTCCCATAATCATTTTAAGGAAACCTTTCTCACGCGGGCCGTTCTCATAAATATATTCAAGAACTTGCAACTGGCGGGCAGCATTAGGCCGAACGGGCCAAGGTGGATCAGTAGTAAGGCTGACGTACTCTTCTTTTTCTATGGACGCAGGCAAACTGACGCTCATCCTGTCATCATTATAGATGGAGACGAGATTAAGCCGAGATTCAAAGTCCATGCGGGCGAGGTCCGCACCCTTTATTTTTTTCGGGAAATTTCTATCGGCAATTTTGAAAGCCAGCTTTGCGCTGCGAAATCTTTTAGGAACAACATTTTCCAAAACTTTGCCGAGCGGTTGCAACTGCCGCGTTGCGATGTTCCGGTAAAGCTGAAAATGAGTTGAATTGAGTAACGGCTCTTTTTCAAGAGGCCATACGATGGGTTTTAACTCTATATTTTCTGGAGCAACGGGCTGAATTTCAATTAAAAAAGCAACCCTGAAAGATTTCCCCAATGGAACAAGAACCCGCTGACCTTCAGCTAATTGCGGAAGGTCAGCGGGCGCTGAATAAGTATAAATAGAATATGGAGGACTGGCGAGGCAGGCCTGCCAGAGGGTAGTCATCGTAGTGCCTTACTAAGGTTTAATGCGGAGACATTTCTTAAGCAGTTCTAAAACTGAACTACTCGGAATACCGCATGATGACTCATTTTTAAGAGCTGCTGCGGAGAAAACAGCTGGAGCAATTTTTTGTCTAACTCCAAGCCATTCAATTTTAAATTCAGCGGAATCTTCTCCCACTGCGATTACGCCTGTATGTGGAAGCATAAAACCCGCAAACTTTGTGTAAGTACCAAACGAGATGGACCTTCCAGCTCCAAGCGTAATTTTAAGCGGTCCGAAATTTTCATTATCAAGCCTGATTTGAGGAGAGGAATCATCTGTAGATTCTGCTCCGAAAACAAAGACAGGCAGACCATCATTGAAGCCGTAACTTCTTGTGGAGTTAGTCATACCGAGACTTTTCCAGTCACTAGTAGGATCATCTGAAACCCAAAATTGCAACGGAGAAACGGGAAGATCCGCATTGACCGGGCACTCAGCAGACGTTTTAAAATACTGTCCGATAGATTTTGCTGTAACAGTTCCATTGCCATAGGCATTACTAACGAAAGTCTGCTGCCAACGATCATCTCCACGCTTAATTCTAAGAGATGTTCCCGGCTCAGAAGGGAAAGTAATAAGAGCTTCATAAGAAGTTAACGCACCATATTTCTGATACATTGTATCATCAATGGCTTCATCTGACGGAAAAAAGGCCCTTGCTGATCTGCACCAAAACAGACTCGCAACAAGGACCATTATGAACAAAAAGACTGGTATTTTTTTTACGAACAAGACAAAAGCTCCCTCAAACTCTTTACTAAACCATCACGTAACTCTTCATCCTGAAGAGCGAAATAAATATTTGCAGTAAGGTACTCAACCCAGTCGCCTGCGTCAAATCTCTGCCCGCGCAATTTAACCGCAAGGAGTTTATTGTCCTGAGCAAGGCACTGTAAAGCGTCAGTAAGCTGAATTTCTCCGCCTACGCCTGGTTCAAGATTTTCGAGATGATCAAATATTTCAGGTAAAAGCACGTAACGTCCAACAATAGCAAGCCTTGATGGAGCCTGCCCAATTGGTGGTTTTTCAACCAAGTTGCGGACTCGGTACATTCCAGGAGCAAATTCTTCACCCTGAACAATACCATAACGATCAACCTTATTTTCAGGAACCTCGATAACACCTACAACAGCCATATTCTCTGTACGAGCTGCGTCGATAAGCTGTTTAATACCCGGCTCCAAGCCAAACATAAGGTCATCTCCAACCATTACAGCGAAGGGATCGTTTTTACAGACTTCTTTGGCACAAAGTACAGCATGACCTAATCCGAGCTGCTTTTTCTGACGGACGGAGATAATGTTAACCATTTCCGCGACCCTTCGACATTCGGCTAATATCTCGTGTTTATTCGCACGCTTAAGAACGTCTTCAAGGGACAAGTTATAGTCAAAATGATCTTCAATTATTTTTTTATTCTGGTTTGTAATAAAAACAACATCTGTTAGTCCACTAGTCATTGCTTCTTCAACAACATACTGAATGACAGGTTTTCTAAAGATTGGGAGCATCTCTTTAGGTATATTTTTCGTAGCAGGCAATGATCTTGTGCCCCAACCAGCAACAGGAATAATAACTTTCTTGATGACCATCGTTCAGACTCCTTGAATATATTCAGCAACGAATGATTGCGCTGAACAAATGATTTAAACTAAATGCTTTTCCAGAACGTCTGCAAGTTCAGCAGTATAGAGATCAACCTTAGCCTTGTCTTCTGCTTCAACCATCACTCTAGCTACCGACTCAGTGCCTGAATAACGGAGTAAAACTCTACCTTTATCGCCAAGTGCTTTTTCAACTTTTTTAAGAGCTTCCTGCACAGCTGGCACTTCCTCGAAAGGAACTTTTCTCTTAACATGAACATTTACAAGCGATTGTGGATACAGTTTAAGCAAACCTGAAAGTTCAGATAACGGCTTGTTTTTCACACATAGTATACGCAATAACTGTAGGGCCGCAAGCAGTCCATCACCTGTAGTACTATACTCTCTAAATATGAGGTGGCCAGACTGCTCTCCACCGAGGACAGCACCTTCACGGCGCATTGCTTCCATAACATAGCGGTCACCAACTTTAGTCCGTAGCAATGTTCCGCCACGTTCCTTCATGAAGTTTTCAAGAGCCATATTGCTCATAACGGTTGCAACAAGCATATTTTTAGCAAGCTTGCCACGTTCCATAAGATCAGCAGCGCATAGAGCCATAAGCTGATCACCATCAAGAACCTGCCCTTTCTCGTCGACTACAATCAAACGGTCACCGTCGCCATCAATTGCAAGACCGATATCCGCGTTCTCTTCAACAACGCGTTGTCCAACAATTTCAGGATACAGTGAGCCACATTTGTCATTGATATTAAGACCATTAGGTTTATTACCGATGGTCACAACTTCAGCACCAAGTTCTTCAAACATATGCCCAAGGCTGTAAGTTGCACCGTTCGCACAATCGAGTACAAGCTTAACGCCTTTAAGCGTCATTTTGTGAGGAAAGCTGTACTTCAAATAAACAATATAGCGCCCTCTTGCATCTTCAATTTTAGCTGCCTTACCAATATTTTCAGACTGAGGATAATTCCAGTTTGGATTCTCAGAGAGTACCATTTCAGCAATTTCATCTTCGAGACCATCAGGAAGTTTAAAACCATCTTTATCAAAAAGCTTAATGCCATTATCCATAAAAGGATTATGAGAAGCAGAGATTACTATGCCAAGATCAGCGCGCATATTTCGTGTAAGAAACGAAATTGCAGGAGTCGGCATCGGCCCAACCTGATAAACGTCCATACCCATAGCACAGAGCCCTGCTGTAAGCGCAGACTCAAAAACATAACCTGAAAGTCTTGTATCTTTACCGATTATAACTTTGGGACGCTGATTACCATTTCTAAAAAAATGACCACAAGCAAGGCCCAGTTTCAAGGCAATCTCAGGTGTCATCGGAAATATATTAACTTGACCACGCAGGCCATCAGTTCCAAATAAACGTGTACTCATCCAGCATCTCCCAAAACAGAATATGGGCTATTGATCCATTAAAGTCTGTCTTGATATTGTTATAGTTATAGCTTCAGGATTCCTTTTAGTAACTGAGCATCCTGAAGGAACGCTAACATCATAATTAACGATGTTTTCACCATTTGGTATTGTCGCATTAATATCTATAGAAGCAGTAATTTCATTTCTAAAATCATTTTTACGGAAGAAGGGTTTAGGACCTTCAACGTAAAGTCTCACAAAATTCTGACTGGCCGTAAAATCAATTTCTTCAGGACCCAGAATATACAAGGGAACTTTTACCCACATCTTCGCCTTTCTTACCTTAAAATCAAGCGAAACGGTAACCATTCCCGGATTAGATTCTACTTCTTCAGGAAGATTCAATGGAATCAACCCCTTCCAAAGTTCAGGAGAATCAGTATCAAGCATTATATCCTGCGTACGAACTTGCGCAACTTTTTTAAGTATTGAAGCCGGACCGCGAAGAACAACTTCCGTAGGCTCACAGGATTTCCTTTCAATAGTATAGTCTTTGTTCAGAGCCCCCTTCCATGTTGGGATAACTCTGACCGTTTTCTTCACATACATATCAACAACAAGGCTAATAATCGAAGGTTTAATTTCAACAACTTCCAGAGCGCTGCCAAGACCGAGCTTCTCGGGAACAACAGCAATAGGATTGTTGCCTACAATAAGGTGTCCAGTATCAAGCGAATAAGCCATTTTTTTAGTATCAAGATTGCGAATAAGTCCTTTAGGGCCTCTAAGACGGGCAGAAACATTTGTAATCATCCCACTACGAATAATCATGCCCTGAGGCGGATTAACAATTTCCAAAGGAAATTCAACCCATGTTTCAACAAGATCCCGGCCTGTAACCAGATACCATGTCAAAATGGCCATTGTAATCGCCAGTAGCGCTATTTTCCAGTGTTTATCTACCATAGTGTTAGCTCAAAGTGTTCTTTAGAACACGTTTTAATCTGACAATATCTAGGCTTGTAGTAAGCTTGCCACCTATCGCAACAGAAATTGTGCCCCGTTCCTCTGAAACTGCAATCGCTATTACATCTGTTTCTTCGCTGATACCTAGGGCGGCCCTATGCCTTGTGCCGATAGCACTCTTTCTGGTCGAGACCTGTGCCAAAGGCAATATACATGATGCAGCAACAATTCTATTAGAATTAATCACCACAGCCCCGTCATGAAGCGGTGTATCCGGCCAAAAAATATTTATAAGAAGCTGTTTTGTAATTTTAGAATCAATCTCAACGCCCTTCTCAATAATGTCTCCGAGTGGAACATTCTTTTGAACAACTACAAGAGCCCCTATTTTGCGGCGAGCCATTGAATCCATTGCAGAACAAATCTCATCAATCACTGCAATTTTAAAGTCATTCTTTCGCCACAAACGGCCTGCGCCCATTTGAGCAAGACCTTTTCGGATATCACGCTGAAATAAAATAACTATTATAAGAAAAATTGAACTCAAAAAATTCGTAAGGAGCCAGTTCAGAGTGTATAAACCGAAGACATCCGAGGTGTAATAAACAAAAAGGATAACAAACAAACCCCAAATAATAGCCGCAGCACGAGTTCCCCGTACAAGCAGAATTACGTAAAAATAGACGACACCGACAAGGCCGATATCGAGCAGTTCCTTCCAGGAAATTTGAAATCCTAATAATTCAAACATTAAATATCCTTGGTAAGCTCCTTCACAATCCTCAAGGTCTGAGCAGTCAGACCCACCTCGTGAACTCTATGAATCGAAACTCCGCGCGCGGCAAGAACCGCTGTTGCGGCCTGGGTTGCGTTTTGACGATCCTGCGGCTCAAGCCCTAAAAGCTTGCCCCATAATGACTTATTTGAAAGCCCCATGTAAACGGGAAAACCTAATTCCATCAGCACATCAATATTTTTTAGAATCTCAATATTGTGTTCAAGAGTTTTTCCAAACCCTATGCCTGGATCAATTACTATGTTTTTTTCGGGTAATCCAGCTTTTAAGAGTTTTTCAAGACTTTTTTTAAAAAAAACAGAAATTTCTTCAATTACATTATTATAATGTGGTGCAATTTGCATTTTTTCAGGACTACCCTGACTATGCATCAAAACATACCCAGGCTTAACGTCTGCCACCACTTCGAGAAGGGCAGGATCAGCACTGAAAGCTGAAACATCATTAATAATAGAAGCTCCAGCCTCAAGGGCAGCAAGGGCTACCTCATGCTTAACGGTATCAACAGATACAACATGATCCCTGGCAAGTTCTCGAATAACCGGTATTACGCGGCTGATTTCATCAGCTACAGATACCTTGTCCGCGAATGGCCTTGTACTTTCACCGCCGACATCAAGTATATCCGCGCCCTGCGACGCCAGCATTCTGCCATTGGCAATGGCATGCTCAGGGGAATAGTTAACTCCACCATCATAAAAAGAATCAGGAGTTACATTTACTATTCCGGCAATAAAAAAAGGGGAAGGGGTTAAAACCCTTCCCCCCTTAATGGTCCATGTGTAGGTCCGCTTCATTTAACTATTCCAGCTAGTCGGAGCTCTTTTTATCATCAGAAGACTTAACTTCCTCAGACTTTGTTTCGGACTCTTTGCTAGATTTATCAGCTGAATCTTCAGGTGATTCTTCAAAAGAAAACTCATTGCTTTCGTTTGAATCAACTTCAGCAGTGGCTTCATCCTTCTCTTCAACCGGAGTGTATCCAGCTTTTGCTGTAGACTCATAAGCCTTAGCAGCATTTGAAGGGGTTGCGGAATTAGCCAGATTTTCCAGCGGAGGTAACACTCCACCGTTCATTAGCGTATCAATTTCATCTCCAGAGATAGTTTCGCGCTCAAGTAATGCAGCGGCAATCTTGTGGAGATGATCTTTGTTTTCGGTAAGCAACATTTTAGCTTTTTCAAGAGCTGTGTCGATAATTCTTCTAATTTCAGAATCAATAAGACGCGCAGTATCTTCACTAAAGTCTTTACCGTGACCGAATTCCTTACCTAGGAAGACCTGATCATTGGTTTCACCGAAAGTCATAGGTCCGAGTTTTTCACTCATACCCCACTGACAAACCATGCTGCGAGCCATCTTAGTAGCGCGCTCAATATCGTTGCTGGCTCCGGTAGTCATCTGATCAAGGATTATTTCCTCTGCAACACGACCACCAAGAAGCATCACAAGTGTATCTTCAAGGTATCTTTTAGAATAGTTATGACGATCATCAACAGGGAGCTGCTGGGTTACACCAAGAGCTCTACCACGAGGAATAATCGTTACCTTATGGATTGGATCAGTATCTTCAAGAAGCTTAGCTGCAAGAGCGTGCCCTGCTTCGTGATACGCTGTGGTTTCTTTTTCTTTGTCATTAAGAATAAGACTACGACGTTCTCTACCCATAAGTACTTTATCTTTGGCTTCTTCGAAATCCACCATTTTCACGTAGTCCTGATTATTCTTAGCTGCGTAAAGAGCCGCCTCATTGACGAGGTTCTCAAGATCCGCACCAGAAAATCCAGGTGTTCCGCGAGCAATGACATCAAGATCAAGATCATCTGCCAAAGGTGTTTTGCGTGTATGAACTTTAAGGATATGAGCTCTACCCCTAACATCAGGAGTAGGAACAACAACCTGTCTATCAAAACGACCAGGTCTCAGTAGAGCTGGATCAAGAACATCAGGCCTGTTCGTAGCAGCAATAAGGATAACGCCTTCGTTAGACTCAAATCCATCCATCTCAACGAGAAGCTGGTTAAGTGTCTGTTCGCGTTCATCATGCCCACCGCCGAGACCGGCGCCACGCTGACGTCCTACTGCATCAATTTCATCAATAAAGATCAAACAAGGAGCATTCTTTTTACCCTGAGCAAAAAGATCACGAACACGGGAAGCACCGACACCAACGAACATTTCAACAAAATCCGAACCAGAAATTGAGAAAAAAGGTACGCCAGCTTCACCGGCTACTGCTCGTGCAAGCAAAGTTTTACCAGTACCCGGTGATCCGACAAGAAGAACCCCTTTAGGGATACGACCGCCAAGACGGGTAAATTTCTTAGGCTCACTTAAAAACTGGACGATTTCAACAAGCTCTTCTTTCGCTTCATCAACTCCGGCAACATCCTGAAATGTTACCTTAGCGCTTTCTTCATTAAGCATACGAGCTTTAGACCTACCGAAAGACATGGCCCCGCCACGTCCTCCGCCACCGCCGCCGCCTTGCATTTGACGCATGAAAAAGATCCATACCCCAACAAGAAGCAGCATAGGAAACCATGATATAAACAGAGTCATATACCAAGGAGAATCTTCAGCCGGTTCTGCTATTACTTCAATTTTATTCTTAATTAAATTCGGAACAAGATTCGGATCATTGGGACTATAGGTAACGAAACGTTTATCGCCAACCATAACTCCACTGATTTTTTGTCCCTGAATCTTGACTTGTATGACCTCTCCGCTATCAACTTTCATTAGAAAGTCTGTATAGGAAACCTTTTGCTTGGGAGCGGCAGGTTGGTTGAAAAGATTGAACAAAACAATCATCACCAACATGATGGTTACCCAGACCAAGAGGTTCTTGGCAAAACTGTTCAAATTTCATCTCCTTCATATTTATCCGGCCCATGTCTGCAACACGCAAACCTAAGGTATACGGACTAAAATCAGTTCTTTGTTTAGCTTCAATCAGTATTAATAAGTCTAATTCTAGAAAAGGCAAGGGGAATAAGAAAGATTATTAATGCTTGCCCTTATTTCATAAAATTGGTAGCTGATTTTCCTTGAGAACGGAAGTGTTTCGTCACCGGTGTGGCGCCTGGACTTCAAATCCAGTGGACGGGCTAACCCTCGTCGGTAGGTTCGACTCCTATACACTTCCGCCATTCCTATCTCACTCCCCCCTTTCGGACACTCCTCTGAACTATCAATAAAATACAAATATTAGCTTCCCAATACGCCCAATAATCAGTAATATAAATCGCGAAGAGGCGCTCCCTTAGCCTTTTTTTTGCATGATAAAAGAAGGAGCAAAAAAATGGACTCAAAATGTACTAAAAGATCTTTTTTATATACTGGATGCGATGAAATAGACAAACAGCATCAAGGTTTCTTTAGACTTCTGGAAAAATTTAATTCACAAATTGCTGACCATGAAAACAGTCAAATTGCTGATATTATTTCTGAATTATATCTTTATAGTATCTACCATTTTGAAACTGAAGAAAAGATATTCAGCCAATACCCATCCATTGATTTTTCGAAACACCTAAACCAACATCAAGCTTTTTCCGACAAAATTGAGCAATTTAATAGCGTTTGCTTACTGGACAACCCAAAAGAAACCAATAAGATACTTAAATTTATGGAAAATTGGCTCATATCCCACATTCAAAAGATAGATATAGCCGATTTCAAAGCCATAGAAGACTTCGAGAATAAAAAATAAAAAAGCTCCATTCAAATTAAATGGAGCTTTTTTATAACGTATTAAAACCGAATTATAAACAAACTGGCTTATTTCTTTAGCCAACCTTTTAATTCAGCAATCTGTGACTTAACAGATTCAGGTCCGGTTCCACCGGGAGAAACTCTACGTCTTACCGCGGCTTCATAAGAAAGAATCTCGAAGACATCTTCATCAATTTTATCTGAAAAAGACTTAAGCTCATCAATCGTCATGTCCTCAAGCCCTTTGCCTGCTGTTTCTGCATGAGCAACAGCCGATCCAGTAATGTGGTGAGCTTCGCGGAACGGAATGCCTTTACCGACTAAATAGTCAGCAAGTTCAGTCGCATTCAAGAATCCTTTTTTCAAAGCACTTTCCATGTTCTCGGCATTAAAACCCATAACTTCCATCATATCTGCCATGATGGAAACTGATGCGTAGACAGTTTTATCAGTATCAAAAAATGGCTCTTTATCTTCCTGCATATCTCTATTGTATGCGAGCGGAAGACCCTTCACAGTTGTGAGCATTGAAATCAAATCACCGAATACTCTGCCCGTTTTACCGCGCATAAGCTCACATACGTCAGGATTCTTTTTCTGAGGCATGATTGATGAGCCTGTAGAGTAGGCATCAGGGAGCTTAATGAAGCCGAAACAAGGGTTCGCCCAAATGATAAGCTCTTCACAAATTCTACTTAGGTGAGTCATAATCAAGGATCCTGTGAACAATGATTCCATGACGAAATCACGGTCCGAAACAGCATCAAGACTATTGCGGAAAGTTCCATCCATACCAAGCTTTTCAGCCACAGAAGAAGGGTTCAGAGGATAAGTTGTTCCAGCAAGTGCCGCCGCGCCAAGCGGACTTACATTAACACGCTTAATACAATCACAAACGCGCTCGTGATCTCTTTTAAACATCCAAGCATATGCGAGCATGTGATGAGCCAGACTTACAGGCTGAGCCGGCTGTAGGTGTGTATACCCCGGAAGTAAAACGTCTAGATGACCTTCAGCCTTTGCGGTGAATACGGAAATAAGTTTTTCAAGCACGTCTTTCCATGCTTCGAGACTGCGCACGACATATAAACGAAAACCGAGGGCAACCTGATCATTACGGCTACGACCAGTGTGGAGCTTGCCACCAACTGCGCCGACAATTTCAGTAAGCCTGCTTTCGATATTCATGTGGAGATCTTCCATCTCTTTTTTCCACTCAAATTTGCCAGACTCGATTTCAGCGAGAACAGTATCAAGGCCTTCGACCAACGTCTTAGCTTCATCAGCAGTGAGAACGCCCTGTTCTGCTAACACCTCAGCATGCGCTTTTGAACCTTCAATATCTTCTCGGTACAGGTTTTTATCATAGCTGACAGACTGCGTGTATTCTTCTACTGACGCAGCAGTTTTTTGAGCAAATCTTCCGCCCCATAATTTAATTTCAGCCATGTTCAATACCTCGTAATGTCTATGTTTCTTTTAACTTTAAATAACACCAAAACAAAAAACCCACCTTAAATCAAAGTCTCAGTCCGTAGGATTGAAAATGATCAATATGGGCAGGATCAAAAGGCTCAGACAGGTTATTACCCACCTGAGCCATATAATTTAACTATTTATCGCAGCTGTCGCCATCTGAAAGCCAATTGGATCCAGACTCAGCAGTTTTACCTTTCAGTCTAAGACCAATGAGCTTAATGAACCCTTCTGCATCTTTCTGATCGTAAACGTCATCTTCTTCAAAAGTAGCAAGATCAGCACGATAGAGAGAGTAAGGAGACTTACGCCCTTCGGGAATAACATTACCTTTGTAGAGTTTAACTCTAACTGTTCCAGTAATTTTCTCCTGAGTTTTATCAATCATAGCCTGAAGAGCTATGCGCTCTGGAGCATACCAGTATCCGTTGTATACCATTTCAGCATATTTAGGAATGAGGCTGTCTCTGAGATGCATAACTTCACGGTCCATGCAAAGACCTTCAAGGTCGCGATGTGCAACGTGAATGATTGTTCCGCCGGGAGTTTCGTATACTCCGCGAGATTTCATTCCGACAAATCTGTTCTCAACCATATCAACTCTACCAATACCGTGCCTTCCACCGAGTACATTAAGTTTTTCAATTAATGCTGCGGGAGAATGGCTAACACCGTTGATTGCAACAGGATCTCCGCGCTCGAAATCAATGGTGATAACTTCAGGCTCATTAGGAGCTTTTTCAATAGGAGTGCAGTACCTGTATGATTCAGGAGAAGGAGCATTCCACGGATCTTCAAGCTCGGAACCTTCAAAACTTACGTGAAGCAGGTTAGCGTCCATTGACCATGGTTTACGGCGCGTAACCGGGATATCAATACCATTATCTTTAGCAAAAGCCATAAGGTCAGTACGGGACTTAAGATCCCATTCACGCCAAGGGGCAATGTTTTTAAGTCTAGGATTCATTCCCATTGCGCCAAGCTCAAAACGGACCTGATCATTACCTTTACCTGTTGCACCATGTGCAACAGCCTGAGCGCCTTCACTCTCGGCAATTTCGACCATTCTTTTAGCAATCAAAGGACGCGCAATGGCAGTTCCAAGGAGGTAACGACCTTCGTAAATTGCGCCTGCACGAAAACATGGAAAAATAAAATCGCGCGCAAATTCTTCGCGTAAATCTTCAACGAATGCCTTACTAGCACCAGTTGCAAGAGCTTTTTCTTCAATACCATCAAGTTCTTCACCCTGACCGAGGTCAGCGGTAAGAGTAATAACTTCGCAGTCATACTCCTGCTTGATCCATTTCAATATAACGGAGGTATCAAGACCCCCTGAATATGCCAATACTACTTTGTCTACTTTACTCATTATTATTTCCTTCGAATATTATTCTACTGCATGAACATTTGGAATAACAGTAACCGGCCCCATAAGCTTTTCAACAGCATCAAGGTCTACTTCTATACCGTTAACAGCCCATTCAAGAATAGCTTTCTGCATATGCAGTCTGTTTTCAGCCTGATCAAATATAATAGATCTTGGCCCGTCAAGTACATCAGCCGTAACTTCCTCACCTCTATGAGCAGGCAAGCAGTGCATAACTTTACAATCAGGATGAGCATGAGCAAGAAGCTCCTCGTTAACCTGGTATGGAGCAAAAGCTTTTTCGCGCTCAGTCTGCTCTTCTTCCTGCCCCATTGAGGCAAATACATCAGTATTAACGTAACGAGCACCTTTGACCGCTTCAATTGGATCATAGCTCATGTTGATCTTAGCGCCCATAGCAAGTGCACGTCCGATAACATCAGAATCAGGCTCATACCCTTCTGGGAAAGACAATGTAAGATAAATTGGGAAGTATATAGCAGCATTAATCCATGAATGCGCCATATTATTACCATCGCCAATCCATGTAACATGAAGATTTTCAAGATCAGGGGTTCTTTCGTAAATAGTCAACATATCGCTCAAAACCTGACATGGATGATACCTGTCGGTGAGAGCGTTAATTACAGGAACAGAGGAATTTTCTGCAAGTACGCGCAATTTCTGCTGTCCGAAAGTCCTTACAACTAACGCATCAGCATAGCGGGATAAAACCTTAGCAGTATCTTCAAGAGGTTCACTTCTTCCGAGCTGAGATTCAGCAGGTGTCATGAAAATGGAATGACCACCAAGCTGCTCAATAGCAACGTCAAAAGAGACTCTCGTTCTTGTTGAAGCTTTTTCAAAAACCATAACAACAGTCTTACCTTCAAGAACATTATTTCTGATTTTATTGTCTTTTAGCTCTTTTGCCCTAAGCAAGAGCTGACCAAGTTCTGAACGCGGAACATCATTAATTTTAAGCAGATGCCTGATCATTATTAAACTCCAAAATAGTATGTTTAGAAGCTCTTAAAACAAGAACGTGAAATCATTGCTTATAAGCCCTGCTATTGTAAACTAAAATTTATGGTGAAATTTAAGTGAATAGCATTAAAAATATCTAAAAAAACACAAAAACAGCATTACCAGAATATAAATCCAGTAACATGTCTGAAACGGGCTGGCATAAATCCTAGTGCCAACCCACTATTCGATGTCGGAAAAGTGGAGAAACGGACTCAACTGCCGTGTCCGTAAGTGAATACATTTCCTGACCGTGATCATACCCAGCCAAATGAAGTAGCGCATGAGCAAGGAGCCTGACAAGATGTTCTTCAGGAGCCTGACCATAAAGCACTGTTTCGCGGGCCAAAGTATCAACCGACAATACGATTTCGCCTAAATACTTATTTTCAGCGATATCGGGTGTTTCTGAAAACGGAAAACTCAAAACATTGGTAGGCCCAACGCACCCTAAAAATTCCTGATTAACTTCTGCAATTGCTGAGTCATCAGTTATTTTAAGGTCATAATCGAAGCCCTCAATCTTAAGCACCTTTAGCAACTGCTCTGACATATGGAGCATCTCTCTCTTGCTTAAAGGGAAATTCGGGTCAGGGTTGCATTCATAAGTTAATGAAAGGCTCATTTATGACAACCTTGGCATTCATATGCATCGTAAGCCTTAACAATTCTTGCAACCAGCGGATGCCTGACAACGTCAGTATCCTCAAATTTTATGAAATTTATTCCTTCAACATCATGGAGAACATTGCGGGCAACGACTAGGCCAGATGATACATGGCCGGGAAGATCTATTTGCGTTACATCGCCAGCAATTACAGCCTTGGAACCAGGTCCTAGACGCGTAATAAACATTTTCATTTGCTCAGGAGTAGTGTTCTGCGCTTCATCAAGAATAACAAATGCATTGCTAAGAGTTCTGCCACGCATAAATGCTAAGGGCGCAATTTCAATAATATTCTCTTCGATCATATCCTGAACTTTTGGAACGTCGAGCATATCATAAAGAGCATCGTAAAGAGGGCGCATGTAAGGATCGACTTTATCAACCATATCACCGGGCAGAAATCCGAGTTTCTCGCCAGCCTCAACAGCAGGCCTGGTTAGAATTATCTTCTTAACCTCTTTACGAGTTAAGGCATACACAGCCATCGCAACAGCCAGATAAGTTTTACCTGTGCCAGCTGGGCCGATGGAAAAAACCATATCATTTTCTCGTATTGCGGAAAAATAGGCTCTTTGAGTAAGTGTGCGCGGAGCAATTGATTTCTTACGCGAAACGGAAAAGAGTTCGTCTCTGAAAATTTTTACAAGGTCCGCGGCTGGATTTTGACAAAGAATTTTATACGCCGCTTCAACATCTTGAGGGAAAACATTTTTGCCAGCTTTAAGGACCGCATAGAGCTGAGTGAAAGTTTTGGCAACCGGATCAATCAATTCATGGCTGTCGGCTGTCAGTTGCAACGAGTTTCCCCGGCTATCAATCTGAACTTCTGAAAGCTTGGAAATAGCAACGAGGTTTGAACTTTGAGCACCAAAAAGCGTACTCGCCAACATTACATCGTCGAATTCCAACTTCACCCGTATCTTCTCATTTTCCGTCATTAAATATTGCTCTTCTTGAATTTGTCAGAAAAAACGGCAGGTTTTAATATTATGCAACAAACTGCTCTAATATCATCCTCTTAAAATTATCAATTAGAAAGAAGTTCATCAATGGCTGCAATAATTTCTTTTGAATTAAAAGGCTTAGTAAAAGTATATTTCACACCAAACATTTTAACCCAATCGAGGGAATCATAATTTGCGGAAGAACTTCCCCCTGAAACGGCAATAATCTTAACATCCGGGTTTTCTTTCATCAATTCCCGGACAGTTTGCACACCCTCTTTCTCAGGCATAAAAATATCAGTTATAACAAGGTCAATTTCGCCTTTATCATAATTATTAATAGCCCTTACGCCATCTTCAGCTTCTGAAATGACGTGCCCTTCCTTCTCGAGCATAGCTCTAAGGATTTGACGAGATATAGGATCATCATCAACGACGAGAATCCGCGACATAAACAGTCTCCTTAACTCAAACGAACTTAATATTTACACTTAAAACAGAACTATTTATACTATAGAACAGCTTAATGTCTTCGCTTACCACTTCCTTCAAAAATTTCAAATTCAAGCAATCTACATTCAATTTTAGCATTATAAAAAAGCAATCTGCGCGATGTTTTAAGGCCAATAAGCTTAGCAAGACTTGAATTCCCAGTAAACACATACCCTTTGTAACCCTGACATTTGTTTTTTAAGAAATCACCAATGCCGGCGTAGACTTTTTCAAGCAGGGTTGTTGCACCCATTCTTTCGCCATATTCTGGATTAAAAAAGATAACGCCCTTTCCCTTTGGAATCTCAGTTTCACGAAAATCACAGACTTCAAATTCGATAAGATGCTCAACCCCGGCTGCACGAGCATTTTTACGAGAAGCCTCTATTGCTACCGGATCAATATCAGTAGAGATAATTCTGCACTCAAGCGAAGTCTTTTCGCGGTCCTCAGCTTCAATACAAAGATTATCCCAGTATGGTTCATTATATCCGGGCAGGTTCATAAACGCGAACTTCTCACGAATAAGTCCAGGAGCCCCCTCAAGCGCAATAAGCGCAGCTTCAATAGCTAGAGTTCCACTACCGCACATGGGAGAAATAAAGTTTACTCGACCGTTCCACCCTGAAGCTTTAATCAAAGTAGCTGCAAGTGTTTCCTGCAATGGCGCCTTGTGAGGAAGTTTTCTATATCCCCTTTTAGAAAGAGGCACGCCGGATGTATCTAAATAGATAGTACAATCGTCATCTCTCCAGTGAAGAAAAACTATAATCCCTGTCATATCAGGTCCGGATGTAGGACGTCTGCCCAGTTTTTCACGGACTTTATCTACGATAGCGTCTTTAACCCTGACATTGGCAAAGCGGGTATCATTAATAGTCTCAGTGATAACAGAGGATGTAATGGTAAGGTAGTCGTCAGGAGCTACAATAGTTTCCCATTCCATTTCTCTGACTACATCATACATCTGATCTGGAGTGGCTGCCTTAAATTTCTTAAGCTGGTATAATACTCTGTGACCGCTACGTGTCCATAGGTTGAGTCTCATGCATTCATTCAGCGAAGCTGTAGTTTCAACCCCGGCAAAGAATTCATTCCTTACCTTAAAACCCATATTGGCAATTTCATCGGCAAGATAAGGGGAAAAACCTTTGGGACAAGTGACCAGAACCACACTTTTACGTTCAAAATCGAGCATTATTTCCTCATTTCGAGATATTAATCTGTATTGTTAATCAAGTTATTTGGTATCGATATACAGAAACACGAAAATCCACAAATCATTTTATCTAAAAAAACAATATAAATTGCCAGCCAACACATCTTCACTACTGAATAATTCTACGCTCAGGTACCATCCTACCGACAACAACATATATCTTCGCCGCCATCTCATTGAGACGATCTGAATAAACAGTGTTAGTTACGAGAACTGCGGCTTGCTCAGCATGGGCAGCAACAACCAACAATTTTTCCGCACCCTCTTCCATAGAAATATGTCCAGCCTTCATATCATTAGATATGGCTGCTATTTGGTCTGCGTATTGTTTTAGGTAATTCATGGTTATCTTTCACAGCAATAGTTATTTAAAAGTTGCCTCTTCATCATAATAATCACTATAGTTAAACACAGCTATCATACACTAAATAAGCAACCAATCAAACAGACGAGGGTGACATGAGAATTGCTTTAGCAGTAGCACTTGTAATGTGCTTGTGTTCGGCAGCGATTGCCGACAACAAAAAAGAAATTACCGTTGAACTTCAAGTACCGGACACTACGTGGACTCTCCAAATAAAGGAAGTATGCGAAGTAGGGAATGAATTATGGGTTGTTTCCAATCTTTCACAAGCTTCAAACATGATGGGCGCGCAGATCATATCCACCATAACGGACTCCATTGAACTTGGTGCCCCAGATCTACCCATTAAACATTTTGTGATCGGAAAAACATGGAACTGGGATAATAGAGGGGACTATGTCTTCATTAAAAGCATAAAGGACATTGAACAAGAACTTGATGCCGGACACACTATCTATAAACCAGGCAAATAAGGGGCAAAACCCACAAAAAAAAGCTCCCAAGACCGATGTACTAGACATCTATCTAAGGAGCTGTTTTTATTAAGGTTGGTGCGAAAGGAGAGACTCGAACTCTCACGGATTAACCGCTGGATCCTAAATCCAGTGCGTCTACCAATTCCGCCACTCTCGCAACCTTATGTGTTCTGTTATTAGTCGGTGACCTCAGAGTGACTCGTGAAAGTCGCTGCCGGAGTCGCCGTAACAGAAAATGTTTCTATAGGGACCTCTGAATATTGTCAATCAATATTACAACTTATTTTAAAAACAATTCATTTTTCTTTTTATTGACCTTTAATAGCGGTAAGCAAAAGGGCTATTTTTGACTCTAAATCTTCAAAATCTTTAGCCAAAAGACGGACGATAGGTTCCTTACCAATTTCGCCAGGATCGCAGACCACATCAACGTTCGTGGCTTCATCGTGATGAGAAAGAGCTTCATTTATTCCCCATTCAAGAGAGCCACTCTCGCTAGATATGTGCTGTTTAGGCTCATCAGCAAGGTCAAACCATGCTTCGGTGAACTTACACTCTTTAACAGCCTCTAAAATACTTTCGTTATACCTAAGATTAGCTGTGCAGAAAATATCCTGATTAAATTTACGAACCGAAAGCACCACCGCGGACATATGTGCGGAAGCTCCAAAGTCAGGATGACCGCAAATTATGATCTCACCTTTGCGAGTGCACGATATGCGTCCAGTGTAAGCCGCCACATCGCTCATCTCAGACGCAAACGGCAGGGCCGCGGCTATATTGAGTCCAATCTCAGGTATAAGTTTACTCAGCCTATCCATACGCGATAGTCGGACTCCACACTCATGCATACCAGACATCAGCTCTTCCTTCATACCGGTAATCAGCATAGGAGCCAGATGATTAGGAGGCCCTCCGCCCTCACCCACTTCAAATCCAGCTCTAAGCCCAAGGTTCAAATATTTCTGCGCGGCTAATATAGACGTAACAAGATTCTGTCCTTTCGCCATGCCAGAAGCAATCGCGGCAGATAGAGTACAGCCCGTGCCATGCGTATTTCTAGTCTTAACGCGCTGCTGCATAAAAGGGATAGGCTGCTCACCCTTAATTCCAAGCCAATCCGTAGAGGCTACAGAATCAAAGTGCCCGCCTTTAATGAGCACAGCCTTTGGTCCCATTTCCAGAAGAATCTCGATAGCCTTAAAGATGTCCTCGCGGGTTTTAATCTCCATATCTGCGAAAAGCTCTGCTTCCGGCACATTAGGAGTAACTAGATCTGCCAAGGGAAATAGCTCTTTCATTGCCTGAACGGCATCTTCTTGCAGAAGTCTTGCGCCACTGGAAGCCACACAAACAGGATCAACAATCAGTGGAACAGATTTATTTGCCATGGATGAGGCAACTGCTCTGATTATAGGAGCAGAAAACAACATTCCCGTCTTTGCGGCCTTAACGTCGATATCTGCACAAACGGTTTCTATCTGTAACGCCACAAATTCGGGCGAAACAGCCTCGATACCCGCGACGGTAACGGTATTCTGCGCAGTAAGGGCAGTTATGGCACTTGCTCCGTAACAACCTAAAATCGTTATGGTCTTAAGGTCGGCTTGAATTCCGGCACCACCGCCGGAATCCGACCCCGCTATGGTCAAAACACATGGGAGTGATTTCATTTTGCCTCCTTAGGCAGGCTATATATATCTTTTCTAATAATCCGTTTTGAAATACTTGAATATACAATCTGCTTTTAACCGCGCCCCTCGTCTTGGTCAACATATCTTGAACGGTATTCATGGACCTTGCCAGCACCCCCGCTCATCTATATGAGTAGCGAATGACAAAAACAATTATCGCTCCCAAAAGAAAACAGCCCACATTCCTGCCAATGACTCGCGAAGAGATGGACCGGCTCGGCTGGGATAGACCTGACATACTGCTCGTATCCGGCGATAGCTATATAGATCACCCAAGTTTCGGAATCCCGCTTCTAGGCCGAGTACTTGCCGCACACGGTTATAAAGTCGCCCTCGTCTGCCAGCCTAATTGGAATGACACATCGCAAATCGAGGCCCTGGGCCGTCCGCGCCTTTATGCAGGCGTATCAGCTGGCGCGATGGATTCAATGCTCTCCCACTATACTTCCTTTCGTAAAAAAAGAAGCGACGACGCATACACTCCCGGCGGCAAAGCCGGAGCAAGACCCAACCGCGCATGTATCATATATACCAACCTCGTTAAAAAGGCTTTCAAAGGGATACCTGTAGTCATAGGTGGCATTGAAGCTTCACTACGTAGAGTATCGCACTTCGATTTCTGGACAGATAAAGTCCGCAAAACAATCCTCATGGACAGCAAGGCCGACTTACTGGTCTATGGCATGGGTGAACGGGCCATGCTTGAAGCGGCAAACCGCCTATCTCAAAAAGAATACGGTTCTGCTTCTGTGCTTAAAGGAATTGGCGGCACTGCCTTTATGGGCACTCCTGAGGATCTCCCAGCGGATGCTGAAGTTATAGAGCTTCCTTCGCACCAAGATATTTTAGATGATCCGCAAAAACTCATGACTGCGACACTCGCGCTCGAGGAACAGGTTCATCACGGTACTGCATGGGCGATTCAACCAACAGACAAACGCCATGTGATAATTGCGCCCCCGGCTAAGTACCTTTGCACGCAAGAGCTCGATTGGGTCTACACTCTGCCCTTCTCCAGACGTTCGCACCCATCGTATGAGGGCAAAGGACGTATTCCTGCGGCTGAGATGATCGAATTCAGTATAACCTCTCATCGCGGTTGCGGTGGCGGTTGCTCATTCTGTTCTATTGCTATGCACCAAGGGCGGCATATCCGCTCACGCACTAAAAAGTCTATTATGTCCGAAGCCGCAAACATGAATTCTCATAGTGATTTCAAAGGCTCTATTTCAGATATCGGCGGCCCAAGCGCCAATATGTGGAATGCTAAATGCTCACTTGAAAGAGAAAAGTGCAAACGCAAAAGCTGCCTTGTTCCGACCGTATGTCCGAATTTTGATTATGATCAGAAGGCAAATCTTAATCTGTTGAAACAGACTAAACAACTGGAAGGGATTAAACATGTCCGCGTGGCTAGTGGCGTGCGGTTTGACTTGGGAATGAAAGATCGCAAAAGTTTACGTGAAATTTTTAAAGACTTTGTCGGTGGCCAGCTAAAAGTCGCGCCAGAGCATATTGCTCCGGATGTTCTTAAACATATGCGCAAACCCGATCTCCCCGTATTCGAAAGCTTCCTCGAACTGTTCGAAGTAGAATCATCCAATGCGGGCAAAGATCAATACGTCATACCATACCTGATGAGCGCCTTCCCGGGCTGTACTGACGCAGATATGCGTATGCTGGCAAGCTGGCTAAAAGAAAAGGGCTGGTCTCCTAAACAGGTGCAGTGCTTCATTCCAACTCCTGGAACGGTTGCCACCGCCATGTACTACACAGGCAAAGCGCCTAATGGCGATCCTATCTTCGTAGCAAGATCAGATGCCCAGCGCCTTAGACAGCACGGCATTCTTATTCCAGATTCAGGCCGCGATCCTAGAAGCATACGCCACAAAGGAAACCAATCTGATACGGATAAAAATTCCGATGCAAGCAAAAGTTATAGATCGGATAGGAATTCTAAACCTGATAAAAAACCTAAAACTGGCAAAAAACCAGCAACAGGGAGAAAGCCTCCCAAAAAAGGTTCTAAAGAAGCTAGAAATTCAAACGACTCTAGAAGTTCAAAAGATTTTAAAGGTAAAAACAGTTTCAAAAACAAAGGTAAATCTGACTCGTTCAATAAAAAGAATAAAAAAAGGTAACCCGCTGCTTGGAAATGGTGAGTAAATCATATAACCTACAGCTACGTATTAAATAATAACTCTATGCGGGTAGTAATAAATGAGCTCAGAATCTTTTGCCAACCTGTGCATCTTCCATATTATGGACGGACTGCGTGACGGACTTTCGCACTTTTCGCAGACCAGTCGAACGGCTCTGCTTTATGCAGTAAAGCCGGGAGATCCGCTGCGGGTTTACGATCCGCAGGGGTTGCTGAAAGAACACGAGCCTAAATTAAAAGAAGTTTATATTGATTCAGATGACTGGAGAGCTGGGAGTAATCACGACGACAATACCCGCTTAATTGAAGTCATCAGGTCTAGAGACCTTACCCTCGCAGGGCTGATCACTTGTAGCGCACGCTCAAGCAGCATTTACTATCAACGCTGGTTTACCGAACAGCATCCAAATATGTGCTCCACAGGTCCGACCGAGAGCTGGATGGAATATGCTGCCCTTATACTATCTCAAGACTTCTCTACTCAAAATATTTTACGGCTCGAAAGCTCAGGCCACCTCTTACGCGAATACTCAACCCATGCCGTTAGAGATTACATTGTAGATCAACGAAATAGAATCATGGGATGGGACACACAGCTTCGAGTTTATCCGATTCTTGATGCGGTCCTTGGCATATCCAAAACAAAAGAAGAAGGAGCATGGGCGCGCGGCGACCTAATATTTATAGAACCATCTGATCTTGATTCGCTCAACTACATGGCAAAGTTCCCAGAAAATGAAAGGCCGGAACTAAAGAACCATAAGCATGTAAGAAAGCTTCTACAATCAGTTGAAAATTCGACCAGAAAGCTTGTATCCGATGGAAAATGCGTTGTTGGTATTTCTTCTTGCATGCCCCCAAACTCATCTATTTCCGCCAGTTTCAAAGGGGAATGGGGAATTCTTCAGCTTGCCGGATCCCCAGTCTGCAGCTTTGCAGACGCGACATTTTCCTCCACCAACTACAAGCCGAACTTAGTACATCTGGAAGAACATCTGCTGGAACTGGATATCAATGCCAATGACCGTCATGATCTATTTAAACTTGCAAACAGAATGGTCACCAGCGCGACTCACCAAAGTCACGGCTGTACGATTGTTCTTGATTTTAACGATGTCCCTGTAAAAATTGCAGGGCAAACACTTGAAGTACCCCTTGATCTTCGCGAACCAGAAATTAGAGGACTTGCAAGATCTCTCACCAAATTGGACGGAGCAGTTCACATTGGCAAAGATGTAAAAGTATATGGCTTTGCATGCTTGCTAGATGGTAAATCTGTTTTTGGAGAAAATCGCGCCAGAGGGGCCAGGTTTAACTCAGCCCTACGCTTCACAGCGGAACATCCTAACATAATCATTATTGTCGTTTCTTCCGACAAACCAGTGTCTATAATTCAACGCGGAGTCGAGCTAACAGCCCGATGTGAATGGACCCAGCACTTTGCCTGCGTCAGTACTCCGCCCACCCTTGAGAAGTGGATAGAAGGATAATATAATGAAAAAAATAGTCGTACTACTTACATTTCTAACTCTAACAGCATTTCTCTGCATTCCTGCAATGGCGGCAGACATTCCCTTTAAAACTTATGTTTTCAGTAAAAAGAAAGTGTCTAAAGACTGGTCGCCGCGAAAGTCCTTCCCTATAAAGGAAAATCGAGCCTTGGGTCTTTTTAATGACCGCAACAAAAGATACAGCTCACAGACAGTGCTGACCATTAAGGACATTCCTGCCCAATCGTCAGTTAATGTTAAATTTACTATGATTTACGTCGGGAGTTGGGACTCAGGTGGTAAATTGGCTGACAGTTTCGTTGTTTCTACTGCTGGGGGGACTGAGCTGTTGAAGATCACAGAATTTCCGTGTCTCCTCGAAAACGGAGATGACAATATGCCTATCAATAATAATGGCCTTGTGCGTGTGGGTGAAAGAGAAAGAGCATATTGGACTCAGCCGCTCACTTTCACTATCCCCAGCTCGGAGATTAATGAAGGCGTAGTTAAAGTTCAATTCCGTGGATACCTGACAGGGCGTAAAACAGAATTCTGGGCCATGGATAACGTTGAGCTTTATCTCAACCAATAACCCAATTATATACTAATAAGCAGCCTGCAAAGTATCCACTCACGATACCCTGCAGGCTGTTTTATTTCCTGCCAATTTTATAACTGAGCTAAAACTTCAGTAAGCGGACTATCCTCTACCCGCTTAACTTCAATTACATCATAGAGCTTCTCGAGCTGTAAAACGATCTGCTCAAGCTTGCTGTCATCCGCAACAGTTAAAATCATCCTGCTTTCATCACCTTTGCCAACAGGCCCGCAAATAATTCCCTCCAAGTTGAAATTTCTGCGTGAAAAAAGCCCTGTAATCTGACTCATCACTCCTGCATGATTTCGAACGAGTAAATCTATTCCGTAATTATGCATCTTCTAGCCCCCTATCATTTCACGGTTGGCGCATTCAGGCGGAACCATGGGCAAAACTTTGTTATCAAAATCAATTGGTATATTGATTACGCATGGACCATCCTGCCCGAGCAGTTTTCGCAAAAACAATGACGGATTCTCCTCTTCGCTAAGATCAAAGGCAGGAACGCCGAACCCTTTAGCTATGGCAACAAAATCCGGGCTACTGTCAAAAGTAGATGCAAAATACCGTTCTTCGAAAAACATAGCCTGCTGCTGCCTTACAAGACCAAGTCTATTGTTATTCATAATCAGAACCTTAACATTCAAGTGGTGCTCGGCTAATGTTGCGAGCTCTTGAATGTTCATCAAAATAGACCCGTCTCCGCTTACGCAAACAACCCGCCTATCAGGATTAGCAAGAGCCGCTCCAATGGCATTAGGTAGTCCAAATCCCATTGTGCCAAGTCCACCGGAAGTTAAAAGAGTGCGCGGCTTTTTAAATGGATATCCTTTTGCAACCCACATCTGATGCTGACCAACATCAGTTGTTATAATTGACTGCTCGGAAAGTGATTCGCTCGTAACCCGTAAAAGATTCATAGGGTGGAAGAAATCTTCTTTGTCCGGCAGAATCTCAGGGTGAAGCATACGCAGTGACGAAACGCGAGCGCTCCAGCCTATACGTATCGACGGCTCAACACGATCCGCAAATGCTTTAAGAGCGTGACCAACATCACCAACTATGGAAAAGTTAGACGGCTTAATTTTGCCGATCTCAGACCTATCAATATCAATATGCAGTATGTCCGCGTGCTTGCAGAACTCGCAAGATTTACCAACGGCCCTGTCATCAAAACGAACGCCTAGAGCGATTAAGAGATCAGCTTCTTCCATGATCATATTGGTTGCGCGCTCACCATGCATACCAAGCATACCAAGGTAATGCGGATCACCATGCGGATATGCACCAAGTCCCATTAAAGTGGTTACAACCGGAATAGAATTCTTATGTGCAAAACGAATGAGATCATCAGTAGCTCCCGCAGCAATTATTCCGCCCCCTGCGTAAATCACAGGCCTGCGCGCTCCACTGATCATTGCAACTGCTTTCTCCAAATACTTTTCATTACACATGGGAAGAGGCTGCTTAATTCCTATTTCTGGATAAGATTCAAACTCAACCATCTCTTTTTGAACATTCTTCGGTATGTCAACAACAACCGGACCGGGTCTGCCGGATTCAGCAAGCCGGAATGCTTCGGGGATTACAGTCAGCAGATCTTTCGCGGACTGAACGAGGAAATTATGCTTTGTAATCGGAATGCTGAGTCCATAAGTATCTACTTCCTGAAACGCGTCAGTGCCTATAAGTGAAGCTGAAACCTGTCCGGTAATAGCAACAATCGGAATTGAATCAAGACTAGCATCCGCAATGGCTGTGAGCAAATTAGTTACGCCCGGCCCCGAGGTCGCCATGCACACCGCCGCCTTTCCGGTTGTTCTCGCCATACCTTGAGACATGAATCCAGCCCCCTGCTCATGTCTGGCTAAAATATGTTTGATAGAGCTATCCCTAAGCACATCATAAATCGGAAGATTTGATCCCCCCGGTATGCCGCAAATGAATTCAATACCCTGCCGTTCCAATAACCTAATTACTAATTCCGCCCCACTAATTTCCATGTCCTCATCCTGCCTTATTCAAAATGTCAAAAAAAAACCCCCGCAGGCTTAGCCGGCGGGGGTTAGAACAACATGTGTTGGTGTAAAATGAAATTTACAACCTTCCCTCCGGCTTATTTGTGCCTGTCACGACCACGACAGAAATCACCACCATCACCAATAGGGTGACGGACGTAATGACTGCTAGATTGTGATTTAGAGAGAATAAATTCATTTAAGTTTTTTCTTTAATTTTTACGGAAATTTACAAACGTTGATAAAGACGTAAGCCAGCAGATTATCAGAATCAAGTCTTTTTTATAAAAAAAATTCAATCGCGAGTTAACTAGAAATAATTAACCTAATTTTTGAAACGACTACTTAAACATACCTATAGATCGGCTATTTTAACTTATAAAGTCCAACCCAGCCTGTTTTGTATCCTAGAAAACCGAACGAAAATTTAAACAGAAGCGCACTTACCAAATTGAATACAAGCATTGGAAGATCATTTTTCTTTAAAAGTAAATTCCGATCATTTTTAACTTTAACCGGACTTTTCCTGAACCTGATATCTTTAAGCTTGAGCTTAAAATTTGAACTGAACCCGACCTGCTCAGAATCACCGCTATAAAAGTTTTTAATGCCTTGCGGGTAATAAGGCTTCTGGTGATCTAGATCTAGCCAAAAGTGAGGATGCAACATAGGAGTAGCAATAAGAAGCAGTCCGCCCGGTTTCAAATGTTTCAAATATCCATCTATAAAACTGGTCAGATCTTCGAACTGAAAATGTTCCATAATATGCGACAGGATGAGAAAATCAAACTTACTGTCGCCATGGATCTCTTCAAATTCGTCAAGAGTCACAACATTTAACCCTCGCTCATTGCAGCTTGCAACTTGATGCGCGTTCTTCTCAACACCTAAAATATTATTAAATCCCTGTGAACGTAGAAAGTCAGTCTTACCGCCACGCCCACAGCCGACCTCAAGCACAGACATACCGCGATCAAGCCCAGATAATACTGCTTCCCACTGTCCCATTTCATGTCTGGAAATAACTTTTGTAATGCCCCGAATTCTTTTTCGGATGTCTGGACTAGCCGTTAACATCACATACTCCTGCTAGTTCAGACAGATAGCGGGCAGCATTCGCTGCTCCATTAAGAGAAATACTAGAAGGCTTAACAGTTAATTCCAAACATTTTTCAAGCGAAGCACGCAGTCCGTCCACTGAAACTTCTTCTTCAGAATAAACGTCAACTATTGCATCTGATGCTTTTTGCAGTGTCGCAACGTGCTCTTCCTGCTCGCCATCTTTCATTCCCCGTAAGAATACAACGGAAGGAATCCCGGCACTCATGACATCTGTCAAACTATTGTAACCACCGTAAATAATCGCAGATCTTGCGTTTGTAAGATCTGTCAAAAATGATGGACCTACCTGTTCAAGAAAAACATTCGGATAACGCGCAAAGAAATCATTAACATCGCAAGATCCAGACTCTTTGAGGTTAATATAAACTTTCCAAATCCCTTCAGCGACATCAAAAGAGCCAATAACCTGTGAAATTTTTTCAAGTAATACAAAAGTACCTTCACCGGACCACGGCACAGATATAACACCGGCTATCTTTTTATCGGCACAACTATTCACACCTAGTCGCTGTAATTCTTTTAAGCGAGACACATACCCTGCCTCAAAAGGTGTTGTTTTATAATGCTCGCGGAGTTTATCAACTTCTGCATTACCAGTTACAGCCGAATCTCCATACCAGAGTAAATTTGAATAGTTAGCACTAAAAACATTTGCCGAAAGTTCTGACCAGACCTTATCAACATCGCCGACAACAGCACGTACACCAAGAACCCAAATAGTATCTGTTGATCCATTCACAGCGCGCATAAGCTCTTTATGCTTTCCTTGCGGAGTATGATCGGCAAGCACAACCTTAGGTTTATACGCTTCGACGATATCACTGATGTTGTCAGATCTAAGAGTGCCCAGAAGCTTATCTTCAATGTTCGCAGGCCCCATTGCGCCGCAGGACTTACCTTCTGAAACTGAAGTTCGGTAAGATGGAAGTTTTAGCCAATCTAAATTGCCACCACCAATAAGCTCGGCAGTAGAGCCGCAGCCTGTAACAAAAAGTACCGACAAATGTGGAAACATCCTGCGTAAGGCTAAACCGATTGCAACACTTCTACTAACATGCCCGAGCCCTCTGCCATCGTGTGCATAAATAAGCACATCTATTATTGAACTCATCATTAAACCTCTATTTTTTACTAAACTTAATTAAATCAAATTAATATCATAATAAACTTTAACCCATAAAACACAAGAAAAGGGATTGCATACATCAAGAAAACAGAATAGAAAATATCACACACTTGGTTGAGCTTTTTTAAGGATTTACAGGAGTAACTCTTTTCGCTAGATATTCCATCGGTCATTGCTATGCAATGACAATTTAACTCAGTGGCATATAACCCCGGACAATCGGTACGATAAATGAGTAAGACCTACAATATTTTGATGTATTCCCACGACACTTACGGTCTGGGACACATCCGCCGCACAATGGCAATTGCCTCCCATTTGAAATGTAAGGGAGTCAACATCCTGATAATTACAGGATCCCCCATTGTCGGTAGATTTGAATTTCCTGAACAGATTGATTTCGTTCGCGTTCCAGGGATGATAAAACAGTCAAACGACAATTATATACCACATTCGATAAAGATAGATCCGGTCCACGCCATGTCCATCAGACAGTCCATAATTGATGCGACTGCAAAAAGCTTTCAGCCGGACCTGTTCATCGTAGACAAAGCTCCACGAGGCCTAAAGCATGAGATCATGCCTACCCTCGAGTGGATGAAACAATATGGCAAAACCAAAACTATCTTAGGTCTCAGAGATATCATGGATGATGCCGAAAGTACTACTAAAGACTGGACCGACAAAGGAATTTATGACGTTCTTGAGAACCTGTACTCTGAAATATGGGTTTACGGGCACAAAGAATACTATAACCCTATCGAAGAATACGCCATTCCTGAATCAATTAGCAAGAAAATGATATTTACCGGATATATTCCAAGAAAAGTTCATGCGCGCACTAGCCCGGAAGTTCGCAAGAACGGTAAAAAGCTTGTGGTTATCACCGCTGGCGGGGGCGGAGATGGTTACCCCATGATGGACGCCTATCTCAAAGCTCTTGAAAAACACGGTCAACAAAATTTCAGAACAGTAATGGTCACCGGACCATTCATGCCTGCTGACCTTAGGCGCGAACTTGCTGAACGAGCTAAAAAGCTTTCAGTCACTTTTTACCATTTTTACAGAAGAATGGAAAAATTATTCAGTAATGCGGATCTCGTTGTCAGCATGGGCGGCTATAATACTGTATGCGAAATCTTATCACATAAACAGGTAGGACTTATCGTCCCGCGCGAAACTCCAAGACTGGAACAGACCATCAGAGCCAATGTGCTGAAAGAGCAGAACCTTGCTGACTTCATTCCTTGGCATCAACTTGGACCGGACACCATGATGGAGAAGATAGACCTTCTTCTGAATAATTCACAGACAATAAAAGATGCGGTTTCAAACTTTAAATTTACAGGTCTAGACGTTATGCATCAGCGTGTCGGCCAGTTCAAAGATATTTGCTAATGATAAATAAAAACCAGCCTGTCCTCGCAATGATTCTCAAGGGATATCCCCGTATTTCTGAAACTTTTATTTCAAATGAAATTAGGCTCCTCGAAAAAAGAGGTGTTAAAATTCATATTATTTCCATGCGCAAACCGCGTGAGGAATTTGCACATAAATCAATTTCAGAAATAAAAGCTGAAGTATCATACCTGCCTTCCACTGTAGAAGGATGTTTAGAAGGTCTTTTCGGCTCCACCGATGAAGATGCCGGTCTAAAAGATCCCCGCTATGGCAAGGATTCCGAATTTACTGTCCGCATAGATAAAATCTGGGACACTTTACGTGAAACTAAGAGTCAGGCTTCATTCAAACACATGCTCCAAGCAGAATATATAGTTGAAAAAGTTCTTCCAGGATCTGACATTTTCCATATTCATGCTCACTTCGCACATTCTCCCACATCTGTTGCGAGAAATGCGAGCAGACTATCCGGCCTCCCTTTCAGCTTCACAGCTCACGCAAAAGATATTTACACTCAGGCTCCATCTAAAATCACAGCAAAAATATCAGAAGCAAAATTTGCAGTCACATGCACAGGCTACAACTGCAAATATCTCGAAGAAATCGCCCCTGAAGGTAAGCCTATTCACAAAGTTTACCACGGCATTGATCTTAAGCTTTTCACTTCCGACAAACCATTTTCATCCGCTCCTCCATATGAAATTTTCACAGTGGCACGCTTTACCCCTAAAAAAGGATTACCAACGGTATTCAAGGCTCTGAAAAAGCTTGATGAAAAAGGAATTGATTTTTCCTACAAAATAGTCGGTGACGGCGATGATAGAGAGTCCACCTTAGCTATGGTTGATGAGCTTGGATTATCAAAACGAGTTACATGGCTTGGCACAAAAGCACATGAAGAAGTTCTTGAGCTTTACCGCACTGCGGACCTGTTTGCATTAGGCTGTGAAATTGCTGAGAATGGAGACCGGGACGGAATTCCGAACGTTCTAGCTGAAAGTATGGCCATGTCAGTTCCAGTAGTTGCAACCACAGTTTCCGGCATTCCAGAACTGGTTGAGCACGGCAAAACGGGCATGCTTGTCGAATCTGGAGATTACGAAGCTATGGCTGATGCCATGGAAAAAATACTCACGGATCAAGACCTTAGACTTGCAATGATTCCTGCGGCAAAAGCCAAAGTTCACGAAATTTTCGACAACCGCTACTGGATTAATGTACTCGCTGATGTTTATGAACTTTATGGTATAAAAGCCAGCGCCTAACACCGCAAAAGTAAGGAGCATAAAATATGAGAATTGCTTTTTTTGCTCCTCATAAACACATTCATCATGAGACTCCTTCAGGTGATTTAATGATCGGCAGAAGCCTGCACGACTTTCTTAAGTCTGAGGGACACGAGCTGATGATTGCCAGCAGGATGAAACTCCGCAACATCCTGATATCCCCGATCAGATGGCACGCTCTCTACCTTGAATACAAGAGAACACTTAAGCGAGTCACAGAATTTAAACCGGATCTTTGGCTGACCTACCACAGCTACTATAAGTCTCCAGACTTACTTGGACCATCCATTTCATCAAAACTTGGTATTCCATATATGATTTACCAAGGTGTTTACTCCACTAAACACAGACGTGATCCCAAAACATGGCTAGGCTTCATGGCTAATAAAAATGCCCTGCTCCACGCAGACCACGTTTTTGCCAATAAAGAAATCGACCACGAAAACCTTTCCCGCATTATTCTACCGGAAAAGCTCACACGAACCAGTCCCGGAATTAACCCTGATCTTTTTAAATTCTGCAAAAAAAGTAGAAACGAAACACGAAAAAAACTGGGTTTAGATGAATCTCCGACTATCATGACTACTGCCATGCTTCGTAGTGGGGTTAAAGAGCAAAGTGTTAATGACCTCATTAATGCTTTTTCAATGGTTCTCAAAAAAGCTCCCGATGCAAAGCTCATAATAGCTGGAGACGGCGATGCGCGCGAACGATTGACTTTACTGGCAAACAAAATTTCTCAGGATAATATTATATTTTTAGGAAAGGTTAACCGTTTAGAACTTTTCAAATATTACAGCGCAGCGGATATTTTCGCTTACCCGGGTATTAATGAAGCACTAGGTATGGTTTATCTCGAAGCTCAAAGTTCCGGACTACCTGTTGTCGCATACTCGACACGCGGTCCATGCGAAGCTGTTAAACAAGATGAAACCGGACTTTTATCTCCTGAAGGAGATATTTCAGCTCTCGCAAAAAACATGCTCATTCTGCTCAATGACAAATCAAAACGTCACCGCATGGGTGAACGTGGATCATTACATATACAAGATAAGTTCGACTCAAATTTGAATATGGGACTAGTAGAAGCTAAAATAAGGCAAGTAATCTCAGGGAGGACCTTTTGAAATCTGTAAAAATTGCTCTAATTAGACACTCTGTCACAGTCTGGAACGAAGAAAACAGAATTCAAGGGCACATGAATTCGCCACTGACAAACCACGGAATCGAATTGGCAAAATCATGGAAATCTGCACTCTCACCTGAATCTTTTGATGCGGTTATCACCAGTGATCTTGGGCGCACCATTGAAACAGCCAAAATCATTACCGAAGGCCTTGATTTACCATTTATTACAGTTCCCGGCCTACGCGAACAAGACTGGGGAGAATGGTCGGGACTGACTTATGATGACCTCGAAGAAAAATGGCCCGGAGTTATGCCGGCAGAAGAAGCCAAAGGTTGGGATTTTCGCCCCGCCGGTGGAGAAAGTCGCCGCGAAACATCAATAAGAGCAATACAAGCACTCAGCGAAGCCGCGGCTGCGATAGCCGAAATAGTTGACAGTGACACACCTAAAGTGCTTGCTGTCATACATGAGGGTACACTAAAAACCATAACCTATAACCTAGCGGGGCATGATTTTATGCCGACCACAAGGAAGCTTATAAAACGCCGCCGTTTGCACTGGGTTAAATGGGATGGAACTTTATCGATAGATAGGCTAAACGACCTTCTATGAAAATAATTCAGTACTGTCAGCATGTATTGGGCATGGGCCATTTTTTCAGAAGCCTCGAAATTTCACGAGCTTTTGAAAACGATCAGGTAATTTTTGTTGCAGGAGGTTCACGACCTGACCAGCAATTGCCTGACAATGTCGAATATTTTCAACTTCCCGGCCTATGCATGAATAAAAATTTCGGTGGGCTGATGCCTACCGAGGAAGGACGTTCACTTGAAGAAGTAAAAAAAGAGAGGACTGAAACTCTCAAAAAAATATTTGAACAGGAAAAACCTGATATATTTCTGATTGAATTGTTCCCCTTCGGACGCAAGGCTTTCAGATTCGAACTCCTTCCGATTCTTGATGCAATTAAAGAAGGCAAATACGGCGACGTAAAAGTGGTCTGTTCGCTGAGAGATATTTTAGTAGAACGGGATGATGGCGGGAAACACGAAAATCGCTGCGTAAAGTATCTGAACAAATATTTTAATCTTCTACTCATCCATTCAGACCCCAAAATTGCAAAATTGGATGAAACTTTTTCTGTAATCGATGACATTTCCATTCCGCTAATTTATACAGGATTTGCAGCGCGAAAACCTCGCAAAGACGTTAGAAGTGTAATTCGCAAAAGACTCGACATCGCTGATGATGTTAAGTTGATGGTTGCCAGTGTAGGTGGAGGAAAGGTAGGTGGTCCACTTCTAAGCGCGATATTAAATGGTTACATAAAATTGCAACCCATAAAAACCGAACTGTTGATATTAACGGGACCTTTTCTTGATCAACAAAATTTCGAAGAGTTAGTAAAAGAAGCCGCAACAATATCCGGCATTAAAATAGAAAGATTTGCATCAGACTTCACAGACCTTCTTATGGGAGCAGATTGTATGATTTCCATGGCAGGGTATAACACTTGTATGGATATACTTACCACAGGTATCCCAAGCGCAGTCTTCCCTTTTGCCCAAAATCATGAACAGCGCATGCGGGCTGAAAAAATAGCAAAATACATTCCGCTTAAAATTCTAAACAATGAAGACCTAAACATAAGTAACATGAAAAATATAATCAAAGATCTTTTAGCTAGAGAGCGGACAACTACCGTCCACAATATAAATTTAGAAGGCGGCCTTGATTCTGCACGCGCAATCCAGAAGATAGGAAATAACTAATGTCATACCGCCCTATTTCTTCTATTTGGAAAAATAATATCTCTGATCTAATCGAAACCTTCGAAATTTGGTGGGAGAAACTTTCTGAATTAATACCGGAAAAAGGTTGTGATGTATTCTTCAGAGCCGATGATATAGGCTATCCTGGCAAACAATTTTCAGCAATGATCGAGGTTTTCCAAAAAAACAAAGTGCCCCTTGCGCTTGCCGTTGTTCCAACCTGGGTTAACCAAACCAGAGTTCAAAAATTATATGAAACACTCGGTCCGGACATGTCTCTATGGTGTCTGCATCAGCACGGCTATAAACATACCAATCAAGAAAAAGTAGGTAAAAAATTCGAATTCGGTCCTTCGCGCGACATTAAAAAAGTTCTAGCCGAGCTCACTAAAGGTAAGCTTAAAATGAACAAACTGCTCGGTAATGACATGTGCCAAATCTTTACCCCGCCGTGGAATCGCTGCACCGAGGAAACAATGACAACACTGAGAGAACTGGGATTCATAGCAATCTCAAGAAGTATAAATGTTGCGCCCTTTCCATTAAAAGGATTACCTGATCTACCCATAAACATTGATTTGCACACAATTAAAGAAAAGAATCCTGAAGCTGGAATCCTTAATTTAATGGATCAGATTGAAAATGCAGTTCAAACTGATTACGCCGGATTTATGCTGCACCACCAGCGCATGAATAAAACTTCGGTCCGTTTTTTAGACTTTCTGCTAGCAAGAATTGCAGAAACACCATCACTTCGTATCCAAGACATGCGAGACATGCTCCCTAAATAACCAACCTCACGTCTTTACCACTATCTACTTTGAAATAGACCCAGTTTTAAAGATAAAACCATAATGCATTATCAATTTTAAATTATACACGGTTATAGTGTTCATAATTCTTGATAAACCGTACACTGCATCAAGAATGATCGTATGATAAATAAGTATTTTTACTTTGCATTCCGCGCAGTTTCGGTTACTAAATAGGTATAAAAATACAAAGATATAGCAGGTAAAGCCTGTTTACTTTTTGTATTTTGTAAAAATTTTAAGCATGCATTTTTTATGTAACTGTTTATCTGCACGCACTCATTTGGTTTTTTTAAAGAGCATAAAATGGCACAGAAAAAAAGAATACCATTTCAAGATCCTGACTCTGAAACAGATATTGTTGCTCAGGTCGTTCTTCCTTTTGATAAATCACTTGAAATTAGTATAAAAAGTATCAAGTCCAGATTTCTTAGAAATATGGTAACAGTCACATCCCTTATACTTGCCGTTTCTTTTCTGGCATACATACTGATCGGCAGTGATATAACCAATGGTATTTACGGTTCAGGGCAGCCTGATTTAATGAAAATGCTTGAGAAATCAGGCTATCAAGTTGGCGGCAGCGCCAAAGAGCGTTGGATCGTAATTCTATCACTTCTGGTTTGTACTGTCGGAATTATTAACGCACAGCTTATGGCGGTCACGGAAAGATTCCGAGAAATCGGGACCATGAAATGCCTTGGCGCACTCGATAGCTTTGTTCTGCGACTGTTTGTTCTTGAAGCCTCAATGCAGGGAGTTGTAGGTTCACTTCTCGGAGCACTTGCAGGCGGCGTAATAGCTATTCTCCTTGGGATGCTTCGGTTTGGATTTGATGCAATCAAATTTCTCCCTTTATCAGACATAGGCATTTCCGTGCTCTACTCCATTGGAGTCGGCTTCGGACTTAGTCTTGTCGGGGTTTTCTACCCAGCTTTAATTGCTGCGAAAATGCGCCCCATTGAAGCAATGCGGGTTGAAGAATAATTAACGACATTAGTTCACTGATAAGTAATATTTTTGACTATTTTTTAGAAAACTAAATCAGACAAAGGCGACAATACATGCCCGATACACATACCATAGTTAGAGTTACCGGAGTTACGAAAAACTTTAAACTCGGCAGCACTAATGTTCAGGCTTTAAAAGGCGTTGATCTTGAAATATACGCTGGTGAGTACCTCTCGATTATGGGGCCGTCAGGCTCTGGTAAATCTACACTATTCAATATGATCGGCGGATTGGATAAACCTACCGAAGGTAAAGTTTTCATTGATGAAGTGGATATCGCTCAGCTTGATGCATTCGAACTAGCATGGCTTCGTAACCGTAAAATTGGCTATATATTTCAAACATTCAATCTCATTCAGGTAATGACAGCCCTTGAAAACATTACGCTTCCCATGATTTTCGCAGGGGTTCATAATGATGCGGCTGTGAAAAAAGGAATTGAACTCCTTGATCTTGTCGGACTCCATAAGAGATACAATCACAAACCGCAGGAACTTTCCGGAGGGCAGCAGCAGCGCGTCGCAATTGCAAGATCACTTGCCAATGACCCCGCTATTATTCTTGCTGATGAGCCAACTGGTAACCTTGACCTTTCAACAGGTGAAGAGATCATCAAATTGATGAGCGCACTCAGTAAAGAACGCGGAGTTACTATTATTACAGCTACTCATGACTACAAGATGCTGAATGCTTCTGACCGGGTAGTTTGGATTGAGGACGGCCTTGTTAAGAAAGTTGAAAATCGAGATCAGCTCAACATTGATGTTGGCTGTATCCGCATGGCCTGATCCTCGGAGGCTTCAGTTAATGTCCACCCTTTTGATAAATAAAACCCGCTTGCAATTTTCAGCACAAAAAGTGTTGATTACTATTGCGATATTGTGCGTGCTGACATTAATCAGCGCACCGCAAAAAGCTTACAGTTCATCCGAACCATACAAACAGACCATTTCCGAGCTAACAGCTCTTGGAGATCGTTCTTTTGGTACGGATGGTGAAAAAAAAGCTGCGGACTACATCGTAAAGAGATTTAAAGAACTTGGCGATTTCAAAGTAGGAAAACACCTCTTCCTAGCGCCGACAATGGTTAATTCAGGTGCTGAGCTAACCATAGGTAAAAGCGGTAAAAAGATTAGCATAAGCCCCGCTAAATTTAATGCAATATCTCCGCCTGCAACATCACGCGAAGGCCTTACAGGCCCCATGATCTATGTAGGTAAGGGGAGCTTATCTGATTTCAACGGACTGCCCATCCAAAATGCAATAGTCCTGATGGATATTGATTCTGGTAAAAACTGGCTGAACGCCGCAAGTCTTGGCGCATCCGCTCTTATTTATATTGATTCAGGACCAACACTGAAAGGATTCTTTGAAGAAAAATTAGAACTCTCGCCGCTGGATTTCCCGCGATATTACATGAGTGCCAGTGACAGCAAAAGTCAACTGGGTCTTACACCTGATGACACTTATAAAGTTGTAGCAAAACAGGCAACCGTAAAATCTTCAGCAAAATGGGAACGCATTGCCGCTGAAAATATTTACTGCATGATCGAAGGGACTGATCCTAAACTTTCAGAAGATTTGGTCATCATCGAATCTTTCTACGACAGCTCTTCATATATAATGGGTAATTCTCCAGGAGCTGACGAAGCGCTATCCATTGCATCACTCTTTGAGATCGGCAAAAAATTTGCGGCTAATCCGCCGAAACGTTCAATTCTTCTTCTCGCTACTACCGGACACGGTCAATCACTGCGGGGAATGCGTGAATTCGTCAAAGCTATTTCTGGCAAAAGTATCAGTCTAAAAAGAATCAAAGCTCAGCTTAGTAAGAAAAAGAATAATGCGGCTCAGATTTTAGAAGGATTAGAAATGGATAATCCGCTTGCCACAGAAATGGCAGTCGAGAATCCTGAACTTTTCAATCTGATGTACACCGCGCTTAAAAATCAAATAAAAGACGAAGTCGATATTATCAGCAAAGAGCTTATGAAAATGCGCATGAATAAAAGCATGAGCAAAGCTGAAATTAAAATTGTGGACGACAAGCGAAAACTTTTGCGCCGTATTTCATGGAAGAGTAATTACTCGGCACTTCCCGCAGAGGAAAATGTAGCACTTCGTGATCTATTCCCGAAACTTAAAGCTAAAGTACACGCGGTTAAACAAGACATTAAGCAACAGTTAGAAGCCGCAAGAAGTGCGCGAATTCTTCGCAGGATAGTCAGAGCTAAAGAGCCAGTCTGTACTGTTTCCTTGCACCTTTCAAGTCGCGGTGAAGGAGTTGGAGCATTCGGCCAAGGCTGGTTTTATGATCTACGTCCAAGAGTAAATCTTTCCAGAACATTCGCTCAGATTAATGATATTTTGGCTGACGCTGCTCCTATAGTTGAAAAAAACATCGGAACAAGCGGATTATTTACTGACACCCTGCGCCCGAACAGATCCAGACCATGGCAGACATGGCTACTTGATAAGCCGCAGTTCAGCAGTGAAGTGGCTACAATGGCAGGACTGCTCAGCTTCACATTTGCAACCGTAAATGACGGCCGACCTTACTGGGGTACGCCATTTGATACTTTAGAAAATGTTAACTGGGATGGAATCGAAAAGCAGGCCGAACTAGTAGAAGGCCTCACCAGAACCATATCTGAGTCCACCGTACCCCTTACAACAAAACTGCCGCGCAAAGGATTTGCTCTGGTTAACGGTAAAGCCCGTTTCGTAAGACAGGGTGAACTCTTCGCCGACCAGCCGGCCCCCGATACAATTTTCATGTCCTTTCAGGGCAACACGCGCTTTTACTCTCTAGCCGACATGGAAGGAGACTTTAAAATTAGCGGAGTTGCGTCAAGTAAGCTAGTTCAGGCAAAGCTTATAGTTGAGGGCTACAAATACAACCCTGACGGCAGAATTGTATGGGCTATTGATAAAAAGCAGACAGGCAAGAGTGCATACAGACTTAAAATGCGCCGCCTTGATATGGAAACAAAAGTTGTCATGTTTGCATGTACGCAGACGACTCTATTCGACCTGCTGACTCCACGAACTTTCAGGTACATGACAAAAGTTGAAGTACTGGATGGAGCGCGCGATGCAGACCCAATGCATTATTGGTACAGCCGTATTGATACCCGTTCTTCCACAATTGCCAGTGTTTTCCTTGAGCCGAATGTGCCGCTCAAGATGACTCTGTCTGATTCTGTGCTGAACCGTAAAATGATTCTCATCCACTCCACCCCTGAAGATACCGGAGGTAATGGGTACAACTTAAAAGAATGGCCCATCATACCTGCGACCAATCATAGAGCAGCCTCAGATATGTGGAACCTTCTCAAGCCGAGAATCGCAAATCTCGAATCTCACGGCATTGTTAATGAACGGATCAGAACCTTGGAAAAGCAAGGAACAGAAGCTCTTGCCAAGTCTAATAAAGCGTGGAAAGACCGCCAGTATGATGACTTCATGGAAAACTCGCGCACAGCGTGGGCCTTGGCTTCAAGAGTATATCTTGATGTAGACCAAACACAAAAAGACGTTCTGGTCGGTGTTCTGTTTTATATCGCGCTATTCATACCCTTTGCATACTGTATAGAAAGAGTAATCTTTGCTTTCGCAGATATTCATAAAAGAATTTTAGGATTCCTTGGCATATTAATGACCGTTATTGGGCTCATTTATATGGTCCATCCGGCATTCCAGCTCACCTATAGTCCCATGGTGGTAATCTTAGCCTTTTTCATCCTCGGACTATCTGTAATGGTTTCACTAATCATCTTTTTCAGATTTGAAAAAGAAATGATTCTATTGCAACAACGAGCGCACAAGACAAGTACGTCCGAAATCAGCAAATGGAAGGCTTTCACATCTGCATTTGTAATCGGCGTCAGTAACTTACGCAGAAGGAAAATCAGAACTTTCCTGACATGTCTGACGCTTACTATTCTGACATTTACTATCATGAGTTTCACTGCGGTAAAATCTCTGAGAGAACACACATACGTTCTTTTCAGTGAAAACCAGCCCTATTCCGGTATTTTCATGAAAAATATGGGCTGGAAAGATCTTCCTCGTGAAACACTTGGAATCGTAAGTAATGACTTCCAAGAAAATGGCATAGTTGCTCCGCGCGGCTGGCTTGAATTAAAAGATAAAACTATATCAGCAAGCACCCCTGTAAGCTTCGAAGGTAAGCATGAGGAAGTTAAGGGTCTAGTTGGGCTTAGTCATATAGAAAATAAAATCAGCGGTATTGATACAATTCTAGTCGACGGAACATGGCTTGTTCCTGATCTCAACAGACAGATTATACTTTCCAAGAAGATGGCTGACAGACTTGGTGCGTCTGCCGGAGACGAAGTTACTGTATGGGGTAGCAGCTTCATATTAACAGGAACTTTCGACAGCAAAAAGTTCACTGAGCATACGGATCTTGACGGCGAGCCGATGTCGCCTGTTATTTTCCCTTCAGCTACAGCTCAAGAACTTAGCGAAGTTGAGGCTGATGCGATTGAATCAGGCGAAGATATCGACACATTCCAAGGTCGCTATACCCATATTCCAGGTGAAGTAACCGCCATCGTTCCATATGATACTCTTATGGCCATGGGCGGAAGTTTGAAAGCTGTTGCCATTGCACCGCTTAGAGGTGTTTTCTCGAAGGAATCTATTAATGGGCTAGTGGACCGTTATGGACTGCCTATATTCAGCTGTGACACAACGGGAACATACATCTGTCAGGCCTCAGACAGTATGAACTACTCCGGTGTATCAAATATTCTCATTCCGCTCATAATATCTGCACTCATCGTGCTGAATACTATGATTACGAGTGTTTACGAACGCAAAAAAGAAATTGCCGTTTACACATCCATAGGGATGGCTCCGACCCACGTTTCATTCTTATTTATTGCTGAGGCTGTGGCCTTCGCAGTAATCAGCGTGGTAATCGGCTATCTCATTGCGCAAACGGCCTCGGGTCTGTTAGCTGGGACACCTCTGTGGGCTGGCATGACCGCCAACTATTCATCCATGGCCGGAGTTGCCGCAATGCTTCTTGTTATTGCCGTAACGCTTATTTCAGTGATCTATCCTTCAAGAGTAGCGGCAAACATTGCTATTCCTGATGTTAATAGATCATGGAAAATGCCTGACTCAGGATCAGATGATATCGAGGCAACTCTACCCTTCCTGCTCAAACATAATGAGCAAAAGGATGCAGGTGGATTTTTGCTTGAATACCTTGAAGCTCATACCGAAGTTTCACACGGACTATTTTCAACTTCGGAAATTGAGGTCAACTTTAGCAGTCGTCCTCTACCTGAATCATTAAAGGAAATATCGGAAGATTTCCCTGACCATATTGCTTGTTTCCAGTTCGATGTACGCGTCTGGCTTGCACCATTTGACTTCGGCGTAAAACAAATGGTCAGACTTGAATTCAGACCGTCTACTGAATACCCGCAGTTCCTTGAAGCGGCACTGACCATATCTCGTGAATCAGGTGAAATAGGCGCGTGGAAAAGACTTAATAAAAGTTTCATCAACGCCATCAGAAAACAGTTCCTTGTGTGGCGTTCACTTGATCCTGAAAAACAAAAGACTTTCCGTGATAAGATTCCAGAGTTGATGGCATTTGGATTCACAGGACTTGACCTTAAAAAGACTCTTGAAGACCTTTAAATAACTTAGGATTCCCTAGATGCATGGTAACATAAGAATACGGGCGATAGCACTCGGAATCATTTTTGGATTAATAATATGTGCTTTTACGCCATTTAATAATGCCTACTTAAACGCGACTCCGCTGGCAGGTGGTCATTTCCCTCTGGCGCCGTTTTTTATTCTGGCATGGCTCACAGCAATTTCAGCGTTACATCATAAGATTTTCCGATCTGTCCCGCTTTTAACTGGGCTGGAACTTATGACAATGTGGATTCTTACTGTCATTGTTTCAGGGATAGCATTTACCGGCCTTGCCCGAACATTTTTTATCAACCTGACGGCTCCGTTTCATTTCGCGTCCATCGGTAACAGATGGAAGGAAGTGCTTCAGCCCTTGATGCCGGAATCACTTCACCCTACTGATCCCAAGGCCATAGAATCCCTATACAATGGTATTAAGGGCGGATCTTTCATGGACAATGTGGATCTGTTTGCAGCCATTCCTTGGTCTGCATGGGCAATCCCGCTCATGTGGTGGGCGGCCTTCATCCTACTTTGCTATTTCATGATGCTCTGTCTGACCAATATTTTCAGTCGTCAGTGGGTTGAAAATGAACGAATCAACTTCCCTCTGCTTCAGTTGCCTAGATTTATGGAAGAGGCTCTTGATCAAGGATTATACGGTTCATTCCTTACTAATAAGTTTTTCTTAAGCGGTATAACTTTCTGCGTACTCCTTCACACCATGAACGGATTACATTTCTACATACCGTCAGTTCCAGAAATGCCGACACTCGTACTGGCCGGTAAATATTTCGCGAAAACGGGACTTTTTTCCGGCTTTACTAAACTTAAAATATACTTCTACCCCGCTTTTGTGGGCTTCGCCTTCCTTGCTTCACGCCAGATCTCATTTAGCTTCTGGTTCTTTTTCCTGTCGGGCGGACTCTTCTACGGAGTATTAAATGCTGCGGGTTTGAATATCCCTGCATCAGCGCTTGGAGTCACATTCGGGCCGACATTGACCAGACCGGAAGAAACACAGATGATCGGTGCATATCTTGTATTTTTCTGCTTTATCGTCTGGCTGGCAAGGCAACACCTACAACAAGTTTTGCGCGAAGCCTTCGGCGGCGGTCAAACGAAAAGCGCCTCCGAATGGATGTCCTTGCGATTCTCATTTTGGGGACTGCTGATTTCCGCATGTCTGCTCGTCGCATGGTGCGTAAATTTCGGTGTACCTATGCTTGTAGCGCTCGTTGTGCTGACGGCATTCTTTATATTCACCTTAGTTGCATCAAAAGCCATTTGTCAGGGTGGTATCGCATACTTCACTTTGACCGCGGCCCCGCTAGACGGCGTAACTGCCATGTTCGGAACAAAGTTTTTCGGCGCAATCGGAATCGCAATTACCGCCATGTGTCAGAAAATTCTCTTTGTTGACCTTAGAGAATCACTGATGCCGTCACTTGTTCACGGATCAAAAGTGAATGAATGGATCAAAAACAAACGTTTATTCCTATCAGGCATAATCATTATTGTGCTGGCTGGTGTCGCGGTATCTTTCGCGGCTATGTTATTCGTTTGTTATAAATACGGTATTAGAGAGCTTCATCTGGACTGGGCGACAAGCACATCCATGACTGTGTATGACAGCGTCGTGCGAGTTATACAAGAACCGGCAGCATCAACCGAATGGGTTACAACCTTTGCAACCGTCGGTGCTATTGTCATGACGACCTTAGTTGTTGCGTATAACAGACTGCCATGGTGGCCTCTGCATCCAATCGGATACCTGACTGCCTATAGCTCAGCCATGAAAATCCTCTGGTTCAGCTTTTTCCTTGGATGGATGTGTAACCAGCTCACCCTTCGTTACGGAGGAGTCGGGCTGTTTAAACGCGTCAGATACTTTTTCTTCGGATTAATTATGGGCGACTTCTTAATGGGCGGAGGATGGGCTTTATACGGCTTATGGGCCGGACAAAGTTATCAGGTTCTTCCTGGATAATTTTTCATCTAATTATATTTCACGTAATATTACATAGATAATTTAAGTTAATAACTGCACCGGAAAAAAGATATGAACAACGATAAAGAACTACAAGAATATCGAGACCTGCTCAAGCCACCAGATCACTTCGAAGAAGGGTTTGACTGGAAAACAGTTGTCGGCGCGGTTTTCATTGGCTTTTTGATGATGCCGGGTAGTATGTATTTGCAGCTCGTCATCGGACAGGGAATCGGACCTGCCGCTAGATGGGTTACAATCATCCTTTTTGCTGAAATTGCAAAACGGTCTTACACTGAACTCAAACAGCAGGAAATATTTCTGCTCTACTATATGGCAGGTGCGGCACTAGCCTCACCTTTCTCGGGTTTGCTATGGCAGCAGTACCTCGTCCAATCAGATGCCGCACGAATGCTGGGGTTAACTGAGTTTATTCCTGCGTGGATTGCTCCGCAGCCCGGATCTGAATCGTTACTTGAGAGAACGTTCTTTCACAGGGACTGGATGATCCCGATACTCCTCTTGGTAGGTTCGCAAATAGTTCAGCGAATTGACCACTTTGGACTGGGTTACGCCCTGTATCGTATCACTTCTGATGTTGAAAAACTGCCATTCCCGATGGCTCCTGTTGGCGCACTTGGTACTATGGCTCTTGCTGAATCAACGGAAGAAAAGGAAACCAGCTGGAAATGGAGAGTATTCTCTATAGGAGGTGTTATCGGACTTGCTTTCGGTGCCGTCTATGTACTCCTGCCAGCGGTCTCAGGACTTATATTTACAGAACCGATACGGCTGATTCCAATACCATGGATTGAGCTGACTCCATATACAGAAAAAATTCTGCCCGCAGTTGCAACTGGTATCCAGTTTGACCTCGGCCTATTTTTCATTGGTATGGTTTTACCATTCTGGGCTGTCATCGGCGGTCTGATCGGTATTATCGTAACATTTATTGCTAACCCGATTCTTTTTGAGCACGGCATTTTACACAGATGGCATCCAGGCATGGAAACTGTCGAAACTGTTTTTGCGAACAACTTCGACTTCTATATGAGTTTCTCTATTGGACTTGGACTTGCTATCGGCTTCATCGGTATATGGTCCGTAGTGCAATCTTTCCGCGGAGAACATGCTAAAAGCCGCGCATCGTGGAGCAACCTCTTCGAGCCGCCAGAAGGTCGCGGTGACATTAACTTCTGGTTCTCCATCGGGATTTATTTCTTCTCAACCCTTGCCTACGTTGGCATGTGTTTATTTCTTGTACCAAATTTTCCGTGGATATTCTTTTTACTCTACGGATTCATCTATACGCCGCTAATTTCATACATTTCGGCCCGAATGGAAGGTATAGCCGGCCAATTTGTCAGCTTGCCTCTTGTACGAGAGGCGAGTTTTATCGCTGGTGCAAAATTCTTTGGATATCAGGGAATTGAGATTTGGTATGCACCAATTCCAATTCATAACTATGGTGAAGCAACTGTACATTTCCGTGAAATTGAGCTTACCGGAACTTCCATCCGTGGTATAATAAAAGCGGAACTCGTTGTTTTTCCGGTGGTCATGATTGCCAGTTTACTATTTTCACAGTTTATCTGGCAGCTGGCGCCAATACCTTCGTCAAACTATCCTTACGCGCAGGAATTGTGGCATTTGCAAGCTCTAAACAGCTTACTTATGCAGACATCGACGCTGGATGGTAACTCCCTATTTTTCCAAGCTTTAAGTGCACCTATTATATTCTCAGGAATTGGGTTAGGAATGATCCTCTATTCAGTTCTGAATACACTTGGACTACCGGTAATGTTAGTTTATGGTGTGGTCAGGGGACTGGGGCAAAGTACACCCCACGCATTCATATTGGAAGTTTGCGGAGCACTGATCGGACGCTACTTTTTTCAGAAAAAATATGGAGCTATGTGGCGTCAATATGCGCCAGTACTACTAGCCGGATTCTCATGTGGAATGGGATTAACAGGAATGTTTGCAATGGGTTGTACTCTTATTTTAAAATCATTAGGCAAAATGGCCTATTGACGAAATTTAAAACCTGTGATGTTTTATTCTCCTTTAGAGTTACACACTATTTGATTTACAAATTGAATTGATAATGCAACATAATATCAATTCAACATCGAATTATATATTGATTACAGAATATTTAAGATTTTCAAAAGGAACAAATAATGGGTAGGAAGAATATAGCTTGGGATGGAATCAGCTTTGATATTCCATCCGAATTTGAAGTGAGCGGAATAGATAAAAGCTTTATACAGCTCGACAATGGTGAACACCCTTGCGCTGAAATAAGATGGTACGATTCAGGAAAAACATACAAAGAACAAAATTATTTTCGTCAGTTAGCTAAAAAGATTGAAGCAGCATCCGGAATTAAAATTGAATCTTCGGTTCTTCCTTCTACTTGGAAAAAACCACTTGAACGATTTCATTCAACCGCTTTCTATTGGCAATCAGACCTTTCTACTGGGCGCGGGGTCATGTTTTACTGCGCCAAAACGTCCAATGTTATGCTCATTCAGTTTATCGGAAAAGGCGGCGAACAGCTCGACAGTGCTGCTACGATGCTTTTCGAGAGCATCAAGTTTTATAACACCGAAGAATACACCCCGTGGCGCATCTACGACATGGAGGCGAAGCTTCCCATTAGCTACAAGCTAGATACATTTGAATTCAAGCCCGGTCGTTTCAAAATTGGATTATGCAACGAAAATGAGTCCATTTCCCTTTATAGAATAAGCCCTGCCGATACAATTTTAAAAGAACGATCTTTAGGTGAATTTTCTCAGGAATTTTTTGAGGATGACATCAAAAGATTAAACCTGTCCATTGCAGAACTTCAATTCGATACGGGTTCTACATGTATGTTCGGACAGGAGAAAAAACCTTCTGCTGCAAAGCTGACAATGTCGAAATTAAGCTCTAAGCGTCGCCCTTTTGGACAAATTGAGGCACGATACACAAAACAGGCTAATCGCATTCAAGCCGTACTTATATGCTCACGAGCAACTATACCCGAAGATAGAATGCAACACATTTTTGAGAATTATACCATTGTTCGGTAGAAAGAAAATTAAACCGATTCCAGAAATGACAAGAGGGGAAGCACTCGCGTGTAAACCTGTTAAAAATTTGGATATCGTAGAAACCAGAACAGCCCAAAATAAAATTGTTCTAGCCTATCCCTTGCGGATGAAACCAATTTTTGCAGATGCCGCTAAAAAGTATGGCCTATGGAAAGGCGGTCGTCCGCCCATGAAAAGGTTAGAACTAGATGATATGGGGTCCCTTGTATGGGATATGATTGATGGCGAAACCAGTGTAAAAAAAATCGCAGCTTCTTTTGCAAAAAAATACAATATCCTACCACGTGAAGCAGAAGTTGCAACTGCAGCATTCCTAAAAGACTTAGGTAAGCGTGGTTTAATCGCTTTCAGTGTGAATAATTAACTTAGGTAAAAGGACGATCGAAAACAGTCTGACTATTAAATTATAGCTGGCTTTTCTAAATGTACTGACAATTAAAATCCAACGAGAACAACTTCTCGCTACCCAGACCTAACTACATGTCAGCTTAATATATTCCTCAAAGCTAACACCATTCCAGACCTTACTAACCCAGTACGCTGTAGCCCAGATCATTAAAGCAGTAGACTGCACATCAGACAATCTTTTCAACTTAGCTTCGAGATTTCCTCTACTAACGCCATGAGTAACATGAACATTTTCAGTTTCGCAAGCTTCCTCTATGCGCAAAAACAGATAAGCACCCTTACATTGATTCGGAAGAATCTTCACACCGCTGTATGCTTCCAATACTGTTTTCAATTCAGAAACGTTAAGTTCCTTAGCAGTAGATCGCATTGATTTAAAAAACATATCAACGGCCCACGGTAGAATAAATTCAGCACCAGCACTTTTGGTTTTGAAATAATTCTTAAGCCACTGTTCATGGTCATGTGTAATTCTAGCTGCAACCTGCGGCATCTAAACCTCCTAAATTCTACTCCAAACATATTAGCTAAATTGATATCTGCATTTTCTTCTAATATCAAGACTTTTTCTAGAGAAACTCACAACTCTTTTTAGCGAAGAAAGCTATCACGAATCTGTTTGAAAAGGCTAAATAAAAGAGCTTCGGGAACATTCTTCTCATTTATTTCCATACTGACAATTCGAACAACGGTATTGTTGTTTGGAGTAATGGTCTCTTCTGTTGCGAGAACAATGGTTTTTTTGTCACCTGAAGCCTCTTCGCTTGCATCAATAACCAATTCCCACTGACTTCCCTTCTTTTCCCATTTAAGATCAACGCTTCGGTGCGAATTTACGCTATTCTCAAGAAGTTTCACATAATCTTCTAATGAGAAATGCTTACGCCCTTTCCCAGCAACTCCAAGATAATGTCCTTCTGAATTCTGAATAACCAAAGGCCTCTCTAAATATTCAGACGTCGGGAAAGAAGTCTCATCTGGGCCAGCTAGGCCGCCACCTTTTCTGAGCAACCTGAACAACTCAACCCTATCACGCTTCAATTGACCAATTTCCATCGCCATATCGAGCACATGTTCATTTGTCTTCGCTTCGAGCTTCCGTTTTTCACTTCTGAGACTCGAGACTTCATCACGCAAATCTCTGATCTCAGATTGAAATAAAGCCTGATTAGACAGAAGATCCGAGACCTTATCTATGACACTTGCAAGACCTTGAACAACAGTCTGAATATCACCATCAGACTCTACTCCAGATTGATTGATCACTTGTTGTTCATTTTTGATACTATCAACTAACATACTAAATTTAAGAGATAATTCATTTTCTATTTGTTCAGTTGACCAATTCATTCCGTACATTTCACGTATCCTCCTAAAAATTTCTAAAACATCTACAGAATACCTCTGCCTGCGAGACCCCTTATTTGAAGCTGGTATAAACTTGGAATACTTGTCTTTATAGTAGACGACAGTAGAAGGCGGTATCCCTAACCTTCTGCCAACCTCCCTAAGACTTAAATACTGACTGGACATAACACCTGCATACTTGTTGTTTATTCTAATTATGAACTATATATATAACAGCATTAAATTCAAGTCAACAGCTTTTGATCAATCCTATAAACAATTGATCAACTGATGAACAATGCACTAATCAAACATTTTAAAACCAAAAACATGGACAATTTATGATTAAGACTTACCATTATAAGTAGGTAGAACGAGCTTAAATAAACTTAAACGGAGGGTAATCGAAAATAGGATGCAAAAACAATATTATAGCGAATCGAGTCGCATCATTGAAAAATTCAGTGCGTAATTAGGGGGAGTCATCCCCACCGCCGCGTAGCGTGGCAATACGCACTTTCTTCTTGCCTAACACACAAGGTACAGTGTACGTGGACTTTTGAATAAATGAGATCCAAGCAAGCATTGCCCCATCACCTTTTTCCTTCTCTACAATAAGATTTATAATGTTAGAAAAAGTATACACAAAAGATATCCAAGAAGGAATGTTCTTGGTTTGCTCCGCAAACGGCAATCCATCCCTACCAGAAGAAATAGCCAACACCTGCGTTTCTTCTAAAGAAACAATCCTGAAGATACAACGCTGTGACATAAAAGAAGTCCTTATTGATTCTTCTAAAAGCACCACACCAAACATACATCCTAAGACATCCTATTCTGAAGAAATTCTTTTTGCCCGCGATACATATACTGACATTCTGGATATGATTAAAGTGATGTTTGAGACCGTTGAAAGCAACGGATATCTTGACGTAGCACTGTATGAGAAAAAGATTGATCCACTGATTGACTCCATAGAAAGAAACTCCGGCGCCGCTGCAAGCCTGACCGTGCTCGCCCAAGCAGACAAATATCTATTTTCACACAGCCTCAACACTGCAATCCTAAGCGCCATGCTCGGGCGATTTATGGGGCTTTCTCGCGAATCAATTACACAGCTTTCTCTAGCTGCAATACTGATGAATATTGGAAAAATTTGGATTCCGGATAGTGTACTGAAAAAGAAAGGAAAACTCACAAAACAAGAATTTGCAACGATAAAAGAGCATCCAGTTAACGCCTGTAAATACCTCAGCAAACAGCAAGGTATTTCTTTAGACGTAATTAAAGGAGTCCTTTCTCACCATGAAAGAGACGACAGCTCTGGCTATCCAGAAGGGATTTCTGGCCACGAAATTCATAAATATGCGAGAATAATAGCAATCTGTGATTCGTATGATGCAATGACTTCCGACCGCCCTTATAGAGAAGCAATGACGCCCAACATGGCAATCAAGCACTTATATTCGATGAAAACAACTACGTTTCACCCACGCTATATTGAGAGCTTTATCAAATGTGTCGGAATTTATCCGGTGGGATGCTTTGTGAAACTCTCTGATGGAAGCTACGGAATAGTTTTGGAGAACACTCCGCAAGCCCCTCTTCAGCCACAGATTAAAATCGTGTTTGATAGCAGATTGCGGGCAACACATCCTAAATATATAGATCTCGCTAAACTATCTTCTGAGAACAAGAGAGAATCACTAGAGATTGAAGAATGTATTCATCCGAAAACTTTCAAATTAGAACTCAGCAGATTCCTCTGGTAAATTAATATTAAACATCTTCAAATATTATTTCCAGCGTCAGGAAGTACTCCCTAAAATCCGCTAGCAACGATTCTGCTTTTTCTGCATTGCAGTCAGCACCAGCCTTTTCTAAACCTTTTCCTATTTCAGCCAATTTCACTAAGCCATAATTTAAAGCAGATCCTTTAATATTGTGGCCGAGTCTTTTAACTACTGACATCTCCTTGTTAGCAAGAGCCTCTCCAAGCGCCTTAATTTCAAGCTCAGTATTAGAAATGAAGCTTGGAATCAGTTCCTTCAAATCGATATCTATAATCTCTATATTTTTGTCAGTCATATGACTCCCGCAATTAAAGAACTCGCTATGTCATTATAATTAAACTTTTTTAGAGAACAACATTTTATTTAATTTAGTTCTTATATTAGCAGATTCTCACACAACTAGCTCTTAAAAATAAAGGGCATCACCCTTTAAAGATGATGCCCAAGATAAGTCGTCGGTCAAAACTTACGTACTAATCTTCAAGCTGTTGCAAGCCGTCGAGTTTCCACATTGCTGATTCATTATTCTCTTTAACAAAACTCCAAACCTCACGAACCTGTGTTGGCTGTGACTGGTCTGCATCTTCACGGAGCAGCACATCGTAGTAAACTGTCGCAAGAAGTTGAGACCCTTCTTCCTTAACTTCAAGAAGTCTTGCATTTATCAACATTATATCGGTCTTGGAAGGGGTAGGATCTTCTGCTAGCTGTTGTTTAATCTCTCCAACAACGGCAGCACTTGCAAACTGTTCAATGTCACTCAAATCGCGACTGTCCCAAGACTTTTGCAGACGAGTGTAAATTGCTTTAGCACCCTCTAGAAAGTCCTCGGAATCAAATCCGGCAGGAACCCCAATTTCAGGACTGACCTGTTCTGCCCCCTGAGGTGCAGACATTGGAGATTCTTTAGGTTTTGAGGAGAGATGATCCCATGCACTACCTGTGTTCTGCTCTCTGCGACTGTTAATATCTATAGGACTGCCTTGCTGGGGTGGCGCAGATTGGTTCTGCTGTGCACCTGCTTGACCGAAGATAGAGCTTGCTCCACCGCTTCTACGTCTAAAGAACTTGATACCGAAGTAGATCAAAGCCCCAATAATTATTATATTTAGAAATCCACCGCCACCGCCGCCCATTCCTCCGCCACCAAGCATGGAGCCAAGAAATGTTCCAGCCAAAAGTCCGCCCATTAGACCCATACCAGGACGAGCGAATCCACCTTGAGTTCCGGCTGCGCCTGCTGTTCCGGCAGCTTTATTTGATGTAGAAGCCGCAGTAGTCGGCTTTTTAAAAGAATTCGAAAAAGATGACTTACTTCCAAAGGATCTACCACCACCAAATCTTCTTGCGTCTGCATCCCCAACCATCAGAGCTAGCAAACAAATCATTGTGAGCGGAAGAGCCACGTAACCTAGTAGTTTCATCTAATACCTCATAGTATTTAAATTAAAAAAATCTGCAGCAAATGCCGCAGACTTAATATTAATACCCAATTCAAGGCTGTCCAGTAAAAACCGCTCAATTACGTAGATTATTTTTACAATAATTTCATTTTTTTCATCGCCGCTTCAACGTCATCAACGGTGATAGGCTTAACGAGATATTCCGAAGCGCCACCTTTATATAATGCATTCATAACATTTTTAGGGTCATCAAGAGCTGTGGTCATCATAACCTTAACCTCCCTTTTAGGAGGAATAGAAAATAGTTCTTCCAATTGGCGGATCTTTTTTAATGCTTCCTGCCCATCCATTTCCGGCATCATTATATCCATACAAATCAGATTATAAGGAGTACTATTAAGGCCTGCTTCAAAAAGTTTAACTGCTTCAAGCCCATTTGAAGATGTGTCACACTCTCCATATTTTCTCATTATATTAGAAATGTACTTCATGCTTGCAAGTTCATCTTCAACAACTAATATTTTCATACAACCCCTTATGGAATATATTAATACCGAAATAATGAATGTTATCGTTTTTCTTTCCCTTAATGACCTTGCAGTCAGTCAAAATCACAGGTAGTTATTCATCAAAACTTAAACAGGACTTAACATGATCGATACTATCTTATCCATTCCTTTTTTCATAAATACAAAGCTCGGTACGGGCCCTCACTGGGACCATTGGCCTTTCGGGCCGGGCTTTGGCGATCTTAACGCTTCACTTTTAAAAATTGCATTTTGCGCATTAATCCTTGGCTTCATCATTGTATTCTTAAGAGTTCTTTTTGGCCCCAAAGGATTCTTCAGAGATCATGAAATGGACAGAGAAGCCGAAGAGATGCGAATTAAGCAGCTTGAAACTCTTGATGAACAACTTGAAGCTGGTGAAATTTCTGAACTTGACTACAAGTTCACCAAAAAGAAAATTCTGCACTAATAATCTCTATGGTAAAGTTTAAAGACATATTCAAAAGTTTCAGCGCGCCCTACCTGAAAACTAGCAATGAACGCGAGCATTCAGATTATCAACTGAAATACGACCATTCATTGCGGGTACTTGAAAACTGCCAAGGAATATGTGAATCTTTAAACCTCACACCTCAGCAGATTCAAACAGCCGATATTGCAGCTCTTTTTCACGACACAGGACGCTTTCCGCAATATTTTAAATATAAAACATTTAAAGATTGCGACTCGTGCAACCACGCGACGATGGGCGTGAAGCAAATTATTCGCGAAAACCTCCTTAGAGATTTGCCTAAATCTCAACTTAGGATCATACTCGGTGCGATCGCCTTGCATAATCGCATGGAAATACCGCCCCACATTCCAGAACAACTGCGGACTGTGACGAAAATAATCCGCGATTCGGACAAAATTGATATCATGGGAGTTATGCTTGTCCATATGAATGAGAGTAAACATCTTGGCTCCGTGGCCTTAATGGGACTTGAGGAGAAGCCTGATGAGATTACTGACTCTGTGCTAGCATCAGTAAAAGCTGGCGAGCAGGCAATCTACACAGACATGACCTGCATAAACGATTTTAGACTTCTCATCTTGAGCTGGGCATATGACCTGAATTATACATGGTCCAAAAAGCAAATGATCAACCGCAATGTGGTTGGGCAAATATTTTCTCAACTACCTGACACTCCCAAAATTGCTCGTTTGTACGAACCTGTTATGAATCACCTAAATTCATAATCGACTGTTTTCTTATAAAGTATATTAGTTTATTGCTTTTTCAAATTTGGTACTTACTTATCGGTTAGGAATATTTCAATATACCATAAACAAATAATACAATGGACACAGAAACATGATCGAAGCTAATCAAGATATTATCATACTAGGAGCTGGCCCTGCAGGATTGCAAGCCGCCATTCATGCAGCAAGGAAAGGACTTAAAGTTCTTGTTCTAGGTAAAAATGATAAAAGTAGTCTCTGGTGGGCACATATCGAAAACTTTTGTTGTACTCTTGAAATTTCCGGTGAACAAATTTTAAAAACTGGCCAACAACAAGCTGAAAGTTTTGGGGCTATCTTCTTTAATGAAGATGTTCTGAGCATAGTTCCGCCGGACCTGATGTCACTTGATGGCAGCGGGTTCACTGTGAACAGCGAAACAAAAACATTCAAGACCAAAGCCATCATCATATGTACAGGAACTACCCGTAACAAACTGGGCGTCCCCGGCGAAAAAGAACTTTTCGGGAAAGGTGTCAGCTATTGTGTTGAGTGTGATGGAAACTTCTTCAAAGGTGAAGAAGTCGCTGTTGTTGGTGGAGAAAGTGCTGCAGCAGGCGGCGCGCTTCACTTAACACACCTAGCTTCCAAAACACATTTGGTGGCAAAAGAATTCTCATTCGCGCCAGAACTTATGCAGCGCCTTAAAGATGCAGGTGTTATAATTCACGAAGGCGTTGATGTTAAAGAAATCACAGGCGAATCCGGTGTTGACGGCTTAGTTTTAGATAATGGAAACACACTTGGAGTTACAGGTGTCTTCATTGAGCTCGGAGCAAAGGGAGTCATGTCTCTTGCCGCAGAGCTAGGGATAACTCTTGATGACTCAATGAAATTCATCAAGACAGATAAACAGCAGCGCACCAACGTGCCTGGACTCTTTGCAGCTGGAGACATCTGCGGACCTCCTTTACAGATGGCAAAAGCTGTCGGCGAAGGCTGCGTAGCAGGTCTCACTGCCGCTAAGTTTGCAAAAAAACTTTAGCACTGCGCAAACAAGCTTATACAAAAGCCCGTTTTCAAAATGTCTTTATGGCATTTTGGAAACGGGCTTTTTTTATTTATATTTTTGAAAGTAATCCTACAGCACAGATAGCCAAGAATAATTGCTATCTGTGCTAACGTTCTTAATCACATTACTTGCGCGATGAATAAATATAATTGGGATATAAGAACGCAGTTCCCTTCTTTGCTCCTGCGACATCAGACTGTATAACACCTACCCTCGCGACGATATTAAGACCGGTGCCACTTAAACCCCGGCAAACTTCATCGTAAAAACCACTCGAATCGTCATCATATTTAGGTGGCATTAAATATAACCCTGACCAGCCAGAATACCCCGCCCCTGCAAGATTTTCCAAGATAGACACACGCATGTTTTCCGGCCTGTGCGAAATCAAAAAAACAGGAACATTATGCGCAAGAAGCGAATCATATAGTTCCAGAGTTGGCTGTATTACAGGTAAAATTCCTAGAATAACATTGGCATCTACGCCCTTACGTGCACTTATATTATCAGAAAACCCCTGTTTTCTGCGTGCATTGTAAGTAGAGACCAAAACATCTTCCACCGACATTACCACCGCAGGATATTTTATCCCCCCTACAACAGCCTTTTCTACAGCATCCACAATTTTTTTAGCGGAAGTTTGTACTTCCTGTAAGTACTGACCGCTTTCGTGATATTCCAAAATGCGGGACCGCGCGTCGGGAAGAGACACCATCTGCCCTATATCTTTTAATTGTCTGACATTGCTAGAAACACAGCCAGCCACATTAAAAACAAGTAAAATAATACAAATACGTGCAAACAATATGATTACCCCTGATAACAAAATCTAAACACTATACCTCTGCTCCATCGTGCTTAGTGATTATCATAAGGAGCTTAAAAACTACAATGCTTTCACTACGGTAGTTTCTTTTTTAGATTTAACAAAAACAAAGGCACCGATAACAGCCGTAAACGGCGCAACCGTAACCAGACCAAAGCTTCCAACCAGAGTTTTGAGCACTTCTGCTGAAACATATATGAAGTTAAAAGTATTAACGAGTGGAACTCCTTGCGCCATAAAAGCCATCAACAGCGTCACAAATCCCCCCGAATATGCGAGGAGTAAAGTCGTTGTCATAGTCCCGACAACAGCCCTGCCGACCCGCAGACCAGATGCTAATGCTTCTAAATTCGTGATATTAGGATTTGCACGAACCACTTCATCCATGCTTACAGCTACGTCCATGGAAAGATCCATAACTGCGCCGGAACAAGCCAGAAAAACCGCTGCAACATAAATCTTAGTCAAATCAAGATGACCAAAACCAGAATACAGTAAAGTTTCCGCAAAAGGCATCACAGCGCCATGTAAATGCAGATGGGATGTAAAGTAAATTGCAAGCAGACAACTTGTGAACACTCCAAGAAATGAACCAACAAAAGCGACAATCCCTCTCCGGTTCAATCCCGCAACCATGAAAATGATCACCGCGCAAAGGCCTGTAACCAACGCAAGCGTAAACCATACAGGATCAACTCCGCGAAGTAGTCCCGGAATCAGAAGTTTCCATATGGCAAGAGCAGTGAACATAAATGAAAATAAAGCTTTAGCACCAGTCCATCCGCCGAACACAAGTAAGAGAAATGCGAACAATCCTACTAAAAACAACTGAGTTCCGATCCTGTAGTGATCTTGAGGATTTATAAAAATGACCTCCCCGTCAGGACTGAGCGACAGGACAGTCAAAACATAATCACCAACTTTAAAAATTTTATCCTTATCCATCTGTCCGAGCATCTCATTTACGCCCTGCATGACCTCACCTTCAAATTTGCCATCAAGCATCTTCAAAGTCACGGACTGCGGTCCAGTTTTGACCATGCCAAACTGATGAACTTCGCTATTATCTACAGCGACAACTTCCCCCTTACATCTAACCGCGTTATCAGCGATGCGCTCATCAAATTCAGTAGGGATGAAACAAAGAGTAGCAGTCAGAAGAACAAACACTGCTACAAGTATAAACTCATGATTTTTAGAAATATTTATCATCATTAAGCCGGATGTTTATGAACGTTTTTGAGCAAAAAAATCGCAGAGCGGCGCATTTTATTGCAACCGCCCTGCACATAGTGAACAAATTACCGATCCGAATTATTTAGATGCGACCTTTGCATGACCTTTTTTCGCGTAAACACGAGGAGAAACGCCCATTACAGACATAATTTTGAATGCAATATCAACGTTATCGTAATAACCGTTAAAGGACATAGCTCCTACGCCCATTGCAGAAGTAGAGACGGGAACACCAGTATGTTTAAAGGATGTCCAACCAAGACCTGCGTTATTATTTAAAACATGAGTGATAGCTGTAGTTAATGGATCATATCCACCATATAGATTGTAAAGTTCAGGTTCTTTACATTTATCACCGTTCATTGTGCGTTTATATGCATCTTTAAGCATTGCAAGCTGATAGTCTTTTACTACCATAGGATCTTTCTTCGCATCCCCTTCAAACTTAAGTCCGAAATAGTGAGTGATAGAAGGGATGATATCATCGAAGTTAACATTACCTTTATTTTCTTCTTTCCAAAGTGTTACAACTTCATCGGTAAACTTCTGAAATGAAACTTCCTGAGGCTTAAGTGCATCGTAATAAGAACCGTATTTTGTTCCGGCAAAACCAAGAGTCAATCCACCACATTCATGGTCACCAGTAACTACAATAAGAGTCTCTTTAGGATGTTTTTTCGCAAACTCAACAGCTTCTGCAATTGAGTTATCGAATGAAACCGTATTGTGGATAAATGCCGCCGCATCATTCGCATGACATGCCCAGTCGATTTTTCCACCTTCGACCATAAGGAAGAATCCTTCTGGATTATCAAGCATTTCAATCGCTTTCTGTGTGAATTCTGGAAGAGTAATATCTTGAGGGCGCATATCCATTGCATAAGGAAGTGCCTTTGAATCCTGTAACCATTTATTCCATGAAATAATCTTACCATCGGATGGTTTAAGAGACATGAATTCATCTTTGTCGGATACAACTTTGTAGCCTGCACCTTTAATCATTTCGAGGGCATTACCCTTGAAATTTTTTGTATTTTTCTTCTTATTGGCAGGATCTTTCAAACCACCACCGCCGAAGAAGTCAAAGTCGCTTTCAGAAAGAGCGACATCAATATCGTAATACTGTCCTCTCGTAGGCACGTGAGCATAAAATGCGGCCGGAGTAGCATGGTCAATTGATACGCTTGAAACGATACCTACCTTCATACCTTGGTCGCGGGCTATTTCAGCAATGGATTTAACATCCTTCTGACGAGGGCCCATACCGAGCATGCCGATATTTGTTTTAATACCACTCGCAATGGATGTTCCAGCGGCGGCTGATCCCGTAATAAACCTGTCCGCGGCGTAAGTTGTGGTCATCCCCTGAGCTGGCAAGGTACTCATTAGTAATTGCTTGCCCGTAAATTTTTCTACAGCCATTCTTTGCGGAATTCCCATACCATCACCGATAAAAAGGAATACATACTTAGCAGGAGCCCCTTTATGTACCTGTACTTTTTTACCCTTTGCATGCGCTGGAACAGCAGTAACGACAACGAAACATACTAACATCAACATAAACTGTTTAGCTTTACTGGTACAATTCATCAGATCCTCCGCATTTAATGTTATGAACAACAAACTTTAAATTCACATCATGCAAAGACTCGTTTACCAGTAATAAAAGACAGTCAGATTACGCCTTTGTAACGAACATGCAACTCTCTTTTTTATATAAATATTACAGATACAAGAATTAACTCCTTACAATTTCACACCAACTGCGTATGTTTTAGTGCTAGATATATACTCTTATAATTTTATCAAACAACGAAGACTCGTTACAAATAATACATTGTTACATAACTAAACTATAGTTTTTCAAAGCAGTAACATCATAATAAACTGACTATGACACTTTTTGCACATGATAATGATTGAGCTAGACAAAAGCCTTCGGTTTCACTATATATTTTATAATTAAAATTCTCTACTAAACGAGGACTAATCGGTGCATAAAAAGTTTTTACCCCTCTCCATCCTACTCATTGTACTCCTTGGACTAGCCGTCTCCGGATACATGACTTCTCCTGATAAACCAAAAGTTCCAGTGCGAATTTTATTAAAAAATAGCGGTGGGAAAGTAATTTTTACGCATATTAAGCACCTTAAAGATTATGAAATTGCATGTGACAACTGCCACCACGAGCGTGCTGGCAACGAAACAGAGCCGCTCCCCTGCGGATCTTGTCACCCTCAAGCATTTGACCAAGACTATGTTCGCGATCATATTAACTCATTCCCAGACGAAACATACTGCGTAACCTGCCACCACGCAGAACTAGGCGAGCTTAACTTCGACCACGAAGCTCACGAAGATTACGCTGACGAAGATTGTCAGACATGTCACCACGGTGCTGAAATTGAAGAAGAACCGCAAAACTGTACCAACTGTCATACCAGTGCCGGAACAGAGGATATACCAAGCATCCGAACCGCCGCTCATGATCGTTGCGTTACCTGCCATGAAGAGCAGTTTGAGGACGAAATGAAAGGTTGTAACACTTGCCATAAAGTGAAAAACATGAAGAAATTTGAAGGTGACACCACTCCGTGTAGTCAATGCCATCAAAATGAGAGTAAAGACCTGGTTCCAAATCGCCTCGACGCATTCCATAACCTGTGTATGGATTGTCACAAAGAACTTAAGCGTGGGCCTTACAAAGATAATGACTGTGACAAATGTCACTTAAGATAAGGTGGATACAGTTACTATGAACCCTATTTTTTCACTTACTCCATCAGATCGCGGACCAGTACTGCGAATCAGGGAGCAGGAACTCAGTTCTGCGCTCACCATATCTCTCGAAATAACAGGTCTTAAACCGCTTGTTTCAAGGGGAGAACTCGTTGCGAAAGGTCAGCAATTATGCGTTGACCCTGCCAATAAACTTCCATCCGTACATTCTTCCGTTTCAGGCAAGGTTCTAGATCTAAAGAAAGACTTCATTCTCATCGAAGAAGAAGGTGACAGGTTAGCTGAGCCGCTTAAATTTAACAACTCAGATAGTGTTTCAATGTTAAGTGACTTGCGGGATGCCGGTATTGATGTGCACGGTTTTAAACAAGGGTGCACTTTAATCATCAACGCTGTTCCGAAAGAGTTCGGCATTGATGGACACAGATTTCTGATTGAAGAATTCAACCATATTATGAGCGAAGGACTGGACTACTTAAAGAAAGCTATCTCGCCCATAGCATCAGCAATTGCCGTCCCTGAGGGCATGGCATGGACTCTCCCCGGATGCACGGGGCACGAAATTGACCCAGTATATCCTGCGGGACTGCCACCGATGGTTGTTAAATCCGTAACGGGCAAAGAGATGCCTCCGGATGTTTGCGTGATTGATGCCGCCACCCTGTACAGAATTGGTCGTACAGTTCATGGCAAACAGCCTGTCACCGAGATTATGGTTAAAGTAGGCTCTACCCTGTTCCAGACTCCAGTTGGAACTACCGTGGGGTTGCTAACCAGTAAAGCCGGGTTCAGCCTATCTGATGGAGACAGGGTGCTACTAGGCGGACCTTTATCAGGCCGTGCGGTTTACTCTTTGAACCATGGTATTTCTGCATCCACGCAAGCGGTGACGGTAATTCATGGCGGAGATGATCCCGTGGCAAAAGACTCCCCCTGCGTCGGGTGCGGGGAATGTGTACTTAAATGTCCGGCTAGACTTATGCCGAACATGATTTCGCGCCACGCAGAATTCGGATTTTTTGAAAACACGCAAAACTATTTCATTGCATCATGTTTCGAATGCGGACTTTGCGCTTACTGGTGCACAGCTCAGCGGCCTCTGCTACAGTATATAAGACTGGCGAAGAAAGAGCTTTTAGATAAACCAATACTTGAAGACCTTCGGAAGTAGATATGAAACCGATTAGCGGATCTCCAGTTTTAACAGTTTCCAGTAGCCCGCACATCCATTGCGGACGAACCATAAAGGGAACTTCTTTACAAATTTTGCTAGCTTTATTGCCTGCAGCGGGCTTTGCCGTTTGGCATAGCGATCTTCTTGCGCTCAGGGTTCTAGCTCTGTCTTGCATCGTTGCTGTAATTGCGGAAGCTGGATGTTTGAAACTCATGAAGCGAGAAATTGAATCTGACAATTATACGGCACTACTCTGCGGTTTGATGTTCGGATTCCTGATGCCCCCAAGCAGTCCGTGGTGGTTGATTGCAGTTGGGAGTTCACTCTCTATTATAATAGGGAGAATGGTTTTCGGAGGTCTTGGTGGTGAGCCTTTATGTGCCCCATTAGTTGGGTGGGCAATATGTAAAGTATCATGGCCTGAGCTTATGAACTTTGACATGAGCATGCTTACATCGGAACTAACTTACCCGTTAAGCCAGCTCCAAAATTTCGGCCCTGAAACGCTAGATGAATATTCGCTAAAATCCCTTCTCCTCGGCTTCCAACTCGGAGGCTCTGGTGCAGCGCAATCAGGCGCAATCCTTCTTGGAGGGGTATACCTGATCAGCCGTAAAATTATTCGAATAGACATTCCGCTAGCATTCGTAGGTGGTGTCTCAATTGCAGCGGCATTATTTTACACAATCTCGCCTGTTGATTATGCTCTGCCAGTTTATCACATTCTATGCGGCTCCACATTGTTCGGAGCATTCTTCCTTGCAACAGACAGTTCATCCTCTCCAGTGGGCCATTTTCCTATGATCGCATATGGATTATCAGCCGGAATTCTAGTTATAATTATTAGGGTCTACGGTGCGTATCCAGATGGAGTTCCATTCGCAATACTCCTTGCAAACCTAATGACTCCACTCTTTGAAAAGATCAGGCCAAAACCCTTCGGCGGAATTACTAACGTCCATTTGCAGAGATAAATTATGAATGAAACAATAAAAATGATCGTGGTTCTCTCCCTTATATGTGGCTTGTCCGGTTTCACTCTTGCCACATTAAAAGATGCCACAAACGACAAAATAGAAGAACAGGTTCTGACTTATGTTCAAGGTCCGGCAATTAGTGATGTGCTGGTCGGATATGACAATTCTCCGGTTAAAGACCGCAAAAAATTCGACATACCGGGAACAGATCAACAGGTCACAGTTTTTCCTGCGCTTAAAGATGGCAAACTTTTCGGAGTAGCTCTTGAAACTTTCGCCAAAGGATATGGCGGAAATGTCGGTGTCATGGTCGGTTTCAATATCGACGGAGCCAACCTCTCTGGCATAGGCGTCACTACTATGAAGGAAACACCCGGCATAGGTTCAAGGGTCGCAAAGCAGGGTTTCACCAGCCAATTCAGCGGGCACCCTGCTAAAGTAGAACTATCATCCAAGGGCGGCGATATTAATGGGATTGCAGGTGCAACGATTTCATCAACAGCGTCAGTAGAAGCAGTAAAACAAGCTATTAATATTTTTGGACAGATTAAGCCTCAGTTAGCTGCGGCATGGACAAAGGGGTCTTGATAATGAGTAGATTATGGAAAGAATTTTCGAAAGGTTTATGGACCGACCTGCCACCTTTTAAAATCGTACTCGGCCTCTGCCCTGTTCTGGCTGTTACCAAAACAGCTGATAACGGTTTCGGTATGGGACTGGCGGTCATCTTTGTTCTGACTCTTTCAAATGTTTTTGTTTCCGCAGTCAGAAAAATTATTCCTGCAAAAGTTCGCATAGCATGTTTCATTGTTATTGCGGCTTCGCTTGTAGTTGCGGTTGAGCTGCTGATGCAGGCTTATGCCTACCCACTCTATCAACAACTGGGGATTTTTGTTCCGCTCATTGTTGTTAACTGTATTATTCTCGGGCGCGCAGAGGCTTTCGCATCCAAGAACACAGTGCTCCTATCAGCCGCAGACGGATTCGGAATGGGCGTTGGTTTTACAATGTCTCTTACTTTTCTCGGTGGACTACGTGAACTTTTCGGATACGGAACACTTTTCGGTAGCCAGATAATGCCAGAATCATTCAAGCCTTTCAGTTTCATGATCGAAGCACCGGGCGCATTTGTATGTCTAGGAATCGTTCTGGCAGCAATGAACGCGTTCACCAACAGACAAAGACGTAAAAAAGGGCTGGCAGTTCTCGATAACCCAACCCATGATTGCAAAACCTGCGGCATTTGCGGTCATTAGGAATAAATAACTATGAAAGAATTTTTCTTACTTTTCGTATCAGCCATCTTTGTAAACAACATTGTTCTGGCTCAATACTTAGGTAACTGCCCTTTCATCGGGACATCTAAAAAGATTTCTGTTGCGGTTGGTATGGGTAGCGCGGTTGTATTTGTTGCGACCATGGCGGCTTCAATCACATGGGCTGTTCAAGAATATCTGCTGGACCCACTAGGGTTGCAATATCTGCAGACTTTGACATTCATTCTGGTCATCGCCGCTCTTGTTCAGTTTGTAGAAATGTTTCTCAAAAAAGCAGTGCCTCCGCTATACAAAGCCCTAGGTATATTTCTACCACTGATCACCACAAACTGCGCAATCATGGGTATTGCCATTATCTGTCAGCGCGAAGACTTTACTTTCGGTAAAACGGTAGCATTCTCGTTTGCATCAGGACTTGGCTTCATGATGGCTCTTATTGTCCTGTCTGCAATCAGAGAAAAAATAGAGATATCGCGAGTCCCCAAAGCCATGCAAGGAACCCCCATTGCATTGATTATGGCAGGGCTTATGTCCTTAGCATTTTTTGCATTCAAAGGTATGATCTAATGATTACATCATCAATACTTGTACTTTTCGGACTGGGATTCACAGCGGCGGTCATTCTCGCTGTGGCTTCAAAAGTTCTATATGTGAAAGAAGATCCCAGAATAGCACAGCTTGAAGACGCACTGCCCGGGGTAAACTGCGGCGGTTGCGGATATGCGGGTTGCGCTGGCGCGGCTAATGCTGTTGTCGAAGGTAAATCTGGATCTAACGTATGCGTTATAGGTGGTCTTGATACAGCAAAAGCTGTCGCCGCTGTTATGGGACTTGAGGTGCTCGAAGCTGAGCCGGACCTTGCTTTCAGAGACTGCACAGGCGGCGAAAGGGCCGAACAACTTTTCCATTACGAAGGTGCCGGAGACTGCCGCGCGCAGGCTCTTCTTTATAAAGGTAGTAAAACCTGCCCCGAAGGTTGTCTCGGGCTTGGCACATGCGTAGCGGTATGTCCATTTGACGCTATCCACATGGGGCCGGAAGGTCTGCCTGTCGTCGATCCGCTTGCTTGTAGATCATGCAGAAAATGTGTGGATGCATGCCCGCGCAATGTTCTCTCCATTGTTTCAATGACCGAAAGACTATTACATCAGGAAGAAGTTAATGACTGCCTTGCCCCCTGCCGTCAAAAGTGCCCGGGCCAGATTAATATTCCTAAATACATCGAACTGGCTGGCAAAGGCGACTACGCAGGTGCCATACACACCTTACGCGAACGCAACCCCCTGCTCCTTGTGTGTGGACGCGTTTGCCCTCGCCCGTGTGAGTTAGACTGCCGCAGAGCGCATGTCGACGAACCTGTAGCTATAAATATGATTAAACGTTTTGTTGCCGATTGGGAGCTTAAAAACAACCTGCGTCTTGAAATACCCTGCGCCCGTGAAACAGGCCATAAAGTGGCTGTTATCGGCGGAGGTCCGGCAGGACTTTCATGTGCATACTTTTTACGCAGACTTGGGCATAGTCCGACAATTTTTGAATCCATGCCCGAACTTGGCGGCCAGCTTCGTTACGGCATACCGGAATACAGACTTCCCAAGAAAGACCTTGCGTGGGAAATTCAGGGAATCCTTGATCTTGGAATTGAAGTCCACACAGAAAATAAATTCGGCGTGGACTTTACCACTCAGAGTTTAGAAAAAGAAGGATTCGAAGCTTTCTTCATAGGACTTGGAGCATGGGCCAGCGGTACACTCAGAATTGAGGGTGAAGAATCCGAGGGAGTACTTAGCGGAACAGAATTACTCACAGGAGTAGGACTTAACGCCCCCCCCGAAATCGGTCCCAAAGTTTTAGTTGTAGGGGGCGGTAATACCGCTATCGACACTGCTCGTACGAGCATTCGTTTAGGATGTGATGTAACTATACTCTACCGCAGAACCCGCAATGAAATGCCCGCAAATATGGAAGAAATTGAAGGAGCAGAAGACGAGGGTGTTAAATTCATATTCCTCACAGCTCCAACCAAAGTTATTACCGATGATAATGGGTGTGCAACTCACCTTGAATGTATAAAAATGAAACTAGGCGAACCGGATGAATCTGGACGCCGCAGGCCTAACCCTGTTGAAGGATCCGAAGTGCGATATTCAGCAGACACAATCGTAGCCGCCATCGGTCAAAAGCCGTCACTATCATGTTTCTACTCAGAAGATTCAGACCAGTGCCCGATAGACTTCACACGCTGGAGAACCGTAAATGCGAACCCTGACACATTGCAAACAACAGTTGAAAACGTATTCACAGGTGGCGATCTTTTCAGTGGTCCCGATCTTGTTATATCCGCTGTAGGAGCAGGACGAAGAGCGGCCCGCTCAATCCACTATCTGCTGACAACTGGAGAAATACCTGTCGCGGACAATATTCTCCGTGAGCTTATTCCGTACACACTGTTTAAAGATGTTGACGGCGTTATCAATAAAGACCGCTCAGCTATGCCTCACCTTTGTAAAGGAGAGCATAGAACGTCTACGTTCAGCGAAGTCGAAGGAGCTTTATCTGAAGAACAGCTTAAGATCGAAACAGAACGATGCTTACGTTGCGGCCTTATTTGCTATGATAGAGATATCCCGCTCGCAGAGATAAAAACCACACGAGTTGGCGAAAAGGTTGAATAGCTAAAAAAGTAAAAGCTCAGCCTGACTACCCTTTATATATAAAACACCTGCCTGTAACATACATATAGATCTACCCACCCTTCGTTTGCCCAATTATACAGAGTATAAAAAAAGGCGCGAAGAGCAAATGCTCTTCGCGCCTAAACTTTCAAATTGCAAAGTTATTATTTCTGGAGGCCGCTCTGAACGTCCTTGAGCAATTCCTGAACCTGAGCAAGTTTAGCCTGCTCTTCAGGAGTTAGCTGCTGACTGATGTAACCAGCTTTCTGGTTCATTTCTTCGATCATGCCGTCCATAATAATATGTCTTGTCTTCAATGGAAGTTTTTCTAATTCAACGAGTCTGGTGTCGACTGTTGCCATCTGAGTATTAAGAGTTGCAACCTCTCCGCGAACGCCCTGAAGGTCTTTAACTTCAGTGGTCAAGCTGCTGAGGTTCTGATTTAGTCCGTAGAAAAATACTACGAGAAGTACAATCGCCATAAAAGATATGATGACTGCTACTTTACCCATGTCTTTTTGAGCTGTGTCACCGATGCCAGCTGCGAAGTTCTGTTCTGTGGATTCTTCTTTAGCCTGGTAATCTTCAATCTGGTGAACTTTTTCAGTTGCTGCGCTCATTTCTATTTCCTCCTGAATGATCATGTTTAAATCGAATGAATAACATACTTGAAGGATGACTTCTAATCAAGAAAATATCCTAATTAAAAGTTTTTATCACATCCCCAAATTCAATTAGACAAGTCTCATAATTCACCGTTTTCTGCAACTCTTTGGGACTATTTAAACGACATTAATTGATATTTATTAGAGCCATAGGCTCTTAAAACTCACTAAGTAACAACACTGCTATCAAATTTTACTTTTCTTCAATTCCTTAAGCAATACCGCCATTATTGGTCCGCAAATTGCTAGTAAACGTTAAAGATATTTCGGTATGGAAAATATTTCTCTAATTAAATTTCAGGAGCATTAAATGTTAACATCTGGAAATCCACCTATAAGCGGAACCGGAACAGCTGCAAGCTACTTCGACAATAAGGCTAAAGGCTCTTCTGAATCTGAAAAAACAAACATTTCTAAAGACTTAACAGCAGGACAAATCCGCAGGCAGCTCCAGATGCAGTTCGCGTCACAGAGTTTTGGATTAACCTCAGATGAGCAGCAGCAAGTCGGTTCTTACTTTTCACAGCTGAACAATATATATGGAACAACTGACAACTCCATGCGCGATGACCAGGAAAAAAGGTTCAAGGAACTTAAATCCGAGCTAGACGACCTTTATGGTTTATCAGGAGAACCCAAGAAGTTAACAGCTGAAGAAATTGAAAAGGCTGACGAGATACAGACAAAGCTGGACGAGCTTTATAATATTCTACCGACAAAAGAACCTGAAGGCGCAGACCGCAATAGAGCAGAAAGCTTAAAATGGGAGCTTCGAAAGTTATATTACCCTGAAGGAAAGACTCTTAGTGTTGCCGAGAAAAAAGTAGAATCCTCAATACAGGTTGAGCTTAAAGAACTCTTCGGAATAGAGGGACCTAAGGAACTATCGACCGAAGAACAGACAATTGCAGATGGGCTAAGAGTGCAATTAGACGAAATCATGGGTACAACTAAAAAAGAACTTAATGATGTAGAGAAAGCTAGGGCTGATGAAATAATTTCTGAGATGGAAGGACTTGCCGGTAAGATCATTACCCACGGACTTAGCACTGCTGAAAAAAATCTCTACACACAGTTCGACAAACGCTTAAACGAGTTAACCGAACTTTCTAAGGAAAGGGAATTAACCGAAAAAGAACAAGCTGATCTGAGTGAAACCAATAAGCATATTGACACGCTTCTTAATAAGGCTGCAAAAATTCAGCAGCAGCAAGACACACAAGCCAAGCAGGTACATTCTCAGATGGGCGGGTTTTTCTCGCAAATGGGCTATCAGGGTGGTGGCTCATTACTCTCTACTCAAGTGTAGTTTTTGAGCCTGATTAATTTTTTGCTTGATAAGCAACCATATTTTTCTTACCCCTGTTCCTCTCCACTACAAATAACTTCTCAGGAACGACAGGAGTACAGATGCCTATTTTCGAATTTAAATGCCACAAGTGCGGAAAAGAATTTGATGACTTAATCATGCCGGGCAAAGAAGCTATCACTAACTGCCCTGAATGCGGGACGAATGAATGCGAAAAGTTACTTTCCAAAGGTAACGTAAGACCAAACGGAATCCCTAAAGGCAAAGGTGGCTATAAACTGTCCCCCTGCCATGAATGCCAATCAAAAAAATAAGTTTAGTTCGCAGCTAAGCAAAAAGCCCTCAATTTTTAATTAAATAGAGGGCTTTTAAATTTCCATAAGATCAAAACGTTGTAGATCTCCGGGCCACCGATAATTAAAACAATTAGCGTCCGCAATTCCCAACCTTTCATAAATCCCTTCAAGCCACTGTGTACGCCCAAGGGCATGCGTCGGTATAAAATACTGAGGCTTAACTTTTTCTATCAAAAAGGGAGCTCCGGCTAAACCGGAAAGCCTGCGTTCAACATTAGAGAAAACTATATGCGGCTTGAATGATGCGACCTTATCAACGGCAGTTGCAAAGAAATTTATTGTCCACTTGCGCTGAAATTCCGTGGAACTATCCCAGTCCCAGCATGCCAAATCTCCGCCGTTATAAATCCTTACACCTTCAGCTGTTTCAATCAAAAAAGCCACACCTAGATCATTAGACATGAGGGTTTCAATTTTTAAATTTTCAAAAACATACTTCTCGTCAGGCTCAACTATCAAAGTATCTTTGAATATCATGTCGGTATACATTTCTTCAATATCATCCGAAATCACAGCTCTAACAGACTTAGATCCCGCACAAACATTTAAATAGTCCGGGGCAAAATGATCAAGATGACTATGGGAAAAAAAAGCTACCACATCCCTGCCCGCAACAGCTTTTTCCAATGCGCTTAAAACTCTCCGCACGCGGAACCTTTTTGCGGGGATATCAAAAACTAAACTAATACTACCCACATCAAGAACAAAGCAATTATGAAAAATATGAGTAACCGTAATATTCATAACAATTCATTACTGAACGATTTTATCAAGTTCCATTCTCTTTTTCTGCTCAAAATAATCACGACTGATCGGGAGGTAAATATGAGACCACGACTTCAAATGTCCTGCTAAGAATTCGGCGTCATCTCCGGAACCACAGAAAAGATCTACACGCGTCCCTTTAATAGCCCCGCCTCTATCCTGCGCCATAACCATCTTCACAAATGACTTTTTATTTTTGTCGTCCAAAACAGGAAGTTTTGTCTTAAGCACAGCCAAAGAACCAAGAGGTAAAACTTGGCTATCAACAGCAACGCTGGACATAGGAGTTAGCGGAGCATTCATGGAACCAAAAGGGCCAACATCATCAACTCTGAAAAATACATAACTAGGATTGGTAACAAGCAACTCTTCTATAAGGTCAGGATTGCTCTTTAAAAAAGCCCTGATACCCTGCATACTCATGCCCTCTTTAGACATCAGCCCTCTATCTATAAGAACCTTTCCAAGTGAAACATATTTAAGACCGTTTTTACCTGCATAAAGAATATGCTTAACACTTCCGTCCGGTAAAATAAGACGCCCTGAACCTTGAATCTGCAAAATGAAAACATCGACGAGATCACGCACCCATGCAACTTCCAGCCCCTTGTTCTCTAAAGCGCCTTCAAAATCAATAGCCTTGCGATCATGATATGGAACAGCTCCATCCTCCTCCACCCTGTAAATTAACTGCTGCCCTTTCCATCTGTAATGGAAATCACCAAGATCAATAATTTTGAGATCTTCCGGCACACCGTATAAAGGATATGGGTAAGCGGGATCAGGAGTAAGCGAAGCTTCCAAATAAGGTTCATAGTACCCAGTTAAAAGAGTTCGCGGCGAAAGAGCATACCACGCAAACTTCTCTTCCAAGAGTTCAGGTGATTCATCCAGTTTAGGTAAAATTTCCAGTAATTCAAGGTTAGTGCGGAGTAGCATATCCCATGAAATTTCCATATTTCCATATTTAGCTGCAATCCCTTCAGCGGGTTTACGAGACAAATATTTAATATTACTGTTAATACCTTCGCGCAAATTATCCCAAGACATGTCTCCATTATCTTGCGCTGAGAGCTTGCTTATGAGAGAATTGACCTGAGACTTTTTAAGCTCGTTAAACCCCTTAACGACAACAGACTTAGGCTTTTTAACGTCTATTGTTGCACAACCGGCAAACAAAAATGTTACAATCAAAAAAGAACAGATTAGACAAGCTTTAAGACTCCGCAAAAACACCACCATATACAACTCCTAACCTGTAAGACATAAAAGATAAGTGGAAATTATTCCTGAACTCATCTAGAATAAATATATACAAAAAGTTAATTCGAACTTATTATTATTCCCACTCTTACTACACACCGAAAGTCAAAAGGATTATACATGCGTCCGCTCATGACATTTATGTCACTAATTGCAATTATGCTTTTATCTACACCTTGCAACGCCTCGAAATGGGACCTTGTTCTTCTAACAACTTCCGGCCTTAATGGGCAACTTACTCCAGCATCAGAAAAAGATGCTCCAGACAATGGGGCCATGCTACGGACTTTCGGAGGATTTGCAAGAATTCAAACAGTTTTCGAATCTTATCGAGCAAAATTTCCGGACTCAACCATCACCATTGCAACTGGCGATGATCTTATGGGTGAATCCATACAAAAAGATCAGGGCAAAACAATTTTCAACGCAATGAACAGGATGGATTTTGACGCTTCAACTCTTGGAAATCATGAATTTGACCGAGGCGCTAATTTCTTAGCCCAATGCCTCGCCAACAAAAAATTTCCAACAGTCGTGAGCAACCTCGAAATTATGCCAAACAACCGTTTACGCAAATATATTACTCCAGACATGATTATTGAAAGAAACTTCACAAAAGTCGGCATTATGGGGCTAGTTTTGCCGGAACTGAAGTTAATTTCAAATCCCGGCGTATCTATTTCTGTAAATGCGGACTTGATTAAAATTGCACGCGATACTGCTCGAAAATTAAGGGATGAAGGCAAAGCAAATATAGTTGTTCTGCTCAGTCATTTGACCATTGAAGATCAGAAAAAAATTCTTGAAAATGTGCCTGAAATTGATATCATTTGCGGTGGACAAACCCATAAAGACATATTGCCTGGTCAGGAAATAATCGGCCGCGATGCTCTTACTCCCGGAATTATGGTCCAATGTGGAACACGCGGACGGTTCGTAGGCGTTCTTAAGCTAAAAATAGAAGGCAATCGGATTAAACAACATAATTGGGCTATCATCCCTGTTTCCAACTCAATTGTTCCTTCTAGAGCAACCTATGATTTTATTCAGAGTAAAATAAAAGATCTTCCACAAACAGTGACACTGACAAAATCACCAACACCACTAAATACAGAAGTTAAAACAATAAGAACCCAAGAAGCACCTATTGGAAGATTGGTCAGCAACATAATGCTGAGCAAATTTAAAACAGACCTAGCTTTTCAAAATAGTGGAGGAATAAGAGGGGACAAAATAATCCCTTCAGGTCCGATACATGCCAGAGACATTGATATAATGTTCCCATTTGGAAACACCATAACGATTATCAAAGCTTCAGGAAAAGATCTCAAAGAGACGCTTGAACGCTCAGTCAGCATGCTTCCAGAAGCTTCCGGAAGATTCCTGCAAATATCCGGACTGCAGTTTATACTTGATCTAAAAGGAACTCCTCAAGAGCTTGAGATGAACCCTCTTGGAAAACCAATTGGTATAAAGACTCACGGTTCGAGAGTGTCTAACATTAAGGTAATAAACAATTCTGGCAATTACATCCCGATTGAACCATCTAAGATGTATTCCATCACAACCAACTCCTTTCTAGCAGGAGGCGGTGATGGCTACTTAGCTCTTAAGGATGCAGCAAATAAAGTGGAAACATTTATAAAAATATCGGAAGTAATTAAATCGGGTATTTTAAAAATGAAAACACTGGAAATCGAAAATACTACCACAACATTCGGAACAGACGGAAAACCCTTTTTCAAATAAAGGACTAACTGAAACCTAACCTTTGTGGTCTAGAATATCTCGGAATTCCAGACCGTAAAGATCCAGCATGACCATCAAGAAAGTAAGAATCAGCGGTCCGTATAAAATTCCGAGTGCGCCAAAAGTGCTAATCCCGCCAAGAATCGCGAGAAAAACATAGATTGTAGACACGCGCGAAGCCTCTCGCACTATTATCGGCCTGAGAATTGTATCAATACCAGTCACCAATATTCCGCACCAAAGACCTAGAAAAATTGCCATATTTATTTCACCGATGAGAAGAAGATACCCAATCGCCGGAACCCAAATAAGCCCTGTCCCGAGAACTGGTATCAGAGAAGTAAAGCTCATCATCGTTCCCCAGAAAAGAGCCGGAATACCCGCTATGGCAAGCCCTATTCCACCAACTATCCCTTGGAGCAAAGCAATACAGATACTTCCGAGTAGGACCGACTTAGATACTTTACGAAGACTTGTGAAAATGAAGTCTTCCTGTTCCGCTCTAAGTGGTGAAAGATATTTAAGTCTCTCGAGAAAGCGAACCCCATCTTTTAAGAATGAGAACACTAAAAAAGTCATAATGAAAAACTGCGCAATAAGTCCGGCCATATTACCAGCCAGCCAAGTGCCGGAAGTCAGCATTGATTGCCCGAAAGTCTTAGAATATTCTAAAGCTTTATACTGAATATCTTTAGAGTCCATTTCAAGGAATGGAAATTTCAATTCGACCCATTTAAAATAGATATCAAACTTATCTGTAAACATCAGCTTAGACATATCAGTATGGCTAAGCCACTCATTTATTGCGGAAACAGAATCTACTCCCTGCCCAATTAAACCCAAGAAAAAAATCAAGGCAGGAATCACGATCGCAAAAACGATAATACAAACAGTCAAAAAGGCTGCCAGTGAGGCCCGTCCGCCAAGTTTAACACAAATACGCTGACTTAAAGGATAAAAAAGCCCCGACAGAGTAATCGAAATAATGATTGTGTTAAAAAAAGGCTTTGCTACAGAGTAGCCCAGAGCAATGGCTGTAACTAAGAGAAACAGCAAAAACAAAGTATAAATTATTGGAGATTTTGGCTCTTCTTTATCATAAGGAAGCATGCAGTATAATCCTTATCTAAATAATTAATACGACTAATTATTTAGGAAATTTTGTTAAGATTCTTTTCTGGAAAGATAAATTAGGCTAGTGCTGATTTAAAAATATAATCAGTCATAACTGCAAGAGTTGTATCAGCTTCGCGCTTAATTCGGGATAGCATACCTGAGAAATACCTTATGCTACCATTTTCAGAATTTTGTTCAATTTCTTTAGCGATAGAGCAAAGCTTATGAGCTCCTACATCAAGAGCCATTTCACGCAAAATAGAAACCTCTTTCACCATCCCATCCATGTCGCTTAGTGTGAAAAATTCTTCAATACTCTCAATCTGTTTAGGAACCAGTTTTAGGAAATGTCCAAAAACATCTCTTACAAGGGTAATATCTCCCTCAAAACGAGCAATTGTCCCTTTTAAATCGAGAGATTCAGTCCCTTCTCCATCATGCATTTCTGCGCCGGCACCGTTAAAAGAAAGGTCATTTGAATCTAAAATATCCGCTATACCTTTTAACAAACTAGAAGATTTGACTGGCTTCGAAAGGTACCCGTCCATACCTGCATTTAAGCACCTTTCCCTATCACCTTTCATCGCATGGGCTGTTAAAGCTAGGATCGGAATCTTTGAATTAACATTTTCAAGATTGCCAGAACGAATCAAGCGAGTGGTAGTAAAGCCGTCCATTACAGGCATTTGAACATCTAAAATTAGCAGATCAAATTTCTTTTTCATTAAACAATCTATAGCTTCGCTTCCGTTTTCAACGACTTCTAGATCACAGTTAATATTTTCAAGAAAAGCTGCAACAACTCTCCGAGTAATTATATTATCGTCGGCGAATAAAACTTTTTTAGATTCACGAAAAGGCATTCTTTTGTCAGATTCAACAGGTTTCGATAACACTATATGTTCTGGAATTTTAAACACTGCAGTAAAAAGAAAACTACTACCCAAATCAGGAACCGTTTCAAGCCACATTGTGCCTTTCAGCATATGTACCAAGTTGTATGAAATAGCCAGTCCAAGACCAATCCCCCCATGCTTGCGGGTCATATAGTCTTCAATCTGAGTGAAACTGTTAAAAATACACTCCGCTTGAGCAGGCTCAATACCAACGCCGGTATCAGTCACAGAAAAAAGCAATCTAGCTGCATCTTCAGGATAAGGTTCATCAGCAACGGAATCAGGCATTACTTCAACAACGATACCACCACTATCTGTGTATTTAATCGCATTACTCACCAAATTATTTAAAATCTGGGTAAGTCGCCCGGAATCACCCTGCAACTCAATCGGCACATCATGATGAACAAAACACTCAACGGTGAGGCCACTTTTCTCGGCAAGCCCTATTTGAGTATTAAAAACATTACTCATGGTTGTTCTTAAATCAAAACGCCCTTCCCTCAACTCAAGAATGCGGCTTTCTATCTTTGAATAATCCAAAAGCTCATTGAGCACACGCAGCAAGGACGTAGCCGACCCTTTGATCAGGTCAATATATTCATGCTGTTCTGGCTCAAGATCAGTACCAAGCAAAATTTCACTAAGCCCCAAAATACCATTCATAGGGGTTCTAAGCTCATGACTTATTGTCGCCAGAAAAGAACTCTTAGCCTCATTTGCAACCTCAGCATCGTGCAAAGCCTGACGGAATTCTTGATCCATACCATGTTTATAAATAGCAATTTCAATAACCGAGCGTAGATCTCTTTCTTCAAAAGGTTTTAAAAGATATCCGAACGGACTGGAAAGCTTTGCTCGATTTAAGGTTTTATCATCTGAATAAGCAGTCAGGAATATAATTGGAATGTCATAAGTTTTAAAAATTATGTTTGCAGCTTCAACCCCGTCCATTTCACCGCGAAGTTTGATGTCCATTAAAACAAGATCCGGCTTAAGCTCATCGGCCTTAGCTATAGCCTCAAGCCCGGAAACAGCATCGCCAACAACGCCGTACCCAAGCCTTTTCAGAGTTCCCTGAATATCTAGATTAACAATTTTTTCATCGTCAACAACGAGGATTCTATTGCCTGACATCTTCAAACCCCACATAAATATGACTAATATAAAGCATATTATTATATATTTAACACAAAACCTAAAAAATAACCTTTAAACAAAAAACCGATTCTGAAAAATATCAGAATCGGCTTAAAATATCCATCTCATTTTATATGTATAATCTTAAAAAATTACAATATTTGGCTTAAAAACTGCTTTAAGCGAGGGTGATCGGTACATGTAAAGAAAGTCTCAGGAGGTTCGCACGCGATAATCCGCCCATCGTCCATAAAAACAATCCTATCAGCAACTTCTCTAGCAAAGCCCATCTCATGAGTAACTACCACCATGGTCATCCCTTCAACAGCAAGGTTCTTCATAACATCAAGAACCTCCCCAATCATTTCGGGATCAAGTGCGGAAGTAGGCTCATCAAACAGCATAATTTTAGGATTCATAGCCAATGCACGGGCAATAGCAACTCTTTGCTGCTGACCGCCGGAAAGCTTCGAAGGATAAACGTTGGCCTTCTCATTAATGCCCACTTTCTTCAGCAAATCTACAGCAATTGCTTTGGCTTCTTCTTTATCAATGCCCTTAAGTTTAATTGGAGCCATTGTCAGATTCTCAAGAACAGTCTTATGCGGAAAAAGATTGAAAGACTGGAAAACCATTCCAAGTTCCTGACGAATGTTATTAATGTTACTGCTTTTATCGTGAACGTCTTGACCATCAACAACAATTGACCCTCTACTAATTTCTTCAAGCCTGTTAATGGAGCGCAAAAGTGTACTTTTACCTGAGCCGGAAGGCCCGATAATTACGACTTTTTCGCCAGCCTTGATATCAAGGGAAACATCGCTAAGCGCTGCAAGATCACCAAAAAACTTGTACACATTTTTAATTTCTATGATGGAATTAACGGTCATAATGATTCAACCTATCTTCCATGTGACTAACGCCCTTTGAAAGGATCAAAGTTATCAAAAGATAAAGTAACGCAATCATGGTATATGTTTCGAAGTATTGAAAACTTTCAGCAGCAAACTCACGGCCTCGTCTCAAAATATCTGCAACAGCCAGAATTGATACAAGTGATGAATCTTTTAAGAGAGCAATAAACTCATTACCGACAGGTGGCAGAATAGTTCTCCAAGCCTGAGGTAGAATAACGAGAAACATTGTCTGATTTTTATCGAATCCTAATGACCTGGCAGCTTCAGTCTGTCCATTGTCAATAGAATCAATACCAGCACGAAAAACTTCTCCCATGTATGCGCCATAACAAACACTCATCGCAATGATGGCAGACAACATATCGGGAACAAGCAAAACTCTTCCGAGCGCGTAATAAATATAAAAAAGCTGAACAAGGAGAGGAATACCCCTCACAACCTCAACATAAGTAGAGGCAATCAGATTAAAAAATCTATTCTTAGAAATTCTACCCAAACCTGTGAACAGCCCGATGATTGACGCGCCTATAATAGAAAAAATAGTAACCTGAAAAGTCACTAAAATCCCATCAGGAACAAACATCAATATATCTTTATATGGATCTGGCTTTGTTACCACAAGATAGGTGATAATTGAAATTGCGCCTATGAAAGAAATCCACCAGGCACTTATTAAGCCTGCATCATTCTTTGCCGGTATCCCGGCTCCGTCTGTAATTTCAATCTTAACTGGTTTATCTTTCATATTTTTTTTACCCGACTACAAGTAAAAGGCCGGGACCAGCTTAATCTCAGCAGGTCCCAGCCCTACATTAAAAAAATGAGGCTTGATGGTAAAACTTATTTAGCAGTTCCGAACCACTTAGCGGTAATTTTATCATATGTTCCGTCTTTAACAACAGCTGCTAAGCCCTTGTTAATCAGTTCAAGCACTTCTTTGTTTCCTTTACGGATTGCAACACCATAAAATTCAGCAACATTGCTTTTTACATTGAACGCAATCTTCATTCTTTTGGAGTATTCAGCCTGCTGCAAAGCGAAGTCAGCTGCAACCGGATTATCACAGACAACTGCTGCGAGACGTCCATTGTACAGATCTTCCATAGCAAGACCTACTTCATCGTAAGATTTCGCGATAACACCATCAGTTTTTTTAACAGCAAAGTACCCTGTTGTTCCGATCTGAGCTCCGACCTTCTCACCTTTAAAGTCAGCCAAAGTCTTCGCGCTAGAGTCTTTATTGGTAACAACAGCCTGTGTAACTTCAAAGTAAGGAGAAGAAAAGTCCATTGCTTTCTTACGCTTATCATTAATTGAAACAGAAGAAGTTACGCAATCGTATTTACCTGCTGCAAGACCAGCAAAAATACCATCCCAAGCAACGTTCTTAATTTCAACAACATAACCGCCAGCTTCTGCTGCAGCTTTCATGAGGTCTACAGAAAATCCAACAATCTGCTTATCTTTATTGATAAACTCCATTGGAGGCCATGTGCAGTCTGAAGCAACCTTGATAATAGGCATCCCTTCACTATTAGTTTTTAGTTCAGCCTGAGCAGAAACAGCAACGAGCATAGAAAGCATCAAAAGAACAATAATCTTTTTAAACATGATATTCCCTCCCAAATTTGTTAAAATGCGCAAAATACAAAGATTAATTTATACAAATTACAACCCATGTCAATCACATCGGCCAGATAACTTGTTGTTACAGTTATAATCAACAAAACACGCCAAACAGGTATTGAATTTTAACTGCAAAGAAGTTAAGTTGCTTAATTCATTAATAAGGGGCAATTTTCATGATAAAGAAAGCTAAAGAAGTCAGACAGGAAGCGGTTGAAGTTATCTGTCCCAAATGCAGGGAAACAAGCATTGTTTATTTCCCAAAAGAATCCATGCCGAACTGTCCTTACTGTAAGGTTGAAATGGTCATTAAAGAAATTCTAACCGAAGGAAAATATGGTTGATCAGTCTTCCGGCTGATAAAACTTTAATTTTAAACAATTGATCTGCAATTAAAGGAGATACCCATGAAAAAAGTTTATCTAATGTTAGCTATGGTAATGGTTCTCGGATTATCTTTCAGCGCAAATGCTTCGGACATTGATCTGGCAAAAAAATCTACACTTAACTCTATCCTTAAAAGAGGCGAAATCCGCGCGGGTATTGATTCTGGCTACATGCCATTTGAAATGACTGACAAAAACGGTAACTTCGTTGGATTTGAAATGGATCTTATGCGCGAAATGGCTAAAGATATGGGCGTAAAATTTGTACCTGTTAACATGTCTTTTGACGGTATTATTCCTGCTCTCCTTACTAATAAAATTGATATCATAGCCGCTGGGATGACTGTTACTGCAAAACGTAATCTACAGATTAACTTTGCCAATCCATCCTTCGTTGTAGGGCAGACTGCACTCGTCAATAATAAACTTGAAGGGAAAATTAAATCTTACAAAGATCTAAACACCCCTGAATACACAGTCGTATCCAAACTTGGAACAACTGGCGAGCAGTCCGTAAAACGCCTTCTCCCTAAGGCTACGTACAAATCTTTCGAAACTGAAACTGATGCAGCTCTTGAAGTTCTTAACGGAAAAGCAGATGCAATGATTTATGACCTTCCTTTCAACGCAATCTTCATGGCTGAACAGGGTAAAGGAAAATTGTTCTTCCTTGATAAGCCTTTCACATACGAGCCTCTCGCTTTCGGTATCCGTAAAGGTGATCCTGACTTCATTAACTTCCTCAATAACTTCCTCGTTCAGATCAAAAACGATGGTCGTTACGAAAAGTTATATACCAAATGGTTCCTGAACACAGATTGGCGTAAAAACCTTCAGTAAGACAGTACTAACGAGAATATGACAGGGGGCGATTAATCGTCCCCTGTTTTTTAATTTTACCACAACATATTTCAGACGGTTTAATATACTATGAGTGGACCTTACTTAAGAACTCCCGGCAAAGGGCGTAGCTACGATATTTTTTGGAAGTCAGTATTTTTTCTTGGCTTGTTTGCCACAATCGCAGCTCTTGGTTGGGCAACAAATCAAGTTGACTACGTATGGCGCTGGGAACGCATTCCAGACTATTTTTACTTTGAGAAGGATATAGATATAACAGCCAGCATGGATGGTTCAATTTCCTCCATTAAAAAGAGCGGCGAAAATGCTCTAATCATAGTTACAGGCGAAGATAATCAGTCGGAACAATACGAGATACCATTTAGCGATCTTCAGGTGTATGAAGGAGATTCCATTTTTGTAGGCGATACTCTCGGCATTGAAAAAAAATGGACAATGGGTATCATTCTCGAAGGACTTATCGTCACTCTGAAAGTCAGTGCCATTTCAATTTTCTTTGGTATCGGACTTGGTCTTCTCACCGGACTTGCTAGGATTTCAGCAAATCCCGCCCTACGAATGACAGCGATCACCTATATTGAGCTTATTCGAGGTTCACCACTTCTGGTACAGATTTTCATTTGGTATTTTGTGCTGGGAACATTAATAAACAGCCTGCTTTCTAAATTTGATATTTCTCAGGTTCCACCACTATGGTTCGGTATTGCTTCCCTTGCAATTTTTGCAGGGGCTTATGTTGCAGAAATCGTTCGTGCAGGTATTCAATCTGTTAACCGGGGTCAAATGGAAGCGGCAAGGTCGCTTGGAATGTCAAACTTCAACGCAATGCGACATATCATAATTCCGCAGGCGTTTAGAAGAATCCTCCCCCCTCTCGCAGGTCAGTTCATCAGCATGATCAAGGATTCCTCACTGCTTGGAGTAATCGCAATCAGAGAACTAACCAAAGCAACCCGTGAAGCTGTATCTGTAAGCTTACAGCCTTTCGAGTTATGGTTTTTATGTGCGATCCTTTACCTGATTCTTACTTTCACTTTCTCAATGTTTGTTCAGTATCTAGAAAAAAGAATGGTGCAAAGATAATGATAGAAGTACAAAATATATACAAAACATTCTTCGTAACACATGAAGTTCAGGCACTTTCGAATGTATCTCATACAGTTAATCAGGGAGAAGTTGTTGTTGTAATCGGGCCTTCCGGTTCCGGCAAAAGCACCTTCCTGCGCTGTCTTAATAGACTTGAATTTGCTGATTCCGGCCATATTTACATTGATGGGGTGGATATTCTTTCCCCAAAAACCAATATCAATAAAATACGTGAAGAAGTAGGAATGGTATTCCAATCATTTAACCTATTTCCTCACAAGACTGTGCTTGAAAATTTAACCATAGCACAAACAGTCGTGCGGAATCGCTCAAAGAGTGATGCCACAGAAAAGGCCATGCTTTTACTCAAAAAAGTAGGCATTCACGACAAAGCAGGAACCTACCCAGCTCAACTTTCAGGTGGACAGCAGCAACGCGTTGCTATTGCCCGCTCGCTTGCAATGGAACCAAAGATACTACTCTTTGATGAGCCTACATCAGCACTTGATCCTGAAATGATCGGAGAAGTTTTAGACGTAATGAAGGCTGTCGCCAAAGAAGGCATGACCATGGTGGTAGTAACCCACGAAATGGGATTTGCGCGCGAAGTAGCAGACGAAGTGCTCTTCATGGATCATGGAATGATTATCGAAAAAGGTACTCCAGAACACTTTTTCACCAATCCAGAAGAGGACAGAACAAAAGCATTCCTCAGCCAGATTCTATAGCTCTAAGCCATATGATGATTAATAAAAAAGCCGCTTTGTTTTAAACAAGGCGGCTTTTAATTTTTAGTCAATATATAGTAACAGGGAGAAACGCTCTAAACTCAATTTCTAAGAAACAAAACTATCGAATATTTATTTAGGATTATCCTCTAAACTTAGTTCTTAAGTTCGCTCTTTAAATTTACTTTCTAGGCTTGTTTTAGGACTTTGGTTTTGATTTAGAGCTAGGCTTATCCTCAGACTCTGAACCTGATTCGGGTTTAATTTTGGGATTCAACTCAGCTTCCCGATCTTTACTATCTTTAACGTTTTTCATTGTCACACCGGCAAGACAACCGATTAACATCCCAAGCAGCAAAGAGCGTTGAATATCCATGAGGAACCACCCGGCAATAGCACCAAGGGAACCTCCAATAAGTACGCCGCGCGCCATACATTCAAGCCATCTCTCGAAATTTTTATCTGTCTTCAATTCGCTCATTTTATATCCTTATTCACTTACAATAATTCTTCTATTTGATCTGCTTGAGCTTCAGTCATAGTGAGAAACTGAACCTCAATCCCGGGGAGTTGATCCGTCTTTCCCCACACCTGAACCCTTTTAACAATGGATAATATCGGAGTTTTGTCAGCCAATTCTTTTACAACAACAGAAAGAGGTTCGCCCTCCTCCCATCTCTTAACAGAGAAGAAAAAACCACCTTCTTCTGATATATCAAAAGTAACACTTTTTTCAATATTGACTTTATCCTTAGCTAATTCTCTACGCAATAAAACATTCAAAACCCGTGAAGAACTTTTGCTACCACGCAATGACCTCGCAGGAAAATTAGCACAAACATGAGTGATGAAGTAATCCAACTCATTACTTTTGCCAGAAAATCTACCAATAGGTATTCCGCGAATAACACCCCCAGAAAGAAGATAGTTAAGCCTTAAAACCGGGAAACGCTCAACTAGACGGTCAGCTTCAATTTTCTCTTTGGACTTTGCCCTGACCACAGTAGCTACATCAAAAAGAAACCCATTATACTTAGTCTTCTTATGTTTGTGAGTATCGCCGAAAGAAGAAACGACATCGTGAGCAATACCAAGGTTCGTCAATTCCTTAATATATGCGTTTAGACTTGCGCCCTTCATGCAAACGAGAAGAATTCTGACATCGTTCAAGTAGAGAAACCTCCAAAAAAGTCTTTAAAAATAATGTTTTTCGTTTACTTTTTATATTACATACTAAAAAAAATTAGAAATATTAGCAAACTAAGATTCCAAGCACACCTTGCTCCCCTTTTCGAATACCATTTAATATGTTAATCATCGCAAAATTATTAACTTTAAATGGAATTAATCCAATGCATGAGCTCCCTACAGTACTTACAATTGATGATGATGAGGGAGTCAGACTCTCTATTACACATTTTCTTGAAGACAGTGGGTATACGATCCTTCAAGCGGCAAATGGGGCTGAAGGACTTGATATTTTTAGACAAGAAAGTCCAGATGTTATTCTTTTAGACTTAAGAATGCCAGAAATGGATGGCCTTGTTGTTTTAAAAACACTTGGAAAAGAAGCTCCACAAACGCCTGTGATAGTAGTCTCCGGGACTGGTTCCTTTGATGACGTTGTCGCAACTCTCAGACTTGGAGCTTGGGACTATATTCCAAAACCTATCACAAACCTAAATGACCTAGAATCTTCCATAATAAGAACAAGTGAAAGAGCCAGACTCCTTGTAGAGAATGAGAAATATAAAAAAGAACTGGAAATAAAGATTCGAGATCGCACCGATGAACTGGAAAAGACAAACCTTATCCTTTCAGAAGAAATAACTGCACGCAAAACTTCCGAAAAACTAGTTCGTGCCTCACTCGCTGAAAAAGAAGTAATGCTCAAGGAAATACACCACAGAGTAAAAAACAATCTTCAAGTTATTTCCAGCTTGCTAAGCCTGCAAAGCGGCTACACTGAAGATGTTGAAGCCAGCAACCTCTTACGGGAATGCCAACACAGAGTCCGCTCAATGTCTATGCTTCACGAGAGACTTTATAGATCTGAAGATCTTTCACGAATAGATATGCGCGAATATGTACACACCTTAATGAACTTCCTGCTCCGTTCGTACACTGTTGATGATAAAATTAAACCTTCATTTAACATTGATGATATCCACCTAGGCATTGATGAGGCTATTCCATGCGGGCTCATTATTAACGAGCTGCTCTCCAATTCTCTCAGACACGCTTTCCCCGGAAGCTGCGAAGGAACGCTGCTCGTATCCATGTCAGATGATGGCAATAATAATTGTCTGACGGTTTCAGATGATGGCATAGGATTGCCCTGTGATTTTAAAATAGGGAATACAAATACGTTGGGCATGACTCTTGTCGAGACTCTCGCAGAACAACTTTGCGGAGAAGTTATTATAAAAAAAGACATGAAAACAGGATCTTCATTCCAAGTAATTTTCCCCAGTAAAACTGATGCTTGCTAGAACTTAAAAGGCGGTGTAGATTTCAGCACGTGATCCTTTTATTAGAACCACATAATTACGAGGAATAAAAATGGAACTTAAATTTAAGAATGTAGACGAAATAACTATCGTAGAACTAGATTCACCAGAACTTAACCATGTTGTAAGCCATGATTTTCAGAGACAGACTGCGCCTCTATTTGAAAATAAAAATTTCAATATAGCTCTTGACATGGCTAAGGTTGATTTCATGGATAGCATGGGAATCGGAACTCTGATTACCCTGCGCAACAAACTCATGAAAGAAAAAGGTTGCATCGCTATGTTTAACCTCAGTGATAGAGTAAAAAAAATCATTGATATAGCTGCCTTGCATAAAGTTTTCTCTCTCTATGACACAGAAGATGAAGCTGTTGAAGGTTTAAAACAGCAAATTCTTTCTTAGCATAAGACCATCTCTTAAACTGGGTGTACTTTTAAGTATGCCCATTTTTTTTTGATTACCTCCTACCCATCGCGAAATAATGAACAAATTATCCTCTTTTAAAAATTCCAGTTACGACATTATCAAGGATGCGATTCGTATTTCATGGGATCTTTTCAAAATAATGATCCCGATAGTTATTGTTGTTAAAATTCTTCAAGAATTGAACATGATCGGCTACCTAGCGACTCCACTTGCTCCCATAATGAAGCTCGTCGGATTACCGGGTGAAATGGGTATTGTGTGGGCAACCGCCATGCTTAACAACATATACAGCGCACTCATCGTATTTCTAAGTCTTGCCCAAGACTCCCCGCTTACGGCGGCACAGGCCACAATTCTAGGTACAATGATTCTCGTCGCACACTCTATGCCCGTTGAACTGCGTGTTGTGCAAAGCTCAGGCCCACGGCTAATCTTCCAGGCTATAGCCAGATTCTCGGGCGCCCTACTAATAGGCATCATCCTTAATTTTATTTATAGCCACTACAACCTTCTTCAAGCTCCTGCGAACATAATTCTAACGGCCGATTCCGCCGTAGCTGATAAGACATTGCTAGCATGGGGTTTAGGAGAGCTTAAAAACTTTTTATCTATTTTCTTAATAATTCTCGGCCTTTTGATCGTCATGAAAGTTCTTACGAAATTAAGAATACTTGCCGCTATGGACTTTTTGCTGCGTCCCCTACTCCGATTGATGGGCATTGGACCCAAGGCTTCCGCTCTGACAGTCGTAGGCCTTACTATGGGCCTATCCTATGGTGGAGGGATGATCATACATGAGGCCAAATCTGGGGAAATAGATAAGAAAGACGTATTCTACTCACTGACACTGATGGGCATATGTCATAGCGTAGTAGAAGACACTTTTTTGCTTATGATGATAGGTGGGCATGTGTCGGGCTTATTATGGGGAAGGCTAGGATTTGCAATTATCTTAGTTGCCATCCTCGTTCAAGTTACCAAAATTTTACCTGAGACATTTTGTGACAAATATTTATGGAGTGTTCCCAAAAGCTTTAATGTTAAAGGAAAAAAGTAAAACAAATTAAAGCAGGATAAGCACGACTGCTTATGTAAGCGAACAGTTGCTGTTTAAACATAGTCATTTTTTCGGCACTTTTTGCCCTCTTTATCTGCACTCAACAATTGTGCGAAGAAAGAGGGCTTTTCATTTCAATACCTTAAGTGATTTAAATAAAAATTGGCATTGTTAATGCATTACTTAATTCAACAGCTCAGCTGCAAATAAGTGAAGATTAAAAAAATAATAAAAATAAGGCTAACGCCATTAATTAAAAGTCTTCCTTCAAACAGCTGAACATTAAAAGAAAAAGGTCTAAATTGATAGGCGAGTGCAGGCATCAGTGGAACCGAACAGCTTAAAAAATAAATTATACATAAGCGCTTCCACCTCCCTCCCGCGATTATTTTGGACTTTTTCTTTTACTTTTGTCTAAACCACACCTGACTCAAACCCTTTTTTCACGATTATACTGCAAACAAAGATTGCCCTCATCCACTTCTCTTGATAACGATTCCTTTCCAGAAAGGAGGAGAAGTTTTATGAACCCTTTCAGTATAGTTCTTTTTGAACCTGAAATCCCGCCCAATACGGGCAACATTGCAAGACTCTGTGCAGGCACAGATACAGCACTACATCTCATCGAACCTCTAGGTTTTTCAATATCAGACAAACATTTAAAGCGCGCTGGCCTCGACTACTGGCCAAACGTGAAGCTTTTTGTATGGAAAAACTGGCAAGAATTTCAAGATAATAGAAAAGATGGCAGGTTAATTACGACCAGTGCCAAACGCGGAACCGGATTATTTAAATTTGAATTTGAACCCGGCGATCATATTGTTTTCGGCCCGGAAACCAGAGGCTTACCGGAATGGATGTTTAACGATATTACAGACGCCATCAACATTCCTACAAATAAAAAGATAAGAAGCTTGAACCTTTCCACCTCAGCTGGAATCATATTATATCAAGCTCTGGCGTCACTTAATAACGACTCACTTTTTGAATAAAAAAGATTACGGAATAAAACAGTAAAATTCCTAATTTTAATCATATATTAAAAGGACTTGATTTTGCTTCCTTTTGATCAATCAGAATTCTTGCACAACATGGGAGCAAGGGTTACATTGTCGATCAAAATAAAAATCAGGATGGAGACCATATGAGACTTCTAGTTACCGGCGGTTGCGGTTTTATCGGAACCAATTTCATTTATCTTATGCATGAACGCCACCCAGACTGGGATATTATTAACCTCGACAAACTAACCTATGCCGGCAACAGAAAAAATCTTCTATCTATAGAAAACAATACAGCTGCGAATTACACCTTCGTTCACGGTGATATCTGTGACAAAGAGTTTGTAGCAAATACCATCGAAGAATATAAAATTGAGGCTGTAGTTAACTTTGCAGCTGAATCACATGTGGACAGATCAATCAACGACCCAGCTCCTTTCCTGACTACTAATATCTGCGGTGCACAAAATCTCATGGAATGCGCTCGTCAAGCTGGCATTGAAAAATTTGTTCATGTCTCTACTGATGAAGTCTATGGCACTCTCGGCATGGATGATCCTGCATTTACTGAAAACAATCCGCTAGAGCCGAACAGCCCCTACTCTGCATCAAAAGCCAGCGCAGATCTCATGGCGCGAGCATATTTTGAAACATACAATTTTCCAGTTTCCATCACCAGATGTTCAAACAACTATGGTCCGTACCAATTTCCGGAAAAACTCATCCCGCTTATGTACACAAAAGCAATAGCTGGAGAGCAACTTCCTATTTACGGAGATGGAAGCAACATTCGTGACTGGATTTACGTTGATGATCACTGCACAGGTGTCGAGCTAACTATTCTTAAAGGTCAGCCTGGACGAGCTTATAATTTCGGAGGAGCAGCAGAAAAGACCAATTTGGAACTAGTCCATGAACTTCTCGCAATATTAGGTAAGGACGAGTCCTTGATAACGTACGTCACCGACAGACCAGGCCATGACCAAAGATACGCTATGGATTATGCTGTTGCTGAAAAAGAGCTGGGATTCGCCCCAAGCGTAACTTTCGAACAGGGCATAAAGAAGACCATAGAATGGTACCAAGAGAACGGTCAGTGGCTTGAAGATGTCCGCAGTGGAGCCTATCGCGACTTCATGGCAGAATGGTACGGAGAAAGAAAATGATAGAGATTAAAGGCAAAAAAGCCGTAGTATTGGGAGGCCGAACAGGACTCTTGGGACAAAGCTTAACAGAAGTTCTACGTAGCCACGGAGTCATAACTACCCCTCTTTCACGAAACGACTTTGACCCGCTGAACGAAGACTCGCTTACCGCTCTTTTGGAAAGAGAGGAACCTGACTTCATATTAAATACCATAGCTTACACCATGGTAGATCAGGCCGAAGATGAAGAAAAGAAAGCTCATTTACTTAATACAACTTTCCCTGTTATTCTTGCTAGGCTTGCAAAAAAACATAATTCAAAACTAATTCATTTCAGCACAGATTTTGTCTTCGACGGCAAAAAAGACTCACCATACACAGAAGAAGATAAAACCAATCCAAAATCTATTTATGGTAAAACAAAACTTGCCGGAGAAACCAAATTAATAGAATCAAATCACGAAGATATCCTTATAGTGCGTACTGCTTGGCTATTTGGGCCGAATAAAACAAACTTTGTGCATAAGATCCTTAATTATGCACGCGAACGCGATAATCTAAATATTGTTCACGACCAGAACGGTTCCCCCACTTACACACCGGACCTTGCAGAATATACCGTACAACTACTTATTGCGGAAGCAACAGGCATATTCAATGTAGTGAATTCGGGTAAAGCAAGCTGGTGTGAACTGGCAGCAGAAGCAATTAATTGCGCTGGTATAAACTGTCTTGTAAACCCAGTACCCACCAGTTCATACCCAACAAAAGCAGCTCGACCTTCATACTCAGTTCTGGACACTGAAAAATTCGCGAACATCACAGGTATTACTCCCAGACCATGGGTTCAAGCACTCCGGGACTACATTTACAACGACATCGAAAAACAATAAAACGTACCCACTCTAATTACACCTCATGCTAAAAATATCCCCCGCTACACTAAGAAATTCCATTCAGTGCATAATGACTTTGTTCTGCGTCTGGGTCGGCTATAGATTTTACTTTTTCTACGAGTTTATGATCGGTAATTCTGATGTTGCTGTTATTAAGCCCGGAGCCGTTGAAGGATTCCTGCCTATAAGCGCACTTCTTTCATTCAAAAGACTGCTAACCGAAGGTATTTATGATGAGGTTCACCCTGCGGGGCTGACAATATTTATAGCTGTACTCGTTATGTCACTGCTCGTTAGAAAAGGTTTCTGTGGTTATCTCTGCCCTGTCGGATTCATTAGTAATATACTTAATCGTATAGGACTTACGACCAAGCGTATTATCACCGTCAAAGGCAAAATCGAGTTTGCACTCCTCATTCCCAAATATATTGCTATGACTTTCTTTGTTTATGCAGTTTTTGTTAAAATGAGCATAAAAGATGTGAACGCGTTCATCCATTCTGGATATAACTTCACAGCAGAAGCTAAAATGCTGCATTTTTTCAGCCATCTAAGTATTATTTCAACCTTGCTAATCGCAGCAATTGTGGTTCTATCTATTTTTATTCCATACTTCTGGTGCCGCTTCTTGTGCCCCTACGGAGCTTTGCTCGGGATTATTTCGAAAGCATCGCCAGTTGCAATTAAGCGAAATGAAGACCTTTGCATCAATTGTGGAAAATGTACGAAAGCTTGCCCGGGTGGAATTCAAGTTGAAGTTAAGGACACCATAAACTCCGCCGAATGTGTGGGATGCACCCAATGCATCGGCAGTTGCCCCGTAGACAACTGTTTGACTCTTACTGATAGACTGAGTCGAAGACAAATCCCATGGCAGACAATAGCCATAGGAGCCGTTTTTATTCTTTTGCTCTATTACGCGACAGCAGTATTCACCAATCACTGGAATTCACCGATGCCAGTCGAAATGCTCCGCAATTACTATTTGAATCTGTAAAGCTCAACCCATCAAAAACAAGAAAAGCCCCTCAGAGATAATCTCCGAGGGGCTTTTTTAAGATCTTAAACTAAGGAACTTTAAACTTTAGCAGCCTGAAGTTCTTCTACTGAGTAATCCCAGATTGTGTTGTGAGGCTCGAGAGTTTCTTCGCTGAAGAAGCGAGGAAGCTGATCGTCGTATTTGGTGAATCCAGCGTTAGCATTGAATTCGAGCTCGTTCTTAAGTGTGTTTACACCAAGAGCAATGAAGTCATCAGCGGTGTATTCAATACCATGTGAAGCTGCAACGAGGTCACAGATAACCTGAACAGCATCTTCGGTATCAAGAACAGCGAATGCTACGAAGAGACATAATCCCAAAGCATCGATTGCTGCGGTAGCAATCTGGAGGTTCTTGGAAAGCTCAATCTGGCCTTCCTTGGTAAGTGGATCAACATCTCCACCGATCTTGAGGATGTTTGTTGCAACAGCGTAACCAGCAGTATGGTCAGCGCCCATTGGGGTTGTTGCGTAAGTTACGCCGATACCCTTTACTGAGCGAGGATCATATGCAGGAAGTCCCTGTCCTTTGACAGTAGGAATACGGTCAACGCCGAATGCTTTACCTGCGAAGACAGTTCCGTTACCGATAATGCGCCCCATAGGATCAGCAGAACCGACCTTCTTTAGAAGAGCAAGAGCAGCTTCTCCGTCACCCCATTCTAGAATTCCGCCATCCATTGCAACACCCAAGGTACAACCCATTTCAATGGTATCAATACCCTTTTCGTCACAAGTACGGTCCATGGTAGCAATAATATCGATATCTTTAACTAAGCAGTTAGCACCAAAGCCCCATACTGTTTCATATTCGAAACCAGAGGTTAGGTAGTCACCGTTTTTATCGTTGTAACGCTGTGAACACTGAATAACACAACCAGTGTGACAACCTTCTTTGGTCTTACCATTACGGGATTCGATTACTTCAGCAATCTTTTCACCGGAAATCTCTGCAACATCGTCAAAACGTCCAGTACGGAAGTTTTTAGTTGGAAGTGCACCAGCTTCGTTAATGATATTAACGAGAACAGAAGTTCCGTAAGCTGGAAGGCCTTCACCTGTTACAGGATGACCTAGAAGAATTTCAGTCCAGCGTTTACGAGCTACTTTGAACTTTTCAGGATCAGCAGCAACGCCGCGTCCGGAAGCTGCAGGATCAAGAACAACAGCCTTGATCTTTTTTGAACCCATAACAGCACCCATACCACCACGTCCGGCTGAACGAGCTGGATTTAGGTGAGGGTCAGAGAACTGAATGGTAGAAGCTTGGAGACACTGTTCGCCAGCAGGGCCAGCAAGAGCAGTAACAACTTTTTCACCGTATGTTTTCTTGAGTACTTCGTGAGCAGGGTAGTTATCTTTACCAACGATACCAGAAGCAGACTTAAATTCCACTTTGTCAGCGTAAATTTCAATAATTGAAAATTCAGCATCTTGAGCTGGTTTATCTTCGAAAACAATAGCAAGAATGTCAAGCTTAGGTAGAACCTGAGCAAACTGGCCACCAGTATTACTTTCTTTGATTCCGCCGGTAAGAGGTGACTTAGCACCACATGAAAGTCTACCGGAGTTTGCTGCGCCGGAATTAGCTAGAATTCCTGCGGCAAATACAAGTTTGTTAGAGGCAGAAAGTGGATGACAATCAGCAGGAACTTCTTTGTTTACAAGCTGAGAAGTAAGTGCGCGTCCACCAAGACCAGCAAACTCACCGAGCTCTTCAAATTTAAATTCTTTAGTACGAGTATTGATTCTAAGGATTCTGGGCATGTGACCCCCTTAAATTAAAGTTATATTCCGAACAACCTTCTTCTACTGGAACAGTAAATTAATTAACAAGCACCATAATTGTATATGAATAGACCTTCTTGTCAAAACAATTAAATTATATCATTTGAGACACAACTATATTTTATTGTATCAATTTAGACATAATAAGCAAAAACCCTTCAGTAACCAAGCATGAACACAATATTAATTTAATACTACTTAACACAGCTCAACGATAAGTTCTTTATAAACCAACGTTCCACCCGTTTAGACCATTACACAACATAGAAACTAACATTTTAAATACTGCAACAACAAATTACGAAACAACAACATCAAGTTACAAAGTAATTACATAATAAATTAATCAAATTTAAAAATTATTATCTTCTTATCAAAGATATCGACTATATTTTTTACACAAAAAAAAGCGAGGATGGTTTTTCAACCATCCCCGCTTAATAAAGTCTGAATCTGAGTAGTAAACTGCTATGCAGCATCAACCCCAACAGAATTTTCATCTTCTTCCGTGTGGCCTGTTCCAAATCCAAGAAGAATCGGGCTAGCAACAAAGATTGAAGAGTAAGTACCGACACCAACACCGATCAGGAGTGCAAGAGCAAAGTCATGAATGACTCCACCGCCAAGCACAAACAAAGCAACGACAACAAGCAAGGTTGTGCCTGAAGTAAGGATTGTTCTACTGAGGGTCTGGTTGATACTAATATTAATGGTATCAGCGAAGTCTTTACCCGCTTTGCCAAAAATATTTTCACGAATACGGTCAAAAACGATGATGGTATCATTAAGTGAGTAACCAATGATCGTCAGCAATGCTGCGATAATGGTCAAATCGAAATCTTTACCGAGTAAAGAGAAGATACCAACGGTTATGAGCACATCATGAATCAGAGCGACAATGGCTCCCAAAGCGTAATTCAGCTTCAAGTACCAACATAGCCCCACTGTGATTATCAGCGCGGCGAAAATAAGTACTGAAGTCGGAAACCCTGCAAATTCGAGGATGCTGATTCCGCCGAAGAGTCCACCAGCCATAAGAGCTGCTGCAAACCAGCGTTTTTCAAAACGTCCTGAAATGTAAATTGCGATAAGTAGAACCGCAAAATAGAGAGCTTCAATAGCCTTGGTTCTCAGATCAGCCCCAACTTTAGGACCAACCATTTCAAGGCGCTGAATTTCGAACTGAGTTCCTTTGAGGTTATCAGTGAATTCTTTATTAATTCTTGTCCTGATATCAGCAGAAGTAACATCAGAGGTAGAAGTTCTGATGAGAATTTCATTATCATCAGTTTGTCCAAAGCTCTGGACTGTCAGTCCAGGAAGCTCTGTACCTTTGAGAATGGTTTTAACTTCTTTAACAGAAACAAGTTTATCAAACTTAACCTGAACAACAATACCACCAGCAAAATCAATACCGTACTTAGGTCCGCCCTTCATGATAAGAGAGCCTAGCCCAAGCAGGATAAGAATAGCGGAGATAATGAATGCTTTACGTTTGAATCCGATAAAATCAATACGAGTATCGGGTTTTATTATTTGCAATCCCATTTATTCACTCTCCCTAAATACTAAGCGGAGCATCAGCTGCGCGCTTGGAGGTGTAAAGATCGAACAAGATGCGGGTGACAAAAATTGCAGTAAACATCGAGGTAATAATACCAAGAGTAAGTGTTACCGCAAATCCCCGAATCGGCCCGGTACCGAATTGGTAAAGAATAACAGCTGCGATCACAGTCGTGATGTTTGCATCAAGAATAGTAAGGGTCGCTCTGCTGTAACCTTCAACGATTGCAGCTTTTGCAGTAAGCCCTCTTCTCAATTCCTCACGTATGCGCTCAAAGATGATGACGTTAGCATCAACAGCCATCCCGATAGTAAGAATGATACCTGCGATACCCGGAAGTGTCAGAGTAGCTCCGAAAGCAGCTAGCCCGGCTAAAATCAGGATAACGTTAAGAACAAGTACGATATCTGCAACTATTCCGGCAAAGCTGTAATAAACAAGCATGAAGATCAATACGAGTATACTACCAACAATTGCTGCGGTTACACCCTTATCAATAGACTCCTGTCCAAGAGAAGGTCCGACTGTTCTTTGTTCCAAAATAGTAACAGGAGCAGGAAGTGATCCGGCTCTAAGCACGATAGCTAGGTCATGAGCTTCTTCGGTTGAGTAAGAACCAGTAATGCTGGCTTTACCACCGCTGATACGGTCCTGAATAGTCGGCGCGGAGTAAACCTTGCCGTCAAGAACGATAGCCATGCGTTTTTTCACATTCTCACCAGTAATACGTTCAAAAATTCTTGCGCCACGACTATTAAAGTCGAGAGTTACGTAAGGCTGATTGAACTGGTCAAAACGAGTCTGTGCGTCATTAATAAATTCACCGGTTAGCAAAGCTTCTTTTTTGAGTACAATAGGCTTCTCAACGTAAGAACCGTCAGGCAACATGTGTCTGATAACGGTAATTTCACGTCCAGGAGCAACTATACCTTTCTCTGCTTTCTCAAGGTCAGCGAGATCATCAACAAGCTTGAATTCAAGATGTGCTGTTTTACCAATGATATTGATCGCTCTTTCAGGATCCTGCATGCCAGGTAACTGAATCTGAATACGATTACCCTGCTGCTTGCGAATGTCAGGCTCTGCAACACCGAACTGGTCAATACGGTTGCGGATGGTCTTAATGGCCTGATCCATTGTGAGCTTAGTTAGATACTTCTTAAATTCCGAGGTTGGAGCAAAGATGTAAGTGACTTTGCCGTCAGGTTTCACAGATGTGCTGACGACACTCAAATTATTGAAATCTTTTGTAATTAAAGAGTTCAGTTCTTCCTGCTGCTCTTTTTTGAGCAAAACAGCTTCAATTTGCTGACCTTTGATAACTTTAGGTTTCAGAACAATAATCCCTTTTTCTCTAGCAACGACTTTAACGTCATCGCCAAGGCGAACAAGGGTATTGTCCATAGCTTTTTCCATATCTACACCAAGTGTAAGATGGATTCCGCCCTTAAGGTCAAGGCCTAAACTGATTTTGTCATTCGGCAGGAAACGAGCAATGGCCGAATTCTGAACCGCTGGCAATGATGGCAGGAGATAAGCAACTCCAAGCGCGACCACTATCAAGGTCAGAGCAATTCTCCAACGAAGACTCCCGTTCATCTCCTCTCCCTTTATAAAATCAACTAGGAAATGCTATGACACACTTAAAAAGGCAAGCACCGCCAGAATAATCCGGTTAAAGTGACTTGCCCTCGGTAAGGCGACATACGAAATAAGGTTAATTAACCTTATTTCTTTACTTTAGCAGTGTTTGCCAATCCAGCAACGTAACCTCTGTCAACTTTTACCTGAAAGCCTTCAGCAAGTTCAACGGAGAGTTCATCACCATCAACAGCAACGATTCTACCATAGAGTCCACCACCAGTAAGGATTCTATCACCCTTCTGAAGCCCAGCAAGCGTTTCTTTATGCTGCTTAGCTTTTTTCTGCTGTGGTCTAATGAGCAAGAAGTAAAAAATAGCAAACATAAGAATGAGAGGCAGAAAGGAACCGAGAGCACCAGCAGGACCAGCTTGGCCATCTGCACCACCCAAAGAACCCATCGCGTGTGCGATATCATCAAAAAACATTATGTCCTCCTGAAAAGACTGTGAAAGAAAAAAATAATCCGCCTATTACGCGGGAACGTACATGCTCCCGTAAGAGCGGTGAAAACGACAAGCGCTAACACCGATTTCCTCAATTTAAATCAACAAGAATTTTCACTTTTTATGAGCATCTGTTTAACAGAAAACAAACCAACAAGTAAAACTCTTGACTTCTAAACATAAACATCAACAATTCCGAAAGTTATGAGCAAATCCAAACAATCCACATTATAATAAACATGAACAATTACTTAGATAACCGACATCGGCGTTAACGTAAATAGCAAACAAGCCGTAAAGCTTGCCCTTGCCTAAGTGGTTCGCAATACGGTGTAAAGGTTTTTTTGTTTGTTATCTAGCTTTTTTCTGGACTCCACTGTTTCTCAAAAAAGTTATCCGGCCACATAAGCAAATTCGCCACACCACTGCAAAGTAGTTTTTTAGACTCAGCATCGAGATCCAATCTAAATTTAACGAAAGAAGTTAATATGGAACAAGACTCAATATCTCCAACCAAAATATAACCAACCAGCAATTGATCTTTAAAAACAAGTTTGCGATAAATCTGTTTAACTTCATCACAATAAAAATATGAATCATATTCAACATCGTCGTCGGCCAAATCAAGTTCAGGACCAAGAATGCCCGCTGAAACCATTGCTAATCCGCAAAATGAGATAGAACTAATGTCTGCACTGACTCCGTTTGCAAAAATAACAGCCCCGGCTTCCAAGAAAGACCTGTCCGACAACAGCACACCTTTCACTCGTCCCTCATCATCACGAATAACATCGCGAACCGCAGTCCCTAACTTAATAGTCAACCCCGCATCTTTAATCCTACGAGAAATCAAAGATGCTGCCTGACCATCTGATTCTTGCGGTAATACGTGAGAGGCTTCTTCAACAATAGCGACTTCAACGCCTGACTCATAAAGAATTTCCGCTGCTTTTAATCCACAATGTCCGCTACCGACAACCACTGCCCTTTTTAAACCTTTGGAAATAGCTTCAAACTTCACTCTAAAATTATGCTCAGTACAGCCAATTGCGCTGTCCCCTTCAGCACCCGAAATAATTAAGGCATCAGTTCCAAGTGACTGTCCGCAGCCGTCACTATGTTCAAGTGAAATTTTAGATTTTTCTAACCCATCATATAAGATAGAACGTTCTTCATATTTCAGAGAACGGTTCGGACAACTCTGTACGCAGGCAGGACCATCTTCACGACCAGAGCACAGATCACATTTAATGATCTTATTCGAAAATTTATTTTGTTTGATCGAGTCATAAGGACATGCCGCCATGCACGACCAACAACCAACACACAAACTAGCATTGTAGTGAACAATTCCAGTGGCAGAATCTTTTGACAAAGCACCAGCTTTACAAGCATCAACACACGCAGGTTCCTCGCAATGCCTACAACTGACGGCAACACAAGTCTCCCCTTTTTCAATCCCTTGTATAGACGGGGCAAGACCTCTTACGCGCTCATTCTTATAAGCAGATGTCAAATCTTTACTTACGGAATGGACGACAAGACACGCAAGTTCACAGAGTTTGCAACCGATGCAGTATTTTTTATCTGGAAATATTCTTTTCATGACTGCACTCTATTGTCCCGCATGTTCGACACCGAGAATTTTCATTTCAGTTTCAGATAGCCCAACTGCTCTGAGTATATCTTTATTAACGCGCATATCTGAAAGAGAAGCAACCCCCACAGACTCAAGTATTTCAGCAATCTCCTGATTCCATGCATTCACCACATTTATCATCTGCTCAGCCGCAAGTTCAGGGTTTTGTCTTTTACAGAGATTTGATTCAACAGTGGCAATGCCCCATGGACATTTTCCAGTATGACAACTCCCGCACAATGAACATCCGACAGCAATCATCATTGCCGCTCCAATAGAAACTGCGTCTACACCCAACGCTACAGCCTTAACAACATCGGAACTACACATGATTCCGCTCGCAGCTATTACGAAAACAGACTCACGCACACCTTCATCACGCAAAATATTATCCACTACGCCAATCGCTAATTCAATGGGCATTAGCTGAGTGTCGTTACGATCGAAAGGACCATCGCCCCTTGATCCACCACCAATAACAAGTACTTTTGCCCCTTCATCAACGGCTTTTAAGGCCAGTTTCGCAACATTATGCGTAGCAGGAATTCTAACGTATTCGCATGAACCATATTCACAGGAGTCTTCTTCTGCACAAATTCCATTGGCAGAAATTTCTTTGTCGCGAATTTCAGCAAGATTAAGCTTGTCAGCCGCCATTTTCATAGCTGTGCGCAAATTGGGATTAATTGCAATATGAGGAGTTGAATCAAGCAAAAGTGGTTTGTTTAAAAGATAATTAGGAGACCTAGAGCTCAAACTTTTATCCGTAATATCGGCAACATCCGCAGTATCTGTAGCCCCTGCAACAAGCATTAGCTTATCCCAATAAACGGGCATGTTTGAATGGCCCCTGCCCGCATGCGACTGCTTCACGCCAGTTTCAGCTTGCTTATAAATATTGCGCAACAAAGCAGACTGACGAGTTCCGCTACATCCGTTGCAATAATCATTAGAAAGTATGGAAAGCGCACCTGTTGGACACAGAGCAGAACAACGCAGACAACCTACACACTTGCTACTATCAGAAGCTATACAACTGCGAACGTCATCACTAAAACAGACAGCATCACGATAGTGGACATTATATGAACACTGCCCAATGCATACATCGCACTCGATACACAAATTCACATCACGCAGAACCGTGAATTCATGGTAAGTGTCGGCTATTTTTTGGAAAAGCAAAGTGAACCTCTTGCGAACAGCAACAACTCGTAAATTTTAACTAGCCCAGTCGCTTATTACTTTTCAACTTCAGGCCAAAATTTTGTAGCTCTTGCGGGAGTATAGCCAGCCATAAAAGCTTCGCCAAGGTTACTGAAAAACACCTTGTTCCTTCTCATGACAGTAACGGAAAAATTACTACCTACGCGGAAACATCTGCGGCTTCTTATGTTGCCAACCCACTTAATATTAAAGTCTTCCATGGTCGATATTTTCGCCCAAAAACCTTTAGCGGAAGACATCGCTTCTATTTGAGCCTGCAACAAGGAATTCTGCTTCCCGGCATCATTATGGGGATGGTAATAATAAAATGCAGCCCCTTTCGAAACCATGTCCTTGTTAATGAAGAAATTACCTAAATAAACCCACCCGACAACTCTGCCGTAACTATCATTTTTACCTTTAACAGGTGTAACAGTTACCACTTTATTCAATATTAATTCGCTGAGAATCTCTGTTGATTCTTTCGCATAATATTGATCAACTGTACCGTCTCGTCCTACTTCCGGCGTATCTATGGACGCAAGTCTTACTTTTTCTCCGCTCTGTAGAATAAAGGTGTCTCCATCAATAACGGACTTAACCCTTCCTTCCAAAGCATAACTATTGCTAACGGATATAAAACAAAGCGCCATTGCGACACATAAAAACAAAACGGAGCCTTTTAAGGCTCCGTTTTTAATTTCATTGGTATAAAAACTTTTCAACACATCTAATCCTTGCTTTTTAAATACTGCGGAAATCACTTCCGAGAGCACTGTATATACTATTGAGCCCAATAAATAAGGCCAAGTGAATGAGGATCAAGAAGCAATTCATGATGAGGAAGAATTCTTACAGTATAACCGAATCTCCCAGCCTCATCCGGCATAACTTCGCCCTGATAAAGATGCCAGCCTCTGCCCATATCTTTTTCAGGAGTCATTTTAACTGTTTGTCGACTTACAAACACCCTATCCTGACTAATTGGTCCGGCATAGATTTCAACTTGTACATCTTTCGTGTCTAATCCGTTGAGGTAAACCTCAGCGCTTACTATAATAGGTTCCTGAACATAAATATCACAATGCGCTTCAGAAACAATATTTCTAATCTTTAGACTGGACCACTTAGTCATAAGCTCCATTCTCCAAGCGGCAAGATCTTTCGCGCCCTTGAAATCGGATTTAGACATGGTCTTATAGTTATTAAAAGCAGGTAAATAAGCTTTTTCAGTATAATCTTCAACCATACGGTTAGCATTGAATTCAGGCCCGAGTACACGCAGAGCAGCTTTAACCTTATTAACCCAGCTTCTAGGCAGGCTTCCATGTCCACGGTCATAAAAATCAGGAATAATGTCATTTTCCAAAACCTTATATAGAGTCTGACTTTCTACAAAATCCTGATACTCGTGATCATTGTAATCTTCACGTCTTCCAATTGCCCAGCCAAGACTATTATCAGCCAAGTACGCTTCATCCCACCATCCATCTGGAGTACTGAACTGGAGCACGCCATTTGCCATGGCTTTCATACCGCTGGTACCACAAGCTTCAAGAGGCCGTCTCGGTGTGTTCAGCCATACATCACAACCCTGAACCAGATAATTAGCCATTTTCATGTCATAATCTTCAAGGAAGACCATGCTCATGCGGCACTCTTCACGGCGGCAGAGTTGAATAAGATCCTGAATAAGTTTCTTACCTTCATTATCTTTAGGATGCGCCTTACCGGCAAAAATAAACTGCACCGGATGTCTGGTATCAGAAATAAGCTTGATTAATCTTTCCTTATCCCGAAGCAGTAGTCCTGCCCTCTTATAAGTAGCGAACCTACGTGCAAAACCGATGGTCAATGCTCTTGGGTCGAGAACCTCATCCGCAAGCTCAATCTCTTTTCTACGAGCTCCGATATTCAGCAATTGCTTACGAAGTCTTTTGCGGACGAAATCCACCAGACGTTCTCTAAGGCGCTCGTGCGTCCGCCAAAGTTCTGCATCAGGAATATTATCGATCTGATTCCATGTACGTACACAATCAGGATCTTCACGCCAGTTTGGGCCTAAGTAGCGATCGAAAAGGAGAGATATGTCATTCGCAACCCAAGTCGGCATATGCACACCATTGGTGATTGCCCCGATGGGTACATCTTCAACAGGATACTGAGGCCAGACTTTCTGCCACATATTTCTTGAAACATGCCCGTGCAACTTCGAAACTCCGTTATTAAAACGTGAAAGCTTCAGAGCGAGAACGGTCATACAGAATTGTTCAGTATCATCACGAGGGTCTTCCCTTCCAAGAGCCATAAATACTTTAAAAGCAAGTCCCATAGTCTGGGCATAAGGCTCAAAGTAAGGACGCATCAAATCAGCAGGAAAACGATCATTACCGGCAGGCACAGGAGTATGTGTTGTAAAGATACTTGACGATGCAACCACCTCCATAGCAGCCTCAAAGGACAAATTATGGTCAGTCATGAAAACTCTGATGCGCTCAAGTCCCGCAAAAGCGGAATGCCCTTCATTCATATGAATAACGCTTGGCTCAAGTCCGAGTGCAGCAATAGCTTTAACACCACCAACGCCAAGTAAAATTTCCTGCCACAATCTCATTTCAAGATCGCCACCATAAAGGCGCGCAGTGATAGCTTTAAAATGGGGGCTATTTTCAGTAATATTAGTATCTAAAAGGTACAACGTGACTCGTCCAGCAACGGCTTTCCAAACTTTCACATGCAAAGTTTCGCCTTTCATCTTAAGGCTGAACTTAACATCCTCCCCTTTATCATCTTTAGCTGCCTTAATGGGCATTTCTTCAAAGTCATGACTCGGGTAACGTTCCTGCTGCCAGCCATCCTGAGTCATGTACTGACGAAAATAGCCATGCTGGTAACAAATACCTATTCCAACCAAAGGAATATTTAAATCACTGGAGGATTTAAGGTGGTCACCAGCCAGAATTCCAAGTCCACCTGAATAAATAGGCAGACTGAGGCCAATACCGTATTCGAGGCTAAAATAAGCAACTACAGGCTCGCCCTTTGTTGCCCCTTCAAATTGATATGAGCAGCTTTCCCTGGCGAGATATTTCTTTTGAATTCTTACAGCCTCATTTAGCCGCTGAATAAAAAAGTCGTCCGTTGCAAGTTCTTCAAGTTGCTGTTGTGGTAGATTATTCAGAAAAGCAACCGGATTCTGCTGACAATCTCGCCACAAATTATGATCTATGGATGAAAAAATACTAGAAATATCGTTATTCCAAACAAATAAAAAATTATATGCAAGATCCCAAAGCACATCTAATTTTTTGGGCAGACGGGGAACAACACTATATACTCTAAGCGGTTGCATGCTTATCTCCTTAGCTAATATACAAATTTGGCGAGACTGGAATTAACATATCAGAAAACCTAAACCTTATACACTTATTTTTATTATTTGCACTATTCAGATTAATTTTTCAAGACCAATCATTAATAATTATGTGAGAAAGTTGACATGAAGAACTTGTAAGAGCATTCTCCACCATTCGAATATTTCTAAAAGGGAAACATTGATGACTACCTCAATCACAAATTCTATCGAAGTTAAAGTTAAATTCCTGAGTGACATCGCGAGTGAAAGCGGCATGGACTATTCTACGCCTAATTCTGCAGGAATAGACCTTAGAGCGTGCATGGATCCTGAGTTTATAGAAATTAAACCAGGTGAAAGGTTTGCCTTTCCCGCAGGGATTGCAATCGAGATCATGGCGCAAGGTATCGCAGGATTCATTTACTCTCGCAGCGGACTTGGCACAAAGGACGGCCTCACAGTCAGTCAGGGCGTTGGTGTCATCGATCCTGATTATCGCGGAGAGATTAAAGTTTCACTACTAAACACATCCGATAGCGTGCGACGAATTGAGCGCGGACAGCGCATAGCACAATTAGTTTTCATGCCTTATTACCATGCCACCATTATCCCCTGCAAAGAACTGTCTTCAACAGAACGCGGCGCAGGTGGTTTCGGTCACACTGGTAAAAAATAAATTTCATACCGATAAATAAATGGAAATGTCATGACAAAATATGAATCTCTCGTCGAAAAGAATAATAAATCTATCTGTAATACTTACGGCAGATATCCCGTTGATGTAACCAGAGCAAAAGGTAGCAGGCTTTGGGATCTCGCTGGTCGTGAATATATTGACCTTCTATCCGGCATCTCTGTAGTCAACATCGGCCATTGCCGTGATGACCTTGCAGACGTGATGGCTGAGCAGGCCCGCAAACTTGTACAGGTGAGCAATCTTTTCTATCAGGAAGAACAAGTTGAGTGCGCTGAAAAGCTTCTCGCCACATGTGGTGCAGACAAGGTTTTCTTTTCCAACTCTGGAGCCGAAGCAAACGAAGCGGCAATTAAACTTGCAAGACGTTACATGCGGACTTTTAAAGAAAGAGACGCCTACGAGATTATTACTCTCGAAGGATCTTTCCACGGCAGAACACTCGCAACTCTAACCGCAACAGGTCAAACAGGCCCCATCAAAGACGGGTTCGGACCGCTCCCGGAAGGCTTTTCTTATGTGCCTGTAAATGACATTGAAGCTCTCGCGTCAGCAGTAAGCGGTAAAACAGCCGCAATCATGATTGAGATGGTTCAAGGTGAAGGCGGTATCAAGCCACTGAATCAGGATTATGTAGACTCCATCGTCGCTCTAACAAAAGAAAAAGACATACTGCTGATTGTTGATGAAGTTCAATCAGGACTTTGCCGGACTGGTAGATGGTGGGCACATCAGCATTACGGAATCACTCCTGACATTTTCACTTCTGCCAAAGCTCTTGCAAATGGACTCCCCATGGGCGCCATGCTTGCAACTGATGAAGCGGCAAAAGGGTTCACCCCTGGTTCCCATGCCACCACTTTTGGTGGCGGCGCACTGGTTTCCAAAGTTTCATCAAAAGTTCTCGATATCATGACCGAGGATAAACTTGATGAACGTGCAGCAGAACTAGGCGCATTTTTCATGGGTGAAGCAAACAAAATGAAAGATAAATATCCCGGCAAAATTAATTCCGTCAGAGGTCTCGGCCTGATGCTCGGAGTTGAACTGGGATTTGACGGTAATGAGATATTTACTAAGCTTCGTGATAAAGGATTTATCCTCAATCTCACCAAGGGGACGATTTTAAGACTCCTGCCAGCCCTCACAATTGATAAGCAGGACCTTGTCGCATTCCTTGATGCTTTGGACTCCATGCTTGCGGAAATGGCTTAACCACCAATCTACCCAAACTTATCTTTATAGTATAGACTAGAAAAAAATGGAGAGACAGTTATGGATACGGTAGCATTATCCTCCCCAGTAGAAGGCGGAGTTCAGGATACGAGCATTACGCCTGTTGCTCAAACAGAGCGACCTGAGCATGTTGCAAATGACATGAGCGATGTTGCGCTTAGAGCACATGAAGCCGACCTTGATAGAAGTGCATCAGCAACTTTAAGCAGGTTAACAGGTAAGGGTTCTCTCATTGATAAATTGGTTTAACAACCTATCTAAATCAAAAGCCCAATAATCACGTGCTGTTTTGTGCGTGACTATTGGGGCTTTTTTTTAATAAAATTTCAACACACATTAATAAGGCTGACAATGTCTAAACTTCTCAAAATTCAATTTACGCTCCCTGAAACTGAAATGGACGAATGTCAGGTTTACCTATCCGGAAGAGTTGCGCATGGTTGGGAAGAAAAACCGCTCGACGATGATTCTATATTTTACACAATCCACTTAGAAGACCACCCTCTTGGGACTGAGATAGTCGCTGAGATTCAAAAACGCTGGCCGGATGGCGGATGCATCGGTGAAGAAATTGAAGATGAGAATTGGGGACTTGCTTGGAAAGAATTTTTTATTCCTGTCGTGTGCGGAGACATGTTTGAGATACTCCCACCATGGCTAATGGAGAAGAAGACCGAAGGACTGACTCAGATTATCATCGAGCCTAAAATGGCCTTTGGAACTGGTGGGCACCCTACCACTGCGCTTTGTCTTGAACTTATCAGCAAACTTTCCCGCGAAGGAAAGCTTAATCCTGAAATGTCCTTTTTCGATCTCGGAACGGGTTCCGCGATCCTATCCATAGCCCTTGCCAAGCTAGGCCTTAAAGGTACAGGCGTGGATATTGATCCACAGTCTATCGTTTGCGCTCTGGAGAACATGCAGAATAACGATGTTGAGAAAGACATAACTCTTGCGGTAGGCAGTGCGGATTGTATTGACCCTAACCTGAAATATGACCTTGTTGTCGCCAATATTCTGTCCGGACCGCTAATTGAACTTTCACCGGATGTTATCGGCAGGCTAAAAGAAAATTCAATCCTTATTCTATCAGGTATACTGAGCGAACAGGCTGAAAATGTAGCGAAAGCATACATCACCAAGGGATTGCCAGCTCCGGAAATTTTCATAGATGGCGAATGGGCAGGACTACTATGGGAAAACACTGGCGCTACCGATAGCTAGAACTCAGCTAACACACTCAAACAGGCTAAAAGTAAGTTAATATGAACAGAGAAGCCCTTCTCATGGACTACTACGAGACATTGTCGTCGGCATTGGGTCCATCCCATTGGTGGCCCGGAGAAACGCCCTTTGAAATAGCGGTCGGGGCTATACTTGTTCAGAATACAAACTGGAAGAATGTAGAGAAAGCAATAACAAATCTTAAGACAAACAATGCGCTGACAGTTCAGGGAATGAGAAATTATTCCATTAACGAGCTACAGGATATGATAAAGCCTTCTGGCTTTTTCCGCATAAAATCCGAACGCTTGTTAAACTTTCTTAATTTTCTTGAAGAGAATTCAGCAGAATGCGTCACGGATTTATGCGAATTTGAGACCTCCCAGCTTCGTGAAATGCTTCTTTCCGTCAAAGGGATAGGGCCTGAAACAGCCGATTCCATACTGCTTTACGCGCTGGAAAAACCTTCATTTGTGGTAGATGCTTACACACGCAGGATTTTTAATAGACATATGCTCATTCACGAGGATATTGATTATCACGAACTTCAAAGTTTTTTCGCTGATGTACTGACAGAAGATGTTCAGCTTTTCAACGAATTCCACGCTCTTCTGGTAAAAACGGCTAAAGAGTGGTGCAAAAAGACTAACCCCAATTGTGAAAAATGCCCTCTTGGCAAATTTCTTCAAAGCTGAACTAACAGGTAATATGCGTAAAGTTTCTCTTCGCCCCGTGCTGTTCATCTTAGCAGCCATCATATTTCTGTTCCCGCTATTCGCGACATCTTCGCAGGCGGAAAGCTCTGCTGTGGGCAGAATTCGTGAAGAAATTAAAGATCAAAAGCAAAGTATCAAAAAGCAAAAACAGGTTCTGCTGAAACTAACTCGCAAAGAACGGGAAATTTTCGGTGAACTGGCCGCGGTTGAAGACAACATTACCGACGTTGAACGTACGCTGTTTCGTAGCGAAGACGACCATGCTAAAATTGTTGAAGATGAAGAAGCTGCGAAGTTAGAGCAGGAAGTTCTTCAAGATGAGCTTGAAATAATAGTTAGCAATTTAAAGGTAATGCTTACCAAATTATGGCCGATTCATTCACGCAAACTTGAAAACACGTTCGGCTCTCTAGAAGACTGGGAAGGTTCAGACCGCAATTTTGTATGGCTTGCGTCCATTTATAAGGATGCCAAAAAAGAACTAACCAGAGCAGAAGAAAAAGCAAAAATGATTTCAGACAATCTTGAAGTTCAGGCTGAACTTCGAGTTAAAGCTGAAAAGAAAATGGATGAGATAAACAAGACAAAAGACATACTTCTAAAGGATAAGCTCAAACTTCTTTCAGGTATAAGAAGCATCAGATCCATGAAACTCAGCCGAGAACAAGAGTTGAAAGGTCTTCTTGATACAATTAACAAACTGAATTACAAACTAAAAAGTCTCACCAGCAAAAAGATTCTGAACTTTCAAGGTTCACTACCGAATCCTTGCGATGGAAAGGTTAAAATTAGGTTTAAACCTTTTGCCAAACCACCTGTCCGAGGCATTGGCTACAAGACAAATGGCAACGTTAACGTCAACTCGATCTTCTGGGGTAAAGTTGTTCATAACGACACTCTTAGAGGATTTGGACGTGTTGTCATCATATACCACGGGTACGATTATTATTCCTTGTATGCTTATTTAGCTGAAAGCTTCGTTAAAACCGGGCAGGAAGTTGAAAAAGATGAAATTATTGGAAAAACCGGATACTACCCTAACTTGAAAGATACCGGATTATATTTTGAATTGCGTTTTCACCAGAAACCCGTTAATCCGCAAAAATGGCTTTCTAAACAATAATTAGTAATAACTTTAGCAATATACAGCAATGACCAAGCTGGAGGAACAAATGAAAAAAACTTTATGGATGATAGCCATAATCTGCCTTTTAGTAATTTCTGCTGCACCGCAGCCAACTGAAGCAGTTGATGATGCACGCTTCAAACCTTTACGCAGATTCAGCCAAGTTTTAGACTTAGTTGAACATAACTACGTAAAAGATATTTCTCGCAAAGAGCTTGTTGATGATGCGGTAAAAGGCATGCTCGAGCAGCTTGACCCGCATTCTACATTTCTTTCAGCCGAAGACTTCAAAGAAATGCAGGAAGCAACAAGCGGCGCATTCAGTGGCATCGGCATCGAAATCAGCCTTGAAAAAGGCCGCTTAACTGTAATCTCTCCAATTGAAGATACTCCCGCATATAAGGCAGGACTTCAAGCAGGCGACTTAATCCTTGAAATTGACGGGACTCCAACTCAGTCGATTACCCTGATGGAAGCTGTTAGCAAAATCAGAGGAAAACGTGGAACGGATGTCATCCTTACCATCCTTCATAAAGATGACAACAAACCGGTTAAAGTCACCATCACCCGCGACTCTATCAAGATCAAAAGTGTAAAAAATCAGGAACTTGAAAAAGGCTACCTATACCTCAGACTTACCCGCTTCAGTGAAAACACTACAAGCGAAATGCTTAAGGCTCTTAATAATTACAAAAAATCTAATGAGCTAAAAGGAATCGTTCTGGATTTACGAAATAATCCTGGCGGACTTCTTACTCAGGCAGCCTCAGTAGCAGATGCCTTTATCGACAAAGGGATCCTCGTTTACATCGAAGGTCGTGATAAAAATAGTAGAAAAGACTTCATGGCGGAAGGTAACGCAGGATTTGCTGACGTTCCTATCGTAACGCTCATCAATGCTGGTTCTGCTTCTGCTTCAGAAATCGTAGCCGGAGCACTGAAAGATCATAATAGATCGCTTCTCGTAGGTGAGCGTACATTTGGTAAGGGTTCAGTACAGACCATAATCCCGATGACTGATGGGTCAGGAATTAAACTGACTACAGCTCTCTACTACACCCCGAGTGGTCGCTCCATTCAGGCTGAAGGAATTGACCCTGACATCATATATCCGTTCATTCCGCCTTCCAAGGATGAGAAAGACGACCGCTTCATTGTCCGTGAACAGGACTTGTCCAGACATCTTGAAAATAACGGTGACAAGAAATCCGGTAAAGATGCGGAACAGGACGATAAGGCACTAAAAATGCTTGAAAGAGACAACCAGATCAGACTGAGTCTCCAGTTGGTGAAGCAGCTCCCGCGTTTAAAAGAAATTAAATAGTATTAGGATAAACTGAAGTGGAAAATAATACTTCGGATCAAAATGATAAGCCCGAAATCCCGGAAGAAACTCCGGGAGCTCGGGCTTATCTTTCAAGCCCGTTAGCGGTAGTTGTAGCCACAGTAATAACTGCGGCATTCATTTGTCTTGTCATTGCCATGTTGTTCTATGGCGGAGCTGAAACAGTTGCAGATAACCAGCAGGCCATCCCGCAGGATCAGCAAGGTTTTACTTCTCAAAACGCTACCAATAATTATGAAGAAATAATTGAAGACGATCTTGAAGATTTAGTAAAAATCGCAGATCTGTCTTTAATCAACGCTCTCAAAGATGCTCACGTCTCAATGTCTAAGCTAATGATTGAAGACGTTACGCTAAAAAAACATCAAGGCCACTCATTTCACTTTCAGCAGCTTCGTTTTCCACTTAGCGCAGACAGCTCCGTCTTTATTGAAAGTGTCAAAAAGAAACTAAACAACGCAGGTCTGAATGCTGATATAAGTAAGGTATCCGAAGGATGCTGGCTGCTTAGTATAAATGAAGTTCCGACCCACAAATTTTTTATAGATCAAATTGATCCCCCCAAAGAACCAGTCGCAATCGCAATAGATCCCAATGCTCCGAAAATGGCGATTGTCATCGACGATATGGGCGAAGACATTGGTCTTGCTCAAAAACTAGCCGACCTGGATGTTCCCGTAACTTTTTCCATTTGGCCCAACAGCTCACACGCGGCGAAAGTAGCCTTGATTGCCAAGAAAAGTGGAAATGAAATAATGATCCACCTTCCCATGCAGCCTAAAGGATATCCGAAGGTTAATCCGGGAGCAGACTCTCTGCTGATTGGCATGACAGCAAAAACTATTCATGACCGCATAATTTCAGCCATAAAAAAAGTACCTGACGCAACAGGACTTAACAACCACATGGGTTCTCGCTTTACAGAAAATCTAGCCGGAATGACTGAGGTAATGGTTCCCTTGCGCCAAAGCGGTTTGTTCTTTTTAGATAGTCGCACAACGGCTAAAAGTGCCGCTGGTACTGCCGCTAAAAAAGGGCAAGTAACTTTATATGAGCGAAACATCTTTCTCGACAATGTTAAAGACGTAGCAGCCATTAAATTCCAGTTAAATAAAGCAGCCAAAATTGCCCGCAAAAAAGGTCAATCAATAGCAATAGGCCATCCCAATCGCGAAACAGTGACAGCGATCAAGCTATGGTACAAAGAGATAAAGGGTAAAATAAAAGTTGTTCCAGTTGAAAAACTGGCTCCACGTAGTTAATTATCAATAATTATTTGTTTATCATAACTCACGAGTTTTTCTAGACTTTTACAATATCGGGGTAGCTTTCCAGCTATTAATATGTTTCTTACCCATTAAGATGTAGTACATAGACTTGACTTGAGTACTTATTTCAGGCCAACTTAAAAAATCAAAAATTTCTAAATCAAAGGTATATTCGGATGAAAAAAATCCTACTTTTCATGGTGCTAATATTCATGGTCGCAGTACCAGTTATCCATTCAGCGCAGAGTTATACCGTATCCATCACCCAGATTGTTGAGCACCCTGCTCTCGATTCTATGCGGAAAGGATTTCAAAAGCGGATCAAAGAAGCCGATATTAACGTTCAGTACAACGTACATATTGCACAAGGTAATCAGGCAACAAATACCCAGATTGCAAATCAGATTAAAGGTGAGAATCCTGACCTGATTTTAGCCATTACCACTCCGTCCTCTCAAGCAGTTGCTCAGAAAATTAAAGATATACCCATCATTTTCACAGGAGTGACCGACCCTGTTGCCGCGGGACTGGTTAAAAGTTTAATGAATCCGGGTAAGAATATTACTGGTATGACCGACATGAGCCCTATCCGTCGTCAGGTTGAACTTATCAGAGAATTTATGCCTGAGATTAAATCCCTCGGGACCATCTACAACGCAGGCGAATCCAACTCTGTTGTACTTATAAAAATACTTAAAGAAGTATGTGCGGAATTTGAAATCAAAGTAGAAGAAGCATCGATTGCTAACTCAAGCGGCGTATATCAGGCGGCGAAATCACTTGTCGGTAAATGTGAAGCTATCTACATACCTGTCGACAACACCGTTGTTTCCGGCCTTGAAGCTGCAATCAAAGTATGCAGACAGAACAAGCTACCCATATTTTCAGCTGACACCGATTCTGTAAAACGCGGAACTATCGCCGCCCTAGCTGTAGACTATTACCGAATGGGTCTTCAGTCCGCAGACATGGCAATTCGCATTCTTTCCGGCAATGCAAAGCCTGCCTCCATGCCAGTTGAATCTCTACAAAATTTACAACTGTTCATTAACCCATCCGCAGCGAAAAAAATGGGTATTGCAATTCCAAAACAAGTTATGAGCAGAGCTGACGAAATCGTCAAATAAAACAGCTGCTAAGGCATCAATTATACGAAGCTCTCAAGAAACCAAGTGAGTTTGCTTTGAATTCATAATTTGCCAAATCTAGACAATCGAGTTAAAGGCGCGGATGAACCGCGCCTTTTCTTATATGTAATACTCGGTTCGACTAAACATATTACCCCAAGTATTAAATGATCAGCTTATACGCTTTTATGGGTGCGCTGGAACAAGGATTTGCCTTCGGGCTGATGGTTCTCGGTGTATACCTTACATTTAGAGTGCTGGACTTTCCAGACCTGACAGTAGACGGAAGTCTGCCGCTTGGCGCTGCGGTGTCTGCTGTTGCCATTACCAATGGATATCATCCTGCTATTGCCATGAGCATGGCTGTTGGCGCGGGATTCATTGCCGGAGCTGTCACAGGTATTCTCAATACCAAGTTCAAGATACTCCACTTGCTGGCATCCATCCTGACCATGATCTCATTATACTCAATTAATATACGCATCATGGGCCGCCCGAACATGACCCTGCTAGGTCAAGATACCATGATAGATCAATTCATTGAATTCACAGGACTTGCCCCTTATATTTCTACTCCCATACTTTTCGCTATAGTTTCCATTGTCGCACTTGGAGCTTTAATCTGGTTCCTGAAAACATCATTCGGGCTTGCTGTTCTGGCAACAGGTGACAATCCTAAAATGATCACCAGCCTCGGCGTTAACCGCGACATGATCATCATATTCGGAGTGGGTCTTTCAAATGCAATGGTCGCGCTGTCCGGTGCACTGGTAGCTCAAAACCAAGGTTCCGCAGATGTAAACATGGGCATTGGAACCATCATCGCAGGACTGGCATCAGTCATCATCGGCGAAACAATTTTCAGTACACGCAGCGTCACAGCCGCAATGATTTCTGCCGTGCTCGGTTCTGTCCTATACCGCGTTGCAATAGCACTTGCACTCGGCATGAGAATCGGCGACTTTGCGTTTACCCCAAGTGACCTAAATTTGGTTACGGCTGTTCTGGTAATTGTCGCACTTGTCTCTCCGCAGATCAAAGCAAACGTTCTAGGCTGGAGGCTTCGCTCCAATGCTTAATATCAATAATGCAACCAAAACGTTCAACCCAAACAGCGTAAACGAAGTTCAAGCTCTGCGCGGAATTAATCTTGAAGTGGACAAAGGCGATTTCATAACAATTATCGGTTCAAACGGAGCAGGAAAATCAACCTTCCTAAACTCCATTGCCGGAACTTTCATACTTTCCAGTGGCACTATTTCTATCAATGGCAAAGACGTAACCACATGGCCTGAACACAAGCGAGCTAGAAATTTAGGTAGAGTTTTCCAAGATCCATTACTTGGCACTTGTACATCACTGACCATTGAACAGAACATGGCGATAGCACTTAAACGCGGCAAAAAGCGCGGGCTAGGGCTTGGAGTACGAGCAAAAGACAAGCTGCTGTTTAAAGAACAACTGTCCACGTTAGGACTGGGACTTGAGAATCGCCTGACCGACCAAGTAGGCCTTTTATCCGGCGGTCAACGTCAGGCTCTAACCATGATTATGGCGACAATGACAAGCCCTGACGTACTACTTCTTGATGAACATACAGCGGCACTTGACCCCAAGACAGGACAAAAAATTCTTGATATAACCGACACCGTCGTTCACAGAGACGAACTGACGACACTGATGGTTACTCATAATATGAATCAGGCCATTAACATGGGCAATAGACTAATCATGCTTCATCAGGGGCAGATTATTTTAGATATTTCGGGAAATGAAAAGAAGGGATTAAAAGTTGAAGACCTTCTAGAAAGGTTCTACACCTTTCGTGGCGAGAACGTGGCTTCTGACAGAATGCTTTTTTCTTAAAGCAGTCACGTTTTTATTTAGCAGGGTGCAACCCTGAATTATGCGAAAAACCGCAGAAAACAATACACTTTGGAGGATTTTAAAATGGCAGAGCTTACTTTTTCTATCATCAAACCAGATGCAGTTGCTAACAACAAAGTCGGCGACATCTTGAAAATGGTTTCCGACGCTGGCCTTACAATTAAAGCTACTAAAATGATCCACTTGACTAAAACTCAGGCTGAAGGTTTCTACGCTGTTCACAGCGAACGTCCTTTCTTCGGTGAGCTAGTTGAATACATGATGTCCGGCCCTTGTGTTGTTTCCGTATTTGAAGGCGACAACGCTATCAAACTTTACCGCGATCTCATGGGCGCAACCAACCCTGCTGACGCTGTTGAAGGAACTATCCGTAAAGCATTCGGCGCAAGCATCGAAGCTAACGCATGTCACGGCTCTGACGGTCCTGACACTGCTGCAATTGAAGTACCTTACTTCTTCAGCTCCCTCGAGTTGGTAAACTAGTATGACTAAAAACGTCGGATTCATAGGCACTGGCAACATGGGAGCCGCCATTATTAAAGGCATGGCGGGTGATGATAATCTCAACGTACTCGGCTTTGACTTAAATACAGCGGCACTTGGCCTTCTTGCCGAAGAAACCGGGCTGACCAAAATGGATACAGCTCGCGATCTTGCCAAGGAATCCGACTATATCGTGCTATGCGTCAAACCACAGCACGCCGCCGCAGTTCTCGAAGAAATTGCGCCCGAACTTGATGAGTCCAAATGCATTGTTTCAATCGCAGCCGGACTAACTGTAAGCTCGCTCAAAGATGCCAGCGAAAATAGGTGCCCCGTTGTAAGGGTTATGCCTAACACCCCAGCATTAGTTAATGCCGGAGTATTCGCTGTCTGCCTTGACGACTCACACATCAGCAAAGAGCAAAATTCCTTCGCACGCGAAATGTTCAAACCTTTAGGTGATGTATACATACTAGCCGAAAGCCAGTTTGATACTTTCACAGGCGTCATAGGATCCGGACCCGCTTATGTCTTCTATTTCATGGAAGCTATGATCGAATCAGCCGTATCTCTAGGACTACCTCGCGAGCCTGCAACCAAAATGGTTGAAAAGCTCTTCGAAGGGTCTACAAAACTGGCACAGGAGAGCGATCTCCACGTCAGCGAATTGCGCGAAATGGTAACCTCTCCCGGAGGAACAACCGTACAGGCATTGGTCCATCTGGATCGTACAGCCACCCGCGCAAATATCATAGACTCAGTCCGCGAAAGCTATGAACGCAGCGTTGAACTCGGCCAAAAATAGTTATTAAGTCCAAAGAGGTAAGCTTTTATATAAAAGCTTACCCCTTTGGACTATCTCTTTCACCGAAACTTTTACACACTATACAAAGTACGTAATATATACAGTACTTGCCCATACTCCCAAAAATCCGCACGTTATCGCTTTCACCACTTTATTTTTCAAGAATGGCTCCACTCCTATAGTCGCCAATATGCCGAAGCACGGCAATAGGCCTAGAGTATAACTCGCTTTGGCGGTACTGTAGATTGGCAGATTCAGGTAGAGATAAGTTACTGCTGTGAAGTATGTTACTACGCATCCTACGAGGAACATTCTGCCATTCATGACAGCCTTTACCGGAACTAGAAAAGTCCTTCCGATCCCGATTAAAATCCAGATGGACGGAACAAGTGCCAGTAGTGCAGATGCTACTAAAAGATCATCATTCCACGGTGGACGGCTTGCAAATTTACTCACTCCGCTTAAATTTCCATCAAGCCACAATGTTGCGTAAATTCCATCCCACAGTCCGTTTGTTGTGGAGTAGATCGGACGCAGTAGCGAACTACCGAAAGTTACAAAATGTTCCCAAATGCGGTAGCCATGATCCTGCCACCAAACGATCTCACGCATTGCATCCCAGCCGCCAATAAAAGGCTTGCCGTACTCATAGAAATTACGAAGATAATACCAACCGCCAACCAATGCCGTAATAAGCGCAGAACTGGCGATGCCTGCCATAGGATTGAATTGATCCGCTACAGTATTCTTTTTAGACGAAAGTACGGCTAGAGGCACGAAGAACAGACAAAGAGGGATAAGCAGACTTGCGGTTGCCTTGGTAAGGATTGCTAGTCCCATAAATAATCCAAGTAACGCGTAGGATTTTAGATTGCGCTTATCTTCCTGAAGGATCACCGTGAGTGCCATTAGTATCGTCATCCCTGAAAAAACAGCGGCAAGCGGTTCATTTCCCCAGAATTGCGACATCACGAAATTCATCGGCATGAATCCGCCAAGCAAGGTTGCGATGATCTGCAAAGTCTTGTTCTCGGCAAAGACCAATTTTGCGGTCCTGTAGCAGATCTCTATCATTATGGCACCACAGGCTAGTGGGATTAAGCGGAGCCAGTACAGAGAACTTTCTACCCCAATCATGGTGGTCAAAAATTTATATGCTAAGCCTGAAATGACATAGTACAGCGGAGGCTGGAACATCTGCCATCCTTCGATCGGACTTGGCAGGCTCAAATTATCCGCAACATATTGAATATAAGTGAAATGCCCCGTTGAATCCATGCCTAGCTTCAATGGCAAAATATTAAAGTTATTCAAAGCCATCAATGACCATAAAAAGATCAGCACTATCTTAAAAGCTTTGGGTGTGATCCTAATTTTACTAACTGCTACGGGAAGTTTATTCTGATCGCGCATCCATATAAATCCTGCGACAAGAACAAATACGCACAGCATATATGGTAGCGAATGCAAAAAAGCCTGATCCGCCCTTTTATATTTATTGCTGATTAAAACTGATCCCGATTGACCGGCATTCAGAGCGGGATTCCATACATAATCATCCCTGCTCGCTTCCCATCCATTTCCGCTTGAAAGCCCAAGCTCGTCTGACCACGCAAGTAGCATAGGATGAGCATTGTTATTTACGACCGCAATTTTCAGCTCATGCTTTCCGGCCTTAAGAACGGGCAAATTGATAACTTTTTCCTCACGCCAATTGGTAAGGTCGCCGTCAGATTTAAGGAGTGGCTTGCCATCCAACCATACTCCCGCCCCTCGGAAAGCTTTGAAATTAAGCTTAGCCGTTTTACTCTCAGATAGATCAAAGGTGGTGCGGAACAAGGTCATTTCCGAACCATTATTACGGGCATTAAGCCTAAACGGGATATCCAGTCTGATCCAGTCAGCCTTTGGGTGCGCTTCAAGATAAGAGTTCTCCGGCTTTGCCAACGACTTATCAACAGCGATCCATGTTGCCGCTACGAAAAGGATAATTGCCAACGAAAGCAGAATAATTACTATTCTATTTTTGCTTGAATTTTCAGACATAGAAAGAAGCTCCGTAAAAATTGAAGTAAGACAACTGGAAATATTATTAAGAGCCATCACTTAGCTCGCACGAGTTCATAATTAAACTAATGAGCAATTACCGTTATTGCTTAATTTTGAACAGTTTTTTTTACGCCGCCCACTTGAGCCATTATCCATAAAAAAAGGGAGGCCGCATGCGACCTCCCTTAATATCAAATCAATTTGAATTAACTTCTTACATTTCTGAGATCCAGACTAGCAAAAAGTAAATATCTAAAAGGATAGCACTCATGATTGCGGTGTAAAGAGCGAGAGTTGCGAGTGTTTTCAGTTTCGAAGAAGTCCACTCACCGACAGGGCCGATGACAGGTTTTTCTTTTTCTTCACCAAAGTACGTTGCTTTGCCGCCCATCTGTGCACCTAGAAGCCATGCAGCCGCAGCCATAGGCCAACCAGCGTTAGGACTATCTGTTTTACCGGCATCTTCAAGAAGATTATCATAGGTACGTTCCCAATCTAATTTGAGAATACGTCCTGCAGCAAGCATCATGAATCCGGTTATACGAGCTGGTATGAAAGCCAGAACGTCATCAGCTTTTGCCGCGAAGTATCCAAACTCTTTGTACTGCTCATTTTTGTAGCCCCACATGGAATCCATGGTGCTGATAGTTTTGTACACCCACATTCCAGCAGGTCCGGCAACTACTAGGTAGAAAAATGGAGCCACAAAGCCGTCATTCAAATTTTCACTTGTAGTTTCAGCTAGAGCCTTACGAAGACCTGCTTCATCAAGATTCTCGACATCACGGCTGACAAGCTGTGCAATTGCTGTGCGCGCAGCCTCAATATCACCCCGATCTAGAAGCGAAGACGCATTACGGCACTCTGAGAGAAGCCCACCAAGAGCAAGACCTGCATACGCAAGGTAAAGTCCGATTAGCACTCCGATTAACGGAATTGCGAGAAATACTTTTAAAACACACCAAACAACCAAACAGATTCCTACAACTCCTACTCCGCCCATAATTTTGGGAGAAAGAGAAACTGATCTGACCCATTTTTCATACCACTCAAGTCCCATGCCCAAGAAGCGCACAGGGTGCGGGAACCAGCTTGGATCACCTAAGTAGAGATCAAGCAAAAGAGCTATAACAGGAACAAGAAATACTACTGTTGAATTATCCATAGGCTTTCATCCTCGATTTTTAAATCGTTAAGGGTGACGAATTTTAAATGTGAAAAAACACTACGCAAATCTCCGCAAGGGATTAAGCGACCATAAATGTATCACAGAAAAACGGGGCACGGAAGAAATTCCGTGCCCCGTTTAAATACTAATTTTCGTAGTAGGAGCGAAGAAGTGCACTGCGAACAGGATGCCTTAGCTTCCTGAGAGCCTTGGCTTCAATCTGACGAATACGTTCACGAGTAACGTTGAAAAGCTTACCAACCTCTTCAAGAGTGTGGTCGGACTTTTCACCGATACCGAACCTTTTGCGAAGAACTTGTTCTTCACGCGGAGTAAGATCGGAAAGGACGGTTGCGATCTGCTCACCGAGTTTGGTGCTGACGACTTCTTCAGCGGGAGCAGTAGCTTTTTTATCTTCAATAAAATCACCGAGGCTGGAATCTTCTTCATCACCAATTGGTGTTTCAAGAGAGATCGGCTCCTTGGCAATCTTAAGGACTTTTTTAACTTTTTCGAGCGGATAATCCATGCGCTCTGCAATTTCTTCCGGCGCTGGGTCACGTCCAAGTTCCTGAACGAGGTAGCGGGAAGTTCTGATCAACTTATTAATAGTTTCGATCATATGCACAGGAATACGAATAGTACGGGCCTGATCCGCAATAGCGCGGGTAATAGCCTGTCTAATCCACCATGTTGCGTATGTGGAGAACTTGTAACCGCGCTGGTATTCAAACTTATCAACAGCCTTCATAAGGCCGATGTTACCTTCCTGAATTAGATCAAGGAACTGTAATCCGCGGTTGGTGTATTTTTTCGCAATGGAAACAACAAGTCTAAGGTTAGCTCTAATAAGCTCCTGCTTGGCCTGCATAGCAGATCTGTTTCCGTGCTTGATACGCCAGACAACTTCTTCGAGGTCATAAACGTCATGACAACATTTTTCCTGAAGACGAACCAGAATTTCCATCTTACCTGAAATCATTTCCTTAAAGGAGAACAACTCATCTACGGTTAGATTTAATTCATCGGATGCTGCAACAGGGTTGATCTCTCTATCATCAATCTTTTTGAAAAGATCTTTAATCTCCTGCTGGGTTTTACCCGTGGAGAGAATATAAGCAGAAAGGTCACGCTGACAGTTATGCATCTGTCTAACGTAGTCACCGACAGTTTCAATAATTGAATCGACCAAAGTCTTTTCAATTTTGATATCACGTAACCGGTCAACAATTTCCTGCTTGTAAGTCATGATTTCCATCTGCACGCCGTAAACCCTGCGGTCGGTCTGTGCACAGTAATCAAGCTTTTCGTATATTTTTTTCTTCTTCTTATAGATCTTTTTAACTTCATCAAGCAGGAAGATTACGCGCTGACGCTGATTCATCTCGTCTTCGCTCGGATCATCTTCTTCGATGGTCTTAACAACATCTTTCAGTTTAATGCGGGAATCATCAAGAAATTCACCGACACGGATAAGCTCTTCGATAGCTACTGGAATTTCAACCAGAGCATAAAGAACATCCATTTCGCCGTTTTCGATCTTCTTAGCGATAACAACTTCGCCTTCACGATCAAGCAAGCCTACAGCGCCCATCTCACGTAAATACATACGAACAGGGTCAGTACTGCGAGAAACGAAATCTATCGCGTCTTCGGTACTCTCAACAAGACTAATCTCATCATCAGAGCCGGCACCGTCATCCATCAGTTTTTTACCGTCTTCAACGGTATTAACAATGGCAATGTTCAACTGATCAAAAATCTTAATTACATCTTCAAGCTGCTTGGCCTCATTAAATTCAGCAGGCAGAGCCTTACCGAGTTGTTCAAAAGTAAGAAAACCTTGTTTCTTACCTTCTGAAATAAGAACCTTAATAGCTTGAATATCTTTAATATTGCCCATCATCCCTCCATACAGAGTCATTCAGAACTTTGAGATACGCGTTAACGCGGTCTAAATCGCCTTCTGCCTGAGCACGGCGCATAGCATCAGCAAGTTGTTTCCTGCCTGCTTCATACCGCCTCTTAGCAATCACCATACAAACATGTCGCCATTCTTCTTCCAGGTCTTCGCGGGAAAATGGAGCTTCCATTCTACAGCTTGCCCAGAATCGCTTCTCAGAATCGTCAAGGTACGGCATTATGTCCTGCCCGCTGTGTGCCATGAGTTTTGACCACAACAATTTGCCCCAATGTGAGGTTAGGACTTGCGCGATTCCCCGTTCCGAGAGTTCGGTGACATGTTCAGGATGCTGAACAGCATACCTCAAGAAAATTTTATCATCTTTCTCCTGTCCACCTACCGAAGCAACAGCACGAGGCCGTTCTTTTCGAACAACAGGAGTCGAAGATTTACCCAAAACACCGGAAAAAGCCGAATTCAGCCCTGCTTCAGCTACCCCGAGACCATTTGCGACCTTGGGGTGATAAAAGGCTTTAAGTGAAGCACTGGACATTTTCTTTAGAAAGTCCTGCGCCCAATCCATTATCTCACGGGGAGAATACCCCGCTTTGAGAGTGGTCAGACAAAAATCCAGCCCCTCTGTAGCTTCATCCAGAAAAACCTGAAAACCTTCAGCGCCGCGGGCCTGAAGGATACTATCAACGTCTTCCCCGTCAGGAAGAACTATTACATCGCAGGAAACACCCTGCGTTAAAATCATTTCAGAACTGCGAAGAGCTGCTTTAAGCCCTGCACTGTCCCCATCAAAAACAAGAATTACTTTTGAACAAAATCCCGAAAGCCTTTTGACCTGCTCAGGAGTTAAAGCTGTTCCAAGCACACCACAAGAATTGGGATAACCAAATTGATGCAAAGCAATAACATCCATATACCCTTCAGTAAGCAGAGCCTGCTTAGTTTGGGAGATAGATGTCCGTGCTTGCGATAGTCCATAGAGGTGCTCACCCTTCTTATAAATCGGGGTGTCACTACTATTTAAATACTTTGGTTCTCCTTCAATAATTATTCTTCCGCCAAAAGCAATGACTCGGCCCGATAAATTTTTTATTGGAAAAATTAATCTTCCACGAAATCTATCATATGTCCGGCCTTTTGCATTTTGAGAAAGTAGTCCAGCGCGGACCCCTTGCTCGGCAGAATAACCTTTTGAAACCAAAAATTTCTCTAACCCCTGCCAATCATCAGAGCTGCACCCAACACCGAAAGCGTCCATGGTTGCAACATCTACTCCCCTTTTTTCAAGGTAAGCACGGGCAGTTCGTCCTTCGGGAAGCTTAATCAGCCGGGAATAATATTCTGCGGCTTTCTCATGCATCTCGAGAAAAGTTTTGCGCTCAGAACTTCTTTTTGCCGCTCCCGGGTCAACTTTACCCGGCGTAAGCTCAACGCCTGCCTCTCCGGCAAGCTGTTCTAAAGCGTCTTTAAATTCAAGTCCGTTAATTTCAGAATAAAAAGTAAAAATATCGCCAGAGGCCTGACAGCCGAAACAATAATAAAACCCTTCATCACTATTAACGCTAAATGATGCAGACTTCTCCTGATGAAACGGACAAAGCCCCATGAACCTGCCGGAAACAGGCTTAAGTTCAACATATCGCCTAACGATATCGACTATGTCGAGACGCTCTTTGATAGCTTCTATAGCTGCTCTGTCCAAAGCAAACCCTCCATTGCCAGTATCCCGCCCTGCAAACCCGTAACACAACAGGAAAAAATTTGCACTAAGCCAGTTCGACCTTAGTCATACCGTCTCCGCCCTGATCTTCAGGAGCAAATGCAAAACTTGCAATTGCGGGATTACCGTCTAGGAAAATATGCACTTCGCGCCTCAAAGCTCCAGTTCCGCGTCCATGAACAATCTCGAGAGAAGTTGCCCCGCGCAGTAAAGCCTGATCAAAGAACTTACCGAGCTCACTGATAGCTATATCAGCACGCTTTCCCCGTAAGTCAATCTTTAGACACAAATCTCCGCGAGATGTATCCTCAGAACCAACATCAGATCCGCGGCCCTTAAAGTTTGATGGCTGACCCTCTTTTTCAACAGGACCAAGTTGATCGGCGGGCATCCACATAGCGACCCCTTCCATATCTACCTTCACACGTTTTTTTCGGTCATCTTTCTCAAGAACTATACCTTTACGTGCCCAATTTATATTTAAAATATTTGAACCGACTTTAATATCTTCAAATGAGAACGGCTTAATTTCCGCTTTAGGCTTGTCATCTCCGCCAATTAATCCGCGTGCATCAGCAAGCTTCTTAAGCGCCTGTTTACGGCCTATCTTGCCATCCTGCCATTCTTTTAAAACAGATTGAGCCTGCGCTTTAACGTCCTTCAAAACCGAGATACGTTCTTTCTCAAAACGCTCTTCAAGTTTAGCACGTTTTTTATTCAGCTTTTCGCGGTCCTTGCTAAGATCATCAAGCTCGCGCTCTCTCGTGACAGCAAGGTCATTCAAACGGCTCATGACCGAACCAGTCTCCGAGCCGTCCATTAACAGGTACTGCTCAGCTTTAGAAATAAGTGATTCAGGGAAACCGTGCTCACGCGCAACATCAAGCGCAATAGAAGCGCCGACCTGATCATATGCGATACTGAATAATGGTTTCTTAGTGCTTGGATCAAAAAGAACACTGGCGGCCCTAACTCCCTCAGTAACAAGAGCATAAGTCTTGAGAGCAGGAAAATGAGTTGCAGCAAAGCAAGTCACTTTATTTTCAAGGAGTCCATCAACTACAGCCTGAGCCAGCGCCGCACCCTGAGCCGGGTCAGTACCGGAACCGAATTCATCTAGAATGAACAGGGTTGAGGAATCCATTGAATCCCAGATACGACTGATGGATTGGATTTGAGCTGAAAATGTACTTACATTTTCTTCAAGAGACTGCTCATCACCTATGATAACAAAAATTTCTTTGAACAGCGGAAGAATTGATCCCTTCTCAACAGTAACCGGAATACCACTGAATGCCATCGCAGCGAGAATTCCCACCGTTTTAAGACACACAGTCTTACCTCCGGCATTACCACCACTAATAATCAGAACTCGCTGGTCAGGTGGAAGTTCAACATTTAATGGATGAACCCCGATATCAGATGCAACGAGCAAAGGATGCCGTGCACCGGTCAAATTAAATCCTGCTCCGGCTTCAACATCTACCGCAACGGCGTTTAAAGAGTCCGCGAAAAAGATCTTAGCTTGCAAAACATCATAATCTACAAGGAAACCATACGCGGCTTCACACTGTTGGAGTTCTGCGCGCACAAGCCCTGTGAGGTAAGTCAAGATCTTAAGCTCTTCCTGCCTTTCCTTCTGCTTTAGTTCCTGCATGGTGTTATTAAGTTCCACCAGAAACAGAGGCTCAAAATAACAGGTTTCACCAGTATTTGAATAACTGTGAATGATTCCCTGCAAGCGGCCTTTGAAATTTGATTTGAGTGGCAGAACATAACGATCAGACGAAATAGTCATGAAATCGTCCTGCATGAAACGGCTGATATCTTCGCCGTGAATGTAGTCGCGAACTTTTTTAGAACAACGCTGATGAAGTCCTCTCAGAGACTGCCTCACATCATAAAGTTCAGGCGAGCTTTCATCTTTAATATGACCATCTTGGTCGATACAACGCTTGAGCCCTGAAAAAGTTTTTTCGGGCCAGACAATAGCATCTATGAAACCGACAATAGTATCCCATTCACGTTTTTCAGCAATGGATAACGCTTCTTTAAGTATGCGAGCCTGACCAAGAGTCTGAATAAGAGCGAAAAGCGCATCATTATCGAGAATGCTGGCAGGTTTTTCCAGAAACTCAAAAAGCCCCTCAAGTGGAGGAAAGATACTGAGTTTAAAACCGGTTTCTTTTGAAAAATTCTGTCCCTGTCTAAAAAATCGGGACAATTCGTTGATGGCATCAGCTTCCCGCATAGGGGAAAGATCAAGACATGCCTGTGCTCCAGAAGAAGACACAGCAAAATTTGATAGTACTTTGAGAACCTTCGGAAACTCAAGTAATTGAAGAGATCTCGGCTCCATAGTAGTCCAGTGGGGGAAGAGGTTTGACCAACATTAGCCTGAAATATCAGGAACCAATACAGAAAAACGGCAAAACAGCCCCGGATTTACTCCGGGGCCTGCCGTTTAATACTAGCTAAAGCTGATCGAAATCAGGCAAGACGAGAACGTACAAGGCTACTTAAAGCTTTACCGTCTACTTGTCCCTTATGAACGGCCATGATGGCTTGCATCACTTTGCCCATATCCTGAATTGAAGATGCACCGATATCGGCAATGGCCTTGTCTACGGCTGCTTCGAGTTCTCCAGTGGAAAGCTCGGGCGGCATGTATCCAGAAAGAGCCTTAATTTCTATAGCCTCTTTCTCGGCTAGCTCAGGGCGTCCAGCACTTTCGTACTGTTCAATGGCGTCCTTGCGCTGTTTGATCTGTTTTGCAACAAGATCAAGCACGTCTTCATCGGTGATTTCACCACCGCCGTCGACCATACGATTTTTTATAGCCGTCTTGAGATGTCTCAAAACAGACTTTTTAACATCGTCTTTGGCCTTGTAGGCCGCGATGTAATCTATATCAACTTGCTCAATGAGACTCATATATTAACCCATTGACATTTTGCGCATTTTTTTGATCAACCTTTTGCGTGCTGCAGCTTTTTTCTTCTTGCGCTGTACGCTAGGTTTTTCGTAGTGCTGACGTTTTTTGAGTTCGGAAAGAACTCCAGCTTTTTCGACCTGTTTTTTAAAACGGCGAAGAGCTATTTCAAAATTATCGGAATCTTCGAGGTATACACCTGGCATGTAAAATCACCCCCCTTTGCTAAAATCTCGCACCGTAAAAACCGCTGCGGAAGAGAGAATTTGTACATCCATTACAGCAATAAAGTCAAGCATTACTATAATAAAAAAATATTCAGCACCTGAATTCAGGTGCTGAATATAAAAAAATCGAAATCAATTTCAGGACTAATGATTTGCGGCTTGATCTTTTGAATCCATCCAAGCTTTAAATGCGCAGTATACAAGACCTGCGCCAAGGACAGCAATAACGGCATAAAGAACGCCGAAGAAGATTACGTGATCAGGCTGCCACCAAGGAAGGTCCATAGGAAGAGGGCTTTGAACGGTTTCACCATGTAACATCGTTAATCTCCTTTATTATTTTACAGCGTCTTTAAGAAGCTTGCCTGGGCGAAATTTAACAACTTTACATGCTGGAATCTTGATCTCATCGCCAGTGCGAGGATTACGACCAACACGTTCTTTTCTTTCGTCAACCTGGAAAGTTCCGAAACCTGTAAGAGTCAGTTTACCTTCGCTTACAAGAGTTTCTTCAACTGTATCAAGAAAATAGTTGAGGCAACGCTCTGAGTCAGCTTTAGTCATACCTGCTTTCTCAGCAATTTTTACTACTAGTTCAGCCTTTGTCATCTGTCCTTCCTCCTTAAAACGGGAAATTAATTATTGCGGCACACAAATCTGTGCCTGCCATTGACCTCACATAAATGTGAGAGTTTGGTTCTAATTATTTGCAGAGCAAAACTTACATAGCAAGAATAGCTTCTGCAGATCAAATTCATACAGCACAAATCCCCCCACCCCCAAAATCAGTTTAAACCTAGGGGAAAACTTGTCCTGTCGAACCTTGATGAAAATCTAAAACAAAATTTTCACCAACAAGTCAAGAGGGAAAATCATTTTTAATACAATTATATAATCCTTGAAACTGTACAGGAGACAAGGCTTCTGGGCGATCTTTGAGTGAAATACCCTCCTTATCCATCCACTCCAGCAAAGTATCAGAAACGTATGATTTCAGTATCTTACCTAACTGCTTGCGCCTATATTGAAAACAATATTTTATAAGTCCCGCAAGGCCCTCAGGATCACTAGGTTTTTCATTATTTGGCAATGAATAAAATTTTATAACTGCGGAGTCTACTTTCGGTTTTGGCTTAAAAACGGTCGGTGGAACTTTAAAAAGATATTGCGTTTCACAGTAACTTTTGATCCATGCGCTGATGCCACCATACTTTTTTGAACCCTGATCAGCAGTAATTCTGAGACCAACTTCATGCTGAACCATGAAAACGCAATTTACAGCGGGACTCTTTGAAGCAATGTCCCACATAAGCTTGGAAGCAACGTTATATGGCAGGTTGCCGATAATTTTCCAATTTTGCTCAGGATCAAGATCTTCCCAGACAAATTTCAGAGCATCCTGCTGAATCACTTCTGCGGCCGGATATTCTTTCTCAAGAGCAGGAGCAAGATACCTATCCATCTCAATAAGCATTAGTTTTTTTGGGCCTGCTTCCAATATATGTTCAGTCAAAGCCCCCTGTCCGGGACCTATTTCAATAATAGAATCCTTTTCAGTAATCTTAAGACTATCAACAATTTTACGTGCTATATTATCATCTTGTAAAAAGTTCTGACCTAAACTCTTCTTCGCCTTATGTCTGACTTGCACAAAAACTCCATTTAAAAATAATTACTTCTGATTTTTCTAAAAAAAACACTTTAGCTTTACCCAACCATATTTCGCAAGCTTAATGATTAACCAAAAACAGACAGCTTGTATTAAACAGGTTCAAACTGTTATAGGTAAGTGATTCGAATCACACTCGCTCTCGGAGAATTACAATGAAAAACTCTATCGACAACTATTTTCAAATTAAACAACACGGCTCAACCATTAGCCGCGAAATAGTTGCTGGGATGACCACTTTTACAACGATGGCTTACATAATCGTGGTTAATCCTAAAATTCTTGAGACCGCAGGAATCCCGTTTGGACCGAGTATGGTCGCCACAATCATAAGCGCATTCTTCGGGACAATGGCTATGGGTCTATATGCAAAGCGCCCCTTCGCTGTTGCCCCGTATATGGGCGAAAACGCCTTTATTGCGTTCACGGTCGTAAAAGTAATGGGTTACAGTTGGCAGACTGCCATCGGAGCTATCTTTATCGGCGGTGTGCTTTTTGTTATTTTCACCACAACAGGCATTCGAACATGGATGATCTCTGCAATTCCCAAAAATCTGAAAAACGCTTTCGTAGTTGGGATAGGTCTTTTTCTTACATTCATTGGGCTGAACACCACCGGAATCGTTGTATTAGGAGTTCCCGGTGCTCCCACTCATCTAGGGAATTTATCTAGCACATCCACCCTGCTAGCCATTGGATGCTTTTTTCTCATAACCCTACTCATGGGACGAAAAATCAGCGGCGCTATAATCATAGGCATCTTCGCTACAACTATAGCCGCTTTCTTTTTGGGAATAGCCAGCACTCCGACGGAATTTGTCAGCATGCCCCCTTCGTTAGAACCTACATTTTTACAGCTTGATATTACCGGATCATTCACGTGGGGATTTATATCCGTGATCTTAACGGTATTTATCCTCGATTTTTTAGATACAATGGGAACTCTCTATGCAGTTTCATATCGCGCAGGATTGCTCGATGAGCACGGAGATTTGCCAGAAATCGAGAAGCCTTTGCTAGTAGACGCAGTCACAACCGTTTTGGCATCGCTCCTTGGAACCACAACAACCGGAGTATTTGTAGAATCCGCCACAGGGATAGAAGCGGGAGGCAGAACGGGACTTACTGCCGTAACAACGGCCATGCTTTTTCTTGCAGCACTTTTTCTAGAACCGCTCCTCACCACAATCCCGCCATGCGCCTATGGTCCGAGCCTAATCATAGTCGGAATGCTAATGATCGCACCGTGTAAGGATCTCATCGTTGACGATATTAGTGAACTTGTTCCAGCATTTTTAGTTATTACTCTAATGAGCTTTACCTACAACCTTGGCACAGGAATGACAGCGGGATTCATCGCTTATCCATTCATGAAAATAGTTACCGGTAAAATTAAAGAAATATCACGGGGACTTTGGGTGCTATGCTTTTTATCTGCTTTATTTTTTATAACCTGCCCGCACTAATTATTTCTAAAAACACACTCATTAATTTTTATTAATTTAACTAAAGAAAGCTTCTAAGCCGCCGATAGCGAGTATATTTTATTCATAATCTCGGAGGCAACCACAATGGGTTTCGATTTTCATATTACAACTGATTTCAATCAGCAGTCCTCAGCCACAGCGCCTGTTGTTGAGCCAAAAACTGACGAGACTGTTTCAGATTCAGTTTCCAAAGATAAAGATGGCGATACTATCACTATCTCAAAAGAAGCTAAGTCAAAGCTTAACCAGTTGAATGCTGAAAAGAAGGAAGAAGATTTATCTCCTATGGAGAAAATGATTAAGAATCTTGAAGAACAAATTCAGAAATTAAAAGAAGAAATAGATGAACTTAAGGCTAGCTCCATGCCGGAAGAGCAGAAGAAAGAGCAAGTTAACGCGAAACAAAATCAACTTTTGCAGCTCCAATCTCAATTAGTTGAAGCTAGAGATGCTAAAGCGAAAGCCGAAGGGACTTCATCTAGCGGAGGCACCAGCGCAAGCTCATTCGCGAACGCTTTAACTGGACCGACAGCTTAAACCAAGCATTCTTGCGTAAGCATAGTGTACATTGATTTATCACGATCTTTGACAACAGCGATGAAAGCAACTAGTCAAATTCTACTAAATATCAATTTCCATAGGATGGAGGAATTTCATGAATTTAAGGGAATACATTCGCGATGTACCTAATTTTCCTAAAGAAGGTATCGTATATTTTGACATCACACCGCTTTTAGCAGATCCAAAAGCATTTCAATATACTATTGACATGATGGCTGAAAAGTTCAGTGACTATAAAGCTGATAAAATTGCTGCAGCAGAAGCTAGAGGATTCATCTTCGGCGCACCGCTGGCATATAAGCTCGGAATCGGCTTTGTGCCAATCCGTAAGCCAGGCAAACTGCCATACGATACTGTTTCCGTAAGCTACGACCTTGAGTACGGCTCCGACAGCCTAAGCATGCACGTGGATGCTGTAAGTGCTGGCGAAGATGTTCTACTCATCGACGATGTTCTAGCCACTGGCGGAACAGCGGAAGGCATGATCAAGCTGGTTGAAAAAGCTGGTGGCATCGTCTCCGGAATCGGATTCCTAACCGAGCTTGGATTCCTAGACGGACAAAGCAAACTGAATGGTACTCCGAACGGTCACCTTCTCAAGCTTTAAAATTAGTTCCAACAAAATCTCCTTTTTGCTTCTAACGCGGCAAAAAGGAGATTTTCTTTTTTAATCATAATTTCAGTTTTGCGAAACAGGATACGAATAAAATGGCAGTAATAGGCATCATCGGCGGCAGTGGACTGGACAATCCTGACATTATAAAAAATGCGAAAGATACCAAAGTTACCAATAAATGGGGCGAACCAAGCTCTCCCATCAAATCTGGAACAATCGCTGAAACAGAAGTTCACATCATAGGCCGCCACGGTAGAGAACACACTATTCCGCCCACATTCGTAAATAACAGAGCAAATATTCAAGCCCTCAAAGATTTAGGTTGTGACTACATTCTTGCCACAACAGCAGTAGGATCACTCAGAGAAGATATTGCCCGCGGACACCTCGTTATAATAGATCAATTCATTGATTTTACTCGTAACCGCGCCCTTACATTCCATGAGACCTTTGAGCCACATGCTCCAGCACACACTCCAATGGCTGATCCATTCGATAATTTTTTACGCGAAAAAATGATGACATCATGTGCTGAGCTTGGCATCAGAACACATGACAAAGGGACCGTTGTCACCATCGAAGGACCACGTTTTTCCACTCGCGCAGAATCCCACATGTTTCGTGCATGGGGTGCAGATATCATCAACATGAGCACAGCTCCTGAAGCAGCTTTGGCTAACGAAGCCGGAATTCCATACGCGGCCGTAGCAATGTCCACAGACTACGATTGCTGGAAAACTGATGAAGAGCCAGTAACATGGGACGACATCCTCAAAATTTTTCAAGAAAATGCCGAGAAAGTCACATCAATGCTGATCAAAACCATTGAACAATTAAGCTAACTGAGCAGGTAAACTTACATGTCTGCACAGAAATGTGACCTTATCATATTCGGTTCCAGCGTTATTACGCAGGATGAGAATCGGCGTATTATTGATGACGGCGCAATTGCCGTAACAGGTAATATCATCTCTGCTGTCGGGACGAAGGCAGAGATGAGTAGAGATTGGACGGCGGCTGAAACGCTAGACGCCGGAAAATCGGTTCTAATGCCCGGGATGATCAATTCTCACACCCATATTCCAATGACGCTTATGCGCGGCGTAGCAGACGACCTGCCGCTCCTGACATGGCTACATGACTACATCTTCCCTATCGAGGGAGGGCTTAGTAAAGAATTGGTCGAACTCGGGGCGCAATTAGGTTGTGCGGAAATGATTGCAGGCGGCACTACAGCTTTCTTTGACGGGTACATGCATGAGGATTTTGTGGGCAAGGCTGTGGATGAATGTGGCCTTAAAGCTGTTTTAGGAGAAGGATTTTTCGAATTCCCCTCTCCATTCTTTAAAACAGCGGAGGAAGCGTGGGAAGTAATAGAAGATTTGCACAACAAATATTCTTCTCACAATCGTATAAATACATCCGTGACTCCCCATGCGGTTTTCACCACAACCCCTGATCAACTTGCTGAAAGTATGGAACTTGCTGAGAAGCTTGATGTGCTCTGGCAGATTCATTGCGCTGAATCTGCGGCAGAAACAAAGCTCACTTTAGAAAAATTCGGTAAAAGACCACTTGAACTTCTGCGTGATACAGGTCTATTAAAAGCACGCACGAGGATACATCATTGTGTGGACGTTACTGATGCTGAGATCGACCAGCTACGGACTGCGGGGGTAATGACTTCGCATAACCCGCAAAGCAATCTCAAGCTCGGTTCTGGCATCTGCCCTTTGACCAAACTGCTCAATGCTGGCATATGTGTCGGCCTTGGTACGGACGGAGCTGCTAGTAATAATGATTTGAACATGTTTGAAGAGATGCGGACAGGGGCCCTCTTGCAAAAGGGAATTCAGCAGGACCCGACAGTAATTCCAGCGCAGCAAGCTCTGGATCTGGCAACGGTTAACAGTGCTAAATTCTTAGGTTTCAATGACACAGGATCTATCAGTTCAGGGATGCGAGCGGACATCATCGCCATTGATATGAACAAGGTGCACTTAAAACCTGTATACAATCCCCTTTCTCACGTTGTATACTGCGTCGGCGCACAGGATGTGAAGCTTACAATTTGCGATGGAAAGGTTCTTTATCAAGATGGTAAACATTTTACTGCAGATATTGAAACAATCTCACGTGAAGCTGAAAAGGCCGTTAAATGGGCGTTAAACAGACTTCATGAGCAAAATTAATGCTGAATTTAAAATTTTTCGGGCAGTTTTTCTCTTGACAATACAGGGAAAGATTGCATAGGGAATTGTGCTTTTCAAGATAAATATTAGATAAATACGCTTGTACGCAAGCGACTTGCCAAACAGGAGGCGCTACATGGCTAAAAAGAATGCAAAAATACACGCACTTGACGGTGCTGAAATGACTGCTGAAGGATTGTCTTTCAAGGGAACTATCATGGAACCCATCATTGACAAATGTGAAGGTTGTGAACGTGCAATCGAAGTCGAAAGCAAAAATTACTGTCCTAGCTACGCACAGCCAGCAGTAAAATGGGCTAAAGGCGTATGTAACTTCGCTACTCACGCTCGCGCTGGAGTAGATAAAGAAGGTAAAGTCAAGGTTAACCCGCTGAAAGCTTCTAAGCGTGCAGCACGCGGCCGTTAATAAACAGCTCGCACTGCCTTTCTAGGCAAGTCGTTAATCTTACTTACCTGAGAAATGGTTTATACTATTTTTTAAAGGTATCTTTGTGCATTAAGGGAGCCGGACTAGTTCCGGCTCTTTTTATTAGTATGTCCGTATAATTTCTATCCGGACTTTTTCGCTTTTTAGGAAAACCGACTTTTTACGTCCAGAACGGAGAGAACAATGCCAGGTCAGATTCTATCTAAAATCGATGATTTGAAAGATGCCGCCCTTGAACTTCACTCTAAATTGGTAGCAATCCCTGCGATTGGCCCAACCAATAACGGGACCGGAGAAAAGGATAAAGCGGACTTCCTTACCGAATACCTGAAAGAGCATGGTTTCGGGGAAGTTAAGTCTTACAACGCACCGGATGATAGAGTTGAATGTGGCTACAGACCAAATCTGGTTACGATTCTGCCAGGACAAGATACTGCTCAGACTCTCTGGATAATATCTCACATGGATGTAGTTCCTATTGGTGACCTAAGCCTATGGTCAAACGATCCCTTTACTTTAGTTCAGGACGGGGACGCTATCTACGGACGCGGTGTCGAAGATAACCATCAGGGACTTGTCAGCTCAGTGATTGCTGCAAGAGCTTTAAAAGAAACAGGCGTGACTCCCGGATGTAATATCGGTCTCATATTCGTTTCTGATGAAGAAACAGGTAGTGAATACGGACTGGAATACATGCTGAAAGAACACGAAGATATTTTCAAAAAGAAAGACCTTTTCCTCGTTCCAGATTTTGGTGAAGCAGATTCAAGCATGGTCGAAATTGCCGAAAAAAGCACAATCTGGTTTAAAGTAACCGTTGAAGGAAAGCAGTGTCATGCTTCAACTCCTGACGAAGGTGTTAACTCACTGGTTGCCGCTTCCGCTATGATTGTAGAAATTTCAGAGCTTCAATTTCAATTTGACGAAGAGGACGAACTGTTCTCGCCACCCTACTCAACTTTTGTTCCAACCAAAAAAGAAGCCAACGTAGAGAATATTAATACTCTGCCGGGCAAAGATGTTTTTTACATCGACTGCCGTGTGCTCCCTAACTACAAGTTGAAAGATGTAGTTGATCAGGTCAAAGGGATGGCTCTCTATGTAGCCGAAGAATACGGTGTTACGATAAAAGTTGAAATAGATACCCAGAATCAGGCAGCCCCGGCGACTCCTGTTAAATCAGAAATTGTTGAAAAAACACTTTTCGCCATCAAAGAAATTTACGGTATTGACGCAACCCCCGGCGGAATCGGCGGCGGAACAGTTGCAGCACATTTGCGCGAACGCGGTTATCAGGCCGTTGTATGGGCCACTCTTCTCGGTCAGGCACACCAGACTAACGAGAAAGGATCCATTGCAAACACCCTCGGCGACGCGAAAGTTATGGCGCTTCTCCCCTTTTAATTGCTCTAAGCAACACGAACCACGACTATAAAAATGATTAGAAAACAGCCCCCACCACCAGTCTACGACCTCATAGTAGCAGGAGCAGGACACGCAGGATGTGAAGCCGCCATGGCAGCTGCCACACTCGGCTTGAAAACTCTGCTACTTACTATAAACGTCGATAGAATCGGACATCTGTCCTGCAACCCTGCGATAGGCGGACTTGCAAAAGGACACATGGTCAAAGAAATTGATGCGCTCGGTGGATACATGGGGCTATGGTCCGATAAGGCCGGAATTCAGTTCCGTACCCTTAACACTCGCAAAGGACCGGCAGTACGAGCCAGCCGAGCCCAGATGGACCGCAATGAATACATGCGCGTGGTCCAGAAAGATATTTTCGCGCAGGAAAATCTTTGGGTAAAGCAAGACACAGCTGAGACTTTGATAGTTGAGGACGGTAGAGCCGCCGGTGTAAAAACTTCAATCGGTGAAGAATTTAAATCAAAAACAGTGCTCCTTACCACTGGAACTTTCTTGCAGGGACTTATTCACATCGGGCTGGAAAATTTCAGCGGCGGAAGAATGGGTGATCCGGCATCAGTTGGAATGTCTGCTTCTCTTGAAAAAATAGGGCTGACTCTCGGTAGACTTAAAACCGGCACAACTCCGCGCCTGCTAAAAGATTCCATCGACTACGATCAGCTTGAAGCGCAGTTCGGCGACAATCCGCCCAAGCCTTTCAGCTTTCGCACTGACAAAATCATGCTACCGCAGGTTCCCTGCCACATTACCTACACCAACGAAAAAACTCACGACGCTATCCGTACTGGATTCGAAAGATCTCCGATGTTCACGGGTGTAATTAAGGGAACAGGAGCACGCTACTGTCCGTCTATTGAAGACAAAGTTGCCAGATTCCCTGAAAAAGGCAGGCATCAAATATTTCTAGAGCCGGAAGGACTCGAAAGTCCCGAGGTTTACCCAAGCGGAATCCCCACAAGTCTACCGCTGGATGTTCAGAAGCTAATGATCAACTCGATTGTCGGCCTTGAAGACGCTCAGATTGTCAGACCGGGCTACGCTATCGAATATGATTTTGTTCCACCTACGCAGTTACTGCCGACCTTGGAAACAAAGGCTCTGCCCGGACTTTTTCTGGCAGGACAGATCAATGGTACTTCCGGCTATGAAGAAGCCGCAGCGCAAGGACTATGGGCCGCCATCAATACGTTCTGCTCCATAACAGGCCGTCCACCATTCGTGCTGTCTCGCGATCAAGCATACATTGCCGTACTCGTTGATGACCTCGTAACAAAGGGAACTCAAGAGCCATACCGCATGTTCACTTCACGCGCAGAATACAGACTTCTGCTCAGGGAAGGGAACGCAGACCAACGTCTCACCGCTATAGGTAGAGAACTTGGCCTTGTGGGCGATGACCAGTGGAAAATTTACAGCGAAAAAAAGATCGGCCTCGACTCTGTAATCAAAGGACTCAATTCCACCCGAATCAAACCTGATGCCGCTACTTGCAAAATAATTAGCGAGATAGGTGGAACCGCGCCGGGTAAATCAGTTCCGCTCGCAACACTACTGCGCCAGCCTGAACTGACCATTAACGACATGAAAGGCCTTTGGTCTGATATTGATACATTTACCGATGAAATACTTCTTGAAGCAGAAACACAAGTAAAATACGAAGGGTACCTTGTGCGCCAGCAAGAGCTTGTAGATAAGTTCCGTAAAAAAGAATCAGTTAAAATTCCAAGTGATGTAAACTATGCCGAAGTTTCAGGCCTCACAAGAGAAGGTGTCGAAAAACTTACAGAAGTACGACCTTTGACGCTTGGGCAGGCAAGTCGAATTTCCGGAATAACTCCCGCGGCTATTTCATCAATTGAAATCCATTTGAAAAAAATTGGCGCAATCTAAAATAGAGCTATTCCCGCTTTTAAACATTTTAATAACTATTCTTTTCAATAAGTAAAAAAAAAGTTAACATGTAATTCCTATTCAAAGATTCTAAATACTTTTAATAAGAAGGCTCCATATGCAAGCCGCAGTAGATCAAGCTTATTTATATAAAGTTCTTAGGGGATTCGGTGAAACGGGACTCCCACAGCAAACTATTAATATGCTTTTGGTCATGGGATTTTGTATGGCTCTTTTAGCTGGAGCTGTCCTCTGGTATAACAATCAAGAACTCAAAAAAAAACTTAATCCCATCCCTCCAAACTGGCTGACTGGGGATTCTAAAATATTAAAAGTTTTCGAAACGGCCTTAGTTTACCGCTCGAAAGTTGAAATCAGCTTTCATTCAAAATCTGAAAAAAGAAAGACAATCCCCTGCTCCATTTCCGACCTTAGCAATGAAGTTATTTTAGAATTGCCCTCAAGGGACGGCATTGGAAAATCTTGGATAGGCCGTGAAATTGATGGATATTTCCATGTCCCTACCAAGCAGTCCGGAGTGGTAATTTTTTATCACTTTGTAGGCACTATAAATGACATCTCATCCAAAGGTTCTTCTTACACATACCTCCATCTTGATTTCCCTAACTACCTTGAGCAAACTCAAAAACGCGAGTTTTTACGGGTTGCCCCTCCATCCAGATTTTATGATTACGTCAACATAATCCCTGATTCGACTCAAGGCATGAAGGCCGCTCTTAAATTCATGACCACAAATGGAGAGTACTCTCCCGGATTCATGGGTGGATCAGACTCCAGAGTTCACCTTCAAGATGTCTCTGGGGGCGGAGTTTCCCTCGAAATGACACATATGAGTTCGAAACGGGCGGCAAATCTCAAGCTAACCAAAGGACAAGCTTTTATTTTACTAATGAGCCTAGTAGACACCGGAAATAAAGGGATTGTCCGCTATATTTTCACCACCCGCATACGCCGTATTTTCATTGATCCGGGACAGGGTAAAGCACAAATTGGACTTTCATTTGAAAATCAATTTCTTGGATTTGACGAAAACTCCAATAAGCCTAAATGGACCACGCTTAAAAACAAAGGCAGTGCCGAAATGGACGACTGGGCATACAATCTCCATTTAGAGTTATACCGAGAAGGGACAGAATAATTGCAACAATTGCAGATGATTGTTGACAGAAACCTCACATAATAATTACGTATAGTTTGAAATAGATTTCTAATTCTTACAAACATAGTTTTTTTTACAACCGCAAACAGGAGAATTCACTTGGACGATGGCTCTGAGGGCCGATTGTGGGCCAAATTAATTAATATCTTTCGAAAAGCAGAATCACCTCTCGAAGAACATATACTTGAAGCACGCGAAGACGGCGAAATAAAAAGTGAAGTCGTCTCAATGCTACTGAATGTTCTCGAACTCAAAGATACTACCGCAAGTGAAATAATGATCCCCAGAACCGATATTATCGGTGCAGAATTTGATGGGGGATTAGCAGAAGTTGCCGAGCAAATAATCGAACACGGGCATTCACGTATACCAGTATACAAAGATTCCAAAGATAATATTATCGGAGTTGTTCACGCTAAAGATCTCATAGCCCCACTTTTACAAGGCAACCCTTCCGGATCTCTCGAATCCATTATGAGAGACCCTTTTGTGGTTTCTGAAAACATCCAGATTAAAAGTCTGCTGAAAGAATTTCAGTCAGGTAGAATTCACATGGCTATTTTACTGGACGAATATGGCGGAACCTCCGGTATGATCACCATGGAAGATATTCTTGAAGAAATCGTCGGTGAAATCTCAGATGAGCATGATGCAGACCGTCCATCTGATTTCAAAGAGCTCGAAAACGGTAGTTTTCTAATTTCCAGCAGAATTCCTTTGAGCGAAGTTGCTGAAAAATTCAATATCCCCCTCGACTCCGAGCACGTGGACTCAATAGGTGGATATATATCAGAATTGACAGGAAGAATACCGCACATAGGCGAGTTCATCAATGTTTCAGGATACAAATTCACAGTACATGACAGTGACGCGAAGCAAATTACATCTATCCTTGTTGAACCCCCGAAAGGCAGCTAAATGCACTTAGCCATTTTGATTGCAATCGGTACAGTCTGTGCTGGAATTGGCTATGCAAATCCGCTATTGCACTTCCCTTTAGCCGCGCTTGGATTCCCGCTAGTTCTGGGGCTCATCGCATTTTCCGCAAGATCACCGCGCCAATCTTTCAAACGCGGTTGGATAGTAGGAACATTTTCCAGCCTTGCATGCTTATACTGGCTTGCATATCCCATCGGAGTATACGGTGGCATTTCATGGCTAATAGCTGTTCCATGCCCAGTCTTAATGGCTATGGCTGTGGGGGCTTACTACGGAGTATACACATACATTTTAAGTATTGCCGCCCGCAGGTTGCATCCTTTTATGCTCTGCATTTTCAGTGGTGCGCTATGGGCAACCATGGAACTGGCGCAAGGACATTTCTTCACAGGATTCCCGTGGATGACTTTTTCATCCGCATTTGCATACTGGCCCGAATCAATTCAGGGAGCTGCATTCTTAGGTGCATACGGACTTTCCGGCCTGTTGGTTTCCATCACCACAGGCATGCTTGTGTGGAAAACATCCAACTCTGCTAAAGCTTGGACCGTATCCGTGATTATAGTGCTTGTGTGTCTCGGCACACTAAGAACAGAGCCCGAAAAATTCTCAACGCTTACAGTTACAGGCAATGCAACCATCGGGATTGTTCAGGGAAATATTGATCAAGCTCAAAAATGGAATTCTAAATTTCAAGTTTCTACGCTTAAAAAGTATATCAAGCTCAGCAAAAGTTTACCAAGCAAGGCTGATTTAATTGTCTGGCCTGAAACAGCTGTACCATTTCAAATTCAGAACCCCAGCGGGCTTAGGGTTGCTCTATTTAACTCTTGCAAAAGTTCCGGAATACCGCTTTTGACAGGAGCACCGGGTTATGTATTTCATCCCAAGACAAAAACATACTCATCGTATAATAGAGCCATCCTCATAGACCCCGGCAAAACAACTCTCGAATGGTACGACAAATCGCACTTGGTACCCTTTGGAGAATATGTTCCGTTTGGAGAATACTTGCCGATTGGTAAGCTTGTACAAGGGGTTGGAAACTTTATTCCCGGCACAGACGCCAGCCCAATTCAAAGTGGAAACCTTGCTATGGGGATACTCATCTGCTATGAAGGAATCTTCCCGGAACTAGCTCAGGAGCGTGTTGCCAATGGTGCAAACATCTTGATTAATATAAGCAACGATGCATGGTACGGAAAAACTTCTGCGCCATACCAGCACCTTGGACTGGTAGCTCTTAGGGCGGTGGAACAAGGGCGTTACTTAATAAGAGGCACCAATACCGGAATTTCCGCCTGTGTTGACCCTCTCGGAAAAATAACAGGCTCAACAGAACTATTTGTCGACGCGGCAATTTTGGTTAATCCGAAACTCCTCACCGGCAAAACGTTCTTCAGTTCCAACTATAAACTGATTACATATGGTCCACTTATTCTAACTTTGTTGTTCTCCATTTGGATCGCGATCAGCACTGTTGTATCCCGCGGTAAAAGAAACCAGTAAAAGGACGATGTTTAAATAAAATGCTTCAATTCTCCGATTTAAAATCCAAAGCAGTCACCTGCTCTAAAAAATATGTATCCCTTTGGGGGCGTCTTTGACCACGCTCAAAGTAAAGAACGTCTTGAAGAGTTAGAACACGAGCTAAGCAAGCCCGGCGCTTGGGATAAGCCAGATGAACTCACTCCCCTTCTTAGGGAAAAAAGTAACCTCGAAGAAAAAGTAACCTCATACGAAGAACTTTCCTCCACTAAAGACGATGTTGAAGAATGGATGTCTCTTGCATCCGAAGATCAAGATCAAGAAATTCTGGAAGCTCTTTCCGAAAACTTAGAAAAGTTAGCCAAATTAATAGAACAGACAGAGCTTGCAACCCTTCTTTCAGAACCCGAAGATAAAAGTATTGCCATCCTCGAAATTCATCCGGGGGCAGGAGGCACTGAAGCCCAAGACTGGGCTGAAATGCTACTCAGAATGTACATGCGCTGGTGTGAAAAAAGGAATTGGCAGACAAGCTACATTGACTTGCAACCCGGTGACGAAGCGGGAATTAAGAGCGTAACCATTCAAGTTAAAGGGTCTTACGCTTATGGCTTTTTAAAAGGTGAAGCCGGTATTCACAGGCTTATCCGCATATCTCCATATGATACATCTGGCAGAAGGCACACATCTTTCGCCTCTGTAGATGTCTATCCTGAAATTTCTCAAGATATTGAGATTGAAGTTAGTGACGATGAAATTAGGCTTGATGTTTTCCGGGCAAGCGGCCCCGGTGGGCAGCACGTAAACAAAACCAACTCGGCAGTGCGTATCACTCATTTACCGACCAATATTGTTGTACAGTGCCAGAATGAAAAGTCACAGCTGAAAAACAAAGAAACTGCTATGAAAGTTTTGAAATCACGGCTGTATGAAAAAGAATTGAAAAGACTGGAAGAAAGCAAAAAGGCTGACTACTCCACCAAGGATTCTATTGCGTGGGGCAGCCAGATTAAAACATACACGTTGCAACCTTACAGATTGGTTAAGGACCATCGCTGCGGAGCTGAGGACGGAAACGTTGATGCAGTTCTCGACGGTGAACTCGATGAATTGATCCGGAACTACCTACTTCATGCACACGGCGGAGAAAATGAACGCTGAATATATTGCTGAGAATGAAGCCAATCTTCTGAATGAATTACTTTCAGTAAGGGAACGCTTCTGTAAAGAAAATAATATTTGCTTCGGCAAAGACTGTCTGGATGGACTTGCCGTATTAAGATTATGCCCAGGAATGACTCTGGAGGCATGGGAAATTCTAGCTGAAACACATGGTCTTAATGACTGGATGACCATTCCGCTTGAAGACAACATTACGCCTCACTTGAAACATGTCCAAAGCGTACTTCAAACCTTGTCCTACAAAACCGAGCACGATCCTTTAACCGGAGCTGCGAATCGCCGAGCTTTTGAAAGAACTTTGGATCAGGAGATCGAAAGATCCAGGCGGAATAAAACTCCTGTCAGTCTCGCCATACTAGATATTGACGATTTCAAAGCTGTTAACGATACCTACGGACACCTTAAAGGTGATGAGGTCCTGATCGACCTTGCCGATATGATTTCTAGCAGCTCTAGACGATATGACCTTGTATCAAGAATTGGCGGAGAAGAATTTGCTATCATTCTTTCAGGAGCAGGCCTGTATAAATCTGAACAGTTATTAGAAAGAATTGTTGAAAAAACACGAGAACTTTCCTTTGCAACTCCAGATAAAAAAGACAAATTTTCCATAACCTGCTCAGTGGGTTTAGCCACTTACAAAGGTATGATCGATTTGAAAATGCATGATTTCATCGAAAAAGCAGACAAAGCTCTCTATGAAGCCAAAGGGTCCGGTAAAGATAAAGTTTGCACCGCAGATATTTTAGACCTTGAATCAGTGACAAGAGAAACCCTTGTTCACGCCAATGAAAAGAAATTCTTATTCACGGGTAAATAGAGGAACGGAAATAACAAATGATCAACATTAATAAGACATTAAGCCTTGCTATAATGAGCGGAAAAGGCGGCGTCGGCAAAACGAACCTAGCTCTAAATTTATCATACGCACTTAATGCTGGCGGAAACAGCCTGCTACTTATGGACTGTGACCTCGGCCTTGCAAACCTTGATGTTCTGCTCGGAATTTCTCCAGAAAGTAATATGCAGGACATTTTGATTAGCGGAGCTAAGCCTTCTGACATCGTAATCCCTATTGAAAAAGGTAAAAATTTCGACATCCTTCCCGCTGCGTCAGGCGTTCCCGAACTGGTAGAGATGGATGAAGACATGCAGGAAATGCTTTTTAGCAAAGTGAGCAGTATAGTCGGTCGCTACCAATATTTGGTAATGGATTTGGGAGCAGGTATTAACAGCACGGTTCTATCTTTTGCGTCCATGACTCAAATGAGATTTGTTGTAATAACTCCTGAACCAACTTCATTAACTGACAGCTATGCATTGATTAAAGTTTTGCACACGCAACATAATGTCAGTGATTTCAACGTAATAGTGAACCAAGCTACAAACCCAAAAGAAGCCAAAGAAACTTTTAACCGCTTAAACATGGCGTGTGAAAAATTTCTTAATATTAAGTTGAAGAATATAGGGTTTGTGCGCTATGATCCTGCCGTAACTGAAGCAGTTAGAAGACAGGTTCCGTTTATTAAATACGCTCCAAAATCCGATGCGAGCCGCGACATTCTAAATATTGCGGTTAAAATTCAAAAAATTCGCATGGAGAATATGGGCCAATTAGGTGACAGACCAGTAATCAAAAAATTTCCGTCATTAAACACCTAATAAATGCTTGACGAAAAGAATAACTTTTCGGCATAGTTGTATTAATAATAGGTAAAACTGTTTGTCACACTCAACATGACTTGGGAGAGGACAATGAACAAAAGTGAATTGATCAAAAATCTTGCTGAAGAAAAAGGACTCCATGTAGATGAGTCCTCCGAAATCGTTGACGCATTTGTCGATGCTATCAAAGAAGCTCTAGTCCGCGGTGACAGAGTTGAAATCAGGGGCTTCGGCAGTTTCAAAATGAAAGAATACCAAGGCTACACAGGCAGAAATCCGAAAACGGGTTCTGTAGTAAGTGTTACACCTAAAAAATTACCGTTCTTCCGTCCAGGTAAGGAACTTAAAGAGTTTTTAAACGGTTAATGCGCTTATACATATATGTTTTTCTTTTCCTTGCCAGCTTTGGACTTACGTTCCAAGCACACGCTGGCAAGGACACGGTATTGTCTATAGCATATACGTCTAACACCTTCGGGACAGTTAATCCCTGTCCTTCGTGAGGCGGGAAAACACTTGGTGGGCTGGCCCGGCGGGCTGGTTATCTTCAAGATCTTCGAGACTCTAAGGGTCCCGAGATTTTTCTCGTTGGTGGAGCGTTTGAATTTTTATCAACTTCCGGCGAACCTATCTCTGAGAAAAAGAGAGAGGCTCTCACTGATGCTTTCCAAATCATGAATTATGATTTAGGAGTTCTAAGCCCTGCTGAAGCAGTTTTTTTAAAAGAATCTCCGAACGGCACTCCTAAAAACTGGATAGACTGTAAGGATGCATCTTTTAAAATTATACCCTTAGAGAATGGCAAAAAGGCAGGGTTCATCATTTTACCTTTTCTAGAAAAGGGCTCGAATGATGTACCTGAAGAACTAATCAGTGAAGTTGCTGCACTTATAAAAAAGTATAGAGATAAAACAGATATCCTGATTGGCATCAGCTCTTTAGGCTATTTCAGAGAAAAGAAACTGCTCGCATCTCCACAGCTTACTGAGGTTCCTATGGACATCCTGCTTGGTGGCGGAGATGGACCGGGTATGACCGGAACTCTTGTAAATAGCAGAAAAACTTTATGGATACGCAGTTACCCTACAGGTAAAGCAGTTAACAGAATTGATATTTTCCAGTGGCCGTCTCATGATGCTGATTTCAAGTGGACTTCAGGACAAAATGTTAAGTGGTTTCTTCAAAGCCTGCTTGAAAATGTTCGTGAGGAACCAGCTGTATTGAAGCTCATTAAAGGCATTTCAGACGAAAAGTAATAGGTTGACCTTCAGGAGGCAAAAATGACTTTCCAAGGAGCATTCACTGCTCTGGTAACTCCGTTCAAGGACGGGGGAATTGATCAGGACGCTTATCGCGAACTGATTGAGTGGCAGATTGAGCAAGGAATCGACGGACTTGTTCCATGCGGAACAACCGGCGAAGCGGCAACTATGACTCACGACGAACAGGGTGAGGTTATAAGAATCTGTGTCGAGCAGGCCAAGGGACGCGTCCCGGTAATTGCTGGCGCGGGTTCTAACAATACTAAAGAAGCCGTATATCTTACAAAACTTGCTAAAAAAGCAGGTGCAGAAGCCACACTCCAGATCACTCCTTACTACAATAAACCGACCCCTGAAGGATTGGTAGCGCATTTTAAGGCTCTTTCAGATGAAGCTTCTATGCCTTTCATTCTCTACAATGTTCCGGGAAGAACAGGCCTTAACGCCCTGCCTGAAACAATTGCAAGAATTGCGACCGAAGTTCCTGATGTTTTCGGAGTGAAAGAAGCTACGGGCAACATGGCGCAATGTTCAGATCTTATTGAACAGTGCCCTGAAGGATTCGTTGTTTTCTCTGGAGATGATTTCACAGTGCTACCGCTCCTTTCTTTGGGCGGACATGGTGCAATCTCTGTAGTATCAAATATCGCACCTAAAATGATGTCTGACATGTGTGCAGCGTTCCGCGCTGGCGATGCGGTAAAAGCGAAAGAGCTTCACTACAAGCTCCAGCCGCTTAGCAGAGCAATGTTCATTGAAACAAACCCAATTCCAGTGAAAACATCACTAGGTATGATGGGTAAGCTTGATGCATCATTCAGACTTCCAATTGTTCCGCTACTTTCTGAAAATGAGATTAAGCTAAAAGCTATCTTAAAAGAAAACGGAATAATCTAAAAAACATCTCGTAAGTTTAATTATTAAAAAGCCCCAAACTAAGTTTTCTTAGTTTGGGGCTTTTTTTTAATCTCCAAAATACTCAACACGCCATCTTTCGAACAATTCCATGGCTCGCTGTCCGTATAGCTCTTTACGTCTCTTCTTATTGGCGCGCATTTTCAAAGCGGGCATTAAGCCGAACTGTATGTTTGAGGGCTGAAAGTTTTTCTTAGCTTCGCGCAAATGGCCCAGTAACGCCCCCATTGACGACTCCAGAGGAGGATTCGGAATAGAGCGTCCTTTGGCTTCTTCGGCTAATAACAAGCCAACCCAAAGCCCACATGCTGCAGACTCAAGATACCCTTCTACTCCTGTGATCTGTCCGGCTAGATGAATGCGTGAATCAGCTTTAAGTGCAAGCTTCTCATCTAGTACTTCGGGCGCATTTACGTAGGTATTGCGATGAATACTTCCTAACCTTAGAAATTCTACGTTTTCGAGACCGGGAATCATTTTGAAAATTCGTTTCTGTTCAGGATATTTTAACTTGGTCTGAAAACCTACGAGATTGAATGAAGTCTTCTCTTTGTTTTCGGCTCTGAGCTGAACAACCGCATAAGCCTGTTCTTCATTGCGAGGGTCAAGAAGACCGACTGGTTTGAGTGGCCCGAAAGTTAATGTTTCATCACCGCGATCTGCCATTTCTTCGATAGGCAAACATCCTTCAAAATGAATTTCTTTTTCAAACTCGCGTGGCACAACTCTTTCGCCGGCTTTTAGTTCGGCGAGAAATTCTCTGTACTGCTCTTCGGTCATGGGGCAGTTGAGGTAATCATCGTCTTCTGGTTTGTAGCGTGAACCGAAGAATGCGATATCCATGTTAACTGAATCTCTGCTAACTATGGGTGCAATTGCATCGTAAAAATAAAGGCGGCCTCCGCCTATCTTTTCGATTAAGCTTTCGGTCAAAGCTTCGGATGCAAGCGGCCCTGCGGATACTACTATTTTTGAAAATTCTGCAAGTTCAGGATCGTCCAAAGATTTTATTTCTTTGCGGACGATGGTTATATTTTCTTCGGCTTCAAGAGCTTCTGTCACCAGATTTGAAAATATTTCACGGTCAACGGCAACAGCTGAACCAGCTGGTACGCGTGATTCCATGGCGCATTTCATTATTATGGAGCCGAAAGCTTCCATCTCTTTTTTGAGCACGCCGACAGCGGTAGTAACATCTCCCGAACGCAAAGAATTTGAGCAGACAAGCTCAGCTAACCCGGGTATATGATGTGCTTCGGAGTAATTATCCGGCTTCATTTCGTACAAAACAACGGGAACATCCGCCTTTGCGAGTTGCATTGCGCACTCACACCCAGCCAAGCCACCACCGATTACAGCTATTTTTTCCACGATCCCTACTCCAAAGTCGATTGAATTTTTTAGTTATCTCAATTAGAACTATGCTTAAGAAACATAGCTATCTAATGATACCTAGTCTTTATATATAGAACTGACAAACAAATTTACGTAAGCAAACAGGCACATTCAGACTTATGACTGCACCAATTTTGAAAATCAAGAATCTGACTACATCTTTTGCAACTCCTGGCGGAATCATCAGGGCTGTGGATAATGCCAGTATCGAGTTAGGGCAAGGAGAAACTTTAGCCATTGTCGGTGAATCCGGCTGCGGCAAAACCGTTTTGTCACTCTCAATTATGGGCCTTATCCCCGACCCGCCGGGCAGAATCACCGATGGGCATGTGTTTTATAGAGATCAAGACTTGGTTGAGATGTCTGATAAAGAGTTACAGAAAATTCGAGGGAATCACCTTTCCATGATTTTTCAAGAGCCGATGACCTCGCTTAATCCAGTTTTTAAAATTGGGGACCAGATTGGCGAAACGCTCAGGCTTCATAAGGGATTAGATCGCAAAGAAGCAGACCTGGCGGCCATAGAGGCACTAGCATTGGTTGGACTTCCTAATCCACAAAAGCAGATTAAAAGCTTTCCTCACGAACTTAGCGGAGGCATGAGACAGCGCGTAATGATTGCAATGGCGCTTGCGTGTAATCCCGAAATACTTATTGCTGATGAACCGACGACAGCACTCGATGTGACAATACAAGCACAAATTCTACGGCTACTTGATGACATGAAAAAGAAAATGAACGGCTCAATCATGCTGATTACGCATGACCTCGGAGTCGTTGCTCGCGTGGCATCCCGTGTTGCGGTTATGTATGCGGGCCAGCTTGTTGAATGCTCAAATGTTTTCGATCTATTTAAGGAACCACTGCACCCTTATACTCAGGGACTACTTTCCTCTGTTCCTAAATTGGGATCAAGAGAACCACTTACCCCAATTCCCGGTAATGTTCCGGCTTTAAATAATCTTCCGACAGGTTGTAGATTCCACCCGAGATGTAAATTCGCCTTTGATAAATGCAAGAAGCAGGAACCTAAATTAATTAGCAAAAACAGCAGAGAAATCCGCTGTTGGTTACATTCATAATATACAACTACCCTGCCATGGATATTAAATGACTAAAAATGCGCTTGAAATTACAAATATTCTTGAAATTAAAAATATTAAACGACACTACCCTGTCAGCAGTGGAATTTTATCACTTTCCAAAGCTACAGTTAAAGCCGTTAACGATATTTCTCTTGAAGTTAGAAACGGTGAAACTCTCGGGCTTGTGGGGGAATCAGGTTGCGGTAAATCAACACTTGCGCGCCTTCTGACAGGACTTGAATCACCTGACGCAGGCTCAATTTTTTTCAAGGATAAGGAGTTCAAAAACTGGGATTCGGCAAAAATAGGAACCATGATGCAGATGGTTTTCCAAGATCCCTACTCTTCGTTAAATCCACGGCAAAAGGTTGGAAATATCATATCAGAAGGTATGAGAATTCATAAATTTGGATCACGAAAGGAAATATCCGCAAGGGTTGAAGAGTTGCTGGTACAGGTTGGATTACGCCCTGAACACGCAAAGAGATACCCACATGAATTTTCAGGAGGACAAAGACAGCGCATTGCAATAGCTAGAGCCATCGCCATGAATCCTGACCTGATTGTATGCGACGAACCTGTTTCTGCGCTAGATGTTTCCGTTCAGGCGCAGGTTTTAAATCTACTGAAAAAAATCCAGAAAGAATTCAAGCTGAGCTATGTTTTTATTTCGCACGATCTGTCGGTTGTAAGTCATATCAGCGACCGGGTTGCGGTCATGTATTTGGGCAAATTAATGGAGATTGCACCCACCGAAACACTTTATCACAATCCTTTGCATCCTTATACACAAGTACTGTTAGAAGCTGTGCCGATTGCTGACCCGACAATTAAAACTGTAGAAGCCTCAATTTCAGGAGATATGCCCAGCCCTATTTCACCACCTTCTGGTTGCCCTTTCCATCCGCGCTGTCTAAAGGCTATGGATATCTGCAAAGAAACTCCTCCGGTGCGCAAAGAAGTAGAACCGGATCATTACGTATTTTGCCATTTATATTAATTTGTTACGCTGAAAATTACGAATACAGGAGCTTAAAATGATATCAAGAGACGACGGTTTTGAATTATTGAAAATGAATACCCCCGAAGAAAATTTGATCCATCACGCGCTAGAGTCCGAGGCTGTACTTGGGGCGCTTGCGGCCAAACTTGGGAAAGATGAAGTACTGTGGTCAATGACGGGACTTCTACACGACCTTGATTACAGCAAAACATGCAATACCCCGCAAGACCATGGGCTAATTTCCGCACAAATGCTCGAAGGACACATGCCGGAAGACGCGATTAAAGCGATAAAAGCACATAATGCAGAAATGACCACCGTAGCGCCAGAAACAGACCTTGATTTTGCGCTTAGATGCGGTGAAACTGTGACAGGATTAATTCATGCGAACGCATTAATCAGGCCGGAAGGTATGAAAGGCATGACGCCAAAGAGCTTGAAAAAGAAAATGAAAGCAAAAGCTTTTGCTGCAAGTGTAAATCGCGACATAATAAAAGAATGCGAACATATCGAACTAGACCTTGTCGACTTTCTCACTATTGCAATCGAAGCAATCGAGAAAATCGCACCTGAAGTAGGACTCGCAAAATAATTCAATAAAAAAAAGGCTGTGAGGTTAACCTCACAGCCTAATAAAAATCTAGAACATTCAACCTAAGGTATTAAACCCAATACCAAAATTATTTATCCATAGAACTATCTTCTTTGTCCTTTGCTACTTTGTCCTTTGCTACTTTAGATAAGCCTTTTTTCCTACGAGCCTCATCTTCGTCGTAAGAAGATATCTGCCACGGAAAAGATTTTCGGGCAGTCATCACAGCAAAATTTTCTACTTCTTTTGCCCATTGACGGTATTCTTCGAGTACTCGTTCGCCCAGAGGGGTAAGGCTAGCGCCCTTTCTCCCTCTAGTCCTGAGCACAAGAGCGTCTCCAAGAACTTCTTCAGTATTTTTTAAACGTCCCCACGCAGCCCTGTAAGACATGCCCAGCTCTTTTGCCGCCTTATTCAACGACCCAAGCTTTTCAATCTGCTCAAGGAGCTGCGCTCTACCAAGGCCGAAAAGCATTCCGTCATCTGTTTCCAGCCAAAGGTTAAGCCGCACTCTGGGGCAAAATTCGTCATTACCTGACATGTGTGATCCTCCTAAAAAATTACAATTATATCACCGCGTGATATATTTTTTTAACATAAAGAGGCGCAACTGCAAACAACCCCTTGCTTTTCCGAAAAGTATAATTAATTCTAATATCTTAGCGACCACAAAACATTGCTCACGCATAAAATAAACACCGTTATTATAAAGACTTAAACCCATTCCACATCACAACGGAGCCTTGAACCTCAATGAATCTGAGCACTTCCGATATGACCAACTCGCCATATAAAACCATATGGCATCTCTCATGGCCGCAAATTCTAATGATGATTTTTCATCTGATGATCGGTCTTGTAGACGTATGGGTTGCAGGTAAACTCGGGAGAGAAATTCAAGCTTCTATGGGTATGGTCAGCCAATCTTTATTCTTTTTCCTTGTCATAGGCATGGCCGTTGCCAATGGCTCAGTCGCGGCAATAAGCCAGTCCATAGGCGCGGGGCTAATGATCAGAGCCAAGCGATATGTAGGGCTATGTTTTCAACTCGGAGCAATGCTCGGCTCGATAATTTTACTCATCGGCTTTCCGTTCAGAAACGGGATACTAACAGTCCTGCGTGTTCCGGAAGAAATGCGCTATGTGATGGAATATTTCATCGAAGTATTCCTCTACCTTCTCCCGCTCTATTACCTGCTGATCATAACCAACGCTATTTTCAGAGCTCAAAAGCAAGTCATGCTACCACTTTACAGTATGATTATTGTGACAGTCATGAACACTATTTTAGACTTAGGACTAGGTCTAGGAATGTGGGGATTTCCAAATCTAGGATACAAAGGCGTAGCCCTCGCAACCTTCTATTCTGTTTCCGCAGGGGCCGCATTTAATGTGTTCCTGCTATATAAATCAGGATCACTTCGCAGAAAATCATTCCCTCCATTCAAGTGGGTGCGTAGCGCTTTCCCATATCTGCTTAAGGTCGCATGGCCTAGCGGACTGATGCAACTTGTCTGGCACTCGGGATATCTAGTTCTCTACTCCATCACCGCCAGCCTTCCGCTTGAAAACGTGATTGCCCTAGCGGGTATGACTGCTGGAATAAAAATTGAGTCAATTCTATTTCTTCCGGCATTTGCCTTCAACATGACGGCATCAATTATCATTGGCCATTACCTTGGTGACGGCAAACCGGAAGAGGCCAAAAAGTTCGGTTACCGCATACTTTTCCTTGCCATAGCATTTTTGAGCGTAACGGCTTTAATTCTCTGGCAATACATCAGGCCGATAACAGCCATTATCGCGCCCGAAGTTGTTGTTCTCGATGAAGCGGTCAACTACTTATTCTTCAATATGCTGGCCATTCCGTTCACGCTTACCTCCATGATTATGGCCGGAGCATTAAACGGAGCAGGCGCGACCCTGTACAATCTTGCAATTTTCACCTTTACCGTGTGGGGATTCAGGCTTCCTCTTGCCTACTATCTTGGGCATCAGGTCTACGAATCCGCAACCGGCGTCTGGATAGCAATGTTGCTGTCGCAGATAGTTCAAGCATCAATAATGTTCTACGCTTTCTCATGCCTCAATTGGCAGAAGTTCAGTATGATTAAAAAGAAGAGGAACTCCGATGGATAAGCATTTCAGCCCGATAACCCTTTGTTGTCAGGATAAATTTGATAAGGTTTTAAGGACATGCAGCCAGCGAACATCTGACTACACTTTTGCAAATATTTGGGGATGGACCGACTATTACGGACTTGAGCTGAATTGCTCAGACAATATGGTCTGGGTCAGGCAAACCAAACCGGAGCTAGTACACTGGGCCCCTATTGGCGATTGGGATAGTGTTGACTGGGAAAAGTGCGATTTAATGAACACACCCGGCGCAAAATTCACACGCATTCCAGAAACTCTCGCGCTTCAATGGCAAGAAATATTCGGTGATAAAATCATTCTCGAAGAAAATCGCGATCATTTTGATTACGTATATTCTGTAGAAGAATTGATTGAATTGCGCGGCAAAAGATTTCACAAAAAGAAGAATCTGTTTCGCCAATTTTTAAAAAATTACGATTTTGAATACAAAGAAATCACTCCTGATTGCGTAGAAGAAGTGCTCGAAATGCAGCTGGACTGGTATCGTTGGCAAGAAGAAAAAAATAGTTCTCCGGCATTGGTTGCGGAAAATGAAGCGATTTCAAAAGTACTTAAAGAAATAGACTCCATTACCAACCTCACAGGCGGAACTCTGCGTGTGAATGGAAAGATAATAGCCTACACAATAGCTGAACCTCTTGGAGATGACACCATCGTCATTCACTTTGAAAAAGGAAACACCCACTTCAAGGGAGTGTACCAAGCCATAAACCAGATGTTCCTTGAAAACACCGCCCCCGACAAAAAATTCGTTAACCGTGAACAAGATCTCGGCGAACCTGGATTACGCAAAGCAAAGCTTTCTTATCAGCCAGTAGATTTCATGAAAAAATACGAGATCACGGTACGCTAGCCGCATGATTCTTACCAATTCCAAGCGCAAAAGGTTCGTAGTTCTCGGCCTTGACGGACTTCCTGCGTCACTTGCCATAAAACTTGCCAAACAATTACCGAACCTAAGTAGAATTGCCGGTAAAAATGAACCACTAACAGCAGAAATACCAGAGCTATCACCTGTAAACTGGACCTCATTTTACACAGCACAAGGTCCAGAAAAGCACGGTATATATGGATTCACTAAGCTAGATAGAAGTTCATACGCCCTATCAATCAACAACTTCGACAATGTTAGTGGACCGACTATTTTCGACAAACTCGGCGAAAAAGGATTAGTAAGCAAAGTAATTAATCTTCCAAATACCTACCCAACTCGGCCCCTAAGAGGAATGATGATATCCGGCTTCGTAGCAGATTCCCTAGAAAAAGCGGTCTACCCGCCTTTTCTAAAAGGGCCGTTAACTGAATCTAATTTCCTGCTGGAAGCGGATACATCAAAAGGATTAATGGAACCCGAATATTTAATCAGCCAAGTTGAAAAAACTCTAGAATGCAGGCTCAAAGCATTCGACATGTTCTGGAACGATCTGGCATGGGATTTCTTCACAATAGTCTTCACCGAAACAGACAGGCTATTTCACTTTCTATATCCTGCTTTTGAAGATACAAACCATCCATTGCACCTCATCTGTATAAATTTCATGCACAAATGGGACAAGGCAATCGGTCATGTATTAGACAAATTCGACTCACTTGCTGGCGAAAAAAAACTAATATCCTTCGCAGATCACGGATTCACATCTCTAGAAACAGAAGTCGATATTAATGCTTTCTTAATCCAAAAAGGATTACTAAGCTTGCGCCATGCGCCGCAAGATCAATGGGACTCAACTGCCATTAGCGACACAACTAAAGCATTTGCACTTGATCCCGGCAGAATATATATCCACACTGCAAGTGACTTCGACAGAGGACAAGTAACCAAGTCCGAGGCAAAGTTAATCTCAAAAGAAATTGCAGCAGATCTAATGAAGCTAAAATTTAACGGACAGCAAGTAATGCATTCTGTACAAACAGGCCAAGAGCTATACGGCAAAGAAGCCACAGGCAACCCGCCAGACTTAATATGTACCGCGATGCCAGGTTTCGATCTCAAAGCAAAATTTGATCGCAAAGAAATATTCGGCTTTTTCGGAAGAACAGGAACACACACACGAGAAGACGCTTTTTTCTATAGTACCGATGGAGAGCAGGCCAATCTGACCCGTGACACAGGGAAAATGGCGCTGAAGTGGTTTGAATAATATAAAGAGATTCCGCCGGAGACACATATATCAATGATAGATTTTAAAAGTGAATTGAATCCTGCTCAGTATGAGGCTGCTACAAATCCACATGGCCCTGTGCTTGTTATCGCCGGTGCTGGTAGTGGTAAGACTAGGACTATTGTTTATCGGCTGGCTTGGCTTGTGGAGCAGGGAATTCCTCCTGAATCTATTTTGCTGATGACCTTTACTCGTAAAGCTGCGCAGGAAATGCTTACACGTACAGAGCAGATTTTGGGCCGCCCGCTACATGGCACTAATGGCGGAACTTTTCATTCATTTGCTTTTCAAATTCTAAGGCAAAATGCGGCTGAGATTGGCTTTCCAAATGGCTTCACCTTAATGGATCGTAGCGACTGTGAAGATGTTATGCGTGAAGTTAAGTCCAATTTGGGCTTCGGCGTAAAGGATCGCTCCTATCCTAAAAAAGCTACGTTGTTAGACTTAGTCACTAAATCAAGAAATAAAGAAGTCACGATTGATTATTTGCTGAACTCTGAGGCGTTTCATTTGGCCTGTTATGGCAATGAGATGGAGCAAATTGCGGAAGGCTATGCTGAATATAAAAAACAGCACGGCTTGATTGATTATGATGATCTTTTGTTTTTCCTCGATGAACTACTCACTAAAGATGAGTTTTTAAGAAATTCACTACGCAGCCGTTTTCAATATATTATGGTGGATGAATATCAGGATACCAACCTTGTTCAGGCTCGCATAGTTCAGCATTTGGCGGGTAAAAATGGAAATGTCATGGCTGTTGGCGATGATGCACAATCTATTTACTCCTTCCGTGGCGCAGATATTACGAATATTTTGAAATTTCCAGACATTTTCAGCAACGTAAAAATTATCAGACTAGAGCAGAACTACCGCTCAACTCAGCCTATACTTGATATTACCAATGCAATTCTTGATGGTGCATTAACCAAATTCGATAAGAAGCTTTTCACAGAAAAAACATGGGGCAAGAAGCCTCAGCTTATGATTCCGCTTAGCGATTTCAGTCAGTCAACACGGGTTTTGGATCGTATTATCGAGCTGAAGAAAAAGCACGGCCCTGAAGAAGTCGCAGTGCTTTTTAGAGCTGGATACCAAAGTTACGGACTTGAGGTTGCGCTCAAAAGATTGGGCGTGGGTTATAAAAAATATGGCGGTTTGAAATTTAATGAAGCCGCTCATATTAAAGATGTTCTTTCATTTTTGCGTCTAGTGTCAAATCCTTCTGATATCATCGCATGGCAGAGATCGCTCGGTCATATTAAAGGCGTGGGACCTAAAACGGCGCAGAAAATTGCAAACTCTGTAATTGCCGGAGACATCGAGCAAATCAATAAGTTTTGCAAAAAGTACTCATTACTTAAAGATATCCTGCAAGATATTGATGGACTGCGGGGTAAAAAATCATCTCCTGCAACTTGCCTTGAAGTAGTTATTCCACTTTATACTCCAATACTTGTGGCGACGTATCCTGACGATTATCCAAGGCGTGAGGCTGGCCTTGATCAGCTTTTGCAGATTGCGAACAACTACCGAGAGCTGGATAATTTCCTAACGGATATGTGCCTCGATCCCGATCAGCATCGTGAAGAAGAAGCGCAGGAAAACACGATTACACTTTCAACTATCCATTCCGCAAAAGGTTTGGAATGGAACGCTGTAATCATTATTGATCTTGTTGAGGACAGATTCCCATCCCGTAAATCCATGAACAAGCCTTTGGAATATGAAGAGGAACGTAGGCTTCTTTATGTTGCTTGCACGCGCGCACGTGAAGAGCTTATTCTTTCCGCTCCTGCATCCATTTACCGTAAAGGCACTGATTTTACTGAAGCGGCTGTCCCTAGTCCATTTGTCAGAGAGCTTGATAATTATTTGTTCGATGAAATTCACGAATCATATTCCGGCGGCATGGCTGAAAAGCGAGTTGCGGCTGTTCCATCTTTCTCCAAGCCATCTTCAAGTAGAGGAAGCTCATCGGCAACCGAGTCGTCTTCCAGCGGCAAAAAGCCAACTCCTCCTAGTAAAATGGGATTCTGTAAACATAAAATTTTCGGGCGCGGTAAAATTATCGAAAAAGTTGAACCTAATAAATTGAGAGTCAATTTTCCGGGATTCGGGCCGAAAGTAATTGTAGAAGACTACCTCGAGATCTTGTAGGTTTATTTAATGAAAAATCTCACTTCCGAGCAGGATTTTCTTGCGCTCATAGACAAGTATTTTCCATCTAACAATGGACACGTCACACTCGGCAGAGGCGACGACTGCTCTATTTTGCGCATAAATGGTCAGCTCTGCATCAGCAAAGACCTGTTCATAGAAGATGTGCATTTTCGCCGTTCGTACTTCTCACCTGCCGACATCGGATACAAATCTCTTGCCGTCAATATCAGCGATATTTCTGCAATGGGGGGCGTTCCTAAAGCATTCGCACTAGGGCTGATTGTTCCTGATGGACTAGATAAAGAATATTGGGATTCACTACTAAAGGAAATGGCGAAGCTCGCAAACAAGACAGGACTTATCCTCGCTGGCGGCGACTTATGTAAAGGACCAACGCTCGGAATCTCGGTCACCGTATGGGGTGAACCATATCGCGCGGAAGGATTAGATTCAGTGGACAAAGGACGATTTTTAACCAGAGGCAACGCTAAACCTGACGACATACTCTTCATACACGGATCAATAGGCCTTGCGCGCACAGGATTACTACTTCTCGAAGAAACTGGAACATTCGCCAGTAAAGAATACCCTGCGAGTGTACAAGCCCATTTAAGACCCGAAATCAGAACCGAGACAGGTAAAGCATTGTCAGCCTCCGCAGCCGTAACAGGGTTGATGGATCTATCTGATGGTTTAGCAAGAGATCTGCCCCGCTTTATTAATCAATGCGAAACCGCGTTCGGGGCCGAGATATCATTACCAACTGAAATACTTCATGACGAAATTTTAAAATACGCCAAAGCTAAAAATATTTCAGCGGAAGAGCACGCTTTTAGAGGCGGCGAAGATTACGCACTTTTCGGAGCGGCCACCGCAGATAAATTTGAAGAACTTATGGATACTGTTGACGGCATCATCCAAATCGGAACTCTCACTGATAAGCCAGAAATAATTTTGAACGGGAAAAAATTCTTGGAAAAAGGATTCGATCACTTTTCGGGTTAATTGCTATTTCAGCGCCAACGGCCCCTGCCCAATTCCAGGCCAGATTCTGATCATGCCCAGTAACGCTCTAAGAGAAGTCCACACACCTGCGATAACCCATATCCAGAGTAGCATATGTTCCGGCTGGAAATAATCTACAGCGACAAGCATTGCAGAGCTGACGCCCACAGCAATCAACATTGCGTTGCGCAGATAATGAAAATCTCCCGTACCAAGATGAATACCGTCTGTCGCAAATGAAAGCGCGTTAATCGGCTGTAAAAATGTAACTGCCAGCCACGCTGGAGCAAAAACAGCGGCGGCTTCCGGCGGTACCAACAGCCAGCCTACTGGTTCCTGACCAAAATACATCGCGATGCTGAGCAACACCCCAGTTCCGAAACTCCACTGACAAACAAGCACCGCGACCTTCCGAGCCATCATCTTATTGGCGCTACCGATGAAATATCCCACCAACGATTGTCCACTAATAGCGAAGGCATCAAGGAAAAGTGCTAAAAATACGAAAAATTGTCTAATAGCTTGATGAGCCGCGCCAGAATCTGCTCCCGCCTTCGTAGCAAAACGAGTGCACAAAAGTAAAAAGAAACAAACACCGCCTGTGCGAACGAACATATCTCCGCCAATGGAAAAAAGCCTTTTCGCATCACTTAAGCTGAAACCAGTATCAAATCCATACTTTTGCCGAACAACTATAACTACCCAGAATGCGCCAATCCACTGGCTGATTGAACTAGCAAGGGCCGCGCCGCCAACACCAAGCGCAGGAAACGGACCATGACCAAATACAAAGCTCCAATCCAACACAACATTAATCAGGTTCATGCCCACAGCAACATATAACGGCGTGCGCATATCCTGATAGCCGCGAAGAGATCCGAAGCACGAAAGAGTAACCAAAATAGCGGGAGCACCAATCAAACGATACGTCATATATTCAACAGCGAGAGAATGAACCTCCCCCTCACCGCCCATAATCCCGGCAATATAGCCAAGCAAAGGCAGCACACACAAGGCCAGCACAATCCCCAGAACAATAGAAATTGCAACAGCCAACCAACAAAGCGAAGATGCCCGTTTCAAGTCGCCCTTACCAAGAGCATGTGAGACTTCAGTCTGAGTACCAATTCCCAAAAAGCCGAAAACCCAAAATATCGACGAAAAAATCATAGTCCCAATACCAAGTGAGGCCAAAGGCTCCTGCCCAAGAGACGCAACAAAGCCAGTATCAACCAGCCCCGTAAGAGGCTCAGCGATCAAAGAAAAAAGCACAGGAATAGCCAAAGTAAACAAAGTCTTATTAGGCTCTTCCTCAAAAGAATGGAGTTTGGGATTTGTATCTACAGTCACGGTGTGTATGCCTCCGGCGGCCCAAAAAAGGAACCGCATACCTATTAAATAAGCATGCGGTTCTGATAAACTTATTTGGTAACTATCTACTAGATGTTCGCGAGAACTGCTTCGCCCATTTCGATACAACCGACGAGCTTTCCGCCTTCGTCCATAATATCTCCTGTGCGTAGACCTTGGCTGAGAGTTTTTTCTACAGCGGCTTCGATGCATTCTGCTTCAACAGTAAGATCGAAGGAATAGCGTAGCATCATAGCAATGGAGAGAATTGTTGCTAATGGATTTGCTTTATCGTGTCCTGCGATATCTGGCGCTGAACCGTGAATTGGTTCAAACAAACCAGGATTATTTTCGCCAAGGGACGCGGATGGAAGCATACCGATTGAACCTGTGATAACTGCGGCTTCATCAGAGAGGATGTCACCGAACAGGTTACCTGTTACGATTACATCAAACTGTGAAGGATCACGTACTAGCTGCATTGCTGCGTTGTCTACGTACATGTGTGTGAGTTCTACGTCTGGGTAATCAGCGGCCACTTCGATAACGATTTCACGCCATACGCGGGAAACATCGAGTACATTTGCTTTATCGACTGAACAAACGCGTTTGTCACGTTTACGAGCAGCTTCGAAGGCAACTATTGCGATGCGTTTAATTTCGTGTTCGCGGTAAATCATGGTGTTGAAACCGACGCGTTCGCCGTTTTCCACGGTTGTTCCGCGCGGCTCACCGAAATAAATTCCGCCTGTGAGTTCACGTACAACCATTACGTCGATACCTTTATCGACGATATCTGGGCGAAGGAAGCATGCATCCTTAAGCTGTGGAAAGAGTGATGCGGGACGAAGATTTGCGAAAAGAGCAAGCTCTTTACGAATTCCGAGCAATCCGCGTTCAGGCCTAATGGAAGGATCTATGGTATCCCATTTAGGCCCACCGACTGCGCCAAGCAGAACGGCATCTGAATCTTTACAGATCGCAACAGTCGTATCAGGGAGAGGAACGCCCGTTTCGTCAATGGCTACGCCGCCGATAAGAGCTTCAGTCACATCAAAAGAGTGATTAAATTTTTCACCGATAACTTCAAGAACCTTAAGCCCTTGCTTCATTATTTCTGGCCCGATTCCATCACCGGGCATAACGCATATTTTCATTCTCTTATCCTTATTCTTCTATTTTAACTATCCAGTGAATGTTTTGATCACCAACAAGAACAGTGTCATTTTCCCATGAGACATTAAATGACTCATTAAATTTTCCACCCTTAGCCTTGGCTACATAACGCCCTTCAGGTAACTTTTTACACCAAACATAGTCCCCTAGGACTGTGAAGGTTTCTTTATGAAGACCAGAAGAGACCGTTCCCTCAACAAGGGCCGGAGTTTCATTAATTATGCATCCGTAAACACCTTCAGCAAGGGATGGTGTTGCAAAACATAATATGAATGCCGCCAATAGGATAAAGTGTTTCATGACCGAGTCCTTACGGAATTTAGTTACCTAAACGGTTCTTAACGTAATCAACGAGTCCGCCAGCATTAAGAATTTCTTTCATGAATGGCGGTACTGCTGAACAGGTAATTAGCTCACCTGTGGTCAAGTTTTTGATTGTTCCGTTATCAGCATCAACTTCAAGCTGATCGCCGTCGCCGAGTTTCTCGAAATCGTCTCCGACTTCAAGAAGGATAAGGCCCATATTAAACCCGTTGCGATAAAAAATGCGAGCAAAACTTTTAGCAACGACTACAGGAATTCCTGCGCCTAAAAGTGATATTGGCGCATGTTCACGAGATGATCCGCAACCGAAGTTTTCGTCTGCTACCATAATATCGTTCTGTTTAACGCGCTTAATCCAGCCTGCTTCAAGTCCTTCCATACAATTCGCGCCAAGCTCGGCAGAATCGGTGGTAACAAGAAAACGTGCAGGAATGATGGCATCAGTATCTATATGTGCACCAACTCTGTGAGCTGTACCTTGAATGGTCATATTCAATTCTCCTTAGGATTAGGATTTATTATTATCTGCGATATTTAAATTTATAGAGCTGAAGGATCAATAATTTCACCAGCAATCGCACTTGCAGCTGCAACAGCGGGATTGGAGAGAAATACTTCACTCTGGAGACTTCCCATCCGACCCTTAAAGTTACGGTTGGTTGTAGCGATAGCTCTTTCTCCGCCAGCCAGAATTCCCATGTGACCACCAAGACAAGGTCCACAGGTAGCAGGTCCGACAATTGCGCCGGCATCCATGAATATTTCGAGAAGTCCTTCTTTAAGAGCCTGCTTCCAAATAGTCGGAGTAGCAGGAAGAATGATCAATCTGACATTCTTATTCGCTTTGCGTCCTTTAAGGATCGCAGCGGCTTCTCTGAGGTCTGAAATACGGCCATTAGTACAAGAGCCGATCACAGACTGATGAATCTTCATGTTTTTAACTTCATCAACAGGTTTCACGTTATCAGGAAGATGAGGACAGGCAATCTGTGGTTTCATGCCAGTTACATCCATTTTTACGACTCTTTCGTATACTGCGCCAACATCAGCGGAAAGAGGAACATCGCCTGTTCTTCCAGCGGCTACGCAATATTCGAGAGTTTTTGCATCAACAGGGAATAGACCGACTTTACCGCCAGCTTCAATCGCCATGTTTGCAATGGTCATGCGACCTTCAATAGAAAGATCATCAACGACAGATCCGCTGAATTCGAGGGCTTTGTAAAGAGCACCGGATACGCCGAGTTCGCCGATAAGACGCAGGATGTAATCCTTTGCGCCAACGTGCTGCCCGGGAGTTCCTTCAATTTCAACCTTAACGGTAGAAGGAACTTTAAACCAAGTTTCGCCAAGAGCCATAGCGCCCGCGATATCAGTTGATCCCATACCTGTCGCGAAAGCTCCGAGTCCACCGTATGTACAGGTGTGGCTGTCAGCACCGATTACGATGTCTGATGGTCCCACGAGACCTAGTTCAGGAAGAAGCGCGTGTTCAACACCACAATCTCCGCCTTCGTAGTAATGAGTGACATTTTTTTCATGTGCGAACTCACGAACAAGTTTGACCTGCTCGGCAGAATCAATGTCTTTATTTGGTGTGAAATGGTCACAAACGAGAGCAACTTTGTCTTTATCAAAAAGCTGATCCGCACCCATCGCATTGAATGATTTAATTGCAAGAGGAGCAGTAATGTCATTTGCAAGGACTAGAGAGACCTTGCAACGAACAATCTGTCCGGCTTCTTTAACTACTTCGTCAGTATGAGCTTGTAAAATTTTTTCCGCTAAAGTCTTAGGCATCCTGCTTCTCCTGTTTCATACGTTCAACTCTATTTATGGCATTAATGTAGGCTTTGGCACTGGCGACCACAATGTCTTCGTCAGATCCACGCCCAATGGATTTCACACCGTCATCTATAATATGAACCATAACCGCGCCCTGTGCGTCTGCGCCACCAGTTACTGCGTTTACGGAATAAAGTTCGAGTTTAGGATCTCTGCCAACCATTTTATTGATGGTAGCAAAAACCGCGTTGATAGGTCCTTCACCAAATCCAACTTCTCTGATCTCAACAGGATTTTCTTTATCCTTGCTGTAATCTTCAAGCACTATAGCTGCGTGAGGTGAAACTCCGGATGTTCCAGAGAAGACAGACAAATCCTTAACCCTGTAGAGGTCATGGATACGGTAAGCTTCTTCCAAAACGAGAGCTTCAACATCCTCGTCAAAAATGTGTTCTTTCTTATCAGCCAAAGTTTTAATCGCCGAGAAAACATCCGCAATCTGCTGCTCGTTCAGTTCATATCCCATTTCGCGGAGTTTAGAACCAAGAGCATTTCTACCGGAATGCTTTCCGAGCACAATGGATGTACCCTTCTTACCGATAGACTCAGGGGTCATGATCTCATAAGTCTGGCGATTTTTCAGCATGCCATCCTGATGAATTCCTGATTCATGAGCAAATGCATTTGCACCAACAATCGCTTTGTAAGGCGGAATCGGCTGACCGATTGTACCGGCAAGTCTGCGACATGAAGGAAACAACTGCTCAGTAATAATTGAAGTTTCAATGTCGTAATAATCTTTGCGAGTATGCAAAGCCATAACAACTTCTTCAAGTGAGGCATTACCTGCGCGCTCGCCGATCCCGGACAATGTAACTTCTGCTTGTCTAGCTCCAGCTTTGATTGCCGCCAAAGTATTAGCAGTCGCCAAGCCGAGATCATTATGACAATGCACGCTGAAAATAGCTTTATGACTGTTCGGTACAGTTTTGAGCAAAAACTCAATCAATTTACCGAATTCATCTGGCTGTGCATATCCGACCGTATCAGGGATATTAATAGTTGTTGCGCCTTCATCAATAACAGCTTCAACGATCTCTGCCAAGAAATCCCAGCGTGAACGAGAAGCGTCTTCGGCTGAAAACTCAACATTAGGCGTAAGTGATACAGCGTGGCGCACGGCCTTTTTAGCCATTTCCAAAATCTGAGCAGGTTCTTTGTTAAACTTATGCTTCATATGAATATCAGATGTAGCTATAAAGGTATGAATACGAGGATTTTTAGCGTGCTTTACAGCTTCGAAAGCGCGGTCAATATCTGGGATAAGAGCGCGGCAGAGGCCAGCAACCTGAATGTCACCGACAGCTTTTGCTATTTGTGTAACAGCTTCAAAGTCGCCCTGACTAGCGGCGGGAAAACCAGCTTCGATGATATTAACACCGAGTTTTTCAAGCTGACGTGCCATTGCTATTTTTTCACGGGTATTCATGGTTGCGCCGGGGGACTGTTCACCATCACGCAAAGTGGTATCGAAAATATATACTTGATCAGACATTTTTTTTCTCCAACCTGTTCTAAAGACAAGAATAGCCTTAGACAGATAATATCAAACGTTAACAGAATGTAACTATAGAGTGCCGGGTGACTAGAATTTTACCGTCCCCCAGAAGAATTTGTTTCGCTTAGCTGTTTGAACCGGCTAAGAGGATTCTTTGGAGGACTTTCCTAGTAGTAGCTTAGAGCTTCTGCGTGATAGGAAGAAAATGGTATAGATGGGGCCTGAAATAATATAGCCAGCAAAAATAATAAACCCAAGAAACTTAGGCTGTGAAGCAACCATCACGAAAAGAGCGATAACAGTTACCATAGAGCTGAAAGGATGAGCCTTGAACATTCCAACATCTTTAAAAGAATTGTAACGAACAGAACTAACCATCAATAATGAAAGTATGTAGACCAGAGCCAATGTTCCGATAGGAAGCACTGTCTGAGCGATATCAGCAGGTAAGAAAGGAGCAAACAATATCAAAGTTGACAATGTACAACCAGCGGCAGGAATTGGAAGCCCTATGAAGTGAGCTTTCGAAGTTGTTGCTGACTGAACGTTGAAACGAGCGAGCCTGAGAGCTCCGCAAGCTATCATCATGAAAGCTGCTAAGAGTCCCAGTCTGCCGAAATGCTGAAGTTGCCACTGATAAACCATAAAGGCAGGAGTAACACCAAAAGCGACCAAATCAGCAAGCGAATCCAGCTGAACGCCGAACTCACTGCTAGTTCCAGTCAACCTAGCAACTTTCCCGTCAAGTCCGTCAAAGAGACAGCTCACCAGAATAGCTATTGCACACAGCTCAAATTTACCTTCAACCGCCCATGTCATACCAATGAAGCCACAAAAGAGGCTCGCAATGGTCAGCATGTTCGGCAGAATGTAAACAGCCTTGTGCTTTGGTATTTTTATTTCCTTAGCCATAATAATTATTAATTTATCTCAATTTTCTAAATATATTTTATTTAATTTCTAATCTATTTACAACTTCAACAAATCTCTTCAACCCTTATTAATTAGGCTTTCCGAGCTAAAGAAGTTTCGCCTGCAACAACCTTGTCGCCGACTTGGACTAGAGTCTCATACCCTTCAGGAAGGTAAAGGTCAACCCGAGAGCCGAACTTGATCAGACCATAGCGTTCGCCTCTTTTGAGCTTATCTGCCTTTTCTGCCCAGCACACGATTCTGCGAGCAACAAGCCCTGCAATCTGTACCATGGTGAATCTTTGATTACCTTTACCAATGATCTCAATGACATTGCGCTCATTGTCGGTGCTGGCTTTATCAAAGGAAGCATTGAAATATTTTCCTGGAATGTAACGAATACGTTCGATTTTACCTGAAACAGGCATACGGTTAACGTGAACATTGAAAACATTCATGAATATACAAATAGACTGACGGCTTTCTCCAGTAATTGGATCGTCAGAGTATTCGACTTTAATAACCTTTCCGTCAGCAGGAGACACAACGGCGTCAACATCTTCAGGCGCTACTCTTTCAGGATCACGGAAAAAATGACCTATGAAAGCGGTTAATCCAAGTAAGACCAGAGTCATGAACCAGCAATCTAAAATTGCAAAACAAACTGTGGCAAAAGCACTTAAGAATATATATGGCAATCCCTCAAGACTGACCCCTACGGACGGTTGGCGCATGTTTTCTACCTATCTTTATTTAAGTTAGTCCAAACCCCCGAATACGAGGATTATTATTTCCAAACAGATCTATACATATCGAGCATATTAAAAGAGGTCAACTGTCTCGGCAGAATTTTAACTAAGCTCATTTTATTCGAAGCTATTGTTTCTCGAAACTATTCAGCACCATGCATTCTTTTTACATCAGAATATCTAAAACATGAAATCAAGTGGTCATTTACCATCCCGACTGCTTCCATAAATGCGTAGCAAGTTGTCGGCCCAATAAATTTAAATCCTTTTTTCTTCAAACTCTTGCTCATCTCAGTTGATTCAACAGTGCTGACGGGCACTTCATCTTGAGCCGCCCACTTATTATTTACGGTTTTGCCGCCCACAAAAGACCAAATATACTTATCAAAACTTCCGTATTCTTTTTGAATTTCAAGAACGCACTTCGCATTTACTACTGCGGCATTGATCTTGAGTTTATGTCTCACAATCTCGGTATTTTTGACCAGCTCTTCAATTTTTGTTTCTGAATATTTTGAAACTATCTCAGCATCAAAATTGTCAAATGCGTCCCGATAGCCTTCGCGCTTTTTGAGTATTGTAGACCAGCTCAAACCGGATTGTACCCCTTCAAGAATCAACATTTCAAAGAGCAAACGATCATCATGAACAGGAACGCCCCACTCTTCATCATGATATTTTACTTCTAAAGGACCACAGTTTGCCCATTCACAGCGATTCATAAAAAATACTCCTAAGCTTAAAGGGCTTCGCGAATTATACCGCCACCAAGCACAGCCCCATCTTCAGTATATACAGCTAATATCTGCCCGGGGGTCGGCTTTGAATTCAGCTCGGCAAATTCAAACACAATGCTCTCGCCTTCAAGCTTAGCTTTCGAAGGCATGGACCTCTGCCTGTAGCGAGTTTGGATATGGACTATTTCAGGCCATTTATCAAAATCAACTAGAAAATTTATTCCATCTGCGATGCAACCCTTTGCACCGAGTTCCGTTTTAGTGCCCAGAACTAGCAAGTTTTTCTTCAAATCCTTTTCTATTACATAGAGCGGCTCTTTCCACGCAATGCCCAATCCCTTGCGCTGACCTTGCGTGTATCTCCATAACCCTTGATGAGTACCTATTTTTTCACCATTTGAAAGTACAACATTGCCGGGTCCGGGCAATTTTACATCCCGATCCATAAGAAATTTGCGGTAATCATCATCAGGAACAAAACATATTTCCTGACTTTCAGACGGGAGCGGTATTTTCAGTCCGCGCTTATCAAGCTCGGCATAAGTCTCATCCTTGCTATGCCCTCCAAGCGGGAACAGTGCATTCAAAACACTTTCGCGTGGGACAAGTGACAAGAAATAACTTTGATCCTTACCAACATCCGCCCCGCGCGCTATAATCCTGCCATATTCTGGATGATCTGCGATACGCACGTAATGTCCTGTTCCGATAAGTTCAGCACCAAAGCTTTGGGCCGCAGCGTATAAAACGCCGAATTTAATTTTAGGATTACAAAGGGCGCATGGATTTGGAGTGTTGCCGTCCAAATATGACTGAATGAAAGGATCTATAACAAACTTATCGAATTCAGCTTTAAAATCCAAAACATGAAGATCAATTCCAAGTTCAGCGCATCGAAGCTCAAGACCAGACACAGCATCTGCGGATTTTTCACTGCCCAGAAAACAGCCGTGCACTGCGAGAACTTCCGCCCCGCTCTCTTTAAGCAGAACCATAGAAAGCAAACTGTCCGCCCCGCCGCTGACTGCAACGGCAACCTTACGGCCCGCAACTAGCTCTTTAAGCTCTGGATAGCTGAAAATTGATTCCATTTTTATCTCCAAAAAAATTAATCTGAAATATATAAAAAAACGCCCGAACGACTCCTGCTTCAGAAGATGTCCGGGCGCTTAATATAATCTTAGTTAAGCATAAAATTTACCGTATTATCCGGAAACTATTTACTCTTCTTTTTTCTTATGCGGCAGAACAAGGTTCAGGACAACACCGAGAATTCCGGCCAGTCCAATTCCGCCAAGTCTGAACTCATCACTGAATGGAGTAGGCACGGACATACCACCCACACCAAAGATAACAATAAGAGCGACAATTGCAAGGTTACGAGCTTCCATGAGATCTTCACCGGAACGAACAAGAGTATTCATCCCGACAACCATGATTGCTCCGAAAAGAAGAACCATGATTCCGCCCATTACTGGAACAGGAATAGTCTGCAAAAGAGCGCCAACTTTGCCGATGAAAGCAAGAGCTATAGCAACAATAGCAGCCCATGTCATAATCGCTGGGTTAAACACTTTAATCAGTGCAACAGCACCTGTTACTTCTGAATATGTTGTGTTTGGAGGCCCACCAAGACATGCGGCAAATGATGTTGCCAGACCATCGCCAAGCATTGTTTTATGGATACCAGGATCTTTAACATAATCTTTACCAGATACAGACCCGATGGCAAGAACGTCTCCGAAATGCTCAATTGCAGGTGCAATGGCAACAGGTACAATAAACAAGATCGCTTCGAGATTCCATTCTGGGTAGGTAAATGCAGGCATTGCAACCCAAGGAGCCGCCGCAACACTAGTAAAATCAACAAGTCCCATAAACAGACAAGTAACGTAACCAGCGATAATTCCGCTAAGGATTGGAATCAGCTTGAACCAGCCTTTTCCAAAAAGAGAAACAGCTACAGTCACGCCAAGCGAAATCATGGAAACGATGAGCGCCGATTTTTCTGGAACCAAAACAAATGCGCCATCTCCAGATTTACCCATTGCCATGAAAACGGCAACAGGAGCTAGAATCAGACCGATAACCATAATTACCGGACCAGTAACAACTGGAGGTAAAATTTTTCTCACAACCTCAACTCCGCGCCAGCTAATCAACAAACTTAGGAACATGTAGAAAACACCCGCAGCAGCAAGCCCGCAAAGTGTTGACGGAATTCCCCAAGTTTGAACACCGTAAATAATAGGTGCAATGAAAGCGAAAGAAGACGCAAGAAAAACGGGGACCTTACCTTTGGTTACAACCTGAAAAATAAGTGTACCTACGCCGGCTGTAAACAAAGCAACATTAGGATTCAGACCTGTAAGAAGCGGGACCAAAACCAGTGCCCCAAAGGCGACAAACAACATCTGTGCGCCAAGAAAGATGTCCTTGGCCCTGAAGTTGTACTCAGTGCTTGAAATACTCATCGTTAATTCCCCCTAAAAATGTGACAAAAAAAAGGCACCTTATTTGGTGCCGAAAATTTTATCTCCCGCATCGCCAAGGCCGGGGAGGATGTATCCTGCATCATTCAATTTTTCATCAATTGATGCGGTATAAATGTCAACGTCAGGATGAGCAGCTACTATTTTTTCAATCCCTTCAGGAGCGGCTACAAGGAACAAGCCTTTAATGTCCGTACAACCTGCTTTTTTTAGCAATTCGATGGTTGCAAGCAAAGTTCCGCCAGTAGCAAGCATAGGGTCAAGAATCAACGCGCTACGCTCGTCAATATTCTTAGCAAGCTTGACGTAATACTCTACAGGCTGCAAAGTTTCTTCATCGCGGTAAAAACCGACAACGCTAACTCTAGCACCCGGGACCATGTCAAGAACAGCGTCCATCATACCAAGCCCTGCACGAAGAATAGGTACTACGGTGATTTTTTTACCTTTAATTGCCTCAACTTCGACTTCACCAGCCCAGCCAGTGATAGTTTTTGGTTCAGTAACTAGGTCTTTTGTTGCTTCATAAGTTAGAAGCATTGAAATTTCTGTCGCTAAATCACGAAATCTACTTGTACTGATATCGCTTTCACGAAGAAGTCCAAGCTTGTGTCTTACCAGAGGATGGTCTACCACATGTACCGCCACGGTGGCCTCCTTGATCATTATGTTATTTGTTATTAAGCTTCTCAAAGACAAAACTTCGTGTTTTTATAGCCCATGGGCTTGTCGGTCAAGATTTTTCTAAATTATTTTTCCCATAAAGTCATCAAAGCTTGGCATCTTGAAGAATAAACCATACTCAGTTTTAACCGTTTCTAGCAAACTACAACTCACAATCGGATAATTGCATGTACAATAATGAAAGTAATGAAGATACAGATATAAACCAGGCTTGGTCCAGAGTAGCCGGATATGGCGACCGCAATACTAGATTGGACAAGTATTGGGGAACCCAGCTTGAGCAAGAAGGCATATCCAGAGGTAAAGCAAAAGACTGGATAAAAGCCGGACTGGCCGCAGTTAACGGTGTCACATGCACAAAAGCGAATTACAAAATAATCGGGGATGAAGAACTCACGCTCAGAGGCGAAATTGAAGCAAGCTCCCTTATACCTGAAGATAAACCGCTGGATATAATATATAATGATGGCAAAATTGCTATCGTTAACAAACCGGCAGGACTTACAACTCACCCCGCACCAAGCTGTCCCACTGACACCTTTGTTCACAGACTCATTCACCATTTCCCAGAAATAATCGGCATGGATGAATGGCGACCGGGCATTGTACACAGACTTGATAAATTCACATCCGGCCTGATTGCGGTGGCTCTGAATGAACATGACAGACTTGCGCTGTCCGCATCTTTTGCTGATCGTGAAGTGGACAAAACTTACTTAGCGATAGTTCACGGCGTGCCTGAAAAAGATTTCGATGAAATCAATATGCCCATAGGTAGACATCCTACTCATAAGATTAAAATGGCAGTTGTTCTTAAAGGTGGACGCGACGCTAGATCCAGCTACGAAGTAATCTGGACTGATCCAGCTGAGCGCGCTTCTCTTGTCAGAGTTAAAATTTACACTGGCAGAACTCATCAGATTAGAGTTCATATGGCTCACATCGGTCACCCTCTTGTGGGGGATCTAGTTTATGGTTCACAGCAGCACGCCCAGTGGATAACTCAGGGTAAGCCGCTTTCCAAGATGGCTCAGAGACAAATGCTACATGCATACAGTCTTTCATTTAATCATCCTGATACAGATGAGAAAATGGACTTCACACTGACTCCTCCAGATGATTTTATTGATCTTCTAAAAACCCTGAACAGATCAGTTCAGCGCGTCGGACTGATTGGTATGCCATGTAGTGGCAAATCAACTGTTCTCGATATTCTTTCCGAAAAAAAGATTCCTGTTTTCAGCGCAGATGAATCTGTTGCCAAGACTTACAGCAAAGATGGAACTGGTTGGGAAATGATTCGTCAGAGATTCGGCAACAAGTTTACCGAAAGCGAAACTGGTAATATTGATAAAAAGAAGATTTTCGAAGCAATATGCGCGGACAGTGATGTTCGCCGTGAAGTAATGAACATTGTGCATCCTATTGTTAAGCATGACGCATTTAACTTTTTCAAAGATAACGCCAGCAGCCCTATTGCCGTGGCTGAGATTCCATTACTGCTGGAAGCCGGATGGCATTCAGATAAATCAGTAGATGCTGTTCTCGGCATTAAATGCCCTGCTTCCAAGCGCAACAATGAACTTAGGGAAAAAAGAAATCTCACCCCTGACACCTTAGCCACATTCGACTCATGGCAGTGGGATGAAAAAGCCAAGCTTGATTGCTGTACAGCCGTTATCAACAATGATTCCGGTATTGAAGAATTAAAAGAGAACACAGATAAGGCTTTAAAGATCCTAGCTGACATACGTAAAGCAAAAGAGATTAAATTTGATAAATTCCTAGCAGAGCTTTTTAAAGTAGATTCTAAACAATAATTCGACCAATATATCTTGACTTCGACCCTATAGAGGTTACTATTTAAGTAAGTCCTGAAGCGATTGGGCAAGAACCATAGCGAGAGAATGAACATATACTATAAGTTAGGGCTCAATGCCCATTTTACATACGAGAATTCTCACCTAGGTTCTAACCGCGCTTTCGGCAAAAGGTTATATGTCTTACTATTTTCCCGCCACATTCTGTGTGGCGGGAATTTTCTTTTCCAACCGAGCTACGCATGATTCCCATTCGCGACAACGTCCCTTGCCTTATTCGCCCCTATGTTCTCTGGGCAATATTAGTCGCAAATATTTTCACATTCTTGGTGGAGCAATTGTTTTCACCAACGGGAAAGCTTGCACTCTTTCACATTCTGGGAGTTGTCCCAGCACGTTACTTTAATCCGGAATGGGCCATTACGGCTGGATATCCGAATTTCGGTGCTATCCCTTTTTTCACTTACATGTTTCTTCATAGCGGGTGGATTCACATTATCCTCAACATGTGGATGCTTTGGATTTTTGCAAACAACATCGAAGATGCAATGGGACATGCTAGATTTATAATGTTCTACACCATTTGCGGAGTGGTTGCCATCGGGGTTCAGATCATGCTTGCACCGACAGTACAAACTCCCATAATAGGAGCTTCCGGCGCAGTGGCGGGAATAATGGGTGCATACTTTGTGCTCTATCCACATGGACGGGTGTTAACACTGATCCCCATAATTATTATTCCGTTATTTTTCAAAATACCTGCAGGGCTATTCCTCGGGCTGTGGTTCTTCTTACAGATCTTCTCTAGCCTTACGAATCATATTTCAGGAAGTGCTCAAGAAATAGCTTGGGGAGCACATATTGGCGGATTCATTGCGGGGATGATTCTCGTCCGCTTCTTTGTAAAAAAAGGACGCTGTAAATACTGCTATGACCCGGCCAAAAAAGATTACGAACTTGATGAAGATTTCTAATCACATTTTTTTGATCTTTTTATAAAGTCGAATTCTTCCCTTCAGTATAGGGATATTAACTTTTTCCGACCTAAATCCAATCATTCCGCTTGACTTGAGCGTATGGCGATATACTTTGATATGGTGACGCCGTTCTGCTAGAATTGGCGAATTATCTAAGGAGTAATGACGAGATGAGTGTAAAATATAAAGATTATTATAAACTTTTAGGAGTTGCCCGCTCCGCCTCGAAAGAGGAAATATCCAAAGCGTTCAAAAAGCTGGCGCGCAAGCACCACCCCGACCTGAACCCGGATAACGCTGAGTCTGAAAAGAAGTTCAAAGAAGCTAACGAAGCCTACGAAGTTCTTAAAGATCCTAAAAAGCGCAAAATGTATGACCAGTACGGCGCTGACTGGGAACACGGCCAGAATTTCAGGCCACCTCCGGGACAAGAGCACATGAACTTCGGTGGCGGTGGATTCGGTGGCGGCGGCGGAGATTTCAGTGATTTCTTCGAAACCATTTTTGGTGGTGGCGGAGGCGGTCAGCAATTTGGTGGCGGCGGAGGAAGATTTCAGCAGCGCCCTCAAAAAGGTGCGGACTCTGAAACAGTGCTGACTCTGACCCTCGAAGAAGCGTACAAAGGCGGAACAAAGTCTATTTCTGTACAGGAAAGAGCAACTGGCCCTGGTGGACATCCTATGGTTCAGTCAAAGAATCTGGACGTAAATATTCCAGCCGGCATTAAAGAAGGACAGAAGATTCGTCTTGCGAATCAGGGTTCACCCGGTCCTAGTGACGGTCCAAAAGGCGATCTTTACCTAAAGATCAGACTTGCGCCGCATGCTGTCTACAAGGTGAAAGAAAACAATCTCATCGTAGATCTCGCGCTTGCTCCGTGGGAAGCTGCCCTTGGTGCTAAAGTAAAAGTACCTACCCTTGACGGTATGATCGAAATGAACATTCCGGCAGGCATGGGAAGCGGCAAAAAAATGAGAGTAAAGGGACGCGGTCTTGGTGCTGGCGCTAAAAAAGGCGATCAGTTTGTCCGTGTGATGATCCAAGTTCCTGCTTCCGACTCAGATGAAGTTAAAAAACTTTGGGAAAAACTGTCCGAAAAGATAGATTTCACCCCGAGATCATTCTAAGGGAGATTTTGCAAATGGATATCAAAAAAAGAGAAGACGCAACCCCTCCCAGCACTTCGCGCAAAATGTTGTTTGCGCAGATAATTGAAATGACAGGGATGGAAGAAGAAGTTGTTCTCGAGCTGATCAGCCTTGAATGGGTTTCACCTGCATCAACCGCAGACGGACATTACCTATTTGAAGCGCGCGACCTATACCGCCTGCGTAAACTTTCAAGGCTCTGCAACGATCTTGAAATTACCGCAGCCGGAGGTTCCATTATCGTAGATTTAATGGAACGTGTGGAACAGCTCGAAGCCCGTATCGAAGAAATGCGCAAACTGATTTAGTCAGTAAAATATTAAAGTAACCAATACGACTTGCAGTAAATAATCAGGATTCTAACTCCTGCCTCTAAAGCTGGATTTTTCGCTATTTGATGATGTCTAAGCGATGCGTCCGGCCCCGTAAAGTTGAGCGTTTTTTCGTTCAATATTAATGAGTTTTGAATCTTTCGGCGAGTCAGCAATACCTATAAAAGGAGACTCTATATGGATCCGAATAAATTCACAAAAAAAACCAACGACGCAATCGCAGAAGCTCAATCGCTAGCCATATCAAATGGTCAGCAGCAAATTGAAGTTGAACACCTGCTCCTAGCCTTAGTTGAGCAGGAAAAAGGCATTGTTTCCAAAATATTAGAAAAAAGCGGGATTGATCCTGCTTTATATAAGTCAGCTGTACAGAAAGAAGTTAACAAGCTTCCAAGCGTCAGCGGTCCTGGAGCACAGCCCGGTCAGGTCTTTGTAACTCAGAGACTTAACCGCGTTATTGTTGAAGCCGAACAGGCAGCTAAGCGCATGCACGACGAGTTCATAAGTGTTGAACACCTATATCTTGCCATCATGGATGAGCATGGTTCCACTGGCGCAGGCAGGGTTAATAAATCCTTCAATCTAACCAAAGATAAAGTTCTGGGGGCAATGACCACCATTAGAGGTAATCAGCGAGTAACGACTGATAACCCTGAAGCCACTTATGATGCGCTAAAAAAATATGGTCGTGACCTCGTTGAAGAAGCACGCAAAGGCAAACTCGACCCAGTTATCGGACGTGACTCTGAAATCAGACGCGTTGTCCGTATTCTTTCCAGACGTACAAAGAACAACCCTATTTTGATCGGTGAAGCCGGAGTCGGTAAAACCGCTATTATTGAAGGGCTTGCTCAACGCATAGTTAAGCAGGATGTACCCGAAGGCCTTAAGGACAAAACGGTATTCATGCTCGATATGGGCGCACTTATAGCCGGCGCAAAATATCGCGGTGAATTTGAGGAGCGATTAAAAGCCGTATTAAAAGAAGTTCAAGAATCCGAAGGTCAGATTCTCATCTTCATTGATGAAATCCACACCATTGTCGGCGCAGGTAAATCCGAAGGCGCAATGGATGCAGGTAATCTGCTGAAACCGATGCTTGCACGTGGCGAACTCCACTGTATCGGCGCAACAACCACGGATGAATATCGTAAATATATTGAAAAAGACCCTGCTCTCGAAAGACGATTCCAGACCATTATGGTCGAAGAGCCTTCAGTCGAGGATACCATATCAATCCTGCGCGGACTCCGCGAAAGGTTTGAGGTTCATCACGGGGTAAGAATCAGTGATGCCGCGCTAATTGAGTCAGCAACGCTTTCTCATCGCTACATCACAGACAGACAGCTTCCTGATAAGGCCATTGACCTCATGGATGAAGCTGCTGCCATGATCAGAACTGAGATTGATTCACAGCCATATGAGCTGGATAAAATCAACAGGCAGATTTTGCAGGCTGAAATTGAACGTGAAGCACTTAGACGTGAAGAAGACCAAGCGTCTCGTGAACGCCTTTCCAAGCTCGAAGATTCTCTAACTGAGATGAAAATCACTCAATCTGAGCTTCTTGAGCAGTGGGAAAAAGAGAAAAATTCCATCGACACAGTGCAAGCTCTGAAAACTCAAATCGAACAGGTAAAGATTCAAATCGAGAAGGCCGAGCGAGACCTTGACTACAACAAAGCGGCTGAGCTTAAATACTCAGTGCTTCTGGAACTTGAAAAGAAACTGAAAGCCATTGAAGAAGACATTCAAGGCGGCGATGATGTTTCTACCAACAAGACCAGAATGCTTAAAGAATTCGTAGGCCCTGATGACATCGCAGGAATAGTTGCACGCTGGACAGGCATTCCTGTGACCAGACTGATCGAGGGCGAAAGAGAAAAGCTCCTTCGCTTAGAAGAGATTCTGCACGCCAGAGTCATCGGTCAGGACAATGCTGTTCGCGCTGTATCTGACGCAGTAATCAGAGCGCGTGCGGGACTTAAAGACCCATCGCGCCCCATCGGTTCATTCATATTCTTAGGCCCCACCGGAGTGGGTAAAACCGAACTATGTAAAGCTCTCGCAGAATCGCTCTTCGATACCGAAGACAACATCGTGCGCCTTGATATGTCCGAGTACATGGAAAAGCATGCGGTATCGCGTCTTATCGGAGCGCCTCCGGGGTATATCGGATATGACGAAGGTGGACAGCTAACCGAAGCAATCAGAAGAAAGCCCTACTCGGTTGTTCTATTCGATGAAATTGAAAAGGCTCATTCTGAAGTGTTTAACGTCCTGCTTCAAATATTAGATGACGGACGGTTAACGGACAGTCAGGGTCGGACCGTAGACTGCAAGAATACGCTCATTATCATGACTTCTAATCTGGGTTCGCACATCCTACTAGAAGGAATTGAACAGAACGGTGATTTCAAAGACGGCGTTGAGGAAGGCGTAATGAACGTATTGCGCGGTCATTTCAGACCTGAGTTCCTGAACAGAGTCGATGAAACAGTACTCTTTAAGCCTCTACTAGAAGCAGACTTAAAGCAGATCGTAGACATACAACTAGGCGGGTTAAGAGCGCGTCTAGGTGTAAACAAGATGGGAATGGAAGTGACGGATAAGGCCAAAGCTTTCATCGCACACGCATCCTACGACCCGGTATATGGAGCTAGACCACTGCGCCGCTATATCCAGACCCATCTCGAAACTCCGCTGGCGAAGGAAATTATCAGCGGAAGGTTGCAAGAGGATCATTCTGTATCAGTTGATGCGGATGAGGATGGGCTTACTTTGCAGAATAATTGATCTGATAGTTTAATAGTTTAAATAGCATTCTAGGGCCGCAAACTTCATTATGGAGTTTGCGGCCTTTTTCTTATGCTATCCCCTACCCCTAATTATCTTTCTTTACATACCGGACCTGAGTCGGCTTATTCGTGTCCGGCATAAACGCTATCCTAACGTTATTAAACAATGCTGATTAACCACAAATAACGCGAAAAAGGTTCATGTTATGTGGGCTTATCACAAAAGTTAGGAGAGATTTTATGGGTAATTCTGGTGCCGATATGGCGAAAGAAAAAGATGGTAAAAAAGTGAATTCCGTGTCCGCGCAAACTAGGGCAGGAGAATCGCGTGAACCGGGAATTGACGCTGAGGGCGGTTCTAATAATGAGTTGAATGCACTGAGGAATGCGGCTACTCGTAGTACTACAGGGCAGGATGATTTTAAGAGTAAGCCTGATCCTGCGAAAAACACACTTGCTACCTCTAGTGTGGATGACTATCATAAACAGATTAATGATCAGCTATTACAGAATGGAACAAAAACTTCCGATATAGCTTACAATTTTGAAGGTAATCCCATTGTCACCTATGACGCAAAGGGCAACCCTATAGCAATCTCTTTGGGGGATCAGGCTGAAGCTATTAGAAGGGCATCAGAATTCGATGCGAAAAAATTTGCTAATAGTGGAAATGATGATGTTTACTCTAGAGTTTCATTAGCATTAGGAGATGCCGCATCTTCAATATTAACCGGCCTAGATGGTGCTGGCGAAAGAAGCATTGAAGGCATCAAAGAGGCCGTTGTCGAAGGCGGCAAAGCAGCTGGTGAGGCTATTGGGAAGACTGTTGATGAGTTAAAAACTAATAAAGAGTTGCAAAAGTATTCGGGTATTGCTCTTGGTGCAGGTGTCTTACCTATTGCGATGGCAACAGGGGTAGCGGCGGCACCTACTCTAGGTCGAGTTGGAGCTACAGCAAGTGGCATTGTTGAGAATGTTGCACAAGCTGCAGCAATAAAAGTCGCAACAACTCGTGGAGCAAAGGACACCTTAGACTTTGTTAAAGGGTTAAACCCCTTTGATGGCGAAGCCAAGTCTCCCAGCTCACTTGCTGAAGCGGTTGGGAATATAATACCTGATATTTTTGAAAACATTTCAAACTCAAGGAAAAAGTAAAATGATTAGTGTAAAAAGCTCTAGACTGAACAAAGCATTGTCATATTTTTGCGCCATAACAAATATTCTTTTTGGGCTAATGATGGTCTGCTGGAGCATGCCATGGTCAGAGACAGCCATTACTCGTTTAGGTGAATATCACTTTAACATGCCTTGTCGGTGGGGAATTGCTTTTATTGGTGTCACAGCTATTCTACTGGGATTACTTTTTAAACCAAACTATTTAAAACAAACAGAACTATAAACAGTTGAACAGCCTGAGGCTAAAAAATAAATAAAAGCCATTAATAGTTAGAAAAAAGATAGCCCCGACTTCGGTCGGGGCTATCTTTTTGTAAAACAAAAAATTTCTTATAAATATATTCTGAACTGAGCAATGCCCCCTCCTCAATTGCAGCAGGCCTTGATGGCGCGGCGGAAAAAGCATTGAAGGTATCGGGAAGGCTGTGGTTGAAGGCGGTAAGGCGGCTGGCGAGGCTATTGGGACTACGGCCACAGGAGTTGCTATTGGTAGAACTGTTGCTTCTGCGGGTGAGGCTGTGCTTAAGGAAGGGAAGGCAATTGTTCGTGGGGCTAGCAAAGCGGGCAAGAGTGTGCTTAAAACCGCAGAAAAAGGAATGTATCGTGCATTAGATAAAATAGAGCAAACTGTTGGCGTCGAAAATGCCAGAGACTTTATCTCTGCTTTTAATTCTGGAGAGTTACCTGCAGTTACAAGCAGGGGAGGATTTGCCGGAGGTCTTATAGCTGGGCAGCAAGACTTGCGTAATACTATAAATGAGCTATCAAACAATAGAAGTTCAAAGAAGTCTCCATCTAACAATAAAAATAAACAGTGAAAAATGGATATAAAAACAATCTTCAGCAGGATCAAATGGTGGTAATTGTTTGTGGAATATTAGCGATAGAAGCAAGCTTCCCCTTTATAAGCACTTACACTCCAACATTTAGAGGCGTTCCACTTAGTATTACCACACGGTGGGTCATGACTTTAGTAGGAATTATTTTTATAATAGACGGCGTCTTTTGTAGAAGGCCTAAGTCAGGCACTCGCATTGTTGACTATGAAAGAACAATTTGCCCTAAGTGTGAACATCCTTTTGAAGTAGGTAGAGTTCCGAAAAACGGACTTTGTTCTAATTGTCAGGTTCCTGTAGAACCTATCAAAGGGTACTATGATCGCCACCCTGAGCGACGAGATGTCGAAGAGAAAAATATCAAGCCGGAAGACGAAGAAATTAATACGGACTAATTCTAGCAGCCCCGACTTCGGTCAGGGCTATATCACACATCCCACAAAAAAGCCCCGCACTGTAACCAGTACGGGGCTTTCCAATTCAATCAAATAAACTAATCTTAGTAACCCAAGAACGTCCCAACCTGATAAATCAACACTGATAGCGAATAACCGAATCCGAGTGAACCGAACACGGAGAACAATCCCCATTTCCAGTTAGTCTCTCTTACGATAACCGCAACCGTGACCATACATGGCACGTATACCAACATGAAGATAAACACGGACCAGATTGCTGCGGGCGTCCATTCAGGATCAGCCGCTATTTTCTCGCTCAGGCTTGTTGCATTTTCAGGATCTTCGTCACCTAGTGAATATGCTGTGGACATGGTGGAAACAAACACCTCTTTCGCGGCAAATGCGCCGATGAAGGAAATATTCGCCTGCCATGGGAATCCGGCATAATCCGTGACGGGAGCAATGGCCTCACTCATACGCCCTGCGTACGAAGTTTTAAGCCCCTCCTCACCTTCAGCGTAACTAATACCACTTAACTTTTTGCTAAGCTCAGCCTGCTTCAATTCATCAGAGCCATCCCATGATTTACTTTCGGCAGTCACCTGTGTGCGCTGTGCTTCATAGGAAGCCACGCGTTCAGCAGGCAGTTGCGGAAAGGTCATTAGCGCCCACATGAGTATTGAAATGGCGAGGATAACTGTTCCCGCCTTTTTGATATATTGCCAAACTCTATCCCAAGTATGAATAGCCACACCGTGAAGAGTTGGAAGTCTGTATGGAGGCAGTTCCATTACAAATGGAGTGGACTCACCTCTCAGGGCAGTCCAGCGTAATAGACGTCCTACGCAAAGAGCAAGCGCCCATGAAACAAGTACTAAGAAGAACATAACCGAGGTCGCATTTTCAGGATAGAATGCGCTTACCAACATGATATATGCTGTCGCTTTCGCGCCGCAAATCATGAATGGAGCGGTTAATATTGTCGCGATTCTTTCTTTAGGACTGCGTAAAGTACGGCAGGTCATAACAGCCGGAACAGCGCAACCTCCGGGCAACCCTCCTGCCATAATGAACGGCATGATAGACATACCATGAAGGCCGAACATACGGAACACACGGTCCACCATGTATGCCACGCGAGCCATATAGCCGAGGTCCTCGAGGAAAACGAGCATTGCGAACATAATGAGGATAAGAGGCGTGAACCCCATGACCGCGCCAACTCCGTCAATAACGCCGGAGACTAACATCGACTTCAAAAGCCCGTCCGGTAAAATCATGGATACGGTCGAAGACAACCATCCGAAAGCTTCCTCAACCCAGCCTTGCGGATATGCTCCGAAGGTAAATGTCACGTAAAACATAGCATACATGACTGCGAACATAATGATCGGACCCAAAAAACGATGAGTCAGGACATTATCAATTTTATCGGAAACATCGAAACGCAGATTATCTTCGCGACTAATCACGCCCTGCTTTAAAATCGAGTTAATAAAACCATAACGGTAATCAGCGAGAATCGCTTCAGGATAAGTATTAAGAGTCTTATTTACGTGGTCTGAAACATTCTTAACTATTGCTTCAAGCTTAGCGGACATATCCCCAGCTAAACGACCATTTTTAATAACAATTTCATCTTCTTCGAGATACTTAACGGCCAGCCAGTGCGGATCATAACGATCAGTCATGAATTCATTTTCTGTGATCATGGCAGTCATTTCATCAATTGCCGGATCAAGGTCGTGACCGTATGAAATATTTACAGGAGTCCATTTTCCCTTAGTCTCTTCCTTGACCTGCTTAACAGCCTGCATCAACTCATCAGCACCAACTCCACGGCGAGCAATACACTCAATGACAGGCACGCCCATGAGCTTAGAAAGCTTTGCAGAGTCAATGCGGATGCCCTTCTTCTTAACCTCATCCATCATGTTCAGACCAAGAACAACGGGAACGCCGATCTCCATAAACTGAACAGCTAAATAAAGGCTACGCTCAAGGGATGTAGCATCAAGCATATTGATAACAACATCAGGCTTTTCATCAACGATAACATCACGCGCGACAACTTCTTCCATAGAATAAGAAGTCAAAGAATACGTGCCGGGCAAATCTACTAAATGAGCCTCAAACCCATTTTTATTGTAGTACCCTTCGGTTCTATCGACAGTGATTCCAGGATAATTTCCAACACGCGCAGTTGATCCGGTCAGAGCATTGAACATGGTGCTCTTTCCGCAGTTAGGCTGTCCCGAAACAGCTACAAAAAATTTATCACTCATGGTTTATTCCTCAATCTCAACAGTAATGAAATCAGCTTCATTATTGCGGAGTGTAAGAGTAAAACCTTTCATGCGCAGTGCAACGGGATCTTTTAATGGAGCACGTCCAACAATCCTGAACTCGGTGCCCGGAATAAGTCCCATATCTCTAATCCTACGCCCAAGTTCACCTCGGACGTTCACAGAGACGACAACACCCCTCTGATCTTTGCGCATTGATCGAAGCGATACAGACATAACCTTCCCTCATAATACATTCGACATTGAAATTCATTTTCAACCTTAAAAGGTTCGCCACTTTTCCTTACGGAAAACTCTTTTTGCCTCCATCCAGTTTGAAAGTCAATCTGAGACAAATTATTTTCATAATTAAGACAACAAATTCAAACATATTTATACTAAGTTTTTATCGCTATTAACGCTGACAACTTAAATTATACTTTTTTATGGTGGATTACATTAACCAAAACATCTATAGTGATTACTTCCATCAGTTTAAATTAACTACCGACACAAAACACATCATGACAAAAATATTTCCATATGAAGATTTGCGCCAGTATTCAAAAGTACTACTATGGGCTCTTGAAAAACAACTTAACGCAAAATTCAAAAATCGTGACATCATAATCATTAAATATGACAATCATGCTGCGCCACTAGCTGAAGCACTGTTTGCTTTTTTAATCGAGAAACATCTTCACCCGGTAATGGAAACAGCCCTGACTCCTGCTATGAAAGCAGAACTGTACATAAATTCAAGTTACGGACAATTGACATTCTTCCCGCCCGGCAAAGCTGAACTTTATGAAAAAGCTCGTGGGGTAGTAAGAATCCATGCACCCGAGGAGGTGGGAGCTATGGAGGAAGTTGATCCCCTTTCAATTATAGCTAACAAAAAATCTACAAATCAATTCAGGCAGCGCATAGAAAAAAGGAAAATTCACAACTCTATCGCATGGACCGAATGTGCCTATCCAACGAAGGCATTAGCGGACCGAGCAGGACTATCTCTTGAAGACTACACAAACAGATTGATGCGGGCATGCTACCTAAACATGCCCTATCCGGCTAAAGAATGGCAAAAAATTGCGGACAAGACTGCTGAAATTGCAAATTGGCTCACCTCAATGGATATTAAAACAATACGAATGCAGTCTGAACTTTGTGACCTCTACTTTTCGCCCGGTCCAAACAGAAAATGGCTGGGAGCAACTGGTGACAATATACCAGGCTATGAAGTTTACATCTCTCCAGACTGTCGCACTATTAACGGATATTATTATGCTGATTTGCCATCATTATATATGGACCGTATGATTTACGGAGTTCGTTTAGAATTTGCAGATGGTATTGCTGTGGGCGCTACGGCTATGAGTGGTGAAAAGTTTTTGCTGGATCACCTGCGTGTTGATGGAGGTGCAAGACGGGTTGGGGAATTTTCGCTTACTGATTCCAGTATTTCGCGAGTAAATCATTTTATGGCTCAGACAATCATTGATGAAAACTTTGGCGGCGAAAACGGCAGTTGCCATATAGCTTTGGGGCAATCACTGCTTGGCACTTTTGCAGGCCCCCCAGAAATGCTTGATAAACTTTTCATGGAGTCACTCGGCTTCAACACATCAGAAGTTCACTGGGACTTAGTAAACACAGAAGAGAAGAAAGTTGTTGCAACGCTCGCTAATGGGAGCATTAAAACAATTTATGAAAATGGACTGTTTAAAATATAAACTGGCCCAATATTAAAAATAAATGCATTTGATCAAGCTGAGATGTTGACAAGCTTATCGGGATGCTTATTTCTGTAATTACGCGGCTTGACAGACCTTTTTAAAGGTTCGTAAGCCGCTAATTCATGTCACTGGAGAATCCATGCCTGAAAAGAAAAATAACTCGGAAATGAACGAAGAAGAAAATTCAGCGCCCGAAGCTGAAGAAGCTGTGGAGAACGAAGTTACCCTCAGCGAAGATGAACTAAAAGCTCTTTGTCGGGAACATGTATGCCCTTCATGCGATGTAATGGAAGAGGCGAAAGACGAACGTTTAAGAGCACTCGCTGACAGCGAAAATTTAAAGAAAAGACTTACCCGCGAAACTAACGAATTGAAAAAGTTCGCGTCGGAAAGTGTTTTATCAGACTTACTACCCATTTTGGATAACCTTGACCTTGCTTTGAGTCATGCAAAAGATCTCGACGCATGCAAGGATTTCGTAATGGGCGTAGATATGACCAGAAAACTATTTTTGGAAACTTTAGCCAGGCACGGTTTGGAAGCGGTAGGGAAAACCGGTGAAGAATTTGACCCTAACTTCCATGAAGCAATGGGAATGGCTCAGGTTGCAGAACTGACTGACGGGTGCGTTGCTCAGGTAATGCAAAGAGGATACGTGCTGAAAGGCAGAATTATCCGTCCTGCGAAAGTCATGGTTAATAAATTAGACTAATTAATGAGCTTGGACCTTTACAAGTAAATTTTCGGCATTAATTCATAAAGCAAACGAAATGTATTTTAATCAGAAGGAGCTAATATATGGGCAAGATTATAGGGATTGACTTAGGTACAACAAACTCATGTGTATACGTAATGGAAGGGAAAGACCCCAAATGCGTAACAAACCCTGAAGGCGGACGTACAACACCTTCTATTGTAGGTTTTACAGACAAAGAACGTCTCGTAGGTGAAATTGCGAAACGTCAGTCTGTAACTAACCCGGAAAAAACTGTTTTCGCTATCAAACGTCTCATGGGACGTCAGGTAAATTCTCCTGAAGTAAAACAGTGGGCTAAACATTGCCCTTACGAACTAGTAGACGGTAAAGGCGGAGACGCATGGGTTGAAATCGGCGGCAAAAAATACAGCCCGTCTGAAATTTCAGCGATTATCCTTCAGCAGCTCAAAAAAGATGCTGAAACTTACCTCGGCGAAGAAGTAACTGAAGCAGTTATCACCGTTCCCGCTTACTTTAACGATTCTCAGCGCCAGGCAACAAAAGATGCCGGACGTATTGCAGGACTAGAAGTTAAGCGTATTATCAACGAACCAACTGCAGCTTCCCTCGCTTACGGTTTTGATAAAAAAGCTAACGAAAAAATTGCTGTTTTCGACCTCGGTGGCGGTACATTTGATATCTCCATCCTTGAAGTCGGCGACAACGTTGTTGAAGTTCGCGCAACCAACGGGGACACATTCCTCGGCGGCGAAGACTTTGACCATAACATCATTGAATATCTTGTAGCTGAGTTCAAGCGTGAAAACGGAATTGATCTTTCTCAGGATCGCATGGCCCTTCAGCGTCTCAAAGAAGCTGGCGAAAAAGCTAAAAAAGAGCTTTCCACTTCTACTGAAACTGAAGTTAACCTTCCATTCATTACAGCTGACCAGAACGGTCCTAAGCACCTTATGGTTAAAATTTCCCGCGCGAAGCTGGAAAAGCTTGTTGAAGATCTCGTTAACCGCACCAAAGAGCCTTGTATGAAAGCTCTTAAAGATGCTGGCCTTAAAGCATCTGATATCGACGAAGTTATCCTCGTCGGTGGTATGACCCGTATGCCTCTCGTTCAGCAGAAAGTTCAGGAACTATTCGGCAAAGAGCCTAACCGTTCCGTGAACCCTGATGAAGTTGTTGCAATGGGTGCATCCATTCAGGGTGGTATCCTAGCTGGTGACGTTACTGACGTCCTCCTGCTTGATGTTACTCCTCTGTCTCTCGGCATCGAAACAATGGGCGGAGTTCTTACTCAGCTTATCGAAAGAAACACAACTATTCCAAGTCGTAAAAGCCAGGTTTTCACAACTGCTGCTGAAAACCAGCCTTCTGTCTCCATCCATGTACTACAGGGTGAACGCCCAATGGCTGCAGATAATATGACTCTCGGACGCTTCGAACTGACTGGTCTTCCAGCAGCTCCACGCGGTGTTCCTCAGATCGAAGTAACATTCGACATCGATGCTAACGGTATCGTAAAAGTTGCAGCAAAAGATATGGGTACTGGCAAAGAACAGTCTATCCAGATCACAGCTTCCAGCGGACTTTCTGAAGATGAAATTGAGAAGATGGTCAAAGACGCTGAAGCTCACGCTGATGATGACAAGAAAAAGCAGGGCCTCATTGAAGCTCGCAACCAGGCTGACTCTTTAATCTACACAACCGAAAAATCACTTCGTGAAGTCGGTGACAATGTAGACGCAGAGCTTAAAACTGACATCGAAGCAAAAGCTGAAACCCTTAAGGGTCTCCTCGAAAGCGATGATGAAGAAGCAATCAAAGCAGCTACCGAAGAGCTTTCACAGGCTTCACACAAGCTTGCAGAACAGCTCTACGCTAATCAGGGCCAGGCAGATGCCGGAGCTGAAGGCGCAGCAGATGCAGGAGCAGCCGGTCCAGCTGGTGATAAAGCAGACGACGATGTTGTCGACGCTGACTACACCGAAGTTAAAAACTAGTATTGTTTAAGACGGGAGTCTGTTTAAAACCAACATGGGTTAAAATATTCAGTAATCCTGTACTTGCAATGACTATCCACTCAGTATAGTTTAATCCGGCCTTCTCTTGAAAAAGAGTAGGCCGGATTTTTTTTAAATAGACCATGATAAGTCCAAATCCATTGACGTATTGACTTACATGGGCCACAAACTGTGCATGGAAAAATCAATGAATCAAGAGAAATCCTCTCGGCTTTTCTCCCATATATTTGCTATTGTTCTGGTCGCCGCGTTACTGAGCACAACAACAAGTTGTATCTCACTCCAAAAGCAGCCTGTGGGATCAACTGTTTCTACCCAAATGTTGTCTACGAAAGATTTAGTAAAAACGGCTGATCAAGCTTGGTTGAAAAGAGATTATGTGGCCAGCGAACTCTACTATACCCGCCTGATTGAGCGTGCTGACATTCCTAAAGATGTTAATCTGATAGCACTTGAAAGGCTTTCTATCAGCTCGTATAAATCTGGTCACTACCACGAAGCGGAAGCGAGACTTGCAGAGTGGAAAAATCTTTCCCCAGAAGCACTAAATTCTGAGATATGGCAAAAATATTACTTTGACTCACTTCTTGCCACTAAAAAGTTTTCACAACTAAACGCTCACCTGACTCAGACAATGGAAGATACAAATCTACCCTGGGACATTCGTTCCGAAGCTGGTAAAAATCTTTCAACACTAGAACAGAATGAAGATTCAATGGCCGCACTGGAAAGACTTTACACTATTGCTCCCAATGATGATGACAGAAAAGATCTGGAGCGCTGGTTCATTGCAGGGCTCAGCGATAAATCCGAGCAGGTACTTGAAAAGAATTCCTCCCTCATCTCAACAGGTAATAATTTAAAATTTCCATACGAACTAATTCTTTTTGAAAAAGCGACAAGACAATCTTCAGCTAAAGAATATTGGCCAATGGCATGGCGTACGATGTCCGGCATTGTTCAGCGTGGACAGATTGTCGATAAACCGGGTTTCAATAAGATTATTGCAGACCTTGAGGCTCAATATGGAATTCCACGTGTAGGAATTGCACTTGTACTTCCTATTTCTGGACGCTTTCAAGATTACGGTTGGAAGATTATTCGCGGAGCAGGCGCTGCTCAGTGGGAACTGACCAAGGCCGGACTTGATGTTGACGTTCAGGTAATTAATACCGAAGACGCAAACTGGATCGAGCGGGTTCAAAACTTACCACCATGGTACACAGTTCTCGGCGGACCTATTAATGTTAAAGCTTTCAAAGAGCTGGAACAGGCCGAAACCTACACTGAAAAAGTAACCTTCTCATTCCTAGCTAAACCAGGAAATTTAGAAGAAGGAAGACAGGCTTGGAGATTTTTCTCAAGCCCCGAAGATCAAATCAGATCGTCCCTTGATTTGGCGATTAATGATATGGGAATTAAAGATTTCGCCATTCTATATCCGCAGGAAAAGTTTGGACGCCAGATGTCACAAATTTTTTGGGACATGGCTAGAGAGCGTGGCGCGAAAATCACAGGCATGGAATCATACCCGCCTAATGATTTTCCCAAATGGGGCAAAGTTGTTGGTAAACTAGTAAGAGCTCCGCAGAAGTTGGCTGAAAATAAAGCTGACGGCCTGGGCGAAGACGCACCACTCCCTGAAACTGATTTCGGAGCGGTGTTCATACCTGACACTTGGCATCAGGCTCAGCTTCTTATCCCTCATTTCTTCTTTCACGAAGCTGACACACTTCTATTCCTCGGACCGGAACTGTGGAGTCAGGCTCTTAATTCCGCGAGAGACGTTGAGGCGCAGAACCTTAAGCTAACTATTGCTCCGGGAGCTTGGTGGTCAGCCAGCGATGGAGCCGGACGCTTAAAAGAAGTTATGACACGCGAAGGACTCGGTAGACCAGATTTCTGGGTTGCACTGGGCTATGACTTCATTAAGTTTTCAAGCAAACTTGGGACGTTTTCACCAGGCTGGACTCCAGAACTTGTTAACGAAAGAATTGCTGAAGCACAGCACATCGATTTCAGCCTAGCCCCTATCAGCTGGACAGCTGACGGCAAGGCTCATCAAAAACTGTTCTTGTTCCGACCTGAGAAAAATGGAAAAACAAAAATCGATGCTTCTACTGTTAAAAAGACACTTGCAAATGCGAAGACGAAAAGATCTCGCCGCGTAGAAGCTTGGAAGAATACGCAGGAAGAACTAGAAAAAGCAAATTCAGCAAAAACAGAACTAGAACAATAGGCTTTTTTTACCTCAATAATTTACCGCAAGAAAATGCGGATAGAATTATTTGACTGAGAATTATAGCCACAAATAGATATATTAATAAGGAGACTTCAATGAGTGATGTTAAACTCAGTACAGACGAAGTTGCGAAGGTTGCAAGTCTGGCGCGTCTGGATTTATCAGATAAGAAAAAAGAATTATTCGCAGGTCAGCTAAATAATATTCTTTCCTACATGGATAAGCTTAACGAAATCGACACTAAAGATGTTGAACCTATGTTCAGCCCTGTTGAGCATACAACTGTGCTTCGAAAAGATGTTATAATCAAGGAACACACTCGGGATGAGATCCTTGCAAATGCTCCTGATTCTGACGGGCAATATTTCGTAGTTCCAAGAATTGTATAGCGCATACTCAAAATATTTAGTTGCCCTTTTTCTCAAACATAAAGACTGCACGGATTAAATAAATGTCCTCACTCATAGAAAAATCGCTCACGGAAATACACTCTCTATTAATTGCGGGTGAAGTTACTGCTGTAGAAGCGGTAAAAGCATGCCTTGATCAAATCGAAAAGACCGAGCCTGAAATTAAAGCTTTGCTTGCTAAGGATGGCGAAAACGCACTCAAGCTTGCAGCAGAAATGGATAAGCTAGGCCCGGACGCATCCAAGCCGCTATGGGGCGTGCCTGTAGTTATTAAAGACGTCCTTGCGACCAAAGGCATCACGACTACTTGCGGTTCTAAAATTCTAGAAAATTTCGTTCCTTTTTATGATGCCACTTCTGTCGCTAAGCTTAAAGAAGCAGGCGCCATCATCATAGCAAAAGCGAACATGGATGAATTCGCCATGGGTTCCACAACTGAGAACTCAGCTTATCAGACCACATGTAACCCGCATGACCTCAGCAGAGTCCCCGGAGGATCAAGTGGTGGATCTGGAGCTACAATCGCAGCAGGACAGTGTTTTGCGGCTCTGGGCACAGACACAGGTGGTTCCATCAGACTTCCTGCATCATTCTGCGGATGTGTTGGAGTAAAACCTACCTACGGTAGAGTCTCTCGCTACGGAATGATCGCGTACGGTTCTTCACTTGATCAGATCGGGCCTATGACACGCACTGTCGAAGACTCCGCAAGAGTCCTTAATGTAATCGCAGGTCACGACAAACGCGATTCAACATCCGTTGACTGCGAAGTACCGAACTACATCGAAGCACTTGCTGAGCGCACAGATCTTTCAGGACTGACTATCGGCTTGCCGGAAGAATACTGGGGCGAAGGACTTTCCGAAGAAGTTTCCGAAGCGTGTAAAAACGCTATCAAAAAAGCAGAAGAACTCGGCGCTAAAACCGTACCTGTCAAACTTTCCATGACAGAATACGCTATCGCGACCTACTACATAATCGCAATGGCTGAAGCCAGCTCAAACCTTTCACGCTTTGACGGCATTCGTTACGGGCATAGATCTAAAGATGCAGACGAGCTGATTGACCTCTACACAAAATCACGCACCGAAGGATTCGGCGACGAAGTACAGCGCCGAATCATCATCGGAACATACGTTCTTTCCGCTGGTTACTACGATGCATATTATTGCAAGGCAGCTCAGATCCGCCGCCTGATGCGTAATGATTTCGAAAAAGCATTCGAGTCATGCGACCTCATTGCCGGACCAGCCTGCCCTACTACGGCTTTCCCAGTGGGCGAACTAACTGCTGATCCATTGCAGATGTACCTGATGGACATATTCACCATTTCTCTAAACCTTGTGGGAATGCCAGGAATGAGCTTGCCAGTTGGTATCGGTAAAGACACCAATATGCCAGTAGGTTTACAGCTAATGGCTCCTGCATTTGGCGAAACCACAATGCTCCAAGCAGCTAACGTACTTGAAAAGAGTCTGCCTGACTTTTCCAAACCACAGCAGATTTAATTTAGATAGTAAGCTATTAAAACCAAATCCCACAAAAAAAGCCCGTATTCCTTTAGGAATACGGGCTTTAAAATTAGCAATAAATCTAATTTACTTAATAGCACCCGGTTCGAAACCAATCTTGGAAATTACTTCCTTGATTTTAGCTTCATCAACAGATCCGTCTTTGTCAAAAGTCGCTTCTGCTTTTTCGAGGTTTACGCTGACATTTTTGAGACCTTCGATAGAGTTTAGAGCTTTGTCGACAGAACCGACACAATGCTGACAACTCATACCTTTAATTTCAATAGTCTTCATATTGGCTCCTAATTGTTATCAAGCCATTCGATAGCTTCGGCGAGGTTCAGGGAACCAGTGTAAATTGCTTTACCTGAAATAGCCCCTTCAAGCCCTTTGGAAGCGAGAGGATACAAGTTAATGATATCGTCTAATGTAGCAACTCCGCCAGCGGCAATAACTGGAAGCTTGGTCTTAGAGCAAAGCTCAGCAAGCCCTGAAGTATTTACACCTACTTCCATACCGTCCCTGCTGATATCAGTGTAAATAATAAATGCAGCTCCAGCCGCTTCAATGCGAGGAATGATGTCATAAATGGAAATACCAGCGTCTTCAACCCATCCGCGGGACTTTAACTTACCATCAACAGCATCAAGCGACACACCTATCTGACCGGGGAAACGAGCACAAAGCTCTGCAAACATTTCTTCTTCTTCAAGAGCCATGGTTCCGATAATTAATCTCTTAACTCCGGCTTCAATGTATTTCGCAGCAGTTTCAATATCTCTAATTCCGCCACCAAGCTGAACAGGAATGCTAAGCTCAGAACAAATAGATTTAATCAATTCAAAATTTTTAGGAATGCCACTGAAAGCTCCATCGAGGTCAATAACATGAAGATAACGAGCGCCCTGATTCTCCCAGTAATTTGCCTGAGCTATTGGGTCATTGGAAAAAACGGTAACAGCATCAGCCTGTCCCTGAGCAAGACGAACGCAAACTCCGTCTTTAATATCAACAGCTGGAAAAATAATCATAAACCGAGCTCCATAAGTCCATTCTCAAGGGCTTCATCAGCAAGTTCAAGTCCAGTCACCCATTTGCCGCCGCGTTCGAAAAACTTTCCTGCATTAAGGAGATTTTCGGACAACGGTTCCTGAGTTTCATCATAATGAAATCTTCTGACAATGCGCTTGTTGTTAACATCAATAAGAAAAAGATCAATAACCACAGAAGCAGGCTGAATATTCAAATCGGCCTGTTTCATACCGCGTAGATCCTGCCAAAACAAAATCTGCGGAACGAGAATATAATCAGAAGTCATGCACTCACCAACTTTCACCCAATAGCTGAAAGCGGCTTCACGTCTTGAGCCCATGTTCTCAAAAACTTCAATTTCCTGACACTGACGGGTAATAGCCGGACGTGCATAGCCAGTAATGTCATGCTTTCCGAGTATTTCTACCATCTTCGCATCAAGTTTTTCTAAAACTTTTTTATCAATAGGTTTTCCTTCCTGAGGAAGGTAGCCTGCTAAAAGTTCCCAGTTAAAAACCGGGTTTGTAAAACCTGCAATAGCAATAGTACCTACTGGCCGAGGAAGTTTGACAACTTCACTTTTGCTCTGACAGCCAATTAAAGCTGGCATAACTAGAAAGCAAATCAAAAAAAGAGGGATAAACCGTTTCATTAATCAAGACTCCCTTTAGTACTAGTTACACCTTGACGCTCTACAGCCAAGGCTTGTCTGAATGCCAATCCTAGAGCCTTAAATGCGCCCTCAAGAAGATGATGACCGTTGCGGCCATATTCAAACTTTATATGCAAATTCATTCCAGCTTTAAAAGCCAGTGATTTAAAAAACTCACGCCAGACATCACGCTCATCACCAGCAATAATCTCCGGCAAGATGTCATCGTCATACACCAGATATGCTCTTCCGGAAAGGTCAATAACCACTTCCACGAGAGCTTCATCCATGGGGACCTTGGCAAAACCATAACGATTGATGCCCTTTTTATCACCCATAGCTTCAGTCAGAGCCTGCCCAAAAACAAGCGCTATATCTTCTAATGTATGGTGACTGTCAATTTCGAGATCACCCTTACATTTCAAATCAAGATCGAATCCCGCCCAAAAACTCATGAGGGTAAGCATATGATCGGCAAATCCCACACCAGTAGAAATATCAGTACGGCCTTCACCGTCAATATTTAATGAAAGGGCGATATCTGTTTCTTTCGTGGTCCGGACAATTGTTGCAGATCTTTTAAGCATATCCATCCTCTCCTCGGCGTGGTGACCAAAGTGGTCATCGTTACATTTCGATCATATCTTCGTCGTAATCCGACTTATTTTTTTTAGCATCAGGCTTTTCTTTTTTTGCAGTATCTGCTTTCTCTTCCGCAGGCTTTTCAGCCGCCCCTCCGCCACCATCTGGGCCGGAATCATCAGGATCATCATCGCCTTTTTCAGCTTCTGCCGCAGCTTTTGCTTTAGCCTTCTCTTCTATACGTCCGCCTCTTTTTCCGAAGAAATATGATATCCAAATACCAATTTCATACAAAATAACTAGCGGCCCAGCCATCAAAGTCTGGGTAATGACATCCGGAGGAGTCAACACGGCAGAACATATGAAACAAACCAGAATTGCATACTTACGTTTTGCACGGAGCCAAGTATGAGTTACAATCCCGAGGCGTGCCAAGAAGAATATAAATAGTGGCATTTCAAAAATTACACCGAAGGCAAATAAGAGCTTCAATGAGAATGACAAATACTCTCGAAGTGTAGGCATCGGACGAATAAACTCGTCAGCAAAGCCCATAAAAAATTCGCAACCGAAAGGAAATACGACATAATAGCCGAATAATGCTCCACCGACAAAGAAACAAGCTGACAGGAATGCAAGAGGAATCATCCACTTACGTTCATGAACATAAAGGCCCGGAGCGATAAAGCCCCATATCTGAGCAAAAATATACGGTGAAACAACAAAAAAACCTGCCACAAAGGAAACTTTAAGATAAGTAACAAACCCTTCAGGCAGTGAAGTAAAGATAAGAGTAGAATCTGGCGGCAAAGTCGCCACAAGCGGAGCCATTAGTAATCCGAAAAGAGGCTTCGCGAAAGAGTAACAAGCTAAAAATCCGACACCACAAGCAATGAAGATGCGAACAAAACGTCTGCGCAACTCTTCCATATGCTGTAGGAAAGTCTGTGCAGGTTCTTCTTCATCATCCTCAAAATCATCTGAATCAACATCTTTCTCGCTATCAGACGGTTCATCAGAGCTTGCGTCAGACTGCTCGAGATCTTCGTTGCCTTCTAGATCTTCCTGCCCTGCTTCACGCGAGTCTTTTTCAGCCCCACTCATGCCTTTCCACCTTCAGAACCGGATCCGGCAGGAGTTTCAACTAAAGTTTCAGCCTTGTCTTCAACTTTAACATTCTCAGCTTTTAGCTTATCGGCTTCAATCTCGTCAGCTTCTGCCGCACGAGCTTTATCCATAGCATCTACTTCAGCTTTTCTGCGAGCTTCTTCTTTCTCGCGTGCTTCTTTAGCTTCTCTTTCATTATCAGCAGCAGAGACTTCTGCATCTAAAGTACTTTTGACGTCATTAGACATCTTTTTAACTTCAGATAAACCTTTACCTAGGTTTTTAATGAGTTCGGGAAGTTTTTTAGGTCCGATAATAATCAGAGCTACAACCAAAATGACGATAAGTTCCGTTGTACCGATTCCGAACATATTATTTCCTTAAATTCGTTTTGCAAAAATACATGAATACGCTGTAAGCCTATATGGGATTCAAACAGTGAATCCCATATAGGCTCTTTCATGAATTGTTGTGCTCTTGTACCTGATTTCCAAAACTTTTTCTACGCCTTATGCGGAAGTAAATTTACTCCCACTCAATAGTGGCAGGTGGTTTTGAGGAGATATCAAGAACAACTCTATTAACACCCTTAACTTCGTTAATAATCCTGTTGGACATACGAGCTAGAATATCATTAGGAATGCGGCTCCAATCAGCTGTCATAGCATCAAGGCTATCTACCATACGTAAAGCAATTACGTGCTCATACGTGCGGTTATCACCCATAACACCAACAGTCTTGAGAGGAAGCAAAACTGCAAATCCCTGCCAGATCTTACGATACCAGCCGGTAGCATGAAGTTCATGCTGAACTATTTTGTCTGCTTGGCGCAGTATTTCAAGTCTTTCGTCAGTTATTTCACCGAGGATGCGGATAGCAAGGCCCGGACCAGGGAAAGGCTGACGCCAAGTAATATGATCAGGAAGACCAAGTTCAACAGCAACTTTACGAACTTCGTCTTTGAAAAGTTCACGAAGTGGTTCAACAAGCTCAAGATCCATATCGTCAGGAAGTCCGCCAACATTGTGGTGAGACTTAATTACAGCTGAGGGGCCTTTAAATGATTCTGATTCAATAACATCAGGGTACAAAGTTCCCTGTGCAAGGAATTTTACATTCTTAAGAGCAGTTGCTTCTTCATCGAAAACATCAATGAATGTGTAACCGATAAGCTTGCGTTTCTTTTCAGGATCTTCAACACCTTTAAGCTGATCAAGGAATCGTCTTGCAGAGTCAACGCACTTAACATTGAGTTCAAAATGCTCTTCGAGGAAACCGATAACTTCTTCACGCTCATGCATGCGAAGCAGTCCGTTATCAACGAAAATACAATGCAATCTTTTGCCGATAGCTCTGTGAAGAAGAACCGCAACAACAGTTGAATCAATGCCGCCGGATAGACCGAGTACAACCTGTGCATCGCCAATCTGTTCGCGCATTTCTTTAATACTGTTTTCAACAAATGAAGACATGGACCAGTCTGCTTTGAGTCCTGCAATTTTAAATACGAAATTGGAAATCATTGTGTTTCCGCTTTCAGTATGAGCAACTTCAGGATGGAACTGCATCGCATATATTTTGCGCTTTTCGTCAGCCATTGCTGCGAAAGGAATAGATTCGGTAGTTCCGCAAACTTCAAATCCTTCAGGAATGGACTGTACACGATCACCGTGGCTCATCCATACTGTGAGATCGTCAAGCCCTTCGATACCTTCAAAAAGAGAACAGTCGCTGCTACCGTTGAACTGAGCACGGCCATATTCTCTATCTTCAGATGATACAACTTTTCCACCCATATGATGGGTAAGAAGCTGCATCCCGTAACAAACACCTAAAATAGGCACACCCATTTCAAGGTATGCAGGATCAAGCTGCGGAGAATCTTCTTCAAACACGGATGATGGACCACCGGAAAGAATCAATGCTCCGGGATTTAGATCTTTAATCTTTTCAGGGTCAACATTACACGGATGAATTTCGGAATATACACCCACCTCGCGTATTCTGCGAGCGATGAGCTGAGTAAACTGGGATCCGAAGTCCAGAATGATTACTTTATTTTCATGCTTCATAACGACTCCTAACTTAAATTAGTAAGAATCAACCCGATAGTTGGGAGCTTCTTTTGTGATGATTACATCGTGAACGTGACTTTCTTTAAAACCGGCTGGAGACATCTGAGTAAACTGAGCTTTTTCCTTAAGTTCAGCAACAGAGCCACAACCGACATATCCCATACCGGAACGAAGGCCACCAATAATCTGGTAAATACTTTCAGAGACAGGCCCTTTGTAAGGAACACGCCCGACAATTCCTTCAGGAACAAGCTTGTTTGTGCTTTTCTGGAAGTAACGATCAGAGCTACCCTGCTTCATTGCGTCAATGGACCCCATTCCGCGATAAAGTTTGTAACTACGGCCTTGATAGAGAACTTTTTCACCGGGACTTTCGTCGGTTCCAGCAAACATTGAACCCATCATAACGGTGTTTGCACCAGCGGCAAGCGCCTTAACAACATCACCTGAATATTTAATACCACCATCAGCAATGACGCAAACCCCACGATCCTGACAAGCTCTTACAGCTTCCATGATTGCAGATATCTGAGGCACACCAACACCGGCGACTACGCGAGTTGTACAAATTGAACCAGGTCCAATTCCAACCTTGACGGCATTAGCTCCAGCTTCAGCAAGAGCCACAGCAGCATCATAAGTTGCTATATTCCCTGCTACGATCTGAACATCAGGGAAACAGGAGCGTAGTTCTCTAACACTATCAATAATATTTTTAGAATGGCCGTGCGCAGAATCAAGAGCAAGAAAGTCAACGCCAGCATCAACAAGAGCGGAACTACGTTCCATAAAGTCACGACCTACGCCGATAGCTGCGCCAACACGCAATCTACCTTGTGAGTCTTTTGCTGCAGACGGATACTGTTTAACTTTATCAATATCTTTGATGGTAATAAGCCCGGTAAGCCTATTATCTTCATCAACAACCAAAAGTTTTTCAATACGGTTCTGATGAAGATGACGTTTAGCTTCTTCAGATGCAATTCCTGGAGGCACGGTAATAAGGTTACGGCTTGTCATAACTTCAGAAACGAGTGTGTTTCTGTCTTTGACAAAACGTACATCACGATTAGTGATGATACCTGCAAGGTGTTCACCTTTTACAACAGGGAAACCTGAAATTTTAAATTCAGCCATCAGATCGAGAGCTTTACCAACAGTATCTTCAGGATGAACAGTAATAGGATCAGTGACCATACCGCTCTCTGATTTTTTAACTTTCTCTACTTCACGAACCTGATCTCTAATGCTCATATTTTTGTGAACAACACCAACACCACCATGACGAGCCATTGAAATTGCCATTTCAGACTCAGTAACGGTGTCCATTGCAGCACTGATAAGAGGTATTCCGAGAGTAATCTCTTCTGTTAATTTGGCGGACACGTCCACCTTATCGGGAAGCACTTCCGAATAGGCAGGCAAAAGCAGAACATCGTCAAAAGTCAAAGACTGACCAACTACCTTTTCCATTTTTCCCTCGCATATAATTTTGAACTACTATCTAAAAGAAAAGAGAAATCATTACATTTATGATTCCTCTCAAGGCACCTGCCTCCCTCTCCACAGAGTGATACAACAGGGTCGCCATAAGTAGCAAATGTTAAAAGTGGTCTTTCGACCAACTTGTTTTTAAAAAGCAGATGGCCCCGCGTATCCGCAGGGCCATCTTTTGTCAACTTTAAAGTCCTAAATAGGCTTTTTTTACATCCTCATTTGCCAGCAATTTTTCACTGGTGTCAGAGAGTATTATCTCCCCGTTCTCCATCACATAGCCCCTATGGGCTGTCTTTAGAGCAAGGTTGGCATTTTGCTCAACAAGAAAAACGGTTGTACCGCTCTCCTTATTAATTTTTTTAACTATTTCGAAAATCTGCCTAATAATCAGCGGGGCCAGTCCAAGTGAAGGTTCATCTAAAAGAAGTAACTTCGGACGAGCCATTAAAGCTCTGGAGATAGCGAGCATTTGCTGCTCACCTCCGGACAAGTTTCCGCCCAGCTGTTTTCTGCGTTCGTAAAGGATAGGGAAAAGCTCGAAGGCATGATCCATATCTTCCTTAATCCCCGCAGAATCATTTCTGAGAAAAGCCCCCATGTCGAGATTTTCCATGATTGTCAGATCCGGAAAAATAAGGCGACCTTCGGGAACCTGAGAAATTCCCATTTTTACTATTTTATCAGGACTCTTCTTATGGATGGGTTCACCATCATATATAACTTCACCAGTACGCGGAGGTACAACTCCGCTAATGGTCATAAGAGTCGTTGTCTTCCCGGCACCGTTGGCACCGATCAAAGTGATTATTTCACCCTTTGCGACTTCGATATTAATATTTCTGAGAGCCTGAATATTTCCGTAGAATGTATTAACATTTTTAAGCTTAAGCATCTAGATCTTCTCCTAGATAAGCCTTGATTACAGCAGGATTTTCGCTAACTTCCTGCGGAGTACCGTGAGCAATCTCGCGGCCATATTCAAGAACAAATATACGGTCTGAAAGACTCATAACCATTTTCATATCATGCTCAATGAGTAGAACTGAAATGTTGTGTTTCTCTTTAATGGAAACAATCAATCCTTCAAGTGCCAACGTTTCCTGCGGGTTCATACCGGCGGCAGGCTCATCAAGCAAAAGTAGAAACGGGTCGGTGGCTAAAGCTCTTGCAATTTCGAGACGACGCTGAGCACCATAAGGCAGGTTGCAAGCAAGCTCATCTGCAAATTGTTCAAGGCCAAGCTCCTTAAGAAGCTCATAACTTTTGATTATGGTTTCTTGCTCTTCCTTTTTTGTACGGGGATCGCGGAAAATAGCTCCAAGAAAACTTGCCTTAGTACGGCAGTGACAACCGATCATTACATTTTCAATAACGCTCATGGATGGAAACAAGCGAATGTTCTGGAAAGTTCTAGCCATTCCCATTTCAGTGACATAATTGGTTTTGATGCCGTTAATGCGCTTAAAGCCGTCACCAGTAGGATCAATATTAACTTCCCCGAATGTCGGGGTATAGATTCCCGTAATGCAGTTGAAAAATGTAGTTTTACCTGCTCCGTTTGGACCAATAAGAGCTACAATTTCTCCTTCGCGTACATCGAGATCAACATCATCTAATGCTCGAAGGCCACCGAAATCTTTGCAGACTCCTTTAACCTCAAGTACTTTTCTTGCTTCATTACTCATTCGCGCCACCTAAAGCCTTTCTGACAGCAGCAATATCAATTTTTTTCCGCACATCCCTAACGAGTCCCTGCGGCCTAAAGACCATAACCAAAACCATTGTCGCTCCGAAAACGAGCATACGATATTCGGAAAAAGCTCTTAGGTATTCAGGAAGAAGCATGAGCACCAAAGCACCGAGTATAACCCCGAGAATTGATCCCATACCACCTAGTACAACTATCGAGAGAATGATTGCAGATTCTAGGAACGTGAAACTAGCTGGGTTGATGAAAGATGTCTTTGCGGCAAAAACAACTCCAACCAATCCGGCCCATGTAGCTCCAATCGAAAATGCCATCAATTTAGTTTTAACTTTATCAATACCCATGGCCTGACAAGCAATTTCGTCTTCACGAAGCGCCTGCCATGCTCTACCAATGCGGGAATTTTTAAGCCTGTTCACAATGAAAATTGTGAAGATAACAAGCACAATCATTAAGTAATACATGAAATGTATTGAGTTTGAGAGGCCTGTGAAAAGACCGAAAAAGTCTGGACGAGGAATATTTGCTATTCCGCTCGGACCGTGTGTGAAGTCACCCCAGTTCTCGAGAACCAGACGAATAATTTCACCAAAGCCGAGAGTTACGATAGCAAGGTAGTCACCGCGAAGTCTAAGTACAGGGAAACCGAGTATTATACCACAAAGAGCACCAAGCAGCGCTCCGATAGGTAATGCCACCCAGAAATTAACGCCCCAATATAAATTCATAAGCGCGTAGGAGTAAGCACCTACCGCATAAAAAGCTACGTAACCAAGATCAAGCAGCCCGGCTAGCCCGACAACAATATTAAGACCGAGCCCAAGCACTACATATATAAGTGCTGAGATCATAATATTGACCTGATACATGGAGAATAATTGTGGAAACAAAAGAGCAAAAACTAAAACTCCGGCAAGAAGCGGATAATAAAATGACGGGTTGGCTAAAATCTTGCCAAAAGCAGAAATCTGCTCTTCTCCCGTTTCTTCGTCCCGCTTAGCGCCGGCTTCCTTTTTGCTAATCATAAACCGCCAAAGAAAAGACAAAAAGAAAGTACATATACCAACGTATAAGACTCTTTCCAGTCGCCATATGACAACATCATCAATTGTATTCACGAAGACTCCGACAATAGGCAGAGTCAAAAACATGAACCACAATGATACCAGTAAAGATTTTTTCAAGCCTTCCATATTACAAACAATCCATTTTTATCTATTAGATCGGCAGAACGCATAATCACGCCCTGAACTTAAGAAGCAAATAACTGTTAAACCTTCTGAATCGGAGCCTTACCAAGTAAGCCTGATGGTCTGAAAATCAGAATGATTACGAGTAGAGCAAAAGCGAATACATCTTCGTAGTCACTAGATACATACCCTGTACAGAAACTTTCAGTCCAGCCAAGGATAAGTCCGCCAAGCATTGCGCCCGGAACGGACCCGATGCCGCCGAGAACAGCTGCTGTGAAGGCTTTGATACCTGCGATAAACCCGATGAAAAAGTTAATCTGACCAATGTGTGATGCAATCAGTACGCCACCAACTGCGGCCAACGATGAGCCGACAATAAAGGTAACGGAAATGACCTGATCGACGTTAACACCAACCAGCATAGCCATTTTACGATTCTGTGCTGTAGCACGCATGGCTTTGCCCATTCTGGTGAACTTGATAAAGAGAGTAAGCAAAACCATCACGACTGCTGCTACTACAATTATCAAGAAATCCGAGGATCCGATTGTTGATGAATATTTATCTAAGAACGCAAACTCAGGAGTAAGAGATGGGAACGATATGAAGTCTGAGGTCTGAGCAAGCATTACATAATTCTGAAGAAAAATAGACATTCCGATTGCGGAAATCAGAGGGGAAAGCCTAGGTGCGCTTCTAAGTGGACGGTAGGCAATCTTTTCAAGAGTATAACCATATGCCGCCGCGTATACGATAGCAGCCATTGAGGCCAACACCATAATAGACGTAGCCGGAAAACCGAAACTGGTAAGTACGCCAGCAACAGTCAGTCCGACAAAAGCACCGATCATATAAATTTCACCATGAGCAAAGTTAATAAGCTCAATAATGCCGTAAACCATTGTGTATCCTAGAGCGATAAGCGCGTAGATACTTCCCCGGGTAAGTCCGCTGAAAAATAATTCCAGAAAATAATCCATTTAGTTTCCTGCTGAATCACGATTCAAGGAGCAGACTGATGCCTGCCCCTTGAATCGATTTTTATTTATTATAAACTATGAAAGTTATAATTATTTAACTTCAACGTATGCGCCGTCTTTAACCTGATACATGGAGAAACCAACACCGATAGCATCACCCTTTGAATCAAACTTGATCTTCCCTACAGGAGTCTCAACTTCTTCATTGCGAAGAGCAAATACAATCTTGTCGTAGTCGGTAGATCCTGCGCGTTCGACAGCTTTCAAAAGAGCCTGAGCTGCGGAGTATGCTTCAAAGAAGAAAGCACCAGGCTCACCATCATGGCTTGCTTTATACTGATCCATTGCAACTTTGTACATTGGGTTTGCAGTAATATCGCGTGGGCCTGTTGCGTATACGCCTTCAGCAGCTTTACCGGCAACGTTAATGAAAGTTTGATCTTTAACGCCATCATCGGAGATGAATGGGATCATGATTTTCTTTTTGCGGAGCTGAGTGATGATTTTAGAAGCTTCAGGATGGTAACCACCGTAGATTACGCCATCTGCTCCAGATCCTTTAATTTTCTGAACTACAGCAGAATAATCAACTGCACCGGGTGTTACGCCTTCAAAAAGAAGAACTTTAGCTTTGCTACTTTCTTCAATGTATTTTTTAGCGAAGCCAGCAAAACCTTTACCGTAGTCACCCTTATCATGGATTATAGCGATAGTCTTAAGGCCGAGTGTGTCCATTGCGAAATCTGTAGCGAGTGCAGCCTGAGCATCATCAGAAGCAATTGTTCTGAAGAAGTTAGGGTAATCACCACTCTGAGTCAGAGGAGGATTTGTTGCGGAAGGAGACATACAAACAAGGTTTGATTCTTTATAGATAGGAAGAGCCGCTTTGGTAGCACCAGAGCAGATGTGACCAAGAACAATGTTTGCTTTGTCAGAAACCAATTTGAATGCTGCGTTTGTAGCAAATTCAGGCTTACACTGGTCGTCCTGTGTAATAATCTCAACCTGAGCACCGTTGATACCACCAGCAGCATTAACAGCTGCAACTACGAGCTTAGCAGCTTCAGCTGAAGGAAGACCGTAAGAAGCAAGGTCACCACTGTGTGCGCCAGCAACTCCAAGAATAATTTTCTCAACTGGAGCAGCTTTCTCAGCTGTGTCCTGTTTAGCTGGTGCTTCGTCTTTTTTCTCTTCGCTACAACCGACGAGACCGATGGTCAACATCAGTACGCAAGCAAGAGCTAGCAATGAACGTTTCATAATACACTCCTTAACTGAAATTTTAAGGGCCAATCGCCCAGACTACCAAATTCGCATATTATCAGATAAGCTTAAGCAACTTAAGATACTTAGCGAACATCCATACCATAGCTCAGTTAGGCTGAGCAGCCCTGAAATTCCAAAACCTGAAAACTAATATCGGAAACATACATCCCTTCCGGCAAGATAGGAATAGTTTCTTGATAGATAAAAGCCAAATTTCGAAATAATAAATTAGCTAACATTCCACATACATGTCAATATTACTATCCTTCTTGCGAATATAATTTAGCAAACTAGTCCTAATCAATCGTTTAACGCTAAACTTTTGCAATAAAACAATATAAAATACGGGCACTATCTGTGAGCAGTCACCTACACAAGAACAGAAATATGGTCAAAGAAAAAAAGGGAATCCCCTGTAAAAGCGAACTCCCTTAATCTAATTTAATCTTCGTGTGCCTCTTTCTTAAGCTCCTCTTCGGCATGAGTTCTCATGTCTTCAGAAGCTTTAGGATTGGCAATAATTTTTTTAAAATGTTCATCAGCTTCTTCGTGTGCATGCAAATAATACTTTTTGATAATTCCAGTATTAAAGTGAGCCATCGAATCATCAGGATCTACAGTAAGAATTTTATCAAAAACGCCGGCAGCCTTTTCAAACTGCTCACCCTGATAGTAACACATTCCAAGTCCCATAAGCGCGGTGATATTTGCCGGTTCCTTAGCAATTACCTTTTCAAAGAATCCCTGCGCGCGGTCATAAGCACGAATCATCATAAACGCGTTTGCAAGCTCAAGCTGAACAGCCATATCATCAGGATTGTCACGCATGGTATCCATGAGCTTGCGAATTTCAGTCATACTTTCGCCCATAGCTTCCTGACTCATTCCCTGACTTGGCTCTTCCTGCTGTTGCTTAAATTCAACTTTATTACCAGGATGATTCATGCGGTACGCAAGCGAGGTAATAAAAATAACCAACAAAGCAACACCGAGCAATGTGACTACGATTTTCTGTCCCCCGCCAAGCGAAAATTTGCTTCCGGCAGAACCGGAATCATCTTTATTTGTCATTATCGAGCATCTCCATCTGGGTAATACGGCGTTCCATTGCGGCCCCTTTGGAAGCAACAAAAGCAACATATCCTGCGATTCCGACCCAAACTGCAATATTAGCAATCAATAAATAAGTTTCATTAGTCATATATTTATACTCCGGATATTTTATTCATTATCCCAGACAAGCCGGGCATCAAGCTTTCCAGCCAAACGTGTCTGACGAAAACGGACCATCAACAAAATCAGCCATAGAAGCCCGAACGCACAAACATTGACGATCAATGTGGTCAGCATTTCAGGTGCCATACCGCCACCTTTAGCACCAAGCACAGCTGGATGCACACTTCTCCAAAGCCGAGCTGAATAAAAAACAAGCGGAACATCGACAAATGCGACAATCCCTAAAACGGCACAAACCAGCGATCTGCGTTCAGCAGACATCGGTGAAGTTCTGAGCACAAGGTAGGCCGCATAAACAAACCACATAATAAGGGTCGTGGTCAGACGCGGATCCCATGTCCACCATACATTCCATGCCGCCCGTCCCCATAAGGAGCCGGTAATAAGAGCAAGCCCACTGAAAACTACACCTATTTCAGCGGCAGCTCCGGCAATATAATCAAATTTAATATCTCTTTTAATAAGATATAATGCACTGAAAACAAATACCACGAAAAAACTGAGCATAGCCCATACAGCCATTGGCATATGGATGTAGAAAATCTTTTGCACCAATCCCATAACCTGCTCGACTGGAGCGTACATCCAGATGAAGTACTGCCCGACACAAATAGCAAGGCCTGTGATCAGAGCCGCAATTGCAAGACTCATTTAATGCTCCATAATACAGTTATATTTTTACAGAGGAACATTTTACTGCTCACCACTATATACGAAAGGAAAAAGTATAAGACCGGCTCCGCTGAACAAAGCAGACGAGGAAAGAATTATCCCCATCCACGAGGATTGATCAAGAACCGTAACCCCAGAAAAGACCGAAGTCATCAGTTGAATCGCACCGAGTAGGATAGGAAGAAGCAGCGGGAAAAGAATCACTGATAAAAGAGATTCCCTTGCAGCTTGTCCCTGAGATATTGCCCCGAGCAATGCGCCAAGAGAAACAAGTCCCCAGTCAGCAGCCAGCACAGTGATAGCAAATATAGAGAACGAGCCCTTCAAATCCTGCCCTAAAAATACGACCGTAGCAGGTAGAAAGACTAATTGCGAACAAAGAAGCAAGACGAATCCAGCTAATCCTTTGCCGAACCAGACAGCATGAAGAGGAACAGGAGAAGACAAAAGACCAAGCCTTGCTTCGTTTGCTTCTTCCATTGAAAACAAAGTATTAAAAACAAGCACTAGCCCAAATGATGATGCGAGCCAAAATATAGTTGATGCGGCTTGCGCTTCCACAAGTTGCCCTGCCGGACGTGAAAGACTGAAAACAAAGATTAGCAAAAGTCCCAAAAGAACTGCCTGCGTCAATCCCTGTCCGCCGCCAAGAGAAAGCTTTAGATCCTTCGATGCAATGGTGAGTCCTCGTTTTAACATGACGACCCTCCGAGAACTGCATCCTGATCAAAATCAGCGGCAGTCCCGAGATATTCCATCTTATTATTTGCGATCCCGAGAATTCTATCGGCAAGGGTCGTATCATGATTCACATCATGGCTGATCCAGACAATCGCAGCACCTCGATCGCGCAAAGCAACAACTTCATCACGAAGCAGTTTCAGAGACGATTTATCAAGCCCAGTTCCCGGTTCATCAAGAAAGAGAAGATCAGGATCAATCAGGAAAACCCGGGCTAAATTAAGACGCTGAGCCATTCCCCGTGAAAAAGAACCCGCCATCTCTTCCGCCGCCCTTTCAAGCCCTACTCGTTTAAGTAACCCCATAAGATCATCACGAGAAGGAGAAAGGTCGTACATTGAAGCCCAGAAGGACAAATTATTTAAAGCTGTAAGACCGGGATAAATGAACGTTGAATGTCCGAGATATGCAGTCTTTTCGGGCTTAGTAAGAATATCCGCAGTTCCGGCAGAAGCCCTTGAAAGGCCCGCCATAATCTTTAGCAAAGTAGTCTTACCAGCGCCATTACGACCTACCACAAGAAGGATCTCCCCTCTGCGTACGTCACAGCTAACGTTCTTGAATATCAGCCTAGTTCCAAAAAACTTGGCAGCTTTACGCACCTTAAGGGCGATACTATCATTACTATCCACTTAAGGCCGCCTTAGCTTAAACGAGTCTTCCTGAATGCCATCAGTCCGAAGAGGCACATGAGCGTTCCACCGATCCACATCCAGTTGATCAAAGGATTCACACTGATTTTCAGCGTGACTGCGCCGGTATTATCAACCCCGAGCAATACGCCATAAATCTCATCTATCAATCCAGGAATGACAGAAACCTCAGCAAATGGCTCAGGGAAATTCTGATATAGTCTGCGTTCAGGATTTAAAAGTCCAACGAGCTTTCCGTCTTTAGTAACTTCAATAAGTGAAGCTATTTTGGCGATTGCAGGAGTCTGACTTTCAGTTAATGTCTTATAAGTCAGAGTATAATCGCCGATCTGAGCAGTTTCGCCCTTCGCAAGAACAAACTCATCGACAATCTGATTCGGACCGGACCATGCCACTCCGAGAAATACTAAAGCAACACCGAAATGAAGTCCGTAAATCCCCATGGTAGAGGTAACCTTACGAACCTCGGGAAGGAAAATAAATACTCCGACGATTCCAGCCAAAGCAGCTATGGATGCGGCAGAGGTAATAAGCCCGAGCGGATGATGCAATCCTGCCATCCAACTGACTCCAAGGCCAGCCAAGAATGCGACAAGAACAAGCACAAGTCCGCGCTTATCTCTGATTCCTTCTTTCCAACTGAACCAAGGACAGACCGCAAAAATAATAATCAGCAGTGAGAACAACGGCAGACAGACGCGGTTGTAAAAATTAGCATCTAGCCCGACAGTGTTTGCACTCCACATTTTACTAATGACAGGCCACATTGTGCCAAGTCCTACAATAAGTCCGAGAGCAAGAAGCGCCCATGCGGCAACAACAAGAAGCCCCTGTCTACTGTCAAGCCCTGCAATACTCTTTGCATCAATGCGCTTACCAATGACCAGAACCATCGCGGTCAAAACGAGCGCGGCCATCATAAACACTGCAAGCGGAAGGCCTACGCCTCCTTCACCAAAGGCGTGAAGGGACTGAACAACTCCACTACGAACCAAATATGTTCCGAAAATACAAAGCAAGAAGGTCAAGCTCATCAGGAAAACATTAGTTTTCTGTAAAGCTTTTCTCTTAAACTCAATGATTGCGGTGTGCATGAAAGCAGTAGCGCTGAGCCACGGAATGAGTGAAGCATTTTCTACTGGATCCCATGCCCAGTAACCACCCCAGCCAAGCTCCATGTACGACCACCAGCCGCCGAGAATGATTCCCGCTGTAAGGAAAACCCATGAAAGGATATTCCAGTTACGACAAAACTTGACCCACGATTTTGCTTCGCCGCAAATAAAAGCAGCAAGAGCAAGCATGGCAGGACTAGTGAAGCCTGCATATCCCAAGAAAAGGAGTGGCGGATGAAAAATCATGCCCGGATTTCTAAGTAGTGGGTTAAGCCCTCTACCGTTTAGCGGAACAGGGACTAGCTCCATAAAAGGACTGGACCAACAAGTAACAAGCAAAAGGAAAAATGCCTGTACGAGCATGTAAAGGAGCCAATAATATAAACGTGTTTTTTCAGAAAATTCTTTGAAAAGACTAAACCTTGAAAAAACAACACCCATTATGGAGATTGATAAAATCCAGAAAAGCAAAGAACCTTCAGCTCCAGCCCAAAAGGATGTAATTGTATATAAAAGCGGCAATGTATTATCTACATGCTCGTAGACATACATATAAGAATAGTCGCGACTAAGAAGAGCTACTGTCAAAATTACACTTGCGAGCGTTATAAGACCTGCAACAACTAAATTAGCACGGTCCAATAAAACAAGTACGTTGCGCCTGCCTGTCAATAGAGACAAACACGCATAAGCACCTGCACCGAGGGCGGCTAAAAGTGCAAGTAAAAGCATCAGATTGGCAACAATTTGCATTTTATGTCAACTCCATAAACGGCCAGATTAATTCAAAATTTAGACATGAAAAGTCCTGCACAGGTTTTGACAACCTGGCAGGATAATTTCGCAAATATAGCTAGCCTTCGCGGCTTTCCTTTTCATACTTCGATGGACACTTGGTAATCAGTGAATTTGCTTTGAAAGACTTATTCCCGTCAACAAAAGCGCCTTCAAGAATAACTTCCACATCAGCTTTAAAGGTATCAGGAACCGCACCACGATAACTGACGCGGATAGTCTGGGAAGGGTCCTTCTGATCTGCAAGATCAAAAGTAACTCCGAGGCCACCATCAATTACCTTAATATTCTGTGGTCCGACTTTACCGAATAGTCTTGATTGACTGAGCTGGCTTTCATCCATAGCAAGAGCTTCAGACACGTTCAGAAAGTATACACTATCCTGAGAAAGTCCTGAATATATAAGCCATCCTAATCCACCCAGAAAAAGGAATAAGGCTGCAATATATACGCCCTTTCCACTTTTTTTGGCCATTTTAATTCTCCATAATATTTCAAACGCCAGCGCTCTTTTTATCACGCTTAACGACAAGTTCTTCACGTCTCAGGCGGGCAAGTTCGCGCATATCAACGACCTGATCGGTCTCGTCCACGATCTCGCTGCCGAGTATTTCTTCCATCACATCTTCAAGAGTAACAACGCCGGACATTCCTCCGTATTCATCGAGCACCACAAAAAGATGCATACGACTTTCAAGGAATCTTACCAGCAGCTTGTCCAAGGTTATGTTCTCAAGAACAAACCTTACAGGTTTCATCAAGCTTGAAAGCTTGACGTCATGTTGGTCATCTGCGAGCGCTTCGAAAACAAAACGTCTGTAAATAACACCAACAATTTCTTCAGTATCATCACCTGCATAAACGGGTATCCGGCTGTGCGGCCATGCGCTGTATTTGGCATGCGCCTCGGCAACCGTCATATCAACCGGTAGCGAAAACACGACTGTCCGGGGGGTCATAATTTGCTCAACAATTTTATCGTCCAACGATAAAATGTTAGCAATTGAGAGGGCTTCGTAAGGTTTAATAGCCCCGGATTGTCTAGTTAAGCTAACCATTGCGCTGATATCTTCTTCCGTCACCTCGGGGACTTTGCTGCCCCGGCTAACAAGACGGGAAAGAAAACCGCAGACCCAAATGACTGGGAAAAACACCCAAACCATAATCTCGAGAGGACGCGCAAGCATCTTCCCTAAGGTATCGCTGTAAACAACACCTAAGGTTTTGGGAAGTATTTCAGAAAATATTAAGATTATAAGAGTGAAACCAGCCACAAACCACGGCAAAGTTTCAATTCCATACACATTAGACCACGCAGCACCTGCAACAGATGCCCCGGCAGTATTTGCGACGGTATTTAAAGTAAGTATGGCTGTTATGGGCTTTTCTACGTTCGAGCGAAGGTTATGCAGGATTTGTCCTGACTTATGACCTTCCTTACGGAGACGTTCAATTCTGCTCCATGGAAAAGAGTAGAAAACAGCTTCACTAACAGAACAGTAAGCAGATATTAGGGTAGCTAACCCCACGGCAAGTATTAATTCCAGCATTAAGTTTTTTGTTAAAGTTATAAAAAGCAGTGATCATCAACAAATCTGATGAGTCTAAAGTATCAGAAGGACAATACAGACGCAATAGAAATAGAAAAGCTTCTAAAAGCCTGAACACCCCACAATATTGGAGTATTATTCACATCTAAAATACAATTTCATGACTGTGCCGGAAATTCAAAATAAGCAAAATAAAACGACCTAAAAATTTACATTGACCTTTTACACTTCACAACTAAGATAGCGCGATAATGAATCTTTACGAAACACAACATAAAATAATTTTCAGACTCAGCGCACTTGGCGACCTTGTTCTGACTACTGGCGTCATAGAATTCTGGTCAAAAAAATATGGCTGGACCTTCACCGTTGTCACAAAACAGCAATACGCCGCTCCTCTTGAGAACAATCCCCACGTAACTGAGATTATATCCCTCGATAAAGAAGACCTCGGGGATCTTGCATGGATCGTTAAAGCTGGCGAGATTGCAAAACGTTACGCCGGTTGTGAATTGATAGATCTACACTCAACCTTACGCTCGAGGATTCTCGCAATGCGCTGGCGTGGCCCTGTTTCGCGCTACAAGAAATTCAGCATCGAACGCAGACTATTTAAATTGACCCGCTCAGGATCGCTTGAAAAGAAACTGGAAGATACAAGGGTCACGGTCCGCTATGCCTCCGCAACCGAAAAAGAACTCCCTGATTCTAAAGAACTTCTCCCCCGCATTCATCTAACTGATGCGGAAAAATCCGAAGCGTCTTCACTAATGAATGATCATAATTTAAATAAAAATTTCATTGCACTCCACCCTTACGCGACACATCCAGACAAATCGTGGCCGCGTGACTACTGGCTTGATCTTATCAAAAAGCTGGATGAACAAGACATTCAGTGGGCGGTGATAGGCAAGGATAAGTTCAATCTCGCTGTAACTAAATCTGAATGGAATTTCACGAATAAGCTATCACTCAGGCAAACCTGCGCACTGCTTCGTGAAGCTAAATTTCTGGTAACGGGTGATTCAGGCCCAATGCACCTTTCCTCCGGCGTCGGAACGCCTGTCATCGCCATGTTCGGCCCGACTTCGAAGGCGTGGGGCTTTTACCCGGCTGGCGAAAAAGACGTAATACTAGAATCAGACATGGATTGCCGCCCCTGTTCACTTCACGGGAAAAGCAATTGCGAAAAGAATCAGGAATGTTTGAAAAAGGTAAAAACCGAAGATGTCATGCGGGAAATATTAAACGGATAGTGGGCAACGGATAAACACCCAACCTGATTAAAGCCAATATTTCTTAAGCTCTTCTTCATGCTCTTTGATGAAAGTGGCCACAGCGGCAGGAACATGAGGAGCAACATCTTTCCCAGCCTCCCACGTCTCGCGAACGAATGTAGAGCTGATTCTGAAATCGAAATCATCGATTATGTAAATTGACTTGCCACCCTCGACTTTCCATACATTGTCAGAAATATTTACAATACCTTCAAAAACGGACCGAAGCAGAGCGCGCATATCTCCATCATCCGCTTTAGGACGGCTGACAGCGATAATATTTGCAAGAAGTGGAATTTGCTCCCAGTCTTTCCAGCAAACAAAAGAATTAAACGCATCCTGCCCCATGATAAAAAATAGCTCGTCATCGGGATAACGTTTTGCGGCCTCAGTCAGAGTATGTACGGTGTAAGTGGGACCATCGGCAACCATGTCTATATCGCTGACCCCAAGTTCTTCAAAACCGTCTATCGCCTTATGAAGCATTTCTAAACGAAGCTCAGCCGGAAGCATGGTCCCGCGCTTTTTATGATACGGATTACCCGCCGGAACAAACAACACCAGATCTAGCCCAAGTCGTTTCACAACACCGGACGCAACGTCCATGTGAGTATTGTGAACAGGATTAAAACTACCTCCGAATAACCCGATTTTCATAAAGTACAACCTCAAAAAATTCCCGGTGAGCGCAAAAAAGGTCTCACCGGGATTTATATCTTAATCAATTTTAACTAGCAAATTAGTTTGCGAACTAATCGTCATTTTGAGTACAGCGCTATTTAATTCCGTACTTCCCAGTTGCCAAGCGAAACAAATTTAGTACTTGTCAGTTCTGTCGCACCCATTGGTCCGTATGAATGAAGCTTCGATGTAGATATTCCGATCTCCGCACCAAGTCCAAGCTGTCCACCATCATTAAATCTTGTGGAGCAGTTCACCCCGACCATAGAAGCGTCAACTTCTCGAACAAAGCGCATGGCGCGTTCATGATCCTTAGTCAGAATAACTTCGGTGTGGTTTGAGCCGTAACGAGCCATGTAGTCCTGAGCTTCATCCTGACTTGAAACTACCTTAACAGTAAGTATCAAATCAAGGAATTCATAGCCGAAATCGTCAATAGTAGCTGCGATGGCACTCTTTCCAAGCATAGACATGGAGCGTGGACAAGCCCTGAACTGCACAGTCGGTCCCAGAATAGTTGCCATAGCTGGCAGAAAATCTTTGGCAATATCTTCATGAACCAGCACGCCCTCAAGAGCATTACAAACTCCGGGCTTCTGAGTTTTGGAATTCTTTACGACATCAACGGCCTTTGCAACGTCGGCATATTTATCAACGAAAATGTGACACACGCCTTTGTAATGTTTGAGAACAGGCATAGTAGCCTGATCAACAACAGCGCGAATAAGCCCTTCTCCGCCACGCGGAATGACAACATCAATATATTCGTCAAGTTTAAGCAATGCACTAACAGCCTCGCGGTCTGTAACGGCAACCACCTGAGCCGTCGCGGCTGGTAGATCATGGCTTTCAAGAGCTTTATGTATGAGCGACGCCAGCGCCAAATTAGAATGAATTGCTTCCGATCCACCCCTGAGAATAATTGAATTACCAGCTTTCATACAAAGCACAGCAGCATCGACAGTAACATTAGGACGGGATTCGAAAATCATCATAATGACACCGAGAGGTATACGCATTTTACCAACTAGAATTCCGCTGGGGCGTCTTTCCATTTTCTCAATTTCGCCGACAGGATCAGTTTGCGCGGCAACTTCATTACATCCCTGAATCATATATTTAAGGACTGCTGGAGATATTTCAAGCCGCTGCATGCGGGCACTATCAAGCCCGCGAGCTTTCGCAGCATCGAGGTCTTTACGATTTTCCGCAAAGATGAATTCTTTTTCTTGATCTAACAATGAAGCAAGCTTTAATATCACACCGTTTCTAGTTGAACCATCCGCACATGAAATTTTGCGCGCTGCCTTTTTAGCCTTAAAAGCTACTTCTTTCATATCTTCTGACAAACTCATTTTGAACCACCTTCAATCAACATATATTAGCTAAATTTGCTTATTATCCACCAATCGATCAATTTGGGCTACTAAGGATATTGCAAAAAAGTCAACTACCAATTACGTATGTATTGCTTTTTTCGGCATATACACCGAACAAAATCATATTATTTTTTACTTTTTTTGTAATCTTTTTCAGGCACTTTCATATTTTATCTGACTTTACAGGGGCTTAACTTTAAAATTCGGTTTTGACCTTTTTGTCAGACTACTTTATAAAGCGCACTTAACTTTGTGCAAAATCCATCAATATCTTGGAGGCTCTTCTTTAATATGGAAGATAACAAACAGACCACACACGACATTCTGGACCAGGTGCAGGAAGCTGCCCCCGAAAGTATTCACCCTCTTCTCGACTTTCTCATTACTAATGGAAAGATGATCGTGATTGGGATTGTAGCAATTCTTGTAATTGCAGCTGGAGCATCAGGTTACCAGTACACGCAGGAGCAGAATAAATTAAAAGCTCAAAGTGAACTTGGAGCAATTTTAATCAAGTATAGCGGCACTAAAAAGGCCGAAGAACTTGCGACATTCTTAGCTACGGCCCCTGCTGAGATGAAACCAGCTGTGGAATTGGCTCTTGCTAAAGCATGGATGGATGATTCTAAATTCATGAAGGCTGAAGCTGTCTGGGCTGAAATTGCAAAAGGCAACGACGCTATGGCTCCTGTTGCTTCTATCGGTCAGGCAAAATGTCTGATTCTTGCTGACAAACCAGAAGAAGCGGTTAAAATCTTAACTGCACTCAAAAACACTTCCGGTGACACTTTTGGAAGCACCATTGACAGATTACTTGCTCAGGCTGCTGACAAATCTGGCAATACCCAACTTGCAATACAGGCTTACCAGGGTTTGCTTACCAACAATCCTGCACAGAAGCTCTATTTCGAGAGCAAAATAAAAGAACTTAAGGCTAAACTTTAATAATAAGGAGCGCATAAATGGCTCAACCACTTCTCGCAGATAACCCAGGCCAGAAAAAGCTGCTGCTCGGCAATGAAGCTATTGTCAGAGGAGCACTCGAGGCGGGTGTTCAGGTTGTGACTTGTTATCCGGGTACACCTTCATCGGAAGTACCTGATACGTTCTTTCGCCTCTCCAAAGAAGGCGACTTTTCATTTGAATATTCAGTAAATGAAAAAGTCGCACTTGAAGTTGGAGGCGGAGCAACTCTTGCCGGAGCTATGACTCTGACAACTATGAAGCATGTTGGTGTCAATGTTGCGGCCGATCCGCTCATGACCCTTGCTTACATTGGTACCCCCGGAGGTATGGTTCTGCTTTCCGCAGACGATCCGGGCTGTCATTCAAGTCAGAATGAACAGGATAACCGCTACTACGCACGCTTAGCAGGAATGCCCTGTTTTGAGCCATCTACTGCGCAGGAAGCAAAAGACATGACTCGCGACGCTCTTAATATGTCACGCGAAACGTCTACTCCTATTCTGCTCAGAACAACCACAAGAGTTAACCATCTGCGTGGACCAGTAGAATTCGGTCCTATCGCAAAGCTTGCTCCCGCAGCTGGATTCAAAAAAAATCCATCTAAATATGTTCCGATTCCTGCATTCGCCCGCCCAATGCATGTTGCCCTGCTCAAAAAGCTGGAAGAAATGCGCGAGCTTGCAGAGAAATCAGAATACAATAAAGTTACTGGCAACGGTAAAGTAGGTATCGTAGCAGCAGGAATATGTAGAGCATATCTAAGTGATGCGCTTGCAGATTCAGGTTTAGCTGACAAATTCAAAGTTCTTGACCTTGGATTCTCTTACCCGCTTCCTGAAAAGATGGTCACTGACTTTATTTCATCCGTTGAAAAAGTTCTCATACTTGAAGAACTTGAGCCATTCATTGAAAATGAAATTAGAGTTCTCGCTCAGAAGAATTCAATTTCAATTGAAGTAATTGGCAAAGACAATATAAACCTGCCCATGAACGGAGAATACTCCACAGGTAATGTTTCTGCAGTAATGCATGAAGTTCTGGGACTAAAACAAGATAAAGTTGCACTTTGCGAAACTGAAGAAGGTCTACCAGTGAGACCTCCGAACCTTTGTGCTGGTTGCCCGCACCGTGCAGCATACCACGCAGCTAAAAAGGTATTCGGACCTGACGCTATATGCTCATCAGATATCGGGTGTTACACACTCGGAATTCTGCCTCCGCTTAATGCAGCAGACTTTCTGCTTTGCATGGGATCTTCTATTTCCGCAGGATCTGGAATTTCTAGAGCAGCAGGACAGACTACACTCGGATTCATCGGCGACTCTACATTCTTCCATTCCGGTATCACCGGATTGATTAATGCAGTATTCAACCAGCATGACATTCTGCTTGTTATCCTTGATAACAGCACTACTGCCATGACAGGTCACCAGCCTAATCCCGGTGTTGAGACAACACTTATCGGCTCTAATCCAGCTCAGGTAAGCATTGAAGCAATAGTCAAAGGTTGCGGCGTAAATGATGTTCGTACTGTAAGCCCTCTTAATCAGAAGGCTATGACCAAGGCTCTAGAAGAACTTAAAGCTATCAAGGGCGTAAGAGTCTTGATTGCTAAAGATCCTTGCCCGCTATTTGCAAAAAGAGCGCTCGGCAAAAAGCCCGGTCAGACTGCATATGTTGCTAACCAGAGCGACGATGTTATCCGCTGCATGGAAGAAATTGCGTGTCCTGCATTTGAAAAAAGTGCGGACGGCGTCAAGATTAATGAAATTCTTTGTTCCGGCTGTATGCTCTGCCTGCAACTGACCAAAGACATTAAAGCCAGAAAGAGGAGCAGCTAATGAGTACACGCTTGCGTATCTTCATGACTGGAGTTGGCGGACAGGGAACCCTGACTGCAACAAATCTCCTCGCACAAGCAATTCTTGACAGCGGTACTGATTTAACCGCCGGAGAAATTCACGGCATGGCACAACGCGGTGGTGTTGTTGAGTCCGCTATTCTTATAGGAATGGCTTCTCCCAAAATAGCACACGGCGAAGCTGACATTATTCTCGGCTTTGAACCGCTTGAAACACTTCGAGCACTACCTTACCTAAAACCTAATGGAATTGTTCTTTCAAGTACTGAATACATTTCACCTCTTAGCGTTTCTACAGGTAAAGCCGAACAAACTCCTTTGGAATTGATCAAGGGTAAAGTTAATGCATGCGCGAGCAAAGCATACTTCCTTCCTTGTCAGAGCCTAGGACTCGAAGCTGGAGCAATCCAGAGCGGGAACATTGCGCTTCTCGGAGCACTCTGTGCCACCGGACTTATTCCTCTGAAACCGGAAGAACTTGCAGAAACTATTAAATCTGTAATGAAACCTAAAATCGCGGACATCAACCTTAAAGCCCTGCAATTAGGGGTGGACGCAATCTCAAAATAATTAACATTTCGACAGCCGCAATGAACCTTGCGGCTGTCGACTTTTCAATAGCCTTAAGACAACTGAAAATTTAGGCCGAAACCACGAACAAGTCCCCCTCACTTAGGCGACAATTCGAAAAAGCTGTAAACTAACCCAGCCAGGGCGGCACGAGCAAAAAACATGAGCATTACTGGACAGTCTGACAAAGCGGAAAACATTTATTTATCAACTCTGAATGAAATTCTCGATTCTATTGCTCCGCATAATGATTTAGAGCCAAGCCTGAACGCGATTCTAAAGGTTCTAGCCAAAGACCTCCACTTCGAACGCGCATTTCTGGCCATTATGGACCCGAAATCGGAAAGACTGAAACTTTCGATAACTCACAGCCCGGCAAAGATAGATCACGTTACATACTCACCCGGTAAAGGGGTGGTCGGCAGAGTTTATGAAACAGGCAAGTCTGTCATTATTCCGCGCATGTCTGACAATAGTGATTTTTTAAATAAAGCTTTCGGGAGATCAGACGAAGAACTGAAATCTCTTTCATTCATCTGTGTGCCAATTATTAAAACAAGTGCAAATAATGAAAAAGATGTCCTTGGAACAATCAGTGTAGACTCACCGATTCAACCAATGGATAACCTACTTGAGCACACACAATTTCTTGAAGTTATAGCAGCCTTAATTTCCAATCAAGTCTTGCGCCTTCAGGAAGAAATGGCCCTTCAAGCTCAAATGCTGAGTCAGGGGTCCTTCCCCGGTGGTGGAGCAGAAGTTCCTCCGCCAGCTAACTTTGTTGCTACATCCAAAAGCATCAGACAAGTTCTCAGACAAGCCAGACAAGTTGGACCGAGCAGAGCTACAGCACTTCTTCGCGGTGAATCAGGAACTGGTAAAGAACTACTCGCTGAAGCGATCCACGCATGTAGTCCACGCAGAGAAAAGCCTCTTGTTAAGCTAAACTGTGCGGCCCTTCCCTCTGAGCTAGTTGAAAGCGAACTCTTCGGACACCAGAAAGGAGCTTTCACAGGTGCTTACCAAAATAAGCGCGGGCTGTTTGAAGTCGCCAACAACGGAACCTTATTTCTAGATGAAATTGGCGAACTTTCAATGGATGCTCAGGCCAAAGTGCTTAGAGCTATTCAGGAAAAAGAAATTCAGAGAGTGGGTTCTGAACAACCGATAACAGTTGATGTTCGCCTTATTTGCGCGACTCATCAGCCTCTTGAAAAATTACTCCGCGAAGGCAAGTTCAGAGAAGACTTATTTTACAGAGTCAACGTGTTCCCAATATTTATCCCTGCTCTTCGCGAAAGACGCGAGGATATTCTTCCTCTCGCTGAACAGTTCCTTGAAAGCTTTTCAAGCGAATATGACAAAAATATTAAAAGAATTTCAAGTCCGGCCATTGACCTTTTCACTCAATACCACTGGCCTGGAAACGTTCGTGAGCTAAAAAACTGCCTTGAAAGGGCGGTGCTCATTTGTGAAGAAGAAGTAATACGTACTTATCATCTTCCTCCGACTTTGCAGACGGCTGAAAGCACTGCAACAGACACATCTTTGTCTTTCGGGGAAGCTGTAGCCAAGTTTGAGCAGGAGCTTCTTGTAGACTCCCTCAAAAAGGCTCGCGGCAACATGCTGCAGGCTGCTAGAGATCTCAGAGTCAGCTACCGCATAGTTAACTACAAAGTTAAAAAGTATAACATTGACGTAAAAAAATATGCCGGTGCTAGAAAGTCTAAATAAATGAACTTAAAAATCAGCAGACAGACAGGATTATCTCCTATCTTTATCGCCATTCTTGGCATTCTGCTTATTATTGCAATTGGGGGCTGTTCTGAAAAAAATATTTCAGGGCAGCCTTTTGTTGTTCCATTCGATTCTAAGTATATTACAACAGAGAACAGGATATCTGTCTCGCCTGCTTTAGAGTACGATGGCAGCAGCGAGCGAAGTTTTCTTTCCATCACACAGCAGAGGTACTTATTTGGCAATAGCAATGGAACCGCAGTAATTACTGTTCTTCTTAACCGAAAATCAAATGTAGAACCTCCTGAACTTGGGGAATGGAATGCTGTCTCCGTTGGAGATTGCTTAAGTGAGTCTGATGATGTGCTGTGCTTTACAGCCCACGTAGATTGCCACCTAGTCAGGACGACATTCATTCCGCTGGGAGAACGTAGTATTGCTGTCATTAAGGCAAGAGATGGAGCAAGAGAGCCGCAGGAGCTATGCGAAAGATGGGACCTTCTAAATCTTACAGATATTCAGCGCGAAGTTGTTGAAGAATTTAATAGAGTTGCAGACTCTCTATTTAAATTCGACATACCAATAGACGAAGTAATCATTCAGCCAGCAAGTGAGAGTGAAAAGAAAAGTCGTAAGAGAAAAAGAGTAAGGCCTTCCGACTTAAAGTAATCGAAAGGCCTTTAATCGTTGCTATTTTTGACTGCTAAATTGAATCATAATCCGTATCTTCATCAGGAACTACAACTGAATTTGCTTTCCATAACTCTTCCGGATCACCGAAATTCTTCTTCGCTTCCTTGTATCCAAGATTAAATGCTTTTACATTAATCTCAACAATTTTTGCTGGAAGAATTTGTTCAAGATTCTTGCGAATGACCTTTTGCTGAGCAAAAGGAAGAAGATAAGTAGCCGCGCCAAGAACAATTGTGTTCATAGCCTGTACTAAACCAATTTTATCCTTCGCAAGAGAAGTAAAAGGTAGCCCTAGGAAATTATTTACCGGAGGCTGTTTTACTAGCTCACTCTCAATCAAAAGCAATCCGCCTGGTTTCAAATTACGGTAATACATATTACACGCTTCCTGACTCAGAGCGATAAGCAGGTCCACAGATTCTGCTTTAGGATAACTGATCTTTTCAGAACTTATCACTAAATCAGAACGGCTTGCCCCGCCGCGAGCTTCTGGTCCGTAACTTTGAGTCTGAGTTACATTGTACCCTTGGCCAAGCGCAAGGCCTGAGCCCATAACTTTACCGAGAGTCAAAATACCCTGACCGCCAAGACCGGAAAGACGTATTTCAAATCTATCTAAGTGTTGATTTTTCATTACTTTCCTCCCTGACACCTTGCGGCCATTTCATAGAACTTTTCTTCCAAGCCCGGCGTATCTTTTTGTACAAAAATACCGGATGGAACCTTCTCTCCACGATCTGCCTCAGGAATTTCATCGAAGCGTTCCCGCTTCACAACATTCTTCTTAAGGGCATGGAACATTTCAACAGGAGACTTAAACCCGTTTTTACGACCATACTGCGTAAAGCACGGAGTCATAATCTCAACAACTCCGAAGCCAGGATTCTTGATACCTTCCATGATCATCGAGTCTAATCTCTTCACATGGAAAACGGATCCTCTGGCAACAAAGTTAGCTCCGGCGGCAGTACAAAGTTCAACACAGTCGAAGCTCTGTTCCATCTGTCCCATTGGAGTGGTCTGAGTATTTGCACCTGCAGGAGTGGTCGGAGAACACTGTCCACCGGTCATCCCGTAAATATTATTATTAAGGATAAGAGCCGTAACACCAATATTTCTACGCGCAGCGTGAATAAGGTGATTACCGCCGATAGCCATTGAATCACCATCGCCCATAACCACGATAACATGCATACCCGGCTTAGCCATCTTAATGCCTGTGGCAAAAGTTAACGCTCTGCCGTGGCAGGTATGAACCGTGTTAAAATCAACATAGGCTGCGAGTCTTCCTGAACATCCGATACCGGCTACGATACAGACATCATCTTTAGAAAGCCCGAGTCCATGAATACTTCTGATTAGCGAGCCAAGTACGATTCCATGTCCGCAACCTGAGCAGAAAACATGGGGAAACTTCTTGTTATGCCTCAGATACTCGTGAATAAGTTGTGTTCCTTTAATATCTGCCATGGCTATACCCGTGTTAAGACTTTGAGGATTTCGGCGGGTGTAATGATCTGCCCGTCAACTTTATTAATGGTCCGCACACTTACCTGACCATTATTTACTCTTTTCACTTCTCTGGAAATCTGTCCCATATTCATTTCTGGAACGATAATGGTCTTCGCTCTGTACATAAGCTTTTCAGTAGCCTTGCGAGGATATGGGAAGAGTGTTTTAAGCTTCAAAAGTCCGGCTTTAACTCCCAGATCGCGAGCCTGCTTAACAGCAAGTTCAGCTGAACGAGCAACAGTTCCGTATGCAATGACTGCAACCTCGGCATCCTCGGTATCAATTTCCTCGACAATCTGAACATCGTGCAGAAATTGATCAATTTTGCGGAACAACCGTTCATTGAGCTCACGGACTTCATCAGGACGTGAAGTAGGAAATCCATTTACATCATGGGTAAGACCAGTCACATGGAATCTGTAACCAGAACCAATAGCGGGCATAGGTGGTACTCCCCTTACGGTTTCTTCGTAAGGCTTATACCATTCCGGCGGCATGGTAGGAAGAGTTCTATTGAACACCTCAAACTCAGCTTCGTTCGGAATTGTTATTTTCTCGCGAGTATGGGCGGTAATTTCATCAATAAGAAGAATTACTGGAGTACGATACTTTTCAGCGAGGTTAAAAGCTTCAATTGTCATTTCAAGACATTCTTGAACATTTGAAGCAGATAGAACTATAATTGAGTGATCCCCGTGAGTTCCCCATCTGGCCTGCTGAACATCACCCTGAGCAGGTGAAGTCGGAAGCCCCGTACTTGGGCCACCACGCATAACGTTAACAATAACGAGAGGTGTTTCAGTAATACACCCATACCCGATATGTTCCTGCATAAGTGAGAACCCGGGACCGGAGGTCGCTGTCAGAGCTTTACGCCCTGCAAGGGATGCCCCGATAACAGCACCGAGGCCACCAATTTCATCTTCCATTTGGACAAATGAGCCATTTGGAATCCTAGGTAATCTTTGAGCCATTATCTCCATTATTTCCGATGAAGGAGTAATGGGATAACCGGCGTAAAAATCACACCCGGCCAAAAGAGCTCCTTCGACAACAGCTTCATTACCAAGGGCAAAAATTTCTTTGTTTTTTTTCTTTTTGGGTCTGGCCATGGATTACACCTTATCCCTTTTCCTTAATGGATTTTTCGCTTTCCACAGAACCGTTAGGAGCAGCATTTACATGCGCGCTCTTAGATCCTGCTGGGATTTCACTATCCACTTTAGGTTGAACCATTATCGCGAAATCTGGGCAATGAAGCTCACAAAATCCGCAATTAATACATTCTTCCTCTCTGACCACGACCGCCTTGCCCTGATCATTCAGTTCCATGACCTTCACCGGACAAAATGCAGCGCAAATTCCGCAGCCTTTGCACCAGTCCGGAAAAATCGTAACTATGCTTTTTCCCTTACTTTTGGCACTCATAACCTGATCCGGGTTCGGGGTAAATTTTCCATATGCCTCTCTATCGCGAGAGACAAACGATCCTCTAAACAACTACGTCCTGAATTTTCTAACAAAACAGGTCGTAAATTCGGCCTAGCACGGCAGAACCGCACATGCAACAGCAATCGATACTTTTAGTGCAATATTATAAACATTCGCACTAAAGTCATAATGAACATACATCAGCTTTTTAAAAAAATATATACATTATACATATTTGGTATAGATTCTCATTGATCACCCAATCACTTTTTTACCATAAAAAAAAGAGCCAATTTACAGAGACTCTTTTTAGTAAACGATAAACCTATATCATCACCGATTATTGTGGGTAAACACTTACTATCGCTTCTTATTCACCTAAAATAGTATCCCCATTCAAAAATGATTCTACTTGAGCGATTCTCATCGGTTTTGAGAAAAGATATCCCTGACCAAATTCACAGCCCATATTCCTCAGCAAAGTCTCCTGTGGCTCAGTCTCAACCCCTTCAGCAACAACATACAACCCCAAATTGTGCGCCAAGTTAATAATAGCTTTAACAATCTCGACATTCTCCGGAGACTGACTCATTTTTTGGACAAAACTGAGATCTATCTTCAACTGATCAAGGGGGAACTCCTGAAGATTGCTCATGGAAGAATACCCTGTACCGAAATCATCAATTGAAACAAAAACACCTGCCGACTTTAAGCGAGTAAGCATTTTTACAGCCTGATTAGCTCTCTCCATAATGGCTGTTTCCGTGATCTCGATCTTAATATTGTGAGGAGGAAGTTCATACTTTTCAAGAGTAGAAAAGATATTATCAACAAGCGTTGCCTGCGAAAATTGTCGTCCTGAAATATTAATAGAAATAACCATTTCACGGGCGCTCTCATAATTATTAATCCAACCTTTCACTTCGCGGCAAGCCTCATTGATAACCCATCGACCAAGCTCAAAGATTAATCCGGACTCTTCGGCCATCGGTATAAATTCGCCAGGCATAACCAATCCGCGCTCAGGATGATTCCACCTAACTAAAGCTTCAAAGCCCATAACTTCTTTACTTTCAAGAGAATAGATAGGCTGATAATCAAGATACAGCTCATTATTAATTATACCAGCGCGAAGATCCCTTTCGAGCCTCATTGCGGTCATAGCCTTATCAAGCATGCGACGATTAAAAACTTTCATTTTGTCGCGACCATTTTCTTTCGCCTGATGCATAGCCACATTAGCATTTTGAATAAGCTCTTCAGGCTTATCATAAGAGGTCGGGCTGAGTATGATGCCATAGCTGGCGGCGATACTTATCTTGTGCCCATCAACAAGCATGGGTTTACTCAGGCTTTCTTTAATGCGCCTAACAATTCTTATTGCTTCCCGAGGCTTATCAAGCTCTTCTAATACAACGATAAATTCGTCGCCGCCGAATCTGGATACAGTATCAAGGTCCCGCACAGATTGCAGTAAGCGTTTAGAAACCTTAACCAAAAGTTTATCACCAATATTGTGACCTAGGCTATCGTTTATAACCTTGAAACGATCAAGGTCCATAAATACTACCGCATAATAATATCCATCTCGTCTTCGTGAACGCTCAACAGATTTTAGAATCCGGTCACAACACAGAGTTCGATTAGCAAGACCAGTTAAAGGGTCATGAAGGGCTTCATATTGGAGCTGTTTCTCCATGAACTTACGTTTAGTAATATCACGCAATGAAATCCTAACACCGAGAGAAGAACCGTCATCCGCAAGAACTTGGTGACCGCTAAGTGAGACCCAGCGCATCAATCCATCCTTCCGGAACATTCTTAAATCAGTACCATCGTTAGACTGGAATTTTCCAATTAGTGCGTTTTGCCAATATTCTCTATCGTTTTTGTGGAGAAGCATTTCTACCTTACTAGCTCCTTCAATAAAATAATCTTTAGCAAAACCAGAAATTCTTTCGCACGAAGGACTGACATACTTTACTATTCCAGTAGGGCCGATCCACATTTCCCAATCAAATGTATAATCAGCTATAGTGCGATACTCTTCCTCGGAAGAACGGAGTGCCTTCTCCATGCGCTTGTAACTTGAAATATCGGTAACAAAAGCAAAAATAATCTTTGCAAAATCATTTTCATATAAATTACTGGCATGAATGAAAATATCAATGTCGCGCCCTTCATGATTCGTAAAGTTAATTTCGAATCTGTGGTCGCCTACACCATTCTCATCGAGTTTCTCTGATGCAAACGGCCCTAAAAGACTCTCGAGATTTGAACCGAGAACCTCATCACGAGGTAACCCAATCAAACGGCAAAAAGCCGGGTTTACGTCAATCAAAACCTGACTCTCATCAACCATTAAAAAGCCTTCCGAAGTGGTTTCTACCAACGCTCGGTATCTTTTCTCACTCTTAATACTTGACGCTGCAGCCTTTTCGCGTTTGTAAACCTCGCCTTTAAGGACCTCATTTATCTCTTCCAGCCTTTTTTCTCGACTCGCAATCTCCTCTGTCATACGATTGAAACGAGAACCAATTTCAAGCAATTCCGTATACCGAAATTCTGCAAACCGATAAGAAAAATCACCCATCGCGACTTTATCCATGCCCTTTCGAAGTCTTAGCATCGGGCGCCGGATAAAATAGTCCAGTAGTAATCCTGTGATAACGTAGATGACTGCGACGGATGTCAGAAATGTAAAACTAGAAACAAAGAGAATCCAATCTAAATTGCGAAGATAGGCCTTATTTGAAAGTTCAAAATTAACAGATCCAATCTTTTCTTTGCCAATAAATAATTCGCGTGTTCTTGAAACAGGGTCTTCGTTACTTTCTCCAACTCTATCAAAATTAAAAAGAACATCACCATTAACATCAATAATACGAAGTTTAGCAAACTGATCATTTTGGGTATAAGCACTGCAAACATGCTGCAGAGAGACCATGTCAAAATTCCATATAGGAAAAGTAACAGACTTGGTAAGCTGCTCGATATAAATATCGGCCTTATCTTCCACTTCCTGACGAAGCATATGAGATCTTCCAAAATACTCGTAAGCTGTAACAACTCCGATAATTACGGCGAGAGCAAAGACGATACATGCTGAAAGATCACGAGAAATTGATCTTTCACCTTTTTTAAATCTGAAATAAGGTTTCTTCAAAAACGTATTATGCCCGGACATATTTTATAACACCAAGTCAGAATAAAATTGTTACTTAAATAAAATAAGCCCACATTAGATATGCAATGTAAAACTAGAACACGTATAACAAACTACATATCATAACATTTATTAACAAGTATAATATGAATCTGTACTCTTTCATAACAAAAAAAGTCAAAATTAATTAAACAAAGCTGCACATAATTAACAAATATTAATTACAAACGACAATCAATATATAAGATACAACTAAAATTTATTAGCTAACCTTAAATACATTCAGAAGAAAGTTTCTTTTCTGCCAAAACGACTTCAGCCAAGGCATTAATCACACACGCCGCAAGTGCGGACCCGCCTTTTCTCCCTTCGACAGAAATATAAGGTAAATTACCACAATCCATCAGCATAGCTTTAGACTCAGCCGCATTCACAAATCCCACAGGCATACCTACTATCAGAGCAGGAATTTCCATTTTACCCGATTCAATCAGCCTAACAAGGCGGATTAAGGCTGTAGGAGCATTACCAATAACATGGATAGCTGGCTTGATTTTATCAGCGGCAAGCTCAAGAGCAGCGTGTGCACGCGTAGTTGAATTTAATTTTGCAGCGGTAATGACCTCAGGATCGTTGATTAAACAACGCACGTCACAACCAAGCGGTACCATTCTACGAACTGGAATTCCGCATTTAGCCATCTCAGTATCGGTAACTATTGTACATCCGGATCTAATTGATTCGAGACCATTTGTAATAGCTTCGGAGTGAAACCGAACAAGATCAATCAGTTCAAAATCAGCAGTAGTATGCACCATTCTTCTTGCAATCTGCCACGCAATACCTTGAAATTTACGAGGTTCTGGAACCTCAGAATCAATTATTTCAAAGGATTTTTTTTCTATATCGCCGGGTTTTGCAATAGCAAGAAGCTTATGTTTATCAGCCACCAATTGACTCCTTAATTAAATTTAGAGAAGAAGATGTTCCTAAACGCGAGGCTCCGGCTTCAAGAAGCTCGATAGCTTGAGAATATGTTTTGATACCGCCGCTAGCTTTAACTCCCACAGAACCGCCAACAACAGAACGCATAAGAGTTATATCTTCAACCGTTGCAGCCCCACAACTAAACCCAGTGCACGTTTTTACAAACGAAGCTCCGGCTTTGACAGCCAGTTCGCATGCTTGCTTTTTCTGATCATTGGAAAGAAGGCCTGTTTCAATAATAGCCTTAACGGGAACACCGTCTGCACCTTCAACCGTTAAAAATATATCATTCAGAAAACTATCTATGTCTCCAGCCTTAAGAGCCCCGATATTAACAACCATATCCAATTCCTGTGCACCTTTCTCAATTGCTCGCATTGCTTCAATCATTTTGACCTCAGCAAGAGTTGCACCGGAAGGGAATCCTATAACAGAGCAGACTTTCGGTTTCTCGAATTTCAAAAGATGCGAAGCCTGAGCGATATGCCAAGGATGGATGCATACCGAAGCAAACCCATATTCAACCGCTTCCCTACAAAGCAGTTCAATATCAGAAGGAACTGCAGAAATATCTAGAAGTGTGTGGTCAACATAAGAAGCTAAATCATTAATTTTTTTCATGTCCGCCTCCACATTAAAAATTTACTCGCTATGAGTCTCAAATAATGAACGTTTATCAAATGGTAATTGGCAAATGACAAATAGCGAATTATTAAAGTCAGCAAAATAAAGAGCACAAATCTTTTATTAAAACGACCGTAAGCCAATACTGGCAACGGGTCAAAATAAAAAAAGGCCCCGAATATTCGAGGCCTTAAAAAGAAACAAAATAAGTCGTTTTTTAAAATCTAACGATCGCGAGCCTGATAGCGTGCAAGATGCTTTTCCATTCTGCGACTAGTGTAGGTTAGGACATAACAAATGATGAAGTAAAGTACGGCAATGGCAATAAAGATCTCAGTAGGAGCTGACAACGTTCTATTATTTACCTGTGTTGCAGTACGAGTAAGCTCATTTACACCGATAATATATGCCAGCGAGGTATCCTTTGTAAGTGATACAAACTGGTTAACAAACGATGGAATCATGTTTCTAAGAGCCTGTGGAAGAATTACAAACCGCATAGCCTGGTAGTGTGAAAGTCCACTTCCTCTAGCAGCTTCCATCTGTCCACTAGGTAAAGCTGTAACACCAGCCTTTACAATTTCTGCGATGTAAGCACCGGTAAAAACAATAAACGCGATAAGTGCACAGTGAAATTCAGGTAATGGGGAACCAAATATTATTGGAACTAAAAAATAGAACCAGAAAATAAGCATTAATAAAGGAATGCCGCGGATAACTTCAATGTAGAAAACCGCAGTTAATTTGACTAGTTTATTGCGAGATAAACGCATTAAACCAGCGGCAAGCCCTATCCAGAATGCACCGAAGATGCCGAGTACAGCCAGAATAATACTGACTGCAAGCCCACCTAAAGGTCCATTGGGAAATGCGCCCCAAAGAAAATAATCAAAGTTGTTCCAAACTACATCCCATTGCACGAGAGGCCACCCCTAATATTTTATCTGGATTAGATAATGCTTATTGTACATATTAATTGAGAAGGACACGATCAAAGAAATTGCTAAGTAAATCAGTGTCGCGACTGTGAAAGCCTCAAATCCGTGGAAAGAATATGACTCAACCTGTCTCGCCATGTAAGTAAGATCCATAACGCCGATAGTCATGACCAGCGAGGAGTTCTTAATAAGGTTTAGAGACTGTGAAATAAGTGGCGGAATAATAATTCTAAAAGCCTGCGGAAGAATTACAAACCTATAAGCCTGCATGAACGAAAGTCCGGTTGCACGCGAAGCTTCAAGCTGATTTTTGGGTATCGAGTTAATACCGGCTCTGATCTCTTCAGCAATAAACGCGGCAGTATAAAATGTAAGGGATATAACCCCGGCCGCAAATTCGAAATCATGATCATAAAGCCAAGTGTTAACTGAATCCGGCAGGATGGAATATGAACCAAAATACCAGAAAAATATCTGAATCAGCAGAGGCGTATTTCGAAAAAACTCAACAAATGCAAAGCTAAACCATTCGAAAGGTTTAAACTTTGACATACGCATCACAGCTATAATGGTACCGAGTAACATTGTAAAACCAATGGATACTAAGGATATTTGAAGGGTTGTAACAAGCCCCTCAACAATCCACTGCCCATATTGACCGCTTAAAACTAGATTCCAATCAAACTGATAATTCAAGGCGTTTATCCGTTGTTTTCGAAAGAGCCGTACCAAGTACGGCCCTTTCGTTTCTAATCAATGTAACCGAAGTCACTAACCGACTAAGGCCAGAGTTCCATTTCCCAAGTCAAAGGCAGTTCATTTTTGGTATTAGGGCCGAACCATTTGTCGTACATTTTCTGGTAATCGCCGCTCTTCCACATTTCGATAAGAGCAATGTTTACAGCATCACGGAAGTTGGATTCATTTTCAGGAAGACCGAGTCCGTAAGGCTCAGGAGAAATGATATCACCAACGATTTCCCAACCAGCTGGATTAGGATCGGAGTTTTTGAGTCCAAGAAGAATAGTAGAGTCAGTTGTTACAGCTTTAACTTTACCCTGCTTGAGAGCAAGGAAAGCCTGTGGGTAACCTTCAAAAGATAAAACCTTACAATCAGGCTGTACTTTCAGGATGTTCTGCTCAGAAGTAGAACCTTTAGCTGTACCGACTTTCTGACCTTTTAGGTCAGCTGCGGAAGTAATGCCGGAACCTTTCTTAACGAGAAGCTTCTGACCATCCATGAAGTAGGTGATACTAAAATCAATGGTATCGTCACGAGCAATCTTGTGAGTCATTGTAGCGGCAGCAATGTCAATTGAACCCTGAACAAGCATCGCAATACGTGTAGATGATGTTACTGGTTTGAATTCAGCTTTAACGCCGATTTTTCCAGCAATGTAGTTACAGACGTCGATGTCCATACCAACAAGTTTCTTTGTGTTTTCATCAATGTAACCAAAAGGAACAACTGCATCTTTAACACCGCAGATAAGAACTCCGCGATCTTTTACTTCCTGCAATTTGTCAGCAAAAGCGGTGGAAGCACAAAGTGCCAACGCTAGTACCATTGCAACCATGATTGAAACTCTTTTCATAGATCCTCCTGAAACAATTTTAAAGTTTTCTGCCTAAGCCGTTAAATAGTAAACAGCTACAATATCTCCTTCAAAAATAACTTCGTTCTAGCGTGACGTGGGTTCTTGAAAAACTCTTCAGGCGGTGCCTGCTCGATAACTTCACCCTCATCCATAAATATAACTCGATCAGCAACTTCACGGGCAAATCCCATTTCATGCGTAACGCAGAGCATGGTCATTCCTTCGCGGGCCAGATCTTTCATAACATTCAAAACTTCGTTGATCATTTCCGGATCAAGTGCGGAAGTAGGCTCATCGAAAAGCATTACTTTCGGCTTCATTGCTAAGGCTCTCGCGATAGCAACACGCTGCTGCTGTCCACCGGACAATTCTGCAGGATACTTATGCGCCTGATCGTGAATACCCACTCTTTCAAGTAATTTAAGTGCAATTTCTTCAGCTTCTGCGCGAGGAACATTGCGAACCTTCTGCGGAGCGAGAGTTACATTATTTAATACTGTAAGATGAGGGTAAAGGTTGAACTGCTGGAAAACGATGCCGATTTCGGCACGCAGTTCATTGATATCAACACTCTTGTCGAGAATATCTTTTCCATCAAAAGTGACTGTTCCTTTCTGGAAATCTTCAAGCCTGTTAATACAGCGAATAAAAGTACTCTTTCCTGAGCCACTAGGCCCACAGATAACAAGCACTTCACCTTTATTTACATGGTCATTAAGACCCTTAAGGACGTGAAAGTCGCCGTACCATTTGTGGAGATTCTTAATTTCAATCATCGGCATATCGCTTAACTCCAACTCCTGTACATATTATGAATTCAGCACAGGCTACTATATAAAAGTGGAAAAATTTAACTAACAGCAATCTTTTAATGCATCCCAAGTTCAAACTCACAGGATCCAAGAAAGAACAATAGTCATAGCCTAAAACGACTAAAAGTCAAGGATTGCTCGCTGTTTTCCATTTATGTATAATCAATTTCACAGTCTCCCTTTTTTGATAAATTACCATTTTTATTGATTGGCGGTACAACTTTGCGTCCCCTAGGATTCGAATAACGACAACGTTTCAGAAAAGGATTAACTGAATAACATATTCATTCGCATCGTTATACAAGGTATACAAAAAAGGTAATTTAATAATTAACAAGAAATTTTTAATATTTTTTTTCATTAAAACATATTTAAAAACAAAAAATCCGAAACTTGATCACTCTTTAAAGCGCCAAATTTCGGATTAGGATTAGGATTAGGATTCGAGTAGGATTCGGATTAATATTCAGATTAAGACAAAGGCTAGAATTAGTACTCTTATTTAACCCGCAAGCAGGTAATTGCGAACTAGCTCATTTTAATCGTCAGCGAGAAAAGCAACTGCGCACGCTCCCGGTCCACTGTGCAAACCAAGCACAGGAGCAGCTTCGGTCACAAATTCAGGATCAACACCGAACTCATCTTTAATGATGCGTGCGAACTTTTCAGCAGTACCTAGCGCATCCGCATGCGAAATGGCAAAGCGCAAATTACTCTTGCCCCGCACATTTTCCCGGACAAGCTTAATCAGTGCCTTTTCCTGTCGCTTAATCCCAAAAGATTTAGCAACAGTTACAGGCTGACCTTCGTTTCTAAACTCTAAAATAGGCTTTATATTTAGGAACTTAGCAACAATCCCCTGCCCTTTGCTAACTCTACCGCCCTTCACTGCGTAATCCAATGTATCAATAGTTACGAAAATCATCGCACTAGCAATGGCTTTCTGAGCAACTTCTTTGACCTCAGCTAATGAAGCCCCGCTCTGCGCAGCCCTTGCCGCTTCCAAAACAGAAAGCCCCAGTCCGACACTAAGCTTCTTAGTATCAAGAGTTTGCAAATTATCAAGGCCGGAGCTAACCGTTACCGCACTCTGATAAGTTCCACTAAGAATCTTAGCTATATGCAATGAAAGAACATTTTCATAATCACAGCACGCGCACTCATAAACTTTTTTAATATTACCGGGCGAAGGCTGGGATGATTGAGCTTTCAAGGACTTAGGTAGTATTTTATAAAATTCAGAAGTATCAATATCGACCTGATCAGTATACTCCCGCCCATCAATTGTTAGCCGCATAGGAGCTACTCTGATGTCATATTGCAATCTTAGTTCAGCAGGAATATCACAAGAACTGTCTGTTACAATCCCAACTTTTCTACCATCAGAAATCAAACGCTTATGCTGTACCAGCATATCATCAATCTTGCGCTTATCTACAATTGCAAAGGCTGAAACAATCTCTTCAACTCTATCAGGATCATTCGTGTGAATATGGATTTTTACACACCCGGGAAGGCCAGCCACTATAAGACTATCACCCATATCGGCGACCGCTTCACGCACAGAGTTTTTATCAATTTCGGATCCTTTCAACAAAAATTCTGTACAATATCTGAATTCGAGGCTCTTAACTGCAACCTTCGCAGCCTCATTTGGGATATTCCCCACATTATATAATGGAGCTGAATCAGATAATATTGCTTTTTCAATCTTTCCGTTCTCTAAAAAATCTACAATTCCTTCTAGCAAATATACAAATCCCAAGGCTCCAGCATCAACAACGCCTGCACTTTTCAGCTCAGCAAGCTTTTCAGTTGTAGCTTTTACCGAAGCCTGAGCATTCAGCAAAGAATCAGATAAAAGCTCATGAAAATCACGATATTCATGAGCCTTAGAGCTAAGATGCGTGGCCCAGTCTTTAATAACACTTACGATGGTTCCATCTTTTGGATCCGCAATAGCTTCGCAGGAACGGCGAGCAGCAAGAGATGCAACTCGAGCAAAATCAGCCGGCGAGATTCTAGGCATATCCTTTACGCCTTCCGCAAAACCGCAGAGGAATTGCGCGAGAATCGCACCAGAATTACCTTTTGCCCCATTAAGTGCAGATTCGGCGATAAGTGCGCTCATTTTCTCAATAGACTTTTCAAGAGAACCGCCAGTGGAACGTACAATGGAGCGCATAGTACCGGCCATATTCGCCCCGGTGTCACCATCCGGAACAGGAAAAACATTAATAGCGTCAAGATAAGGAGAATTCTCGATAAGTCTCCCCGCGGCAGCGACAACGCCTCGCCTGAATCTAACTCCATCAACATACTGAATTCGTGAACTATTTGCTTCTTGCATTATATTTTTATCTTTATTTATTAGAGAGTTACCGCAAAATATGATTATTTATTAACAAAAAAGTTAACACTGTAGTTGCATAGAATTCTGCTGCCTATCAAGTTATTTAAGAAATAAATCTACACCATCCTTTTCACCCCTTTCCTTGACTAATACCCTTTTAAATTTAGCGTATTTAAGGTATTGAGTAGGATAAATTAAACTTGCGCAAGGAGCTCGCTCTAATGATTTCAATTTTCTCCATCAAATTAAGAAGATACTTTATATCTATCATATACACTGCGATTCTAGTCATTGCGATATTGTCACTTCAAGGATGCGGAGGAGAAAAAGAAGCCCCTCCACAAATCCCAGCGGCTCCAGTCACAACAGGTAAGGCCGTACAAAAGCCAACACCTTATTATTTAACAGCAATTGGCACAGTTAAAGCCATAGACACAATTACTGTACGATCAAGGGTTACTGGGTATTTAAGCAAAATTGCTATTAAAAATGGCGACATAGTAAAAGCAGGACAGCGATTATTCACTATGGACCCGGCTTCTTTCGAAGCAAGCATACGCCAGCTAAAAGCGGAACGCGCTTCAGACACAACAAAGTATGAACAAGCTAAAAGAGACTACAACCGCTATCGCGATCTTGTGAGACGGAAGGTTGTCAGTTCTGAGCAGTTCGAGCAAAAACGTCTTGAAATGAAAACCGCAAGTGACGCAATAGCCGTAACTCAGGCTAAGCTTGTTAACGCTCAAAATGACCTCAATTACTGTTTCATTAAATCTCCGATTGATGGATTGACTGGTTACATCTTCCCAACAGCAGGAAATCTAATCGAAGAAAATAAAGATGAACTCGTAATAATCAATCAAATTTCTCCGATAGCTGTTAATTTTTATCTTCCGCAGAAGTACTTAGCGAAAGTTCAAGAATACTCTGCAAATGCAACTCTTGAAGTTCTGGCCGTTTCCGAGGGCCATGAATCCCGAGATGCAGGTCACCTTACTTTTATTGACAACAACGTTGATACCAAGAGTGGAACAGTCTGGATGCAAGCAACCTTCACTAATGCCAATCGTTCTCTGTGGCCTGGTAATTATGTAGATATTATGCTCAAACTTTTTGAAGAAAACGTAGTGCAAATACCTATGCAAGCCACATGCGATGGACCGGAAGGAAAATTTGTATGGGTGATGCATCAGAATAAAACAGTTGATATGCGCCTCATTGATATTGACCGCAGGTCCGGCAAAATGGATATTGTTATGTCAGGCCTGAAAGATGGAGAAGAAATCATCACTGACGGCCAGCTTAGATTGTTTCCCGGCGCTGTCGTCAAAGTAAAAAATGGCAAAACAAACTCAACAAGCAGCATGCCTACATCCGATAACGCCACGGCGAACTCGAAGAGCAAAACTGCCGGAGCCAGTGAGTAGCCATGAATGTAACAGAGGTATTTATTAAGCGCCCGGTTATGACCACTCTTGTGGTCATAGCAATGGTATTTTTCGGTATTGTCGGCTATTTGAAACTGCCTGTAAGTTACCTTCCGGCGGTTGAATTCCCGACGCTTCAAGTTACGGCAACTCTCCCCGGTGGTAGTCCATCTACAATGGCGGCATCTGTTGCCACGCCGCTTGAAAAAGAATTTACGTCCATGCCGGGACTGCGCACAATGAGTTCCGTAAACTCGCTCGGCCAGACTCTTGTAACCCTACAGTTTGATCTAGACCGCAATATTGACGGAGCCGCGTCTGATACTCAGGCCGCTATTTCCCGTGCAAGCGGAAATCTACCTTCTGACCTTCCGCAACCGCCCTATTATGAAAAGGTAAACCCTGCAGACGACCCGGTTCTCTATATGGCACTTTGGTCAGACTCGATGCCTATCTATAAGGTTAATGAGTACGTCACAACATTTCTGACCGACTCCATTTCCATGGTCAATGGTGTTTCAAAAGTTCTAGTATATGGTGAATCCAAGCTTGCGGTAAGGGTACGTGTTAACCCTGAAAAACTTGCAGCTCGCGGTATTGATATTGACACTGTCCGTCAGGCCGTTGCTAAACAAAATGTTAAAGAGCCTGTAGGTACGCTCGATAACAAGCTTCAATCTGTTACCATTGAAGCGACTGGTCAGCTCAAAACAGCCGAGCAGTTTCTACCGATGATTTTCGAATCTGAAGATGGCAGGACAGTACGGTTGTCTGACATTGGAACAGTCGAAAACTCAATTAAGGCTGACAAAACAGGCTCATGGGTTAACGGTAAACGCGCAGTTATCATCGCAATTCAAAAACAGCCTGGTTCCAATACAATTGCGGTTTGTGAAACAATCCTCAGCATGCTCCCAACTATCCGTCAGCAGATTCCTGCCGGAATAGAGATGAACGTTCTATATGACCGTTCAATACCCATTAAGGAAGCTGTTGACGATGTGCAGGAAACTCTGCTCCTTGCTGTTTTCTTTGTTATATGTGTTATCTTTTTCTTCCTGAAAAATATTTCCGCTACCCTTATCGCTGCCATTGCGGTTCCCGTCTCGATTATTTTCACCTTCGCCATTATGTATGTGCTGGGTTATTCTCTGGACACCCTCTCGCTACTGGCCTTGACTCTATCGGTTGGGTTCGTGGTGGATGATGCTGTTGTTATGATTGAGAATGTCGTGCGCCATCTGGAAATGGGTAAAAAACCTTATCATGCGGCTCTAGAGGGCGCTAAAGAAATCACCTTCACCATTGTTTCCATGACGTTGTCATTATCGGTAGTTTTCATTCCGCTGATGTACATGTCCGGCATCATCGGGCGTATTCTACATGAATTCGCAATGACGATCACAGTCGCAATTCTTGCATCCGGTGTGGTGTCACTAACACTAACTCCCATGCTCGCAAGTCGTCTTCTGAAACCGGGAAGCAAGATTAACGAACCTGACAAATTTAACGATTTTCTACTGCGTAACTACGAACGTTCTCTCCATTTTGTAATGCGGCATCGCCGGATGACCATGGGTGTAGCGGGATTGATTCTGCTTGCGACCATTCATTTCTTCATGGTCATCCCTAAAGGCTTCCTACCCACCGATGATATGAGTTACTGTCAGGGCTTTGCACAGGCCAAGCAGGGAATTTCATACGATTCCATGAAAAAGCACATTAGAGGTCTTGAGCCTATTCTTGCAGCAGATGAAAACATTAAAAATGTAATTATTGTCGCAGGTGTGCCAGTGCTTAATCAGGGTTATATTTTCCCGATGCTAGTACCACCCAAAGAACGCAAAATGACCGCAGATGAAGTCGCCAGATCTCTGATGCAAAAGCTTAATAATGACCCTGGAATTGTAGCATGGATTCAGAATCCTCCTATGATCAGGCTTACAGCTAAAACATCTAAAAACCTGTACCAATATACAATTCAGGCCCCGGACCAAATGGAGCTATTCGACATTGCTCCTCAGTTTGAGATGGGTCTTCACAAAATTCCATTCTTGACCGGGGTAAACTCTGATCTACTTGATAATAATCCAGAGCTTTGGGTCAAAATTGATAGAGACAAAGCGTCCTATTATGGTGTCACAGCTCATGACATTGAGAACACCCTTAACTCAGCATATTCGGAGCGTAAAGTCTCAACCATTTACGGAGATACGGACCAGTACTGGGTTATTCTTGAAGTGCTTCCATTCCATAAAAAAGATCCGCGCAATCTGATGAAACTGCATGTTAAAAGCAAAAACGGAAAGCTTGTCCGCCTTGATAACATTGCCTCTTTTGAAGAAAAACCGGGGCCATTGCAGGTTAACCACACAGGCATGCTGCCTTCGGTTACATACTCATTTAATATAGCCCCCGGCTTTTCATTAAGTGACGCAACAACGGCCATCAACGCGCTGGCATTAGACACCTTACCAGATACAGTTGTTTCAAACTTTGAAGGAACTGCCGACGAATTCCAGAAATCCATGAGCAGCGTTTTCTTCCTGCTGATAATTGCGATATTTATTATCTTCATTATTCTTGGGATTCTGTACGAAAGTTGGATTCAACCAATTACCATTATCTCAGGACTTCCATCTGCTGCAATCGGCGGTCTCTTAACCCTGACATTATTCGGTAAAGATCTCGATCTATTCGGCGTGGTAGGGGTTATCATGCTGATTGGTATCGTTAAGAAGAATGCAATCATGGTAGTTGACTTCGCACTTGAGGCTGAGGAGAAAGACAACCTCACACCTGAACAGGCGGCGATTAAGGGATCTCTTGAAAGGTTCAGACCAATCATGATGACCACCATTGCAGCCATCGCAGGCGCAATGCCAATTGCTCTTGGACTCGGAGCCGGGGCGCAGGCAAGACAGCCTATGGGTCTTGCAATCGTAGGCGGACTTATTCTCTCGCAGGTAGTAACGCTTTATCTAACCCCTGTGTTCTACACATACATGGATACCTTCCAGAAGTTCCTCTACGAAAGAGGCAGAGCTAAACGCGACCTTCTCGGAATCCCGCATAAACACGACAAATAAAAAAAAGGGGAAAGCTTAATAAGCTTTCCCCTTTTTTTATACTCCGTCATTTATGAACCAGACGAGACATCAATTCCCAACTTCAATTTCTGGTCATAATTTCATGCTATTCACACTCTTTTAGCAAGCAATATTCACTGCTTCCCTTTACTGGCAGGACAACACCCTGCGAAGTTCTACCGTCGACTTTAATACCTAAAGGAGCTGGTAATCTTATATGATTTACATACACTCCCTCTTCCACAACTGGCTGTTCGGAAAACCATTCCCAATCCATTTTATTGTCAGCTTTATCAGACACCATGAAGTAGTTTATACCAAGTGTCGTGATATTGTGGAAAAAGTGTGACCCCTGAGAAGGCTCTACCTTAAGGCTTTCAACCGAAGTTTCGACTATTGCTGAAACCCCTGAAATGTCGGGCCACTCAACCGGAATCCCAAGCCAGTGGTCAGCAGAACCCCAGCGGCCCGGGCCGGCTAAAAGATATTTGCGGTTTTTCTTCATCAGCTTGCCATTAAACTTAGCTATCTCAAGCGCAATTTCACGAGACTTTGCAATATCAAAAACATCCGGCCTGACTATAAGAATATCCTCAACATCATTCTTCTCAGAATTACCAAGAGCATGACTTGAAATACAGACTGCCCGTTTAAGATCTTCATCAGTGATATTAACATGATTCAAATCTGCCCGAGCACTCATAGGCCGAACCTGCAGAAGGTTAAATTCGGGCTTGCGACCATCATCATACATATTAATGCAAAATTCTATTTCAACAGGTCCACCCATACCGTTCTCAGCAAGCTGCAGGACATCTTTCAAAACAGACGAAAGCGGAATAGATTTATGTTTTAGCACTGGCGCAAACAAGATAACTTTAGGCCCCGGTATGAAGGCAGTGTCCCTGATGCGACCTTCTTGAGCATCATAAGTAGATGCAAGCATCTGAACAGGCGGGATATCTTCGAAGTCTGCGATATTCAGCTTCTCTAGATTAGCACCTTCATGCAGCTCTCTTATTTCGCTGCCATCCATTTTAAGTCCGTAAAATGTAGTTTGCGCATTTTTCAGCGAATCCGCAATTGTCGGACATTGCGGAAGAACTTTAGGATAGCGCGGAGAAAATCGTATGCATTGCTCACCGTCAACAACAGACTTACCAATCCCTAGTGCGATTGATGCGACCCCATGTTCCGGTTTCATTTTCCCAAATGGGTAGTAATTGTAGGACTGACCGACTCCTGAAATGGCAGGGAAAAAGTAATCACCGTACTGCTGTCCAGCGACCTTTTGAATAATTACTGCCATTTTTTCTTCATCAGTGCGCTGGTTCACGCGCCGCGAAAATGATTTTGGAGCTTTATAATATGTTGATGCCCATACAAGTTTAATTGCTTCTACAAGCTGCAAAAGTCTTTTCTCGAGATCAGGATGATCATTTGAAATCATGTAAGTACTATATAACCCTGCGTACGCCTGATACTGGGCATCTTCAAGTAAACTGGAAGAGCGAACTGACAGCGGATATTTAACCTCATGCAAATACGCCCAAAGCTGTGCTTCAATCCAGCCGGGAAAGAATGCATCGGAAAAGATTTGCGCAACCTCTTTATCATCCACATCGGCCGAAGCAAGATAGGACAGGTTATTCATTTCCATGAAATCATCAAAGCCAGATGTTCCGATAGTCAAAGTCGTCGGAGCAAATATTTTCATTTCCGAATGCTTTTCATGCATCCACGAATTACGATTAAGCATTGAACAAATAAAAGCCAATCCACGAGCCTTGCCGCCAAGAGACCCAGATCCAATTTTCAGAAATTCTGTCTGTGGATCAAAGTCCTTAGGATTAAAAGAAACAAGAACTCCCTGTTGCCTGCGCCTGCGTCTGGCAGCAACAAGCTTTAATAAATACTGGCGGTGCGATTCAACATCGGTAAAATCAATTTCCTTTAATGGTCGTATTTTATTCGCTAGCCTGATTTCCGTTCTTGCATAAAACCAGCGGGAGAAATCATTCTTTTCACAATGCCGTTCAAAAATATCTTGCGGAATATTACGAAGAATTTTTTCCAATGAATACAAACTTGATGCTCTGGATATTTCATTTTCATCCAAATCACGAAACACAAAGTCCCCGAATCCAAGATGCTCGGTAACGAAACTTCTCACTTCCGACATCAAATCTGGTGAATTTTTATCAACAAAGTATGCTGGAATTGCCACAGCCCGCTCTGCATTATCAGGTTCATTGCTAGCTAGCAGTAGTGGAATATCTTCCCTTTGCGCTTTAATTTCCTTCAAAAGTTCTATTCCAGAACTGCCATATAGTTTGCCATCTTTAGGAAATCTGACGTCAGAAATGACTCCGAGGATATATGGTTCATATTTTTTAAACAGTTCTAATGCATGTTCATATGTACTAGCGGTCAGGATTTTAGGGCGGGCACGCATGGTCAAAAGCCTGTGCTCAGAGTTCAAACCCTCCTCAAGTAATGCCTGAGTCTGCCGGACAAGTTCTTTATAGAGGATAGGTAAAAAGGAGGCCAGATACCTAGGCGAATCCTCAACAACAATGATCACTCTAATACCGACAGCTTCAGTATCGTGCTCAACATTTAGCAAATCTTCCAGATTCTTAACCATTGCAACCAGTAGCTCTGCATCACCGGACCATACAAATTCGCGGTCGACTCCGTACATATGCTCAATATCAGAAGATCCTACCTGACGATGACTAAGCATCGCAACCGGAAGTCCCGGCACTTTATCTTTGATTCTTTTGCCCATATCAAAACAATTCATATTAGAGAGATGAGGCATGATGATTACTAGGTCGAAACAGTTGCAACCTAAAACATCGAGAGCCTCATCAATATTTGAAACCCACGTCAGCCTTGGAGGACTACTAAGATTCAGCCCCCGATATTCGCTGACAATCCTTTCTGAAATTTTGCTATCTTCTTCCATAACCCAAGCATCATAGGGACTGGATATCAAAAGGATCTCTCTAACTTTAACCTGCATTAGGTCATGATAGAGACTAAATTTACGAGCCTGCTTCCCTGCAAACATGAACTGGTTTACCATTGCCATTCCGCCCGAATTAAAAATTATTCCATAAAAAAGGGCGAAAAGCGAAAAACGCAATCCGCCCTTTGGGTGTAGCTATGTAACCATTCTAGATCTCATACAAGATCATGAATTAATTTACCGTAGAGACTAAACAATACCTTGATCCAGCATTGCCTGAGCAACTTTAACAAAACCAGCGATATTTGCACCGTTCACATAATTAAACGGGGTTCCATATTGATCAGCAGTTTCCATACAAGTTTTGTGAATATTTTTCATAATAACTTTAAGTCTCTGATCAACTTCTTCTCTAGGCCATCCAAGACGCATACTGTTCTGGCTCATTTCTAGGCCCGAAACAGAAACTCCACCAGCATTGGCTGCCTTACCAGGACCGTATAGCAACCCGTTATCAAGGAATAAATTAACGCCATCAGGAGTTGTCGGCATATTTGCGCCTTCGGAAAGGGCTGTTACACCGTTAGCAACAAGATTGCCTGCATCCTTAGCATTAATCTCATTCTGTGTAGCACAAGGAAATGCGCAATCCGCTTTATGAGCCCAAAGAGGATTATGGTCCAAATCGTGATCTATAGGGACATAGACTGCTTCAGAGTATTTATCTGCATATTCGCTAACGCGTCCACGGCGTACGTTTTTGAGATTCATGAGAAAATCAAGTTTCTCACGATCAACGCCCTTTTCATCATAAATATAACCAGATGAATCAGAAAAAGTGATGGGCTTACTACCAAGCTCGATCAATTTTTCCATTGCAAATTGGGCAACGTTACCAGATCCCGAAACAATGCTGGTTGTACCTTCAAAAGTTTTACCCTTTGTTGCGAGCATTTCTGCCGCAAAATACACTGCTCCGTAACCAGTAGCCTCAGGGCGGATTAAACTTCCTCCCCAATTTAGACCCTTACCGGTAAGAACTCCGGTAAATTCATTGCGAACCTTTTTGTACATACCGAAAAGATAACCTATTTCACGAGCACCAACACCGATATCACCGGCTGGAATATCCGTGTTAGGTCCGATATGACGTGAAAGCTCAAGCATAAAGCTCTGGCAAAAACGCATGACTTCATTATCGGACTTACCCTTAGGATCAAAGTCAGACCCACCTTTACCGCCTCCCATGGGGAGTGAAGTAAGCGCGTTCTTAAATACCTGCTCAAAAGCGAGAAATTTTAAAATACCTAAGTTTACAGATGGATGAAAGCGAAGCCCGCCCTTATATGGGCCAATTGCACTATTCATCTCGACTCTGAACCCTCGGTTAACGTGGACATCTCCTTCATCATCAACCCAAGGAACACGGAACATTATGACACGCTCCGGCTCGACAATACGCTCTAGAACACTAGAACTGCGATACTCAGGATTACGATCAAGAACAGGCTTGATAGAATCGTAGACTTCGCTAACAGCCTGATGAAATTCCCTTTCGTTAGGGTCTCTATTAGTAACCAGCTCCAATATATCCATCCTAAAGCCTCCTATCCCATTGAATAGTTGATAAATAATTTGAAAATGTCAGAAAAAAGAAATTGTTTAATCCTTTATTTCATCCCTAACACACTAAGTCCATACATCTTTTATAAAAAACCAGTAATCATTAAATTTATTTTTTTCATTTATGTAATTAAGCAAAACATCCACACTATGCAAAAAAATTGCACTATTACGGAATCTTATTCAGCATCTCCTCTTTGTTAAGCATATAAAGTATCAAAATCAAGAGCAAAAAAATCATTTTATACGGAAGTATACTTCCCATATCTTACATATTTGATTTTTTTAAAACATTTAATGACAAAACTATGTTTAATATTGACAAGAAGTAAATGCTCATTTACAAACTTACTCAATGAACACCAACAGCCCAATATTTCTATTTTTTAGCTTTTTTATATTTACCAGCCCTGTGGCTTGGTGGTGTTCACTCGCGTAAATGCAATTTGAAAGAGTTTTCACCCAAGGCCGCAGGCTCCAAGCTCGCGGCCTTTTTTTATGCCGTCGTCCTAATTTGAGCCTGCCAATTGAAAATGAAACTTTATTCGAAACAATTTGGTTTTTAAAAAAATAACATTTTGGGGGTATCATCATGATGTTAGGCTTAGGAAGTGTCGAGATCGCAATGGTCTTCTGGCTGTGCCTGCTTGCTTCACTTGGATGTGTTGTTTACGGCATTCTCAACTGGAACAAAAAAGGTAAACCAGATGCAACGGCAATAACTATTGATGTCAAGAAAGGAGACAAATAGATGGTTACTAAAATTGTCATTATCTCCATTTACCTCGCAGTAATTTTCTACCTTGGTTTTAAAGGCTGGCAGTCCACCAAGAAATCCACCGATTACATGCTTGCCGGCAGGCAGATGAATCCTTTCATCATGGCAATGTCATACGGTGCAACTTTCGTATCCACTTCAGCCATCATTGGTTTCGGCGGTGCAGCCGGACTTTTCGGATTTCCACTTCTATGGCTCACACTTGCCACAATCGTAGTTGGAGTTTTTATCGCAATGGTCTTCTTTGGAAAAAGAACCAGGCGCATGGGACTCGCACTAGAAAGTCATACCTTCCCCGAGCTTCTCGGACGACGTTATGATTCCAGATTCATTCAGGGTTTTGCAGGCGGAATCATATTCCTTTTCATCCCAATCTATGCGGCAGCAGTTCTTATCGGAATCTCTCGCATGATGGAAATTTCATTCGGTATCCCTTACGGTACAGCTCTAATCATCATTAGTTTGATTCTCGCTGTCTACGTTATAACAGGCGGCATGAAAGCCGTTATGTATACCGACGCATTTCAGGGATTAATCATGGCAGTCATGATGATAATCCTCCTTGTCGGAACATACGTAATACTTGGCGGCGTAACAGAAGCTCATCAGACCTTAACGGACATGATGAATCTGATGCCGGAAAAACTCCAAAAAGGTGGGATGATAGGCTGGACGCAAGGAGCGCATTTCGGGACTCCTCTCTGGCTCGTCATATACACAACCATCGTTTACGGTGTTGGTGTCGGAGTTCTTGCTCAACCACAGCTTGCAGTTAGGTTCATGACTGTACCATCAGACCGCGAACTTAACCGCGCAGTTCTATATGGTGGAATATTCATTCCGCTCATGACTGGTGTAGCTTTCACAGTTGGCGCGCTTTCCAACGCTGTTTTCTATAAGTCAGTCGGTAAAATATCCATAGCAGTTGCTGGCGGAAACATGGATAAAATTATCCCCATGTACATTGAGCAGATGATGCCTTCATGGTTCTCATCTCTATTCCTCTTAGCAATGCTCGCCGCTGGTATGTCGACTCTATCCTCACAATACCACGTAGGCGGAACAGCTCTAGGTAGAGACTTCTTCGAAAGATTCGTAAAAGTTTCCAGCGAAAAATCCGTTAAAATCACCCGCATCGGTGTAGCAATAACACTACTTGCAGCCATCGCATGGGCATGGGTTCTCCCACCGTCCATCATAGCACGCGCTACGGCATTCTTCTTCGGACTCTGTGCCGCTTCCTTCCTTCCAATATACCTTCTTGGGCTGTACTGGAAAGGAATGACAAAACGGGCTGCAAAGATTTCGCTAGTTGGCGGATTCAGTGCCTCTATGTTCTGGCTTCTCTTCGTTCATGCGAAGGAAGCAAAGGTTATCGGACTTTGTAAAGCTCTGACAGGTCAGGACACACTTGTTAGTTCCGCAACCAAAGGATCATGGGTTTGGTTACTACAGTGGGTTGACCCCAACGTAGTTGCACTGCCAATATCCCTTCTGCTTGCAATCGGAGTAGCGCTTATAACCGCTAAAATGGACAAAGAGCACCTAAAACTGTGTTGGTCTAATATATAAGCTTTACGATCACAGATACCATCCAAATAAAAAGGTCCGAAATTCTGCATCAGCAAAATTTCGGACCTTTTATTTTAATCAATGATCAGGATTACTTTTTTTTCATTTTCAATCTATTTTCAGTCTTAGGCATTCTTTTTAGTTCTATCTTATTGATAGGAGGCAACGAGCAAGATTCACTACAGCAAGTACCCTGCAAAAATCCTGTATAAGTGTAGAAAATACGTTCAATCTTAGTTCTTCTTTCAGCAGGAAGCGGCTCTCTTTTATAATCAGCCACCATATTAAGAAGATCCTTATAACCAGGAATTGACCTCATGCCATGCGCAAGAGTTTTTCCCGAAATAGCATCAAGCAGAAACGCATCCATCGAGTCCGTAATAACTACATATGGAACAGGGCCACCCTGAAATAACTTACCCGCGCAAACAGCTTCTCGCTCGTAACTACCTACATCTCCAGCGCAGAACATAACGAGAAGAATAGGAAAGCCTGCCGTATCGGAAACGACCAGATCAATCATGCGGCACATTTCCGCACCATCAATATTAAAGCATAGATCGATTTTCGCTTTTAGTGATTCTTTAGGATAACCGTGCTCTTCCACAAGTATCTTAGCTAGAACCTGACGAAACTCTTCATATGTAGTTTCATCCAACTCTTCGCCGCTCAGGTAATCTCTTAGAGTTCCGCCCATGCTAACTTCATGCATTCAAATCTCCATAATATATTTTCGCACCTAAATTAAGTTCACGTTACTAAGATATAAGCACATTAAATTCTAATGCAACCATCCTCTCCTAAAAATATCATTAAATACAATAGCAAATGCAATTCAAGAACCGATAATGCGCTTCAAAAAGAGAATATTATTTAAGAAACAATACCGACAACCAATATTACAACTTGACAATCAACTTGTCGTAATTATATATAGATTGAAACAACAACTACAACCAAGAAGGATACAATGAGAAATCAAACCACACTCAACGTCAATGATAAGGATTCCGCTGGCGTGCAAATTATGCCACCATCTGTTTTCCTCAGTTGTCTGATAATTGGCATCTGCCTTGAGCTACTTTTTCCATGGACAATTATGCCTGGAAACTGGTTCACACTATCCATCATAGGAATAATTATTCTCGCATTAGGTGCTACCTTCATGATGTGGGGGCATGGACGCTTTCATTCACTGGGTGTCAACGTGCCTACGAACATGCCTGTATCACGACTGGTAACAGATGGAGCGCATAAATACAGCCGCAACCCTATGTATACAGGATTAATTTCAATTATATTGGGAATGGGAATTGCGATAAACAGCGTATGGGGACTAATCGCAGTCTTGCCAATGGCCTTATATATTTCGTACTATGTCATCCCCAAAGAAGAAGCGTATCTTATCAGAACTTTTGGTGAAGATTATGAAAAATATTGCAAAAACGTACGGAGATGGTTTTAATTATGAAAAAAAACAATTCATCAGGTGCTGAGTTACATACTTTATTCAAAGAAATAATTCATATGGAAGCTATATTATCCGAAATCATAGATGAAGTTCATGAAAAAGCGGGCATGCGCACCTCCCAAATCAGGCTGGCAAACACGCTTCTAGAACTTGGTCAGACAACTGTCCCCGACATTGCTTACACTATGAAGACATCACGCCAATTCGTACAGACTGTAGTCAATGAACTGGAAAAACTAAATATAATCAAATTCATAGAAAATCCACGTCACAAACGATCCAAGCTAATTAAACTAACGGACAATGGTCAAAATATTCTGAGACAGGTTCGAAAAAATGAAGAAGAAATAATACTACGATTATTACCTGACATAGATACAACAGGAGTCAAAGCAGCCTATGAATTGCTAGCAATTATCCGTGAAAAATTAGTACCAGAAGGCACGTGAAGATTTAAACAGCAGTCAAAAATATACAAGGATGCTATTCTAAATCTTCCAAGTTCATACCGCTTGTTTCGATCCGGAAAAACCATGTAACGACAGCTCCCAATAGTGAACAAACAACGAGGAAATAGAGAATTGCTTCCGTTCCGAAATCCTTTAATAGGAAGGGAAAAAAGAAAGCTGTTGCGACAGCACCAATCTTAGCAAAAGAGGCCGCAAACCCAGCCCCCTTGCCACGTATCTTCGTTGGAAAAACTTCACCTGCAATGAGATACGTAATGGCATTTGGCCCAACATTAGTCATAAAACTGAACAGCATAAACCCACTAAACAGGTAAGCCATTTTCATTTCAGGACTTGCCCCCATCGAGAGTGTCGCAAGGAATAATCCTGCGGCACATCCGATAAAACCAAACACTTGTAATTTTATTCGCCCAACCTTATCAGCTAGTCCAACGGCGCACAGCACCCCGACTATCAGGAGAACATCAATAAAAGCGGCCCCCTTCGCTGCAATCATATCATTTTGGATGAGGTCAGCCACGTTACGAGCATGAATAGCTTTTGCTCCTAATACAGAGCCAAGGATCGTCGGCGTAAAAATCCCGATTCCGTAGGTACTGAGATCTTGAATAAACCACGGTACAGACGCAAGGATAGTAGCTTTGATGTTTTTAGGTTTAAATAAATCAGAATAGCTTCCGGCCTTTATATCATCGCCGTTACTATCTTTAGTTTCAGGGACGGCTATTTTTATATGTGTCGGATATTTAGGTTCACGATGAAGAAGCCTTCTTAATGCGTCTTCCGCCTCTTCGATACGCCCCTTGGATACTAGCCAGTGCCCGCTATCAGGAATAAAAAATCGTCCTATAACCACAAGCACTGCGGGTATAATGGCTGTTCCGTACATCCAGCGCCAAGCAGCAAGTTCAGGGTTTTTATATAGAATAAGATACCCGATGGCAGTACCAAACAATGCTCCTACCGCCTGAAATGCAAAGGCACTAAGCACAAGCCTTCCGCGGTCTACACTCGGAATACTTTCAGAAATAATCATATGAGCTGTGGGATAATCGCAACCAAGGGCAAGACCAACACCGAAAAGAAAAATTACAAGCATCGTGTAGCTGGTGCTCAAAACCAGAAAAATCAAACAAACTGCAAAAAGAATCATCTCAACAATAAACATTCTCTTTCTGCCATAATGATCAGCAAGACCGCCAAGCACAGATGCTCCAACCAGAATACCAAACAAGGAGGCAGCACTAACCGCCCCCTTCTCGAATGCTCCAAGATTAAACTCGCGTACAATTAGAGGAAGAGCAACTCCTGTCATAAAAACAACAAGCCCTTCAAAAAATTTACCCGCCGAAGCTAAAAACCAGATTCTCCACTGCATAGCTGTCATAGGTGATGAAGGAGCAACAGTTCCATCCGCCCAATACGGCGTTTCATCTATATAGTCTTGAACTGTTCTAGCTTCCACCGTATCCGGTGCACCAACTTTAGACATATACTTTAGCTCCCCACGGGTTTGTGTCACTTCTGCACTTGCCATAGCATTTACATACGTAATTGTCCCGAAATCTTATCTACTTATAATCATCTCGTCTCATTATTTTCAGAAATCTAAAGGCATAATCTGCTTCAAATCACATTAACAAATTTATTTATCATTTTTTGTTGACCCAATTTCTATTTCCCGCTAGAACGAAGTTGATTTTGACTTTCAACACCAATTAAGCTCACTCTGTTTGAAGTGGCTATAATTGAGAATGGTGACAAGCGACTAATTCCAGAAGAACTCGCTTGTTAGCTTTGTAAATATTTTTGTCTTTGGATTTAAGATGCACTGCTTAACTGAGAATGACTTTCACACTCACCTTCTCATGAAGCAAGCAACAAAACGATTAAACGTGCGGTGCAAGTTAACAACTGCAATGGAGACTAGAATGACTAAAAATATTAATCTTTCAGAAATTTGTACAGACAAGGAATACTGCGTGATTGGTTTCGAAATAGAATCATCAGATTATGCACAAAAATTAAACAAAATGGGTTTCGTTGCCGGAACTCCAATAGAACTAGCCCCCATTAAAATTTCTGACCCAATGGTTTTCCAGATTCGCGGAAGCCGAGTTGCACTAAGAAAACACGAAGCTAAAGAAGTTAAGGTAAAGGAGCTTTAATATGCATATTTTTGAAAAAATAGCTATCGCGGGTGTCCCAAACAGCGGCAAGACCACTCTCTTCAATGCGCTCACAGGTTCCAGCCAGAAAGTGGGGAACTGGCCCGGTGTTACTGTAGAAAAAATCGAAGGAACTTTCCCGCTCCAAGGTAGCTCTGTTGAGCTTGTAGATTTACCGGGGACTTACAACCTTAGCCCTGACACCGAAGATCAGAAAGTCGCAGAGCGCGTAATTCGTAAAGGCGAATACGACCTAATCCTTAATGTGGTTGATGCCACCAATATTTCTCGAAATCTATTCCTCACAATGGATCTAAAAGAACACACTGATCAGATAATTGTTCTGCTCAACATGCTAGACGTTGCTGAAAACGAAGGATTGGAAATTGACATCGACAAAATGAGTAAAGAGCTCGGACTTCCTGTCATTCCGGTAATTGCTGTGGATAAAGAATCAGTAGAAAATGCAGTGGAAGCAATTGAAGAACGAGCTAAACACTTACCTCCACATGAATCCCATGCCACCAAGCAGGAAGTCATGAACACGGTGAAAAAATACGCTTTCATTGATTCCATTTACGATAAAATAGTCAAAGAGAAAAAGGACCGTAGTCAAAATTTCACGAACAAAGTTGATAGCATTGTTATGAATCGCTTTGCGGCAATTCCTATCTTTCTTGTCTCGATGTTTATTACTTTCTGGTTTGCAATAGGTTTAGGATCAGTCTTTATTGATTTCTTTGATATTATTGCAGGTCTTTTCTTTGTAGATATTCCAACTGCAGCGCTTGAGAGCATAAACGCCCCCGAATGGCTGAATGTAGTTGTTGCAGGAGGTATCGGCGCCGGTATTCAGACCGTAGCCACTTTTATCCCTGTTGTATTCTTTATGTTCCTAGCCTTGGCGATCCTCGAAGATTTCGGCTACATGGCCCGCGTCGGCGTAGTTGCAGACCGTTTCATGCGCAAAATTGGTTTACCTGGTTCCGCGTTCATCCCAATGGTTGTAGGGTTCGGTTGTACCGTGCCCGCAGTTATGGCCGCTAGAACCCTTACCTCTAAACGCGACCGTTTCATGACCATTTTCATGGCTCCATTTATGTCTTGCGGCGCTCGCCTCCCTGTATACGCACTATTTTGCGTAGCTTTGTTCGGCTCATACTCAGGACTTGCTGTCTTTTTGATATATCTGTCCGGCTTATTCATGGCTATATTCACAGGGTTCCTGCTTAAAAACACACTGTTCAAAGGTGTACCTTCTCATTTTGTAATGGACCTGCCACTTTACCACACCCCACGCATCAGCGCTGTATTCAAAAGTGCATGGCTCCGTTTGAACGGATTTATCAAACGCGCAGGGATTATCGTTGTCAGCGCAGTATTCGTTCTCAGCATGTTAAATTCTATCGGTATAGAAAATGGTGAAGTATCCTTTGGTAATGAAGATTCACAGGCGTCAGTTCTTGCTTACGCAGGTAAGTCTATATCCCCAATCTTTAAGCCAATGGGTATCTCGGAAGAAAACTGGCCTGCATCGGTTGCTCTTTTCACAGGACTTTTCGCAAAAGAAGCAATCGTCGGAACAGTGAACTCTTTATACTCTTCACTTGATATGCAGGAAGCGGCAGAAGATGGCGGCCCTGCAGACGAGGAAGAATCAGGACTCGATTTCAGCGGATCAATTGATGAAGCATTTACTTCTATTAAAGACGGCTTAGTAGGAATTGTAACTTCCTTCGACTTATTAGGAATCGGACTAGTCACTGCGGATAGCGACACTGTATCTGAAGAAATTGGCGCAAGCTCGACTGTTTACAAACACATTGCGGCAAACTTCACAGTGTTCTCAGCCTTTGCATACTTGCTCTTCGTGCTCATGTACTTCCCGTGCCTAGCAGTAATCGGAGCAACCAAGCAGGAAATGGGATCATTCTACTCGGCTGTAATGGCAGTATATTGCACAGGGCTTGGCTGGTCAGTTGCCACCCTGTTCTACCAAATAACCGAAGGCAGAAACATTCTATATATAGCTATAGCACTGGCGATCCTAGTCGGAATATACGGAACACTTAAGTATATCGGGCAAAGGGATTCAGAAGCTCTCGAAGTATTAAGACCTTTAAATTTATAATAATCCTCAAACCCCATACCTAGGAAAAGTCCCCTGTCGGTTAATTTCGACAGGGGACTTTTCTATAAAAGACTAAGGAGTATACACATTCAGCATATCACGACAATAATGCTATTTTGAGCAAAACTTATGATACAATTCTTCCAATATCTTTCTAGTCAGTTTACCAATGGCTTCATACTGCCACTCAGCCAAATTCGCCAACGAAACTCTTGCTGAAGGATGAGAATCATCAAAACCATTACCGGGCAGCATTACGACTCCGCACTCTCTCGCAATAGTAAATAAGAAATCTATATCTTCCTTATTCGTCAACATCCACTCGCCGAATTCTTTATTATAAAAATGCTCACCTAAACGTTGGAGATCAAGCAAAGTATAATAATCCACAGCGTTTTCATCAAACTCTGGCTCAATGCCAATACTACGCATTAGTCTACTATACCTTCTATGAATCAACGCGCTGGTAGCCTTCTTATATTCATCATGAGTATCAATGAGAGCGAACAATGCAAACAGAGACATTTGAAGCTGCTGTGGTAGAGATAGTCCCGAAGTATGATTCAAAGCTACTGCACGGGAATCAGCGACAAGACGATCTATAAACTTAAGACTAGGCACATCCTTGGTTAAGGTACTATACCTTTCAGCAAGAATTGCCTTATCAGCATCACCAAGATCACGCAGTTTTTCATCAAAAATATTATTCTCAGCTAATGCAATAGTTCCGAGGCGCCAGCCTGTAGCTCCAAAATACTTCGAGAAAGAATATACCAACAAAGTATTCTCTGGAATCATCGCAGCTAATGACAAGAAATTCTCAACAAAAGTGCCGTATACGTCATCAGTAATGACCATCAAATCCTGCCGCTTTGTCTTCACAACTTCAGCAATGGATTCCAGAACAGTAGAACTCATCTTGACGGAAGGCGGATTTGAAGGGTTTACAACATAAAGCACTTTAATATCCGGGTCTTCAAGCTGCTTGATCGATTCTGGACTAAGCTGCCAGCCAAGACCTTCATCAACTTCGAGAGTTACAACTTCCAAACCGTACTCAGGCAAAACCGGAATTTCCAAATATGGTGTAAAAATAGGGGTAACAATGGCAACCTTATCTTTAGCCTGCAACAATTTATTGCTCTTAAGGGATTGGAAAATATACGTCATAGCCGCAGTTCCGCCTTCAGTGGCGAACACGTCAAATTCATTTAGCGCGGTTTTTCCAGCATACATTTCTTTAACCAGATACTCGCGTACCACCTTTTCCATTGAACTGAGCATTCTCGGCGGAACGGGGTAATTACAACCAAGGAATGCTTCACAGAATTCAAAAACAACTTCATCGAAATCAAGTCCTAATTGATCTGCCATGTACGAGAAAGAACCACGTAAAAATGCAGTCCCTGACGCATCTTTGTTTCTTATCAAAAATTCATTAAAGCGAGATCCAATGTCCTTTTTCACACTAGAGCCACCGAACCCTCCATACAAATAAGCATAGGAGCGTTCGGATTCTTCTAGGGCGAATTCACCCATGCGGATAAAAGCATGTCTGGGATGAATCGCCAGAAAATTCGGGTTTCCACGTCCCGCGTTGAGCATCATGTGGTTATCGGACTCTCCTGCAAGCTCAATTAATTGGTCCTTCAATTCGAATGGACTAAGTTCTGGACTCATCATTATCTCCTGTCTATGTACGTTTTAATATGAATAATTATAAAATATTAATGCAATGCAGCAACAATAACCGGTCCCCAAAGGGTCAGCAAAATATTTGCGATAGCGTATGTAACTGTGAAAGCTGCCACAGGTGTGGCATTCTGAGTTTTATCCAGCAAAGCCGAAAAGGCCGGATTGGCACTTCTACTACCAACCACAACAGCCATGGCAATAATAGGATTCTTAATTTTCAACACATAATAGTTGAAAAAGAAAACCAGAATCTGGGGAATTATAGTGACGCCAACTCCCAGATAAAAGAGCGTGATACCGTGCTGCTTAATGGTAGTTAGAGCACTTTCACCCGCATTCAAACCAACCACACCAACAAAAACGGCCAACCCGAAGGTTTGAAGGAATGTTGCAGCTCCAGTATCTACTCCGCCAAACTTTGGATGCTTGGCCCGTAAATAACCGAACAATAGTCCGGAAAGAAGACAACCAAGTCCGCTACCGATACTAACCTCAGCCGAACCGATATGAAATGAGTACAGACCGAAAATATACCCAAGAAACATACCCAGACCAAAGGTCATAAATTCCGTCGCATGCAACGAAGGAGACTTATAACCAATAAGTTTCTCAATTTTATCGAGATCAGCCTTAGCCCCTGTCAAAGTAAGCTCATCACCAACGTGAACTTCGGTCTTTGGCAGCAAAGGCATCGAATGGCCCATACGAGATAGTTTGGTAAAAAAGGCTCCAAAGCTTTTGCCTTCGGTGTCCTGCTGAACCTCATTTAAAGTACGCCCATGCAATTTTTTATTAGTAACAAATATGACTCTGGATTCTTCAATTATGCTAAAGAGTTCATCCTCGTCTTCATGTTCAATGCCTAAAGATTCACCGCATTTTTGTAACGTAGTGCTCAGCCCGGTAACCATAACGAGATCACCCAGCTGGAAACTCAGAGTCTCATTAACATCTACACTAGCGCCTTTGCGCATAATAGATTCAACTCGCAGTGAAGATTTATACAGATCTTCCAAAAAACTACGACCATGACCAACTACAGCTGCACCACTCACCACTTTAAACACTCGTGATTCAGCTCGCGCAAGGGGCATATATTCCCCTTCTTCCAATTCACGAGCGCCACCACCAAGTTTCTGAGCAAGCTTTTTAGCTTCTAATCTTAGATCCCATTTGTAGAGCATTGGGAATAAGGCTGTAACCAGCAAAATTGGTCCAAGTGATCCAAAAATATATGTAACCGAATAACCGACAGCAACATCAACTTTCAAACTGTTAGCAGCGTCCTTACTCATACCAAGCAGATCAATAGCACTACCAGCCGTGCCGATAATCGCTGACTGAGTTAATCCACCAGCCGCAAGTCCGGCAGCTAATCCGGCTCCTAAATCGAATACTTTGGCAAAAAACAGAACAGTAAAAAGACCTGTCACGGTCATCGCAATAGCTGCAATAACCTGAGTCAACGTTGACCGATTAATTGAACTGAAAAATTCAGGGCCACCATTATAACCAACTGCGTAGATAAAGAGCGCAAAGAAAATTCCTTTGACTCCTTCATCCACCTGAACCCCGATTTGACCAATGATGACCGCAGCAATCAATGTTCCGGCAATACCACCCAATTGAAACTTACCAACTTTGAACTTCCCTATAAAATAACCAAAAGCTAAAGCCAGAAAAAGTGTCATAAATGGATTTGACCTGAGTATCTCCATTAATTGATCCATTGATTGCTCCACCCATTTGATAAAAATGTTTTATAAATAATATCAGCTATACACTGTGAAACATTTCAAAGCAAGAGCCGGCTTTAATTGACTGTAATCACGCCCAATTATGCCAAAAAAAATCCTCCGCACACCAATCGATGTACGGAGGATAATAAATCCAATATCAATCACTTCCCTTTTTACGGAAGAAGCGATCCCCCTGCGTTAAGAGCCAGATCGAATACACCTGCTGGCATCAGCCCTAAAGCTAATACTAGAACAGATAACAATCCTGCACCAACTAGGCTGAATGACGATGTGTCCGGCAATGGAACATCATCCTCAGCATCCTTGGTGTACGCATGGCGAACAAGGCCAAGATAGTAGTAGATCGAAATCGCGGTATTAAGACCTGCGATAATGATCAACCAGTTGTAGCCGTGATTCCAACCTGCGGAGAAGAGGAACAGCTTACCCATAAATCCTGCCATTGGTGGCAAACCTACGAGAGCAAACGCGCCTACAGCCAGACTAAAAGCCAAGACTGGCGCACGTTTGTGCAGTCCATCTAAATCCTTAAGTTTTAGATTACGACCATCAACCGCCACCCTGCTGACTACCCAGAAACAAGTCAGATTCATTGCCACGTATGCAAGAGCGTAGAAGCTCGCAGCGGCCAGACCTTCAGCTGTTCCAGCAACCAGACCGATCATAATGTAACCGGCATGGGCGACAGATGAATAACCGAGAATTCTTTTCACGTCAGTCTGTACTAGCGCGGCAAGGTTACCAAATGTCATGGATAGTGCACCAAGCACAGCCAGCATAGTTGTTATGTCGTATCCGGGCTTAAACATTGTAGCCAAACGGATAAGAATAACAATTGCGCCTAACTTAGGCAGTGTTGCAATAAACGCTGCGGTTTCATTACTTGCGCCCTCATAAACATCAGGGCACCAGAAGTGAAACGGAAACAGCGCGAGCTTGTAAAACATTCCAGCAAGGAACAAAGCCATACCTGTGACAGCCATAGGTGAAGCTGCGAAGCTCCAATCTCCCTTGACCAGTTCAGCTAGATACGTGGTGTGCATTCCTGCAAGTATGTACGAGAATCCGTATAGAGCAAGAGCGGTAGCCACTGCCCCGAACAGGATATATTTGATACCCGCTTCCGCCGCATCCTTGCTCTTTGCTCGCACTGCGACGAGTGCGTAAAGACTATAGGATGAAAGCTCTAAAGCTAAGTACATAGTAATAAGTTCTACTGCGGAAGCTAAGATCATTAATCCCCATGCACTAAGCGCGAGGAACAGAAAGTAATCTGTGGTCTTTTCTTTATCCAGAGTAGGCTGACGCGTAGCATTAAGAACAGTTACAAAAAACCCTATTGCGATAGCGGCCTTAAAAAACTGCGATAAATGGTCAACTTGATAGGATTTCCAGAATACCAGCCCCTGCTGTCCAACGGACACAACCGCAACCACCACGCCTAAAGCACAAGCTATTGGAAGCCATAGCCCTACTTTTTCACGCATCTTGGCGCTGCCTATGCTTTGAATAAAAAGCGCGGCAATAACAAGAAACTGGTAGATTTCAGGTAAAATCAGATTCGGATTGAAAGTCACTTCAGTCTCTCCAGTTGTTTATTTAACAATATTCTTGATAGAGTCCCACGCCATTTCCATTGGATTGCCATCTTCGATGCTGACAAGCTGAGCCTTGGTATGGACATGATTCTGCAATTTCTCAAGCGATGCATCCATGACTCTGAAAGTGAGTGTAGGAGCAAGCCCGATGTAAAAGACAAACACTGCCGGAATGGCAAGGTAAGTCCATTCACGCAGATTCAAATCCTTCCAGCCGTTCCATGATGTCGGGCGGCCCCATGCAAGCTTGAGTGAAACTCTAAGCATATATGCGGCAGCAATCATAGCACCTGGAACAATCGCTGCTCCAACCCATGGGCTGTATTCGAAGGCACCGACGAAAACCAACATCTCACCTACGAAACTGTTGGTTCCGGGGAAACCGAATGAGGAAAGCGCGAACAGTCCCCAGAATCCCATATATGCGGGCATATATTTACCGAGACCAAGGTTATCGAAGATATCTCTACTATGACTTCGTTCATATATCGCACCGATCATCATAAAGAGACCACCAGTTACGATACCGTGATTGAGCATCTGGAAAAGAGCTCCCTCAAGCCCACGAAAGTTCAGGAGGAAGATACCCAGAGTTACAAATCCCATATGACTCACAGATGAGTAAGCAATAATCTTTTTGATATCGTTTTGCCCCAGCGCGACCGCCCCACCATAGATTATAGAAGCTATGGATAATGCGATCATAAACGGAGCAAAATATTCAGTTGCGGCTGGTGTCAGCGGCAAGTTGAATCTAAGGAAACCGTATGTTCCCATTTTAAGCAGTACGGAAGCCAGAATAACTGAGCCTGCTGTCGGAGCCTGTACGTGAGCGGCGGGTAACCATGTATGGAATGGAAACATGGGAACTTTGATCGCGAACGCCAAAGCGAGAGCAAGGAATGCCCAGAACTGGAAACCGAAGGTGAAGGAATGTTCCATGAGTTCAGGAATTGCAAATGTTCCGCCCACTACTCTGAATGCAACGATTGCAACCAGAAGGAGCGCACTACCTGCAAGTGTGTAAAGGAAGAACTTGAGAGATGCGTATCTCTTTTCAGGTCCACCCCATACAGCGATGAGCAAGTACATAGGTACAAGCATCGCTTCCCAGAATACGTAGAATAAAACCAGGTCAAGAGCGGTAAATACTCCCACACAGGCCGCTGTCATAAACAGCAGACAGAAATGGAATTCTTTTACCCTTGTTTTTATATAGCTCCATGAACAGAGCACGCATAAGGGAAGAACAGCAATGGTCAGTATAATCATAAGAAAACTGATGCCGTCCGTTCCGAGATAATATTCAATTCCCCAATGTTTAACCCAATCCATTCTTTCCACAAACTGAAACTCAGCTGAGTCCAGTTTAAAATGTGTGAAAAGAGGCAGGGCAAGCATGAGTTCGATGACTGACACAATCAGTGTATAAATCCGTACAGCGGAATCTCCCCGGAAGAAAAACAATCCGAAGGCCGCCAGAAGCGGAAAGAATACAAGTGTGGTCAGAACCGGATAAGCTACTTCTTGCATTTAGATCTCTCCAATTTATCCAAGGTACCAGACAAGTCCGAAAATACAGAGCGCAATGAATACAGTCAGACCAAGATAATCTTGAAGTCGTCCAGTCTGCATTTTTGCACCGGTCCTGCCGATATCTCTTACTGTGTAAGCAGTTCCGTCCACAACCGTATCAATCCCCTTGCGGTCGAACCATGATGATCCGGCTGCAAAGTCCATCAGTCCCTTAAGACCTACCACTCTGTAAACAGTGGTCCAGACTGAATCTGCCCATGCGATAGGACGACACACCAGACTGATTCCTGTTCTTCCGATCAGCCTGTACAGCTTATCGAAATCGAGGTTTCTGCCATGATGCGGAACAATGATCTTTCTCATTATCCAGAATCCTGCGCCTGTGAATGCAAGCAGCATAGCCGACTGCAACAAGTGCCATGGAGTGTAAGGAGTATATTCCACAGGGAATGGAAGCAGTGAATAAAGCATCTGCGGATAAACACCCTGTGCGAAACACAGAATAGCTGAGATAGCCATGGCTACGTACATATTCTTAGGGATAGGATTAAGTTTAAGTCCCGGCTTCGCTGGCTTATTAAAGAAAGCAAAGTACGGTAACTTAATACCCACCGAAAGGAACGTACCGACCGCGGCAATTTCAAGCCCGATTGCAATCCACATATTATGAGATTCAGCCGCGCCTGTGATGGTCATGGTTTTACTGATAAATCCGTTGAAGAATGGCATTCCTGAGATGGAAACCGCCCCAACCATATACAGTATAACCAGCCATGGAAGCTTTCCGACCAAACCGCCAAGCTTATCAAGATCTGCCGTCCCTACTGCGTAGAGAATTGTTCCGACACTCATGAAGAGCAGTCCTTTATATAGGATATGTGCGTAAGCATGAGCGACAGCTCCGTTCAAACACAATGCGGTACCGATTCCGATACCTGCGACCATATACCCGACCTGAGAGACAATGTGGTAGGACAAAATCCTCCGCGCATTGTTCTCCATGGACGCGTAAAGTACGCCGTAGACCGCCATAAATGTTCCGGCAACAGCCAGAATATATACACCGGAGAATCCACGAGCCAAAACGTAAACCGCTGTTTTGGTAGTAAACGCACACATGAAAACTGCGCCCGGAATGGTAGCTTCAGGATATGCATCCGGTAGCCACGCATGAAGGGGAACAACTGCGGCGTTTACACAGAATCCGATAAGGATCAGCCAATCGTAATATTGAACTGACGCTGGATCGACAGGTAAGAACGCGAAAGTACCGATCTCGTGATATCTAAGCAGCAATCCACCAAGCAGGAATAGTCCGCCGAGCATGTGGAACAGAAAGTATCTGTAACCAGCTGCGCTTGAAGTTTTAGTGCGATGCAGCCAGACAAGGAATGTCGAAGCTACAGCCATCAGTTCCCAGAAGATAAAGAGAGTCAGGTAATCTCCGGCAAATACACAACCAAATGATCCCGCAACATATAGTGCAGCTGAAGCATGATGCGCTTTGTCCTTCATATGAAGAGCGTAAATCATACCGATCAGTGATTGGATGGCAAAAACATTCGCAAACACCAGTGAGAGTTTATCTACTCTGCCCAGAATCAAGGTATTTCCAAGATATGGAATTACCCCGAATTCTCCCATTGTGGCGGTAAAAACAACCACAATAGCGATAACAGGCGGAACAAGCAGCAACCATTTCCAGTGTTCGCCTCTAAAAAACGGCAGCGCCATAGCCAGAGCTATGAAAGCGACAGCCGGATGAAGAAATCCGTTAATTTCCATCATCTTCCTCCGGTCCCACAAGGAAAGGTTGTACAATAACCTTCATCATAAAAACCATTCCCACTGAGACTACAAGGGCAAATATCGCCCAGAATCCCGTATATTTATCTAAAACATACTCAGGGTGGTGTGGATGAATGAAGAAGTTCAATACCACTAACACAACAAGGAAAACAATAAATGCCCATTTCCATGTTGCGAGATTCTTCGTGCGTTGGGTTTCAAACCAATTTCCTAAACTGCTATTCATGCCTAACGCTCCTTAGAATTTTCCGAAGACGTTAATAAACTGTAAAAACGTCTGGGGATATAGCCCCAACCAGACGGATACAAGAGCCGTAGTACATAGCGGAATAACCATAGAGAGCGGAGCTTCATTATACTGCTCAATATTTGCGCCCTCTGCGGGAGCTTTAAAGAACGCTCTGTAGATAATAGGAGCAAAATATGCGGCATTCAGCAAAGTACTTGCTAAAAGCGCAATCAAAATACCCCATTCTCCAATGGTCACGGCACCTTTGGCCAGATACCATTTGGTTGCGAACCCACAAACAGGTGGAACCCCGATCATGGATAACGATGCTATGGCAAATGCTCCGAAAGTCCATGGCATTCGTCGACCTAGCCCGTCCATTTTACTGATCTGTTTAAGATGAGTTGCTACATAAATCGCCCCGGCCCCGAAGAACAAAGTGATCTTTGAGAAAGCGTGATGGGCAATATGCATGAGCCCGCCCTGCACAGCCTCAGGCGTGAGCATGGCGACACCGATGATGATGTATGAAAGCTGACTTACTGTTGAATAAGCAAGTCTCGCTTTGATATCATCTTTCGTCAGCGCAATGAGCGAGGCGGTCACAATCGTGATCGCCGCAAGATATGCGGTCGGTAGTCCGAGTCCCAGACTGTCCATAAGGTCCACACCGAATCCTGAGAGGATAACGCGTGAAACGGAGAACACACCGGCTTTAACAACAGCAACTGCATGTAGCAGAGCTGATACTGGAGTCGGTGCGACCATCGCAGATGGAAGCCAGTTATGGAATGGCATAAGAGCTGCTTTTGCAAGTCCTGCGATGTAAAGCACATAAGTGATCATTACGAGAGTCGGATCTGCATCCGCAGGGAATATACCGTGCTGAATGTCAGTTAGGTTGAAGTCGAGTGTTCCACAAAGCACATAGGTAAGAACCATTGCGGGAAGGAGGAACAATTTCGATGTACCCATGAGGTAAACCATGTATTTTCTTGCGCCGTTAAATGAGGTGTCATCCTGATGATGAGCAACCAGCGGGTAAGTAAATACTGAAATGACTTCGTAGAACAAGTAGAGTGTGAAAATATTAGCGGCAAATGCAACCCCGAGCGCGCCAAAGATGGCTACGGCAAAACAGAAATAATATCTGGTTTGAGCATGCTCGTTTTCAGATCTCATGTAACCGATGTTATAACTGGTAGCGAATATCCACAAAAGTGAAGCTACCAGGGCAAATACAAATGCTAATCCATCTGCGGCAAATGAAACGGTAATTCCGGGCATAATGGTGAACAGGGTAAAATGCCTGATCGAACCTTCCAGCACAGCTGGAACCATTGATAATACCGAAAGAAACGTCAAGATACCGGCTATCATCGATACACTTTCACGCCTGTTTTGATCAGATCTAAACAGGTAGATAAGTATAGGAGCAACCAGAGTAATTGCCAGAGGGATCAGTACGCGTGTACTGGTGATTAATTCTGTCATACGATCAACCCTTCAGCCTTGAAACAGCATCTGTTTCCGTACTCTTGAAACGTTTAGCAACGACTACAATAATTGCGAGAACCAGTGTGGCCTCAGCTGCAGCCAGTCCCATAACGAAAAGAGTAGCAATCTGCCCCGTGGCACTATCGGCTGCGGTTAATTGAGCTGATGAAACAATGGAAAGACCTGCTCCGTTGAGCATTAGTTCCACTGAAATCAGCATCCCTACCAAACTCTTGCGCCAGACAATGCCGTAGAGGCCAATAGCCAGCAGTCCAAGAGCGACAAGCTGATACATCATGAGCGGGCTCATTCAGCTCCCCTCCCCTTTTTTTCAAAAGCAAGTAGAACAGCACCGGCCATTGCCGCTAGCAGAACCACTGAAATAAGTTCGAAGGCAAGTGCGTAATTATCGAGAAGTCCTTTACCGATTACCTCGAGAGGGACTTCAAGCGGAATGCGAATGCTTTCCGGCTGATAATTAACAACCACCCATCCGATTACGAAAACCGGAGAAATGAATGCCAACGCTGAAAGCAAGGCTTTGCCGGGCCTGCGTGATCCAGATTCAACCCCGTGGGAATCAGCTCTGCTGAGCATGATTGCGAAGAAGATAAGGATACAAACAGCCCCCACATAAATGAGTATCTGCATGAACGCCATGAACGGAGCGGCCATCAGCATATACATTCCTGCTACACCTAGCAGAGAAGTAATAAGCCCGACCATTGCCCGAACCAGACTGTGCGCTCCGACTGCAAAACACCCTCCGCCGAGAACCAGCAGCGTGTATACAACGAAAGCGATTTTAGCCATCAATTCCATAATCAGCCTTCCTTCGTTGATTTTTCAGGTTCTTGGGGAGCCGATTCTGCCTTAGCTTGCTCCTGCCTCTGACCTTTCACTTCAAGCCTGTATAATAAATCCATCTTGAAAGCATTGCGGTCAGTTGAAGCAAAATACACATTATCGGAAAATCTTATTGCACCAACGGCGCAGTTCTCAACACAAGATCCGCAAAGAGAACAAAGTGAAAAATCGTACATAAACTTAGTTGGTTCCTTAGGAGCCTTCGGTTTAACGACTTTTTCACCGCGCTCTTCAGCCTCTTTCATGGCCTGAAGCTCAGCTTCAGTTGGCTTAGGAGCTTTTGCCTTAGTGATGGATATGCAACCACTTGGACAAGCAGACACACACATCATACATGCTATACATTTAGGAGATGCAGGAACTTTCGGTTTCCCTACAAGTTCAAGCGGGCCCCTGAATCCTTCAAGCTGGGAATCGCTGACAGTCTCTCGCGGATAGTGCAGAGTTACCTGCTTATCCATGAAAGCCTTACCCGTAATTTTGAGGCCTACCACAAGGCTCCAAAGTCCGGATACGTTATCCCATATTTTTTTTATTGCGGTCATTATATCACCACCTGATTCAAGAAAGCTTGGTTACAAAGGCAGTTATCAGCAAGTTCAAAAGAGCAAGCGGCATGAGCCACTTCCAATTAAGATTCAACAGCTGATCAAAACGAACTCTCGGGAAAGTCCAGCGCAGCCAGATCATTACAAGCAAAAGAACATATACTTTTGCGAGGAACCACCAAGCTCCGTCAAAGAACGGTCCGTTCCAGCCACCTAAGAAAAGAGCAACAGCTACTGAACAGACAACAATCATGTTGGCATATTCAGCAAGGAAGAACATTCCGAAACCCATTCCTGAGTACTCAGTATGGAATCCCGCTGTAAGTTCACTTTCAGCCTCAGCAAGGTCAAAAGGAGCGCGGTTCGTTTCACCAAGAGCACTTACAAAAAAGATGATAAATGCTAACGGCTGAACCATGAAGTTCCACTGCCAAGGCCAGCTGCCCTGTCCCGCCACAACCTCAGAAAGATTAAGCGACCCAGTCTGAAATGCAATTGCAAGCACAGACAGCAGCAAAGGTATTTCATAAGCGACAGACTGAGATACAGCTCTGGCAGCTCCTAAAATACCGTATTTGTTATTAGAGCCCCATCCTGCGAGACAGGTAGCAAGAACGTTAAGACCGGAAAAAGCCAGAATCAGCAAAAGCCCCAGATTCAGGTTCATCCCAGTTAGTTTCGGTCCGAAAGGTAAAGGCAAGAAGAGTAAAAGCACGGGCATGAATGACAGAATTGGCGCAAGCCAGAACAGAAATCCATCCGCATTTTTAGGAGTGAAAAGCTGTTTACCGATCAATTTAACAGCATCTGCCAGAGGCTGCAAAAGACCATGCGGACCAACTTCAAAAGGTCCGGGTCTACGCTGAATATGCCCTGCCACCTTACGTTCAAGGTAAACCAGAACAAGTCCGTTCAGCCCGACGAATGCGGCAACAGCCACAAGGGCAATAAGTATTTTAACCAGTTCAACGGGTATTTGAGACATATCGATATTTCCTCGCTCTACCTGTCGATTTCAGGGATTACCATGTCTAGGCTGCCGAGAATGGCAACGGCATCAGCCAACATCGTCCCTTTCGAACATTCTGCGAAAACATTAAGATTTGAAAATCCTGGAGCGCGAAGCTTAACTCTATAAGGAGTCTTGCTGCCATCACTCACAATATGAATTCCAACCTTACCGCGAGCACTTTCAGACGCAAAATAAGCTTCACCAGCAGGAGCTTTCCAAGCAGGTTTAGGCCTCTTTTTAATCATAAAGTCACCGTCAGGGATCATCGCTACAGCCTGCTCGACAATTCGCAGACTCTGCTCGATTTCATCCATGCGGACCATATATCTAGCCATGGCATCAGCTTCTTTATAAACAGGAACTTCCCAGTCAAACTTATCGTAAACAGAGTATGGCTCTATAATACGAGTATCGTGCTTGACTCCGGCTCCGCGAATAAGCGGCCCGGTCGCCCCGTAGCGCATACACATATCTTTATCCATGTGACCGACATCTTCGATTCTCTTACGGAGAATGACATTCTCGGTTACCAGATCTTTATACATAGGTAGACGACTACGCAGATAAGGTACAAGTTCAGCACAATCTTTTAGAAATCCGTCATCAAGGTCGTTCATAACTCCGCCAATGCGGAAAGAACTATAAGTTAACCTTGAACCTGTCGGTTTCTGCATCAGATCCAGAATTCGTTCACGGTCATCGAAAGCATACATGATTGGAGTAAAAGCTCCGAGATCAAGTAGATAAGCTCCCCACCACAGTAAATGTGATGAGATTCTGTTTAGCTCAGAGGTTATAACTCTGATATATTCGGCTCGCTCAGGAACTTCGATCTCGGCCAGTTTTTCCACGGCTCCGACCCACGCATGGTTCCAAGCAAGCGGGTGTAAATAATCAACTCTGCCCATGTTGGGCATGAACTGAACCCACGATTTAACCTCTGCCATCTTCTCGTGCATACGATGCAGATAGCCGAGTACAGGTTCAGCGCGGACAATATATTCACCATCAAGTTCAAGAATCACCCGCAGAACACCGTGGGTGGAAGGATGCTGAGGACCCATGTTCAAAATCATGGTGTTCTCTCTAGCCCCTTTCTCGAAATGGTGGGTATAAAAATCGCCTTCAGGAAATGCATTCATATCAGTGCTTCCTATTTCGGTTCTTTAAGGTCGGCCTGAGCCTCATCAAACGGCGTAAAACCGTCGGTGGTAAATACAGATTCCCCAAAATCAATCAGATCGCGCAACGGTTTGCGAGACTTGTCAGTCTTAAGCAAAACACCCTGCGGAGTATCAGGATCAAGTAACAAGGGAATTAAATTGGGATGACCGCTGAATTTTATTGCATGAAAATCAGTACACTCACGCTCATGCCAGTCTGCCCCCTGATAAATATCAGAGATGGTTGGAACCACTGGTTCAGCATGTGTTACCATTACCCGGTGAGCCACCCGCTCAGCAGATTCAAATCGTGCATAATGATAAGTGATCAAAAAACCTTCAACAACATCTACGGCGTCAATATCTTCAAGATAATATTCCTTCCTGAGCATCTCTTTAGCTGCTGTAGGAATATCATCTGGAGATAAAAACACATTGAAATTGAGACCTGTTTTATCAAATGAACATTTGGAAACCATCAAAGGAGTGACGGAATCCAGCAATTTTTTGTTCGCTGCCATCAGAATTTCTCCTTTTGAAGAGCTTCAGGAACAGGCCACCAACGCTTACCGGACACCTTCTGCTGAATCTCGAATAACCCCTCGAGTAAAGCTTCAGGACGTGGCGGACAGCCTGGTACAAAAACATCAACTGGAATCAGCTTATCAACACCTTCGATGATGCCGTACTGATTCTTAAATTTAAAAGGACCACCCGAAATGGCGCAGTTTCCAAGAGCCATTACCCACTTAGGAGCAGGCATTTGCTCATACAATCTAACAACTGCCGGAGCCATTTTTTTTGTTACAGTACCCGCAACGATCATTAAATCTGCCTGCCTGGCGGATGGACGAAAAACCTCAGCTCCATAACGAGCCATATCAAATCTAGCCATACCGCAAGCCATCATTTCGATAGCACAGCAAGCCAGTCCGAAGGTCATAGGCCAAAGAGACATGGACCTACATATGTCCATTGCATCCTCTGCGAGTTGAAGATGCACAAGCCCTTCTTCAATATGATGCCCCCCCGTCGTCAGGATATTTTCCTCGGCCATGTGAATACCCCTTTTCTCCAAAAGTAGATGATTGCTAGAGCCAAAACGCCCATAAAAATTGCCACTTTATAAAAAGCCACCATTCCGTCTGCCTGCGGATACCAAACAGCTACCGGGAAAAGATAAAGAACATCTACGTCGAATGCCAAAAAAAGCAGCGCGTAAACATAATAACTGATCCCGAACTGGTTCCATGCTCGCCCATGGGGTTTCATTCCACACTCGTAAGACATCCCAATGTCGCCACCTTTCGCACGCGGAGCGATGATCCAAGACAGGATCAATGGCCCTCCCGCAAAAAGCAGTCCACCAAGCATGAAAAGAAAAATGGCTAACTGAAGCCAGGTAAATACCATCTTTCAACCTCGCTCATTTTTATGAAATTAGTGACACGCATCACACACCTAAAACAAAAAAAGGTAACGTGCCTTAAATCATACAACACAGAAAAATCCAATTAAAACAACCTTAAATAAATATTTACACTAAGGTTTATCTCATCGGAGCATCACAGTGTCAAGCCGTTAAAATTTCTATGTATTTTTAAAAGCATACAATCTATAAGTTTGTCAGGAAAACATTGAAAATAAAATCAATTAAATCATAATATTAGATAGTGAGCCAAATTTAATTGAAAAAATTATAAGCAATTCACTAACCTGCTGGGATTAAACACTGGCAACTAAAACCTTTTTGACATCAAAATGACAAAAAAAAACAATCAATACATTCTTCAGCGGTGAGTGCTTACAATAATATATAAGCTCACAATAAATTCACTTCAAATCGTCAAAAATATAATAGAAATACATTCTAAGTATAAGAAAAACCTATTCCAGATATCACTATCTCAAACACCTTTCTTTCGATACTATTAGGAACCACAATAAAAAAGCCCCTACAATAAATTGTAAGGGCTATTAAAACTGCTATCTAAAAAGCATGTAGATCGAATCAGCTTTTACATCACTAATTTTAAGAATCTAATCGATTAAAAAAGCAATAGCGATTATTTGCGCCCTCTTTAACCTTATACATAGCAGAATCGGCACACTGAACTAAATCTTTTGCCAAATTTGCGTCATCAGGGAAAATGCTTATTCCAATTGAAGCTCCAACCTCGCAGACAATTTCATCTATCTCAAAAGGAGCAATCAAACAGGCTGCAAAATCTTCAGCAACTCCTTGAATATCAGCTTTATCAGTGGGGCGTTCAAGAAGAACACAAAATTCATCGCCACCAAGACGAGCAAGGGTATCGGAAGACCGAAGCCTGGATTTCAATCGATTCGCAACTTTTAAAAGCAATGCGTCACCGGCATGATGTCCAAACTGATCATTGACTGATTTAAAATTATCTAAATCAATAAAAAGAAGAGCAAGCTTCTCGTCATAGCGGCGGGCACTCGCTAACGAAGTTTCCAATCTATCAAAGAAAAGATACCTGTTTGGAACTCCCGTTAACGCATCCACAGTAGCTTTTTCCTGAAGATCTAGTTCGCACATTTTACGCTGAGTGATATCTTCAACAACGCCTTCAACAAAAAAATCACCATATTCTTCGAAAAGCCTAGAACTCTCTGAGACCCAGACGACCGAGCCATCTTTTCTTTTCACGCGCATCTCAAAGTCATTCAAATATTTATCACGCTTCAAAGTTTCGAGATATAAAACCCTATCCTTCAAATTAACAATATTTGAACTTGCAATATTATGGTTAAGAGCTTCTTCGGGAGAATCAAACCCAAGAATACGAGCAAAAGCGGGATTAATTTCTATAAAATCACCATCAATAGTTGATCTAAAAATTCCTTCTACTGCGCGAACAAATATATTCCGGTACTTTTCTTCAGCAATGCGTAGCGCTTTCTCAGTCTTAATACGCTGAGCAATTTCACGCTCCAATAAGTCCTTTTGCTTTTTAAGCTCAAGGAACACCCCTACTTTACTCCGGAGTGTAGGAGGATCAATAGGCTGAGTCAGAAAATCAACAGCACCAGCTTCGTACCCCATGCGGGCGTAAGCAGGATCTTTATAGATTGCCGTCAGAAAAATTATTGGAACCGATTTGCATTCCTGAATACACTTGATAGCTTTAGCAGTTTCATAGCCATCCATACCCGGCATTTGCACATCCAAAAGTATGAGGGCAAAATCATTGTTTTTACAAAGGGCAACAGTATCTTCACCATTTTCAGCTTTGAAAATTTCTGCCCCTTCATTGCGTAATAACCTATCTAACAGCATTAGATTTACGACATTATCATCAACAATGAGTATTTTTAGTGGATTATGCATAACAGTCGCTTAATACATTTTTTTAAAAGAGAAAACCCCAGAGCAATTATTATTGTAAATTATTATTCTTTTTTTGTTGCTTGTTTTATCAGAGCTTTCCAAGTATTTAATTAGCTAATAATATTTTGGACTATTCCTTGGAGAACAAATGAATAGAATGCAACACTATACGGTTACTGGCGGAGCCGGTTTTTTAGGCTCTAGACTTTGCGAAAAACTACTGGAACAAGGACATGAAGTTTTATGTGTTGATAATTTCTACACAGGTCAAAAATCAAACATAGTACAAATGCTGGACAGCCCGTATTTTGAAATGATGCGGCACGATGTAACATTCCCGCTATATCTAGAAACAGACAATATATTTAACCTTGCCTGCCCCGCGTCCCCTATTCACTATCAGTTTGACCCAGTACAAACGACAAAGACATCAGTTCACGGTGCAATAAATATGCTGGGCCTCGCAAAAAGGGTTAAAGCTAAAATCTTTCAAGCCTCCACATCCGAAGTTTACGGAGATCCAACATGTAACCCACAGCGCGAAGATTACTGGGGAAATGTAAACCCCATAGGTCCAAGAGCTTGCTATGACGAAGGAAAGCGCTGTGCGGAAACTCTATTCTTCGATTACCACAGGCAGCACAATCTCCGCATAAAAGTTGCCAGAATATTCAATACATACGGACCACGCATGGCAGTTAATGACGGACGTGTTGTTTCAAACTTCATCGTCCAAGCCCTGCAAAACCAGCCAATAACACTTTACGGAGATGGATCGCAAACTAGATCATTCTGCTACATTGATGATCTAATAGACGCGTTCATTAAAATAATGGACACCGACGATTCCTTCACAGGTCCCGTAAATCTTGGCAACCCGCGCGAATTCACAATTCGTCAGTTAGCAGAAATAATAATAGATATGACAGGTTCATCATCAAAAATTGAATTCAAACCGCTCCCTGAAAACGATCCTTGCCAGAGAAGACCGGACATAACACTGGCACAAGAAACAATTGATTGGACTCCCTCTACTCCACTGGAAGAAGGACTAAAACCAACAATAGAATATTTCGAAAACGTCTTGCGTAAATAGTCCGCGAAAAAGGTCATAAAAAAAGCCCCGCTCTGATTATTCAGAGCGGGGCTTTTATATTTTTATTAGAAAGTAAGTTAGTCGGCTTGGAATATGCCGGACTTGCCACCTTCTTTGTAAACCAACCTGCAATCGGTAATAACAATGTCCTTCTGAACAGCTTTGCACATATCGTATATGGTAGCTGCTGCAATTTGTACTGCAATAAGAGCTTCCATTTCGATTCCGGTTTTACCGGTAGTGCGCACTTCAGATTCAATTTCGATACGAGTATTCTCTGCATCAATTTTGAAACGAACATCAACATAGCTGATAGCAAGAGGATGACATAAAGGGATCAACCTGTGAGTTTCTTTAGCTCCCATAATTCCGGCAATTTTAGCTGTATTTAAGACATCTCCTTTAGGGAGAGCTTTTTTTTGCAGCAATTCAAATGTTTCATTATTAAGAAGCACCTTTCCTTTTGCAATAGCTTTACGAAAAGTATCTTTTTTAGGAGAAACGTCGACCATTACGGCATTGCCATCAGTATCTAAGTGGGAGAATTCACTCATTTCTAGTCACCCATAACTTTATTTTTAGCTTTTTTAAAAAGTTTTTTAACTTTTTTCATAGGCTTTTCTTCCTCAAGGGCAGCAAACTGCTCAAGAAGTTCTTCCTGCTTACGACTAATATTAGTAGGAGTTTTAACCTTAACTTCGATAAGAAGATTTCCCTTATGGGAGCTTCCTAAGTAAGGCAAACCGAGCCCTCTAAGCTGGAAGACTTCGCCGCTCTGCGTCCCCTTAGGGATATCCATATCGACAGGTTCATCAAGGGTCTGAACACTCATTTTGAAACCAAGCGCTGCTTGCACAAAAGTAATCTCAGTACTCAGAACCAAGTCCTGTCCCTGACGTCTGAAAACCTTATCCGGCTGAACGTTTATGACAACATAAAGATCGCCGTGAGGTCCACCATTTAGACCGGCTTCCCCTTCACCGCGTAAACGCAGTCTAGAACCGTTATCGACGCCGGCGGGGATACGAACATTAAGGTTTTTCTCCTTACGCACATAACCTGCACCGCGGCATTCAGAACAAGGATTCGTAATAACCTGTCCACGTCCATTACAAGAAGGACATGGAACCGAAATACGGAAAAAACCCTGATTCTGTTCGACGGAACCTCTGCCACCACAGTGAGAGCAAGTCTCAGGAGATGTACCGGGAGCAGAACCGCTGCCGTCACATTCTTCACATGGTTCGGTAACAGGAAGAGTCAGTTCAACTTCAGTTCCCTTGGCCGCATCACGAAATGAAACGGTAAGGTTATACCTAAGGTCTGAACCGGCCTGCATACGCTGTCCGCCACGCCCCTGACTAAATCCAAATATATCTCCGAAAATATCTCCGAAAGCTCCGAAAATATCCTCAGAAGATTGGAATCCACCACCTCCGCCATTCATCCCTTCATGTCCAAAACGGTCGTAACGAGTACGCTTTTCAGAATCACGAAGGACTTCATATGCTTCAGCAGCTTCTTTAAACTTTGATTCAGCCTCATCGTCTCCAGGGTTGCGGTCAGGATGATATTCAAAAGCCAATTTTCTGTAAGCTCTTTTTATTTCACCATCCTGAGACTCAGCGGAGACACCGAGAATTTCATAATAATCGCGTTTTGACATTCTTATTCACTATCCGGGTTTGCTCCAGAAAAAGTATGATAATCTTCTGGGATTACCTTCTTAGCAGCAATTTCCCTCAAAGCTGTTACAATTTCTTTATTCTTTGATTCTACAAGAGGAGGGTATCCTTCACGATACTGCTTAACTCTTTTAATGGCCATCTGGACAATCAGGAATCTATTACCGACTTCAGCCAGACAATCTTCAATTGTGATCCTTGCCATATAATCTCCAAACAATGGTTTTGCCGAAAGAGAAAACCTCTTTACGACTATTTTCTGAGAGGAATCTGACCTTGCAAGTCTTCAAGCAGCTTACTGGAAACTTGGTAGTAACCACTGCCATCGCCAAGTGAAAGCCAGCATCGCCCGGAAGACAGCTCAGGATCGGAAAAGAATAACACTTTCACTACCCTACTACCGTCTTCGCTCATGAGCTCAAGCTCCATTACCTTTTCAGCTGAACTTGAAAGCTCACCGATGGGTTCCGCTTCGAATTGTAATTCATTAAGTCGCCACAAGGACATGTCAATACCCAAGAGCGGTTTTTTATCCTCAAAACCTTCCCAGCTTTTATCAGATTTAACCCCGATAAAACTCTGATTACCCTGCAAAACACGCATAGAACCGACCTTCCCTGTTTCAAGAGAAAGAACAGATCTTTTCCGCATTCCGAAAGCAGACTTATTCAATTGATCGACATGCTCTTTACTAAGAACAAAAAAACCATTTTGACTAGTGGAGTTAGCTAAATAATAATTATCTTCGCCTTCCATTTCAAAAACATCAACCTTTCCAACATTCTTGTCATTAAAAACAACCTCTACATTAAATAAGAGATTCCCGAGTCGTTCAGAATCAGGAGCAAGTCCCTTTGCAGGGGTCTGAATCAAAGAATGCAGAAACAAATCTATTTCTCCGACACTTGGTTCATCTCCGGCTAAAGCAGGTGGAAACGAAAAGGCGAAATTTTCTTTAGACCGGACAATGGTCCATGAAAAATTACCGCCAGTGCCAATAGAAACAGAAGAAATTTTATCAGGATTACCTGTAAGCAAATGCAAATCAAAATAATAGTCAGCAGAGTAGTCACACTGCCGGACAAAATCTTTATTCAGGATAAAAACATCCCCCTCGCTCAGGGAATTCAGCGCGAAAACACCTTCTCCTGAAGGACCTTCGTCCCCGACAGCAATACTTAATGACTGCCCACCGCCCGTTGCAATGCGTAACTGTGGATCCTGTAGGCCGTACTGACCTTTTGCCTCATCACTAGTTCGCCCGATATATCGAAGCGCTTTACTTTGAGCCAAAACATCCAACAAAGTTGAAACCTTGGCGAAATCAGCAAAGGGAGCACCTGCCCACTCTGTTTGAACAACATCCCAACCTTCAGCTTTACGCACAAGAGCGAAGCAATCTTCGTCTCGCCTGCAAACATCAACCCTGTCAATCTGATCAGATTTAACAACAGGCCAAGCAGGCTCTAACCGTAACACCTGTATATCAGGTGAACTTAAAAAAAAGGCTCCGCAAATAATGGAGACCAGAGCCAAAAATATTAAGAACCTTTTCAACACAGATAACACCTTGGGATTAATATCGACGCATAAAACCTTCATCACAGGAGCAATTTGCTAAAATAAACGAAATAAGCTTGCATGTCAATTTATTTTAAGGCAAAGTGCGCTTTCTTTATTACAGAGCAATTATATGATGAAGACAACTAACATTATATAACTAAGAAAATCAATTTTTCCGCTTAATATATAAAATAAAATCGGAGCCGACGAATGCCTAAATGGGGAAAACTGAGCTACGCCCAGAAAAAGACCGTTGCAACCATCGGTATGCTCATGCAAAAAACCGAAATGGTCAAAGACGGATCTCGCATAGGCGTTGCTGTTTCAGGAGGCGTAGACAGCTTTACTCTCATTAGAGCACTCCTGATTAGACAAGCGATTATACCTATAAAGATAGAACTAATGGTTCTGCACGTTAATCCTGGATTCGAGCCGGAAAGCCACAAGCCGCTCACGGAGTGGTGCATAAAAAACGGAATATCCTCGCATATCGAACTTACTAATTACGGCCCACGAGCACACAGCCCTGAAAATAAAAGTAAATCTGCCTGTTTTTATTGCGCTAGACTCCGCCGCAAAAGACTTTTTGAACTATGTGACCAATACAATTTAAGCCACCTTGCTATTGGTCACACAGCGGACGACCTTGTCACCACATTCCACATGAACATGACCCAAGCAGGTAGAATTCAAGGTCTTTCCGCCAATGAGCCTTTCTTTAAAGGCAAACTACAAATGATTCGCCCGGCACTGATGCTGGAGAAAAAATTCATGAAAGCTGCAGCAAAACAATGGAAACTTCCAATCTGGAAAAACAATTGCCCCTCCAATGACTCAACTAAACGGACCTACATTTATAACCAGCTTGAAGCGGAATGGAAAAAAAATCCAGTCACGAGAAACAATACTTTCAATGCTTTAAGACGCTGGCAGCTTGACTTAAATATTAAAAACACATAACAATTCTTCAAAATCATTGTGCCTTTTAATCAGAGCTAAATTCAACCTCAAATAAATAGGCCGACGGAAACCATGCTATTCAAAAAATACCACATAGTTATATTTAAGAATCCATGCGACAATGCTCGCAAATTCCAGATCAGAGGATGGATATTTTTCTTCATCTTCACGATGATCGCGGGGCTTGCCGGTGGGAACTTAGTACTCTGGAAATATTACGAAAATTACTCAGGACTAGAAAAGAATCTAGCTCATTCTGAGAAAGCGGTTCAAGAGCAGAAGGCACAATTACTGTCCCTTTCTCAAAAAATGCAAAACATTTCACAGGACTTGGACAGGGTTAGAAACTTCGATTCTAAACTTCGTGTAATGATAAATTTAGATCAGGGAAAAGTTCAAAACGTAGCTCCAAAAGGCGGCTCAACAGATCCTGACTTCTCAAAAAATTACCTCCCTCTCTATAGGCAAGAATTGCTTGTTCGCAAAATGCATGATTTTCTTGCACAGCTGAGCACAGAAGCAAAACTTGAGGAAGTCAGACAGCAAGAAATCATTCACTCCATGCGCTCCAAGCAGGATGCTCTTGACTCCACACCGTCCATCTGGCCCCTTGAAGGTTGGGTTACATCACCTTTCGGCTGGAGAAGCTCTCCTTTCACAGGAAAACGTGAATACCATAAAGGTATCGACATTTCCTGCCCATCAGGCACACCTATATACGCACCGGCACAGGGAACTATATCATTTGCCGGAGTACAAGGTGGCTACGGTCGAATGATTAAGATGAGCCATGGTGCGAATCTTTCCACTAGATATGCTCACCTAAAACGTCCAACGGTTAAAAAGGGACAAGTAGTTACTCGCGGAGAGCTTATAGGCTACGCCGGTAACACAGGACGCTCAACCGGACCTCATCTTCACTATGAAGTAAGATTAGGCGGAGTTCCCGTTAGCCCAATGCGCTATATCCTGAATTAACATTTAATAATTAATTGCTAAACCTAAATGCCCGTAAGGAAATATTCCTAACGGGCATTTTTATTGGTTCATCAGCCCTTAAATATTCAGATAACTACCTGACACCCTTTGCCCTATTTCAATCTTGGTGCTAATGTGATTTAAACAATGGGTCCTTTCTTGCAAACCCCATTAAAAAGAGAACAGCATGAATATTTTCAACTTCAATCCAAGCGATCTTATGAGCTTCTACCTTACCTTCTTCAGGGTAAGTATCCTGCTGTTTATGCTTCCTTTTTTCGGAGCAAACTCAATCCCTAATATGGTCAAAGCGGCCCTTGCCGTTGTTTTGACATGTGCCATCTGGCCGCAAGTTTCATTTGACGGTGCCTTAATGCCAGCAAACCCCTATAATATTGCACTAATGATCCTTGGAGAGTTGGTTCTCGGACTAACTCTCGGAATCACTATCCACGTAATTTTTTCTGCAATTCAAACGGGCGGCAACTTTATCGGCGTACAAATGGGCTTATCTATGGTTAACGTTCTTGACCCCATGACGGGTGTAAATGAAGCTGTTACAGCCCATTTCCTATACATGTGTTCTATTCTGGTCTTCCTCAGCCTTAACGGACACCTCTATTTAATATCCGGACTGGTCGACAGTTTTAAATATATTCCTCCCGGTGAAATATTTATGAACGAAACACTCGTGACCCAAATCATGACAATTTCGAAACAGCTATTTGTTCTGGCCGCAAAAGTGGCTTCACCACTTATTGCTTCTATTTTCGTTGTCGATCTTGCTCTTGCCTTGATCAGTAAAATGGCACCGCAAATGAACGTGCTTATGCTCGGATTTCCCCTCAAAATTATGGTCGGATTCTTTTTCCTGAGTATGGTCTTCACAATTTTATCTATGTTTATTGCTGAATTCGTCCATGGACTTCCCGCATACATGCTAAACGTCATTAAGGCAGCCAGTCCACTAGATCTGCCTCCGGTTAACTAGGTCTCTTATGCAAGATGATCCAAGTAAAACCGAGAAAGCGACGCCCAAGCGGGTAGATAAATCTAGAAATCAAGGAAGTGTCGCAAAAGGTCAGGAGATGGGTAAAACCATGACTCTTCTGGCTGGAGTTCTGGCGTTAAGATATCTCATGGAATTTTATTATGACCAGTTTTATGAAATATTCCACTGGTTCTTTACCAAAGGACTTTTTTCTGAATTAAACCCAAACTCTGTTTATACTCTTTTCATTTGGTGTTCACAAAAACTAGCCATGATACTGCTCCCTCTTTTTCTTTTTATTGCTTTGGTTGCTTACCTTACGCTCAGGCTCCAAGTGGGCAGTTTGTGGACAACGAAAGTATTCGAACCTAAATTTGCTAAAATGTTCAATATCTTGGCTGGAATTAAAAAGCTTTTCTTAGATGTTCAAACTATAATCAGATTAGCTAAAAGCCTCCTGCAAGCAGTTGTGGTTGGCATTGCACCATACATTGTAATTCAGCAGGAAATGCCAAATTTTCTTCCTCTCTTCCACTCTGATGCACATAGACTAGCAACTTACATGCTTGAAGTCGGATATAAAATGGTAACTTACGCAATGCTTCCTATGCTGGTCATTGCCATAATCGACTTAGTCTATACTCGTTGGGATTATCAAGAAAACCTCAAGATGACCAAGGACGAAGTTAAAGATGAAAGAAAGCAATCTGAGGGTGACCCTCAGATGAAAATGCAGATGAAACAGAAAATGATGGCCATAGTTCAAAAAAGAATGATGTCAGACATTCCGAATGCTGATGTTGTTATCACCAACCCGACTCATTATGCCATCGCCCTCAAATACGACGCTTTGCAAGCTCCAGCCCCTTTGGTTTTAGCCAAAGGAATGAATCTCGTCGCCGAAAAAATCAAAGAAGTTGCTCGCGAAAACAACATCCCTATCCGCGAAAATAAGCCTTTGGCACAGGCTTTGTATAAACAGGTTGAGATCGGTGACGTAATTCCGGAAGAATTGTACCAGGCTGTAGCCGCCATCCTCGCCAAACTTAACAGTTTCAAGCGCAGATAAAGGGCTAACAGACTACTTCCGAAACCAAAGTCACCTCAATATAAAGACCTGTAAGGGGTGTCAAAATCATGGCCATATCAAAGTCAGTCAATATCAATTACGATAGATTTGCCAAACACGGCGATCTTCTTCTTGCTGCAGGCGTAGTAACAATACTATTCGTCATGCTGATCCCACTTCCTACGATCATAATTGACTTCATGCTCACAGTTAGTATTTCACTTGGATTGATAATTCTCATCACATCCATGTTTATGCAGTCACCCCTTGAGTTTTCTATATTTCCATCTCTACTGCTGGTCACAACTCTTTTGCGACTAGCTCTTAACGTTGCCACCACCCGTGCGATCCTACTACACGGAGACGAAGGTACATCGGCAGCTGGGAACGTTATTCAAAGCTTCGGTGAATTTGTTGTTGGTGGTAACTACATCGTCGGTGTTGTTATCTTCCTCATCCTTTTTATTCTGAACAAGAAAGTAATTGTCGCGGGTACAACGCGTATTGCTGAAGTCGCCGCCAGATTTACTCTTGATGCTATGCCCGGTAAGCAGATGGCTATTGAGGCTGATCTGAACTCTGGCCTGATTGACGAACTGGAAGCCAAGGATCAAAGAACCCTGATCAGACGTGAAGCTGACTTCTACGGTGCTATGGATGGTGCTGGTAAGTTCGTTCAAGGGGATGTTAACGCCAGTATGATGATTACTTTTGTAAACATCATCGGCGGAATTCTGATTGGTGTCCTTCAAAAAGGTATGCACTGGTCAGACGCAGCTCAAACTTACACACTACTGACCATCGGTGATGGTCTCGTTTCTACAATTCCTTCACTAATTATTTCAACAGCAGCAGGTATCATCGTTTCCCGTGCAGCAGCGGAAGCCAAAATGGGTGAGGAATTCCTCGGCCAGCTTACCTACCACTCACGCGCTCTCAAACTGGTATCAGCAATTCTCGTAATATTCGGTATCGTACCGGGAATGCCTACAATACCATTCCTATTCCTAGCAGGACTTGTTTTCGCTCTCTCCACACTTGGCCGTGATGAGGAAGCTGAAAAGGACGCTCTGGTCGCCAAGGAGAAGAAGGATAAGAACGCAACTCCATCGCTCGACAGCCCGGAAGAAGTACAAGCCCTGCTACCACTGGATCAGCTGGAACTCGAAGTCGGGTACGGTCTCATACCGCTGGTAGACGAAGAACAGAACGGAAACCTTCTTTCACGAATTCGCTCCATACGTCGTCAATTCGCTTTGGATATGGGTGTCATTGTTCCGTCACTGCATTTGCGTGATAACCTTCAGCTTAAGCCTGGTGAATACCGAGTACTCATTAAGGGTAACGTTATTACCTCTTCTGAAATACTCATCGATCATCAGCTTGCGATGGATCCAGGCGATGCGAAACACAGAATCAAGGGTGTTGAAACAGTTGAGCCAGCATTTAATCTGCCGGCCATTTGGATTCCAGACAGCCAGAAAGAAGAAGCAATGCTCGCTGGATACACAGTTGTCGATCCATCAACAGTTATCGCAACGCACCTTACTGAAGTGTTCCGCCGCAACCTTGGCGAATTCCTCGGAAGACAGGAAACTCAGGAACTTCTGGATAACCTTGCTAAACGCGCTCCGAAAGCAGTTGAAGATCTCGTTCCAAACGTTCTTCACCTCGGAATCGTGCAGAAAGTGCTTCAGAACCTCGTTAGAGAGAACGTCTCTATACGTGACATGCTAACAGTAGTAGAAGCTCTTGCTGACTATGGTCCATCCATTCAGGACCCGGTTCAGCTAACTGAATACGTCCGCTCTCACATGAGCAGAACGATTATTAAGCCTTACCTTGCAAGTGACGGAAGTTTGCCGATATTGACCTTCGGGCCGAATATTGAAACAAAACTTAACGAATCTATTAGATCTTCTGAAAATGGAGGGTTCCTAGCACTTGACCCAGGGGCTGCTCAGCAGTTAATTCAATCCGTCAGTGCCGCCGCTGATAATGTACTAAATACTGACGGTCAGCCCGTAGTCTTATGTGCTCCTCAGATGCGAAGCCACTTAGCTCAACTGATGGTACGGTTCTTGCCTACTATACCTATAATATCACAGGCTGAGATTCCTGCGAGTGTTCGAATCATGTCTGCCGGTGTTGTAGAGTTCTAAAAAGGGTTGGTAATATGCGGGTAAAAACATTCAGAGGAAGCAGCACAGCAACAGTCTTCGCCGAAATTAAAGCAGAATTCGGGGACAGTGCTGTAATCCTCAGCAATAAGTCAGTCGAGGAAAGTGGACGAAAAATCCACGAAATCATGGTCGGCGTTGAAGGTCAGGAAGCCCCTGTCCAAGCGCAGGCCACCAGAGATGACATAATCGGGGACGCGATGAATAACATCCCCGAATGGAACCAAGAATGGAACCAGATTAAAGGTCACATGATGGCGCTCTTGAAGCCCCAGATGAATCTTAGCCTGCTTGCCCCCCGTCAACGCCTTGCTCTGGAATATCTTGAGCGCGAAGGAGTTGAAGGCAAAGTCATTATGAGCTTATTCCACGAGCTCAGACAGGACCCATCAAAAGCAATTCTGCCTGTCCTTGAAACAATTGCACCCGTTTGCCCTTTTGATAACAAAAATTGGCCTCAAAAATTTCACGCCTTAGCCGGACCGCACGGAGTAGGAAAAACTTCTACAATCATCAGGCTCGCCCTGAGAGAAAAGAAGGCTAACCCGGGAGCGCGTATATGCGTAGCTTCAGCAGATCAAGGACAAGGCAAAGGGAGACTCGTACTGCGTCATTACGCAGACCTTTCTGGACTTGAATTCAGAGATCTTGGTACAAGAGAAGACTTTGCAACCCTTATGGGTGAAAGCCATAATTTTGACAAAGTATTTATCGACCTCCCCGGGCTCTCAGCAACTGCCGAACTCGATGCATGGCTTGGAGTATGCGGCCTGAACGGAGCATGCGACTTAGCTGTTCATTTGGTAATGAACCCCTACTTTGCTCCGGCGCAGTACACTGCATTTCTAAAGAAATATAAATCCGTAAAGCTGAAGAGCCTGATCTGGACCAAGCTTGATGAATCATGCACATACGGTGCTTTGGTAAACATGTCTCATGAGAGTGGACTTCCCGTCTCACTCCTATCCTACGGATCCGGCCTCAGAAACAGCCTGAAATCGGCTGTCGCAAAAGATTTCTGGAGATTGATCTTTAAGCATCAACTTCCTGAAAACGAAAAGATTGAATTTGCCAAGGCTGTTTAGATGACAATTTTCGCAATTTATTAGGATTTTAAGTAAATTAGGGCGCGATACTCGTTGCATAAAACTCGCTAGCAACGTAAACAATATTTAATAACTATATGCAGGTGATGTAAATGAGTTCTAATCTTCCCATGGTCTTTTCGGTCACCTCCGGCAAAGGAGGAGTAGGCAAGACAAATATTTCCGTAAACTTGGCATGCAACCTTAGTCGCATGGGCAAGAAGGTAATATTAATGGACGCGGACTTAGGACTGGCCAACGTTGATGTAATTCTCGGAATTGCACCAAAGTACAACCTGTTCCACCTGTTCCACGACGGAATAGGTATCAAAGAAGTTCTCCATAGAACTGAGTTCGGTTTTGATATTCTGCCTGCCTCATCGGGAATAAGTGACATGGTTTCATTATCCACAGGCCAAAAACTTGACCTACTGGATGCAATGGACCACCTCGAAGATGAAATAGATTATCTAATTGTTGACACCGGAGCCGGTATCAATGAAAACGTACTCTACTTCAACCTTGCTGTTCAGGAGCGACTTCTGGTACTGACACCGGAGCCAACATCTCTTACTGACGCATACGCGTTAATTAAAGTGATGAAACTGAACCACGGAGTGGATAAATTTAAAGTTCTAGTGAACATGGCACCTGATATGGCCACGGCTAAAGAAGTTTTCAAAAAACTCTATATGGCTTGTGATCATTTTCTCAGCGGAGTATCACTTGAGTTAACGGGCGTAATACCCCGTGATCCCAAAATGCGTGAGGCCGTTATTCAGCAGACACCGCTGTGCAAGATAGCTCCTTCGAGTCCTGCATGTATTAAGATCGCGGAAACTGCTAAAAAAATTACAACATGGAAATCCACCTCCGAACTAGATGGAAATATTAAGTTCTTCTGGAAAAAGCTTCTCTTCCAAGAACAGTCCGTGGCTTAAACTAGAGTCCGGTAAGACTGCTTGGGAAGATTTTTCGTCCTCTGATAAAGAGGCGATCGTACGGCATTATTCTCCGAAAATACGTATTATTGCGCTCAGAATGAAATCCAAATTACCACAAAGCGTGGAACTTGGAGAGCTCATCAGTGCCGGAAGTATGGGCCTTGTTGAATCTCTGGGAAAATTTCGACCTGAACTAAAAATAAAATTTGAAACTTATGCTGAAAGTCGGATCAAAGGAGCAATGCTCGATGAACTCAGACGTTTGGACTGGTTTTCTCGAGGTCTCCGCCAGAAAGTCAAAACAATTGAAAGCAGCATAAGGGACCTGGAACACGAAACTGGAATAAAGCCAACAACTGAACAGATCCAAGACGCAACGGGGTTTTCAGCTAAAGAGGTACAACAGGGTCTTGAAGCATTACAAACTCAATTCTGCATAAGTCTTGACGCTTTCAATGACAATATCCCGAGCAACAGCGACGCACAATTTGATAATGAGCCGTACCAAGCAGCTGTTTTTCAAGAAACAGTGGACAAGGTAGCAAATCTCATTGATAATTTGACGCCACGGGAAAAACTGGTATTATCTCTTTATTATGGAGAGGAATTGAATATGAAAGAAACTTCTGAGGTAATGGAAATTACTGAAGGAAGAGTTTCACAACTCCACTCGCAAGCTTTGATTAAATTAAAAAAAATGTACCAAGAAAAATACGATTCGGAACCTTAAGGAGAAGCTAATGGCCATTGATTACTCTATGAAAGTACTTGTTGTAGATGACTTCGCGACCATGCGCCGCATCATTAAAAACATTTTGCGTCAGATCGGATTCACTAATATTGTTGAAGCTGATGACGGAACAACTGCGTGGGAACTCCTCAACAAAGACGATAGCATTGAATTTATCGTTTCTGACTGGAATATGCCCCAGATGACTGGAATTGAATTTTTGCGCAAAGTTAGAGCGAGCGAAGAATTTGCTGATCTTCCATTCTTGATGGTTACTGCTGAAGCACAACAGGAAAACATCATCGAAGCAGTTCAGGCAAAGGTTTCAAACTACATTGTTAAGCCTTTCACCCCTGACACTCTCGGACAGAAAATCAACAAGATTTTTGAATAGTTAATCCTAATATTCAGCGGGTGTTTGATAATACCCGCTGAATATTTTTTTAATATTCATAAGATAAGTCCATGTAAGAGCAAAGACTTCATCAAAGGGTTATATGCATGATCTTCCTCGCAGTAGATGACAGTGACGATTCCGAGGAGGAAATCCAGTCACCTGATGCCCCGAGTAAGGCCACTCAAAAGGTTGATCTCGACCTTGATGATGCCCCATTTCTTGAAGACGAAGATGACGATGACGACCTGCCCGATGAAGAACCGGAAGAACTGGAAGCACTTGAAGAAGATCCTAAAGAGAAACGCCCTCTTCCTAAAAAGGCTATCCTCATCGGAATAGCAGTTATAATTTTATTGCTGTCTGTAATTATTGTAAAAATATTTCTTTTCAGCGACGCCCCGGAAGAACTTCCCCCAGTAGATGAAATCACCGAAGAAATCCCTATAGAAGCACCTCCACCACCACCGGAAGACCCCGGTGTTACGTTGCTACGCCTAGACCCTTTCTGGATTGAGCAGAAAGACGAAAATGGAAATATTCGCTTTCTTATTGCTAGGTTCGCAATGACAACTACTGACGAAAAAATTGTTGGTGAGTACGGCAGAAAAACTTTAATTCTGCGGGACGCTGTATACTACTACCTTAAAAATAAAGATTTGCAGTTTTTATCCGATAAGAAGAATGCAGAGACATTAAAAAAAGACCTGCTTATGGTTATCAACCAATATTTGAATGCGGGTCAATTCGACACTATTTTATTTGAAAAATACCTTGTGAGGTAGTTATGCCAGGCCCAGTAGATCTACCATTAACCATATCGCAGTTGGCTAACGTCCAAAAAATTTCAAGTTCCGAGATAAATAAATCGGAATTACAGCAAATCCTAGTGCTAAATCCCGCAGAAAAAGAGCATAACAAAGAAACGCAGCGACAGATCCAAAAGATAGATAAGGATGAGGGATCTCACCAAATTCAGGACGAAGAAAAGGGAAATACAAAGCAAGAAGCAAGATCCCACAAGAGAAGAGAAAAAAAAGAAGAAGCTAAGACTGAAGAAGAACCAAAACCGTCCCCATGGTCCGGAAACATAATTAACGTCAAGATTTAATTCGAATTTAAACTATAACCTTCGGATGGCCGAAAAGCTGATTCATAATGACAATATTTCTCTTAATATTTTTCTCTATGACGGAAATTGTATTGCTTATTGCAATTATATTTTTCTTTTTAAGACTGAAAAAGTCTGAATCGTTAATAAATCAACTTCAATCGAAACAAGAAGAATTCATCAACAAACTTCACTTCAACGCCCAGCTCGAAAGTGAAATTGTTTCTACATTTGAACAAAGACAGTTTGAATTAGCTCAGCTCGACCAACTGCTTGACAACAAGACCAAGAAGCTAAAAAAAATCCTAGCGCAGGCTGAAGAGTTCTCGCGCTCTCCCCAATTTTTAAGACAGATTATAATTACCGGCCATAAAGAAGGTAAAAGCGTAAGTAGATTAGCAAAAGCTACAGGCCTATCCACAGAAGAAGTTGAACTTATTATTGATCAATATAACTGATTACTGCCATGAAAATTTCAAAGTACGGAAACAGAAACTACGGAAGCAGTAATTCGGCCTCATCTCGCATAGGTGTTTTTAGAAAGAAGTATAAAATAGGCGAAGTTCTTCATGGTCGGCTTCTTAAATGGGAAAATCAGAAGTTAGGATGGATAGAAGTAGATGACCAAACCCTGTTGGCAAATATTTCATCTTCGCCGACCCCGGGCGACTCATTGGTATTCTTGGTTGAGCAACTATACCCGGACATTATTTTAAAAGAAATAAGCGCTGACGAATTAAGTCAGGGCGGGCACTTTATTAATCCAGCAGACATAACAAGAGAATTTGTAGCGAAAAGGGCCGCATTTGAAGCACAATCCCGGAGCATACTTAATAAAGCTTATGGGCATAATGCTGCCTCAAACACAGACAAACTGACACATTTTTTAGAAGTTATCGAAGAAGACTCTAAAAGCTTAATCCTTTATTTTGAAACGTTAGAATGCGTCTCAAAATTAAATAGCTCCCTAAAAAAATCATCACTTCACTACCTGCCATGGATCATGCCACTTGCACTTAATCAGGAGATAGTTCTTAAAGTTAAAAAGGATGCACAAAATGAAGGTAATTCTTTTTTTGAGTTATTTTATGCATTTGATCACCCATCTTCAGCAGCTCAATCAATGCGTCTCAAAATAATGTACAAGAAACCCCAATGTGGTTTCAAACTTTTAACAGATTCACAGAACCTGAATAAGTTGCTTGCTCCAAGATTTAAAGAAAATTTTCCTGATTTTTTAGGGGTCGAAAAAATACCGAGCCATTACGCCGGAGGATTCCTGTCCGAATTGCTTGGAGCTCGTTAAAAAGAGGATTACGAATCTTTCTCTACCCGAAAAACGGCCACTTCCGACTCAAGACTATCCACCGAAGTTGAAAGCTGATCCGTTATGGACATGAATTCTTGTAGCGCATCTTTAGTCTGTATAGAAGTCTCAGTAAGCTGAATCATGGCCTTACTGATTTGCTCCGCACCTTCACTCTGATTCTGCATCCCCTCGTTCACAGCCTCAAACTGAGGCGTAAGAGAGCGGACCTGATCAACAACACCGGATATCCCGTCGCCCATAACTTCAACATTACTCACCCCAGTCTCAACCTGCTTACGGAATTTATCCATTTCCATAACTCCGGAAGAAACAGCTGATAACATCTCAGCCACTATTTTTTCAATATCAAGGGTCGACATGGCAGTTTGATCAGCAAGCTTCCTAATTTCTCTGGCAACAACCGAAAATCCTTGTCCGAATTCCCCTGCCTTCTCTGCCTCAATTGCAGCATTTAATGACAACAAGTTTATCTGCTCAGATATTTTTGAAATGGAAGTAACAACAGAACTGATATTTGCGGCCTTTGAATTGATGACTGAAAGTTTAGAAAAGATACCGCCGGACGCATCGCGCATGGTTTCCATGCTTTGACTCATAACATCCAGATCAAGAAGTCCCTGATTTGCTAGATCTGCAGTAGCAATGGCTACCCCAGTAGACTCATTCATGGTCCGGGCAAGTTCAGTAGAAGTCGCTGAAATTTCGCGCGAAGTACTACCCAATTCCTGAGTCGCAATAGCTTGATTTTCTACGGCAACTTCGAGCTGCCCAATAGCTGATCCAAGCTTCAAAGCGGAACCCGTAACCATCTCTCCAGATTGCTGCACCTGACTTACCAAAGAATTTAAAGTGTTAAGCATAGTATGAAACGACTTCACAAGATGATCTACTTCATCAAATTTATGATTACTATCTTCGAAGCTTTCAATAGAAGTAATGCGCTTCAAATAATCAGGATCAATCTTATTTAGGAAAACATTTTTAGCTTCTTTCAAATCGCCTTGTGAAACATGAAAGGCAACCTGAGAAACATTCTGGATCGGAAGGCAAATCTTTCGCACGAAATAATAAATCAGTCCGAAGGCAAAAAGTAGGATAACAAAACTTATGATTCCCTGTTTAAAAACTAACGATTTTACAGGGACATGGATCTCACGCATTGGAACTGTGGATGCTACGTACCACCCAATTGGTGAATAAAAATGTACAAATGATTGCATCCTAACTTCCTTGCCATCCCCCCTCCGCACCTTATAATCCAACTTCCACTGCCCCTGTTGGCCGACATCTTTAAGGTCGTGAAGAAGTGTTTTTCCGGTATTCAAATTAATAGTATCGCCAAAATCAGGGCCAGCACCAACAGGGGGAACAATTACCTTTTTATCACTGTCAAAAATAAATAATCGACCTGTTTCTGCTAAACGTATCTGAGCAAAACCTTTGCGTATATTGCTTATCAAAGTATCCCTTTGAACTTTTACTGCATCCTCAATGTCATCTACATAAATTCCAGTTCCGATCATCCAATTCCACTTAGGAAAATTTTTCATATAAATAATTTTGGGGACAGGTTTGTTAGACCCAAGACGAATCCAGGTAATTTCCATGAATCCACCGCTCTCAGAAGTACCGAGACGCTTCATCTCAGGACCATAGCCGTAACCTTTTTTGTCTTTATTTTTAGATAAATTTTTGCCTTCTAGAGTTTTGTCAGGATGCGCAAGAACTAAAAGATCTTCAGAATAAATGAAGAAATAGTCATCATTAAAATATCGGGTTGCTAGCGTCAGTTTATACGCTGCCTCTTTGGCTTCTTTTTCAGTGAGCATCCCTGACTCATATAGTGCGTAATAAGAATCAAGCTGCGTAACAAAAATTTTCATTGCGTCTTTAACTGCACTCTTCCGATTGTCGTAAGCCTGTTTACGAAAGTCATCAATCGATTGCTTACCCTCTTTAAGATAAAGGAGGCCCATACGTATTGTATTTCTAGCCGTACGCCCCTGAGCATTTAATATATCTTTTTCCAGTGTGTGATCTATAAAAAAAAGAGTGACCACAGTCGAAATTATTATAATGATAGCGACCATATACGAGATTCTAGTACTAATAGACCGAAACATAAAAGCTCCTTAATATTAAAAACGCTCTAAGCGACGTAAAGCGAAAACAGATGCATCTCGAATATATAAATATTAACAATATGACTTTACTAAAGCCATAGAGTAAAGCTCAATAATCTTAACTATATTTACTCTTGGATCAAGCTGAGTCAAGCCCGTTTCAGCTCAACCTCATGGAAATTTGACAAAAAAAAGCCCGCCTAAAGGCGGGCGGTTCATTATTTAACAAATTTAGGGGTCTAATCTGGAATCTAGGCTGGTACCGGGGCAGCGTCCGGAAAGGAAATGGAAACGTCTTTCTCTGCTGCCTTCCCATGAAAAGGTTCAAGCACACGTTCTTCAATATAATCTTCAGCATTAGCGTAAAGATATCTCAGGAAGGAGTTATTAAGCGCGTGTCCCGAAGCAAATATTTCAAAACGCCCCTGTAAAGGCATTTCCATCACTGCCATGTCACCTATGAAATCTAAAATTTTGTGTCTCACAAACTCGTCTACAAAACGAAGTCCGTCTTCATTCAAAATACCGTAATCATCGAGAACGACTGCATTATCAAGTGATCCACCCAGTGCAAGCCCGTTAGCATGCAAATATTCAACTTCTTTAAGGAATCCGAAAGTTCTTGCTTTAGCTAATTCGTCGCCAAAGACCTCTGGAGTGATCTCAAGAGAAAGATTTTGTCTACCAATTTGAGGATGATCGAACTCAATTGTGTAATCAACAGCAAAACCATCGTGTGGATATGCTCTGATATACTTCCCGTCCTGCTCAAAATTGATAGATTTAGTAATAGCCATAACTTTGCGAGGTTTTGAAAGCTCGCGAACTTCAGCCTGACGAATGAGATAAACAAAAGGTCCGGCACTACCGTCCATGATAGGAAGCTCATTTCCTCTTACTTCAATATGAACATTATCAATGTTCATTCCGCGTACTGCTGCAAGAAGGTGCTCAACAGTTGAAACTGAATCTTTGCCATTCCCTAGAGTTGTCGCAAGTCCGGTTGCTACGACCAGATCAGGATTAGGGGTGATAAAGGAACTTCCAACACCAGTATGAAGAGAAAAGAGTATACCTGTATCTTCAACAGCGGGCCTTAATACGATCTCCACCTGCTTACCGCTGTGAAGTCCGATCCCTTTGCATCTTACTGTCTTATGGATAGTCGTTTGTAGCATAAATTCTCCTGTTACCCCAACGCTGCAAAGAATGTGCCTAAAACTTACTTAGTTATAACATGCTGATATCATGAGCAATATTGAAAAGATTGTTTTTAAACATCTGCAAGTAGTTGTTTTTTTACAACAAGATCAAACATACAGTGTGGTATTTTTGCAACCATGCAACAACATTCATTTCTTTTCTGCAACAACGATTCTGTCATGATTTGAAATATCTTTAAGAACATCAACATTGCCCGCAAAAGATACAATTGCTCCAAAGATTCGAAGAGCTGATTCGCGTTGAAGATAACCTATCTCCATGAACATACAGCCATCCGTTTTCAAACTGTCTGCAATTCGCGGCGCGCTTCCTAAAATAAGTTCATCGCCAGCTACTCCTCCGACGAGTGCAGACACCGGTTCGAATTCCGCAACCTCTGGGCTTATCTCATACAATTCTGAATCACTGAGGTATGGAGGATTAGCGAGCACGAGATCAAAAACTTCATCTTTTAAAACTGGTGAAGTAAAATCGGCCTGAATGAATAACAACCGATCATCCACAGAATGCATCCTGGCATTTTTGCGCGCTATATTTAAAGCAGCAGGACTCAAATCCATCGCAATACCGCGAGCGTTAGGGAAAAACATTGCAACAGTAACTGCCAGAATCCCAGAACCAGTACCAAAGTCGGCAAAATAAAAACTTTCATCTTTATTGAAACGGGCTAAAACAAGCTCAACGATTTCTTCGGTTTCAGGACGTGGAATAAGAACGCCCGGACCAACCAAAAAATTAATTCCATAAAATTCTTTTTCACCAAGGATGTACGCAACAGGTTCACCCTGCGCCCTGCGCTCTACAAGTGCATTAAACTCCTCAACAGCAACAGATTCAACGACACAGTTGATCTCCATAATCATTTTTAAGCGGTCTAACTTAAAAACTTGTTCCGCGAGCAATTGCGCAGAAAAAGCAGGAGAATCAACATCTGCTTCCTTCAATTTAAGAGTTGCCGCCGAAACGACCTCTTTTAAGGTGACTTTACTCATATTGATACACCCCGGCTCTACTAGACTTCAATAAAAAAAAGCCCGCTCCCAATATGGAAGCGGGCTGTAATATCAAAAACAAGGGACAAAATATTACCCCTTAGGAGCGCAATGAAATTAATCTGAAGCCTGATTTTTCAGCGCTTCCGACTGATAGTGATTAATAAGTGAATCAACAAGCTCACCCATATCACCTTCCATGACAGAATCAAGTTTGTACAGAGTCAAATTAATTCTGTGATCTGTTACTCTGCCCTGCGGGAAGTTGTATGTGCGGATGCGTTCAGATCTATCACCGGAACCAACCTGCTCACGTCGTACTTCTGCAAGCGCTTCATGCTGCTTGTCTTGTTCCTGCTGAAGTAGTCTTGAACAAAGAACTTTCATAGCCTTAGCTTTGTTCTTATGCTGGGATTTTTCATCCTGACAAATAACAACAAGACCACTAGGAATATGAGTAATACGGATCGCGGAGTCAGTTGTATTAACACTCTGCCCACCAGGACCAGATGCCCTGAAAACGTCCACGCGAATGTCTTCAGTACGAACCTGAACATCAACCTCTTCTGCTTCAGGCATAATAGCCACAGTAATAGCAGAGGTGTGAATACGGCCCTGAGATTCTGTTGCCGGAACCCGCTGAACGCGATGAGTTCCAGATTCATACTTCATTTTACTATAAATTTTAGCTCCACTAATGGAAGCTATCATTTCTTTATATCCGCCTGTTCCCGTGGGATTAGAGCTGAGAATTTCTACTTTCCAGCCATTCCCCTCAGCAAAACGGGTATACATGCGAAATACATCAGCGCAGAATAAAGCAGCTTCTTCGCCGCCTGTACCCGCTCTAATTTCAAGGATGATATTCTTTTCATCCATAGGATCTTTCGGCAAAAGTAAAAGCTTCAACTCTTCTTCAAGAGCTGGAATTTTAGACTTAATATCAGAAATTTCCATTTCGGCCATTTCTCTAATCTCAGGATCAGAGTCATTCGCCATTTCCTGATTATCCGCAAGATCAATAGCAAACTGCTTGTATTCCCTGAAAACTCTAACAACTTCGCCCATGTCAGAATGTGCTCTAGTCACCTTTCTGAAACGTTCTTGATTGCTATAAACTTCGGGATCACTAAGCTCCTGCTCTAAATCCATATATGAGCGTTCTATATCTTCAAGCTTGGCAAACATTAACTTTCTCCTTAGTCCTCTTCAGTTGCTTTATTTAGGGCAGCCAAAGCAACCTCGATCTGATCTTCATCGGGTTCATGCGTAGTTAAAAGCTGCATGCCAAGTCCGGGAAGGCACATAGCACGGCAAAGAGTGCTGTCAGAATGTTTCGCAGACGCTTTAATCATTTCGTAAGCAATGGCACTAACCGGAGCCATAAGAAGCAACTTAATGCCTACAATATATAAATGCTTATAAATAAAGGTCTGAGGAGACCATATTGTTAGTAAAAGAGGAACGAGTATCGTAAATAATAAGATACTTACAACAAGGACAAACAGCAAAAAGGCTGTCCCGCAACGGGGATGCAGTCTACTGAATTCCTTAATCTTACACGGAGTTAGTTCACCGCCAGCTTCATAGGCCCAGATGACTTTATGCTCCGCCCCATGATACTGAAAAACCCTTTTAATATCTGGAACGAATGAAATCGCTACAATATACCCTAGAAACATTGCTATTTTAAAAAAGCCATCCCATACATGGAAACTGAGGGCATCAACGTCGCCGGAATACCCTAACCACCCCATAGCAACTGAAAAGAAGTGTGGAAGAACAACAAAAAGCCCCAAAGCCGCACCAAGAGCTACTATCATAGTCAAGGCGAGGTGAAAGGTAGTCAATTCTCCATCATCTTCATCAAGGGCCTGTGTAGCGGAATAGTTGAGAGCTTTGACACCATTGACCATGGTCTCAATAAAAATTGGAAAGCCACGTAAAAAAGGTTTTTTCATAAACTCTGGAGTCATGGAAAACCAAGGACGAAGTTCTACTACAATTTCACCGTCTGGACGACGAACCGCAATAGCAAGCTTATCCTTAGACCGCATCATAACGCCCTCAATAACAGCCTGACCCCCAACGGTCTTAGAAGCAGACATCAAAAGAGATGATTTCAAAGCGTTTCCTCTCTATTGGGATAAAATCCCTGATTAATTCAAGTATTTTTGTATTCGGATAGGATAATCACGCAAAAGCAATCAGACAAGGGTGGATGGCGAGATTTCCTGAAATATAAGACAATCAGGGCGGAAATTTTATTTAGATGCACAAAAAGAAACATGCCTCTGTCCCAATTAAAGGACAGAGGCATGTTGACGCGGCAATACCGCGAAAAAAAGAGCTAGTTGCCTTTAACTTTATCGGCAGCGTTGAAGTCACCAAATTTCTTCTTAAAGCGGTCAATACGACCAGCTGTATCGATGAAACGCTGTTTACCTGTGTAGAAAGGATGGCAGTTTGAACAAATTTCAGTACTAACCTCTTCACCCAGTGTAGAATAAACGTCAGACTCATATCCGCAGTGACAGCGGACTGTTGCCTTATAAAGTTTTGGATGGATATCTTTTTTCATTACTTACTCCTGTCTTTGTTAACCGTGGAAACAAAGCTTGGTACCCTTACCGTAAAAATTATGCAAGGGTTATCTGCTCTGATCGGAAATTTTATGTAGAAACGGTTAACAAGTCAACAACTGAGGCAACTCGATTCTAAATAAAAAAAAGGCGGAACCCGAAGGCTCCGCCTAAATATTCTGCTAAAAACTAGAAGCTATACGCAACCAGTAGGCTTAGGCAGACCAGCCATCTTACAAGCCCCTTTACCAGGACCGGAAGGGAATAGTTCGTAGATGTGTTTCAGTTTGAAACCAGTTACTTTAGAAAGGATACGTACCATTGGTGCGATTCCGTTCTTTTTGTAGTAATCCTGCAAGAAGTCGAGAACTTTCTGGTGCTCTTCGTTCAATTCTTTGATGCCTTCGCCATCTTTACAGTAGTCAACCCATTCAGGTGTCCACTCTTCAAATTTCAAAAGGAAACCATCTTCATCAACTTCAAAACTCTTACCCATGAATTCTACGTTTGCCATCTCGATACTCCTAGGAATATTTGTATTAAGCTTAATCTGTGATTCGGCAAAAACCGAACCAGCCATATCCAAAAACAGCGATCCGCTGTTTCACAACTTTTTAAAGAACAAACCCGCAATGCGTTTTTGTTAGTAAAGCGATAATCTCTAATATGCTTTCTTGTCAATAATGAACCTAAAAAATACGCATAAAAAATGCAAATTACTTCAGATTTAGCATTTGTTCAAGGTGAGTTCGCGCATATTCCAGCTCTGGCTCAAGTTCAAGAGCCGTGCTGAGGTACTCAATAGCTTCTTCAGTGTTCCCCATAAACTTATGACATAATCCCAAATTGGCAAGATCTGAGGCAGAACCATTATCAATAGCTAGTGCCGATTTAAAGTCCTCAGTTGCAATTTCGTAGTCGCCAGCCTTAAACTTAGCAACCCCGCGAAGGTTGAAAAACTCTTTAGCCTCGTCATCAAGCTCAATCGCCCTATCAAGATAAGGGATCGTCTCCGACCACCGTTCCTCAAGTGACAGTGCATAAGCCGTGTAGAAGGCAGATAAGGCCTTCTCTTCGGCTGCTGGCTGCACTTCGATAGCGAGCTTGAACATATCAGAAGCTCTGCTGGTGTCACCACCACGAAGTGCAAGCATCCCCTCGAAAAAGGGAATAAAATAATCATCATCGTAAATATCAGAGATAACGTCCAATCCGTCGCCCGCAATATCAAGAGCTACCTTCTCGGAGAGAATACGCCCGACAAATAAACCCAAGCTTGCGTGCGGAGTACGTTCTCTAAAACGGAATCCCGGTACAAAGTTGTAATTAGCAGACACGCCCAAATCAGGATGAGTCGTATCAACAGTGTATAAAGTGTACCCCTGATCATCCAGGCCTTTAGAGAACTGAATCAATTCATCATAAATATCAGAGTCTAAAACATTCGGCAGATCATCAATTGATGTAGTTTTACCTTTCGCAAGCCACTCAACCTGATCAAGTTTAGTAAATTTAGGTAGTCCCGAAGCTTCGTACACTCGCCCTGTTTCAAAATCTCCGGCAAGTTGAGCTACTTCAGTGAAAGCTCTAATCGCGGCTTTGGAAGGACAAGATGAAGTTCCAGCAGTGAAAACGATCTCACTCATACTTGGAAAAGTTGAAGGGTCCCATGCTGTGACTGCTATAGTTGGCAGCGGCATTCCAAGTGAAAAGTCACTTATGATATATTTGATGCCATTGTCATCGAAACATTTGCAAAGCTTTGCAAGCACCTCATCTTCACAGCTCGCAGGATCTATGCACGGAACTTCTATCCTTTCACTGTCGATGACTGCGCACACATGACGCTCAACAAGCTCACTGCCACCCTGCAAGACTGATTCTTCAGGAGTGTTACCAGCGGAAGAGCCATTAAATTCATTTAGAATCTTAAACCAGTCGAGCGGCACATATTCGGCCTCACCGGTGAGCACATTTAGTGCTGGATGAAAATGCCAGCGCACCAAGTCTAATATAACTCGCGCCTTAGCCGGGTCCATCTTCTCGCCAACAGATTGGAGTATTTTTTCAATAGAAATAACTTTTCCGGGCCAAAGTTCTTCTGCTTCACTATATGTGGCGAGAGTGAAATTTTCTGAATTAGACCAAAAGCTGAAAAAGCTGAACCTTTCAACCAACTCCATCAATGCGGATGCCTCAGCCTGAGCAACGGAAGCCCCTTTACCCATCTGTTTACGAGTGGGCATAATCTCGCGAGCGGCAGGACCGCATTCGCTGATAAAAACAGGTATTCCAAGTCTTCCGGTATCAATCTTTCTAGTACAACCCAGAACTCCGTCACATTTCTCTTTGAGCAAACCCTTAACACGCGCAACGGTTTCTTCCGGAGAAACGGCCTTATCCTGGTCGGTAGTGTAAACTTTAGGACAAGATTTAAGCTTAAGCATTATTCTTCGCTCCCATTCTAATGAGAGAAACCATACTTTTCCTCTCAGTCTCGTTTCCGGCAAAAGGAACATCCTGCCTCATAAGACGGTATTCCTTCTTTGCTTCTTCAAAAAAAGTTTTACCAACGCGCTTCTTGTCAGTTGCCAGCAAAGCTTCCGACCCCTTATCAGCGCTGAGATGTTTCTTGATAAACTTAAATAATGGTAGCTGAACACTCTCTTGGTAGAGAAGCTCGCAACCTATTATATAGTTATAAGTTTCATTCAGATCTGTATCGCAAAAATCAACATTGCGAACTGAAATGTTGTCATCAAGATTGTTGCGCACTGCGTTAAGACGACTAAACAATAATGCATCATCGTCAAAATCAGACAAAATGACGTTATACCCGCGGCTAGCAGCAAGAAGACCGCAAACTCCGCCGCCCGCTCCAAGTTCAATAAAAGAAGCGTTATCAACAGGCTTAAATTTGAGGATAAACATACCGAGAACAAGGCAAGAAGGCCATACCTTGGCCCACAAGGGCAGATCGACTTTTTTACCGCCTCTTGCTCTATCAACTAAACGGTCTAAATAAGCGGGCATGTCTACTACCTGAGCAATCTCAAGCTCAACACCACCCACTTTAACGGACTCAAATTTGATTGCACCGAATTTATTACGGGCTGCTGCAAGAAGCTCATCAAAGGTCACATCTTCTTTTAAGGCTATATTCTTCAAGGATTTCCTCCTCTGAAAGTTCTATTCAATATTTTGTTTATCCCAATAAAGAAGGCGATAATTCCATCCTAATCCAGTAGGAATAAATACTCTCTATGCGAAAAAGGAGTAATCATTAACATGCATGTGGTCAACACCCTAACGGATGTTGTTAAAAAATAAGGTGGGGCGAATCAGAAAAAAGACAAAAGAAAAGGGTCGATCATTAACTGATCGACCCTGAGCTCTCATGGAGCGGGAAACGAGATTTGAACTCGCGACTTCAACCTTGGCAAGGTTACACTCTACCGCTGAGTTATTCCCGCAAAATGGAGGCGACATCCGGATTTGAACCGGAGAATGGAGGTTTTGCAGACCTCTGCCTTACCGCTTGGCTATGTCGCCTTAATAAGAAAAAAAAATGGAGCGGGAAACGAGATTTGAACTCGCGACTTCAACCTTGGCAAGGTTACACTCTACCGCTGAGTTATTCCCGCTCACGAAAAGCGAAGCAGAATGTAACGCGGAGGTTATAAACTGTCAACACCTTTTTTTCATATTTCTTAATTTTCTCTAAATAACAAGCTACTTGCAGTAATGCAGAGGCAGTTTGCGACCCAGATCAAAAATTTGTTTTTCAAAGATCCGGCTTCGTCAGCCGAGAAAAGTTTCTAGGTCAGCCCAGATCTTTTGTCAACTGTTTTACATTTTTAATTATTTTTATTTTTTTAATAACGGACTCTCAACATTTAAGCACGGTTTCACTTTACTTACACACCATCTTTAGGATAAGACCTTTCATCTCTATTTTTTTTAGTGAAGTTGTCTAGGTAATTACGTAAAATCCCCTTCTCCCAAATAGGAGGTTACTAATATGGACCAGCAGGAATTAGCTTTTTTTCGTGAGACTTTGAATCAGATGCTTGATGATATCCTGGTTAAAGGCCGGGAAACAATTGAGGACATGAATGAATCCGGTGAAACTTTCGCCGACCCTGCAGACCGCGCAACAGCCGAGTCTGACAGAGCTTTTACCCTTAGATTAAGGGATAGAGAGCGTAAGCTTATCAAAAAGATTCAAAAGGCTATTAAGCGCATTGATGATGGCGAATTCGGTTTGTGCGTAGCATGCGGAGATGACATCTCCTCAGCCAGGCTCAAGGCACGCCCTGTGACTACTCTTTGCATCGCTTGCAAAAGCAGACAGGAAGAAGAAGAACAAAACCGCGGAGATTAATTCGCTGGACAGCCCTAATGGACGCACACTTTTTTCGAGCCCTTGCACAAGAACTTGAGATTAATCTCAATGGACGAAGGGTTGAAAAAATATTTTCCCCTGCGGATGGAGTGTGGACTTTTGCGCTCCAATCAACGGGCGGAAAAGAGTTTTTACTATTCAGGCCCGCCAAATCGGTGGGCCTTTTTTTTCTTTCACGAGTAAAACCCCTCAATCCGGCTAATCCACCTGCTAACGTTATGTGGCTTCGAAAAAGGCTTTCTGGCCGTAGAATTTTTGAAGCACATCACGACTGGGTAAACCTGCGCGTAGCGTTTACCATCTCTCCCGGACGCGAACCGGGCCGGTATAAATACCTTCTGTTTGATCTAAAAAAAGGATTATCTCTAATCCATGAGCTTCCAGAAGACTTCGGTGCGCCTGTCCTTTGGCCATCTTATGCTGAAATAAAAGACACTCCTGAAATATGGAAAGAATTCCCGCAAATATCTCCTCCGCTTCGTAAAGCTATGGACCGACTATCTCCGCCAGAAGCCCAAAAATTATTGAACAACCTTGAAGGCGGCACGCTTAAAACATTTTATATTTCAATAGATATCAAAGATGAATTCGCTCCTCCGCGAGTTTGGCCGCTAAAAGACTCCGCTCACCAAGAGATCGGATCTGCCATTGAGGCATCATCTATCTATGGAGAAAAGGTTTTATTTCCAACAATGGAAAAGCTGGAGAACTCAGAAGATAAAAGCGCGTTAAAGTCTGGCAAAAAGAAATTTAAGCGGATAATGAATCGAATTGAGCAGGAAGAAGATAGACTACGTGATCTATTAAAAAGGAAAATTGATGCGGAAGCCTTGCAAGCTGAAATGTATCGCATCAAACCTCTTAGATCGCTGGACAAAATAACAGTAAATCATCCTGAACAAGGTGAAATCGTAGTAGAACTTGATCCGCTCCTGACGCCTATGGAGAATATGACCCGCATATTCAAGTTCGCAGCCAAAGCCTCTAGAGGGCTAAAGCATATGGAGCGCAGGCGCAAAGAAGTAGAATCTGAACAAGACGCTTTTCTAAACCAAAATCTTCTCCCTCCATCCAGCAAAGATAAGCAGAAAAAGAATATCGCTATTCCTACGAAGTATAAAAACATCGCAGTAGCTTTGTTTGTCTCATCTGACGGTTTCCTCATGATCAGAGGTAAAAACAGCAAAGCGAATCACGACATACTAAGTAAAGTGGCGTCGGTATTTGATTACTGGTTCCATGTTGAGGGCGGTCCCGGTTCTCATGTAATTTTAAAAAGAGATCATCCCGGACAGGAAGTCCCCGAAAGAACATTTGAAGAAGCCGCAACACTCGCAGCTCTAAAAAGCTATAAGTGCAACGATTCTAAAGCAGAAGTGATGTGTGCGCTTGTGAAGGATGTTCGCAAAATAAAAGGTGGCGCACCGGGACAGGTGCTAGTCGATAACGTCAGCAAGACTTTGCACGTAGATATTGATTCATCCCTTGAAGAATCACTCGCGAAAAAATAAGATCATATCCCTTACGCAGTCTTTGAAATTGCGGATTCACCAAGCATTGAAAGAACCAGATTCTGTTCTTTAGTAAGCCTGTTCGCCACACTGTCCTGTACAGCTCCAGTTGATGAGCCAAACTGCCCCTTACGTTCACCATAAATTTCTTTAACAAGATCAGCGGGAAATCCTTTTCCCTGCGCCTGAGACGAAAGATTCTCTATCGCACGGGAAATCAGGTTGGATGCCCCCGTAGCACCATGCTGGACAGAAGTACTCCACAGCACCTCACGAAGCGGCGCTGGTAGCTTATTAATATCTATTCCGGTCTTAGCAAAAATCTTTTTCGCAGCGGGATCATAGTGACTACCTTGTATAAAATCATGTTGCAGTTTTTCAAATGCAACAGGGTCGCTCGCGGCAATTCTACGCCACTCGTCAGGCATCTTACCATTCTTTGAACCAGTGTTCGCTGGCCCTGACTGCTGTAATTTTTCAGCAATATCCGGAGCCTTCTCCTTCAAGAAAGACAAAAATTTATCCATGGTTCCAGTATTGGATGCAATTTGATATTTTCCATAGGAAGTTCCGCCCACGCGATCATATCCTATTGCGGAAACTCCTTGTGCGCCGGACTCAAATTTAGCTGAGAGATCCCCCATAATATTTGGAGAAGTCGATTTATTGACAGAACCAAAATCTGGAGGCGTAATCTGCGATTTATAAGCATTAATAGAAAAGGGGTTGCGCTGACCGCCACCACTTCTCTGCAACCCTTTAACTGAGTTAAGGGCCGTAAGCGCCTCAAGCATAAGGGCATTATTCATAGCCCCCATATCCATCCCCTGAGAAGAATACTGTTCGTCATCCCCACCACCGGAAAACATACGGGTAGCCATTGCCATTTCCATGTCAAAAGAACCGGCCTTATTTTTCAAGGCGTCCAGGTTCGGGGTAGCTCCACTCTGACCAGGCATAACACCAGACATAGTGCCAATTCCAGGAGTGGTGCCAAGCATTTTCATTACCGTTGCGATATTATCGTTCACATTGGTCATGGTTATTCCTTCTGTCAAAAAAATATTAATTCAACAGTAGCGATGCACCAACTATACCAACATTGATTTATGGTAATTAAATTAAAACTACTTCCCTTCTCCCTCTTCTCCTCTAGCAAAAAGCTCTCGCTTCTTCTTTTCAAAGGAAACCGCGGCCTTAAAAGCGGATATAGCTAAAGCTAAAATACTTAAAATAAGGATAAGACCTTTCTGAAATTCCCATTTCTGTTTAACAATAATATCAATAATAAAATTAGATTGAACATGAGTTGAATAGTAAAGAAGGAGCGGAATACAAAGCAAAGCCAGCCCCAAAAAAATAACTTCAAGCCATATGAAGTTTCTGCCGAGAAGCATTACAAAAAGGGTAGAATCTCTTACAACACGGAGAGTTACAAGTCTGCTCTTCAATTTCTTAAGGCGATCTTCGATACCTATTAGATACTTTTGAGTTTTCCTAAAAGTTTCAGCAACATTGAGTTGAGACGTTTTAATCCAATATATTTTGGAAGCACAATAGTTGAAGTCAGCATTAAACTCAGTTAGCAATTTCGGAAATGGAAACCATGAAGCTTCTCCTCTGATCTCTTTGAGCTGCTCTCTAAAAAAATCTAGCCTTTTATTAATGACTTTAATTTCGTACTCAACTCTCTTTTCAATTTCTTCAGTTATCTTACTGACGCCTTTAATCAGATGTATATACGCAACATAGTTCTTAATTTTAGCAAGACGTCCCATCCTCTCCATAAATTTATCTGCGTCAGCAGCAAAGTCATGGCCTTCGTCAAACCATTGACCGATATCTGCAGAAAGAGAATCTATTCCGGAGGCAACTTCTTTTGCTTCACTCTCCGCGTTATCCCATAACCCCCCAAGAGCTTGAAGAACAATCAAGCGACCGCGATCCAACTCAGGATCTATCGCGACCCTATTAAAATAGTACGGGTCTTTTAAGATAATATCCTCAAAGTGACCAATAGATTGCTCTGCAAAACCCATTTTGACCATACATATCGCTCTTCGATACTGCGGTTCAAGCCAGTTAGGACAAACACCGAAGGCTCTTTTATACAAATTAGAAGCCTCGCCAAATTCTCCGGAGACTTCTTGCAACCGAGCTTGTAAATAAATGAAATAAGCCTGCTGCAATGGGGAGAAACTCAACCTCTCAGCTTCCTGCCAATAAAACGTGGCCTGATCAGGTTCGTTTATTTCAAGCTGAATAAACCCCATCAAGGATCTAGGCTGATAACTTCTACTAAAACGTATCATAGCGTTTTTAATCAAAATTTCAGCATCATTTATATCACCACTAACAAAAGACTCAAAAGCGGACCAAATAATTTCACCCTCTTCCGGACCAACATCTTTGATCCCATTAGGCCATTCTTTACCCCGACATCTCCAAATCAAGTAAAGAACCCGAAGCTGTGAAATCGCATTAATATTAAATAAAGCATTGGTAATGATATTTTCATACCCACTTTTGCCCTGTAAAAATTTCTTAAATTCTGCGACAGCATCTGTCTTGCCCTGCATTTCAATGTCAATATTATTGAATCCTTCAGTGAATTTGTCGCTATCTATTGCTGCAAGCTGCTTCCAAGCCTTAGAATCAAACCCTTTTAAAATTTTGCTTGGACATTCAGCCGGAGTATGGTTTTTCATGCCGCAGTAAAAACATTCATCATTTTCACCAATGGAAACCCTACGGGAAATCGTAACTTCCATCGAATCAGAACCACTTTCCTCCACCCCTTTACTCAGGCTAACATGACACCACCCATCCAAATTCTCCTGTTCACTTCCGAACCGGACCTCATTAACGATAAACTCTTTACCCAAAAGAAAAGCATCACGATATCTTAGATGCGGGCAATCCGGGGTAAGCTTGTCCCAATCTAAATTTACCTTTCGTATAATATCATCATTAAAGCCCATCCCCTGCTGAGGAACAAGAGCCATAACCGTCGGCCAATATGTAACCTCACCGCCTTCTTGGTTTCTAACTTTTGAAATGAGAACCAAAATATCTTTTAGGAATGTCCTGAGTAGAGACAATGACTTAAGAGGAAGTATAACCCGCTCTTCAGAGGTGATATATTGAATTCCAAGTCGCTGCAGCAAAATTTGAACTTCGGAGAAAAAGGAACGCCACCCCTTAATAAACTCTTTATCAGAAGGAGAGCCGATTGGAATTAAAACAAAATACCAACTTTGAAGGGATTCATAGCCTAGCCCCTGATCAGGAGCCAAAGTAAGCCAGCCCGATCTAGACAGACTGCTGGCCACTCTTTCGTCTTTTAAATTTAATCCACTAATAGCCTTAACATCTGGACCTAACTGAGGATGAACTAATACTTCAAATTCAGAAGGCAGAGCGGTCTCTTGAGTTGTAAATTCGTCGGCAACGTTCAATGAAAGATTTAAGTTAAAATCGACAAGCAAGGTCGCAGGCATCAACTGCACAAACACAGTCATAGGATTAAGCTTGGACCAGATCTGAAGGCGAGCGACCACCCTGAAAACGTCATCACTGAAAAAGAACCAGTAAGCCTGATTATCACCAGTACTCATGATCATTCCACCGAAGTCAGTTAAACTGCGAGTTACTGAGTCATCAAGACGACCTTCCCAAACCAACCAAAGGCCATAACCTCGATTAACCATACGAGAATGGCTGACAACGGGGAGGTTTTCGAATAAGCTGGCAATCTGATACAAAACTATAACTCCTTACTTAACGGAGACATTATGGACATTTCAAAAAGAATTTCTGAATTAAAACAAGACCCCGAGTTCGCAAATAATGTTGGAATGATTCTGATTCATAACGGTATCGTTCGCGGCTGGTCCCGTGGATCTCGCGAAGAAGTTTCCGGAATCGAAATCAAAGCTGATTTTAAAAAAATAGAGCAACTACGCGCTGAACATGAAAAGCATCCGGGTATTTATAAAATAGTTGCCGAGGCCAATGAGGGAACATTCAAACCCGGAGATGATGTCCTCTTTCTCATTGTTGCCGGAGATATTCGTGAAAATGTAAAAGCTTGCCTTGCCTCAATGCTGGACAGAGTTAAAGCTGAAGCATTCTCTAAAAAAGAAATAATGGCCTAAAAAGAATCCTAAGCGGGGGCTGCCTAGCTGAAAAGAAGCAGGCGGCCCTCATTTTATAAGAAATCAGCCTCTAAATATTTTTTGTCCCAAAAGAACATCAGCTGGTGTCACACACTGACCGCTTAAAACATTTTTCACAACGCTTTCCACCCTAGCAGCCTGCTCAACTTTTCCACGCTTTATACAGCCACCTAAAAAATAACCAACCTTCCGTTGCAATTCACTTTTAGCAAGCTCAAGCTCATCCGGTCCAAGCTCTTTGCTATGTAACAATTTTATAATAGAATAAATCCGGTATAAATCAAAGCTTGCCACGCGATTAGTAAGTTGGTCAGGTCGCCCTCCGTGCTTAATTGTCAGCCGATCTTCAAGCAGGCCTACCGGAAACTTAAATCCCGATCTAATCCATAGATCATAATCTTCGCACGCGGGCATATTCTCATCAAAAGGACCAACGCTGTCCCAAAATTTTCTATTAAACATGGCGCAAGAAGGGCTTATCAAGCACGTTTCAAGAGACTGCTCAAAAAACATTCCCGAAGGCTTACGATACTTCTTGCTCTGCTTAACCTGCTTTCCATTGCGAACCCATGTCTCATTGGTTTGACATATATCGAGTGATTCAGATTTCATGAATGAAAGTTGGAGTTCAAGCTTTTCCGGTAACCACTCATCGTCCGAATCCAATAAAGCTATATACTTACCACAAGATTCTCTTATTGCTAAATTACGAGCAGATGATACGCCTTTATTCTCCTGATGTAGAATTTTAATCCTTTCATCTGAAAATTTTACCAGTTCCAGATCTGTATCATCGGTAGAGCCATCATTAACTATTATACATTCAAAATCAGTATAAGTCTGAGCCAGAGCAGAGCCTAAAGCACTGCAAAGCATCTCGGACCTATTATAAGTAGGTATAATAATGGAAACTTCAGGACTTTCTTTTAATTCTTCATTACTCATTCAAATAGCCTTTATTAAAAAAATCTTTATAATTCAAACCGTAAAGTGTACATGTTAGTGAAAGAAAGCATAAACATGCTGTAACCACTGCTTTTATGCGTTACGCTCTAATAAATCTAGCTATTATCCTGTATATCGGCCCTTTTTACTTCACTCTTTAGTTTACGGATTACCATTTACCTTCATGAGAATTTTTCAAGTCATAAATGTCCGCTGGTTCAATGCAACCTCATGGTATGCCCTTTATCTCAGTAAATTGCTGCAAGATGCTGGGCACGATGTCCTTGTGATAACTGTGCCTGACACAGAGACAGAAGATAAAGCCCGAGAAATGGGGCTCAACGTTGAAGCTATAGACCTAAACTCAACGCAACCCGTAAAACTTGTAAAAGCATGTGCGAAAGTCCTATCACTCGTTCGCAAACATAAACCGGATGTTGTAAACTGTCACCGCGGAGAAGCTTTCTTCTGGTGGGGAATACTTAGAAAAATGCGCTTAGGGTTTAAACTGGTGCGAACCAGAGGAGATCAACGTCTCCCCCGCAATGACATCATCAATCGTTACCTGCATTCCAACATTGCGGATGCTGTAGTGGTAACAAATAAGCGCATGGCGGAACACTTTCTTAAAAAGATGGAATTAGCTGAAAACAGCCTTTGGCTCATCCATGGCGGTGTTGATACTAAAACATTTAAATACACCGAAAGTGGCCGCGCAGAAGTTCGCAAAAATTTTGGATTTACCGATAAGCACACAGTCATCGGACTTCTGGGTCGCTTTGACAGAGTAAAAGGACAGCATGAACTAATCGAAGCTGTCGCAAAAATCAGAAATGAATCGAATAATGACAATATAAGACTTTTTCTGATGGGCTTCCCTACCGCCACCAGCAGACACGAAATTGATTCATGGATTCAGATGAACAACATGGATGACATAACTGCGATAAGTGGTAAGTGTGAAGACGTATCAGCTTGCATTTCAGCCATTGATATAGGAGTGATAGCCTCGCTTTGGTCTGAAACTATTGCTAGAGCTGCTCTTGAAATAATGGCCTGCCAAAGACCGCTGATTTCTACCTCAGTAGGAGTCATGCCGGACCTACTTCCTGAAGAAGCGCTGGTCGAACCACAAGATGTTGCAGGTATGGCAAATAAACTTGCAGAGATTATCGAAAACCCGGAAATGCAGGATAAACTGCTCAAAGAACATGCTAAAACCATGTCGCAACTATCAGGAGCAGACTTTTTAAAACGCACTCTCACGTTATATCAGGGAATACTTTCTAAAAGATCTTAACAGCCAAAGCTACTCTGGGCCAAATGTTGAACGAATGCCGTCCAGTTCCTTGGCTACTTCAAAAATAGTTCTAGAGTACACCATCGAATGATTATAGCGATAGATGACTTTAAGCTTCTTATCTTTACTCAGTGACTCTTTCCAGCCGTGCTTTTTCAAAAAATTAGCCATACTATCCAAAGCATCATCAGTGCTGAATAAGTCGATCCGCCCATCGGCGTTTCCGTCCACAGCATAACTCATTGCGGTGGTCGGCATGAATTGACATATTCCAAAGGCACCATATGGTGACCCGGGTATTTCTGTCGGTTTAATAGAATTAGCTTTGGAAAATTTTAAAAGGGCAACCATTTCTTTGTAAGCCCAGTCGGCCTTCTGCTTTGTTCTCTTTTTAAGCCACTTAAGATCTTCGTCCTTTAAATCACTATGTCCAAGATCGTCAAAAAAAGTCATAGGGTCTGTGCTTGCCGCCATATTCGCCAGATTCAAGAAAGCCGGAGCCTTGCCAAGCGTGCGACCGAGTTTTGTTTCAACAAGAAGAAGTGACACTAAAATAGAAGGTGACACACCGTATTTTTTATCAATTGCAAGTAAGATGTCAAAATTTTCGCGAAGATAAGAGTAAGCACCAGCAAGAGGAATAACCCCGACATACCTTTCATCAAATTCTTTTTCACGTGCTACTTTTTTAGCTGATGGCTCAAATTTGCGATGGAGTAGGACTCGCATTTTTCTAGACATTATACCAGAATCATATTTCATTGATTCAGCAGAAAAGACCTGAGTTACGTACTCTAAGGTAAACCCGTCTTTGACGAGCCTGTCCTTCAAAGGATTCCATTCCACAGAATTTGCGGCGCATAACACCTCGCTACAAATAATAAATGAAAAACACAGAACAGAAAGTACCGTTAGTCTTTTAAGCTTAAAAATCATAACCCCTCATTATAGTCGATTCATAGAAACGTTGGACATTTCTTCTTCGAAGTCATCATCAATAAACTCCGCATAATCGGCAACTCTGTATATTTTACTGCAAGACCCGCAGCGTAAATAAACGCCAGCTCAACCCCTGCGCGAGAAAATTTCTCCGCCACACTCTTTGCAAAACATGCCCGGCTTAGGATCTTTATAGTCCCGTCCCTTGCTAGCGTTAAACCTTTTATTTCCAAACATAATTCTCCCATAATCAAATTACTCACGAATATAAATCAATTACCCCAGCCCCACAATAAAAAAAGCCGGATTCCTTGGAGGAAGCCGGCTTAATAATAATCGAGAGTTTCTACTAACTGGTTTTAAGCGAGGGGTTTTTAGTACCCATAGCAACGAACAATCTTGCGAGAGCAACCTGATAATCAGACAATGCCTGAATTAGCTGAGCTTCACTGGCACTCAATCTGGACTGAGCATTCAAAACTTCGTTGTTTGTGCTGACCTGTGCTTGATAACGAGCCATAGCCATTCTGTAACCTTCACGTCCAGCTTCAACAGATTTACGACCAACGCCGATTCTGTCGGCTGCTGCCTGAAGATTTAGAAGTTCATTCTTGATTTCGTAAGAAGCTTCAAGTCTGGTATTGTCGTACTCAGCTTGAATTTTGCCAACGTTCTCGTTAGCTCTCTTCACATCGTAATATGTTTCGCCCCAGTTGAAGAAATCCCAATTTACATTGGCTCCAACACTCCAGTTATCTGGACGATCTTTGTGATTATATTTATTTTTACTTACAGAAGGATCATCACCAGTGCTAGAGTAGTCGAAGTCTGCGGTAAGTTTAGGATAAAAAGAACTTTCCGAGATTGTAACATCTTCTTCTGATATTTTAATCGCCTTCTGCGCAATACGCAGGTCCGGACGATCTTTGTCCGCTTTGATAATACACTGATCGAGAGTCATTGAAAAAGGTAAGTAAGTAAGTTCACCTGAATAGTTAACATTTTCTTCAAGCGGAAGATTTAGCAAGGTATTAAGTCTTGCAACTTTTGAAGCCACTACGTTCTGAGCTTTAAGCAGATCCTGCTGAGAAGTAGCAAGTTCAACTTCTGCCTGCAAGACATCAACTTTAGGTCTAAGTCCTACCTGATAAAAAGCCTGAATAACTCCAAGCTGAGATTCCAATCTGGCAACTGAATCCTGCTTACTTTTCACTTCCATACGTCCCTGAAGCAAAGTAAGAAAGGCGGTCTGAACTTCTCTTATCAAAATTAATTCGGCATTATAGAGACTTGCGTCACTCTGTTCTCTTTGAAGCTTAGTCTTCTGGAATTTAGATAGTAACTCAAAACCCATGAAAACTGGCTGACTGACATTGATGCCAAGTCCCCACTGATCTTGATACCCAGAAGCTGTGTTTCTGATTCTAGGCTGTTCGCCGTTATGAGTGTAACCATATTTTAAATTCATTCCAGCACCAAACTGACCGCGCTGCGATTCTACACTGCTTGTAGAAGCCATTAGTTGTTGACGGGCTGCAATGATTGTCGGGTTTTGTTGAATACCCAAATTAACGCATTCTTCCAGAGTAAGTGTTCTATCTGCAGACTTTTCCTCTTCGGAAACAGCTTGCGGAACCTGTGTTGTTGCCGCTTCCATAGAAACAGGAGCCTGCGCTTCACCTATTTTTTCTTCACCTGGTAACTGCTGCGCAAAAACTTGCGACGCGGCAACTAGTATAAATATTAATGTAAATAAAAGAGAAATATTGCGTTTCATTCTAGCCATCCTGAACAATGCGAGTTTTTATAGTTAAAATACCAAAAACAAAATCATGATCTTTATAGATGTTCCTGCCAAGGTAATCAAGAAACATTTTGTAATTAAACACCCCGTGTTTTTGCGCAGTCTGACAAGTCTCCCTGCAGCTTTTCAACAGCATGTTTTAAAGCTGGAAGTATAGCTTCCAAACTCTCCTTTACAGCTTTAGGACTACCGGGAACATTGACAATAATACTCTCACCAAGAGTTCCGGCAACTCCCCTTGAAATCATGGAGTGAGGTGTTTTTTCAAGCCCGGCTGTGGTTATAGCCCGCTCAAAACCAGGTAAACGCTTTTCAATGACTGCCAAAGTTGCTTCGGGCGAAACGTCCCGAGGCCCGACTCCTGTCCCTCCAGTGGTGATAATAATGTCAAATTTACTGGTATAGGCGAGATTCATAAGTAGGGACTTTAAGTCGCCGTATTCATCTGGAATTAAAAATCCGTGCACAATCGAGACAGCCATGGTGTCGCTTACAATCTGGGCAATAAGCGGACCGCCCGTATCTTTTCTTTCTCCACGTGCGCCTTTATCACTTAGTGTGACATAAGCTACGGAAAAACCGGATCTCTCAGTTTTTAAGTCTAAGCTTCCAGAGTTCGGTAAAGGTTCTAGAACTTCTGCAACCCATGTTTTTGCGCCGGGCACCTGATCAGCCCATGAGCCTGATACAATTCGCATAAGATCGGTCCCTTCGCTGCAAAGCTTCATTCCGGCTCTAAGCTTCGAAGCTTCTAATGATACTTTTATATATGGACATCCCTCTGGAAAAACATCTGCACCACCAAGATATATCCTGCCCCCCACACGAACTGATCCTGAGGAAGAAAAATCACATTTTATCATAACTATAACTCCGTAAATCTACTATTTATTAGGCCGACAGCAATACTATTTTAGGCCAACAAGACGGCTAAAATTCCGGTTATAAAAATACCGTCAAAAGTACCTGCTCCACCAATAGAAACAACTGGAGCATCGAGCACTTTTCGAGTTGCAGGAGTAGCCAAATGTAAAATATCAGCCCCAATCAAAGTCCCAAGACTACCTGCAACATATGCGGCAATGGGAGCGATTTCGCCCGGAACAAAAATCAATGCTGCAAGAGCGGTGATAATTGGAGGAATAAGAACAGGAATACCAATCCCTACTCCTGAAATTGGCTTAGCAAGAGCGTAAGTAGCCGCAGTCACTATAATGATACAAAGTAAAATAGAAAAATTATAACCATATTTGGCAAGAAGCGTTATTGATAACAAAGTTGGAATCACACATCCGCCAATATTTACTGCTACGATCTGATTAACAAGAGACTTCCCTTCATGCTGATTATCCATGTGCGGTTGCGGGTTTAAAACCCTGAACGTTCTGACAAGAACATTAGGAACTAACCTTTCAGAACGAAACACGGGGATATTAACTCCACTTCCAAATAAGGTTGCAATTAGCAGAGCAAACCCTTGCCCCGAAGTAAGTCCCAACTTGGCAAATGCAGTCGTAATTAGTCCAACCTGTACAAATATAAACAAAAAGAATATGACCACGAAAAAAATAACACCTAAAAGCATTACGGTAGGCAACGAAAATAAGGGGCCGCGCATAGTAAAATAATCTCCTTAATTGCTAATCTTAATTCAAATGCGTTATTTAAAGCTATTGAAGCAGACACTTCAAGAAAATATTGCTAAATAAATTATATTACGAGTTAATTATACAGGAGGCTTACAACATTATGAAAGGTATTATTCTAGCGGGCGGTTCCGGAACCAGACTATATCCTCTGACGCGAGTTGTCAGTAAACAACTCCTACCTGTTTATGACAAGCCCATGATTTACTACCCACTATCTATTCATATGATGTCGGGAATAAAAGATATTCTTATCATTTCCACACCTGAAGATCTGCATAGATTTCAAGATTTACTGGGCGACGGCTCCAGACTTGGTATCAATATTCAATACAAAGTCCAACCAAAACCAGAAGGCCTTGCTCAAGCATTTATTATAGGTGAAGAATTTATTGGAAAAGACAACGTCAGCCTTATACTAGGAGATAACGTCTTTTACGGTCATGACCTTCCACATATTTTGCAACAGGCCGCTAAACTAAAGAGCGGCGGAACAGTATTCGCTTATGCGGTTAAAGATCCACGAAGATATGGTGTTGTTGAATTCGATAAAAATCAATCCGTAATCAGCATTGAAGAAAAACCAGAAGTACCCAAGTCAAAATTTGCTGTAACCGGCCTATATTTTTACGACAATTCAGTAATAGAAATTGCTAAAAACATCACCCCCTCCCATCGCGGAGAACTTGAGATAACAGATATTAATAAAGAATATCTGAAACGTGGAACACTGAATGTAGAACTCCTTGGACGCGGATACGCATGGCTTGATATGGGAACACACGCGTCACTACTTAGAGCTGCCGCATATGTTGAAGCAATTCAAGAAAGGCAAGGTTTCCTGTTAGCATGCTTGGAAGAGATTGCTTTCAAAATGGGATACATCGGAGCTGAACAGCTGAAAGATATGGCGGCAGATATGCTGAAAAATGATTACGGCAAATATCTGATGGAAGTCTACGAAGAAGCAATGGAGCAGAACAATGCGTAACTCTTTTATTATAATAGCATTAGCATTAATAATGGGTTTTGCTACTCCTGCATTTTGCAGTGAGAACATTATTCCGAAGGCTTTTGGCAAGCTTTCGGAAGTCGAGGCTGCACTTAAGAAGATAGGACAAAACTTAGACAAAATAGCAGGATCAGCGTCACAACCAGACAGAGTATTCGCGTTGCAAGATCTGGCAAATTTATGCAAAACCAGCCGGATGCAGGTTCACGGACTGAACTCGTTATACTCAGTTGTATATGTTGTTAAAAGAGAAAAGGGATTTGAAAGTAAAGAAGCTGTTATGCTCAAAGATAAATGTAAATTCGCAACAAATGATTTCCTGCGCAGGAAAACTTTTATTCACGACATGACATTAAAGGCGAGTGACCAAAAACTGAAAGACCTAGCCTACATTCTCGGGGCACAATTAAACATCACTCTTAACAACTTATCCATAATCAGCAAAAATTTGAAATAAAAAAAGGCGCGAAATTCGCGCCTTTTTTTATAAAAGATGGAAAAGCCAAAGGCTTTATCCGAAATTTTTCTTAATGATGACCTTCTTCTTTACCCTGCTGAATTCTGTAAAAAGCCATGTAAAGAATCCAAGCGAAATATACACCAATTAGAGAGACGCCTACGAAACCAGCTGTTGTGCTGTGTCCCATATTACTAAGTAGTTCACCGATCATATTACTGTACCTCCAAATTATTAAGCCCGATTTATTACCAAAAAATGTTAAATATTAATTACTTCTATTTGCAATAATGTCAAGGGGTAGTTTGAGTAATGTTATTGACAAATTATGACATACATATAAAATTCAGGTATAAAAGTTCCACTTAATGATCATTGAATTAATTACTTTAAACATGCTACAGTCACAAAAGTTAGAACTTCACCATCAGAGGAACATATGGCGAACGAAGAAAATAATGACGGTATTCTTGGGCGATTGAAAAGCAAGCTCGACAGAATGCTTGGCAGAAAAGATGCTGAGTCATTTGATGTTTCCTTCACTCAAAAGAGGGGGACTCCAAGCATGAGAACCGCCTTTAGAATTGACGTGGACAATATGCAAGTCATTTGCAGATCTCCCAGAATCAAATGTAAAATCACAGATATAAGTGCCAACGGAGTCGGATTCAAGTCCTCGAAAGATTTTCCAGTGGGAGAAATAATCGAGTCGGTATTACTTTGGTCCGGCAAACCTGTGCTCAAAAATATTAAAATGAAAGTGGTAAGACGAAAAGGTAATTTAGTTGGATGTGAGTTCTTAGATATTGATAAGAATCAAGATAAGGTCATCAGTAAGATCGTGGTGGCTGCCCAAAAAAGATCCATCAAAACATCTCATTCAGGAGTTAAACCCGCTCAAAATATCGACAAGGAGATTCTTGAAACTGCTGAAAAACAAGCTAAGAAAGCATCGGCTAAAGCTCCTTCTAAAAAGATCAAACTATAACCATCTGGTTTCCATCGATAAGCTCCCACTTTGACATTGTACGCCCATCTATTAATCTTAGCTAATATCAATCAAAAGGACTACTTATGAACATGGTAATTCTAGACGGGTACACAGTTAACCCCGGCGACAATCCCTGGACTGAACTTGAAAAGCTTGGCAACCTGACGATATTCGACCGCACCCCCCCATCTAAGATAATCGAACGTTGCATCGACGCTGACATCTTATTCACCAACAAGGTGCTATTTCCCAAAGAAATAATTACCGCATTACCAAAATTAAAATTCATATCAGTTCTAGCCACCGGCTATAATACTGTAGATTTAGATGCTGCGGCAGAACAAGGGATTATCGTCTCAAATGTTCCGGGCTATTCACCCCCTTCTGTTGCTCAACATGTCATCGCGATGCTTTTAAATTTTTCAAACAATGTCAGCTTGCACAACACAGCCGTTAAGAATGGAGAATGGTCCACTCAGAAAGACTTCTGCTTTTGGAAAGCTCCGTTAATTGAATTGCAAAACAAAAAAATGGGTATAGTTGGATTTGGCGGTATAGGTAGTAAAGTTGCAGCCCTTGCAAATGCATTCGGAATGGAAGTTTTAGCTTACGCTCCACGTCCGAAAACACCACCTTCCTACTCACCTTTCAAGTTTGTGGAATTAGATGAACTTTTCGTAAAATCTGACGTTATATCACTCCACTGCCCGCTTACCGAGGACAATAAACATTTCGTAAACAGCGCCCTTCTTAACACTATGAAAAAAAATGCTATTCTCATCAATACCGCTCGCGGGCAGCTTATTAATGAACTAGACCTTGCCAAAGCTCTTCATAATGGAACGCTTGGAGGAGCGGCGCTAGATGTAGTTGAGATAGAACCAATATTGCCCAATAACCCTCTACTGCAATCTCCAAACACAGTCATAACGCCGCACATCGCATGGGCAACCCTTGAAGCCCGTAACAGGCTTACAAAAACCACAGTAGAAAACGTGGCAGCCTTTATAAAAGGCGCCCCTATTAACGTAGTAGGTAAAGTAAAGTAATTACGAAGGGTGATGTAGAAAAAAGTTCGACACGCCAAAACTGAGGATCTTTAAGTATATTTCTGAACAGCGTTGATAAGATCAGCTTTTCTGACAGGTTTGGTCATAAAAAAATCACAGCCTACATCATACGCCTTGTCTCTGTTTTCGCTTAGAGCGTGAGCAGTAACAGCTATAATCGGTGTTTTTTCAAGACCATTATCTTTTTCATATTGACGAATACTAGTGGTGGCCTGATAGCCGTCGGTAAACGGCATCTCGATATCCATTAAAACCAGATCATACTGATTCTTTTGGTATAATTCAAAGGCCTCTCCGCCATTCTCAGCTACATCAATAGAGTACGGAAACTTCTTTAAATATAACTGCACCAACAATACATTATTCTCACAATCTTCAGCAAGCAGGATTTTTAATTCCTTGCTCGTTTCAGCATTGCTACCAGTAGCAAAAGTCTTATTAAGGTCAGTAGAAAGCATTAAAACACCTTTTTAAACGTCAAAAAACAGACAAACCAAATTCACCATTTGCCCACAACTTATTTAAGATAAGATTACTATACTACTGTTCTAGCATTCACAACAATTATATGCAAAAAATAACGCTAGTTTTTTTTACACTAAAACTCAATTATGTCAGGTGCACAGCCAAAATAACTAGCTCAATCACTTCATATTGCGAACACTTTCGGCAAACAATTCAAGATCATTTTTATCCCCTTCATTGTATTCTTCAGAATACAAAAGTGCCGACATAAAAAAGACGCTATTTATCTTTAACGATTGCGAAGCAGAAAGGGCGAACTGATCAACCCGCTCAATGATGAAAGCCTTACCTTTATCATCTAGAACTTGAATAGCATCATTAAGCTGATCAGCGAGCGCTGAAAGAAGTAAAGCCTTCTTTCGCATAAGCTCTCTGTACGCATCCTCATCTTTATTTTCATAAAGTTCAGACTTAGCAAGGGATTCAATCACTCTGACTTTTCCAGCCTCAATATCCAACAAATCAGCTATCGCATTATAAGCGTCGTTAACCATGACTTCTCCCTAATTTTGATTTTACCTGTTGATCATAGGTTTTCAAAAAATCAAAATCAAGTAAGTACTAAACAAAGTGCTCAATTTATAGCTCATCCATTTTTAAAGAGAACCACAAATCTGCCTATAGTTACCGCACTCCTGCTTATTGATAAACGGGCATGGACCGTTCATAAACCACCTTTTGCGAGGACACCAGAATCTCCCCTTAAATGGTTCATTACACGCTTGCGAAGTAAGCTTCTTCCTTCGCTGATTACCCATTACAATAAAGTCGCCATCGGTTCGAACTGTCCAGAGTGTCATAAAGACCTCCTGTGCTTATATCAGCTACATAACTGACTAAATCCTCCTGAAAAATTAACTATTTTACAAACATCAGTTGTATATTATATTATGCACCAAATATGCCATACTTGCGCAGTTGGTTATTCTTTCCCTTTACATCTGAAAAGAATGATTTTACCCATGACCACCAATGGTGCGCCGCACATGACAAAATATTCAAAGGAGTCAGTTTTGCCTATACTTTCTACCAGTGTCGGACTTACCCGCTACAGGGTTTTAGAAGAAGTTGAAGACGATTTGATCCGGTCTATTCCAGACCTTTTAGTCAAGTTTGCTTTTAAAGATATCGATCACACAGCAGAAGAAAGATCTTTCGGCTGGGTGAATATGGATGAAATGCTCGACGATAAATGGAATATTTCCCCGCCGGAAAAAGGACAGTATTATACCTTCGCCCTGCGGTTAGACACTCGTAGAATTCAGCCCGCAGTTCTAAAGAAACACCTACAGATTGCACTGAACCACGAGCTTGAAGAAGCTAAAAAAGAAGGTAAGAACTTTATTTCACGCGACAGAAAACGTGAATTAAAAGATCAAGTTACATTAAAAATACGTGCTAGATCACTACCTATTCCAGCAATGTTTGACGTTGTATGGAACGTGCCAGACAACAAGATCTATTTTACATGTACGAACTCTAAGGTCATGGAAATGTTTGAAGAATATTTCACAGACACGTTCAACTTGACTCTTGAGCCGCTTACTCCCTTCTTTTTGGCAATGAACATGCTAGGCGAAGACGCAGCGCAGAAACTAGAATCACTCGACCCAACATATTTCGTCGCCTAGGAGAATAATTATATGGATCTCTTACTTCTTGCGGAAAGGGAAAACACCCTACTTGGTCAAGATTTTTTGACATGGCTATGGTTTAAAAGTGAAATGAGCGACGGTCAGTTCCAACTTGATGACGGCGAACGGTTCTTGCTTTTCATGGAACAGCGCATGTCTGTAGTAGGCGGAGAAGGTGAAAACATCGACACTGCTACGGTTAACTCCTCAAGCGGAGATATGACTGAAGTTCTAATGGGTCTTAAAACCGGTAAAAAAGTTAACCGTGCCCAAATTAGAATGGAGATTGACGAAAACGAATGGCAGGTTCAGATTAAAGCCGAAGATTTTGGGATTAGCGGTCTCAAAACACCAAAAGTTGAAATGAAAGATGAAGAAGGCGATGATCCTGATTCTAAATTTCTCGAAAAAATATTCCTGATCGAAAAATGTCTAAGTTTATTGGACAGCGTTTACATGGATTTCATTAAGATCAGAATATCTAAAGAATGGCAGGACGAAGTATCAAAATTCCGTCACTGGCTTCGCAACGACGAAGACTAAAACAAGAGACACAATATGGCTCAGATAACAATTGCCGCATTTGGTGACAGCCTAACTGAAGGGTACGGACTTCCGGCCTACAGTTCTTTTCCTGCTCAACTTGAAAGGAAATTACTTGAGGAAGGATGTCATGTGGAAATTTCGAATTTCGGAGTTTCCGGTGACACTTCCGCTGACGGGCTGTCACGTCTTGTGGAGGTTATCGAAAGCAAGCCCGACGCAGCATATATTGAATTCGGAGCAAATGACTGTTTTCAGTTAGCTGAACCGGATCAGATAGAAAGTAACATATGCGCCATGGTTGAAGCCTTTCAGGAAGCGTCTATTCCTGTCATCCTGCTTGGCTTCAGGCCCATGAACTTCACTCCGCAGTCCTACAGTTCAACATTTAACGCAATCTTTCCTAACATTGCACAGAAATATTCTATCCCTCTCTATGAGAACTTAATGTTAGGTATCGGTGAAAACCCGGAATTTTATCAAGCGGACGGCATCCACCCGAATGATGAAGGTGTTGCCATCATGGTTGAAAATATCCTTGCGGAATTCAAAGTTTTTTACAAAAACCTGACAGAATAAAATATATCTCCATCTTTTTTAAGAGCTTGCCTTTACTGCGATTTTACTGATTAGTATTGTAATTATTCCCTAACAAAGTTATCTTTTTCCAAAGTAAACGGAGAAAGAATGGAAGACATAGTAAATTCAAAGCCAGAAAAAAAATCTGCCAAAGAAAGTGATCGCCCTTCAGTCGCCCTCATCATCGGATCTGAAGGCATTAAATCATTCTGCGCTCTACCATTTATCGAATATTTACAAGAACAAAAAGTCCCAATTGACCTTGTAATCGGAGTAAGTGGCGGCGCACTCATCGCAGCGTTTCTCGGAGCGGGATACAATCTCAAACAGATTCAAGATGTTTTTGCAAAAGCTGTTGATCCTCGCTTTTTCAGAGATATAAATTTCAAATCAGTCATGGATATAGCCGACATGGGGCTGGGAAAGTTTAATGCTGAATCAGGCATTTTAAATACTGACGCCATTCGAAAAACATACGAAACTTTATTTAAAAAAATCGACATATCCGACCTGAAGCCCAAAACTCTAATTACAACGACAGACCTAGCCACAGGTAAGCCTATCATTTTAGACAAAGGGAATGTAGCTAAGGCGATTTATGCCAGCAGCGCGATATACCCTCTAATGGCTCCGGCAAATATCGACGGGAAAAAACTAATCGACGGGGCTTTTTCTTCACCAGTTCCTGTCATGGAATGTGTGAAGCGCAACATCGATATCATTATCGCGATCTACTTCGATGACGCCTGCAACCCCGAACCTGAAAATTTCCTCGAAAGCTATTTCAACTCTTCGCGCATTTTCAAAAGATCAATACTTACCAGCCAGTTACCACTTTGCATAGACATGCATCATCACGAAATATTACCAGTTTATATTAAACACCCTCGCCCCATTGAAATGTGGGAAATTAAAAAATTAAATGAAATAGTTCATGCTGGAAAAGTAGCTTTAACAGCTCAAAAAGGTAATTTTAAAGATGCAATTTTTGAATTCAAAAAGAAAAAACAACTTAAAGAAGAAAAACGACACCTCGAAGAAGAGGACCGCAAATTAAACGAAGAACGCAAAAGTTTAAAAGAAGAAGCTTCTGGAAAAGCCTCTAAAGGTCATGTTGGGGTTAAGCCTCCTGAAACAGCGAAGAAAGAGCCTGCTCCAGTCAAACGAAAGATCAAGATCATTAAATCCAAAAAAGAAAGGCAAGGTTCTGGATCATGAAAATACTGATACTGACTCTTGCTTTTCTAATTTCATTCTCATCAGCAGGTTCAGCCGAAGAGCTAATTCTTGGTGGGCTTTTCCAAGTTAAAGGGGAAAATTCCCTGACAGCTCAAGAAGCTATGAATGGCGCAATTTTAGCTGTTAAAAAATTCAATGATGCCAGTCATGACCTAAAAATAAAAATTGATTTAGAATCTCCAACAGATGACCAGCGCGAAGTAATCGAAGCTGTTAATGAGCTTACAAGTACTACTGGTATTTCAGCTGCCACGGGAGTCATCTCCAGCGAGACAGCACTCACCGCAGGACCGGCTTTTCAAGCAGCTCAGCTCCCCTTTCTATGTACCGGAGCAGAAATAGACGGATTAACCGGACCCGAAACATCAAACGTATTCACACTGGCAGTTCCAGACGGCGTAATAGGCAAACACTTGGCAAAATACACATATGCTACAGTTGAGGCTGAAAATATTTTCCTGATCAGGTCAACTATGAGTGATGCTATTGCCGGACAGGCTGAAAGCTTCGCGCGAAATTACAAGAAGCTGGGTGGCACAGTCCTTAAACAACTTGAGATCACAACAAAAGATTCAGACTTATCATTCATAATCAAAGCCATTGAAGCCCTTGCGCCTCTACCTGAATCTGACAGCAAAACGACAACTAAAGAGATGGGGGCGACTAATTTTATTGATGAGGGAGCCGTGTTCATAACACAAAACCGAACATCTCCACCTGAAATCCAAGAGATTGAAGCAATCGTAATTCTAGCTTCAACAAAGGTAAGTGCCGAACTTCTCAGCCTTATGAAAGAGAAAAAAATAAACTACAATATCGTTGGCGGGACCAGCTTTGACGCTGTCACTATGGTGAAGCCGATCGAATCATGGCCGGGAAATATTGTTTACGCATCGCAGGCAAGCCTGACTCGCCCGGACAAACTGGTAACTCTGTTCGTTAAAGCATATACAGAAATGTTTGGAACGAAACCGCTAACAGGCTATTCGGCCCTCGGTTTTGACTCAATATCACTGCTGGCGCACGCGGCCGGAAAGACCGGAAATAAATCTGCGAATATCAGAGCAAACCTTTCCGCTACCAAGAATTTCCAAGGAGTTTCAGGAAATATTTCATTTGCAGGTAGAAGCGCACAGAAACCTTTGTACATTATCCAGTCAGACAGCGGAAAACTCTCTTTAGCGGCTGAAATTCAGTAACCATAACTGAAGTAAAACCATCTAACATGATTTGTTTAGGCTCTTTCTGATCGCTTTTATAAGTAGGAATATCACGCACCCTGCTCCGACTAAAACACCCACAAGTTCATAGCTGACCGTCCCTTTAGTCACGCCCGATTGCAACAAATGTCCACCAGCAGTCAAAAAGATTGTCTCGGGTATCAAGCACAGCACGCTCATAATAAGATAAGGTAGAAACCGCACACCCGTCACGGACCACAAGTAGTTTGCCAAAGAGTAAGGAACAACCGGTACTATGCGGCTAAGAGCAAGAATCTTCAGTGGATGCTTCTTGCTCAGCATTTCTAAATCTAAAAAATATGAATTTGAGCTAAATCTGCGCAAAATTCTTTCTCTAAAGACAAATCTTCCGAGAAAAAAAGCTATTGCGGAGCCTGCCCCCATACCGATCAAGCTAAATGCTGCTCCTTTAAAAGTCCCGAAAAGCAGCCCTGCGACAACAGTAAACAGCGTTTGCGGAAACACTATACAAAGCGCAAACATATTTACTATGATGAATATCATAGGCGCTAAGTTGCCACTACTCTCTACCCAGTGAACAATGTCTTGGATATGACCTTCGCCATATGTTTCAACTGCATAGGAAACAATTCCAACGACCAGTAGAATGATAGCGCCATGCAAAAACGTTTTGCTTTTCAAACAATCTTTTATAACCATATTTACCTACTTCACTTGCGAGCTTAAATATCCTACCATCACGGTTTGAACATAATAGCGGTTACATATTTAATTATCAACATGAGATGCTGTTTACCAGCAAAATCAAGGAAATACATGCGCTACCAACTTAAACTTATGGATACCCTTTCTGGAACAGGCTGCTTTGCAGCTCTCCCCGTACCTAACTTAAGTTTTTCCGACGTCTTAAAGCATTTGGAAAAACACCCGTATGACGAGTTCATGCATCGCCACATGCTTGATATGCTCGGCAAGCACCGCACCCGTAAAATTGAAAAATTAATTACCGAGATTAAAGGTGATCCGAATAAAAAAGTGATCGCCGCGCTGATTTATGAAGCATGTTTGACTCATCCGAAACTGGCATCTCTCAAAGCTAAAGTTGAGCAAGAGTTTGATTCTCAGGAACTGAAAAACTCTACACCAACGCTACATCTGCGTTCCCATCTATTAGCAGACCAGCCCCTGCACAACCAGTGGACATTAGTTCTATCCGAAAACATGGAAGAGCACGAAGACCTACCCATGCCCGAGGAAACCGGACTCCCTCTTTTATATGACATAGAAAGCCTTCCTCCTAAAATTTCCATAGATGCGGCCTCGGTCAAAGCAGCGCTCGAAAAGGAAGGGAAGCTTCCACCCGCTAAAGAACGTGCCCCAATAGCAGAAGTAACTGCTCACGCAATGAAACAACTTGAAGCTCTAGAGGTATTCCTTGGCCCGCAGATGCGCCAAAAAGGATGTCTAAGCCCTGCGGCGGTACTTCAACACTGGCAGATTAAGACAAGAAGTGACAGCGGTTCATTCTCGAATTCATTAGATGCAATTCAGACTAGTTACGGACGTGGATTCTCTCTCATAAACGCGCAAGTTTCCTGCGCCATGGAAGTTGTCGAACGCGTAAGTTCATATGCTAGCATCGGCAAGGCAGGAGTTTTAGGCAGAACTAATCCTTCTCCTGTTATCCAAGGAAGTTACGAAGAGGTATCAAAAGACCACAACGCACTTGATCCTTCCACTATAGCCCTAGAATATCCTTACGAAGGACAATCTTTATGGTGGATGGAAGCTGAAAGATTTAACGGCGAAGAATATGAACTGGTACTTATCCCAGTTCAACACGTATTTCTATTCTGCAACCTTGATGAGCAAAACCTGTTCAGCGGCCTAAGCTCAACCGGACTTGCCTCGGGCAACACCTTCGCAGAAGCACAACTCAGCGGACTACTTGAAGTTCTTGAACGTGATTCAGATTCAACTTTACCATTCGATAAAGAAAAATGCTTCACAATAGAAAGCGATAACGCCGAAGTTCAAAAACATTTGGGCGACTTAAAAGACTCAGGAATCCATGTATGGTTCCAAGACATGACTTCCGAGCTAGGAATTCCCTGCTACCGAGCTTTTGCAGTCGGCAGGCTAGGAGATATCAATAAAGGTGGTGGATGCAATCTGAACGGTCAACGTGCGCTACTATCCGCCCTGACAGAAGTACCTTACCCTTTCCCCGGACCAGTTACTCAACCATGTCCTGAAGGATTACCTATCCGCAAACTGGAAGATCTACCCGACTTTTCCACTGGCAGCGCGGATGGCGACGTAATGGTGCTCGAAAATCTTCTGGCAAAAAACGAGTTCTACCCAATATATGTAGACCTAACGCGAAAAGACCTAGGAATACCCGTAACCCGCGCAATAATACCGGGTCTCGAGATTGTATCAGACATGGACAAATTCTCACGCGTTAGCCCGAGACTTTTCAGAAATTACCTTGAAATAAAAAAAGTACTATAATAAGCTATTGTTTCTTGACTAGTTAACGGACAAAGTATAAATACATTTCTCCGTGCCCGGATGGCGGAATTGGTAGACGCAAGGGACTTAAAATCCCTCGAGCTTCGGCTTGTACGAGTTCAAGTCTCGTTCTGGGTACCACGGTTAAATCAAGGGTTTACGAACAATCTCACGATTGTTTGTGGACCCTTTTTTTATGGCCTGTCCCCACTTTGAGCCTTAATAGAGCCTTGTTTTGTGTCCCATACACACCTGGTTTGTTTCAAATCATCGTCGCGACTGCCTCAGCAGTCGCATCCTTAGCTCTTACAGTCGGGGCCGCTCTTCGCCTTCCCCCCGCCCCCTTCCGAAAAATACAATCCAAAGTCCATAGGCCCAGATTTGGCCTTATACAGCTCTTAATAATTTGGGTCCCTCTCGAGCTTTCGCGCTATTGCGGGCGCTATCGAGCGCGATACTTCCGCGCGCAAAATTTTCTATTTCGGCTGGAAAAATGGAAACTGTTTTTCGCCTACACACATCATGATACGAAATCTTGTTTCGGTGTTACTGCATTAATCCCGAGAACTTACGTGTGCGGAGTACACAATGAGTAAGGTTTTAGAACTCGTGAAAGAGCGAGTGAAAGAGGAAGGATCTGACGGCGGCAATGGAGACGGCGACGGTCTTGATCCGCAGTTTGTACAAGATTGCCTCGATGCCGTTGGTTACGGAGATGGAGTTTTATTCGCAGAAGTTTTTCGCGGAAAAAGGCTCTACAATCACTCAACTCAGGAATGGTATTTTTGGACCGGACATTCATGGGGATTGGATGTTGGTGAAAAGCACACGAAAACTAGCTGTGAAGATATCGCTGTTTTATATCTCGAAGAAAAAGCAAAAATTGATAAACAAGCAAATGAATCTCACGACAATGAGACGTTAAAAAAGCAACTCCAAGCGCGAAGCAAATACATAGCTGGTCGAGCAAAACGATTGCGATCACTTGCTGGTCGCAAAGAGGCCATGGAGATGGCGACCACAAATAAAAATCCAATCGATGTTTTCGGGCATCAAATGGATAACCGCCCAACCTTGGTGGCTGTTGCGAATGGAGTTGTGGATCTGGAAACGGGTGCTCTTCGGGATGGCCGAGCTGATGACTTTTTGTTGCGCTCTTCTCCAGTCGAATACGATCCTGATGCTTCTTATGAATTTTGGGATAAGATGCTTTTCGAAATTTATGGCGATGATGACAAAGTTGCGTTTCTACAGCGACTTTTCGGAGCAGCTCTCTTTGGCTGGAGCCGTGAGCACATCATTACTGTTTTCTTCGGACAGGGCCGGAACGGGAAAGACACCATATTTGAAGCTATCAGTTATGTTCTTGGAAATCTTGCCGGAGTAATTCAGCCGGAAATGTTGCTCGACCAAGGCCGTGTAAAGAATTCTAGCGGCCCTTCTCCCGACATTATGGCTTTGAAAGGTCTTCGTCTGGCGGTTGGATCTGAAACCAACGAAGGTGCTCGGCTCGATGTTGGTCGAGTAAAGCTGCTTACTGGTGGCGGTCGATTAGTCGGGCGCTGGCCTCATGACAAACATGCTACAGAATTCGACCCTACACACACACTATTTCTGCTCACAAATAATAAGCCGAATGCAGGTAATGACTATGCGTTCTGGAAAAGGGCATTTTTGATTTCGCATCCCTACTCTTTTGTATCTGATCCTAAAGGGCCAGATGAAAAACTCGCGGATAAACATCTGAAAGATAAACTGAGAGCAGAATCTTCAGGCATTCTTTTATGGATGGTGGAAGGTGCGATCTCGTATCTGGAAAGGGGGTTGCGGCCTCCGGCTTGTATCCTCGAAGACACGGCAGAATACCAGCGCAATGAAGATATGATCGGAGATTTTGTTGAATCTTGCTGTGTAATTAGCCATGAGCTTGAACCTAAGTTCCCCGGTATACCTCAAGAATTACTTCTCAAACATTCTATTGATCAGATGAAAACGTCGTTCAAGGACATTCAAGAAGCATTTGAAACTTGGTATCAGCAATATCGCGGCAAAAAAGTCCCATCAAACAAGTGGATTGGCGACCAATTACGTGTGCGATTCCCTAAGAAAAAAAGCGGCACCATCTTCTATTTAGGTATTGGAATTCAACCAAATCATAATATTCAGGAAGATTACACTCCCTAAATGGACGATAAAACGGAGAATAGGATATAACAAATTCACTTTAAAATTAGATAGTTAAACAAATTTAGGGACGATAGGACGATTATTGAGCGAACTTTGCCCATGCATAAAACAAGTACGTTCAACGAACGGAGTTTGGATTATAAACCTCTTATACTCCCTAGATACTTTTAATAAGTTAAAAAGAATAAATAATATAAGGATATAGAACTTTTATCGTCCGTCCAAAATTGGGAGGTTAATAAATGAATTTACTAGATTGTCTTAACGATCGAGGACTTACGCCTCTTAATGCCGGACCTAAACACGGTGGAGAGTATCATTCTCCTTGTCCTATATGCGGTGGGCAGGATCGTTTCCGTTGCTGGCCTGAGCAGCCGAACGAGAAGCACGGTATACCCGGCTCATACAATTGCCGTCGGTGCGGAATTTCCGGTGATGTTGTGCAATGGTTTGTCGATGTTGATGGGATGGAATATCCGGCGGCCTTTGCATCTGCTGGGGTAAAGGGGAATGGTTCGTCGTTGCCGCGCAAGTATCGCTCCCCTGCTCCTAGAAAACAGCCTCAAAAATCTCAACCTAACGGACGAGTCTGGGATCTACCACCCGAGTTGTGGATGGAAAAAGCGGGTAAGCTGGTCGAATATGCTCATCAGCAATTACTGAAAAATCCAGAGCAGATGGCATATCTTGCAGGACGCGGCCTAAAATCTGAGACTGTAATCAAGTATCAGCTTGGCTGGCTACCAGGTGAGAATGGGAAAAATGTAATGTACCGCGCTCGTGTCGGTTGGGGATTGCCGGAAATTAAGTGGCCTGATGGTCGTCCGAAGGCTCTCTGGTTGCCGCGCGGAATCGTCATCCCTTTGATTTCCGAAGACGGCAAGCTGATGCGTCTCCGTATTCGCCGTCCTAAATGCGATATTAAGAAAAAGACCGATCTGAAATATTACGTTGTTCCCGGATCGAGCATGGCGACGATGATCCTGAATCCAGAATCAGAGGCGCTTGTCCCTATCGAGGCCGAACTTGATACCATGCTAGTTGCTCAAGAGTGCGAAGGGATTGCTGGAGCGATCAGCACCATGAGCGATACTGGAAAGCCTGATGCTTTTGCTCTTGAATGTTTGCAACGGGCAAAAGCTATTCCTGTTGCTCTAGATTTTGACCCGCCAAAGGAAGATGGAACTCGTCCAGGGGCAAAAGCAGCTAAATGGTGGATAGAAAATTTCGACCGTGCATACCGCTGGCCTGTGCCGGAAGGTAAAGACCCAGGTGATGCTTTTCAAGCTGGAGTAAATCTCCGCGAATGGATTCTTGCCGGATTGCCGCCAGTTTTCAGGATTCGGGAAAAAGAGCGCTTAAAATCTCAAGGTCAACAAGTAGTTGAAATTATTAACGAGGGAACTCCCACAAAACCAAAGCCCACACCAAAACCAGCCCCGGAAAAACAGCCTAAGCCGATTCCCACGAAGCTCGGTTCGCTGTTCGCTTTTTTGGATGGCAATCCAAAAATGTACTTGAAATTTTATTCAACGGAAAAAGGTAACGCGGCTTACGCTCCGGCTCCGGCAACAGAAGTTGAGTCGGTAACCTATTTGACTTCTCTCATGATTGAGGCAGTAGATGAAATAGAGAAAAATCCTATGGAGGTGGCTTATCGATACGGGAAGCCACGGATGGGTAAAAACTAGGTGAGGGTTGCCGGACAGATCTTGTACATCCACCCGGCGACCGAATGACGTAACATTCGATCAGGAACTCCCAACCCTCTCACTAAGCATCGAGGGGAATATCACGGGAACCTTCGAATGGCAAAACTCTCTTTAGAGCATTGGCCCCTTGAACGGTTCCGGTCATATGACCGGAATCTCAAAAAACACAAAACGAGCGTGAGTAAGATGGTTGAATCAATTCAGGAATTCGGATTCCGCATCCCCGTTTTAGCTCAAAGTGATGGTGCTATTATTGACGGAGAACTCCGATTGCTTGCTGCGATTCAACTGGAAATGGAAGAAATTCCCATTGTTCTCGCGGATGGAATGACTCTGCAACAGGTAAAGGCGTTCCGACTCATGGCGAATAGTTCTTCTGCCTGGTCAAAATGGGATGATGAATTACTTGCACTCGAACTTGAAGAACTACGTACTGATGATTTTGATTTACAACTTACAGGTTTTCCGCTTTCGGATGTTGAAGATTTGCTTGAGCAATTTGGCCCTGAATATGGCGGCAACAAAGATCCTGATTCTGTACCCGAGGTTGAGTCTGAATATGTAAGCAAGCACGGCGACCTTTGGATTCTGGGCGCACATCGTCTGCTCTGCGGAGATTCCACAAGTGGCGCGGATATTTCAAGGCTCATGAACAACGAGTCTGCTGACATGGTTTTCACCGATCCGCCGTATAATGTAAATTATGAAGGCAAGGCTGGAAAAATCAAAAACGACAATATGTCTAACGATCAATTTTACCAATTTCTTTATGACGCATTCACCACCATGTTTCTGGCTCTCAAAAAGGGCGGTCCGATCTACGTTGCCCACGGCGAAAGCGAATCGATAAACTTCCGCTCTGCTTTTCAAGACGCAGGATTCAAGACAGCAAGTTGTGTCATATGGGCAAAGAACGCCTTTGTTTTAGGCCGTAGTGATTTCCAACCACAACATGAGCCTATTCTATATGGCTGGAAACCGGGCGCTCGTCATTGCTGGTATGGAGGCAGAAAAAGAACTTCTGTCCAGGCTTTAGAAAATGATGACCAAATGCAGATTGAAAATGGTTCTATCCAGTTATCCCTGCATAACAGGGTTTTGAATATTACTGGTGACAACCTGCAGGTCGAAGAGTTTGTCCCTTCGGTTGTCCATGAGAAGAAGCCTCATCGTAGTAAAGAACATCCTACGATGAAGCCTGTAGCACTGGTTGAAAGGTTTCTAAAACACAGTTCTCTAAAAAATAACAATGTTCTGGATTCCTTCGGCGGCTCCGGCTCAACCCTCATAGCTTGTGAGCGGACTAGGCGAAAATGCCACACGATGGAACTTGATCCGCGCTTTGCTGATGTAATTGTACGCCGCTGGCAGGAATTCACAGGCCAGACGGCAATTCTTGAATCTGACGGTAGAACCTTTGAGCAGGTCCAATATGCAGGAAAAATTCAATAAACTTATCGAAGTAGTTTCTCAGAACGACAAGCTTGAGCTTGTCGTTCTGAATAATGCTGTCGTGGATAATCTGCGAGCTTACAAGGATTCATCAACGGTAAGAAATAAAAAGAATTGGGATGCGGCAAAGAACGGTTTTGAAAAAGCCGTTGACCAAATGTGGGGGAAGTATTTTCCAGATGAAGGCAAAGAAACTCCTGCCGGATTTAAGAATTACACAGAGGTCCACAAGCACCTGAAAGATCAAGGATACAGAATCTCTAAATCTCAGGTTTATGCTGACCAATCCATGCTTCCAAAAGGAAAGGATGGATTTATCGCTGATAGTATAGTCCGCAAATACGCACAGGCGAAAGGATTAACAAACAAAGAACCTTCTGCCCGTGAGCAAGCGGCCTCAGTAAAGACGCTTGAGGCTAAAGCGAAAGATGCCAGCGAAACAGCCCGTAAAACTCGGCTTCAAAATGAAATTCTTGAAAGCAAGCTGGGTAAAGAAACGAAAGCTCTTTTTCCAGCTGATGCAGTTAATTTCGAATTTTCTAAGCGGGCGCAAACTTTTAGGTATGCTCTTGAAACTTGGGCAGAAAAAATGGCTGATCCTATTGCCGGAATTTTCGGAGCTAACGAAGAGGTTGCCGCCAAAATACTCGAGTCTATAGGTTTTGATAAATCAAAAGCTCCTGACTTAGCGGTTAAAATAATGGAACAGCAGTCAGGCTTTATCGAACTATTTAATGCGGACATAAACGCCCTTCTCCATCCTTTTTCGAATGGGACATGGGAAACTGAAGAGATGTCTAACTTGATGCTCGAATGGCTGGAAATGGAAAAGGAAAAAGAAATTAAAACCATAGGAGAATTAATCGACCTTGTTAATTCCGGGGCTAGTGAGATTGAAGTTCTTGCTTCATTTCATTTAACTCGCAAATGGAGCATGTGCTAGCAATGACCACCAGCCCTATCATAAATTTTTTCCCCGGTGAAAAAGCTGTATTTGCAATGCGGCCCCAGACACCGACTTATGAATGGGCTTGCAAAAATTTCAAACTTGCAGCCGGTCCTCAAAAAGGTAGCCTCTGGGACCCGAAAGACGTTCCGCATGCAAAGTTTATGATGGATATGTGGGATCGTCCTGAAGTTCGCAAAATGTTTTTTGTAGGACCATCGCAGGGAAGCAAGAAAACGACTATCGCATATGCTTGTGCTCTTGCCCGTATTTCTAGGAGGCCCGGACCGCTCGGCATTGCGATGCCGGATCAAGACGCTATTGAACGTGTTTTTACAGAAAGATTAACTCACCACTTGAACGGCAGTCCCTTTCTTCGTTCCCTCATTTCGCCAAGCCGATACGCTGAGCAGAAGTCTCAAATTCAATTGAAAGATGGCTCCATGATTCTCGGCATTTGGTGTGGATCTGAAATGCGTATGTCTTCCTTCTCAGCTGAAACGATGCTGATTGACGAAGAAGATGCCAACGCAAACAAAGCTTCGGTTTCGACTGCGGAAGAAAGAACATGGAGCTACAAGCGCACACACAAAATTTTCCGTTTTACCAAACCGCGCGGAACCGAAGAAGAATCTACGATCTGGAAGGACATGCGGGCAGAAGCACAGGCGAGATATAAATATCACGCAGTATGCCCTTCTGTTGCCTGTCGAACTCCACAAGTTATGGATTTTGACAACATTCATGTTCCTGACAAGATTCGCGATCCTGCTCTGATTGAAGAAAAGAAACTAGCCAGATACGTCTGCCCTCATTGCGGATACGAATGGTCGGACTTCATTCGCAACAAAGCTCTCGATGCTGGATTTTGGGCAACCGATTCCAAGGTGGAAAACCCAACTGTTGTTGGTTTCCATTTGCCGTCTTGGATGTGCAAATCAATGTCGCTGTCCAAAGTGATGGCTGACTATTTCAAAAAGCGGCGCGAAGGACAGGACGGAATACTGTGGTTCGACAATTCGCACCGCGCTATGCCTTATGAGCCTACGATAGTTCAAGCCGATGAAGATCAACTGAAAGAATTCATCATGCCGGAGCTGGCGGCGCAAATTGTGCCGAAAGGAGCTGTGGCTCTGACTCTATCTGTTGATACTCAAAAGGATCATTTTTGGTATTCAATCTGCGCCCATTCTGTTGAACCTCGCTGGGAATGCATTATCGATTACGGACGTGTTGATTCATTTGAAGAGCTTAAAGAAATAGCCTTTAAAACGTCCTACCGACAAGAAGGATCTCAGGACCGTATGGGCATCTGGAAAGGCGTAATTGATACAGGTGGTGGTCGCGACAAGCCGCTAGAAGAATCCCGAACAGAGCAAGTATATAAATGGCTCCTTAAATTACCACCGGGAGTCATGTTCGGTACAAAGGGTATGAGCCATAAAACGCCGGGAGTAGTCATTAAGCGTTCATTGCTTGAGACTCTGCCAAGCGGAAAGAAAATGAAGAGCGGGCTAAAACTAACTTTGCTCGATGCAGATACTTTCAAATCGCTTGTATTCTGGCGGCTATCTGAAGGCCATGAAGAAGAACCTATATTCTTTCACGCTGACACCGGAGATGATTATTTCAAGCAGCTCTTATCAGAAAAGAAAGTATGGGATCGCAAAAAGAAAAAAGAAGTGTGGAAGAAAATCAGAAACGATAACCACTATCTTGATACTATGGGAGGACATATGGCTCTATCGCATTTTCAGTGGAAGCCCACGTTGGAAAGTCTTGTTGAACAGCTTAGTAAGCCGAAAAAAGCAAACAGCGGACCGCCTCCGATTAATTCAGGGCCACCTAGGGGTGGGTCTTTTGGTGGTCGAGGGAGGGGTTGGTAATGAGTTCGGTTGTATCGAGCAAAAAAGCTCAAACTCTGATCGGTTGTGGTAAAACTAAATTTTGGGAACTTGTGGCTTGTGGAGAATTTCCTAATGCATACAAGGTCGGACGCAAGATTATGGTGCCGAAATCGGATATTGAGGAGTTTGTTTTCCGATCAAAAATACGAAAGTAAACAATGCATTATATTTCAAATAAGGTATTGACCAAATTTATTAAAAATGTGACATAAAACACATATTCGTAAATTTTACCCAAATATAAGACTAAAGAGATAAAAAATGCTTGTTGAACTCACAGTTGAAAATTTTAGATCCATAGGTGCTTCTCAAACATTTAGTATGGTTGCGGCAAATAGAAAAGAACTCGAAGAAAATGTCTTCGAGGCTCCAAATAGTGAAAAGTTTTCACTTCTCAAATCAGCATTAATTTATGGGGCAAATGCATCAGGTAAAACAAACCTATTGCTCTCTCTTAGAGCTCTATGCCATCTTATTATCGAATCTAGGAAATATGATGCAGACCAACTTTTCGCTTGCTATGAACCGTGCAGGGTTGATGAAGATCTAGTAAATAAAAATATTTCTTTGGAAATTGAATTTTATTCTTCTGATATTTTTGATGAAGTTAGACTCCGACGGTACAATTTTCAAGTTGAATTCAATTCATCCCAAATTATAAAAGAAAAGCTATCTGCATTTAAAACTGCAAGACCTACTAATGTTTTCTCACGAGAACTAGGAAAAGACGTTAGCTGGGGCAATATCTTTACTAAGAGCGATAAAGAATTTGCGACCAATAAAAACCAATTATTTTTATCTGTTGCTGGTAATTTGAAAACTCATTTTTTAAATAAAATCATGTATTTTTTTACTGATACATTAATTTTACCACCCCAAACACATATCATTGGGAGTACATCTGCTTCAACTTATACTACTTTGATTAAAAACTTAGAAAAAAAATCTGAAAAAAATTCTTATTCCAGTTTAATGAAAGTAGCAGATATCGGTATTTCAAATATCCATGTTAAAAAAAGAGATCTTGACAAATTAAACTTACCAGAAGATACGCCAGAAGCCATAAAAGAAGCGTTAAAATATGAACTTCTTCTGACTCACCCCTTGTTTAAAAAACTAGAACAGGTAGGCCATATAGATTTTGGAATTGAAGAGGAATCTGATGGAACAAAAAGACTCCTTACACTCGCCAATAAAATTTTTAAAGTTCTTAGCACTGGTGGAGTCTTTGTTGTTGATGAAATTGAAACAAGCTTACATCCTGAAATATCGCGTGTAATATTAGAGCTCTTTTCCGAAAAAAGTACAAATCCTAATAATGCTCAACTAATTGCTACCACACATGATGTAACACTTTTAAACTCTAAAAGATTACGTCGTGATCAAGTATGGTTTGCAGAAAAAAATAAACAAGCGCAAACAAATTTGTATAGTTTAGTTGAATTTAAAAATAGTGATCTAAGAAGAGAAACGGCATATGGAACATGGTATCTGAATGGTAGATTTGGAGCCATCCCCACAATTGGTCCATTAACTCATCTTACAAAATGTGATGAGTGTAAGGGCTAATCATGGCAAAAAAAAGAAAAACAAATAAAATACCGGTACTACGCTCTTTCTTAATTTTCTGCGAAGGTAAAAAAACTGAAGTTAATTACCTAAAAAGTTATATACACTCTTTAAAATTAAATTCTAAACTAGCTCGGGTAGAACCACTTTTCATAAATAAAACTAATCCATGGGGGATAGTCAATGAAGCATGCGCCCAGAAAAAAAAGATAGAAAAGGATGCTCCCAAAGGGTGTGAATTTTGGGTAGCATTTGACAAAGACACTCATGCTAAGCTTCCAGAGTCTTTTAAAAAAGCTAAAGACAACGGACTCAAAGTAGCTTTCTCCAGCATTTGCTTTGAGCTATGGTTCTTATTACATTACGTAACCAACCCGGCTCATGCAGTAGACTGTACTGCTCATAATACAGCACTTAAGCAATATGTTACTGATTACGAAAAAAAATCTGACTGTATGTATGAAATACTCTGTGACAAGACTGATGATGCAAAAAGAAACGCAATAAGGATTAGAAATATGGGCAATGGCCCAATATATAATCGATATCCATACACAGATGTAGATAAGCTTTTAGAAGCAATCGATAAGTTTAAAGAGGATCATAATCTTTCCCCCTAAAATTGCACCCCCTACCCTCAATCCCAGCCTCAACAATCCTATCATCTGTGATTGCAGTGATAGGATAGACTGAAGCAAGATGCTTACATATTCTACGCGGATCACCGAGTCCGTATCTAGCTCTCCGGTTTAACCAATCTGGACAGGTACAAGTTTCTAGATTGATATCTACTTCGTAATAAAGACCAGGAATAGTAAAGCTTTCGACCATTTGATCATCAGCAGGTTTAGCCCTGAGAACTCTGGTTCTGTCATAATACGAATCAAGGGCAGCCTTCGTCTCTTTATTCTTAGTCCTCTTCCTCCAGAACCTGACAATAGGTTCCGCAATTCCTATCAACCCACAAATGAAGCCTAGCACCAGTACAGGGAACGTAACGATTTCCCATAAAACTTTTTTTATAAACTTTCCCACTTGACATCCCCCCCATTTTTCTCCAACCTAACACCAGAGCTTAGAACCTCTTAAATTCCGTAGGCGGCCTTCCGCTCCCGTCAGCAGTGGCTTTTTTATGTCCAATTTTTTGCTGCAACTTATTTTCGGACATACTATTTAGTCTCCATATTTTGTCGGGAGTCTGTAAGTTATACAATACCCTTCGGGGGAAGACTTGCAGGGGCGTTCCTACGGACGTCGTTCTAAACTCCCGGCAATTACCCAAAGTCTTAGAACACTTTCAACCGTAGGAGCTACTCTCATGAGTACTAATCCAATTTCCCTTTCCATTACCCTTCTTGACGAAACAATCCAAAATCACGTTCTTATTAAACTGCCAGAGATTACTGAACATCTGGACTGCCTCTCGAATTTACCCAGCTACACTTCCGTGTATGAACTTTCCGAGATGCTCTGCAATTCATCGGAAACCCTGCATAATGATTTTATGTCTGAAGTTAATAGCTTTTCTGAAAATGGTATTGCCGTGATTTCAGCAGCTGACATTCTCAAGCATATAGCCAAGCTCACCCGCCCTTTTGAATTGCTTGCAAAGATCACCAATGATGAAGCCATTACCGAAATGATCAACTCCATTGTGAATGGCCTTGATATCAAGGTTATGGAACTTCTTCGCGGAGGTTCCGATCATGAATAACGTCATCCCATTCCCTACAAAAAATTCAAAACAGATTTACCGTCCAACAAAAGGCGTTACAGGAAGAACAATGCCCGCCAGCCACGCATGGGGAGAAATGACTAAGTTTATCTCATATCTCACTGACACGCACGATGATCCATCCGTGATCGTGATCCGTGGCAATGGAGAAATCCGCATCAAGTTTCGCGGGGGTAGTAAATAATGAACACTGAAACCGTAACAGTCCTCAAATCAAATTTGAATCAAAAAGTGTCGAGCACAACAGCCATGCTGAGAGAGGGACTGTGCCATGCAGAATAATATCATCCCCTTTGATTTTGGCGACAACCTTGTGCGAGTTCACAAAACAGACGATTCCAGTTTTTGGTTTGTGGCGAAAGATGTTTGTCAGGTTTTGGATTTGTCTAATACGAGCAAGGCAATTGATTCATTGGATGAAGATGAAAAGGGTGTAACTAATAGTTATACCCTTGGCGGACAGCAATCTATGTCAATCATTTCAGAATCCGGCCTATATTCCCTAATCTTCCGCTCCCGCAAACCCGAAGCTAAAAAGTTCCGCAAGTGGGTAACTTCCGAAGTCCTACCCTCTTTGCGCAAAACAGGAACATACGAATGCGTTCCAGCTCCGGCACCAACTTCGTGTCTGCCAGACGCAACCCTATACCTAAAGCCCAACTTGCGATCCACTGCCATGAATACGGCAATGCAAATGGTTAAGCATACAGATGGCACTCTTGAGGATCTTGATTCTCTATACGCCAAATATTGCGCAATGCTTGCCGCCAAACCTACAATATCTCAAGAGCCAAAAGGATTACCGCCCTTAAGAAGACTGGTAAGCACTGCCGGAACTGAACTTGATGAACATCTGTTCCAACAATGGGCTGTCGAGCGGTTGTCTCCAGTTCTGCGAAAAGGCGTACAAGCCGCAAAGCTCTATAATGATTTCACCCATTTTTGCAAAAAGCATGGAGTACAACCTCCAGTCATAAAAATATGGGGAACTCTCATGGGCGACCGCTTTGAAAAATATAAAAGTGGTAATATCTGCTACAAAGTAGCTATTGTTCCTGTGCCGCCATCAAGATAGAAGCTTTTAACTATAATCGGAATATACATAGTTAATACAATATGTGGAGACCTTAAAAACGTTGTAAAACTGGATTTGCATCTTTTTTTTACAACGTTTTATTATTTTTTAATAATCGAGCCAATCTTGCTCTATATTTCAAATATCTTAAACGGCTCATTCCAAGGGCAAGACGTTTTCTTTTTAAAGGACTCATATTTGTCTGAATACCATACGCAAGAAAAATTTCGATAGGAATAAATTCTTCACCATTACATAAAAAGCATCCCCCTTTTGCACATTTAGGATTGGGGCAATACACTTTATCCTCAACGTTACTGAGCGTTTTTACTAACTCGCTCGAAAATTTTAAATCCTTCGCAAATTGACTAATTTCTTTTTTAGCCTTTTTTATCTGACGCTTATAGCCATTTAAAATATCAACTTTATTTAATCTGGTCGACAAGCTAGTAAACCAATAAACGATGGACAATAGAGTTCCTATGTTAACAACCATGACTAATAGTCGCGATCCATTGGAAATCGGAATAACGTCTCCATAGCCTAATGTTGTATACGTAACTAAGAAAAAATATAAAAAATCAAAGCCAGATAAAAGTCCATCTATTGTTCCACCCATCATTAGGATGCGAAATTTCATATCAAAAAGAATATGTATCATCCAAAGTAAAAGTGAACATTGTAATATCATCGACAAAAAATACACAGGAGATCTATCAATTCCAAACTTGTTAAAGTTATGATTTACACCTTCAACCATAAGAGCAAATAAACTATCACGATACATTTTATTGTTAAAATCAGCAATCCACGAAAATATAAATGCGCTTAAACAAATAACAGCTGTTATCATCAGTATAAGAAACGTATAAAAATATAAAAATAAAAATATATACCAACATGCAATATGTAAAACATCGCTAAATGGGGGTGAGAAAAAATAATTCCTGTAAGCAATATTCACCCCTCTTGTCTGTGTTAAAAGAAAGATTAAGGCCAGTAAGCTCAAAGCAATATCAATAATTTTACATTTATAATGCCTAAGCATTGCGTGCCTTGCTACATGAATTGCAAGTTTACCATGATCACAAGGGGCCTGCTCTAATTTGATCTTATATTTTGACGTGCAAAAAAATGACCTAAGCCCTGTCACATAACTGGGGCTGAACACTGGTATTCCTGAAATGGAAGACTTTATCTCATCAATGTTACTCACAAAAGTTAACTCCCTATTAATAGAGAAAGGCTAAATATTAGCAGTCCATTTACTGTTGAAGCCATCTTATTTACTTGAATTAAAGATCTAATAATTACTATAGTTTTATTCAAGTAAAAATTAGGTTTTTTTTACTCATTGGGATCGTATGTAAACAAAACAAACACATAGAACAAACTCAATATTTTTGAACTATACAACTTTCTTAGAAAATCTTAATTTTTTAATTCAACAATATCAACCATTTAAAGATCTATAGTTCGCCACGGTTCGCCACGTACCGTGCGTTAAATCCACCCATGATTTAACGTGCATTCATGACTGGCAACTACTTAGAACCCTTCTCTGATGCTGAACTTGAAGACCTTTCCTCTGAATGTAAGAAAGGTCTTCTCGCTTGTGCTATGAACAAAAGCTACACCGTTGCTGGTCAGTCTTTTGAACGCGCTGATATCCCCCAGTTACAGGGAATGCTCGGTGATATCGCGACAGAACAACGCCGCCGCGCTGGTAAATCTACACCTCGCACCTTCTCTCCCATAATCAGGCGGTTGTCCTGATGAATACCCTTCGCTCTATAAATCGCCTAAAAGCTAGTTCTCGCGCTAATTCTGGTGCTCGAGCTAATGCCATTCGGTCTGTTCGCAAGGTCGGAGCCAGTCAGGGCGGCACTATGTCGAATTGGAATCCTCGGCGCACTCAGCGCGGCAGTGAACGCCTCGACCGAGAACGCATACAAACTCGTACCGAAGATATTGTTGCAAATGATGGACATGCGGCTTCCATACGCTCGACTCTGACAACTAACATCGTTGGACCGGGCATTCGTCCTCAGTCGGCCCTTGTTGCGAAGAAGTTGGGACTTACAGCAGAGCAAGTTCTCGAAATTGAATCCGCGCAAGAAGCGGCCTTCGAACTCTGGACAGAGGAAGCCCATATTGGAGGTCAACTCCATTTTGCTGATCTGCAAGCTTTGGCTCTTTCTACTTTAGTCCCGTTCGGTGAATTCTGTTATTTGTGCAGATTTCTCGACGAATCGGCTAGAACGCGCAAACAACGTAATTTTTCTTTTACTCTGCAAGATATTCATCCTCTAAGATTAAAAACACCGCCGAATGAGCTGATGTCCACCAATTTACGGGACGGCATCAATTTTGACGAAGATGGTGAGGTCGATGGCTACCATATTCACACTCCGGCAGAAATAACCGATCCTGAATCATATACATATTACAAAGCAAAAGCCGGACACCGCCGCCTCTTTTTTCACTGCTTTCGCTCTATCGATCCTGAGCAAGTGCGCGGGGTTTCTATTCTTGCGCCTGTCATTAAACTTTTCCGCGATAAATACGACTTTCTCGATTACGAACTGATTGCTCAAATTGTCACGGCCTCTTTCCCTATTGCCATCGAAAGAGCCATCCCACCCGAGGGTTTTGAAGATCCAGCCTCCAAAGACTGGGACCCGCGCTGGTATCAGAATGTTGATGCCGGACAGATTCTTTACACCAACCCCGGCGAGAAAGTTAATCCGATTTCATCCGACCGCCCAGGCAATAACTTTGATCCATTTTTCAAGACTGTAATCAGAACCTTAGCTTCCGCCGCAGGGCTTCCTTACCATCAGGTAATCAAAGATTTCTCTGAAACGAATTATTCGTCTGCCCGCGCCGCACTGCTTGAAAGCTGGCGTGAATTTGAAGTGTACAGAGGCTGGTTCGTTCGCCACTTCCTGCAACCGATCCGAGTCATGGTTTTGGAAGAAGCATATTTGCGTGGCTATTGGAAAATTCCAGTCGGATCACCAAACTTTTACAAGGCAATGAAACTCTGGACAGCATGCCGATGGACACCACCGCCACGCGGACACATCGACCCTGACAAAGAAGCAAAAGCAAATGAACGCGCCCTCGCAACTGGTCAGAAAACATATTCAGACATGTACGCAGAACAAGGCAAGGATTGGCGCGAAGAGTTTGGTCAGCAAGCGAAAGAGAAAGCAGAGCGTGAAAGACTCGGCTTGCCTGTACTCGATCCAGCTAATGTGCAGACCTCCCCTGATGAGCCGGAAGAACAAGAAGAAGAAATTCCCAAAACGGAAGCCGCATAATGAAAACACTACTTCGTGAAAAATTTTGGTTAATCGAAGAAACATCACTGATACCATTTTTAAACAGTGATCTAACCCCCGATGCCGAAGCGAACGCTTTCTCCGGCAAGAAACGCCCTTTCAAGCTCGAAGGCAATGTCGCTGTAATTAAAGTGGCTGGATCACTCAATATGGATTGGCATTACCCTCCGTACTGCTCTTCTTACACAGTGATCAAAGAACAGATCAAAGCGGCATTGGCTGATTATTCTGTTCGCTCAATCCTGCTTGAAATTGATTCACCCGGCGGCACGGTTTACGGCTGTGACGATTTAGCTACCGCTGTAGCTAACGCTGATAAAATCAAGCCCGTTTATGCATACACAGGAAGTCAGGCAACTTCTGCGGCATATTGGGTAGGCTCCAGCGCACGGTATTTCGCGGCTGGTAAAACTGCCGATCTCGGTTCCATCGGTGTGATCATGGTGCATATGGATTACACGGGCTTGTATAGTGATGCTGGAATAAAGCCGACAATCTTCCGCGCTGGCGAATTTAAAGCTTTAGGAATCCATCTCGAATCTCTCAGCGATAAAGCAAAAGAATCGTTGCAATCTCACCTCGACCAGACTTGCGAAATTTTCATTAATTCAATCGCCGGTAATCGTAAAAAACTTAAAATTTCCAACAAAAATGACTGGGCCGAAGGTCGCGTTTTCCTTGGTGAAGACGCTAAAACCATCGGCCTTATCGACTGCGTATGCACTCGAGATCAATTAACTTCGCATATCCTCAAGGAGGCTAGCATGAATGCGGATGAATTACGGGCACAGTATCCCGATGCCGTCAAAGCGATAGAAGACGGCGCAAAGGCTGAGGCAGCCTCCCAACTAACGGGAGCAAAGGCTGAAACTATTACACTAGCGGCAGATGTTGCTGTTGCAATGTTTGGCGAGGAAGCTGGCGGCAAACTCAAAGCGGCATTTGAAGCTGGACTGAGCGCTGAAAGTATCACGAAGCTCGGGCTTGCTCATGATGTAAGTGCTCAGCCGGAAGCAAAGGGTGATGATCCCACGCAAGCCGCAATGCTGGCGGCTCTGGCTAACACGGATCAGGGGGGGATTGTTCCAGGGTCCCCGAAGACTGGTGCAAAAGTGAATCCTGTTCACGCGGCGCTTACGGCTAAACTAGGACTGAAGGAGTAGCCCATGGTAATGTATTCAGAAAAAAAACGGCTGAACGATATCCTCATTCGTGAATTGGACCCAGATTTCTGTCGTGAGACTGTCACCATAGGTCAAGGCAAAAAATATCCTGTTGGCACTGTGGTAGGTCGCCGTCTCTTCTCCGTTCCTGAAGTAGCAACAGCTGAGGATGGCATTGTCGGATTTGGCAACATGTCAGACATCTCCATAGGTTCACTGGCAATGTACGGTCCCTACACCATGACTTGTGTTGAAGCTAAAGCCGATGGTGGCAGATTTATCGTTACCACTCCCGAAGGTGTTCGCTTGCCGGATGCGCTTGTCGGAACTCCATTCGTGTCTCCACATATCAACTTCACTATTAATGATGGTGATCCTGATTTCGTTGCTGGTGACAGCTATACAGTCGAAATTGCTCCCGGTGACGGTAAAGCTTTTCAGATTGACTTTGCGGCTACCGACGGCACTCAGATCCCCTATGGTTTTACCTGCGGAGACTATAACGCAACGGACTTTGACACCCGAGGCGTGGTTGTAAAAAAAGATGCTCTCATTTTCGGAGAGGAACTAATCTGGCCTGATGGAATCACCGCAGACCAGAAAGCAAACGCAATGGCAAACCTCTCTGTCAGAGGATTTATCAGCAAGGTAGGTGCATAATGAGTTTAATTGTAGATCCTTTTTCTGATGATTCTATCTTCGGCCTAGTAGCCCTTACTGATGAGATTAATCTCATCCCGAATACATACGGTAGACTGAATAAATCCGGTTTATTCAATTTTAAGGGTGTCGCTACCAAAAGTATCATCGTTGAATTGAAGAATAATATTGTGCGGATTCTTCCCAGTCAGGAACGTGGTGGTGACAAAAACCATGCGCGCCATGGCAAAAGAAATGGGGTAACTCTCGATATTCCTCATATCAATCTCGTAGATCAAATTCTTCCTGATGAATACATCGGTAAAAGATCATTCGGAACAACTGACCAATTAGAAACAATTGGATCAGTCATGGCTGACAAACTGATGGAAAATCATCTGAGCTTTGAGCTTACATGGGAAAACCTCATGTGGGGAGCTGTCAAAGGCATCATCTATGATAGCGACGGTAGTACAATTCTCTGCGACCTTTTCAACAAATTCGAGATTCCTAAAAATACTATCAATTTTAAACTTGATGATCCGGACACGGATGTTCTTGCAATATGTCGTGAGCTTACGCGGTATACTAAGAAAAATCTCTACGGAGATACGATGTCGGGCATACGCTGTCCTGTCTCCCCTGAATTTTTTGATGCTCTTGTCGGTCATAAAAATGTCGAAAAGTTTTGGATTGGACATCAAGAATCTTGCCAGCATGCCCAAGTAGATCCTCGTGAAGGCTTTAAGCTTCAAGGGGTAATTTTTGAAGAATTCGAAGGTGAAGCCCCCAATGTAGATGGTGGGGTAACCCGTTTTATTGAAGAAGGAAAAGGTCACACTATTCCCGAAGGGACTCTCCGAACATTTAAAGGTGTATACGGACCTGCCGGATTTACTGAGACAGTTAATACCGACGGAGAAGCCATTTATGTTCGCCAGAAGCCGCGCGACTTCAATCTTGGCATTGATATCTATATGGAATCTAACCCGCTCCCTTACTGCACCAACCCAAGAGTACTCTCTGAACTCGTTATGAGTCAGGAAGCCGAATAAGTTTTAACTCTCCATCGCAAACAGCCCGGACCGCACTTACCCGTTTTCAGCGGTCCGGGTACAAACAAAAGCCGGATTAATAAATGAACATTTTTGATCACATCGCCATCAAAATCAGCTTTGCAAGTTGCTGTACAGCAGCTTCATGGCTGATTGGCGGATTTGATAAAGCATTACTTGCTTTGGTTGTTCTGTATTTGTCCGACTTCGCTTTAGGGCTAGGCCGCTCTCTACATAATGGTTCATACAGCAGTGCCAAATTCCGGCACGGTGTGGGCAAATTTGTTGTCTATTCAATAGCGATCATCATGGCGAATATGCTTGATGTCACCCTTGATGAGTCTCTGCCCTCCGTTTGTGCATATGTTCGCGAATTCTTGGTTATGTATCTAGCATCTAATGAATTTTTAAGCGTGGCTGTGCATCTTGCTGAAATGGATGTGCACGTGATTCCGCGCAAACTTACAAAAAGGATCAAGTCCTTCAGGGACGAGTTTGATCCGATTCAAGACAGGAGTCGTTATGGGACGTCAAATAGACATGGTGGTGGTTCATTGCTCGGACTCGGGCTGGGGCAACGCGGAAGTAATCAACGAGTGGCACCTGGAAAGGGGATGGAGCGGGATCGGATATCATCTGGTAATTCTGAACGGCCACCCCATAAGCCACGGAGATTATGATCCAGAGCTTGATGGCATTGTTGAATCTGGGCGCGATATCGAAGACAAAGGTGCGCATTGTAAAGGATTTAACAGCAGGTCCATCGGTATTTGTCTGATTGGTAAAGAGACTTTTACCGAAAATCAGATGAAAACTTTGACGCAAGCTCTGCTTGAAATCCTCCAACATTACGGACTCGATCCTGATGCGATTTACGGTCACAACGAACTAGATGATCACAAGACTTGTCCGAATCAGGAAGTGGCTGAAATCAGAGATCGACTTTGGAGCTTGATGTCATGATCCCCGTATCCATGCTTCTAGGACTATTCACAGGCGGTGGAAAAGGCAAAGCCATCGCCATAGTTGTAGGTGTGCTGATTCTTACAGTTGTAATTGGCGGCTTATGTTTCAAAATATCATGGTTGAAAACCGACATTGCAGTTCTTGGAAAAGAGAAGGCAGAACTCGAGTCCGACATATCCGCTTATAAGCTTGAGATTAAAAACGGCGAAACCGAAATTACTTTGCTCAAAGAAAGCAGCAACCAGACCGCGCGAGTAATCAGTAGTTTGCAGGGTCAACTTAGTACGGTCCAGAAGTCAGCTAAAAAATATCGAATCCAACATGCGAAGGCCGTGCGACTTTTGAACTCGGCACAAAATCATCCAATAACCAATTCAACCGGAGTTCTCAGCTATGAAGACAGTCGTAATGCTGCTGAGTTTATTAACCATACTCTCGGCTTGCAACCAGAAACGCACCAGCAAAATAGATGAAGTCCGTAAGATTACAGTTACTGCCCAATATATTGAATGCGTTTCTCCCGAAAAGCCGGACCTTCAGCCGTTACTTGAAGATCAGCACCTAGGCTCAAAGGAAAACGTAGGCCGCTTAATGCACAACACAGTTGAAGCGAAAGCTTATACCGAAGGACTTGAAGCCGAAAACACCTGCTACCGCTCACAGGCTGGAAAATAAAATGGATTTCAAAGATCAGATGAAAAGGGACGCTCGAAGCGTCTTTATGAATAAGAAGGAATACGCTGATCCAATTAACTGGAATGGCAACGACATTACCGCCGTTGTCACCGATGAAGGCGAAGGTCAGAGCGATGGGGAATCCTTCGATTCAACTAGAGCTGGCGTGAGCATGGAAGTTAAAAGTGTCTTGATTGTTTCCGGAGATATTGAACGGCCCCGGCTCCATAAAGAGTGCAAGTTTAATGATGAGAAGTGGATTGTTTCCAGAGTTAAAGGCGAAGGAGTTATGCTTAACATTCAGATTTACAGAGAAAAATCATGAGCGTTCTTGAAATCGATACCTCTGATGCAATGAAGCAACTTGCACGTGTGAAAGAAGTTCTCGCGCTCGTTCCCGGCGGCATGCAGTTGGCGTGTCAGCGGGCGGCGAATAAGACCGTCAAATCGTTAAAAGTGGCAGCTAAGAAAGCAATACGTGATGAATACAATATTAAGTCTAGTGATTTAGAACGCCAGTTTTCAATCGTTCAAGCTTCTAAATGGAATCCATTTGCAGAGCTTCACGCGACTGGCAGTCGTTCCATATCTCTTTCGCATTTCAACCCACGGGCGCGGACGGTTACAGCAGAAACTAAAACCAGGTCCGGCAGCACTGCGCGAGTTAAGCGCAAAGGTGTATCAGTCAAAGTTAAAAAGACTGGAGGTCGCAAGCTGGTCAAGGGCGGTTTCCAACTTAAGGCTGGCGCAATCATGAAACGAGTTGGTGATAGTCGGTTGCCTCTTGCGAAACTCTACGGCCCTTCTCCTTTGCGCATGCTTGAAGAATCCAGTGTGCAAAGCCATCTCGGATATATTGCCGAAGAACTTATGGAAAAGAATCTCGAACATGAAGCAACTCATATTCTTAGACAAGCGAGACTGAGATAATGACTGAACTCGTAATGATGTCTCTATCCAGATTCTTAGAAGATAATCTTGCGGATTTGAAGCTTGAGAAAGCTGGCAAGAGTGAGCTTGTACCTTTTCAAGTTTACACCAACGCCATCCCTACCGAGCAAACCGATGATGAAATATATCCATGCTTAGTCATCCGCTGGGTGACTTCTGAGGATGATGAAGAAGGCGCAACCGAAACCTTGGATATTTTGATTTGTGTTTACTCTGACGAAGGACGAGGCGTTTGTGAAAGCTGGTCGAATATTGTTTCCAGCAGAATTCGCAGATTGCTACGAGATAATGAAGTTCTTGAGCAGAAATATTTGCGCACAGGCTCGGTCGTCGCCCGGAATCCTTTGCTTGATCCAGATGCACGGCATCATACTCATCACGTTTCAACTATCAGATCGCGCTGGTTCTACCCATTCCCCAGCAAACCAATTTTACAGGAGGATTAAATGACTTACGGACATGGTATTTATCCATTTGAAGTACCTACATCTCTGGTCCCGCCCCGGCGCGTGGACTCGGCAATTCCGATTGTATTCGGAACGGCTCCCGGACCTGTTGCCGGAGATTTACCCATCAACGAACCAATTCTTTGTTTTAGCATGACGGAATTTGTCGCAGCATTTGGCTACGATGAGGACTGGACGAAATACACACTTTGCGAATTCGCGACTGCACACTTCGTTGATTACGGAATGTGTCCTGCAATCTTCATTAATGTGTATGATCCTGCAGTTCATAAAACTGACGAGACTCCCGATCCGACAGTCGTGGCGGGAGAAGATATTATCGGCGGAATTGACGAAGACTCTCTCGAAAAAACCGGACTTGAACTTATTAATGAAGTCTTTCCGAAGTACCGCATTGTACCAGGTTCGATTGTCGCTCCGGGCTTTTCCGACGAACCTGCAGTTGCCATTTCTATGAGCAGCAAAGCAAGCCTCATCAACGGTATTTTTAAGGCAATGGCCATAATTGATATCCCTGAATCAGTTACAAAATATACTGATGTACCCAGCTATAAAGAGGCAAACAATCTCACAGACGAACATATGATTGTCTGCTTTCCCAAGGTCAAAAAAGGAGACAAAGTTTATCACCTGAGCAGTCAGGTTGCCGCGCTGATGGCCCGTGTAGATCATGACGCGGAAGGTGTTCCATATCGTAGTCCGTCTAATCAGCGCATGGAAATTACAGGCAATGATCTTGCTGGAAAAGAACTCCGCCTCGGCCTTGATGAAGCAAACTATCTCAACGGTCAGGGCATCATAACTGCTCTAAATTGGGATGGAGGTTGGAAGCTCTGGGGTAGCCGCACAGCTTGCTATCCTTCAAACACCGACCCCAAAGATTCATTTATTCCAGTGCGCCGCTTTTTCAATTGGCATTCAAACACTTTTATCCTGACCTACTTTTCAAAAGTGGATTGGCCTCTGACTCGCCGTTTACTAACCACGATTATGGACAGTGAAAATATCCGTCTAAACTCCTTCGCCTCACGCGAAATCATCCTTGGTGGTCGCATTGAGATTCTGGAATCGGAAAACCCGACAACAGATTTAATGGACGGACTTGTCAGATTCCACACATATATGACCCCGCCTTCCCCGGCTCGGGAAATCATCAATATTCTGGAATATGATCCAACATATATTTCAACCTTGTTCGGCTAGGAGATAGAAAAATGAAAAACAAAAGTTACGGAACAACCACAGAATACAGCGTCTACCTGAACGGTGGCGAGTCTCTGGGAACTGCCACCGTTGAATTGCCCAAGTTTGAACACATCACAGAAACACTCTCCGGTGCTGGACTTGGTGGTGAAGTTGATGCGCCATCCCCGCTGTTTAAAGCCATGACTGCGAAGCTGACGTTTAACAAAAAAACCAGCAACTACGCGAAACTGCTTGCTCCTGTAGGTCATCACCTTGACTTGCGGGCATCTGTTCGTGGGCTGAATACCGCTGATTCAACTTTCGGAGATACACCAGAGCGGATTGTCCTACGTACATTGCCTAAAAACTTTGATTTAGGAAAATGGGAAACCGGGAAAAAACAAGAGAACGGAGTTGAATTTGGAGTGATCTACGTCAAGCTTGTGGTCGACGGCAAAGACGTTCTTGAATTCGACAAGTTCAATTATAAATACGTTGTAAATGGCACAGATTATTTGGCTGAAATCAGAACAAATATTGGGATGGAGGGATAGCAAAAATGGCAAGACTTAAATCTGTAGAAGTTGTTTTTGATGAGCCTGTAATGGTCGGTGGCGGAGAGGTTAAATCTGTAACTATGCGCCGTCAGAAAGTGCAGGATTCGATTGACGCTGAGGTTATGGCCACAACTAAGACCGGGGCAGAAATGGAAGCTTGTCTGTTTTCTTTAACCTGCGAAATCCCGGTTGAAGACATACTTACTTGGGACCATGTGGATTATCTGAAGTTACAGGAAAAATACGTTTTTTTAATGACCACCAGCTCCGCGAACATAGTGCAGCCCTCCGAAGAGGAATCCTCTGTCTCGCTAGCTGGTCAGGATGGAGCCGAAAAGAAATAGGCAACATGACATTAGAGGAGTTCAGTAAAAATCTTGAGGCTTTGCCGAAGGATGAAAAGGGGCGGCTATTCTTCAGGAGTAATTAGCCCCTTCTGAACAACCTCATAGAAGATCGGAATAGATTCTTAACCTCGTTGCCTAGCTCTTGCCAGATAACAAACAACAGCACAGCACCTACAAGGAAAGTGCCGAGTGTTTGCCAGCTGGGAACTAGGACAAGATCAACGGCCCCCTTGCTTGATACAAGGAAAACAGATGCGCCGAGTAGCAGAATAAATAATAAACCTGCCGCCAAGAATATGAATGAAGATGCGAATTTAATTCTATTCATGGCGGCATTATATAGCACTTTAGAGAGCAAATCAAATGAATAGCATTGTAACTAAGTTTGTAATAGGCGGGGCCGTTGGTGGGCTTGTTGCGGCTTTGGGCACTGCTGAATCTAAAGTCGGGCAACTCGGATCGGCAATATCAGACCTGAAAGATAAGAAACCTTTCAAGGCTGGTGAAGCTCTTGCCCAGCAACAAAAACGAGTTGTTAAGCTCTATGGTGCTTACCAAGAAAGCGAGACTCGGCTCCAGTCCTATACTGTAGCTATGCAAAAATCTGGTGCACATAAAAAAGTATATGCCCAGCTCATAGAAAAAGAAGCAAAGAAACTAAAAGGACTCAAACGCCAGCACGTATCAGCTCGCCACGAATATAAAGCACAAGTAGTGGCAATTAAAGCCGTTGGTCAATCTGTCAAAGGTTTACAAAGTGACTACCGGACCGCGTCTTCGGAAGTTGAAAAACTGACTAGAAAGCAGAACGCCCTTTCTAAATCCATGAAAGCCCGTTCTGACAGAGCAAACAATCGTCAAAATCTCCGAACTCAAATGGGCGAAACAGCCGCTATGGGCGCTGTAATGCTGGCCCCCGTCCTGCTTGCCGCTAAAGCAGAACAATCCGAAATACGGTTATCAACAGCTATTAATACAGATGATGAAGTAACCGCGATGTTGCATGCTCGAAAAGCTGCTAAGGCCTTAGCAAAAACGGGTCTTGTTGCTTACAATGAAGCCTTCGATATTCAGTACGCTCTGAACTCTGCCGGGATGACAGCGAAGATGGCCCGCGTGGGTTCCGCCGTTGTGGCCAAAGTTGCGAAAGTCACAAACGGTCAGGCTGAAGGAGTCGGCGAAGTAGTCGCAACTACTTTTAATAACCTTGGCGAAAGCATGGTTGGCACTGCCGAACAAAAGATGAACCGGATCGGCGATCTGCTCACTAAAACTCAGTTAAAATTTCAGATTCGCAACTTTGATCAGTTAGGCGAATCAATGAAAAAATCTGCTGCTTCCATGAAAACATACGATATGGGGATCGAGCAGGGGTTAACAATGCTCGGAACGCTAAATAGTGCCGGGGTTGTTGGAGGAGAAGCAGGTACAGCTCTCAATGCGGTTCTCCGTAGTCTCGGAAGAGCTAAAGAAGAATTCGGCATTGATATTGTTCGAGATGATAAAGGTCAGCTGGATCTCACATCCACACTTGAACAGATTCAAGAAGCAACAGCCGACATGGATACGGACGAAAGATCACAAATTTTACAAAAAACTTTCGGCGATGAAGGTTTAAAAGGCGTTGCCCCACTCCTCGCTAAGCTTAAGGAATTGCGGGCAGTTCAAAAGGATGTATCTGAAGGCTCAAGAGGTATTGTTAATAAACAAGCGCAGAAGTATCTCAAGTCTGGAATGGTAAAAATAGAGCAGATTAAGAACCAATTGGTAATACTCGGTTCAACAGTTGGCTCGGTTTTACTCCCCGGTATGATTGCTGTGACTAGAGTTTTTACGGGATTACTTGCTCCTGTTGCATGGATGGCTGAAACTTTCCCAGGTGTAACAGCCGTAGTTGGTGGCGCGGCTTTCGGATTCCTAGCTCTGACTCTGGCAATCAAGGGAGTAAAGTACGTTGGTTCGATGGCAGCTGATGGAATTTCAATTTTAAAAGACACCGTCACTTGGCTATCCAGCTCTCAAAAGGTTGCAACAGTTCGCACTTACGCTTTTGCCGCCGCGCAAAAAATTGTAGCTGTCGGGACTAAGGTTTGGACTGGAGCACAATGGCTGTTGAATGCGGCAATGACAGCAAACCCTATCGGGCTGGTGATTGCCGGAGTCGCGGCACTGGCTGGCGGAGCTTACCTGTTGATCAATAATTGGGGTGCTGTCAAAGAATTTTTCTCCGGTCTTTGGGATGGAATTGTAACTGGTGCGAAATGGGTATGGAACGCGATTACAAGTCTTTTCGAGAACTCCCCTTTTGGTTTAGTTATCGATGCTTTCCAAAGTGTCACAAGCTGGTTCGGCTCTGATGAATCAACTCCGTCCAGCAAGACAGTTGCAAAAAACGCCTCCCCCGTTGCCCGAATGGGTGGTGAAATATTTATTGATGACACTAAATCAACATCATCGGTCCAATCATCAGCCACGCATGTATCCAGCACGGCGCAAACAGCCTCCCCCGTAAGCCTCACAATCGAACAAAACATCACCGTCAACGGCGGCGACGAAGCCACCGTGCGCAAGGCTCTCAGCGGAGCAAACGAAGGACTCGAAGATCGCATTCATCAAATCATGGATCAGTGGTTCGAGAAAAAAGAGAGGCTTCGTTTTGCTTAGTTACACTACAATTCAAGGCGACACTTGGGACATCATTGCCCGTAAATTATGGGGCCGCGAAACCATGTGCTCTGATTTGATGAAAGCAAATCCTGAATATACTGAGACCATATTTTTTTCTAGCGGGATCATTTTAGCCGTGCCGGAAATGGAAATACCTGTCGTTTTTACCGCTGCGCCTTGGAGGTCTAAGTAATGGATATTATTAAACCTCGTAGCGCACAGCTTATTCTTTCATATGATGGCGTTAATATTTCAGCGGCTATTGCTGAATACGTAACTAATTTTTCATTCACGGATAATGCTGGATCTCAAGCTGATGATCTATCTGTAACTCTTGAGGATCGCGAATCGCTCTGGAAGAACTCATGGTATCCGGCTAAGGGCGCAAGTCTTGAAGCAGCTATCCGTTGCGAAAATTGGTTTGCACCCGGAGCTTCTCCGATAGTTCTACCATGCGGTAAATTCGAACTTGATGAAATTGAAATGTCTGCCGGAGCTGGCGACACTGTCACGCTGAAAGGTGTATCCGCGCTGGTCATGAATTCCATCCGCAAGGAAAAGAAAACTCGCGCCTGGGAAAACATTTCTCTCATATCAATTGCCGGAGACATTGCCACCGAACATAGTTTGACTCTGCAATTTGAGGGGAACGATGCAACCTATACCCGCATTGAGCAACGTGATGAATCTGATCTTAAATTTCTTCAGAGGTTGATTAAAGACGAAGGCAACAGTCTCAAACTAGCTGATAAGCGTCTCGTTATTTATTCCGGTAGCGAATACGAACAACACCCTGTTTCCCACACGTTTACTCGCGGGGAATCGGATATAGGTTCCGTACAGCTCCGATCTAAAATCACCGAAATTTATCGAGCATGCACCGTTAAATATCACGACCCCAAAGATAAGCAGCTCAAGAGCTACACCTTTACCCCGCCAAATCCACCGCCAAGCGGAGAAATTTTGCAGATCAATAAAGATGTTGAATCTATCGCACAAGCTCAGCGGTTAGCGAAATCTCGGCTGCGTTCAAAAAACAAACGAGAAACAACCGGCTCCATTTCCATGATGGGCGATCCTCGTCTTGCCGCGACTATGAATGTTGGACTCGCGGGATTCGGTAATTTTTCCGGCAAATATTTCATTGACCAGGCAACTCACGCTTTCGGACGCTCTGCTGGGTACACAACGAATTTAAATGTGCACCAAGTGCTGGGATTTTAAATGGACGGATTATCTCAAATACTGGACAGGCTCGACTCCCTTGAATCCGCACTTGCTCAAACGGTGCGCGTTGGCAAAGTCGTTACCTTGATTCCTGAGCGCGGAACCGTGCGAGTGGAATTCCCTGACGCAGATGCCTCCGGCAAAAAACTGGTTTCCTACGAACTGCCCGTGCTTGCCCATAAAACATTGCACGACAAAAGTTACTGGATGCCAGACGTAAACGAGCATGTTTTGTGTGTGTTCCTACCCTTCGCCCAACGTCAGGGATTCGTTGTCAGTGCATTTTATTCTGACGCTGACACCGTGCCTCTAGCTAATCCAGATGTTCGGCATGTCATTTTTAAAGATGGATCATGGTTTCAGTATGACCGTAAAAAGCACCTGCTCTCAGGGCATGTTGTTAATGGCTGTGCGGATCTTGAAATTGACATCGATGCCAAGCTCACTGTCGGGCAAGACCTGACTGCGGATATCGGTCGCGATACGGACATCACAATTGGTCGCGATCTATCTGCAAAAGTAGTTCGCGATGTAAAGGCCGAGATTGGAAACGATGCTTCGCTGGCGATCACGAATGATCTTTCAGCCACTGTCGGCAATAACACGACTCTTGAAGTTACCGAGACTTTGAAAGCTACGGCTAAGAATATTCAAGCCGAAGCAAAAGAAACGGCCGAAATTACAGCTGGTGAATCTATCAGATATTCGGCGCCGCAAATCTATCAGACAGGAAACATTACCGCCGAAGGAACCAACGGTGAAATCGGCAATGAAATCAAGAGAGTTCATACGGATCACACAGGAAGCTACGAACTTAAAGGAGACTCATTAATCATCGGTCACTTGCATGTAAAATCCTTAACCGTTGACGAACCAATTCATGGAACTATGGCGGTGATGTCATGAAAGTAGGCTCATTTGGAACCATAGTTTTTCAGTGCTCGGATAAAGAGATTATGACTTTTAAAGATCTTTCACGCACTCGCTCTGCGGAATTTGCGGAGCATCCAGTGCTTGAGAAAAAGTCCAAGCTTCAATTTGTTGGAGTATCGCTTGAAGAAATGTCTTTCACTGTCCAGCTTCACGCACAATTTACAGACCCCGAAGATCGTGCTTCTGCTTTTTGGGCCGCACAGGGAACAGGTGAACCGCGCAACATGGTTATCGGCAACCGTAACTATGGCAAATTTGTAATCGTGGACATTACCGAAGGTCAAAAACATCACGACGGGGACGGCGAAGCGGCCTTTATTGAGCTGGAACTAAGCCTCAAGGAGTACAACTAATGGACACAGTAGTTGATACCCGCACACCTTTTTCCATCGTCATCGGTGCAATCGGCATTACCGAGATTTTGCAATGCGTACGCACAATTTTAGGCACGATCAAAGGTTCTGTCCCGCTCGACCGTGATTTCGGTTTGTCCCTCACTTATCTGGATAGTCCAATGCCGGAAGCAATGGCGGCTTTCAGCGGCGAAATTGTCGAGGAAGTTGAAAGGCTGGAGCCTCGTGTATCTGTGGTCAATGTGAATTTTTTGCCAAAAGAAGATGATGCCATGCAGGGGACGCTTTATCCCGTTGTGCGAATTAAGATTAAGGATGGTGCTTTATGAGTTCAACCAACTTGCCGAATATTTCTTTTTGCGAGACCAACGGGTCAAAGGTCGAGCAGGAAGTTCTCAGTGTATATGAAAGTATCACAGGAACAAGCCTTGCGGCTGGCGATCCTGTTCGTTTGCTTCTTGAGGGGTTGGCTTACACCATTACGGTTCAACGTCAGGTTATTGATTTGACTGGTAAGAAAAATCTGCTTGCATATGCTGGTGGGGATCATCTTGACCATCTTGGTGAGCTTACCGATACCCCACGCTTGCAACCGTTTTTCTCACAAGCAGAAATTCGCTTTGAACTTGGTGAAGTGCAAACATCTACAGTGCATATTCCCGCCGGAACGAGGCTGACCCCTGATAGCAAACTCATGTTTGCGACTGTCGGCCCTGCCGAAATTCCAGCCGGATCATTATATATTGATACAACTGCGATTTGCGAAACTGCCGGAACCATCGGCAACGGATTTGTTCCCTCCCAAATAAACAGGGTTGTTGACCCTGTTGCCGGAGTCACGAAGGCACACAACCTTTCCACCACACTCGGCGGGGCTGAGATTGAAGCGGATGATCGCTATCGGGAACGCATCAAGCTTTCGCCGGAAAAAGCGTCCGTTGCTGGCCCTGCTGGTAAATATCAATACTGGGCTGAGTCTGCGCATCAGGATATCGGAGATGTCGCGGTGCTCTCCCCTACTCCCGGCAAAGTTGATATTATCGTGCTCATGAAAAACGGAGAGCTACCAACCGCTGAAATACTGAATGCGGTCGAGGCTAAAGTTTCGCCTGAAGACGTGCGGCCCCTGACTGATAACACCGAAGTTCTCGCCGCTGAAACTGTAGAATACACCATCGAACTTTCATGGTTTGTCGGCAGATCTAATGCCACCCTTGCCGCTTCCATCCAGACAAAAGTCGATAAGGCTATTGCGGACTTTATTCTTTGGCAACGGTCCGCATTGGGGCGCGATATCAACCCGACTGAATTAATTCATTTGATACGCCAAGCCGGAGCTAAAAGGGTTGAGCTGACTGCTCCGGCATATGGACAACTGACGGGGAGACAAGTTGCGATCCTTGCACCAGATGGTTTGTCCGTGATCTACGGAGGCGTTGAAGATGATTAATCTGGCGGATATTAATTTTGCAGACTTGTTGCCGTCATCCATAGCTGGTGATGAACAATTTCAGGCATCAGCCAGTGTGCTTAATGAGCAGCTTAGCGCCGTGACTGCGGCTATCCCGCAAGTGCTGATTTATTCCCGCATTAATGAGCTTGAAGAACCGCTCCTTTCATTACTTGCTTGGCAGTTTCATGTTGATCATTGGGAACCGGAATGGAGTCTCGAAACGAAGCGTGAAGCGGTTAAGACATCGATTAAATTGCATAAGAAAAAAGGCACTCCGTGGGCCGTTCGCAAAGCTATTGAGGTTGCGACCGGAGCACCTGCGGAAGTTCTTGAATGGCAGGACTACGGTGGTGATCCTTACAAGTTTAAGGTCAGCACCGAAGTGACCGCCAATGAAGAAACATATTTGTCGATTGTTAGCGCGGTAAACTCTGCGAAGAATGTTCGCTCTCATCTTGATGCGGTGGTTTTTAAATCTGTTCTTAAGAAAGAAATTTACACAGGCGGAAAAGTCATAACTGGTGACATTCATAATATCCCGCACCGTTTTGAAATCAAAGTTAACCCTATTCAAACTTATGCCGGAGCCGGATTAACACAAGCCGACATCATAAATATTGGAATTCGAGAATCAGAAATCACGATCTCACCCGTTGCTCTAAATATGGGCATTGCCATGCAGCAGGTAGACATAACTTCAATTCCCACACGGGAGGTTTAAATGGCAGATTTCCAAGGTACAGTTCCAACCCGTTTAGGGCTGGAATTATTAGGTTTGCTCGGAACAGGTGTAACCCTCAATTTTACAAGGGTTGCTGTCGGTTCTGGGTTGTGGTCAGCCGAACAAGTGGCGGCTCCTGCAGAAATGATAGGATTGATAACTGAGGAAATGACGCTTGCGATCAGCCCCGAATCCGTAAAACCCGTAACCGTTCCCGAGGGTGATACTCCTGCAGGGTGTTACGCAATCAGCGTAATGCTCACAAATGCGGGACTTGAAGAAGGGTTTGCTTTGCGTGAGATTGGTTTGTTTGCAACTCATCCACAGCGCGGGGAAATTTTGTTTGCAGTGGATTATGCAGGTAATCTGTCCGATTATATTCCGGCCCTGCCAGCAAATGCAGCGCCGCTTGAAAAACAATTCAATATGAACATTCTGACGGGAACAGCAAAAGAGATCTTCGTCAATCAGGCTCCTGTTCTGCTTGCGACTCACACTGACATTGTGGATCACAACGGAAACCCAGAAGCGCACGAAGAATTATTTAAACGTCAAGCTACAGGCATCCCCGCAATTATAAGCCCCGCAGATAGCGCAGCCAATATCGGCGAAACTCCGATATTCACATTCGGAGAATTCATTCCCACCCTTGCCGGAACATCCGAACAGGCTATTCAATTTCAAACCGATATTATCGGTGGTGATTTTACTGCACCGCTTCATGATTCTGGTTTTCTGACCACAATCGCAAGCGGCTATGAACTGCCGTCTGACATTTATGAACCCGCCAAAACCTACAAATCACGAATCAGGCGCAGGTTGAACAATGGCTTGATTTCTGACTGGTCCGAGGTTCCGACTCTGACCACTCGTGATATTTTCAACTATGTTGACCGCCCGGTGAATCTTGAGCCTGTTAGCGGTGCAAACAATGTTCAGGAGTGCCCGCTTCTTAAATCTGGCCCGTTCGCCGTTGTTGGCGATACTGTGGACACTCACTCAGGGATACAGTTCAGAATCAGGCAAGGTGATACAGTTCTGCATTTGTCGCCTGAACTTGGCGCGGTACTGGAATATCTGATACCAGCTGGATTGCTTCAAGTGTCCACTGATTATGTTTTTGAATGTCGCCATAAAGGTGCGTTGCTTAGTTATTCGGAATGGTCAACGGCAACAGGATTCCGCACTGCAGCCGCTTTTATCACTGGTGACGAGGCTGTCTATCCTAGTTCATGGGTAGGGCATGATAATGCTAGTGTTGCCGGAGTTGCTCTTGCTGATGATGCAGCGCTTAGAAGTAATGGAATTGATCAAGGTGAGGGAGAAGCTGATTGGGCAGAGTGTTCCGTTCGGGCTAAAGTTCGTGATAAAGGAATTTCGGTGTTAGCAGGAACTACCGCGGAGGAGCTGGAAACCCTTACTGAAATTAACCTGGGCGATGTTTTGTACTGTTCTGATGGACAAGCCGTTGCGGGAGCTGTGACTGGGGAAGTTTTAGCTAAGTTCTATTTTATATCTGCCACAAACCTGATTGAATACAACATTGCTACAGGCACGATGATTGATACAGGCACTCCTGTAACGAGTGATGGTTCCCCTTACAGTGCCATTGTCAATATTGATATTGACAATTTATTGATAGCATCTGGATATACAACTCCTAAACTGCATAAGTATACCATAAGCACAAACACGTTAGTAGAATTGGCAACACCCCCATTCACCGGGTACTTTTCTATAGGTATGGTTGATTCTGATAATTTTATATTGTTTGGGGGGCACACAAGCCCTAAACATTGCACATACACGTTGAGCGTAAATTCCTACAGCTCCCCCCTTGTATTAAGTACTGCCGTGGGGGTTTCAAGGTCAGCGTACAGCATCAGTAATAAGCTCTACTTTTCGTGGACAAAAACTTTAGTTGAATATGACATTGCAACAGGGACTCTTGTTACCAAAGTCATCGTGAACGAGGCAGATGACTCTTATTACAACGCCGTAGTTAATGTTGATGCTGATACTTTGTTAATAGCATCAGGGTATTCGGAACCAAAGCTACACAAGTACACGTTAAGCTCAAATGAGTTAGTAGAGTTAGCTCCCCCCCCATTCGGCGGGTATTTTTCAATAGGAGTTATTGGAGCTAATATTTTTGTTATATTTAGTGGAACACAGCGATGTGTATATTCATTAAGCACAAATACTTACGGATCTGTAGTTTCCTCAACCGCGGCTGTGGGGGCGGCTAAATCTGCTTATGCTTACGGAAGCTTTAAAGTAGATATCTCGTCCGGTAATTTTACTGTAGCACCTACTCGTGTTCACAAACAACCGTTACTCACCGCCGCAACAGGTCCAGCCGGAACCCCGTTTGTTTCCGATGATTTCGCAGAAATAACAATCGAAACCGCAACTCTCGGCACTGATTCAGATCCCGACAGACCTGATTTCATCCTTTTAAAATCTGCCAAGCAAACCCCGGCTGAATCCTTCCGTCGTGTGGCCCTTGGCGTGTCTGGGTTACCCGAAGGTAGCGAGTGCCGTATTAATGAAACTCAAATTGATTCTTGGAAACAGGGAGCATAGAAAATGAAAGATGTAAAAGACATGACCCACGCTGAAAAAAATGCACTTGTTGCGGAGCTGATGCCGCATTTCGTTGAGCAATTAATGAAGACGGATTCAGTCATAACCAATGATGGACAGAAGGCAACGACCCTGTCCGTGAGGTTTCTAAACTCGCACCAAATCTCGACTGAAAGCCGGGGGGCTTTGGATGCGTCCCTTAAAGAAACTGAGGATGCAACCACGATTTTGGGGCTTAGGGCAGCAGTATATGATGCTTTGGCAATAATTAAAAACATAGCAGTGGGGAATGAGTAATGATCAAATTAGCATTGTTAATTTTCTTAGCCGGATTTGTAATCTGGTTTGTCTGGGCGTATCGGCGTGAAAACGGCTGGCAAGGCGTGAAAGTATTTGAGACAGACGAATGCTCTGGATACCAGAGCCGCATATATCGCTTTTTCACTAAGAAAAGGCTTCCGTGGGCTGATGAATGCGTTCTGCACGACGTTTATTATCATGCTGGCGGAAGTGCCGCACTGAGGCTTGAGGCAGATAAAAAACTTAAAGCTGGCGTTGTAAAATGTGGATATCCATTCTGGGCTTTGGCAATGTATGCCGTCATTCGTCTAGGCGGGGTCTGGTGGCTCCCAACGACTTATCGTTGGAATTACGGAACCGCGTATCAGTTGCCTTGGAATATCCGCACTGAAGACGGTAGCGTAGCGCGAATTGAACGCACTTGGGTGCAGTTTTTTAAAAAGCCTATTTTCGGCAAGACTGTGTGGACAACCGACAATGAAGGCGTGAAACATTACACCAGCGCGGAGTATTACAAATTGCCATACTTACCGGAATGCATCTGCAATCTGGTTAAGCGCCATGAGTCTGGTCATCTAGCGGGAATCAAAGGCAGTTGGAAATGCTTAGATATTATGTGGGAAGCACCTGGTAAAATGGCTGACACGATCTGGGAAAAGCTGGCTATGATTGTTGTTGGGCCTGTGGTGCTTGTTCGGTTATGGGTGACTGGTAGTTGGTTTAGTAAAAAGAATCAGGCTGTGCTTGAGAAAAGCTCCGCGACAGTGTAAATTGAGGCTGGAAGAAATTCCGATACCCTAAAAAATCCCCCGCCGCTCATTGTGAGTGACGGGGGATTTTTTTTTATGGCCTCATACGCTTTTGCTTCGTCTGAGAGTCCGCCCATTCTATTTTATCCCTTTAGATTTTGATAATTCTAATTGTCTTTCTGTGCGGAAAGATCATCAAGCATGCCTTGAACTAGTTCAATCTTCGCGGCTGCTCCGACCTCTTTATAAATATCTAACGACTTGTTCCAAAATTCCTTAGTTCCCTCAAGGTCGCCCTGAGCTATGCGGATTAGTCCGAGGTTGCCGTAATCCTTCGCTATGCCTTCTTTATTCCCCCGTTCTCTATTAATTTTCAGAGCTTTTAGCTGATACTCCTCAGCTCCCTCAAGGTCGCCTTGAATTTGGCGGTTGTTGCCGAGGTTGGAGTAATTTATCGCTATACCTTCTATGTACCCCAGTTCTTGATCAATCTTCAGAGCTTTAAGAAAATATTCATCAGCCCCCTCAAGATCTCCCTGAACTTGGCGGATGATGCCGAGGTTGGTGTAATTTATCGCTATACCGTGTTTATTTCCCAGTTCTCTATTAATGTTCAGCGATTTCAGTTGATATTCATCAGCACCCTCAAAGTCACCCTGATTTTTGCGGATGACGCCGAGGTTGGCGTAATTTGTAGCTATACCGTGTTTGTTTCCCAGCTCTCTACTTATTTTCAGAGATTTTAGTTGATATTCCTCAGCACCTTTAAGGTCGCCCTGAATTCCACGGATATTGCCGAGGTTGGAGTAATTTATCGCCATACCTTCTATGTATCTCAGTTCTTCGTTAAACTTTAGAGACTTTAGATAGAATTCCTCAGCACCCTCAAGGTCGTCTTTAATTTGGCGGTTGTTGCCGAGGTTGGTATAATCCGCTGCTATGCCTTCTATGTATCCCAGCTCTTTGTGAATTTTCAAAGCTTTGAGATAATATTCCTCAGCACCCTCAAGGTCGCCCTGAGTTTGGCGGATGTTGCCAAGGTTGGCGTAATTTGCTGCAATACCTTCTTTGCGCCCCAGTACTCTATTAATTTTCAGAGCTTTTAGCTGATACTCCTCAGCCCCCTCAAGGTCGCCTTGATTTTCGTGGATGTTACCTAGGTTGGTGTAAGCCTTGGCTATACCTTGTTTGTATCCCTGTTCTTCGTGAATTTTTAGAGCCTTGCGCTGATATTTCTCAGCCCCTTCAGGGTCGCCCTGAGTTTGGCGGATTATGCCGATATTGCCGTAAACGGCAGCTTCTAGCTCTTTGTCGTTTGTAGACTTGGCTAACCTTAAGACTTCTTTGTGAGCGGCAGTTGCTTCATCCAGTTTTCCGATTCTAAGGAGTAAAGATCCTAACATGTTCCAGCCCACGGCATTATCCGGATCAAGTTCAACTGATTTTTGATAGGCATCAATGCCTTCCTGAGTATTATTTAGATATGCTAAAGCCCCTAAGCGGCGATAAGCTTGAGCTGCTTTGGCCTTTTCGAAAGTAGAATTTTTAAGACTCTTTTCAGCTATATTGCGAAATATATCTTTTGCTTTGTCTGGATTACCAGCAACAAGTTCACGTTCTGCTTCGGCAGCAAGTTTTGCTGTGCCATCATGCTTTTCTAAGTATCGCAAACCTTCAACAGCATCTTTTAGAGCGCTGATTTCTTTGTCTTTGTCTTTGATGGATTGATTAGCTTCGAGAAGGCGATCTCGGTTGTCGTTTGAGCTGTTAGCTAGTGCTATGGCTATTTCTTCTGGTGTGTTGCGGACATCTTTGAATAAAGTTTTGTCTGCCACAAAAAAAAGAGTTGAGACAATTACTGATAGGACTATTCCCCAAAAGGCCAGTTTATCCCCACGCGTCCATGTTCTAAATATCGTCATCTTAACCATCCATTATACTTTTTCTATTTAAGAATCGGAATCAAAAGAGTTTAATTGTCTTTCTGTGCAATAAATTCATCCAACCAGCCTTGAATCTGTTCAACCATCGGGCCTGCACCGATATCTTTATAAAGAGCTAGAGATTTGTTCCAAAACACCTTAGCCCCCTTAAGGTCGCCCTGATTTTGGCGAATGATGCCGATGTTGCCGTAATTCGCAGCCATGCCTTCTTTGTGTCCGAGATCTTCATTAATTTTCAGAGATATTAGGTAGAATTTCTCAGCTCCACCAAGGTCGCCTTGAGTTGCGCGGATTAAGCCGAGGTTGCCATAATTCGCAGCCATGCCCTCTTTACGTCCGAGTGCTGCATTAATTTTTAGAGATTGTAGATACAATTCCTCGGCTACACCAAGGTCGCCTTGAGTTGCGCGGATTAAGCCGAGATTTTCGTATTGAATTGCCATGTTTTCTTTATCACCCAGATTTTTGTTAATTATCTGAGCCTTAAGGTAATATTCCTCAGCTCCATTAAGGTCGCCCTGAGTTCTGCGGATGACACCAAGGTTTCCGTATTGAATTGCCATACCTTCTTTGTGTCCGAGTTCTTCATTAATTTTCAGAGATTTTAGATATAATTCCTCAGCCCCATCAAGGTCACCCTGAGTTTTGAGGATGTTGCCAATATTTCCGTAGCTCACAGCTAATAGACCTTTTTCTTTTGTAGTTTTGCCACGAATTAAGGCTTCTTTGTATGCTGCGAGAGCTTCATCCATTTTTCCAAGTCGTTCCAACAAAAGCCCTAAGCGATTCCACCCAACTATGTTTTGTGGGTCTAGTTCAATTGACTTTGTATAGGATTCAAGCGCTTCTTGTGTGTTGCTCATAAATGCTAATGCGCCTATATTTCGGTATGTTTGAGCTGTTTCTATTTTGAAATTTTGAATTTCATTATTTGATTTTAAAAGTCTTTGTTTAGCAATTTGTCGGAAGAGTTCTTTTGCCTTCTCGGGATTACCTGCAACAAGTTCGCGCTCCGCTTCGGATGCTAGTTTTGCAGTGTCATCTTGTTTTTCCAAATTCCGCAAACCTTCAATAGCATCTTTCAGGGCTCGTATTTCTTCGTCTTTGGATTGAATGCTTTCTAGAAGATATTTTGAACTACTTGCCAACTCTCTGGCTACTTCATCCGGAGTACTACGTTTATCTTCATTTTGTATAATAAACTTAACCAACATAAACATTGAAACTATACTTAAAATCACAACTATAGACGCAAGCCTTATTGTGTGTTTTCTACCCCAAATACTAGATATAAGCATATTAAACATCTCTATTTTTTAATAATTAGAATTGAGCCAAATATTTTATAATTTTTCTATTAAGCAGTGATTAAATTAATTATCACTATAAGAATCAATTTCAATTATCAGGCTATTTATTTGTTCATACTGAGTTGTCATATGACTATTTATATAAATCAATCGAGCTTTTTTACCGTAATTAATAGCTTCATTAATTTTACCTTGATCTTTACGAATGATCATTTGATTACAGTAGGAACTTGCTTCTAATTGCTCATCAGAACAAGCCTGAGCAATCTTCACAACTTTTTCGTATGTTATAACAGCTTCATCGTATCTTTTAAGTAGGTAAAGAACATGTCCAAGTTGCTTCCACCCTGAAGACTCTTGGGGGTCTAGTTCAACTGCTATTTGCAATAGAGTATATGCTGTCTCTAAATTTCTTAAATCTTTAAATAAATCTGTAGTAGCTGCTAGTCGTAATATCTGGGCTCTTTCTTTGCGATTAAGTTCTTCAGTCATTAAATTAGCTTTCAATTTAACAATTTCATCTTCTTTCTGTTGGAGAACTATATTGGCCTTAGTTAGTTCTTCATCTTTTTTAAAAAAATGAGTCGAAAAATCTTCAATAAGGTTAAATGCCCTCAGATCTGGGCCACCGAAAGCGAAAGTTCCAACCCAAAGAAGAATCGCAACTGTTGGGGGGAGGACTATTCCCACAACAGCCAGTTTATTTGCAAGTTCCCAATTTCTAAAGCCCATTATAATAACCATATAGAGTATATGTTTTTAGAAATAGCGAATCCAGCAACTGATTTAATCGGCTTGGTAAGTTCTGAAACATTATATATGTCCCCAAATATTCAAAACCTTAAATTATCTATTGAGATTTTAATAATCTTTATAATTAATAAAAATCGCAAAAAAAATTGACCCACATGCCTTTGAAACATGCGGGCCAATCTGCTTTACGCTTTATCCAACGTCCTTCACATCGTCGTCGCCTTCTACCTTTCCCGCACTTGAATTATTCAATCCTGCAGTAGCAAGTCGAAAAACTTCCAGCCCTGATTCTGACCCGAACTTTTCCATCAACCGCTCTGCTTCTTTCATGCGTTCGATAGCAGGATCAATAGAAGACCCTACTTCCGGCAATAACTTCTTATGACGATCATGTTCATAAGGTTCGCCGTCATATAAATCACTATCAATATGCTCTACGGATTCGGCATTGGAAGGATTCGCGCACCCTTTCGGGTACTCATCTTCCTTTCTTTCCCTGCGGAGCCACATCAACGGCCCGTTCTGCTCGTATTGCCCTCTGGTCAGTAAGGGATACCCTATCTGAGCAACTAAGAAATTTAAATTGACGCGATACCTCAGCGTCCAGTTCCGCAGAGCTGACGCTGGCGGCAAGATCTTGCCCTGCAACATGGCAGTTAATTCATCATCCGTAATGCCGCCGATTTCCGCAAATGTTTCGGGAGTCGTCTTTAAATCCCCAGAGAGAACATCATTAAGAGTTCGGGCTAAATGACTATACTCAGGATTAACCTTTAGGTCACGCGGATCATTAGAAATAGATCCCTCTCCAAAGAGTAGCCAATGAGCTGAGATATTCAAACTCTTAGAAATTTTTGCCAAATCTTCCGCACTAGGCCGCTGACCACCATTCCAAGCAACCCACTTGTTTTTACTAACACCAATCAAGGCTTCAGCTTTGGCATAACTGAACTTCTGATCATTTTCGACAAGTTTTTCTTTTGCTATTTCTGCAATTATTTCAAGCTGTTTTGACCACATATTAAATATATCTTGTGTTTAATAGAAATTTCTGTTGACTATTGGTAGTAATTTCTATTAAAAGTATTTTTACGAAGTTGATTTATTAGAAATCTCTATCAAGATTTTCTACACAAATGGAGTTCAATAGAATGATTAACCAAACTACAGCAGAAATGCAAACCAAGAAATTTAAGATATGGCTGTTGAAAAACGACAAAAACTATCATTGGGTTGCCGAAATCTTAGACGTTGGATCAAAGCGCGGAAACCAGATTGTCAATAAGGGTGTTTGTACCCCACAGCAACGCGCCGTCCTAGAAAAAGCAAAAGTACCAGCAGAATCACTCCCTATAGCGTCCCGAGGCAAAACTGGACCACTTCCTGCCAACGAAGCGAGGATATAAACATGTCTAAAACCGACCTCACCACCACCCTCCAAGCCGCAAACGAAGCATACCGCACTGGCAAGCCCGCCATGGACGACCATGTATATGATGCCATGCTGGACGAACTCCGCGCGACCGATCCCGAAAACAAATTTCTGCATGCGGTCGAGCCGGAAAAGTCTGACCGCCTCAAGGTCAAGCACTCCGCGCCCATGCTTTCTACTGAGAAGGCTTATACCATTGCTGAGATAGAAAAGTTTATTAGCCGGTGTGAAGCTGGAGCGCGTGAGATTGGGCTGACAGGACGAGTGCTTTACACTCTCACCCCCAAGCTGGACGGCATGGCGGCTAAAAGAAATGCACACCAGCTCGTTTCGCGCGGTGATGGGGAATACGGATTTGATATTTCTGACGCTTTTAGCCGTGGACTGAATCCAGATATCTATCCAAATAACTATGGCCCTGGTGAGATAGTTGTCTACGAAGCTTTTTTTCATGCTCATTTGAAAAATGAATACAGCCATCCGCGAAACGTTGTTTCTGGTCTGATTTTGTCTACAGAAAAAAATGCCGAACGGGACTCGATAATCAAAAAAGGTATGACCTTTATCAGCTTTCACGCTCTCAGAACGCTGAATGGCAAGCGATGCTATGGCGAGGATGTTTCGGAGAAATTGCTTATTGCTCTTTCTGAAAAATACACCGAATGGGTTTACCCTGTTGATGGACTTGTCCTTGAGATTGTTGATCCTGAACTGAAAAAGAACCTCGGTGCTACATCCCACCATCACCGCTGGCAAATCGCATTCAAATGCAAAGGCGAAACTGCCGAGACTACCGTCAAAGCTATTCGCTGGCAGGTCGGGCGCACTGGTGCAGTTACTCCGGTTATCAAGATTGAATCCATAAATATTTCTGGAGCCAATATCAGCAATGTGACAGGGCACAACGCCGCATACATAGAAGATAAATGTATCGGCGTTGGAACCCAGCTGCGCATTGTTCGGTCCGGCGAAGTGATTCCTAAAGTTGATGCAGTTTTGCAGACCACGACTACCCGCCTCCCTTCCAACTGCCCTGAATGCGGCGGCTGGCTCCATAGAAAAGGCGTGAATCTTGTTTGCGATGCTGAGAATTGTGTTGCGCGTCTGTGCCGCCAGAAAGAGCACTTTTTTAAGACGCTTGATATCAAAGGATTCGGTCCTTCGACCGTTGAGAAAATGGCTACTGTCCCGCTCCATCATTTTTTCGACCAAATGGATGACGTGCATTATCACGGTTTTGGGTTCGGTATGAAGCAAAGTGTAAACCTGAATCGAGCAATTCAGGACCGAAAAGCGAATCCTGTCACCCCTGCTAAGTTCTTTGCCGCACTCGGCATCGATGGGTTTGGCGAATCCACTGCTAAAAAGATTCTGTCTGAAATTTCTTTTGACGGACTGCTTTTCGCCACTCCTAACGTACTGATGAAAATACCTTCCATTGGTACGACTACAGCATCCAGCATTGTTGTCGGACTCCAAAATCACCTCGCCCTGATCGAAAAGCTCACGGACTACTTTAAGTTTGAAGTGGAACAAGAGCCGGAGTCCGGCAACCTTGCGAATATGTCTCTTGTGTTCACGGGTAAAATGGAAACAGGAAGCCGCAAGGATTGCGAAGCCCTCGCTATCCAGCACGGGGCTACTGTCCAAGGTTCCATTACCGCCACAACTACTCACCTGATTTGCGGCGCGAATGTCGGCAAAGCCAAAACGGACAAAGCCGCCAAGAGCGGAGCCGAGGTTTTGAGCGAGGCTGAGTTCCTCAATATGATTAAGAGTTAAACCGTTAAGCATAACAGCAATAATACGGATTCTGAGAGCCATATCAACGTTGAAATGGGCGTTTATTTAACGGAGCGAATAATGACAAAAACATTGACCGAACTTTTACACGAAATAGTTCAAAACTCAGGATGCTCACGAGAAGTCGCTGAGGCTGTAGAAAAAAAATATCACGTCCTGCTCAATGAGCTGAACCCTGACAGTGACAGCCATAAACTCGGCGTGAATATGCTTATCCCGATTATGCGCATCTGCCGGACTTTAGAACCGCTCCATTTCTTAGCTAAAAAGTTTGGTGGCGTTTTCATCAAACTACCTGAAACGGACTCATGCGAACGGGACGTAATCAAGGTTGTGAAAGAATTCGGCGAATTCATTGCCGCTTATGGCGAGGGCATTGAAGACGGAAGCCTCAGCCGAAGCGACAAAGCGAAGATAAGCAAAGAGGGCCACGAAGCTCTGACAGCGATTCAAGAACTGCTCTGCAGTATAAAATAAATTTCCTGACCGAGAATTGCTTTCCCGTGCATTGGGCGCGGCGAAGCAACAGTAAGCATCATCGTAAATTTAATAAGTACTGATCCCGGTCAGGACTACTTTAAATCAGGGGAGGATTTCATGGACAAAAATAAGTTTGACCACACAACATGTCGGCATAATGACGGGAATTGCAGCACCAAGAGTTGTGCCGATTGCCCCATGAATCCTTCCCGCCCCCAACCTAAACCGTTCAAGAATCTTTTCAACAATCCTCCCGGCATGGCTTGCGTTGAAACAGTCGAAGATGCCGCGCGGGATGCGATTGAATATTTCAATGAGCTTTACATGAACTGTGGTGATTTTAAGGCATCCATGTTTGCGGCTAGGCTCGAAAATGCATTGGAGAGAAGCGGTGTCTCAGCACCTTAGCATCAAACGCATTGTTACTTTTGAATGCACCTGTTCTGAGTGTGAAACGCTCGTTCTTCTGCAAAATGCGAAGCAAGTGAAAGAGTTCGAACGGAAACATAAGAACTGCAACACAGCTGGAGGTTGTCATGGCGAATCAAGAGAATCCTTATGTGACTCAGGAACTGAAAGAATTGAGAATTAGATTCCTTGAACTGCGGCCCCAGCTCACTCGCAAAGGCAGTGCAATTCTAGGCGGACTTCTGGTGGATCTGGATCGACTGAAACATAATGCACAACCACAGTGTCCACCGGATGAATCAAAAAGACGTTGTGAACGCGGAGCCTACCAAGATTAGTCATGTTGAAAGCTGGAATGCGAGTGCAAGTAAAAGCGACGCTACGAAGGCGTGGATACATGGCACACATTGATCGCTTAGATTCACGTGGATTTTGGATAGGATTTAAGATTTATAAGGGCCGCATGAATAAAACTAGGCTCTGCATAATCAGGCCAAAGAATGTAACAGGCATATTAACCGAAGACGGACTGCGGTGCGTATTTACGGAGGCATTATGAGAAATCAAGAAGATTTTATTGAAGCAGAAGATCGAAACCAAGTACGGGAAAAGATCAAACGTTTTGATTATGAAGTTGACGATCAGGGCCGACTTTACAGCACTCAGGACAGAGTAGGTTACGGCGTTGGCTGGCAGATGATGCCACAGAAGCCGGGCAAATCTGTTCAGCCTCTTTATAAGATCACGCACAAAGGCCACTGCTTCGTACTGTACGTGAAGGCTCTAGTTTCTCGACACTTCATCCCCTCAGTTGAATTCAATCCATACTGGTATGAAAAAACCCGCGCAGAAGCGAAAGCCCACAACGCAAAGCTGAGAAAGCAATGGCTGAAAGATCATGGAACAGGAAAAGTTAAAGGCGCAACTGCAAAGATGTTAGCGGAAGCACGAAAGGTGGATGAAGCTAAGCGAAAAGAGCGAAGGAAGCTCACGCCTACATTGGGAGTCGGATCGGACTTTGCGCCCTGGGCAAATCCATTTGAGCTGGCATCTAGTGGTAGGATTTATGAACGAGCATGCGGCGCTGGCTTTGATTTTCGGGACTCTAATATTTATCCGTTTTTGTAGGGGATGGGTGAATAGAAACAATGCCACCATTAACCGCACCAGAGGTAGCTGAGCTATTGCAGAAACCTAAGAACAGGGTGAATCATAAGGCTTTTAATTACTCATAAAAAATATAATGCAGGTGCATATATTGGCCCTAAAACCAAGTGAATAAGCATAGATAGAATTGCGGCAACTCCGAGTACCAATGGAAAAAGATACTCAAGAACCCAATGAAAAGCGTAGCTTTTCTGGTACGCCCAAAAACATTTATTGAAAGGTGCAATTGTATCTGCCGCTTTTTGCGCATTTTCAAGGGCGCATTTAACACCTGTAAGTTTTTCCGTTATCTTTTTTACTGAGATTTCGGTCAGTCCATTATCTTTAATTGTTATAATTGCTTGAAGTTCATTTGTTAGTGTTTGAGTTATCATTAAAATCTGTTTTATTGCAGTCGATTGCTCAATGGAATTATCTGTAACCAGTCGGTTGGTTGTTCGAATATCTCCAATCGCTTTTCGTAAAGTCAAACCAGTCAACCTTAGTTTCCACTTACGAAAGGTTTGAAGCCCTAACCATGAAAAATATACGAGAAAGTAAAGAGTAATTAAAAGTAAAGAAATTTTAATTACAAAGGGTGGAAGTGTTGGTCCCTGAATGCCTAATATTTGGGGACTCGCAGTAATATCCCCAAATTTAACAATAATGAGCATAAGAATACTAGATAAAAGTAAATTCCTACGAGCTTTTAAAGCCTGTAACGGAAGCTCAATAAACGGTTCATTCATTACATCGTGAACTAATAACATTTTATCATCGGTCATTCTTTTTAACTCCTAAACTCAGGAAGATGAATGCAGATACTATTTTATAAATACAGGTGTCAAAATATTTAAAACAGCAATGAGCACGACAACAATAGGGGATTAAATGATGAAGAACGGAAAAGGAGTTCAGTCATGACAAGAGAAGAATTAGAAGAACAGCTACTAAAAGATCTACCCCCAATCTTCAACCGCAAATCAGCCGAAAAACTGACAGGAGGCGTTATCAACGCCAATTCCCTCAGAATCCAAGATTGCGAGGGAATTGGACCGCAAGAAGGTCGTTTTAAAAGAGGTCGTCAAGTGTTTTACACTCGCGAACCTTTCGTAGCCTGGTTGGTCAAAGACACTCAACCACTAGTTTAAAGCAGATCAACAGCACTCCTGCATTGGTCATCATGAGTATGAGTATAACGCATTGTGGTCTGGATGGTGGCATGACCCATCAATTTTTGAACGACTGGGAGAGCAACTCCCTTCGCAACAAGACGAGAGGCAAAAGTATGACGGAAGCAGTGAGCACAAAAACGCAGACGGCGATCAGTAACGCCCTTATTCCATTCGAGATGCTTCATCAGAGTTGCAAAGTTTTCTCCAATTTCCTTTCGCAATCCACCGGATGGAGACGGGAAGAGCAAAGCTTCGGCCTCGGTCAGCCCCCCTACCCGCGCCGTGAACATAGCCGCCAAGCTCTTGTTGATGTAGGCAACGCGACTCTTGCCGGACTTTGGCCCGTCATCAGCTCCAGCAACGCCTTTGATGGTGATGACGAGTTCAACAGGGTCAACGTCCTGCCGAGTAAGCGCGAAAATTTCACCCATCCTCATCCCCGTGTACAAACTGATGAGACAGATGTCGTGGCAGTCAGTATATCCACGATCAATAGCCATCTTGAAAAATTTGATTTCCTCATCCGGCAAACAATAACGAAGTCGCTGATTGTTCACCTTTGGAAATTTTACATCCTTAACGGGATTAACCCCGCTCAGCCATTTCTGGCGGATGGCGTAATTGCATATCTGCCGGGTCAAAGCCAGACATTGAACGATGGTAGCTCGGGCAAGCCCTTTCCCCTTAAGAATACGCTTGAGCTCTTCAACATGGTTATGGTCAAGATCGCCAAGATAGACATGGCCAAAGACGGGCTTCAGGTGAAGATTAAGACGGGCGCGGTCATGCTTCCAAGTCTTCTTGTTCTCGAAAGAATAGTCAGTAATATAGATATCACCTGCGGACGAGAACGTCTTGCGGGCTTCTTTGGCATCAGCCAGAACTTTTTGCTCGGTGGCCTTGTGCTCTCGCATCTCAGCAAGAGATTGCGGACCGGAACCGACCTTGATGTTAGCGGTGATCTCGGAACGAAGCTTATGAGCCTTGGCAGGAGACCAGCCAGCGGATGCCCAACCAACGCCTTCCTGATGCTGCTTGCCGCCGCGATAATAGCGGAGAAAGAAATATTTATCGGGGCCGAGGCCGTGACGCTTATTTGCGTCTTCCCGGTAGCGGACACCAGTGTATTTAGTGAGTACGAACTTACCCATGTGAACCTCATTTTCCAGAGCCTTAATAGAGCCTTGTTTATCTTAACAGCTATTAACACTGCCATACAGTATAAAGGCTCAATACCCCATATCACATGCGGGTTCAATACATCATTTAACATCAGCGAACAGTTGCACCCAACCCTATACAAGGGGCTTAAAATCCCTCGGACTTCGGTCTGTACGAGTTCAAGTCTCGTTCTGGGTACCACGGTTAAATCAAGGGTTTACGAACAATTTCACGATTGTTTGTGGACCCTTTTTTTATGCCATTTCTCTGATTTGTCCCACTCCTGTCCCACCTATTGTCAATAAAAGACCACTCCAAACAACTGCGACAGCTCTAACTGCCGCACTCTTTTCGTGCGTTCAACGACTAATTTCAGCATCAACATACATTTCTTTCATTAATAAAACAAAGAGAGACGACATGATCTCTAAGATAACGCCTTCCGTACACGGCATAGGACGTGTTCAATATTTAGCCCTTAAAGCAGATATCGAAACAAACCTCATTGCTGGACATACGCGGATAGCAATCCACAACCATTATGCCGAGCAAGGTAAGATAACCTTCAGCTATAAAAGATTTTGCTACTATGTGAGCCATTACAGCTCTAACTGCCTGCAAAAAAGTCAAGACTCAAAGCCTTCTCCAATTCTATCAGCCGCATCACTTCCAGCGAATACAAACAGCCCTGTTCAATTAGAACAAGGCCAAAAATTTGCGCACGAAAAAAATCTTTCAGATGAAAACATTAAAGACCTCACATAAACAATAAAACCTTTTTCAGGAGTTAACATGGCGACTATCCACATGATTTTACAGGGCAAAGGCGGCGTAGGCAAAAGCCTCATTGCAAGCATTCTTGCCCAGCACCTGCTTGAAGATGAAAAAGAAGTCTTTTGCGTAGACACAGATCCTGTCAATGCAACTTTCGCCGGCTACAAAAGATTCAATGTAACTGCTCTTGATATAATGAAGGAAGACGACATTGATCCCAGAAGCTTTGACAAGCTTTCAGAAATGATGGCTGAGCTTCCTGACAATTCTCATATGGTTATAGATAACGGTGCAGCCACATTTGTTCCTCTGGCCAGTTACCTTGCTGAGAATGAAGTCTTTGACCTGCTTAAAGGGCGCGGACATTCAATCAACCTTCACAGCGTCATCACTGGCGGACAGGCTCTTCCTGATACACTGAGCGGACTAAACTCATTACTCAATGCTTTTCAGGATATCCCTATTTACGTGTGGTTGAATGGCTACTTCGGCCAAATCAGCAACGAAGGTAAAAACTTCGAAGAATTCAAAATCTATCAAAACAACATTGAGCGTTTTGCTGCTCTCATCAAACTTCCCCTGAAGAAAAAAGAAACCTTCGGGAAAGACTTAGAAAATCTTCTTTCGTCCCGCCTGTCATTTCAGGAAGCCATTCAAGGCGAAACTCCACTTATGATGAAACAGCGTCTGCACATGATGTGGCGTGAAATCAGAGCTGAACTGATTAATAGCGGTTTATAGGCAAAAACCATGACTGCCGATACAAACAGCCCCCTCACCATCCAGAAAGTGCGCGATCTCATTACCGAGAAGCATAGCACCTTACTTGATGAGAACGACCCCATTCTCATGCTTGTAAGTATGCATCGCGCCTTTCTGGATGAGTATGAATTGATGCTGAGTCAGCAGACTGCAAAAGCTGAAGAACACATGAATGAGCATGTGAAAGCTTTTGCAACAGAAGTTCGCAAATCTACAAATATTCTGTTGAGCAAGGCGGTCAAATCCAACGTTGAGAACTGCATTGCTGAGATCGGGCAGCATCAAGAAGTCATGTCTAACTTCCTCTCTATAATCAAAACGTGGAGTATCTTTGCCGGAATAATGCTCATTCTATCTGTTGCCACAACGCTTTCAGTTCTTGTGTGGGGTTCATGATGGAAGATCGTCTTGTAAACAACCTGCTCCACAATATGGGGCTGAGCATAATAGAGGCTCTTGAAGATGAAAATGTTGTAGAAATAATGGTTAACCCTGACGGCAAACTTTGGGTCGAAAAGCTCGGCGAAGAAATGAAGATTGTCGGCAAAATATCTGAGATTCAGACAGCCATGATCATATCACTGGTTGCCAGCGCACTTAAAACAACCGTGACCGCTGACAACCCTATAGTTGAAGGGGAACTTCCTAAAGCATCACCGCTTAATGGCAGTCGATTTGAAGGAATTTTCCCTCCAATTGTAGAGGCTGCTTCTTTTACTATTCGTAAGAAAGCAAGCCGTGTTTTTCCACTTGAAGATTATGTCCAGAGTGGGGTCATGACACTTGATGCAATGAACTCCATCAAAGAGGCCATTGAAAGCAAAAAAAACATCGTAGTTGTCGGCGGCACAGGCTCTGGAAAAACGACGCTAGTGAATGGAATCATAAAAGCCATTTCCATAATTTCTCCATATGACCGACTTGTCATACTCGAAGACACTTCTGAATTGCAAAGTCATTCACACAACACAATTTCTCTACGCTCTTCAGATCATACCTCCATCCAAAACTTGGTTCGGGCGACCATGAGACTTCGCCCGGACCGGATACTCGTTGGGGAAGTAAGAGGTGGAGAAGCTCTTGATCTACTCAAAGCTTGGAACACAGGACATCCCGGTGGAGTTGCAACAGTTCATGCAAATTCTGCGGCTGAAGGATTGCTCCGAATTGAACAGCTCATATTAGAAGCAAGTACTTCCCCTATGCCCAATCTGATCGGATCAGCTGTGGACTTTTTGATATACATCCGCCGCACCAAAACAGGCCGGATTGTTTCAGAAATAGCCACAGTGTCCAGCTATGACTCTCATAACCATAAATACAATTTGGAGTATGTTTACAGTGAAGAAAAATAACCTCCTCCTTTTACTGGCTTTGGCCTTGATAATCCTGATGCCTGAGAATGTTTTTGCATCCAATTCCATCAGCGAATTCGACAGCCCTTTTGAGGCTGTTGTCGGAACGATTACCGGCCCTGTAGGACGCTGGATATCAATAGCAGCCATGGGTCTCACAGGCGTAACTTTCGTAATGAAAAAAGATGAAATTCAAGGAGGATTCAGGCTGTTACTTGGAGTGGTATTCGGGATCGCATTCATAGCTTTCGCTTCATCAATTGTAGACGGCTTATTCAGTTTCAGCGGAGCGGTACTATGAGAGTAGTCCCTATACACAGGTCGCTTCACAAACCTTCGATGGTAATGGGTGCAGAGCGGGAACTTGTTATGTTCTCAGCTCTAATTTCAATACTTGTCGGGATAGGTGGATTTACTCTTCTATCAGCCTTAGCGGGGCTGGTTTTTTGGATGGTGACCATCTTCATTCTTAGACAAATGGCCAAATCAGATCCGCAAATGTCTAAAGTCTGGTGGAAGCATCATAAACAGCAGGATTACTATTCTGCCCGCGCAACTCCGTGGCGTAATTAAGAGGAATGATAAAAATATGATTTCTCTTAAAGATTACCGCAATACGGCTAAGGGTTTACCGGATTTACTTCCATATGCCGCAATGATCGGAAACGGTGTTTTGCTTTGTAAAGACGGTTCATTACTTGCCGGCTGGAAGTTCAGATCACAGGACACTGCATCAAGTACTCCTGATGAACTCGCAACAGTTAGCAGCAGAGTTAACAACGCTCTTAAAGCTTTGGAATCAGGTTGGATGCTTCATGTAGAAGCTGTGCGTTCTCCGGCCCGTGAATATCCGCATCCGGGTTCCAGTTTTTTTCCTGACGAAGTAACGACAATGATTGAAGATGAGCGGCGGGATATTTTCCAGTCTGCCGGAACTTTTTATGCCACTGAGACATATATAATTGTCACCTATAAGCCAGAATTCACAGCGCAAAAGCTGAGTGAGTTGGCATATACCAATGCAGTCGCAAGCACCCCTTTTGAAAAAGCACTTACCAAATTTCTGACAGTTCTAAGAGAGCTTGAAGATTCTCTCTCCCTTTCAATGTACCTCGACCGGCTTAAGGATGAATCCTTTGAAGACGAATATGGAAATCTCAAAAATAGCTCTTCATTATTGGCCTTTCTGAACAAATGCATAACCGGCGAGGACCACACTGTTCTGCTTCCCAGCACACCAATGTATCTCGATGCTCTGCTTGGCGGGCAAGACCTTATTGGAGGGCTTCAGCCGGCTATCGGAAATAAACTTATAAAGGTCATATCAATTGACGGATTACCGCAGGAAAGTTGGCCATCAATGCTTTCTTGTTTTGAAAGCCTATCCATTGAATACAGATTTTCAAGCAGATTTATCTGCATGGATCAATTCGAATCTCTCAAGGAACTTGAGAAATACCGAAAAACATGGAGACAGCAGGTTTTCAAGTTTTGGGATTCAATGTTTAACAATCCCAATGCCAGAGCTAATCGGGATGCTCTTTCTATGGCCGAAGATTCAGAAGAAGCCATAGAAGAGATTCAATCCGGATTTGTCGGTGCAGGATTTTATACAGCATGCATAATTTTGCTTGGAGAAGACCTTCAAGAGCTTGAGGACAACACCAGAGAACTTCGACGCATGATTCAAAGCCGAGGTTTTTCCTGTCGAATAGAATCCATAAACGCCCTAGACGCATGGCTCGGAACTCACCCTGGCAACTCCACTGCAAATGTTCGCAGACCGATCATTAACACTATGAATCTGGCTGATCTTTTGCCCTTAGCAACTATATGGGCTGGAAGAGAACATAATCCTTCACCAAAATTTCCACCTTCATCACCACCTCTAATGTTCTGTGCAACAGATGGTTCGACACCATTCAGGTTGAACCTTCATGTGGATGATCTTGGCCATACTCTTGTCTTCGGTCCGACCGGAGCAGGTAAATCGACTCTCCTCGGAATTATAGCAGCCCAATTCAGACGCTACCCTGAAGCCACAGTGTTTGCTTTTGATAAAGGCAAATCCATGTTGCCTCTCTGTAAGGGAGTTGGAGGATCACATTATGAAATAGCTGGTGAAGATTCCACTCTGGCCTTTGCTCCATTGCAAAACATTGATTCAGATGCAGAACAAAGCTGGGCCACAGAATACATTGAAAACCTAGTCACTTTACAGGGACTGACGGTTCTCCCTGCTCACCGTAATGCAATCCATGTTGCCATGAGCAGAATACGTGAAAACCCTTCAAACATTAGGTCTTTGACTGATTTTTATCACAGCCTTCAAAATGAAGAATTGAAGGAAGCTATCAAGCATTACACCAGAGAAGGTTCCATGGGGGTCTTACTGGATGCATCTTCAGATGATCTCGGAATATCAAATTTCATGGTGTTTGAAATTGATGAGATAATGAACCTTGGTGACAAAAATTTGATTCCAGTTCTTCTCTATCTTTTCCACCGCATAGAAAAAGCTCTTACCGGACAACCCGCTCTTTTGATTCTTGATGAAGCATGGATCATGCTTGGTCACAAAGTATTCAAAGAAAAAATCAGAGAATGGCTCAAAGTTTTGCGTAAGGCCAACTGTGCAGTTGTACTTGCCACGCAGTCTTTATCTGATGCTGTCAGATCTGGAATTTTAGATGTTCTTGTAGAGTCCTGCCCTACAAAAATATTCCTGCCAAACCCGTCCGCGATTCAGGAAGATCAATTCAAATTATACAATGGCCTAGGTCTAAACGGTCGCCAAATTCAAATCATCGCATCCTCTACCCCTAAGAGAGACTACTACATCGTTTCACCAGAAGGACGCAGGTTAATTGACCTTGCGCTCGGCCCTGTAGCTCTCTCTTTTGTGGGTTCTGCCGACAAAATATCCCTTTCACGCATTAAAGAACTCTCATCAAAAAATGGTGAAAACTGGCCATTAAAATGGATCGAAGAAAGACGAGGAGATTTTAGATGAAATTACTAATAGTGAATATTCTTCTTTTGCTTTTGCTCACAGCAACTCCAGCCTCTGCAATGGTAGTCACCTGCACCAACTGTAGTGACAAATTTTTGCAGATTTTAGAGCGAGCCACAAACATAGAACAGCTCCAATCCCTTTATAAAACTTATGCTGAAGAGATGATGCAGACTCAGCAGCAAATCATGATGGTACAGCAAAATATCCAGCAATATACCAACATGATCAAGAACACTATTCGTCTGCCGTTTGCCATTAAAAACAGTGTAATAAGAGATTTTAAACGGCTGGCTAATATATCCAAAAATCTGGTTAGCACTGTCGGCGACCTTGAAGTTTTAGATGGAGTCTACGAAGCGCAATTTCCAAGTTTCAATTCTGCAAAACAACTCACAGATCTTCCGAATGAGGAACTAAATCCCAAATATAAAAAGTACTGGTCACAATGGTCTGCAAGAGTTGATGAAGCCACAAAAGCAACCTTTAAACTATCTGGACAGCAACTGAAAGACCTCGGTGAATCCGAAGAGTTTGACTCACAAATTGAAGATCTTCTGAGTTCTCCTGATGGACGTATGCAAGCCCTTGAAGCGGCAAATCAACTTGCCAGCATTCAGATACAGGAAATCAGAAATTTAAGAGCTCTTTTAGCTGTCCAAGCACAAAATACAGCTCTCATTAATGAAAAGGCTGAGAAGGACGAACAAATTCTGAGACACGATCAGGACAAGTTCTTTAATACAAACTTCAAGGACATCCGCATGGAAGATGCGGGTCCTGAACCTCTCGGTTTTTAGGAGTATCAGTCATGCACATAGGCAAAACTGTACTCTACTTATCCCCTGCTCTAGCAGTCGTGATGATGTTGTCTTTTTCAACAACATCCCATGCTCAAGAAGTTGAAATACTATCTCAAATAGCGGTTCAATTTCATTCCAAAGCCAGTCAGTGGGATGAACTTTTGACTGAACACGCTTTAGTATTGTTTCGCCTTTTATTGATTTTGGATGTTTGTCTTCTGGGAATAAAAATCGCCCTCAAACGTACAGAAATTCAAGATGCCTTTGCTGAGTTCATAATGCTGATACTATACGCAGGATTAATGCTCTCAGTTGTTATCTACTATAAAGATTGGACAAATCAGCTAATCACAGGACTGACCGGCATTGCTCAAGAATTGGGTGCGCCTCCAGTAACGGCAGGAAGCATTTTTCTAGCAGGGGTTCAGATATTTGAAACTCTTCTGGATAGTCTCACTGTAAACGTTGCCAAATCACTCGGCATAATCATCATTGCCATAGCAATTTGCATAACGTTCTCACTAATCGCCGCTCAAGTAATTTTAGTAAAATGTGAAGCGTATATCATCTTGAATGCGGGAATTATTTTACTCGGATTTAGTGGTTCAAAGATCACCAAAGATTACGCAATAAATTTCATTAAATATGCTTTTTCAGTCTCCGTAAAACTATTTGTAATGCAGCTTCTGCTGGCTCTCAGCATCGATTTTATCACTGAGTTCAGAGATACCGGTGCAAGTTTTGACCGCGTTCTAGTCGTGCTCGGCGCTTCAATTGTGATCCTAGCCTTATCCATGTCTATTCCCGACATAATTTCCGGCCTCATCAACGGACCTTTAGCTTCATCTGGAAGCTACCTCACATCTTCTGTCTCGGCAGTTAGCACCGGAGTCATGGCCGCAACTCAAGGCATGCGAGGAATGGCGGGAGGTGCTGTTGATGCGAAACGCGGAGTTGATGCCGTCCGCGAGGCAAGCTCTTTCGCGGACTCAGCTGGAATGAGTGGATTTGGAAAACTCGGTCATATGGCCTCCACAGGAGTCAATGCCATGAGAGACAACCTGTCCCCGACCAAAACAAGCGGAGTCCGTAGCAGCGTAAAAACACAACATGAAACATTCAAGATGGGACAGGCATCGGATGATCCAAAAGAGTAATTTCCTAAGCAAACGATCCTTAACCTTGGAGTTTCAGCATGTCAGATAACAACGCAGAATCACCCTATATCTCCGCCAAAGAAGAATGGTTTGAGCGGTACGGCTGCTACATAAAAAGCCGCAACCAGTGGAGGTCTGCCGCTCTAGGACTCATCGTCATTACTGTTCTTTGCCTGACTGGAAACATCATTCAGATCACACAGAACAAAGTCATTCCCTATGTGGTTGAAGTAGACAAACTCGGCCACTCTGTTGCGATTAGGCGTGCAGATCAGGCAGTCAATGTGTCCGACAGGATCATTCAGGCTGAAATTGCAAATCTCATTATTAATTGGCGTTCAGTCACTGCGGACATTGGCCTTCAGAAAAAGATGGTCACTAAAATGTCCTCATTTGTGACCGGAGCTGCTCGCGGTGCAACACGCAGTTGGTACGAAGCAAACAATCCTTATGAACGAGGTCAGAAGATTCTCGTTGAAGTCGATATTAAAGGAATTCCTCTTCCTGTCAGCAGTGAAAGCTGGCGCATCGAATGGCTGGAAACAATCCGCAACCATTCCGGTGTGGCCATGTCCAGCACCAAGTATGAAGCAACTTTGAAGGTCCGCATTTCTTCCCCAACAACAGACAGCCAAATTATCAGGAATCCTGCCGGTGTTTATATCACTGAATTGTCCTGGGCAAAACTTCTTGAGCAATAGGAGCCATAATGAAGCGTATTATTTTCATATCATTCTGCCTTGTTTTACTGACTTGTAACTCTGTCTCGGCAGCACCAGAAGCAGAACCACAAGGACTGATGAACAAAGTTTTTGCAAAGCACAGTCCTACTCCTGCGAATAATACAGGAGGGAATCGCAAAGAGCTGAGAGAAGTGGCAATTAACCAGCCCGCTCCAGACTACATCAGCAAAACGAAAGTTCGTCTGAACACTAAAGAGTGGAAGGCATTAAAGCTTTCCAACGAATGGATGAACAGAAAAATCAACCCCATAATGCAGAGCAATGGCAAGGTTGTTTATGTTTTCGGAGCCACTCTGCCGACGATAATATGTACGCCACTTATGGCTTCAGATCTGGAGCTTCAGCCCGGTGAAAACGTCAATGATGTCATTGTCGGAGATACAGCAAGATGGATTGTTGTTGTCGCTCAGTCTGGTGTTCTGGGACGAGAAAGCACTCACCTCGTTATTAAGCCGCTTGATGCAGGGCTTGTAACGACCGCAGTTATTACTACCGACCGCAGAACTTACCATCTCAAACTTGTATCGCGCCGCAAGGGGTATACCCCGTATGTTGCGTTTATCTATCCTGAAGATCAGGAAAAAATCCTTAAAGCCAGCCTCAAGAAAAAACGTCGCAAAGAGTCGTGGGAAACCACAGAAATTGAAGGAAAGCCAACGGACATTTCTGCTCTTGATTTTGGCTACGCCATCACAGGAGATGAAGCTAGTTGGAAACCGATGCGAGTCTATAATGACGGCATCAGAACTTTCATTCAGCTCCCCAGAACATCCACTCAAACTGAAATTCCAGTTCTGCTCGTTGAGAAGGCTGGAGAAGAAGCGATCGTTAATTACAGGGTCAAAGGCAACGCCATGATCGTGGATGAGGTCTTTGAAAAAGCAATTCTAGTGGCTGGAACAGGCATGGATCAGGAAAAAGTTGAAATCAAAAGATTGGAAGGTGCAAAATGACATTTAGAATCGCCGAATATGAAAAACTTAATGCCGGATATTGTCAGATAATCCCTGTTGAAAGCCTTTTTTATCCATTTGAAAACGTCTTAATAGATGTTGTTTTATCTGATATTTGTAGCGTTTTGAAGAAATCTTATTGTCAAATTTTAAATCAAATTCCGAAACTACATAATTATAAAAACCAAATTAAAAACATTGAACTACGTGACCCCACAGAACATCTAAAAGACTTTTTCATAAAAAACTTGAGCTCGGGCTATTTTATTGAATTTTGTATCACAATTCAACGTCCTTTTTCTTTAGATGAAGAGCGCACATGGGATACCGAGTGGTATTATTTTCCTGAATTCAACTTAAATAAAATTGAAAAAGAACTTAGCATATGGGCTGAATCAAAGCAGATAGAATGGGCGATGCGGGATACTCGTGCTCAATTTCTATTACTGCATGCCCCAAGTCTTTTGTTTGTATCAGACTATGCATTTATTGAAACGACTTTAATTCCATATCTTAACGAGATGCCTGAACAAAATCTTCTAATCAGGCAGCTTCCGGAATTTAGTCAATTCAAAAAAACATTTCCCGGAAAAACAACCGAATACTCGAATTATGATGAATAACTTAAATTCATTCAAAATTTGATAAGAACAAAAGATCTTTCTGGATATTTTGTTGAACTGAAAGCACAAGTCATTGTCGGCAATAAAGAGGGGCAGAGACTCCTTACCGAATGGGTCTATGCAAACTCTGTGGAAGAAGCGCAGACGATGTTTAAAACTTGGGTCATGGAGAAAGATAATGAACAAAAAGAATTAGACAAATCCAGCCTGACTGCAGCGGAGGACAAGTAATGAAATTACTTTTTATACTTCTCCTGCTGACCATTCCTTTCACAGGATGTACAGCTCTTAACTCCATGAAGAAGCATGTGACAATCGCAGAGCAAACTGCGCCCATGTACGAGGATCACGAAGTTGAACCTTTGGTTGAAGAAACAGCTCTAAAAGTGGCTACTCACTACCCTCCCGGCAGAACTGTTTTTCATCTGACGGCTTCAAATAATCCTTTTGGGTTCAAGTTTGAAAACAACCTACGCGGTCAAGGTTTCCAGTTAAGCCCCAAAACTACCGATCCTAATGTCCTGAATGTGAATCAGGTGTTCGATGCCATTGGCAACAGCACCATGTACTATTTGCATGTCCAATCTTCTGACGGTTGGTCATTCGGACAGGTCTATAATCTTACATTTGAAGGCTTTCAAAAAGCCGGACTCCTTACCCAGACACCCGCCTTTTTTGAATTTGTCGGTGACGATTCACAGCAAGTGGAATCACCGCTCAATGATAATTGGTCCATTGTTCCCGGTGGACTTAGAGATCAGCTCAAACGCTGGGCCAGCCGAGCAGAATATCAGCTCGTTTGGAAAGCCGGTCACGACTTCCAAATGCAAGCTCACGCCACTTTCAGAGACACATTTCCCAGAGCGGTTAAACGGATGTTTTCCAGAATGCACGCCGGAGGAAATTCCCTGCGCGTAACCATATATCAAGCAAATAAAGTCATTGAAGTTTGCGAGGATTAACAATGAAACATTTTATATTATTCATTCTCATAATGTCTCTTTGCAGCTGCGGAGGTTTTAAACCTTCCCCCCAAGAAAGGTCTGTGAAAAGCAGAGCGGCGGCAATGGATTATGCGACCAAAAAGAAAACTGTAAAAATCATTCACGCTCCATATCTGGGAGCTATTCCGGTTGAGTTGGATGAACACAGATTGCCACCGGTCTTTGCCAGACGAATAACACTCAATTCTTACGGCAGTGCGGCAGAACTGGCCAAACAAATTAATACACTTGTTCCCGTCCGCATCGAGGTCGAGAACAGCAGTGCAGTTGCGAATGCAGGTGGTAAAAAAGCCGCAAATAAAATGAAGCTGAACTATGACGGAAAGCTCAAAGGATTGCTTGATTCTCTGTGTGAATACTTCGGCATGGGCTGGGAGTTTGACGAGATCACTTCCAAGGTTGAAATCACGCGGTTTCAGACCAAATCATTCAGTCTTGCCGTTGCGCCTGGCAACATATCTTATGAATCTATCATTACCAATAAGTCACAGACTTCCGGAAGTTCTGCGGACTCCAGCAGTATTGAAGGTGTAGGACAAACTTCAAAAACATCAGACAGCACCAGCCAAACTTCGCAGACCAACAAAGCCACCTTTGTGGGTGATGTCTGGGACGATACATCCAAGGCCATTTCAACAATGCTTTCAAAAGACGGCCAAGTTGTAGTCAATCAAGCGGCAGGCATGGTCACAGTGACAGACACTTCCACAGCCCTGCGCAGGGTCAGCAAGTATATCAAATCTCTGAATATCAAAATGGGCAGACAGGTTGCTCTGGCCGTTAAAGTCTGGGCATTGGAATTGAATCATAATGCTGATGCCAGCTTCAATCTTGAAACGGCACTGCAAGCAGGACAAGCAAGTCTCGGGCTTATGGGCGGCCAGCCATACAATACTATTGCCGGAGCAGGAACGCTGACAGCGGCAATTCTTGACGGTTCATGGAAGGACTCCAAGCTTGTCCTTAGAGCTTTAAAGCAAAACGGTCGAACCACTCTGCTTACTTCCGGATCAGGTATTGTCATGAATAATCAGGCTCTTCCAGTTCAAGTCGTTAAGCGAGATTCCTATCTTGCCGGCATGAGCAGCAGCCGTGACAACCAGTCAGTTCAGACCTCAGAACTCACACCCGGTGAAGTCTCTACTGGATTTTCCATGACGGTTATTCCTCACATTATGAATAATCGAAAAGCAATCCTTCAATACAACATCAATCTTTCATCACTCGATTCTCTTACCGAGTTTTCAACTGGAGATATGAAAGTTCAGCTCCCTGAAGTATCTACCCGCAGTTTCAGCCAGCGCGTAACCATGAAATGTGGGCAGACACTAATTCTGGCCGGATTTGAACAGGAAACGAATCAGGAATCAAAAGGGTTGGGAATCACTTCGGGCGGAAATAGTCAGAAATATGGAAAGAGCCTCATCATAATCACCATTGAAATGGAAAGTGCGGGAGTCTAATCATGCACACAATAAAAATTAAGAAAAAACAATATGCGGTCGGTTTCTGGTGGCAGATTTTGGACGGGAAAGGCGGCAAGAAGCTCGTCATGGAACAGGCTAGAAAAGTAGCAACTGACTTTGCTGATCGGGAATACAACTATGTAATTGCCAGAAAACAGCAGTTTGGACTCAGCTCTGACTCTCCGAAACTAAATAGAATACCTTCTTTGGCGTGCGCTTTGGTGGAACGATCCAGATCTACTTGGATCGGAATGTTCTGCTTAAGTGATGAAGATAATCTCTGGTGGGTCTGCGCTGTCAGCAAAAAGACAATTGTTGCTGAAGGTGATCAACTTTTCACTTCCCGTGAAGAAGCTGAAGCTCATTTGAAAAGTTTGAAAGCAATGTCGGACTGGGGAAACCACGAGTTCATTTGCGAAACATTCGGAGACAGTCTCAACCACTTTGATGGCCTTATTAAATCGTCTGAACGGATTCAGCCACTCTATCCTCAGGCAAACAATAAAAACCTTCTTATAGTTATTGCGGCTGTAATTATTACCATTGCCTGCTTCTCTTTTTGGAACGACTACCAGTCCGATCAGCTTGCAGAGCAACAAAGAATTGCAGCCATTAAGGCGCGTACGGAAGCTGAAAAAAACAAGGCAACCATAAGTTCTGATCCCGGTAAGTATTTCACCATGCCGTGGAACGTTTCCCCGACGCCTCTAAAATTTGCGGATGCATTTCTAGGGGCAATGCACAACACAGCACCATTTAACAACGGATGGAAACTGGAAACCATTACCCGCAACGACCAAGGTATTTACATGGCGTGGTCGCATCAGGATGGTGCGGAATTTACTAACCGTCCAAGTAGCTCATCTTTTGGATCGCGCCCAGATCTGGCTGAGATAACTATCGATTACCCCAAAGAATTAACCCGCCCCGAACAAACTCTGGCTAATAAATCTGACGCAACAGCACTTCTTTATGAGCTGACTCGTACCCTCGGTGCAAAGTTAAACCTGACGTGGAAAGCTCCTGAAATAAAGAAAAACAACAACAAATTACTGAATCAGTCGCTTGATGTCATTGCCCCGTGGATCAAAGGAGAGTGGAAACTTTCCGGCCTTCCTACTGGCTCTGCAATTTCTGATGTCCTGTTTACTCAGATGGATTCAATCCCCTGTTTAGTGATCTCTGAGATCTCTTTCACTAGAAACCAGTGTTCTATGGAGGGTCAAATTTATGCCAAATATTAAGAAGTTAAAAGGTAGCCGTTTAGTTTGGATCTGCGTCTTCATATTGATAGCCGTCATAGCCGGTGTAGCAGCCGTCTTTTTCAACGGCGCGAGAATGCAAGCTGACACAACGGTCCATCCGGAACTTGTGCTTTTCAATGCCTCGCAATCTAACATGACCAATTTTAATACGAATAATACCAGAGTATTAATCCCAATTTCAAACGCGACTCTATGGACCACAATATCTATAGGAAATTCAACTAACAGCACGGACACGATTTCTATGCCCGTCTTTGAATCACCTTCAAATGGAACGACTGAAATACCTATTCAGCAGTTAGAAACAAAAACAGATCTAAGTACTGGTAATTTGAGAAGTAATTCAACAGAATATTTAACCAATAAGCCAATCAAAGAGAGTAATAAAAGCGAGCTTTCTGAAACGAATATTACACCCCTAAGCTATTTCACCTCACTGAGATCTGATCTTGAATTGTTGAAGCTTCAAGTTTCAATAGCAGAGCAGAACCAAAAACTGATCAAGCTTCATACTCCTGATCCTGCTGTGATTAAGGCTATTCAGCAAAAACCAGCCAAGAAGAAACAATACCGTCCTGTGTGGCCGAAAATAGTTTCTATCCAAGGAGTGGACGGAAGACTTTCTGCGACCATTTCGAGTTCTGCCGGAGTCCAGACAGTGAAAACCGGAAGTAATGCCGGCCCCGGTAAAGTTGCTTCAATAACTCCATCAACTGTTCTGATCCGTTTCAACGGCAAGAACGTTCCCTTGAAATTCAAGGAGTAAATCATGACTAACAACGAAATTCCAAAAGAACTTCAAGAGCGAGTGCTGCTTCTAAATGACATCATCTACATCTCAGCGGAGGTGGCAGACGATGCAGTTTTGATGTCTTTCCTGAGCTATGCGGCACGCAAAGGTTTCAAGGAAACAAAAAGACTTGAAGCTGAAGAGTTCCAGAAATTGCGCAAGAAAAATATAACCAAAGCTGAAACCAAGAGTGACATTCAAGATCTTGCTGTTCAGATTATTGCTGATGCCTACGACCAAGGTGCATCTGATATTCACATCGGCGATTACGGCCCGTTTGCCTCCATCCAGTTTAGAAAACTGGGCATGTTGCAGAACTACAAGCAGCTCATGGGAGAAATTGGCAGGAAAGTAATCGTTGCAATGTATCAAACCATGTCCAACAGCGCAGACACCACCTTTGTCGCGAAAGAAAGGCAGGACGGAAGGATCGTAAGCAACGACTTTCTTCCGGCGGACGTGCATTCAATTCGTATTCATACGGAACCGCTCGACTGCTCAATGGCGGAAAATGGGACTGGAACTTTCATGGCGCTGCGCCTTCTTTACGATCGCACAACGGCTAAAGGTAATTTGCAGGATAGATTGAAAACTCTTGGGTTCTCCGAGCGTCATATCCGCAGGTTTCAGTTTCTCACCCAGCGTTCCGGACTGACTCTTCTTTCAGGTCCGACCGGACACGGTAAAAGTACACTGCTCAAACATATCATGGAGTGCATGGCCGAGGATAATCCGGAAAAAAACTTCCTCGCCATTGAAGACCCACCGGAATACCCGCTTGAAAGGGTAAAGCAGGTTCGGGTCAATACTAACGACCAAGATGATAATCGTGGCTCGGCATACCGCAACGCTATTGCAGGAGCCATGCGCTCTGACCCTGACACCATTATGATCGGTGAAGTCCGTTATCCTGAAGCGGCTTCTGCTGCTCTTGATGCCGCCCAAACAGGACACGGAGTCTGGACAACAGTTCATGCAAACTCTGCGTTAGGAATCATTCAAAGAATGGTTTCTCTGCTCCGTGCTGCTCAATATCCAGATCCTCTTGAATACCTTTGTGACCACACAGTTCTTTCCGGCCTTCATCATCAAAGGCTTGTGCCGGTACTTTGCCCGAACTGCAAGATGCCGCTTAAGGATATAACCAAACTTCCAACTAACAATGAGTTGCGCCGCAAATCACTACCTGAAGCCGTGCTCAATCGCCTTTTCAGAGCGGTTAACAATATGGAAAACGTCAACATCAGGGGTGAAGGGTGTAAGCAATGTTCAGGCGTTGGAATTATCGGACAGACCGTAGCATCTGAAATAGTAACCACCGACCATGTGATTCTGAAAGCTGTACGTGCCGGCAATATGGAAGCAGCTCATAAACATTGGAGACATGAGCAAAACGGCCAGACCTTTGTCAGCCATGCCATTGACCTGATTGAAGACGGATTGATTGATCCTTATCTGACAGAGCGCAGACTTGGTGTGCCATTAAACTATGCCAAGGCTTTCGATGATTTCAATCTTTCATCTTCCGATCTGGATGAACTAGCCGGTGCAAAAAATGTGGAGGCTCCTCATGGTGCTTCCTGAAATTAATGAAATATTGGCTAAGGTTTTCTTTAACCATAAAGAACGGATTCGTATTTATCGAAAACTTTCTGCAATGACCAGACATGGTGTTAGTGTTGCGGAAAGTCTGCTCTATCTCGAAAAAAGATATGCGAAAAATTACAGTCCGCTAACTCCCGTTCTTACGGAAGTTTCAGCGCGAATAAATTCAGGAAGTAAGCTTCATGAAGCTCTACAAGGATTCATTCCCGCAGAAGAATCAATGCTGATTCAAAGCGGAGTAAATTCCGGTAAACTTTGTGAATCTCTGGAACTCTCAGTAAAATTAATCAAGTCCCGATTAAAAATTATAAACAGCGTGTGGAAGGCTCTCAGTTATCCATGTCTTTTGATTTGTGCGCTCATTACGCTTCTGATTGTGCTTTCAAGATACGTCATGCCCCGACTTACCGAGATTTCAGATCCGGCATTTTGGCAAGGCAGCGCACAAACTCTTTATCAAGTTACGCGATTCATAGATTCCACAGCGGGAACTCTGTTTCTTGCCGGATTAATTCTCTCATTCCTTATCTCGCTGGCGACTCTCAAAATATGGACAGGAAAAATACGCGTCCGTTTTGACAATGTACCGCCATGGTCTTTTTACCGTCTTATCACCGGCAGTCTCTGGCTCTTCACCCTTTCTACCATGATGGAATCAGGCATTCAGCTGTCACAATCTATGAACGACATGCTCGCTACTCCAGGCTCAAGCCCATGGCTGAAAGAGAGAATACATTCAGTCAAAGCCCAGCTCAATCTGGGTAAAGGACTTGGACAGGCTCTGGATGACTCAGGATACCAGTTTCCCTCCAGAACAATCATTGAAGACCTGCGGGTCTATTCAAAGCTTCCGGGCTTTGACAGCCAACTAAAACTCATTGCCGAGGAATGGCTGGATGAGGGCATGGAAACAATCAAGGTTCAAGCCAAAGTCATAAACATGGCGTGCATAATCGGCATCATTTTTATGATTTCCAACATCGTTCTCGCAATGACTTCCCTCCAACAACAACTCGGACAAAACATTCTTTAATAGGAGCAATCATGAATGATCACAAAACGAGACAAAGAGCTCTTAGAAAAAAGGAGTTGGAACGGAAGAAATACCTATTAGGGAATGCCTTTTTAACTCTGTCCAACACAAAAGATCAGACCTTTTCTTCCGAAAACATGCTGACTTTTCTAAATTCAAAAGCCCGCACTCTGAGTGACAAAAAACTTACAGCGGAACTTCACACAGATATAGCCTCAAACTTCTCATGGGCAAAAGAATCTTGCGAACCAGAACTTATAGAAATGGTCACCGCATTAAAAAAGAAAATTGAAAAACTGGAGTTATCAAGTTCAAAGAACAGAAATAGCCTGAAGTGTCTTTCTGATGAAAACATATCCGCCAATTCTAGGATCAATGAACTTGTAACAGCGTGGAATAAAACACCAAACATTGCTCTCAAATTTGAAAAAATTAGAAATTACTTTCTTGGGTTTTTCATATGCTTAGCCATTGATTTTATAGTGACTTTATACATGTTTTTCATGTTCAGAATTATCCCTACATAATAATAACATCCCAAAAAACAAACTACGAGGATAGCAATCATGACTTTATTTGAAACACTTGGCTCACTTCTTATAGCTTTAATCGTTTTTGGAGGATCAGCCTATATGATCTCTAAATCGATGGACAACGACAAAATATCAACGGCTGAACAGAACCTCTCGACCTTCCGGCTCGATTTAAAACAGCTTTATGCAGGTGAACCAGACTTCACAGATATTACAACTGACATTGCCGTTAAAAATAAGATTGTACCTGACAGCATGCTGAAAAGTAGCGGCGAAATCCGCAATGCATGGAACGGAGCCGTAACCGTAGCGGAAGGAACAGACGCCACAACATTCACGATTACACATAACAAAGTCCCTGAATATGCCTGCGTGAAACTGGCCACATTTCAAGCCGGATCATGGGAAACCATCACTGTAAACGGGGTTGAAATCGACCAAGCAAGTGGAATGGTTGCGGCCATAACGAATCAGCTTGCCACTGAGAATATCATCGTTTTCACCTCCAACTAGAAGAGGCTTTAAATGGTTCTTAAAAGTGTATCATTCACAGATTTGATTCTTCATGAAAGCGGCGAAGCTTTCATGAAGGGATGTAATAATTGTGACCAGAAGCTTGTTCCTTGTGAGGAAGACACCAAAAAGGAAATTGAAGCTCTCCACGCAGAAGTTCTCAAAGTTCATACTGAAACGGGAAGACATACTTTCAGAGTTAAGTACGAAGATATCGGCTACAGAGTTGCGCTCTATGAGGGTGTTGTCTGGGGCAGCGGGAAAGTTTTCTTCCTGCGCAGAATTCAGGAAAACGTTTCAGACTTCACGGAGTTGGGATTGCCCGAAGCTCTTTCAGAATGGCTTCTGAGTGCAAAGCAGACTAAAGGATTGATCCTTTTTACCGGAGCACAGGCGTCTGGAAAAACCTTCAGCGCGTCATCACTTGTGGCGACACGGCTTTCAACTCTTGGTGGCCATGCCGTTAGCTTTGAAAACCCGGCAGAAATGCCTTTGGATGGGAAACATGGAGATTTCGGATTCTGCTTTCAGGCCGAAATTGATCATGAAGAAGATCTGGGCGAAGCCATCGAACGCTCTCACCGTTTCGCTTCTCCTAACATCATCTACATAGGAGAAATCCGCAGCAAACACGCAGCCAGTGAAGCGTTACGCGTCTGCCTCGGCTCCGATCAACAAATAGTAGTGGCCACACTGCACGGGTTCGACCTTGTAACCGCTCTTGAAAGACTGGTTACAATGGCCCGCGAAATTGACGGAGATATTGCCAGCCAAAATCTTGCTCAAGGTCTTCTGGCTGTTGTTCATCAACAGCTAGAGCATGTTGACGGGAAAACGGTTCTTCATGTTCCTCAGTTCCTGCTGGCTCCTTTTAATGACAATTTCAAAGGACTCCGCGCAAAAATAAAGAACGGTGAACTGGCAGGATTACAGGAAGAAATGCGGGAGCAGAGAAACCGCATTCAATTCGGAGGGCTTGAAGCATTATGCAAGGATTAGCTGTCTTTTTCTGCCTACTCGGAACAATGGCCATGATTAGTCCAGAAATGCCAACCCCGAAAAACTCACCAAAGGCTGAGTCTATAGCTGTAAATTACGCGATCTACCGCAATGCTGTGAACAACTTTGTGACAAGCAATTCGACCATCACAACAGGTGAAGTTCCCGTTTCTAATCTATCAATTCCATCCGGTTGGAAACCCATGCGTGCATGGGCCAACCGGATGGATGGCGGAAATTGCTACGTGTGGGGAGCTGTGCAGGGAAACGAGTCTGAGGAAATCAGGAAGATTTTCATGGGTAGTTTTGCCATCGGAGTTAAACGGAACGGCTTTCTGACCAACGCTCACGGAGCGAATACAGCCCTGCCGACGTTCATTCCTGAAAACAGCATCGTCAGTGTCATCACCCAGTAGGAGAAAGTTATGAAAGATAATCGTAAAAACAAACAGGCTGGATTCGGACTTATAGAGGTGTTGGCAGGACTTCTTATTTTCATGCTTATGCTTCCCATGCTTGCCGACATGATGGACCGGGGCATGGAGTCGATCAAACAGCACAGCGTCAGCGATCACCTAGCAAGTATCATGGATGCGGCGGCTTCATATACCAAAGAAAATTATGACGGACTGATCACGTCTTCGACCGCAACCGGCGCAACTCAGATCACTATGGATCAGCTTCGAACCGGAGAGTTCCTATCTTCCGGCTTTAAGGATCTTAACGGATGGGGGCAAAGGTACGGAATATACGTGCTTGAACCAACCGCAGGCGACCTGCAAGTTTTGGTGCTGACATACGGAGGCCGAACTTATTCTGACAAAAGCAGAAAATTCAGTTCCGCCATTGTTCCAGCTACAGCCGCCATGGTCGGTGGCGCAGGTGGTTACATCCCCATCGGTGACCTTCCGGGACAAAGTGCAACCGAACTTAGAGGTTCTTACGGCGGTTGGACAATAAATTTAGCATCAACAGATATCCCCATCCCTGCCGCCGGACATATCGGAGGAAGAGCTTTTCTGCGTGAAGAGGATATTGGAAAAGATTTTCTCTATCGCGTTGAAGTTCCCGGTCATCCTGAGCTGAACGAAATGTCCACCGAACTGGATATGACCGACCACGCCATTGAAGGTGTGAAGGAAATCAAATTTGAAGAGCACACACTTGCAGATATCGACACCACTGGATTTTGCAACGATGCGGATAAAAACGGACGAGTTTTTCTTGATCCGGCAGTAGGTCTTTATGTCTGCCGTAACGGTCAGCCCGAAGTCATAGCCGACACCGGAAATTCCCAGTTCCTCAAAGGAGCAACCATTGCGGTTGATGGCGAACTAATACCCAAACCTATCTGCCCTACCGGCATCACTTCCGATCCTCAGATCTTTGTAGCTCCTTCAATTTTTGCTGAAGGTCCGATTTCAAAAGCTATCGTAGCTGTGCAATCGTGGGCCACTGACGTTGGAGACAACTGGCAGGTCCATTTACGCATTCGCACAGCCGACACAGGTGATACATGGATAACACCTCCTGCCGGATACGGAAAAGTAATGGTCCTCACAACCTGTAATTAAGGGAGAAAGTCATGAGATTCACACATAATATTAAATCTAAATATCTTTTTCTTTTCTTGTTCCTTCTCTTTGCCTCCGTGCATTCATCCGCAATAGCGGGAGACGCAACAAGCTTTGATCCGACAAGTGTCGCAGTTGAACCAAAAGCAATCAGCGGAGTCCCAATTGGCGGCGTAATTCCATGGACATCCGGAACTGTTCCCGAAGGATTTCTTGAATGTAACGGACAATCCACCTCCGGCTATGCAGACCTTGCGGCAATAGTAGGAAGTACTGTTCCGGATCTTAGAGGAGAATTTATTCGAGGCTGGGATCACGGCAGAGGTGTTGATGGAGGACGGAGTATTTTAAGTAGCCAGACTGATAGCATGGCAAGTCATACCCACCAAACGACTATAACTATTTATGGAAGTGTCAACTTCGACAAGAAATATGCGAATAATCCCGATCAATCATTATCTGCAGGAGGACTTATAACCGGTCCAAATTACGCTGGTCGTACACAGTCTGTTCCTTTCTCTGGCTCAGGAACAGGAACATCTACTTCAGCTGGAAGTGGATCAGACACCCGACCTCGCAACGTATCCATGATGTACATCATCAAGGCTGAGTAGGAATCAACAATGTCAGATTCACCTAACAGCCTCACCCGCCCCAAGGTAAAAATAGCTAAATTAGACAGCAAAATTTTATATATTGCTGTGGCGATCGGCGTTTTGCTGGTCGTAATCCTGATCTATGCGGTCAACACCTCCACAGGCAAAAATGAAAAACAAGCTCAGAATCTTATTAACCCCATTTTTGATACGGACATGAAGCAACCAATTCCAGCTCCTGAAAATGCGAATGGTTTGTCCATACCTCAGAAGAAAAAAGAGGAAAAACCACCGTTAGAGATTGAGATTGAAAAAACTCTTGTCACAGTAGTGAGACCCAAAGGTCCATCGGAGGCTGAAAAACAAAGAGTAAAAGAATTACAGGAAGTTCGCTCATTCAAACTCGACAGGATGCGGGCGGCTTTAACTGCTCCGCTTAAGGTGGAAACATCCAGTACTAACAAAAAACAAAACCAAACTGTGCAGACTTCTTTCGATGATGTTCGGTCCCGTCATCCTCTTACAGCTTCTGGAACAATCGCCGGAATCAACGGAGAACCTGACGAACGACAGGAAAAGGAAGAATTCCTTAACGCACGCGCTGCACAGAAAGATTCATGGCGATTGCCTTACGAAAGAGTTCCGGGCGCAAGATGTGAACTGAAAACAGGATCAGTCATAACAGGCATCATGATCTCCGGCATTAATTCAGATCTCCCCGGTCAGATAATCGGACAGGTGAGCAAGAATATTTATGACACTGCAACTGGAACCTACATGCTTATTCCGCAAGGCTCCCGCATGGTCGGAGTCTATGATTCGCGGGTAGCGGTAGGACAGTCTCGAGTGTTGGTTGCATGGAACCGCATAATTTTTCCAGATGGCTCTTCAATTACTCTCGGCGTAATGCCCGGTACGGATATCGGAGGCTACGCTGGCTATTCAGGAGATGTGGATAACCATTACCTCAAAACGTTTGGTTCTGCGGCCATCATGAGCCTCATCAGCGGCGGTACTGCTTATGCCATGGACTCTTTCAACAAAAGCTCATCTTCAAGACAGACGCCAACTCTTCAAGATGAACTAGGGTCAGCTGTTGCCAGTCAATTGGGCCAATCTACCATGCAATTGCTCCAGATGAATGTGAAGCTGAAGCCGGCAATATCCACCGAACCTGGCAAGAGATTCAATATGGTTGTCACCAAAGATATTGTTTTTGCACGTCCATATAAGCCGTACAGGAGCCAGTAATGAATGATCAATATGGACTAGGTGAAAGCATAAAGAAGAGCAAAATGAGATTGCTCTATTTACTATTTATGCTCGCAGTCACCCTGATAGCTATGAGCTATGCGACCCAGCATACAGCAGAACTATACGGGTATCATAAAGCTCTTGGGAACCCAGTCTATAAACAATTTTACTGGCCGTGGATGATTGTAATCTGGTTTCAAAAACTCGCTTCAAGCGAAAGTTTGAATCACATTATTGCGATCGCTCAGGTCATATTTATCGGTCCGCAAATTGTTGTTATTGGAATTTCTCAATTTTTCTTGAGGAAGCCGGAAGGCGTCAGCGACATTCACGGCACAGCTCACTGGGCAAACAAAAAGGAAATTACCAAGGCAGGTCTGCTCGAAGGCACAGGTGTTTATGTGGGTGGCTGGCAAAACAAGAACGTTCTTAACTATCTGCGCCATAACGGGCCTGAACACATTATGGTCTTCGCCCCTACCCGCTCAGGTAAAGGTGTGGGTCTTGTTCTACCGACTCTGCTCTCATGGGATGAAAGCTCCATTGTTCTAGACATTAAAGGTGAGAACTGGGCTTTAACTTCCGGCTGGAGAAAATCCCACGGGCACAAAGTACTTAAATTTGACCCTACCGACACTTCCGGAAATTCAGCCAGATATAACCCGCTTTCCGAAGTAAGGCTGGACGGCCCACAAGCTATTCCAGACGCTCAGAACATTGCAAATATGATTGTTGATCCAGACGGTAAAGGTCTTAAAGATTACTGGAATAAAGCGGCATTCGGTTTTCTTGGCGGTGCGATCCTCCATTGCATGATCCTGCTTCGTGTCACATCGGGACAACATGCCACGTTGAATGACCTTTCCCTGATGCTTGCTGATGAAGACAAGGAAATGACAGAACTTTTTGATGAAATGCTTGGTGTGGAACATCACATATTATTGGTTGAACTTTTCGGGCCGGAAATATCAGATTCAGCCACAGCTATCAAAAAATTCATTTCCGCTGCGGCAAGGGAGATGCTTAACAAATCAGGAGCAGAACTTTCAGGAGTTGTATCAACTGCGGTGGCAAACATGGCTCTTTATAGAGATCCAGTTGTTGCCCGCTCCACTTCCGGTTGCGATTTTAAAATCAGCGACTTGATGAACAATGACTCCCCTATTTCTCTTTATCTAGTAATCCGTCCGTCAGATATTGACCGCTTACGGCCACTGATCAGACTAATTTTAAATATGGTTCTGCGCCGGCTTACTGAAAACATGGAATTTCAGAACGGCAGTGTGAAGGAGTGTTATAAGCACCGCCTTCTTCTCATGCTCGATGAGTTCACATCATTAGGCAAAATGGAAATATTTGAACGCGCCTTGGCATTCATGGCAGGTTACGGAATAAAAGCCTACATCATCGTTCAGGATCTCACACAACTCCAGTCAGCATACGGCAAAGATGAATCCATTATGAGTAACTGCCATATCAGGATTGCATACGCTCCAAACAAAATCGAAACCGCAAAAACGCTCTCTGACATGACGGGTAAAAGAACTGTCATTCAAAACAAGACCTCCCTTTCCGGAAACAGATCAGGCCATCTTGGTCGTGCCAGCGTCAGTGTTTCTGAGGTTGCACGCCCACTACTTACCCCTGATGAATGCATGCGCCTCCCCGGTGCAGAAAAGAAAAATGGAAAGATTGTGCGCCCCGGTGACATGCTCATATTTCCGGCTGGATTTGCGCCCGTATACGGTAAGCAGATCCTATTTTTTCTGGATAGTGAATTCCTCAAAAGAGCCCAGATTCAGGATCCCGAAAAATCAGACATTATCACTGATACTAAAGCTTTACCCCCAGCCCTTGATCACAATGAAGATGATGAGAATATGCCTACTGTGGATGAACTTATAGAAGAGAATCAAGATTATGAGCAATCCTGAAATTTTGAAGATTCTACCTGTTCGCTTTCCCCGTGAAGCATGCAGAACATGCCCTGCATGCGCGGAATGGATGGCTCAGCACAGGACGAGAAAGACAGGCCGCGCCAGTTGTCAGCTTTGTCATGGAGACGGCAGAGTTCCATATATGTACCTGCCGCCGGAAAGAGTCTCAGGACGCAAACTAACCATAGTTAAGCAAGGACATACTCCATTTCTAAAGCCAGTCTTCGGCCAATGCAAACAGCCTGGACAACATCGGGCCATGCAGACAGGAACACAAGTCCGCTGCCCCGGTTGCGACGACCTTTGCATAATGCCTGAAAATATTCAGGCCGGTGATCTAATCACAACTGACACGACAACAAAAAGGAGAGGCAATGGTTTTTATCCCCTCAAAACAGCTCTCTGATTTATCTGAAGCTCCTCTAAAAATTTATCTGGCTTGTCCTTACACACATCCAGATCCGGAAGTACGGAAGAGCCGCTATGAGGCTGTAAATATTGCAGCAGCAAAACTTATTGTCGCTGGTCATATTGTTTATTCTCCGATCTCTCATTCACACGGAATCACGAATACAGGATTGCCCATGGACTGGAATTTCTGGAAACGCATCGATCAAGAATTTATCCGCTGGGCAGATCAGGTCTGGATTCTAAAGCTTGATGACTGGAAAAAATCACACGGTATTGCGGCAGAAATTGAACTCGCTTTCAATGAGTTCAAAATGGTCAGATTTATTTCTCCTGAACATTACAACGTATCCTCTTTCTAAGGAATCAGGTTCTGACATGAATTCAACGGCACGGGAACACTACCCACCAAATGGTTCTGATACCAATGGCGATCGACATCAGGAACAAGCTGATACCGATCACCTGAAAAAGCTTATGCGCCGTGACATAACCGCCTTTTATAATGCCCTTTCCGGAACAGGCAGAAGAATACTTGCTACCCTTATCCAATCTGCTCCGGCAATGGATGCGCCGTATTCTATTGTCATTTCCAGCCTTCAATATACCGCGAAATGCAGCAAACTTAGCGTATTGCGTTCTCTCCCGAAAGGAGAGAACGCAGGGCTGTTTCACAGAGAAATAAACAGCTCAGGACGCAGGCACGGAACGGTCGTTACCTTATATAAAGAACGCTGCGAGTACTTCATAAGCCTGTTCAAACATGAATACGGTTTGCTGGCTGATACCGATCATGATTGGTATCAAAAGGAGAATGTTACCAAAGGTGATCGGTATCAAACCGTTATTGGTAACAAGGTTGACCAAATAGTAAAAAACCAATCTCTTTGTATAAACACTTCTGATAAAACAGATGCTCTTTTTAACCGTTTATCCGATCAGGGTAAGCGAGTGTTTGGTATCATATGCTCCCACTCTGTAGAAGCTAAGCAGGACGAAGTAAGGCTTGTAATTCAGGCAATTGCCCGAAAAGCAGCATGTAGCGAAGTCACCGCACGCAGAGTAATCAAACACGGCCATGATGCGGGTATATACTCTAAAAGAATCCACGAACGCGGGTCCCGCTTTGGTATCATTCTCCAATTAAATAATGAGCCTATTTCCCGTATTCAGGATCTTTTAAAATCCTATCCACCACATTTTGATACCAATGCTGATCGGTATCAAACAGGTGTTACCAAGCATGATCGGTATCATGACCGCAATGATACCAATCTTGATACCAAAGGTGATCGGTATCATGTTACCAATGCCAATTCATCAGCAAAACAGCATGTTAGCCCTTACCAACCAAGAGCTGATGAGAATCATGGACGCTCTTTTGATACCAATGCTGATCGGTATCAAAATCCACCCTTCTTAGATAGACAGATAAAAAGTCTATCTAGTTCAAAAGAGTCTGAAGAGGAAAAATGGACGCGCCGGTTGTTATCAATCAGCCGCGATGATTTTCAGATCCTCTGGCCCAGCCTGCACAGTGAAAGGTTTGGACCTGATCAAATCCGCCAGATTGTGGAACACCGGCTTTCTTTCGGTGAAACAATCCTCGACATCGAAGAATCCTTGCACGCAGCACACTGGGAACTGGAAAATGGAACCTTCCCTGAAGCCCGCAAAGGAGTCTGCAATTATCTATTCGCAACTCTCAAATCAAAAGGAACATGGCGCAGGCCTGTTGGATTTTTAACTCCGAATGAGCAAGCTCTTGCTAACGCAAAGAAGGCCGATAAAACCCGCGCTGAGCTGAAAAACATAGAAATTCAGACAGTTGAAAAGGCTGAGCAGGATCTACAGAATCAGGACTTTGAAAGCTGGCTTAACTCGTTAGACAATTCGGAGATTGAATCCATTGACTCAAAGTGCCACCTGAATCTCAACAGTGAAACGGCAAAACGCGGCTGGCGCAGGACTTACTGGACAAAGAATGTTCAGGGAGTCTCCACATGAAAAAAATCCTCTTGATTTGCTTCTGCTGTCATCTAATAGCCATCATCTACGCAATCCACTTTGCGGGCTACCGCCTGAATTTCACCGACTCCATGCCCCATGGCATTTACCAGATTATTCCCGGCAAGCCGGTTAAGGGCGATCTGGTTACTTTTAGCCTCCGTGAAGACAATCCATATTTTAAAATTTCACTTGATCGTAAATATCTCGGTCAGTCCGGCACACGGCCATTATTGAAAACTCTTGCCGGAACAGAAGGAGATAAAGTTGAAGTTACGCTTGAAGGAATTAACATCAACGGATTTCTTCTCTCTTCAAGCCTCCTAAAAAATCATGACAAACATGGCAGGAATCTTCCTTCCTTGCTCAGTTCAAATCTGATTCCTCAAGGCAAAGCCCTTGTCATATCCCCACACACCGAAGGCAGTTTTGACAGTAGATATTTCGGATTGGTCGGTGCGAAAGAAATGCAAAGGGTCATTCCCATTTTAACCTTTAACTTGGAGGATAGTACTATCACTGAATCAAAAGATACCTGCCCAAAATGTGGATCGCATTTAACACAGTTATCACGATCTAATGGCTGTAAATCTATGTGGCTATGTAGCAGTTACCCAACCTGTCACTACTGGACATCACCCCCTGAAGAGTATTCTGCGAACAGTATTGAAGGAAACCTAACTACTCACAAAATTGAAGAAACAAAGCCGAAACAAAAGCTTTACCGCATTACAGACTCAAACGGACTTTGCTTAGAAGTCAGACCTACAGGATCAAAACTTTGGAGATTCCGATACCGTTTCAAAGGTAAAGAAAAAATGATCAGCCTAGGCTCATTTCCAACAACGAGCTTAAACGACGCAAGAAATAAGCGAGATGAACATCGTAAAACCCTTGAAAAAGAAATTGATCCTTCAAGACAGAGACAAGAACAGAGAAGCTCTATCAAAGAGGCGCAAGAGCAATCACATCTTGTTGGCAAAATCGATTACTTAATCCGTCAACTCAGAAAATCAAAAAAAGCACTAACAATCACATCTTAACTCATGGAGTAAATTATGGATGAGAACAAAAAATACCTAACGGAGCAAGCTAATCAAATCGACGTAGACGCAACCGAAAATCTCGGCGCGGCAATTGAAGTTGATCCTGACGTTGCTGAATACATGGGAGCGTTTGAAGAAAAAGCTCTCTCCATTGAAGATGCTGAGGATGGTTCATTTGATCTGGCAGAAGAGCAAAGCGAGAACAGGTGATATTATGGCAAAATCTAAAACACCATATCATCAGCGTTTTGCTGAAACGATGATTGAAGATCTAAAAAAAGGCACAGCTCCTTGGCAACGCCCGTGGAAAGCTGGTGAATATCAGCCGGCATTCAATCCTGTTTCTGGGACAGTTTACAGGGGAGTAAATCAGGTAATGCTCGGCAGGGAGGGGCTTAACGACCCCAGATTCATGACCTACAAACAAGCTTCATCACAAGAATGGCAGGTAAAAAAAGGAGCTAAATCTGAAACAGTCGTATTCTGGCAATTAAATCGCCCTGAAATAATCAAGGATGAGCAAGGTAAGCCGATGCGCGATGAAGAGGGCAAAGTGAGCATGCAGGAAGTTCCTCTTGCACGACCTATTTTGCGCTACGCAAACGTATTCCATGCGAGCCAAATTGAAGGCATTCCAGAGTGGAAAGGACGCGATATAAGTTGGAATCCTGACGAACGCGCTGAAACTATTCTGGATAACTCCGGAGCGGAAATTCATCACGACCAGCGGGATAGAGCTTTCTACAGACCTGCGTCGGATGAAATCCATTTACCGCCCAGAGGAGCCTTTGAAAGTTCAGATAAGTATTATGGAACTGCCCTGCATGAGCTTGGACACTGGACTGGACATTCATCCCGCCTTGATCGTGAAGGTGGACCTTTCGGTTCAGAGCTTTATGCCCGCGAAGAACTACGCGCGGAAATAGCAAGTTGGATGATCAGTTCAGAGCTTGGTCTGAGTCATGACCCTGATCAGCACCTCAGCTACGTGGATAGTTGGATCAAAGCTCTTGAAAAAGATCCTTATGAAATTGTCCGGGCTTGCCAAGATGCAGACAAGATTAAAAACTATACTCTCAGCCTTGAGCAAGGGCGTAGCATGCAAGCAACGAAGACGCAGAAACAGGAGATCGCTCCAGCAAAAAATCCAGCGACAGAAAAGACCTATCTTACTGTGCCCTACTCTGAAAAAGGACAAGCTAAAAAGCTAGGTGCACGATGGGATAAGTCTAAAAAGTTATGGTTTGCGGCAACCGGCACTGATCTAGATCCACTTTCAAATTGGATGCCTAAGAATAAGATAATTGCTCCGACAGGAAATCCTGAACAAGAGTTTGCAAAAGCTATTCAGCACGCAGGACTTGATCTTCAAGGTCAGCCTCCAATCATGGACGGTACGCTGCAACGGGTTCCTGTCATTGATGGAAAACTCAATTCCAGAGATGGAGCCTACACAGGACATCTTGACGACCACCCCGCAGGTTTCATCCAGAATCATAAAACAGGTCTCAAGATGAACTGGAAAGCTGAAGGCCATAAGCTGACGGAAGAACACAAAGCTGAGTTAAAAATAGTATCGATCCAGAAAAAACAGGAACGAGAAAAGAACCTAAAAGAGCAACGGGAAAAAGCTTCCAAACGTTCATATGCCAAGTGGAAAAACGCAAAAGACTGGGCCAATGATAAGCAGCCATATCTGGCAAAAAAAGGAGTCTACGGATACGGGATCAAAGTGAATGAGCGCGGGAATCTGATTATTCCCGGTAGAGATGTGAATGGCCATATTCATACTCTTCAGACAGTCACCGAAGACGCTAAACTATTTGAAAAAGGAGGACTTAAAACAGGAACATTCCACACCATTGATCCCGACAGGAAGATAGATCAAGGCAGCCCTATTCTCATAGCCGAAGGCTATGCAACAGCGGCCAGCATCCACATGGCCACAGGAGAACTGACAATTGTTGCCTTTGATGCATCGAATCTTGAGCCGGTCGCAAAGGCACTGCATGAGAAGTACCCCGACAGTCCAATTGCAGTCCTTGGGGACAACGATCATCATCTTAAAAACAATGTGGGAAGAGAAAAGGCTGAGGCAGCAGCAAAAGCAGTTGGTGGAATGACTATAGTTCCAAAGTTTGCTGCGAAGAATCTAGAACAGGGACTTAGTGATTTTAATGACCTTCACCAGAAAAGTGGACTTGAAGAAGTGAAAAATCAGCTTGCAGGATTTATGAAGGTGGTTAAAAAATCTGTAATCAAAAAAGTCGAAGGGAGAGCTATGACAATGTAAGGAATGACGGTCTCTGAGGGGGAACCGTCATAGATGCTTGAACATTCTAGGGACTAACTTAGACAAAACAACTCAAGATACTTAAAATTATTAGACATATACGAATTGTATACTCTTTGCTTTTGTCGCATACATTACGTCAAATCAAAGGAGATACTATATATGGAACTTAATTACGCTATAGAAATGTTCTTACAGCACTGTCAATTAGAACGAAACCTTTCTGAACTGACTTTAAAAGCATATGAAAAAGATCTAGATCAATTTAAAAGTAAAATAACTACACCTAATATCTGCGTAGAAGATATATATAAAGAATTTCTTCGCGAATATATTAAATACCTATCATCAAAATATAAACCTAGAAGCATTAAAAGAAAGATTGCTACACTTAAATCTTTTTTCACTTTCCTTGAACGTGAAGATATTATTAATACAACTCCATTTAGAAAAATACATTTAAAATTGAATAGATCAAAAGAATTGCCAAAAATAATACGCAAATCATCTCTAAATAGAATTATTAAATACGCTTATTTAGAAAAAAACAAATTTTTACCAGATAGTAGAGCATACAAAGAAGCAACACGAGATATAGCAGTAATAGAACTTTTATTCTCAACAGGAATAAGAGTATCTGAACTATGCAACATTACATTTAATGAAATAGATTTAAAAAATAAAGTGCTCAAGATACATGGAAAAGGAAAGAAAGAAAGAATAATACCACTTTGTGAAAAAAAATCATTAGCCATTTTAAATGAGTATGCTCACCTTTATGAGGAGTACTTGCCTCATTCTACATCGTTTTTCCTAAATAGAGACTGTCATCCCCTTTCTGACCAATCGGTCCGACGAATAATAAATAAGTATTGCGCCATTGCAGGAGTGTCTGAACATATTACTCCACATATGTTTAGACACACCATTGCGACAATGCTTCTTGAAAACGGTGTAGACATAAGAAATATACAAACATTATTAGGACATAGTTCACTTGCAGTCACAGAAATATACACTCATGTGAGCCTTTCTTCACAGCGTAATATCCTTACTTTGAAGCACCCTAGGAAAAATATTTGCTAATGGCAACTTATCGATAACTAGGAATTATAGATGAAACAGCTACAACTGACTACAACCCTCTGGGATACGATGGGGGTTACATCAGAAATTCAACAGCTAGGTTCAGATTTGATTTCTGGAAAATCCAAAACGGCACTAATTTCTGGCCCTCCGGGAAGTGGAAAGACATGGATTACACGCTATATTGCTGATTCGTTTGCTAAAAGTGGTGGTATCTCTTTCCGAGGTGTTGGCGACGAAGGGGAAGCTAACCGTCACTTGTACACTATGCTGAGGGTGCAGGCCGAGACTACTGGTTATTTTTCTCCATTGGCAACTCTAGGAAAATCTGTTGCAAAGGGTGCAGTCCATCTAGCTTCTGTCGGCTTAATAGACGGGAGAGGAGCAATTGAAGCAGCAGAGCAATATGCTGCGAGAAAAAAACGGAGTGGTCTTTTCTTAACCGAAGACGAACAATCCATTCTCTTTGATATTGCTAAGGATGCAGGAGAAAGGCCTGTCCTGTTAGTAGCAGACAATTTACATTGGTGGGATAAAGGGTCCCTTGCTCTTTTGCGATCCATGCTAAAAGGCATGGCCAGCAAAGCTTATCCTTTTATTGATACGCTACGCATAATTGCAGTAACTACGGATGACACATACCAGCGGCCTGTCTGGTGTGAAGAATACGAAAAGCATACTCTACCTTTATTCGGACGAGCAATTCAAACTCGCTACTTTAACAAGGAAGAATTAAGCGAAGTTGCTCCCTCCTTAGGTCTTCCAGAACAAGTCACCTCGCAAGATAGAGAGTTTATATTTGACATAAGTGGTGGACACCTTTCTATTCTAACCGGAGCATGTAGCTTCCTTGCCGAAAATGGTGCAACACTGACATCCCTACGTGAAAGAGATGAGAGCCGTTTTATAGAAGATCTATTTCTTGAACGGCTTCGTAAAATAGGTGCACTTGGAGGGGTATCAGAAAGATTGCTGATAGCAGCTTCTCTCGTTGGCAACAATGCTCTCCGAGATGAATTGGAATGTCTTTTGAGTGATGACTGCGAGCAAGTGGGGGCAGCTATCGAGATTTGTCGAAAACTTAATTTTATTGATGAAAGCGAAGATCAAATTGAATTCCGTCATGATTTCATTAAAAAATATTTCGTATCTCGCTTGAAAGATAGAGAAATTCAATTAAGAAAAACATTCGCCGAATGCTTAAGGTCGTTGACTCCTGGAGATTATATCAGGCGCGCTGAAAATTTTATGCGTTTTAAAAACCATAAAGAAGCTTCACCTCTTTTTGTGGCAGCGGTAACCGAGAACCTTCGTAATGGACGGTCGTGGGATGACTCCATCTGCATTGAAGGATTGAAACAAATGCGTCACTTTGGTTACGATGATCTTGCAAAGGATTTTTCAAAGGCATACCAGCATCTTGCGTGTGGTGAGAACATCGAAGCTAGCTATATTATTGAAGGACTTGGGCAAGCTTATCCATCAGTCATTTTAGCAGAAATTGAGTTCATACGCTCTCTAATTGAACTCAATTTGCGTAGCAATAGCAGGCGACAGCGTCTGATTGTTCGTCTTGAGGGGTGGACAGAGCATATTGATAGAGAATTCGAACAAGGGTTACGTTTACAAATTATTCTTAGATCAGCACTTGTACTTAACCGAGACAAATCTAAAGCGAGAGCCATTGATGAGAAGATCGTACGTAGCCTATCCAATAGGATAAATTTTGACAAGAAAGCCGAATCTTTAATTCACGCTATTGGAAGAAGCGCAGAAAGTCTTCTTCTTCCAGACATCGCCATAAACCGAGTGCGGAAAGCTGTTAAATATCATGAACCTGACGCAGGATTGCCGCCCCGAGAACCTTCTGAATATTTCCGTTGTTTGAACAATCTTACCGCGCTCCATATAGCAAACGGCGAATATGGCAGGGCTGTAAAGGAGGCTGGCAAAGCTATTGAATTAGCGGACTGTTTTGAAGGAATGATTTTTCCGAGACGTGATATGGTTCATACCTTAGATATCATGGCTCGCTTTAGAATGAAGTCTATTAATGTTAAAAGTGCCATAAAAATGCAAACCCGCGTCATTGAAAATTACGGGGTAGCATCTGATCCTTATTATATCAAAAATCACCTAGCTGTATATTACTGCCTTAATGGGGACCTCCAAAAAGGGCAGACTCTTTTTCAGAGATTGCGCGAACAACTCTTGGAGATCGGAGACCCAGAGCCTAATCCCCTATATTTTGTCTCAGCAAACATGTGTTGTGCCCAATATTTGGCAGGCGAGAATGCTCAGAATTGCTTGTGCCAATGGCAAGAGCTTGAAGTTTTGGTCGATAATAATCCTTATGAAATTAGACAAATGCTTCAGAAACGCCATAAGTTGATCGAGAATACTTTCAAGCAAGGTCTACGAATGTCTCCAGTCGAATGGGATGTATATTCAATTCAGGCAGATCATTATCCTTCTAGCCATTGCTGGCAGGAGATTGGTCGAGGGTTTCGCATGCCTGACGTTCAATTCTGGTCTATGTTTTGAGCTAATTTACTTTGCATTGCATCACTACGCTTCAAACTCAACGCCAGCAATAGGATAGGTATTTCATCGGGGTTAAATCCGACATGCTTGAGAATGAACGCCAAAGAACTCTGCGGCGATGTTCCAGGGTGGTCCGCGATGTCTATGATATAAGGTCTGCCACTACTGTTTACGCGAAAATCGATACGCCCGTGACCAGACATACCCAAAAGTCGGAAGGTGTCAATCGTAGCCTTTTTAATGTTTTCAATTGTTTCAGCAGACAGTCCTTCGATTTGTGCATAGACAATACCCCCTGGCGTGGAGTGATCATCAAAAGCAAGATAGGAACCGTTTGGCTTAGGCCCTGTGGAAGATTCTACATCGGCTAGCCCTGCGACAATAAGCTCATCCATTTCAATTATCAGGGAATATATTTCTTTGCCGTCAATATACTCCTGAACACACACAGGCTGTCCTATCTCTTCGGCTAGCAACTTGATCTCTCGTTCTAGGGTTTCATTAAATGGACCAGTGGTTTTCTCGCTAACCCCGATACTCCAAGCTTCATAAGTCGACTTGCAAATGACTTTTGTGCCGAAAGCTGGTTTGCCAGTAATCCATCTAAGGCGAGTATCGTAGGACCATGTTTGCGGGACAGGAATGTCCACCATCTGCATAAGCAACGCTTGATGATGTTTATGTCTAGTGATCGCAGCAGAATACGCGTCACTGTGACTGTAATGGTAGCCGAATTGGTTGCATAAAAGAGCCCCCGTTGAACGTCTGGCAGGACCAAATCCATCGCGGTGTCCACCACCTTCTGTTTTGTCTAGCACCACCTTAATACCTGCCGAAGAAGGGAAAAGTCGATCTTCAAGAGCTAGTTTAATAAACTCTTTAAGTCCGTAAACCACTCGGCACGCAATGTCGTTTTTATGAAAAATTTTAACTATGCGGTTGAGCTCTGCATCGCTATCAAGGCGTTCGAGAAAACGAACTTGTTTTAACGCAGGCCATTTATCAATAATGTCAGCATCCTCGGCGAGTATTACAACAGCAATATTCTTTGCGCCTTTCCGAACAGCTGTAATGAGTGAACGCAATTTCTCGACTTGAGGATCTGTCATGAAGGTGTGGTCTTTCATCTATAATTCCTAGTTATCGATAAGTTGCCATTAGCAAATATTTTTCCTAGGGTGCTTCAAAGTAAGGATATTACGCTGTGAAGAAAGGCTCACATGAGTG